>NZ_VYTY01000009.1 GCF_009821115.1 Nitrincola alkalisediminis | reverse complement strand
TGAACTTCTTGAAAAGTGAAAAGACCTTTAAAGCAGGCATTCAAAGGAAGCGAAAGAAGGCAGCGATGAGTCGAGAGTATTTATCGCAAGTCTTAGAGACATGCGGGGTTTCATGATTTTTCCGTGGCTTTATGATTTTTTCCATGGGTCGTGGTGTAATACTTCACCATATTTAATTTGATATGGTGTAGATGTTGTTGACGTTGAGTTTTTTGAAGTTATAGGAAATGTTTTTAAATTAAATAATATCTCAGGGATATCAACAATAGCTCCTTGATTATTTGTAAAAGATAATTGGTCCTATTATTTTTTCAATTTTTGTAACTGAATCAACATTTGTGAGAGCTTTGTGATGGATGTAAAAAGTTTTTCCTTTAATGGGTGTGAGTTAAAGTATGTGTATCATGAGTCACTCTGTCCTGAAAAAATAATTTTCTTTTTTCCAGGGGCTTATGATCGCTCGAAGGGAGATGTTCAATTCCAGAGAAATAGCTGGTTTCCTGATTATATTGAAAAATACTCTTGCGTTTTTTTTGATGATCCGACAATAGATGAGAATAATAATTTAACCATTGGGTGGTTCCAAGGCGATAGATCGAATGCTCTATGTTGTGCTTCACAGCTTGTATCAAAGATCGTAAAAGACAGTGGGCTTAGTAATAAAGATGTTGTTTTTTTTGGTTCTTCTGCTGGTGGCTTTGTGAGCCTAAAAATGTCTAATATCTATACTGAAAGTACGGTTGTTGCTATTAATCCTCAAATATATTTGAATAAATTTTATCCAAGATTGTACTCTGCTATGATTGATATATGTTATCCTGATCAAGTAGAGAATGATAATGATATTATTGAGCGTATCTCATATTCTCCTGAACTAACAGGGCGGTATGGAAAAGTTTTTATAATCCAAAATAAATCAGATACGTTTCATTTAGTAAATCACGTTGGTGTTTTGCAAAAAAGATTCAACTTCTTTCGGGTTTTTGACGTGACTTCATTTCAAGAAGGCTTTAAGTCTGAAAATAGTTTTAATATTGTGTTTTATGATGATGCGGTATTGGGACATAATCCTCCAAGTAGGTATGATACAAAGTTGATTATGAAAGAGATTTTTGGTTTCTAATTTTGATTGGGTTTTTTGAAGCTTTTATAGTCTTTCGTTATTTTTTCGTTTTGTATTTTTGTAGGTTTTAACTATTACAACAATAAACTATGAAAATATAGGTATGTGTTAATTAGGTGCATTAAGATCAAAGTGGTTGAGTAGATTGAAATGCAAGCGTAAAGAGAGTTGCCTAGAGTAGAATTTACTCAATACGAGTCTTGTATGGGTTAATGGGTTAATAGGTTTATAATTTTTCTTTACGAATTGAATAACTATAAAAGTAGGCTTTATTATGACAAAACTATTCGATAACAAAGAGATCAAATCTATTGAGAACCAGATTTTAAATGTTAAAAATGAATTGTTAAAAACAGTAAAAGCAAACGCTGATAAATTAACACGAGACTTGATAGTTGTTCAGAATTGTTTATATGAACAACTTGAGAGCCTATCTTGGCTACAACGTCGTTTAAATATCAAAGGACAATTGCCCCCTTTGCGAGGATGGGCGACATCCCCAGATGTTCTTGTTCGTTTACATTCACATATAATGGATGTTAAGCCTAATGCGATTGTTGAGTTTGGCAGTGGTGCGTCAACTTTAGTGATTGCAGATGCTTTAAGTCAAAATGGCAAAGGTAAGCTCTTTTCAATAGAACATAGTGATCATTACGGTGCGCAGACTTTGGCTACCTTAAAAGCTGAAAAGTTAGAAAAGTGGGTCGATCTACGGATTAATGCGCTAGAGCCATGGCATGCAGATCACTTAAACCCAGCGGATGCTGAGAAGCCTTCTTACTGGTATGCGCAATCATCTTTAGAAGGTATTAGGAATGTCGATTTGCTATGGGTAGATGGACCGCCAGGCGCCACCTGCCTTTACAGTCGTTATCCAGCATTACCCGCCGTGGTTGAAAAGTTAGCGCCAAATGCAGAGATCTGGATGGATGATACAATTCGTCAAGAAGAGAAAGACATTTGCCATCACTGGGCGGAAGCCTATGAATTTGATTTAGAATATTATTCCTTAGAGAAAGGCCTAGGGCGTTTAACTAAATCCAGAACAAAAGCTTTAATTGTTACTAAAGAAAAAGACTTAGCTGTAATTGATACAACTGTGCCTTTTTCTGAAAAATCCCTAGGCTTAGATTTCTCCCTTCCTGAAGAGCGCTAATTAGCGCTCTTAGTCTTATTGTTTCTGTATTAAACCCCTAAAGGATGAACCATGCAGTATTTTGGCACCGACGGTATCCGTGGCTTTGTAGGCCAATTCCCGATGACACCAGACTTTATCATGAAACTTGGATGGGCTGCGGGCAAAGTTTTAGGTGCAGAGGGCACTCAAGAAATTCTAATTGGCAAAGATACGCGCGCCAGTGGTTATATGATCGAATCTGCGCTGGAATCGGGTTTATCCGCTGCGGGTGTCAATATCGCTCTAGCAGGCCCTTTACCCACACCAGCAGTGGCTTACTTAACCTCTACCTTCCGTGCGGATGCTGGGGTGGTAATTAGTGCGTCACACAATCCTTATTACGACAACGGTATTAAGTTTTTCTCTAACGAGGGATCAAAGTTATCGGATGCACAGCAAAAAGCGATTGAGAAGATGCTGCAACATGCACTTGAGCATGGCATAGAGTGTGTGGCATCGGAACATTTAGGCAAAGCTCGCCGTATCGAAGACGCCGCTGGGCGCTATATCGAATACTGTAAGCGCAGTTTCCCGAGCCATTTACAACTGACGGGCTTAAAAATCGTTGTGGACAGTGCCAATGGCGCCGCTTATAAAATTGCTGCTAAGGTGTACCGTGAGCTGGGTGCCCAAGTTATCAGTATTCATGATCAACCAAATGGTATCAATATCAATGCGCAGTGTGGCGCAACCTCATTATCCAGTCTTGTTGAGGCGGTGAAGAATCATCAAGCGGATATCGGCCTTGCTGTTGACGGTGATGCAGACCGTATTATGCTAGTTGACCATACTGGAGCTGTTGTAGACGGTGATGAGATTCTCTGGATACTGGCTCGGGATGCCCAAAGAAAGGGGTACGAGGGGGGAGTTGTGGGCACGCTGATGGCAAATTTTGGTTTAGAGTTGGCATTGCAATCACTTAAGATTCCGTTTGTCCGTGCCAATGTAGGTGATCGTTATGTGATGGAGCAGCTAAGTAAAACAGGCTGGCGTATTGGAGGCGAGGGGTCTGGTCATATTCTTTTGCTAGATTATGCTCAAACAGGTGATGCAATAGTGGCATCGCTGCGTGTATTGGCATTAATGGTTGAGCAACAAGCCTCTTTAGCGGTTTTGAAGCAAGGTATGCAAAAACTGCCTCAAGTATTAATTAACGTAAAATACCAAGACACCGGTATTAATCCTCTCGACACACGCCCTATGCGTGAACGGTTAGTGAGTATTGAGAATCGTTTAGGTCAAAATGGGCGAGTGCTATTAAGAAAGTCAGGTACAGAGCCTTTGATTCGAGTAATGGTCGAGGCGACCTGCAGAGAAACAGCACAAGACTGCGCTGAAGCGTTGGTTGAAATGTTAGTGTAATGTAAAGCTGTTTCATTTTTATACTTGATGTGTTTTCTAAAGGAATTTAAACATGTGTGGAATTGTTGCGGCCAATGCATCGGTCGACAGTATTGATTTTTTAATCAGTGGATTGAAACAACTAGAGTATCGTGGATATGACTCAGCGGGTTTAGCGGTACTAGGTGAAAGAGAACCCCAGCGGTATAGAGCGCTGGGGCGTGTTGCAGAATTAGAAGCATTAACCCAAGCACAAAAAGCTCAGGGGGCTTTAGGCATAGCCCATACACGCTGGGCAACTCATGGTGTTCCTGCCGAGCGTAATGCGCATCCGCATATCTCTGGCAAACTGGCCTTAGTGCATAACGGTATCATCGAAAACTATGCGGAATTAAAAGCGCAACTTCAAGCCTTAGGTTATGAGTTTACTTCGGATACGGACACTGAAACTGTCGCGCATCTAATCGAGTATCAATTAAAATCCCATCCAGATCTATTGATGGCTGTTCAAGTGGCCTTAACTCAAGTGAAGGGTGCTTATGCATTGGCCATTATTCATCAAGATTTTCCTGATCAACTGATCGTGGCACGTGAAGGGTCTCCCTTAATGCTCGGAATCGCTGATAATGGCATCTATGCCGCTTCTGATGCGTCTGCTTTGATCAGTGTGACTCGTCGTTTGATCTATTTGGAGAACGGTGACATTGTTCGTATTCAGCAAAACCTGCTAGAGATCCATGATGCGAAGGGCAAAACAGTCGAGCGCACAGAAACCTTGTCACAGCTTTCAGCCAGTGCAGTAGAGTTGGGACCATATCAGCACTTTATGCAAAAAGAGATGTTCGAACAGCCACAAGCGTTAGGCAATACCTTAGAAATGCTCAGTGGTATGGCGCAGCTAGATCCGGGTTTATTTGGCGCTCAGGCGGCTGACATCTTTTCTCAGGTTGATTCTGTGTTAATTGTTGCCTGTGGAACATCAAGTTATGCCGGTATGACTGCTAAATACTGGATTGAGGACTTAGTCGGCATTCCCTGTAGTGTTGAAATTGCCAGCGAGTACCGTTACCGAAAGACCGTAGCGAATCCTAATCAGTTAGTGGTTGTAATCTCACAATCCGGTGAAACGGCTGATACGTTAGCGGCTTTACAAGAGGCCAAAGCGCTTGGTCATAAATTTACCTTAGCAATCTGTAACGTTCCTGAATCTGCTATCGTGCGTGAAACGGCGTTACGCTTCATTACTCGAGCGGGTCCAGAAATAGGCGTTGCATCCACTAAAGCTTTTACTACACAATTGGCGACGTTGTTTGTATTAACCTTAGTTTTAGCAAAGAAACATGGGCGTTTGTGCGCTGACTCAGAACAACAATACTTACAAGAGTTGCTGCACTTGCCTCTCGCCGTTGAAAAAGTATTGGCATTAGAGCCAGAAATTAAAAATTGGTCCGGGCATTTTGCCGATAAACACCACGCATTATTTTTAGGGCGTGGGTATCACTATCCGATTGCATTAGAAGGAGCATTAAAGCTAAAGGAAATTTCATACATTCATGCTGAGGCCTATCCAGCAGGTGAGTTGAAACATGGGCCTTTAGCACTTGTAGATGCCAATATGCCTGTTGTAATCGTTGCCCCTAATGACAGCTTGCTTGATAAACTAAAAGCCAACATGCAAGAGGTGAGTGCCCGTGGCGGTGTTCTGTATGTGTTTGCAGATGCAGATACGGCAATAGACTCCAGTGAAGGGATAGTAGTTTTAAAAATGCCGGAGCACTATGGCCTTTTGTCTCCAGTATTGCATGTTGTGGCTCTTCAGCTCTTGGCTTATCATGTCGCTTTAGTAAAAGGAACAGATGTCGACAAACCTCGTAATTTAGCTAAAAGCGTCACCGTCGAGTGAGTCAGTGTTTGCAGGGATTTTAATATGTCATTAGAAGTGATTATTTTAGCGGCGGGTAAAGGCAGTCGTATGCAATCAGCCTTGCCGAAAGTACTTCATCCTCTCAAGAGTAAACCCTTGATACAATGGGTTATAGAGAGCGCAAAAAAACTAAATCCACGCCAAATTCACCTTGTTGTTGGCTATGGTGCCGATCAAGTTAAAGCAGTTGTCAAGGATGAAGGTATTCAGTTTGCGTCACAACACGAGCAATTAGGAACAGGTCATGCAGTTGCTCAAGCGATGCCTCTGGTCAATGAACACAGTCAGGCTTTAATTCTGTATGGTGATGTCCCACTCATTTCTGCGATCACACTTAATCAGTTGCTCACATGCGCGACTGTTCCGAGTGTTGGGTTGTTAACCGTCGTCTTGGATAATCCGAAAGGATATGGACGAGTCCTTAGAAATAGCAGCGGCGAAGTGGTTGCGATTGTAGAGGAAAAAGATGCGAATGACGAACAGAAGTTAGTACGTGAGGTCAATACCGGAATCATGACTTTACCAGCGAGTTTGCTCAAGTCCTGGTTGCCGAAACTATCCGCAAATAATGCTCAAGGGGAGTATTATTTAACAGATATCATCTCAATTGCTAAAGAGCAGGGTATACCTATTCACGCTCAGCGGGCCTTATCAGCGGAAGAGGTCGAGGGTGTCAATACGCTTGAGCAGTTGGCAAGTCTTGAACAGCGACTGGATGATTAAATCTTCGCTACCAGTAATACCTTGTAATTAAATGAAAAAAGAGTTTTAAAATGACAAAATGTAGCTTTTCTGAAGGGAATTTGTATTATAGACAGGGTGAGTACACGAAAGCATTGAACAGCTACACTCAATCTGTCATTGAGCTTCCATCCTTTAAATACTCATATACTAACTTCTCGTTTGCGGCGATGAGATCAAATGTGCGTGCAGACGATATACATTTGCTTTTGCGGAGTATGTATTCTTTTCCTATAGATCTTGAAAATGACTATGCGCTTATTAAAAAGTCAAAATTAGTCAATGGGAAATGGTACAGAGAGGAATATAGAGAGTTTTTACCAAAGGGGGTTGATCCAATCCTACACTATATGGTCATTGGTTGGCGGCTTGGATTTAACCCATGTAAGCGTTTTGATACAACTTTTTATTTACAGAACTACGCCTTAGATGTAAATCAGAATCCTCTGGTTCATTATTTGAAAGAAGGTAAACGAAAAGGATATAAAATTAAGGGGGCTGAATCAAACCTTACCAATAATTTATCTGTTCAATTATGGAATGGACACTCTATTTCGGCTTTAAAAGAGCTTGAAAAAGTATATAAGGACACAGATTCAAAAGAAGAGTCGCGCTGGTGGGCAATGTGGCACACAGCACGTTGGTTGTATTTTTGTGGGGAAATAGAGAAGGCATTAGAATTTGCTTGCGAAATGCAGGGGCTAGTTGCCGCAAACAAATCTCGTAAGGAAACAGTATATCTTAGCTTTTTTTGTCTAATGAGCTTAGGGCGTCCTAAAGACGCGTATCAAGTACTTAAAGCGTATGTTGATTTGCACCCTAAGGATGCAGATGCTCATTTTGCATTGTCAAACTCTTTGGATCGTGATATTGACCGATTGGAAATGATCAACCACGCATTATCGATTCATGGGTTTAGTAAAATACGTATTAAGGATGAAACTAAGCCATTATCTATTGCAAATGTTCGAGGTGAACCTCTTCCAGTAATTAAAGGAAGTAAGAAAGTCTCAATAATCATGCCAATATACAGTGCAGGCGAGCAAGTGCGCATTGCAATTGAGTCCTTGCTCGAGCAATCGTATGACAATATTGAGATTATTGCGGTTGATGATTGCTCTCCAGATAACACATTTGAGATTCTTAAGGCTTTAGAGAAAGAAGACCCTCGCATTAAAGCCATACAGCCGCCAGTGAATGGTGGTGCTTATGCTGCACGTAACTTTGGTTTAAAGTTTGCTACTGGGGAGCTCTTAACAACGCACGATAGTGATGACTGGTCCCACCCGCAAAAAATAGCAACACAAGTTGCGTTCTTAGAAACGCATCCCGAAGTTAAGGGTTGCTCTGCACATTGGATTCGAGCTCAGCAAAACCTCCTGTTTACACAGAATTGGCGCCCTAATAACTGTTTAACCCACTGGAGTCAGTCTTCTTTTATGTTTCATAGAGATGTATTAGACACGATTGGTGAATGGGATCATGTTCGCATAGGTGGTGATACAGAATATATTTGGAGAATGCAGGCCCACTACGGCAAAAAAGCCTTTGCAAAGATTTTTGATGATACCCCTCTTGCGTTTGCGCTTGATGAGGAGTCCTCCTTGACGCGTACTAAGGCAACTCATGTTAGAACAGTTTACTTTGGACTTCGACACATATATCGAGAAATTTGTGCTTGGTGGCATGCATCAAATGAAAAATTAAAAATCAATGATGCAAAAAAAAATCGGGCATTTCCAGCTCCTCGTAGTATGTTTGAGAGATCTGATGACCCATTAAAATTCGATATTGTGATTGCAGGTGATTTTTCACGGTTGGAGGACTGCAAAAAAGTAGTGAAACACTTAGCTACAAACCCCAAGCAAAAAGTTGCCCTTTTTCATTGGCCTAGCTTCCATAAAGCTCCAGAGTCCTTGTGCACACTTTACTTTGAGCAACTTGAACAGGGTAAAGTTGAGCCCGTTGTCATGGGACAAATTGTTGAGTGTAATGAGTATAGAATAACAGATAAAAGTCTGATTGATTACCCACTTGATGGGTATCCTGATTTTATTGGATTCAAAATGTGGGGTGTTATTTGAGCAAAAATCGGGTTGATGAACTTTTATCCGCACTAGCACGAGCGGATGAAAGGCTAAAGATTGAGAAGGAACAGAAAAGCATCATATCGAATCAAATTGCTACTGCTGTTCAGCATCTATCGAGTGATGTACGTAGATCTGTATTAGAAGAAATGGTCGCTTTACTAAGGATTGATGAGCTAACAGAGAAAAATACAAGGCTATTAAGTCAAAATAAAATTCCCTTAAAAAATGCATCGTCATTTCAACAGCTGCTTGTTCAAGCAACTCGCAGAAGACAATTGTTTGATTTTCAGCCAGAATGGAAACTGAATAATAAGCGACATGCATATGAATTTATTGACAAGCTAGGAGTGAAAAGACCAAAGACCTATGCATACAATCAACCGATTAATAAAATAGTACCTATTAATGGATCGGTTTTAAAACCTGAAAATGGCTCATCTAGTCATGGAGTTTTTATTTTTGATGAATTAGGTGGTGTTTTTGAAGTGCGAACAGGAGAAAGTTTTTCTTCGGTTCAGAATGCTTTAGATAAAGCCTCGGATTTGATGAAAAGTGGTATTATTAAAAAAGATTCTTGGTTGTTAGAAGAGTTTATTGGTGATTTTGATGAAGGTGCATTAGTTCCACCCGTGGATTTAAAATTTTACTGTTTTTACGGTGAAGTCGGGTTTGTTCTAGAGGTTGAAAGGGCTAATGAAACTCGATATTGCGAGTGGATGCCAGATGGCAGCCTAGCGAGCACAGGTCGTTATAAAGATAAATCTTTTATTGGTAGTGGTTTTAGTGCCAGACATTTAGAAACGGCGAAGCATATCAGTAAAGAAATTCTGACACCGTTTATGCGAATTGATTTTATAAAGAGCAGAAAAGATTTTGCTTTTGGCGAATTTACTCCCAGACCTGGTCAGTTTTCATCTTTTAATCAGGAATTTGATAGATACTTAGGAGAGTGTTACTTGTCTGCTGAAGCAAGACTTTTTTCATACTTCTATAAAAACAGTAAAGTTAAGAGCTGAAAATGGAAAATGACAGTTTTGTTCTGATAGAAGAAGAGCTTTCTAAAATCCGAAATTCTTTTAAGGAAATTGATTCTCATATAAAAAGAATGGCCAAGTCAGGTGATTATGATAGCCTTAATAGTCTTAGGAAAAGGATTGAAAGGCTAAGCATAGTGCCTCCGGTTTCACATTCGTTTACTGTTGTGTTGAATGATTTGTTCTCTAAGTCATTCAAATTCCAAAGAATAGTTAATAGTAGTCTTATGGCCTCAATGGTCAGTAGTAGAAATAGAATTAATAGTAAAGCTGGTGGTAAAGATTTCTGTGCTGAGCTGGGCTGTCGCTTACCAAAAACATACCTTACAAACGCTTCATACAGTGACGTCAGAAAATTTGATTTTTCTGTCATTAAGAATGGGTTTGTACTTAAGCCAGTTTTTGGAGCACAATCAAAAAATGTGCATGGTCTTTTGCAAAATAAAAGTGGAGTTGTTAAAGATGTTTTTTCGGGAAAGACTTTTAGCTCAATTGATCATGCATTGACTAGCATTGCTCAAAACTCACCGTCTGGTCTTAAGTGGGAAGTTGAAGAGCTTATTTTAAATAGCGAAGGCGACTGTTCTTATGATGTTAAGTTTTATACTTTTTATGGGAAAGTTGTTTTGGTGCTCCAAGTAAATCGTTGGGAGAAGAGAAGAGAGGACGTTTTCTTTGATAGAAATGGCAATTTGGTGCAGGCTAAAATATCCCGTTATTATAGATCAGATGGGAAAATAGTGAATCCACTTTTCAACGAGAGAGATATAGAACTAGTTGAAAAGCTAAGCACAGAGATTCCATTTCCTTTTTGTAGGATTGACTTTTTAGCCGGTAGAGAAGGTCTTTATTTCGGTGAGCTTACCTTCAATGCAGGGGGGGCAGGTAGTTTCTACGATGAGTGGGATAAAGTCTTAGGTGAAGAGTTTGTGTTAGCTAAAAATAGATTGATTTTAGATCTACTAAATAACAAAGAATTTAAGACCTACAAAAAAATTTCTAAGTAAGGCTCGGAGATGCTGGATGTGAATATTCTTTTTATCGGTGGTAGTAATCTAGTTATACGAGATGGCTTGTCTGAAATGATACCCAAATCTTTAATGTCATCTGGTGTTGATGTTAAGAATGTATATAACATCGCTGTTGGCGCTACTACTTGTCTATTTGGTCTTGAGAATACACATCTCTTTGGGAAAAAGAATATCGATGTTATCTTTATAGAGTATGGTATTAATGATCTTCCTCTTTTTTCTAATGATAGAAAATTATGGGAGTACTCATTTTCCGCGTTGCTAGAATGTGTACGCAACAAGTACCCAAAGGCTCTAGTTGTAACAATTTTGCTTGGTCGTCGCAAAGAACGATTCTGGAAGAACCAATCGCTTATGCATGATAAAATGAAGCTTTTAACATCAAAGTATGGCGGTTTATCTGTCGATGTTGATAGCATGCTTAAAAGTAAGGCTGGCATTGTAGCCGCGTTCGATGATTTTTATCTAGATGATAGTCATTATAGTAGTCCATCTGTTACTAGCTATATATCACAACAAGTAGTATCTGAAATGTTGTTGGCACAATCAGTGAACTTTTTTTCTGATTCAATCAATGTAGCTATTGATCCACTTCCACGTCTTGATATCAGTAGCATTTCGGGGGAGATTAAATGCTTCGAAAATACAAGGTTTATGCAGAAAACCTCAATTCTAAATAAGAATGATAGCACAGTTGTACGTGTGAGAGGTATACCGGTAGGAGTTTCCTTTATTTCTGAGTATGAGTCTTGCTCGCTTTTAATAGAGGTTGATGGCTATAAGAAAATAATAAATACTAAAAGAAAAAAATCCTCTTTGGGGCGCTTTAGTTTTATTCTTAAGCACATCCCCTTGTATGGTTTTTTATCAAAAGATCTTGAAATAAATCGATGCTATGAAGTCAAACTGTCAGCGGTTGATATAAATAGTCCTGATTGGGATGATTCAATAATACAAAGCACTTATGGTATGGAGCCTGCGGACCATTCCACAAGTGGAAAAGTTTTCTTGTCACACATTACTTCGTGCTCTGGTACTAGGATTAATAAATGAATTGGGTAATAAAGACTATTAAGGATGAGAGATCATTTCAAAAATGGGGTGTTCCATCTGAGTTTTCTTCATTAAACAGTTTCGAAGATGCTGGTTGTATTGCAACGGGTGTCTATTCTATATATGAGCGTGGGGCACTAATAGACATTAATCTTGATGTTCAGAGTGGAAAACCGCTGTTAGTGTTTTTCAATGGCGCCCAAAAAAGAGATGTTGGTTTAAAGCTTCCTATCTTTTCAGGTTTAGGTGTTGCACCAAAGGGATTAGTTACAAGGCTTTCAATTAATGATCCTTGCTTGTATATGTCTGATGATATGAATATGGCATGGTATGTGGGAAGTAAGCATTATTCATTACAAAATGATATAATCCCACGTATCATTGATAAAATTATCACGGTTACTAATGCATCAAGCGTAATCTTTGTAGGCGGGTCCGCTGGAGGGGCAGCAAGTCTTTTTTACGCGAGGGCTTATCCAAATTCTTTCTGTATAACATCAAATCCGCAAACAAATATTCTTGACTATCATAGACCACACGTTAATAGGTTTTTAAAGAACTGTTTTGGTGTTGATAATGTTTCTATGGTTAAAAATAACCCCCGATTGATTGGTAGTCATGTTCTAAATATCAGGAAACATTACGGTGGTAGTGTTGTGAATCCTACTATTTACCTTCAGAATCTTCCCGATGAGCATCATGTAGAAAGGCACTATAAGCCATTCATGAAATCTCTTAAAGTAAAGATTCCTGATTCAGTTGGCACATATCAATTAAATAATAATCTTTTAGTCCACATTGGTGACTGGGGTAAAGGGCATAAAAGTGCTCCCCGTGATTTCTGGGCAGATATGATCCTGAAGGTTGTTGAAAAACAGGGTGAATGGATTGATATGTTTAAGAATGGTCGGAGTCCTGAGTTTTTATAAATTTTGTTTTTAGAATTATTATTTTCTCAGTTGTTGAGATTTTTTAAGATTGTTTCTCAATAATTGATTTTCTATTTTTATATTTTAAAGTGATTAAGAAATGAATAATATTAATATTGCCATTGCTGGTACTGGTTATGTAGGTTTGTCAAATGCTATGTTGCTTTCACAGCATCATAATGTTGTAGCAGTAGATATAGTGCCTGAGAAAGTAGAAATGCTTAATAATAGGATTTCTCCCATCGAGGATGCGGAAATATCTGACTTTCTTGCAAATCGAACCTTAAATTTTTTTGCGACCCTTGATAAAGAGTTGGCATATAAAAATGCTGATTTTGTTGTGATTGCAACCCCTACTGATTACGATCCAGAGACAAATTATTTTAATACTAAAAGTGTTGAGTCTGTCATACAGGATGTAATGTCAATAAACCCTAGTGCAGTAATGGTTATTAAATCAACTGTTCCTGTCGGTTATACATCGAATGCACGTGAAAAATTTAATTGCCCTAATTTAATATTCTCTCCTGAGTTTTTACGTGAAGGTAAAGCCTTGTATGACAATCTTTATCCATCACGTATTATTGTAGGTGAACAATCTGAGCGTGCACAGATCTTTGCTGGCTTGCTTCAAGAGGGGGCAGTTAAGAAAGATGCACCGATTTTATTTACAGACAGTACTGAAGCAGAAGCAATTAAGTTATTCTCAAATACGTATTTGGCAATGCGTGTATCCTACTTTAATGAGCTTGACACTTATGCAGCTGAGCACGGGTTGGACTCGCGTCAAATTATAGAGGGTGTTGGTTTAGATCCAAGAATAGGTGGACACTACAACAATCCAAGTTTTGGCTACGGTGGTTACTGTCTACCTAAGGATACTAAGCAACTTCTAGCTAACTATAAAGATGTACCAAATAATTTGATAGAGGCAATTGTAGAAGCTAACCGTACCCGTAAAGATTATATTGCAAGTGCAGTTTTAAAACGTAATCCCAATGTTGTTGGTATCTACCGCTTAGTTATGAAGTCTGGGTCGGATAACTTTCGTGCATCTGCAATTCAAGGCATCATGAAGCGTATCAAGGCAAAAGGGGTCGAAGTTGTGATCTATGAACCAGAGCTCAAGCAGGATGACTTCTTCCATTCAAAAGTTGTCCGTGACTTGTCAACCTTTAAAAAAATGTCTGATGTGATTATTGCTAATCGAATGTCAGAAAACTTATCTGATGTGGTTGAAAAAGTTTATACTCGGGATTTGTTCGGGAGCGATTAATTTCGTTCCTTTGCCATATCGTCCCTAGTGCATTCAGTATGCTACACTGTGCACTTGTGTGGAGCGCTAGGGATACCTCCAGCATAAGTCGACAATAAAGGAATAATAGGATAGCGTTGATGAAGACCTTTTTAGTAACAGGTGGTGCTGGATTCATTGGTTCGGCAGTCGTACGTGAGTTAATAAAGAATACTGATTTTACGGTTGTTAACGTCGATAAACTTACATATGCAGGCAATCTAGAGTCCCTAACTGAGGTGTCAGATAACGAACGCTACACCTTTATACATTCGGATATAGTCGATGCAGCTACAATGGCTGAGGTGTTCAGAACGTATCAGCCAGATATCGTTATGCATCTTGCAGCTGAGAGTCATGTTGATCGTTCCATTGATGGACCTGCCGTGTTTATACAGACAAATATTGTAGGGACTTACACTCTGCTCGAATCGGCGCGGGCGTATTGGATGGATTTAAAGTGCTCTCACCCTGAAAAGGCAGAAGCGTTTAGATTTCATCATATCTCAACGGATGAAGTTTTTGGTGATTTGCATGGAACTGATGATCTTTTTGTCGAATCTACGCCTTATGCTCCAAGTTCGCCTTACTCTGCGAGTAAGGCGAGCTCTGATCATTTGGTACGCGCTTGGCAACGTACGTTTGGTTTGCCAACTGTAGTGACCAACTGTTCAAATAACTATGGCCCCTATCATTTCCCTGAAAAACTCATTCCTTTGATGATTCTAAATGCATTGGCTGGAAAACCATTGCCCGTGTATGGGGATGGTAAACAAATTCGCGACTGGTTGTATGTTGAAGATCATGCAAGGGCGTTGATTCGAGTAGCGTTAGCGGGTGATATTGGCGAAACCTACAACATCGGCGGCCATAACGAAAAGCAAAATATTCAAGTGGTTACGTTGTTGTGTGAACTGTTGGATGAGATGTGCCCGAAGTCCGAGCCCTATGCCAAGCAAATTACTTTTGTTCAAGATCGACCAGGACATGACGTGCGTTATGCCATAGATGCCAGCAAAATAGCGCGTGAACTTGGGTGGACACCGCAAGAAACCTTTGAAACAGGTTTGCGAAAAACAGTTGAGTGGTATCTGAATAACACGGAATGGTGGCAGAGAGTGCTTGATGGGCGTTATCAAGGGGAGCGTTTAGGTATTTCAGGACATTAATCATGGCAAGCAATCGTATTTTAGTTTTAGGCGGAACTGGGCAAGTAGGATTTGAATTGGTTCGTGCGTTTTCATTGCTTGGCGATGTCAGAGCGCCTTCGCGTATAGAATTGGATTTAACGTCTGAATTAGCAGTTTCTAACTTTTTGGATCAGTTCCAACCTAGTTTAATTCTTAACGCCGCAGCTTATACGGCAGTTGATAAGGCTGAATCAGAGCCAGTTCTTGCAGATCGACTTAACCATCTATTGCCCGCTCAGCTTTCAAATTGGTCTGCAAAACATTCAGCTAAGTTGGTGCATTACTCCTCTGACTATGTTTATCCAGGGAATGGGCGCCATGCTTGGATAGAAACTGATTTAACAGCACCCTGTAATGAGTATGGGCGGACCAAGCTAAAAGGTGATCAGGCAGTGGAGTCATCTGGCTGTATGTATTTGATATTTAGAACCAGTTGGGTGTATTCGGCGCGTGGTCATAACTTTATGAAAACGATGCTTGCTTTAGGTAAAGAGAGGACATCACTTAAAGTTGTCTACGATCAAGTTGGTGCTCCTACTCCTGCACGTTTAATTGCTTTAGTGACGTTGCAAGCCTGTCTGAAGTCAGTTACTTCGGGTACTTATCACTTGGCTCCACGAGGAGAGGTGAGTTGGCATGGATTCGCACAAGCGATTTTTAAGTTTGCAGCAGTTGCAGGCATTAATTTAGCAATCACTCCTGATGCGGTTGAGCCAATACCATCCTCGGATTACCCAACTCCGGCCCAGCGCCCTCAAAATTCGCGTTTAAACCTTACACAGTTAGAATCAGCTCTGAATTGTGAATTACCCTCTTGGCAGTCACAGTTACAACTGACAATCGAGGAGTATTTGTTATGACTCAACAGCACAAAACGAAAGGGATTGTGCTTGCCGGTGGGTCGGGCACTCGATTACATCCGATTACGCTAGGCATATCTAAGCAGCTCTTACCTATTTATGATAAGCCAATGATTTACTATCCAATATCTGTCTTAATGCTATCCGGTATTCGAGAGATATTGATTATATCAACGCCGGATGATCTACCACAGTATCAAAAGCTATTGGGATCGGGCGAGCAGTTCGGAGTGCATTTTGAGTATGCCGTTCAGCCTAGTCCCGATGGTCTGGCACAGGCTTTTATTATCGGTGAAGAGTTTATTGGGATTGACTCAGTATGTTTGGTCTTGGGAGATAATATTTTCCATGGCCAGCGGTTTTCTGAACAGCTCAAGCGTGCAGTTTCTCGCGATACAGGTGCAACTGTTTTTGGTTATTTGGTTCAAGATCCAGAACGTTTTGGTGTGGTTGCCTTTGATGATGAAGGCAATGCGCTTTCGATCGAAGAAAAACCAGCACATCCAAAATCTAATTACGCTGTTACAGGCCTTTATTTTTACGATAATGACGTCGTTGAAATCGCTAAAGCTGTTAAGCCATCTGCTCGGGGTGAGGTAGAAATTACGAGCGTAAATAATGCTTACTTAGAGCGTGGTGATTTACGGGTTGAGCGTTTAGGTCGTGGCTTTGCTTGGTTAGACACGGGTACACACGATAGCCTGATAGAAGCCAGTACTTATGTTCAAACTATAGAACATCGTCAAGGTTTGAAGATTGCGTGCTTGCAAGAAATTGGATGGAATCAAGGCTGGATCAGTGATGATCAGTTAAAAGTTCAAGGGCAATCACTGAATAAAACCCAGTACGGGCAGTATTTGTTAAACTTGCTTAAAACTGCTGTTTGATTTGTATATTTTAAAGAATAAAAGACACTGCTGGAGTTGTGTATGCCGGAGTTGGTAGGTTCCATGTCGTTTGGGCAGTCCAAAGTCACCACCGAATTGCTAAAAATGATAGGCTGCAAAAATGATGGAGAGAGCGTTTCAGATTCGTTTGTCGAAAAAGTGGCAAAGTGCCAATCGACAGTAATTCTGTTATACCGCCCACTAAGCGCAAGTTTACAATTTGCTTTGAATCAGTCAAAAGAGCTTGAATCGGAACTGACGGCTTGGACGGATCAAGCTGTATGCATTCTAAAGCTTGCAAAGTCGTATCGAAAACACGTTTTGTTGTTTCAAGAAAAGTTAGTTTCTGAAAATCCAAAAGCATTCATCGGCCAATGTCAAGCAAAGGGTCTTATAGATCAGGCCTTTGATTTCGAGTCTACCTCTACCTCATCGAAAGTATCTTACGTCTATGATCTGGTAGCGGCTGAAATTAAGCGCCGCCATCCAGCTATTTCTCGATTGGAAAGTCAATTAGAGGCCCTATCTATACCGCTTACCGAAGATGTTGATCAAACTCCTTATGATCCATTAGAGGTACTGGCTGAGCATAAGCAGTTGAGGTCTAGACGTGACCAGTTAAAAAGAGAGCTTGTTCAGGCTCAGGAAAAGATAAGTTCATTATCCGATAAGAATGTGTCATTGAGTGATAAACTCAAGCAAGCAGAGTTGAATGTTAATACTAAAAGTAAAGACTTTCTAGCTTTAGAGCAGCAGCATAAGAAGCTTACTGCTGAGCATGAGAAACTAAAAAAACAGAAGTCTGATTTAGATAAAGCTTTAGAAAATGCTAAATCTGACTTGTTAGCTTCTCACTCGCTCGTCGAAATGAATAATCATTTGGTTTCTCAATTGAATAATAGAGTTGGGACCTTGGAGGGTGAGCTTTCCAATGGAAATAGTGAAAACGCAGCACTTCTTAATCAGTTACACATTGTTCAAGAAACACTCGAGTCGAAAATAGTAGCACTTAATGAAAGCTTAGATAAGAACAAAACGCTTTCAGCTTCTTTGAATACGTCAGAGACAGATCTAAAGACAAAGCAGAAGCGCGTTGAAGAGTTAAATAAAAAATTAAAGGCACTTGAGCTTAGTTCATCAGACTTACAAGAGCAAAATAAAACTGTATTGAAACAGTTAAGTGCAGCGAAAAATGAAGTTAAATCAATTTCTGATAAGAATAAGCTTTTACAAAGTGAACTGGATGCAGCGCATCAATACAGTAAGCGCCTTTCTGATCAAAAAAATAGATTGACTAAAGCGTTAAGCTCTGTTGAAGAAAAATTAACGGAAGTGACTGAAGCATGGTCTGTAAGTGACCTAGAGTCTGCTCGATTGTCGGAGTCATTGCTGGCTATGCAAAATGAAAAAAGCGCATGGCTAACTGAGAAAACTTTACTTCATAGTGAAAATCATTCACTTAAAAAAATGCAAGAAGAACAGCGTATTCTTAATACTAAACTTGAAGAGCAAAGGTGCAAACTGGCTGCGTTTGAGTCAGATAGCCAGAAACATCTTGAAAAGTTAAGAACCGTTGAAACTGCCTTAAAAGAGAAACAAAAGATAGTTGAAGACTTAGAACTTTCTTTGCAAAACGAAAAAAAATTAACCAAGGATCTTAGAACTTCAGTAGACTCTGGGTTTGTTAAAAGTGTTGTGTCTAATAATAGTACAGACCTAGATAAAGATTCCATAAGTTTAAAGAACGAGAATACGTACTTATTAGAACAGTTGCATTCAGTGCAAGAGGAGCTTAAAGGTTATTTTGTCAAGTATAGTGGTGCAGAAAAACAAGAAGATCGTTTTGTTGCTTGCTTGCCTTCGCTTTTAGCTTTGTTACGGAAGTATCCTTACACTCAGTTGTCCAGAAAAAATCAGATGCAAATTGCAAACACTTTATTTGATTCTAAATGGTATTTAAGTACTTACCTCGATGTTGCACAGAATCCAACGAGTGCGAAAGATCCTTTCTCTCATTTTTTACACCATGGTTTTTTTGAGGGACGAAATCCAAACGCCGATTTAAATACAATGGCTTTTATTCGATCATATCCTGAAGTTTTATCAAGTGATCGACACCCTTTGTTGTTATGTGTTGAGCGGCTGAACCAAAACTAATTGGTGTAATTAAACAGATTATATGAGTCAAGTTATGTCTAAAAATACCGCGAATAATGTCTCAGCGAAGAGTATCTCAAAAATTGGGAAAGTAGCTGAAGTGAATCAGCACCTAGTGCAGGTTAATGCGTTAAACAAAATTATTGCATCTAAAGACCAACAACTAAAAGCAGCCAATGAGCGTCTGACATGCCTAGAATTATCTTTAAGCGATAGCCAGTCGTATATTCAACAAATTCAAGAACAGCTAGAGCAGCAGCTGGATCAGCTCCAAGCGGCAAACACAAGACAACACGAAACCGCTCAGCAGTTGCAAGAGCGCTTTGATGAAGTGGCCAGCTTAACTGCGTTGATTCAGCAGCAAGAAACGCAACTCGCTAATTTGAAAAAGGAGCAGGCGGCGCTCAATAAAAAAGCGGATGCTCAGGCCCAAGAAATTAAAACGCTAACAGAGTCGAACAAGACACTTACTGCGCAATTACAGACAAAAGCCAAGCAAGAAAAAGCGCTAGTGCAGGATGCTGAGCAGTTTAAGAAGCAAAAACTAGCGGTAGAATCCAAGTTGAGTCAAGCTCAAGCAGCTTTAGAGCAAAGCAAAAAGTCAGCATCGACGGCCAATAAAAATAAAGAAACTGAAATTAAAGCCTATAAAAAACGGATTGCTGAGCTTGAATCCTCCGTGACCAAGCAATCGGCTAATTTGCTTGCTGAGCAAAAGCGGGCACAAAAACTGGAGCGCCAGTTAACCATTCAGAAGATCACTTACCAAAACCCGGCAGAGGACTATTCAAAGCTGGAGTCCTTGTTGGTGAATCATCGCGCCTTGATGGCAAAAATGCATAAAACGCCCGGTGAGTTAGAGTTAATCGAGGCCCACCGTGAAGTGATTGTCAGCAGCGATTTCTTTGATGCCAAATGGTACTTGACGACCTATCAAGACCTTGCTAAGAACCCAAAGGCGGCTAAAGATCCGGCGCGTCACTTTTTATTGCACGGTGGTTTGGAAGGCCGTAATCCGAGCCCAAAATTTGATTCTGAGTTTTATCTGGCCCAGTACCCAGATGTATTTGAGTCTGGCATGAATCCGTTACTTCATTATTTAGGGATAGGACAGTTCGAGAATCGATATGCCACTAAGCCCTAATCAGTTGCCGAAAGAGCTGCTTGATGTGCTGGTGTCAGAACAATTATTTGATGCGCAAGACTACATAAAACGCTACCCCGATGTGCTCAAGTCCGGACTTGAGCCCTTGGAGCATTTTTTAGGCTACGGTTGGTATTTAAACCGTCGCCCAAGTGCTGCGTTTGACCCCAAAGTGTACTTAGATCTTCATCCAGACGTTAAAGCAGCGGGTGTGAACCCTCTTTTTCATTATTTAAAAAACGGAATTAAGGAAAAACGAGCAACCAGTCGAGTATCCCCCGTGGCCTGTGATTTTTATCTCTGGCGTGGGCTGGATAGCCTGTATGTACCGATTTTACAAGCGTTGATTGAAGACGCCTCCATTGCGGATGACGTGAGGTCTGCATACGCAGTGGTGTTGTGTCGTTGGTGGGCGTATCAGCAAAATTGGACAGAAGTGTCGGTTGTGTTGAAGCAAGCCTTACCGCTGAACACGGGTGCAAATAGCCATTTATATATTCTTTTTTATGCCCAACTCTGCTTTGCAGAGCCCAAGCACTGGCAGGCCAAGACTCTAAAGGCGTGGTTAAGTAAGTCGCCATTTGTTCAGGTTGAAGCGTTTAATGTGAATTTGGCTCAGTCCAACCTTCTGGTATTGGATGAGTCTTTAAGTCCAAACGAACGAACCGCACAACGCTTAACGCTCATTAATCAGTGTTATCTAGAAAGTGGGTTAGCATTGATTTCATCAGATGCACCCGAGCTAAACTTGTCCGTACTTTCGACAAGCGTACCCAAGTGTTCAAGCATGGGGCTGCCATGGGTCTCTGTGATTGTGCCCGTGTTTAATTCGTCAGCCTATCTTGACGTCGCTGTGCGAAGTTTGGCAGCGCAAACTTGGCCGAATCTTGAGATCATTTTGATTGACGATGCCAGTACGGATGACAGTTTGGCCATTTGTCAGCGGCTGCAAGCGCAATATGCCTCCTCCACCTTACGTATAAAGGTGGAGGCAAATGCAACGAATCTAGGTGCCTATACGTCAAGAAACAAAGGCTTGGCATTGAGCACAGGCGATTACATAACGGTGCACGATGCAGATGACTGGTCGCATCCTCAAAAAATTGAGCTGCAGGTTATGGCCTTGCTTGACAATGCGTCGGCAAAGGGCAGTTTTTCGCATTGGGTCAGGTGCAACGATGATGTGATTTTTTCGCATTGGCGAACGGATCAGGGGTGGATTTATCGCAACACTTCATCTTTGTTGCTCGATCGATCGGTGTTTGAAGCACTGGGTTTTTGGGATCAGGTAACAGTCAATGCCGATACGGAATACTTGAACCGCATGCTTAAAGCCTTTGGCCCTAAAGCCTTGGTTGAGGTGTTGCCGGGTGTGCCGCTTGCATTGGGTCGCACAGAGCATGCATCCTTAACTCAAAATGAGACGACGCATCTCATTACTCAGTTCAATGGTCTCAGAAAGCTCTACCAAGATGCTGCCGCGCGTTGGCATCAGCGTGCATCCGCACCCCGCGATTTGTATATGCCACAAAACCCGGTTAAGCGTCCATTCTTGGCACCCAAAGACATGGTGTTGGATCAAACACGCCAAGCGGTTGAAACCTATCGAGCTGACGATGCATTGCAACAATCCGGCTGGTTTGATCCGGTTTGGTATGTGTATCGTTATCCCGAGGTGAGGGTACGTCCCCAAGACCCCTTCAGCCATTTTTGGAAGCAGGGGATCAATAAGGGGTATGATCCCGGGCCTTTATTGAGTCTGAGCGGTTATCAGTTCATTCAACGCAATATCTCTGAACGTCACTTCCCTTGGCAAAGGGAAACGTTCATGGATGAAAGCCAGCGGATGACCTTACCCTTGTACAGCAAGACTCGGGATTTAGTCTTAGACCAGACGACGCTCGTGATAGTTTGCAGCTCGTTAAGCCCCAATCAAGAGAGGCTAACAGGTTGGATAACCGATCTTAAACGTCGGGGCTGTCAGTTGGTGCTCTGTGTGCCTGACGGGCAGGATGTACCTTGGCTTGAATCGGTATTACCCAGCGTTGATCTTTTGGTGTTTCTTCCAGCCTTAGTTAAGACGGATGCGAGACAACAAGTGTCTTTGGCGGCGGTATTCAGACTAGTGGAGGCAAACGCTGGGCGGGTCGATCATCTTGTCTTGTTCGAGACGGTGCTGCCCCTTGATGTGTCTGAGATGTCGAGTGTTTGTGATACACTCTATTTGATAACGGAGAAGGCACCGATGGATTTTGTCGTATCTGGTGATGTGGCTGATCATCAAGCCTTATTGTCGTGGTGTCATGCATTGGATGTCACGTTTGTGACGTCTGATGAGGCCCGTGCGAGTTGGGTATATTTCGGCCCAGTGGTTTCCTCAGAAATGTTTTTGTCAAATTTAGATGCATGTGAGAGTTGAGGTTTTTATGCAAAATACGGACGTACCGCGCGAGGAGTATTTCAGGGTTAAGGCAGAGGCTGAAGAGTTGATGCAGCGTTTAATCCAAGCACATGCAAAAATCGAGGTTTTGCAGAGCCAAGGCCCTACGAATCCATCATCCGCATCAGCCCCTGCCACGACGCAAGCGGATCTAGCCAATACGCCTAAGCGAGTGGAAGAACAGCAGCGTTTATTTTTAGATACATCGCCCTTGTTGGCTGGTATGAGGAAAACGCAAGCTGAATTGACACATCGTATTCAGCAGCTTGAGTCTCAGTTGAAGCAAGAGCAGGTTCAAGTGAGCTGGTACCGCACGCTGGCGCTGAAAACACTGCGCGAGGTTTACCGTAAAAGCTGGAAATACAAGCGCGAGCTTAAGGATCAAATCAAGCAGTTGCGTGCATCTGACTACTTTGATGGTAAGTGGTATTTAGAGACCTATTCCGATGTAGCGTCGTCTCGTCTAGATCCTGTTATTCATTATTTAAAGTTTGGTGCATTGGAAGGGCGTAATCCCAGTGCACATTTTGATACGCTCTATTATATCCAGCAAAATCCCGATGTGGCGAAAGCCGGGCTGAACCCTTTACTGCACTTTATTCTGTATGGAATTAATGAAGGGCGTCGCCCCGCGGCCAATCAAAAGCTGCTACCCACCTCAAACGCCACAGCCTAACGGAGTCTTTGAAGATGCATTACGAACCGCTTAAGGTAAAGGATGTTGTGTTAATGACGCCGGCCGTGTTTGGTGACGAAAGGGGGTTCTTTATGGAAACCTTTCGTCATACCGAGTTTGTTAAGCACTGCGGTCAATACGAGTTTGTGCAAGATAACCACAGCAAGTCTAAAAAGGGCATCTTGCGTGGTTTGCATTATCAGCACCAGAACCCACAGGGCAAGTTAGTTCGGGTAACACGGGGTGAGGTGTATGATGTGGCGGTTGATTTACGCAAGTCATCGCCGACCTTTGGGCAATGGGTAGGGGTGCTGTTAAGCGAAGAGAATAAGCAAATGCTCTGGGTGCCGCCGGGGTTTGCTCATGGTTTTTATGTGACGAGCGATGAAGCCGAGTTTCAGTATAAGTGTACGGATTATTACGCGCCGGGTGATGAGTATTCCTTGGCGTGGAATGATGAAAGCTTGGCGATTGATTGGCCATTGGACGGTGAGCCAAGTTTGTCTGCAAAAGATGCGCAAGGGCTAGTATTCAGTGAGTGCCCTTTATTTGATTAGTGAGCTCAGTAGGAGCGATAGGATATGATTCATTTAGATTGCACACCGAGAGATGGTGGCTATTACAATGCATGGAATTTTTCACAAGAGGTGATAGAAGACTACCTTGAGTCCATGTTGGCAGTGGGTGTCAATGCCGTTGAACTGGGTTTACGATCCTTACTGAACAAAGGGTTCAAGGGCCCCAATGCCTATACAACGGATGCGTATTTACGTTCTTTAAAAGTGCCCAGCGGCCTTACATTGGCAGTGATGATTAATGCAGCGGAGATAGTTGGTGTTGAGGATCTTCCGTCGACCTTGCGCCGTTTATTTCCTGAAGGTGCAGCAACGTCACCTGTCAAACTGGTTAGGGTTGCCTGCCATATACATGAATTTGCTGCCGCTTTACCAGCGGTAAATTGGTTAAAAGAGCAAGGCTTCTTAGTCGGCTTTAACTTAATGCAAATTGCGGATCGTACAGAAGCCGAAGTAATCGAGTTGGCAAAGATCGCATCGGCCTATCCATTGGATGTGTTGTATTTTGCGGACAGCATGGGCAGCATGAAGCCTGCTGAGGTGGGCCGTATTATTGGCTGGCTTAAAACACACTGGAAGGGTGCGCTGGGTATTCACACACATGATAACCTTGGCTTGGCGTTGTCCAATACCTTGCAAGCAATTGATGATGGCGTGACTTGGGTTGATAGCACCATCACTGGAATGGGGCGTGGGCCTGGCAATGCACTGACAGAGCAGTTGTGTATTGAGTTGGCAGAGCGCTCAGGCAAGAAAATCAATTTAACACCTTTGATGAGTCTGATCGCGCGCGTGTTTAAGCCCATGCAAGCAGAGTGTGGGTGGGGAACCAATCCTTATTATTACCTAGCTGGCAAATACGGAATCCACCCGACCTACATCCAAGAGATGTTGCAAGATAGCCGTTACTGCGAAGTGGATATTTTATCTGTAATAGATCACCTTCGTGTTGAAGGCGGCAAAAAGTTCAGTCTGAATACCTTAGATGCGGCTCGTCACTTTTATCAAGGTGAACCCCGCGGACAGTGGCATCCTAGCGAGTTGTTTAAAGACCGCGAAGTGCTGTTGCTGGGGAGTGGGCCGGGTGTTGCAGCACATAAAGCGGCCTTGGAAGCCTATATTCAGCGCGAGAAACCTATTGTGTTGGCGTTAAATACGCAATCCAGTCTTCATCAAGACTTAATTGATGTGCGTGTAGCGTGTCATCCAACTCGGTTATTGGCTGACTGTGAGGCGCACCAATCCTTACCTCAGCCCTTGATTGCGCCCGCTTCTATGTTACCTGATGACGTGAAGACAGCCTTAAGCCATAAATCTTTATTGGATTTTGGCATGGGGGTGCAAGAGGCTAAGTTCGAGTTCAATGCCAATTACTGCGTCATTCCGTCATCAATTGTTGTGGTCTACGCACTGGCGGTGTTAACCAGTGGTGAAGCGAAGCGTATTCTGATGGCTGGGTTTGATGGTTACAGTGCAGATGACCCGCGTAGCAAAGAGATGGATCGTTTGTTAAATGCCTATTTAGCGGAGCCTTCGGCTGTAGATATGGTGGCGATTACGCCGACGCGCTATCCATTGCCGAGTATTTCAGTGTATGCCCTTTAAGGGCATCGATTAACTGTTTAGAGTCGAGAGATATTTCGTGAATCAAGCGATTAGTATTTACCTGCCACTGCGCAGTGGCAGTACGCGTGTTATCCATAAAAATACACGTCCTTTCACGCCGGATGGCCGCAGTCTCCTGCAGTTTAAGCTAGATGAGTTGGTGAAAATTCTCGACCATGTAGGTGAGTTGGTAGTATCCACGAATGATCCGTTGGTGTTGGAGCAGGTTGCGCCTTATACGAGCGATTCGCGCATTAAAATTGACCATCGCCCTGATCATTTGTGCACGTCAACGACCAAGGTTCAAGATTTGATTAACTATGTTCCCAGCGTTGTTTCGGGGCAGCATGTTTTCTGGTTGCACGTAACGGCACCCTTTTTTACAGCCCAGGATTATCTAACTGCTTTAGATGAGTACCAAGCGCAGGTGATTGACGGTGATTACGACTCTATTATGTCGGTGAATAAACTTCAGCAGTTTATTTGGGATGATAACCAGAAGAAAATCATCAACTGTGATCGCAGTGTCAATCCTTGGCCTAACACCCAAGATCTAGCGCCGCTCTATGAGATCAATCACGCGTTTTACATTAACAGTGTCGAGAACTACAAAGCGTTTCAAGATCGAATTGGGCGCAATCCGTGCTTGTTCATCACAGAGGGTGAAAAGTGCATTGATATTGATTGGGAGGCGGATTTTAAGTTGGCCCAGAATATGCTTGTTAGTTTGATGATGCAAACACAATAAGGCTATTTAAATGTATCAATCCTATGTGTTCGATTGTGATGGTGTGGTGCTCGACTCAAATAAAGTCAAAACCGATGCCTTTTACAAAACCGCCATCCCTTTTGGGGAAGAGGCGGCTAAGGCGTTGGTTGATTACCATGTCGCCAATGGCGGCATTTCACGCTATGTCAAATTTGCTAAGTTCATTGATGAAATGCTGCCGCCGACATCGACTAAACCTAATTTAGACGATCTGTTGGCGACCTATGCAAATGAAGTGATTGCGGGTTTGTTAAGTTGCCAAGTGGTGGAGGGGCTGCATGAACTGCGTGCCCTGAGTCCAGACAGTCGTTGGTTGATTGTATCGGGCGGGGATCAAGCCGAGTTGCGAGAGGTCTTTGCAGAGCGTGGCTTGGCTGAGCTCTTTAACGGTGGCATCTTTGGCAGCCCCGATACCAAGGACGACATTCTTAAGCGCGAGCTGTTGTCGGGGAATATTCAGCAGCCTGCGTTGTTTCTGGGCGACAGTCGTTATGACCATGTGGCCTCGTCCGCGGCGGGTTTGGATTTTGTCTTTATTACGCAATGGAGTGAGTTTCATGAATGGCCTTCGTATTGTGCGGAGCATCAGTTAAAAACCGTTGAAAGTTTAACTGAGCTGACGCAGAAAATTTTTTAAACCTTTATACACGACAGTCACTAGGGTGTGTTTTTAATGGATACGAATACAGGCGCATCGGCTTTTGCGCGCGGTAATGATTACTTAGCACAAAAAGACTTTGTGCTGGCTATTCGACACTACATGGAGTCGTTGCGTGAGACCCCTGTGATGCAAGAAGAGGCGATTTTTAGCCTCCGTTATGCGATAAAGCAACTGAAACGTGCTCCCGATCAGGCTGGGTTAGGTCAAGCGGTGTGGGTGGCTAAAGGCTCAGCGTCTGAGCCGATGGCAGAGGAGCTGCAGCGCCATCTAGACAGCCTTGCCAGTACGGACATTTGGGTTGATGCCAGTGGCGATCTAGACACTCTCTTTCCTAAGCTTACAGTCGCCGATCTAGAACGCTTGGTGTCACAGGTGTTGAGTCATCCATGTGCGCTTGTTGTGATGCTGGATGCCTCGCGTGATGCCTGTGTGATGGCGGGGCTTTATCAAGTAATCTGGGGCACATGTATTGTGGCCGACGTGCGGTTGCAGCCAGTCTTGTCAAATCCAGCGATCAGTCAAGCGTTATTGGCAGGTGAGAGTAAGGTAGTGCTTGCATCCTGTGTGGATCATTGGGTGAGTTTTAATTTTCATCAACATGTTCATTCTGCGGCGGAGTATCTGCCTTTAGCTGCTGCACCGAGTGTGAATGAAAGCACGCAACGCCGTTTCTTACACTACCGTCAGCTTGCCTTACATGAGCCTTCGTCTTATACACGTGAGATTCAAAGCCGCGTATTCAATGCACACTTGGCCCTGTTGCAAGCCGTTAGGTCACCTGAATCAGATGTCTTGCAGGCTTTGCGCGCTGACCTTTTACAGTCCGGCCCGTTGGATCGTTCGGTTGCATCGGCGCAAAAAGTTGCGGTGCTGGTGCATTATTATTATGAAGATATCTGGCAGGAGATTGCCGAGTATTTAGATCAAATAACCTCATCCTTTGATTTGTTTATTACAACGACCTCCAACGTAGGGGCAAAGGTTGTTGCGGATATTGCCAAGCGTTACCCCAGTGCCCGTGTGTTTGTGTCGCCCAACAAAGGCATGGACATAGTGCCCTTCTTGAATGTGATTCCCTTAATGGTGAATGAGGGCTATGTTGCCGTTTTAAAATTACAAACCAAGAAGGGTGACAGTCATCTTGCGACCATTTGGCGCGATGTGATGCTGAAGTCTTTAATTGGAAAAACCGCTCAGTTTGATCAAGTCGTGACCGCATTTAAACACGATCCTGATTTGGTGTGTGCAGGCCCAGCAACCTTGTTTCAGTCTGCCCCCCGGATCATGTATGAGAATTTGACCAACATACAGCGTTTGACGGAGCAGGTGTATGGGTGTGCCTATCCCGAAGGGGATTGGGGCTTTTTTGCCGGAACCATGTTTTGGGCAAGGCCGGAGTCCTTGCTTGCGTTAAGCCAAGTTGCGAACTTTACCAATCCCGAGTTGACTGACGACTATAAAGTGGATGGCAAGCTTGAGCACGCGATTGAGCGTTTTTTTGGTTTAGTACCTGTTTTAACCGAGTCTAAAATTGGTTTGTTGCAGCCGACGTCGACGGCGCTGGATGAGGTCGATTTGGTGTGTGTTGCACCGGGTCAGGCGGTCGGGCAGGCCGATATTGGTGCCTTGATGCGTCAGTATGAGCGTTTGCAAGCCGATTACGCATTGGTTCGGTCTTATGAGTTGTTTAATGCTCAACACTATTACGTGCAATGCCCTGAGCTCAAAGCGTCGCGCACCGATTTGATTGTGCATTATCTGTTAAGTGGCACCTACAAGGGCCTTTCACCGGATCAGGCTTTTTCACCTTCTCAATATCGGGCGCTGAATCAAGACGTCGTCAAAGCCTATGTAGAGCCCTATGTGCACTATTTGAAATCCGGTGCACGTGAAAAGCGCGCCTTATACAAGGAGCCTGCGGCACTGGAGGCCAATGCGGCACATTTACGCTATGCCGTACTGAATCAGCAGCTGATTTCCTGGCCGGATTTGGTGAGTAAAAAGTACGATCAGGATCTGGTTTCAATTGTGATTCCAGTATACAGCCAGCCTGAACTTACTGAAGACTGTATAAAGTCGTTAATTCAGTGTAAAAACAAGCGCCGATGTGAAGTGATTTTGGTGGACAATGGCAGTGATGCGGTCACCGCCGAGATCTTGCAACGTTATGCCCAAGAGTACGAGTGGATACATTGCGTCAGCAATGGTGAGAATATGAATTTTGCCTTGGGATGTAACCTTGGCTTCAATGCCGCGAAAGGCGAGCAGGTCATTTTCTTAAATAATGATACAACCCTAACCGACGGTTGGGTTGATCAGTTGGTTGCGCCCTTAAGCGATGCGTCGGTGGCGGCGGTTCAGCCTAAGTTGTTGTTCCCAGATAACACGATTCAATGTGCGGGTGTTGTCTTTAATGCCTGGAGCAGTTTGGGGTATCCCTTATACGCAGGCTTTGAGCCAGAGGGTAAAGAAGCTAACACACCGCGTGAGCTTCAGGCGATTACAGCGGCCTGTATTGCATTAAGGTCGCAGGATTTTGCCAAGCTAAAAGGCTTTGATCCTATTTTTGTTAATGGCCAAGAAGACGTGGATTTATGTTTACGCCTGACTCATGGCACGGGTAAGCATTGTTATTATCAACCAGAATCCTTGGTGTACCACCATGAGGGTAAGAGTCAGGGACGTGGCAAGTATGTCCTGCGCAACCGTCAAGTGTTTTTACGCCGTTGGGAAAGCCGTATTCGCGCCGATGATTTAGCCATTTATGCAGCGGATGGTTGGCAAGTACAAGGCTGGACACTTGATCTGCCTGAGAAAACCCAGCAGGGTCTTTCTATTTATCGTCCTGTGCTGGGGCATCAACCCGTTCAGCCAGTGTTTGCAGAGCCCTTTGTCGACTTTGCAACGCAAGATGAGGCAAGGCAAAAAGGGGCGAAGCTGGATACCGCCTTTAGCGGGCAGCGCGAAGTGAACCCTGATGCGCCCAGCGTGCTGGTGTGTGCGCATGCAGCGGGCGTGCATTTGTTCGGTGGCGAGCGTAGCTTTTTAGATATGCTGGATGCGCTGAACGCAATGCAGCTGAATGTAGTGGTGTCGGTGCCGGGTGTTCAGAATTTTGACTATCTGGCTGCGATTCAGGCGCGTGCCAGTGCCGTGTATTGTTTGCATTACCCGCATTGGAAAGAGTCGTTAGTCCCGGATCGCCGTTCGATTAATAAGTTTAAATCGATTATCCAGCATCATGGCATCGAGTTTGTGCATTGCAATACTATTATGCTGCGTGAGCCGATGCTGGCAGCGAGAGAGTTGTCGGTGACAACCTTTATGCATATTCGCGAGTTAATCAGCCAAGACACGGCGATTGCGAAGCACATTGGCCTATCAACCGATGCCATCATCGATAAGATGTATGAGCGCACGGATTACTTTATTGCAAACTCCAAGACCACGGCGCAGGATTTTACGCGTGGGCGCAATACCTTTATTGCACCGAATATTGTTCAGGTGGACACGCTGGATATTGCCAATTCGATCAAACCTGAGTGTATTGTGTTTGGTTTGATCAGCAGTAATCTCCCGAAAAAAGGCATTTACGAGTTTGCGGAGCTGGCTAAGCGTTGTGCGAAGTCTGCCCCCAATGCACGTTTTGCATTTGTTGGGCCGAAGTCGGGACCAGAGTGGACAAAGGATATTCAGGCATTAGAAGCGGCCGTTAAACGGGGTGAGCTACCCAATAACATTTTTTTTACCGGTTACAAAGCAACCCCTCTAGACGCCTTGCAAGAGGTGAATGTGGTGGTGAATCTGTCGCTGTTTGCGGAGTCCTTTGGGCGTTCGGTTGCGGAGGCGTTGGCAGCCAGACGGCCGGTGATTGTGTATGACAAGGGCGCTTTGGCTGAGTTGGTGCAGGAGGGGGTGTCCGGTTATGTTGTGCCCTTTAAGGATCTGGATGCTTTTGAGGCTAAGATCCTGTTGATGTGCCAACAGCCCGAGCGCTTAGCGGCCATGGGAGAGGCCGGGCGTCGTTTTATTGTCGAGCAGTATTCACCCAAGACGCTAATGCAACGTTTTAATGCTGCGTACTTAAGTGGTTATTGCCAGCGTATTGATGTGCGCCTTGCCCGCCATAGTGGAGGGGTGAATGGCGCGTTACTGGAGCGTACAGCAGCCCATAGCTCTTTCAGTTTGAAGACGTTTGTTGAGCCAACCACCATTATCATTCCTGTGTATAATGCGGTTAAAGAGACAGAGTCGTGTATTCGCAGTGTGCTGAGGCATACGGATCTTGATACAACTCGACTCTTAATTATCAATGATGGTAGCCCCGATGCGGCGGTGCGCCCTATGTTGGAGCAGTTTGAAGGACTGCCAAAGGTTCAGATTGTTCACAATGAGCAAAACATGGGGTACACGTGCACCATCAATAAAGCGATTCAGCTAGCCGGTCGGGACGATGTGTTGTTGCTGAACAGTGATGCCTATGTCACGCCGGGTTGGTTTACTGGTATGAGGATGGCGGCGGCCAGTGAGGAGAAGGTGGGCACGGTAACGGCCATGGGAAATCATTCCGGTGCGTTCTCGTTTCCGGTCCAGGGCGTTGAAAACCTGCCGCCACAGGGCTGTAGTTACGATGAGTTTGCCAGTACGATCACCTTGAATAATGCCTCAATTAAGCCTTTGGCCCTACCGACGGGCAATGGGTTTTGCATGCTGATTAAACGGTCTTTGTTGGATGAGATTGGCCTCTTTGATGAAGAGGCATTCCCTAGAGGCTATGGTGAGGAGAACGATTTTTGTATGAATGGATTCAAGTTAGGGTATAGCAATTTATTGTCTCCTTGGTCGTATGTGTTCCATGTGCGCAGTGCCTCTTTTAAGGGAGAAAAGGCGCAGTTGTTGGAGGCAGGGGCGCTGGCATTGGAGAAGAAACATCCTGACTATCCAACGTTAGTGGCAGCGGCGTTTTCAAGTGCTTCCATGCGAGCACTGAGACAGCATATTCATCAAACAGTAGGGGCCATCAACTCGAAATGGGTTGGTCGTAAAAGTGTTCAGCAATGAAGTGGTTTAAAAAATACAAGCTGCATAAAGCACGCAAAAGGATAGAAGCCTCGGGACTGTTTGATCCGCAATGGTATTTGCAAGAATACCCGGATGTGTCTGCGTCGGGTATGCATCCTTTGGTTCATTATATTAAGTTTGGTGTGAAGGAGGGGCGTTCACCGGGTGTCTTTTTTAATGAGGCATTTTGTGATGCGCATTCGACACCGAGTTCAAAGCTGTATCCGGTGTATTGCTATTTTAAGTATGGTTTGGATACGCCGGATGCGCCGGTTTCATCACCCGTCACTCCTCAGCTGAGGGCACTCAAAACGCCGGAATTTGAAGCGTCGATTAAGCCGTCAAAGTCTCAGGTATTACCTAAACAACCATCCTATGCGGCCTATTGTTTAGTATTGAATACAGCGGATGTGGTGAACTCTGATGTATCGGGATTGTCTCAGTGGGCCAATGAAGCACGTGTATTTGTTTTTGCGCCATTGGCCTTGGCTCCTGAAACAGTGGAGCGTTTGTGTCAGGTGTTACCTAAGGCTCGTTTTGTGTTTTCGGCGTCGGATAGCGTGAAGAGTTTTGCTGAGTTTATACCGGTCTTGATGAATGAAGGGATAGGTTGGTGTGCTCTAGCGGGCCTTGGTTCATTTCAGGAATTGAAACCGCTTGCCAAGAGTGAGGTGTTGAAGCGAGCGTTTGCATCAGAGATGGAAGGAGTTGGGTTTCAGTTAAATAAATCGAGTGCTGTTTCACAGCCATTAGGCTCGTTAAGTGCTCATCAGATGATACAAAAAGGAGTGATGTTTGTTGCTTTACATCCCACTTTAGGGGATTGGGTGCAGAACAGTGTGTGTGTTCGACGGGTCGACTCTGCGGGTAAAGAGGTTTTGTTTTCAGCAGAGAGGGTTAGTTTTAATTGGTATTCTGTCAAGCGTTAGTTCGACCTTGTCTTTTTATTAAGGTTTATATATGTCCAGTAAGTTAAGTCAAGCGTCAGTCAGCCAGGCCTTTTCGGCATTTAAGACATTTTTAGGTATTCAGCCGGCTGTTGCTGCTTCTGAGTTTGGTTTTGAAAAATTAGAAAAGAAAGATTATCCATTGCTTGCGGAGCAGTGGTGTGAGTCTGCTGAACTAATTGAGTATGAGAGTTTAAATGCATTTTTAGAAAGTGATTCTGCATCAAAAACGACGCAAGAGAGTCTTGAAGAGTTTGTGTTGAATTTTAAAAGTGAAGAGTTTGTTTCTAATTCAGTTGCGTCTGCTGTTGAGCATAATCAAATTCGATGTACGTTATCGCATTTAGATGCCCCGGCTATTTGTGATACGAGCTTTCATTCATCGGTGGTCAATCTACTCAAGTTTGATTATTCGGGTGGCCATTTTTTTGTATTTCAGTATGTCAGTTCGTATGACGCTGTGTATTTTCCTGAGTTTAAGTTATTTTTGCTGACGGGGCATGGCAGTAAGGTATTATTTTTTACTGAGCTGGTAAAAGCGTTTTTTGCTCAGTTGAAGGCGAGTGATGTCGATAAGCCCAAGAGGTTTGGTGGAGTTTTGACTGCGCATGGTCGTCCATCGCATACGTTTTATGATTGTTTGCCTGCGATGTTTCATTTGCATCGTAAAAAGCTCTTAAAGAAAATACCCTTTTTTGTGCAGTTGGAAGGGTATGATTATGTTCAGTTGCCGGCTGTTTTTTCTGAAATTACGCCTGAGCGGTCTGCCACCTTAAAGCCTGCTGAGTTTTCAAAGCGTATGGCGGCTGAGGACAGCTTTTATTTTCATGTCGGGTTGTTATTTAAGCAGCGTTTGCATTTAAAGTTGGTGAATGCGTTTGATAAGCATGTGGTCAAGGCGGCGCTGCATCAGCCATTTGATGCCGTTAAGTTTAAGGGTATTGATGATACGCTGTTGATTTGGTTTGGGGTGACGTCGCAGAAGCGCTCTTGGATTGAGCAGGTGGATGCCTGTGCTGCATTTGTGAATCATTTAGCGACAGAGTATTCCGATGTGGCGTTGGTGGTGGATGGTTGGACAAATCCGCATTCGCCACGTGCGTTGGATATAGAGGAGTCGGCTTCGGATCGTAAGTTAATTAAGCAGATTAAGTCTAAGCTGTCTAAGACTATTCCGGTGTATTCTGTGATTGGTGAGACGCCGTTTACTAAGTTGCAAGTGGCGAAGCGAGTTGCCTTTTTTATTGCAAATCAGATGACGGGGTCGATGTTGGTGTCTCGTTTTTGCGAGCGTCCGGGCATTACGCATATGAGTCAGGCATTTTTTAAAGATTCGGCGGCTCAGAGTGTGAATAAGCATGCGATTGCCTATCCGATAGAGAAGGTGAAGGATGCGGTTGAGGATCTTGATAAGCGTATGGATCAGGTGAGTTATTCAATCGCTGTGCCGGATTTTGTTGAGTTTGCAGACGGTGTATTCAAGAAGCAGTTTTCTTCGATTCAGGCGTATCTGTCTAAGCAGGATTTGGTTTCTTCTACCAAAACGGCGTTTGATTTGTTGACGAAGTTGGAGCCTAAAAAGGATTTGGTGTCGGATCAAGAGGCGGCGTATTGGCGTTCGACGGGTGATGATCCAATTTTTATGGTGTGTTCGACGTTGTTGCCTTTGATTAAGCCGGATACGTATGACTTTAATGTTGCGTTGGATTTTAAGTCTTTGGCGCCTAAGAAGAAGGGACGGGTGTTTTCGAAGGTGTATATTGATTATGGGCAGGGGTATTCTGAGCAGCAGGCGTTGGTTGTTGAGTTAAAGGAGGGGGTAGGGTCTGCTCAGTTTACGGTGGGTGGTAATGTGATGGGGGTTCGGTTCGACCCGACGGATTGTGAGGCGGTGTTTAGGATTGATCGTTTGCAGATTGTTCGGTGTTGATTGTAGTTTTTTGTGTGGGTTTATTTCTTGGTTGTGGGGGCTAGGCTAGGTTTGCTCCATTTTCGACATGCGTTTAGCTGTTTATTCCTTGGTTGTGGTGGCTAGGCAGTCCACCCATTCCTTCCAGAGAGACGCCGTGAATATGTCCCTATAGGCTTGAATGCCGCATCCATGCGGCATGCACTCTCTGAAAGAAATAGGTGAAGTGCCTTGCTGAGGCTTGCGGTGTTTTAGAGCAGCTGAGTTCTTTCAGCAGTATGTAGGGAGAAGTTTTAATACTAAAGAGCATCGTGAAACCTTGAGAGTTTTTATTTAGTGCATTGATAATAAAGTCAATATGTTGCCTTTAATCTAGAAGGAGTGCTGTTGACTTTGTAAGAGCGGAAGTCTTAGTAAAGTATTATGAAACTGGTTTGCATCCTTGCCGAGAATGCCGATTGAGCGAGTGACAGTGATAGACTTTAGTAATGCTAATTTTTTCAACGAAGGAAACTAAACCTAAATGGCAGATGCAGAGATACGCTGGATGCAGCGCTTTGATAATTTTAAGAGAGCTCACTTACAGTTTAAAAATGCGCTGCAATTAATGCGAGAACGATCTCTCAGTGATTTGGAGAAGCAGGGATTAATACAAGCGTTTGAGTTTACATATGAGCTGGCATGGAATCTTCTGCGTGACTATTTAATGTGGCAAGGTGATGCGAATCTTGCTGGTTCAAGAGATACCTTTAGAGAAGCATTTAAACGTGATCTTATTAAAGATGGCCATGCTTGGATGGCTATGCTGCAGGATAGAAATCGTACGGTTCATACGTATAACGAATCCACAGCGAATGAGATAATTTCACAGATTGAGCTAATCTATGCCGGACTCTTTAGTGAGCTAGAGCTTACTTTTAATCGTTTAAATATTTCTGATTGAAGGTAGATAGATGCATTTTGGACTCAACCAAGCTGATATTGATAAGCTATGCCATGTTTTTAGCAAGTATCCAAGCATAGATAAAGTGATTGTTTATGGCTCGCGAGCTAAGGGTACCTTCCGCGATAACTCAGATATTGATTTAACAATAGTCGGTGATTTGGACTGGCTTACCTTTAATGAGTTAGAAACAGAACTGGATGATTTACTACTTCCTTATACTCTTGATCTTTCTCTCTACGAGCAAATAGAGAATAAGGACTTGCGATACCATATCGATCACGTTGGACAAATATTTTTTGATCGGCAGGTATGATTCGTATGCTATGAAATTGACAAGACGGGTTGCTCTGCTAATTTAAGTTCATAACTTGGCGGTGATGTGCAGTGGAGGCAGTATGAAGGTGTTTCAATTAAGTGGGTTGCATGTAAAGAAAATTCTACGATGTTCACTTTCGGTTGCGATTTTAACGTCTTTTAGCACGGTGTCGGCGTACGCAACTGTGGCGGAGCCTGATACCAGTTTGGCGGGGGCGGGTTGGGTAAGGATTGAGTACGTGTCTCCAACCTTTGGTGATGCGCAGCCAAATAATCGTAATAATAATGTGTATGCAGCGAAGGTGAACCCCGACAGTTCTTTTTCGGTGCTGGGCACTACGTCTGTGCGAGCGCAGCAATGCAGTTCGCCTGATTGGTGTTGGACGGTTGATCAGGTTGTTGCCAGTATTGCCAATATTCGTGAGAACGGGACTTTAAATACGGTTGTGACAACGGATGCACAGTTTATTGTTCATGGTGCCTTCACACCGGATGGTAGTAAGGTGTTGTTACTCGCGAATACCGTTCCTGGGGTGACAGGCACGATTAAGCGCTACAATCTTGATGGAACGATTGATACAGGGTTTGCTGACCAAGGGGTGTTTAGAGACCCAAATAGTCTTTTATCTACGTTTTATCCAGGCCTATGGCAAGACAGTGAGGGGCGAATTTTGGTTGCGTCTTTTCCGAATGGATTAGCTCGATTGTTGCCCACTGGCGTGTTGGATGCGACGTTTGGTACGGATGGGGCAACGGGGTCAGCGGGAGGGAATATTTCGTCTGTGGTTGAGGCGACAGATGGTGCCTACTATGTGATGTTGGAGGGTAATATTTCTCCGGGAGCTCGTTTACGTCGCTACACCGGAGCGGGTGTGTTGGATACCGAGTTTGGTACGGAGGGTGAGTTGACATTGCCTACGAATACCTCAGCTGCTCAGATGCTGGCCATGCCTGAGGGTGGGGTGTTGTTGCTGACGGGGTCGTTGCAAACCAATCAGTCCTATAATGCCCGACTAACACATTTTAACCGTCAAGGCGATATTGTCGCTCAGACCGAGCCTTTGTTAGAGCCATCAGTTAGCTTCAGTAACTTTTTGGGATTGTCGAGAGGCGCTTCTTTAACACGTATGCCGGATGGAAAAATCCTCTTAAGTGTGAATAGTCAAGGCGCTGTTCCGCTGACGTGGAGCATTGGATCGATGCGTCTTTTCGGTTTATTTAATCCTGATCTAACACCCGATATAGGGTTTGATGGGGATAATGGTTTATACCTTGCAGAAGAGGAAGGCAAAACTATATACGCATTTGATAATACGCTTCCATTAAAAGTAACTCAGACTGTTGATCCAAAGGGACGAATTGTTTTGGTGGGGGCCAGTATTAATGAAACGGGTCATAACAAGTGGACGGTTGCGCGTTTGATGGGTGACTTTAATGGCATGACTCCGCCACCGCCACCCCCCAATCAGTCAACGCGTCAACGTGGAACGGGCATGCCTGCTTGGTTGTTTTTGAAACAGGATTAAAGTGTTCAAGCGTTTTGAAAAGGTCTTGTTGGTCATTTTTCACATACTGATTTCAGTATTGGGAAGTTTGGTTTGCAAGGCTGTTTTCAACGCGCGTTTGGCCGCTAATTCGCCGTGAACGAGGTGTATTTTTTTAGGTGGAAAGCGCATGCGTGTGACAAATCGCACCAATTCGGCTTGGTCAGCATGCGCCGAGTAGCCTGACAGGGTTTTTACCTTGGCACGAATATCAATACGGTCATCATCGAGGATGACATAGCCATCACCCTTTGGACCATGGGTTTGTATGATGCGTCCGGGTGTGCCTTGAGCTTGATACCCAACAAAGACCACTGCGTGACGTGGATCGGGTAGCAGGTGTTTCAAGTAGTTCACTATACGGCCTGCGGTGCACATACCGCTGCCAGCAATCACAATGGCGGGGCGTCCGGATTGCGCTAAGTGGTGTACCATGCGCAGATGTTCGTCGTGGCCTTGAACAGTAATAAGTTGTTCAAATGCCAGTGGATTGCGTCCTTGGCGTAGGGTTGCATGTGCTTCGGTATCCCACCACCTATTCAGCTTTTTATATATTTCGGTAAAGTTACTGGCCAGAGGTGAGTCGACGATAACGGGCAGTGCTGTCCAGGGTAAATCTGCTCGAATGGTTCGATCCTTTTCAAAATGAATAATGGATTCTAATTCGTATAAAAGTTCTTGCGTGCGTCCAATGCTAAATGCAGGAATCATGACTGTGCCTTTGTTTTGCAAGGCTTGGTGCACGACTTGCTGCAGTGCCCGGCGTCGATGCTGGCGGTGTTGATGCAGGCGATCGCCGTAGGTGCTTTCTAGCACCAAAACATCGGCTCGCCAAGGTGAGCGAGGGGCGGGTAATAAGGGTGTGTAGGAGGCACCGAGATCGCCGGAAAAAACGACAATTTGTTTTTGTTTAGACGGACGTTGAGTGATTTCAATTTCAAAATAGCAAGAACCTAAAATGTGTCCAGCACGCTGTAGGCGCAAGCGAACACGATGAGTGTCGGTGTCATAGAGTTCAAACCAAGTTTTGTAAGTCAACGGCTTGACGCGTTGCATGACCTGTTTGATAAAGGTGTCTCGATCACGTGTATGGCGGCTGACGCTGAGTGTAAAAGAGTCCTCTAGCACTAAAGGTAGCATTTCAGCGGAGGGTGCCGAACATAAAATAGGCCCTGTAAAACCTGCCGCTAATAGCCAGGGTAGCCGGCCAACATGGTCGGCATGTACGTGTGTGATCAACAAGGCACGTAGCGTGGAGATGTCGAAGTTGATGGTGTGAGGGTTGGAGGTGTCGGCGGCTTCTTCAGAGCCTTGAAAAAGGCCACAATCAATCAGTAAGCTGTGTTCAGGGTGAGTAAAGAGTTGATGGCAGGAGCCGGTTACGCCTTGACCTGAGCCATGGTGAATAATATGCATGCGATAAGTCCTTTTCGCGGTGGTGTCGAAATCCGAGCAGAGTATACCATAGCGTTTAGAGGTGTAAAAAGCGTCTGCGGGACTGGCGCGGTGAACATGGTGACGACAGCAGCCGTAGAGCATGTGAATCCTATTCCTGTCTTGTTTCTTCTGGGCGATACCTTTGCCACTTTTTAGGGTTAAACGTTTTTTAAGTTGAAAAAAACGCCATAATCGCGCCAAGCAACTCGTTCAAGCTGGCGCGATTCCAGAAATTGCGCCACAATTGCGCCAATCCTAACTTACAATTGCGCCAACAACACTATGTCATCTACCAACGATTTGTTGAAAAGCATTAATGCATCCACCAATGGGGTCTCAATGGCAGAGCTCATGACCATGCATCCCGGTATAGCCAGACGTTCAGCGCAGCGACAAGTTGCCAAGCTGGTTGAAGATGGGCTGGTCGTTGCTCGCGGGGATGGCAGGGGGCGGCGCTATTTCAGTGCTGTTGTTCTACCAGAAGCACCATCAAAAACAAATGTCCTCACGAATAAGGGCGATGTTTTTCCTAGCTCTATCCCGGTGTCTGCGGATAGTCAAGACATATTAAGTTATATCAATCAACCGCTTGAAGCTCGGAAACCTATAGGCTATCAACGGGATTTTTTGGATTCTTACCATCCTAATAAGACCTGGTATTTGTCAGAGTCATTGCGTCGTCAATTACACAAAATGGGCAAAACCACGGACAGTCAAGAACCAGCGGGAACTTACTCTCGCGCTATTTTAAATCGGTTGCTGATAGATTTGTCATGGGCATCAAGTCATTTGGAAGGAAATACCTATTCTCGCTTAGATACACGTGAGCTAATCGAACATGGAAAGTCCGCACAGGGTAAGGCTGCCATTGAGACACAAATGATTTTAAACCATAAATCGGCTATTGAGTTATTGGTGGATAATATCGATTCAGCTGAATTTAATCGCTATACCCTGATGAATATACACAGTGCATTGTCGGAAAACTTGCTACCAAATCCTGCCGATGAAGGTCGAATTCGACAACATGCTGTAGATATTAGTCAGAGTGTCTATCGTCCATTGTCAGCTTTGGTACAAATAGAAGAGGCGCTCGATGTACTACTTAACAAAGCTAATCAGATTAGCGATGCATTTGAGCAATCTTTTTTTATGATGGTGCACTTACCTTATTTGCAACCGTTTGCTGATATTAATAAACGCACCTCCCGCTTGGCTGCGAATCTGCCACTATTTCGGGCTAACCTATGTCCGTTGACTTTTCTAGATGTGCCAGAGCAAGCCTATAGCAGAGCTACGTTGGGCATTTACGAAATGGCGCGAGTCGAATTATTACGCGATCTTTATGTTTGGGCTTATGAGCGCTCGACGCAAGAGTATTTAGCGATAAAGCAAGATTTAGCAGAGCCAGATCCATTACGCCTTACTTGGCGAGACTTTATCAAGCAAACGATTCATCTGGTTGTGACGAGTCCTGAACAAGATCCGTTTACACTTATTCAACAAACAGTAAAAACAGAAATCCCTACGGCTGAGCAAAATGATTTACAAGCGTTAATTGTCGAAGAGTTGAGACGATTGCATGAAGGCGTGTTAGCTCGTTATGGTTTGCGCCCCTCTGAATTTTCTGCATGGAAGGCTGTGCAATAGTCTAATAAAAACTGATTTCATATCAATGGTTCTATTAAACTGGTGGCAATTTATGTCTGATAAATCAGGCTGGAAGCCTTATGACTACTGGGCTCATTCCGACAAGAGCTGCCGCCGGGTTAATAAACAATATTCCAAACAAAAAAGGCGAGGTTTTAAACCCTCGCCTTTTTTATTAGCTGAAGTGCTGGTTATGGCAGTATTTGCACACGTTTAGCTACACACCAGCCATTGTGAGTCTGTTCATCCGTAAAGGTGATGCGCACGCGTTTGTTTAAGGCGAATGCCATTTGCACAAGGCTGAACATTTCGTATGCCTTGTTCTCGTCATTAAATTGCGCATCGCAATCAAAGGTTATCCAGTTATCAGCGCATCCGGGTAAAACCGATTTTGGGTTGTGTGCAGGAAAATGCGCAACACAAGCACCATATAGGTCGTTGTCAAACATAATACGGTCTACAGGCGCGGTGATCGTGCCAGTTGCGGCCATGGCTGAGTTAAATGCAATGGCGGCGGTGGCGGCGATGGCAAATGCGCTCAACTTTTTAAAGAGTGATAAGTGTTTCATAACAAGTGCCCCTGTTAAATGTTGTGATTTAAGTCTATGTGAGATTTATGTATTTGCAAATTCAGAAATGGCGAAAATAACGTATTTTCGGCGAATTTAGCAGGTTTTTATAAGTCGCTTAAAATTTTGATGGGTTTGTTGATCCTGATCAATAGTTCTGTCCTGCCCGAAAATAAACCCCTCTATGCTTAATAGCATAAAGGCGTATTACGTGAGTGGTATGCTTTAATTCTCATGAGGGCAAGGTTATGAAGAGTTTAAAGGGTATTCTTTGTTTGGCTGCCGTCGTTGTTGGATTGTTTCCTTCATTAGGTGGAGCCTCACTTAGAAATGAAACCCAGACACAGTTTATCGAGGGGGCCCCCATGCAGGTTGCGCGCATGGGGCATCATATTGTTCAACTCCCAACGGGAGAGGTTAAAGTTTTTGGCGGACACGGCAGTGGCTTTCGGTCCTTGGATACTGCGGAGTCCATATCATTTGAGTCAAATGAGTTTTCATTGCAGTCCATGCTATATAAGCATGATGATCCAGCCTTCGCTAGGTTGGCAAATGGTCATTATTTGATAATGGGAGGCAGTCGAGATTGGGGGATTCCTAGTTTCAGTCATGCTCAGATTTACAATCCGTTTACCGATACATATACACCAGCGGGATCAATGGTTCGCTTTAGAGCGGGAGCAGGGAGTACGTTGTTGAACAATGGCCAAGTATTGGTTGCAGGGGCTTGGTGGACACACAACACCGCTCATACCTATGGGGAGGTGTATAATCCGAACAGCAACACCTTTTCTGAGACGAATGCTTTTTCAGTGAGGCGTTCTCATCCGATTGTGCTGCCATTGGTTGATGGGCGCGCCGTTATTTTTGGCGGAGTGACTGAGTCAGGACAGCATGTTGATATGCCTGTTGAAATTTATGATCCGGTGAGCGGATTAAACTCTGTGTACCAACAGTTCATGTTTCCGAGTGAGCCAGGTTGGCACGTTGTCCAAGATAAGCGTTTACATGAAAATCAAAAATTGACCGATACTGAGTACCTGTTTTATGCGTGGAAGCGTGAAGGTAATGTCTATCATTATCGACTTTTCACGTTTGATACAGAGAGTTTGGCATTTGAATGGGTTTCAACAGAGGTTGAGTTGCCTACTTCTACGGTTATGTCGTTTAGTTCGCAGCCCGTGCTGAGTCAAAATAAACAGGCGGCGCATGTGCTAGTGACATTGACTGAGGGCGATAATGCGGGTTCTGTTGCGTTGTTAAGTGTCGATTTGCACTCAGGGCAGGTGTACTTATCAGAGCGTAGCATTGCGCTTGGTTATTCTTTAGGTGGTGTTGGTGTATTGGGCTTGCAGGATAATCGGATTTTTGTAACAGGCGGAACGCTTGATGGTTCTAACTTTAATCCGGTTAATAAAACATTTTTCATTGAGCCTATGTCGGTGGAGGCTGATCAAGACGGTGTGATTAGAAAAGATACGCAGACTCAGTTTATGGCTGGAGTGCCAATGCAGGTTGCACGCATGGGACACCATATTGTTCAACACCCATCTGGAGGGGTGAGTGTATTGGGTGGGCATGGCAGTGGCTTTAGATCACTGAACACAGCAGAGTCCTATTCGTCTGCTACGAATGAGTTTTCATTACAGTCGATGTTATACAAGCATGATGATCCCGCTTTCGCTAAGTTGGCAAACGGTAACTATTTGATTATGGGGGGAAGCAGCGATTTAGGCGTTCCTAACTTTAGCCATACTCAAATTTACAATCCAGTAACCGACACATACAGTGCTGGAGGAGCTATGGTTCGGTTTAGGGCTGGGGCGGGAAGTGCCTTGCTGAATAATGGCAAGGTTCTCGTTGTGGGGGCTTGGTGGATGCACAATACAGCCCATACCTATGGTGAAGTCTATAATCCTGAGACGAATACGTTTTCAGAAACCAATGCATTTTCTGTAAGACGTTCACATCCGATTGTGCTGCCATTGGTTGACGGTAGAGCGGTTATTTTTGGCGGAATTACGGAGACAGGGCAGCATGTGGATATGCCTGTTGAGATTTATGATCCGGTAAGCGGGTTAAATTCTGTCTATCAACAGCTTATGTTTCCAAGTGAGCCTGGCTGGAATGTGATGCAAGACAAACGTTTGCACGAAACACAGAAAGTCTCTGACACAAAATATGTGTTTTATGCTTGGAAACGCGATGGTGGTGTTTACTATTACCGACTGTTCACGTTTGATACTGCAACCCTGGCATTTGAGTGGGTTCCTACAGAGGTAGAGTTGCCAAGTTCAACGGCTATGTGGTTTGGTTCTCAGCCGGTACTGAGTCAAAATAAACAAGCGGTACATGTGCTTGTAACATTAAATGAAGGGGATGATGCGGGTTCAGTTGCTGTATTAAGTGTTGATTTGCAATCTGGCCATGTGTATTTATCGGAAAATCGTTTTAGACACGGTTTTATCATTAGTGGTACAGGGGTTTTAGGGCTGCAGGATGGTCGAATTTTGGTAACAGGGGGCAGTGCGGATGGATCCAACTTTAACCCTGTGAATACCACATTTTGGATTGAGCCTATGCTGTTGGGTTCAGAACCTGAGGAACCCGAAGACCCTCATAAATCAAGACGTCGTTCTAAACCGATTTGGTTGTATATCCTCAATAATTAATGCGTCATTTTAACATTCACTCTCGTCCAGCTGGGCGAGGGTGATTTTTTTGTCAATCTTGGTGTGGCGATTAAGCACGATGGCTAAGTGATGGGGTAGAGCTGTCTGTTCAAGAGTTAAAACAAGAAGGGATACTAATAGACCAAATTAATTTTAAGCGCTTACTTGGGGAAAACCTAAAAGGCTGACAGTAAAATGAGTTGACACATTTTAAACAAGGACGATAATCTTTTCATTTTATGCATATACTTATGTTGGTAAAGTACCACTAAGTTCGTGGATGTCAGTGCGGGTCGCTCGATTGTGGTAAGCTTTTGTTAATGTATGACCGAAAACACGAGATTTCTGGAAATAGGCGCCGTTGAAATTAGGATGAAACTATGAAAAATAAGATGATAAAGCCGCTTGTGATAGCCGTAGGATTGGCCTCTTCAGTTGGTTGTGTGTTTGCTAATCAATTGATGAATGTCGACAGTCCGGCCGACAACTTGCCAACTCTTACGTCAGTGGGAGGGGAGTTCGAGGGAGTTTCGTTTAATACTTGGTCAGAGCGTTTATCGGGACATTATGTTTCGCGTTGCCAGCAGGTGACAGATGTGCGCTATCAAGGGCGTCCAACCTATGAAAAAGTCTACGAGTTTTTTGAGCCATCTGGTGAGGATACCGAGGTTGATTTATCCGCTGTCTTTTATTATTACAGGGATACCGATACGACGTGCTCTGGTGAGCCGTTGGTCGCTTTAACTTTTGAGGGTGTGCGTGTTGAGCTCGATTCTGAGTTTATGCAGGTTCATCCCGAGTACGGAATTTTTGTGCCTGTTAGTCGTGTAACCTATCATGTAAATAATAGTGGATCTTTTTCATCTGAGCCGACTCGCTTAGCTTCGGGTGACTATGTGGTCGGTGATTTTACATTCAGCCAAGATCATGTCGACGGGGGTGAGTTTAAAGCCCTGCTAAGTGCTGATACGATTTTACACAGGACCTTTGCCGATGATGATGTGGACTTGGATATCAACGGCTTCCCGGAATTAATGGATTTTTTCAATACCTTTGATCAATTACTGAGATATGGTTTCTTACAGCGCCCCTTTGCTGAAGGTATTGTTGCAGTAGGTCAGTTTAGTGCCGATTTATCCTCATTAAACGGTGTCTTTGCCAGTGCGTGTGAGTTAGATGACAATGTGCAGATGCAAAATATCTGGGGGCCTTTTGCGCGTGTTCGTGAGATAGTGACGCTCAATGCTGTGAGTGATAATCAGGTGATAGGTAATTTACAAAAGCATATTTATGATCACCATAATACCCTGTGTCTGGGAGAGCCAATACTGTCATTTGAACAGGAGGGGTTGGTGTTTGATGTGGTGTCTGAATCATCCCGTTTGGAGCCCGAGTTTGGGTTGGATTTGACGGCTTTACGTGTCGATATTGCTGGGCCTACGGCCACGGGTTATGAATGGGTCCCAGAGGGCGATTATATCTTTAGAGATGGTTTGGTGCTCTCTTATGAGATGATTGGAAGTTTTGAAACCAAAGCAATTATAAATACGGATCCCTTTGGATTGATTGCAGGTTTTGATGAAGAGTCCGGTCTTGATCCAGATGGGTATGTGAATGTTTTTGATACCTATTTTTATCGAGTCGCGCTAAGCGAAGACGGTGGCGTCGACATGCCAACCTCCAGAAGACGTGGAGGGTTGCCCGTCTGGTTACCTGCAATTATTCAGCAGTAATGTTTTAAAACAAAAAAAGCGAGGCATTGTCCTCGCTTTTTTTTTTGTGCGCGATGCTTACTTAGGGCAGTAGCTGAACGCGTTTTGCGACACACCAGCCGTTATGGGTTTGTTCATCAGTAAAGGTGATACGGACACGTTTCTCAAGGGCAAATGCCATTTGCACCAAGCTGAACATTTCGTAGGCTTTGTTTTCGTCATTGAATTGAGCATCGCAGTCGAAAGTTATCCAGTTATCCGCGCAGCCCGGTAAAACCGACTTTGGGTTGTGCGCTGGAAAGTGCGCAACACAGGCACCGTATAGGTCGTTATCGAACATGATCCGATCAACAGGTGCCGTGATGGTTCCTGTAGCGGCAACCGCAGAGTTAAAAGCAACAGCGGCGGTGGTGATAACGGCGAAAGCGCTTAACTTTTTCAAAATTGATGTTTTGTTCATAACAAAGGGTCCCTGTCAAATTATGTTTAACCTAGTCTAAATTAATTCTTGGTTTTTTCAAGTCGACAAAGTGGTATATTTCAGCTAATTTTGTACCCAACTCCAATGCGTGTTTTTCACGTTTTGATTCAAAATGATGCCTTCAATCCCAATATGCCCCAAGGTTCTGTGATGCTGCCTTTTCAATTCCACCCCCGTGGTTTTTATTCGTTTTTAATGATGGTGGGGGGGATGTGTCTCGCAACCCCGTTAATGGCTGTTGATTTTAAAGGACACTTTTTCGATGTGTCGGATCGAGAGCAGGTTCGACAGTTTTACAATACGGTTTATCGCTCGTCTGATGGTGTATTGGCGAATTGGACAGGAAGTATTGAGAGCTGTGATGCGGGTCGAGTTTCAGAAGCCTATGAAGCAGCAACGCTTCGGCGTATTAATTGGTACCGGGCCTTTGCGGGAGTTCCTTCAACGATTGTTTTAGATGAAACCTATTCACGTAAAGCGCAAGAAACGGCGTTACTTCTCTCGGCAAATAATACGTTAACCCATTTCCCTACGTCAGATATGCGATGTTACTCCGCTGCAGGTGATGAGGGGGCGCAGAAGTCGAACTTAACTTACGGACAGGCAGGTGCGGGGTCTGTAAAAAACCAATTCGAAGATTATGGTAGTTCAAATAAAAGCGTCGGTCATCGACGATGGCTTCTTTATCCGTTTACCCAAAAAATGGGTGTGGGGAATGTCGTGCCAGAGTCACCCAATCCACGAATTGGAGCAGTTTGGGTTCTTGATCCGCCGAATTTAGCGTCTTGGGGTGCCCCACGTCCAGAGACTCGTGAGGCGTTTGTTGCGTGGCCGCCACCCGGTTTTATTCCTTATCCTCTCGTGTATCCCCGTTGGTCGTTTACCTATCCAAATGCGGACTTTTCCGATGCGCAGGTGACGTTGTTTCGAAACGGTGAAGCGCATCCATTGATGTTGGAGCCCTACGAAGTCGGTGCGGGTGAAAATACGTTGGTTTGGATTCCATCACCTTATAAAGACGGAGATCGCTGGCAATCCGTTGCGGAGGATGAGCAGTATGAGGTAATCATTGACGGCGTTCGCATTGCTGGAGCGCTTCAGACGTTTAACTATTCAGTCACTATTTTTGATCCTTTGTATTCTGCACAGGGTGTGTTTAGTGAGTCGATGTTGCCGCAAGGTCCTGAACAGTTATACAGGGATGATGAGGTAGCATTTAGCATTTTCGGATTACACTTTACAGATGGCTACGAATGGAGTGTACAGACTATTCTTGAGTCCGAGGCTCGTTATGATGCTGAGGTGGATGATGATTTAGAGATCCTGCGTTCCGAAGGTTACAGCGGATACGTATCGGGTATTGAGGCATTGGAGGGAGAGCGTTCATACCATTTGGCTCATCCAGTTCCAAGGGAGCAGTTGTTGGTGCTCCCGCAAACATTTTTGGTGAACTTAGATTCTCATATCGCTTTTCAAAGCTATTTAGGGTGGGCGAGCAATGGTCAAGTTGCCTCGTTTGAGGTGAGTGATAACGGTGGTTTAAGCTGGACTCCCTTGTGGGAGCAAGCCGGAGTAGGCAATCCCCAAGGGCAAGTTGTCAGGCAGATTCGTTTGTCATTAGGCGATTATGAAAACCAAACGCTTCAAATGCGCTTTCGCTATCGTTTTAATGATGGAAGCTATTTTCCGCAAGTGTCGGCGTCTGTAGGCTGGCGTCTAGACAGTATTGAGTTGGAAAATCTGGATGAGTTAGACTTATTGATGAATATTCAAACGAATGATTCAGTTCTTAGCAATTTAGATTTACAATCCTTTGAAATTTTTTGGTTACAAGTACGTTCGCGAGTTTTTAAAGATCACTTTACGGAGTGGGGACCAGGCAAACGTTTTGAGTTACTTGCTGACTTTAGGGACGATCCTAAGGATGATGAGCAGGCTCCAAGAAAGAAGCGTAAGGGCTTACCCGTTTGGTTATTTCATATCACACCCTGATTGGCGTGTTTGAATATTGATTTAGCCTTGTATTAATCGTTTAAATTATGGATGAATTATGATTAGAGTAAAGCAAGTTCAAACCGCGTTTAAACTGGGGGTTTTAAGTGCACTCGTGCTGTCAACTCCGTATGTTTATTCGGATACCCTGAATGACAACCTCCGAGCCCAACGTGATGCAAAGCCCAAAAGGGAAGCGCCTCAGTTACGGCAGTTGTTGGTTGACACATCTCAGTCCACCTCCGTCGCAAACTTTCAATCGCGCTCAAAAGGATCTCCTTATGCTGCACTGCTTGACGAAGTGCGCGAGCAGGGCACTATTCGGTTGAGAGTGGGCATAGCCGTTCCCTTTGCTGAAGAAGGCAAGCTGTCAGCGGCACAGGTACGCACTCAACGTGCCGAAATACAATCGGCTCAGAGACGCTTGTCTGAGCGTCTGCAAACGGCTCGTGTAAAAACATTTAATTCAATTCCATTTGTTACGCTTGAAGTCAATGAGCAGGAATTAGAGGCGTTATTGACCTCACCTGAGGTATTAAGCATTGAGCGAATCCAAAAATACCAGCCGATGCTGCCTGAAAGTGGGCGTGTGATTGGTGCGGATGTTGCCTTTGCTCGTGATTTGACAGGGACCGGATGGAATGTTGCTGTTTTAGACACAGGCGTGGATAAAAATCATAGTTTTTTGCAGGGAAGGGTGGTCGCTGAGGCTTGCTTTTCGGGTGAGGGTGGTTTTGACTTAGAAAATTCGCTTTGCCCAAATGGCAGTGCTGTCCAAATTGGCAATAATGCAGGTGGGGCCTGTAGTGCGAGCCTAGACCCGGGTTGCGATCATGGAACCCATGTCGCGGGGATCGTTGCGGGGAATGTTCGTGGCGGCGGTTTGCAAGGGGTGGCACCTGCGTCAGGGATTTTAGCTGTTCAGGTTTTTAGTGGTGATGAGAGTTGTGACCCGTTTGAGCAAAGCTGTATTGGTGCATATGACGACGATATTATCTCGGCACTTGAATATATTTATGATACGGCACGTTTTGACCATTCTATCTCAGCGATTAATATGAGCTTGGGCAGTGGGCAGTATTTTTACCATTGCGACTATTTGTCTATGGCAATGACCAGCGCTATCAATAATTTGCGCTCAGTTGGAATCCCAACCGTTATCGCGACGGGCAATGATGGTTTTACCAATAGCATTGGCTCGCCTGCGTGTATCTCTTCGGCCATCAGTGTTGGATCGACTTGGGACAGCAATTTCTCGAACCAGCAAGATTATTGCCCATCACCCTGGAGTGATCCCACAGGCAGTGTTGATCGTGTTACCTGTTACAGTAATTTGTCTTCTAACTTTGATACCTTGTTAGCGCCGGGTTCTTTGATTCGGTCATCTGTTTTTAACAATCAGTTTGATGCGTGGCACGGTACCTCCATGGCAGCGCCGCAAGTTGCAGGCTGTTGGTCATTGCTAAAACAAGCCAGCCCTGAAGCCGGTGTCGATGAAATTTTTTCTGTTTTGAAAGCAACAGGGACTCAGGTTCAAGATTGGCGTAACCCTGCCAACGTTTTCCCTCGAATCAATTGCTACGATGCTATCACTGCCTTGTTGGCGTTTGAAGACTGGTCCTGTGAAGGAACCTGCGGTGTGGCAGGCACGGATGGTGTCGTTTCACGTCCTCCCGTTGATGAGCCAGTGCGGTGGGTGAGTACGTTTGGATCACAAGAGAACAACGTAGCATTAGAAGGGGTGGGCGGCTCAGGCTACCCGACTAACGGCTCTCGATCATTGTCGCCGCCATTCTTTGGAACCGAGGGTGAAATATTAGAGTTTTATTTTAATTATGTAACGTCGGATGGGGCCGATTACGTTGATTATGCGTGGGCGCGTCTCTTAGACACCGAACTGAACCAAGAGTCATTACTGTTTACGGCACGTACCACGGAAAATGGCAATACGGTTCCCGGTTTGGATATGCCTGCACCAACGGCGGTGATTACTCCTGCCGTCAACCGGATTATTCCGGGGGGCCCTGAGTGGTCAGCTTTAGGCTATGACAGTGGTGATTGCTATTACGAGGGATGCGGGTATAGCGGCTGGATTAAAGCCACGTATACACTGCCAAAGTCAGGCTATTTCCATTTAGAGGTCGGGGTTGTGAATTGGGATGACCAACTCTATGCTTCGGGTATGGCATTTACCATGCCTTACGTGGGGAAAGCACCGCGTGAGCGTAAGCGTCAAGGAATGCCACCTTGGTTACCGGCGGTTATTTTACAAAAATGATAGAAGGGAGGTCTGAAGAGGTTGCCACAGGTGTGGCGACCCAATCGAAGCTTGGCGAGCGCTTGCTTGCCAAGCGTCTGATCAGCGCTTCAGATGTACACCGAGCACTTCAGGCTCAAGCGGAGATGGGTGGTCTTTTGGGGCAGGTGTTGGTTCAGCTAGGTTTGGTTGATGAGTCGATCATTCTAGAAACCTTGTCTGAGCAGCTTGCTTTGCCTTACTTGAGATCGCATGATTTTTCCGACAGCAGGCTGGAGCTGCCAGCAATCAATCTTGAATTTCTTGCGGCGAATCGGGTTGTTCCTGTCAAATATGTGCAGGGGCAAATTCTATTCGCTGCCTCTATTCCTCAAGATCCTTTCTTACAGAAAGCCTTATCCTTGGTGTATCAGAAAAAAGTTCACTTAGCTTTGGCACGTGAGCAGGATATTGATCGTGTGCTGGCTGACTACCAGCAGCCTAATGTGGATGAGGAGGTGTTGTTACACACCCATCAGTATGCGAGTGATGATGAGTTTGTTGAGCACTTAAAAGACCTCGCCAGTGAAGGGCCCGTGATTAAAATCGTGAATGATTTTTTTAATCAGGCCTTAGAGCTCGGTGCCTCAGACATTCATATTGAGCCTTTTTCGGATCGGCTAATTGTCCGCTATCGTGTGGATGGCGTGATTCAAGAGTCACTATCAGCGCCTGATGTGTCCTTGGCGCCCGCGATCATTTCACGTGTAAAATTGCTGGCAAATTTGAATATAGCTGAACGACGTTTGCCGCAAGATGGTCGAATTATGCTGCGTATAAAAGGGCATGAGCTTGATTTAAGGGTGTCATCCGTGCCCACCGTTCATGGTGAAAGCTTAGTGATGAGGCTGCTTGATCGGCAAAGTATCCGTTTAGGTCTGACGGATATGGGGTTTTCTAAACATCATCTTCAGCGTTTTCAAAGCTTGCTTGAAAGACCGCACGGTATACTGTTAGTGACGGGTCCCACCGGATCGGGTAAAACCACGACCTTATATGCAGCGTTAAACAGCCTCGACTGTCAATCCACCAAGGTGTTGACGGTTGAGGACCCGGTTGAGTATCAATTGCCGGGTGTGAATCAGATTCAGGTGCAACCGCAAATCGACTTAACCTTTGCTAATGCTCTGCGCTCAATTTTGCGGCAAGATCCTGACATTATCATGATTGGTGAGATGCGAGATTCAGAAACAGCCAAAATCGCTGTGCAGTCAGCCTTGACTGGTCATATGGTGTTATCAACGCTTCACACCAATACAGCCGCAGGGGCTATTGTCCGGTTGGTTGATATGGGGGTCGAGCCTTATTTAATCACCTCGTCCTTGAATGCTATTTTGTCTCAACGTTTGGTGCGCTGCTTGTGTCCGCATTGCCGAGTTCCGGTGGACTCTCCCGATGCTCAGCTCGCTCAAGTGAGTGAGATGCGCGTGACACAATTCAAAAGCTTGGGGTGTGAACAGTGCCAAGGCACTGGGTACAAAGGGCGTACTGCTATTCATGAGCTCTTAGTATTGGATGGTAGGTTAATTGAGGCCGTGCTAGCTGGACGAGATGCATCCTTTATTCATGAAGTTGCGATCGAGCAAGGGATGCTAACACTCTATGAAGACGGTCTGCACAAGGTTGCAGCGGGGGTAACCAGCCTTGAGGAGGTGTTACGAGTGACACAAGATCAAATGATGGATGCACTGATTTAATGGAGTATTTGTACAAGGCGATGACTCGCCAAGGTGCCATCTTAGAGGGCAAGGATTCTGCAGAGTCACCGGATGTTTTGGTTGGGCGCTTAAAAGCGCGAGGGTTAACGGTCCTTCAAATTGACGCTTTTTCCAGTCAAGATGAGGTGATTACGTCTTCCGTAAGGGCGTTTCCTTTGGTTGAGCTGTGTCGTTTTACCCGAGACTTATCTGTCTTGATGCGCTCGGGTTTGCCGATAGAGCGAGCCTTAAAATTGCTGAGTGAAACAGTATCGAATGTCGCTATGGGAGCGTTTATTACGGATGTTCGTCAGCAGGTTAAGCAAGGTAAACCTCTGAGTCAGGCGTTGGCGCCTTACGAAAAGTTTTTAGGTCGTTTTTATTTGAGTCTGATTAAGGCAGGTGAAGCCAGTGGCCGCATGGTTGAGGTTTTGAGCACTTTGGCTGACTATCTCGAACAGCTGCGTCTACTTCGTTCAAATGTTATTTCTGCGATGATATATCCTGCCATTCTGCTGGCGTTTGCCATTATCTCTATTTGGGTGATGTTAGGCTTTGTTGTCCCACAGTTTGATACATTGTTTTCAGATATGGGCGATGCGTTGCCGCTGCCGACGCGTGTTTTAATGTTTGTTGGTGATTTTTTTAGTCATTATGCCCTACATATGTTGGTTGGGGCTGTGCTCTTGGCTGTTTTTGTATGGAAAGGGTTAAAGACGGACAAGGGGCAAACGTCTTTGCAAGCATTTTTGATGCGATTGCCTTTGGTTGGCTCATTATTAATCACTCTTGAAGTGGCCAGGTTTACTCGGACCCTTGGAACCCTTTTGGCAAAAGGGGTGCCGATGGTCAAAGCATTGGAGATTGCATTAGACACCTTGTCTTTGGTAACCATGAAGCAGGCGTTTGCTCAGTTAATTCCGGCGGTTAAGAGCGGCCGGGTCATGTCAGACACGCTAAAGGATTTCAAACGTTTTGTAACGCCAACGTTGATTCAAATGATTCGAGTCGGTGAAGAAACTGGGCGCTTGGATGCTATACTCTTGGACTTGTCGGCGCTGTACGAGGCGGAGGTGGCGGTTAAAATCAAGCGCTTGTTGACCTTATTGGAGCCTGCGTTGATTTTAACCTTGGGGGTGGCAATTGCGTTTATGGTTGTGGCGATTTTACTGGGTATTTTGTCGGTGAATGACTTTATATTTTAATTTTGTCGGTTAGTGTGAAGGGTGTTTCATGTATAAAAATCGTGGGGTTAGGGGCTTTACACTCATAGAGTTATTGGTAGTTCTTGCGGTGTTGGCGCTGTTGGCCGGTTTGGTTGGACCGCGTGTTTTAAATCAGCTAGGGGGGGCAAAGAGTAATACGGCACTGGTGCAAATTCGTGATTTGGAGCAGGCAGTTGAGTTGTTTATGCTGGATGTTGGGCGTTTTCCGTCGAGTGAAGAGGGATTAAATGCCTTGGTGGTGAATCCAGGTGCTAACGGCTGGAAGGGGCCGTATTTACGACGCAATCAAGTGCCTAAAGATCCTTGGAATCGAGAGTATGTGTATCGTTCGCCAGGTGAGTATGGCCCTTACGACATTTTTTCGTACGGGGCGGATGGGCGCTTAGGGGGTGAGGGTGAAAATGCCGTGGTTGGGAACTGGAATTAAGTCCCATGTCGCTCACACAGCCTAAACCAACGCAAGGTTTTACATTGCTTGAGTTATTGGTGGTGCTGGTGATTTTAACCGGTGTTGTCGGTATTTCGTCGCCTTATATGATGCGTTTGTACGAGACGGTTCGCTTTCAACGTTTTGTCAAAGACATGCAGCAATCTTTATTGGAAGTTCGGCACGCCGCGATGATGTCGGGTGAGGTGCGTCGTTTTTATTTTTCATATGAATCACAACGCTTTGGTGACACTGATGCGCTGACGCAACAGATACCTAAAGCCTTTAAGGTCGATATGATCGCAGCGGCTGAAATTCAAGAGGGGGCTGTTGGGGTGATCGATTTTTACCCTGCTGGCGGCTCGTCTGGAGGGAGTTTAGAGATTCGACAAGACGAGCGCTCTGCACGTGTGCGAGTGGATTGGCTCTTGGGTCGTGTGACATTGGAACCGCTGTTGAATGAATCATAAGCAGATGGGGAGTCCTCTAGCACCGAACTATTCCCCCTCTCGGGATTTAGGCTTTTCGTTGCTGGAAATGTTAGTGGCCTTGGTGATCCTCAGTATTTCTCTGGCCGCCTTGTATCAGAGTGCGGGATTATCGTCTCGGATAGTGGTGGCCGAAGAGCGTCGAGTGAAAGGTTTGTTAATTGCTGAGTCTGTGTTGGAGGGCGTTCAGATGGAGAGTGATCGTCAACCGCGTTCGGGTGTTGTAGATGATTTCGCATGGAGTCTTCGCTTGTATGCCTTACCGGATCATCCTTTGCAACAAACCATCCCGATGGCATTGGTTGAAGTTGATGTATCCTGGCCATCTTTGTTCCGCCACGGATCCGTGCAGCTCCACAGTTTTGTCGTGCTTGGACGGGAGTAGCCAAATGCACCTCACACGTCGACGTATCCAAGTAGGCTTTACGTTATTAGAGGTGTTGGTTTCGCTGGTTCTTTTATCGCTGATAATGACGGTCAGTGTAAGTGCTTTGTTTACGCTCAATCAATCATCAAAACGCATTAACCAAACTTCCACTTCGCTTGATGAAATGCGCTTGGTATCGGCGTTTATGCGTGAAAAATTAACATTGGCTCAATTCCCACGAGGCAATGCTTCGCTTTTTCAGTCGTCCTTACCTTTGACAGGAGAGAGTGATTCTCTTGTTTTATTGAGTGTAATGCGAGCACACCAAGATCAAGGTGGATTGCATGTGATGCGGTTTCGACTCACCCAAGACAAGGGTTTAGTGTTTGAATGGTTACCCTATGTGCCTCAGCGTGTAGAGATTGACTGGGCACATGCAAATGCATTGAGCCTATTGCCCCAGGTAAAACGTTTCAATCTTCTTTATGAAGATGCAGATGGGCAGGTGTCATCCCAATGGCATAGTTTGGAGAAACTGCCAACCTTTATTACGGTTTCAATTGAGGAGCCTGAACGGAGTTGGCCTGCCATTCGTGTTCGCGTCCTGGGTGCTTATGGTTAGGTTTCCATTAATATTTGGCATTCGTAAGGACGAGGGCGTTGTGTTGCCCATGATGTTATGGCTAATCTTGGCCTTATCCTTGATAGTGGCCGGGATTGCAGCTGTCGCAAAGATGGATGCGCGCGTGGTGAGTCATCATTTAGCCAGTATTCAGGCGTTCCAGTTGGCAAAGGGTGCTGTTCATTTGGCCATGCGTGATCTGCAGCTTGCCCGGGAAACGGGCGAGCATCAGGGGCGTGGAGTCTTTGTTGTGCAGTATCAATTTAACCAATCTCAGTTGACCGTGACGGTTATGCCAGTAACCGGTTTGATGAATGCAAATCGTGCATCGGAGGCACTTTTATCCTTGGTTTTTCGACAGGCTCTGCAAATGGAGACAGAGGCGGCAGACGCATTGGCCACTCGATGGGTTGCTTGGCGTGCACCTTCAGACGACAATATGAGCGATGAACAGGATTTAGGTGGACGCCGCTTTGAAGTAATAGAGGATCTGCGTCAAGTGGTGGGTATTCAGTTTGATCAATATGCGCGACTTAAAGAACTTGTAAGTGTAATACCCTCTAACCACTCGGGCATTGATCCTGTTGCAGCACCTGCAACACTGTTATTGGCATTATTAGAGGGAGATGAGACCCAGTTTGAACGCTTGATGAGTCTTCGTGAAAATGATGCGCTGGATCATCAGCCGTTTGATTCGATTGAATCTCAGTTCTTAACATCCGCCAGTTCGCGTGGGTATCGTGTTGATGTTAGGATAGAAAAACAGACGGTGTTCATGCATCGGTTTTGGGTGATGCTAGACAGCTATGATGAAAAACAACCCTGGCGGATCGTGTCTTTTTAATAGGATGAAAACTCTACGTGCTTAAACTCGAACCCAAGTTATTTGGTCTTGATTTATCACATTCAGGGCGTTGGCTGCGTCATTGGAATGCACGGGTATGGTGGCAGCAAGATGCGTGGATGCGCGCCTATTTAGATGTGCCTGTGTTGTTGCAAGATCCAGAACATCAGACGCACTATTGGGTCATTAAAGGCGCGGCAATCCCCGCACCCTTGCCGATGCCTAAAAATCCTGTGGAAGGTATTTTACTCCCTGAAGAGGTGTGCTTGGTGAAGCGCCTGCACTATCCCCGCCATCTGCAGGGAGAGTTGGATTCAATCATTGAGAATGAGCTGAAATACTCAAGTCCTTTTCTCGAAGAAGATACCTGTTGGACCTACCGTATAACGCAAACAGACAAGACGTTTACCTTGACGCTTGTGATGGCATCGATTGCGCAAATACACGCCTTTTATTTAGATCGCACAGTTTCAAGGACGTCTAATCACGAAGTTTGGTGTCAGGTTGACGGCCATTTTTTATGTTTTTCTCATTTCAAACACCCTGAGCGAGAGCGTCAATATCAAAAGCGCGTAAGCACGTTTAAGGCATGTGGTGTTTATATTTTAGTGATGTTGGTGTTACTTCCACTCCTGCCGTTGGGAGTCAAGCACAAACAGTTGCAGCGAATTGAAGGTCAAGCGCAGTTATTTCAAGCTCAGGCGCAGGGCAGTATTGCAGCGCGTAATCAGATGCTGGCCTATCAAGCGGGTTTAGCAGAAGTGAGTGCCATGGATGTGACGCTTCCTGCTCCCTTATTTCATTTGAGTGAGCTTTCGCGTTTATTGGACGATAGCGTGTGGCTGACCCACATTGAATTGACGGCATCGGGTATTCGCATAGAAGGCCGTGCACCCGATGCTTCGAGAGTCATGGCGTTGTTATCCGCCAGCGAAACTTATGCGCAGGTGAGAGCTCCATCTCCTATTGTGCGTGATAATGCTGGGTATGAGCGGTTTTTACTGGATGTTGCTCCAAGGAGTGGCCTTTGAACTGGAATGTATCGAATATACAACGGCTGGGTCTATTGAGCACGATTGGGGTGCTGCTTGTGCTTGTCTACGCAGTGTATGTCTCGGGTGTTTATGCGGTCTATAAAGCATATGGCGATCAAATACATACAGTCTCCGAACGTGTTGCCCGTTTGCAAGGCTTCGTTGAGGCAGGGCCATTAATTGAAGCACAGACACATGAGACTGAGCGCTTCATGCACAGTCTTGTTTACCCGCGTACCGTTGATGATTTGAATGTTGCCGCTCAGTTACAGCAAAAAGTACGCGCGGTTTTTCAAGCGGTTGAAGGGGATATTTTGGGTGTTCAGATTATGCCAACCCAGGCGTTGGGTGGTTTTGAGCAGGTTCGTGTGCATATTCGTGCTGAGCTCGATATAGAGGGGCTGGAGACCTTATTAAAGCGCTTAGAAGAAGAGTCGCCAAAAATTTGGATTGAGTCTTTGGCTGTTCAACCGATGGGAGCCAATCGTTCAGGGAATCGGTTGACTGTGCAAATACGTTTTGTGTCTTTACGGTGGTTAGCATGAGGCATCCTCTACTAAACGTTACGTTTACTGTGTGCTTTGCATTGACGTTAGGCTTGGTTGGGTTGGCAGGCTTTCAATGGCAGGCATTGCATAAAATGACTTTACCTGAGGCACAGCTACCGAGCTTTCCTAAGGCGGTTGATTTGAGTCCTCAAAGATCAACCCTGCCCTCAAATACGTTAACGATACGGCCTTTGTTTTGGCCCCGTCCTGAATCTGTGACGGTCGAGATCGAAGAAGTCCCTGTGTTTCTGCCAGCACCTGAGGTCTTGTTGACAGCCGATTTTTTAGATGGATTCATCCTTAGAGGCGTTTTTCAGAATGCAGAATACTCAGGTGTGATTTATGAGTATGAAAAAATGTCGGGGCGTCTCAGAGTGGGTGAACATATAGGTGATTGGGAGTTGTTGCATGTGGATGAGAGAGGGGCCATGTTTGGTTCAATGCCTGCTCTATCTGACCCGCTTAACACGCCCTTAAACCATTTTGTTGAACTGCCTTATTTTATCGGAGAAGGCCGTTTTCCGGCCACAAATCTTGACCCAAGTCAGCAAACACTCAAATGATTTCAGTGTTATTTGCGCTATTCACCAGCCCGTCTTACGCTTAAAACGAATCATTAGATGATTTTAATGTAGTGACATCTAGTGAAGATGTGTCAACGCATTCGCACGCAAGAAAAATAAAACGATGTCACAAGATCAGATAAGAGAAGGGAGGTTGAGCCCTTCCTGAGGAGTCGTTATGAATAGCGTGACTGCTTTTTATCGTTTCATCTGCAGCAAAATGCATCGGTCTGTGTTGAGTGTACTTCTGATCATTTTGGTGTTGATGAGCGCCCCAGTGAATGCACAGTTTTCAGGCGGAGATGGAACTGAAGCCAATCCGTATTTAGTTGCCACGGCATCTGATCTTAATCAGGTCAGGAATCATTTAAGTGCACATTTTCGCCAGATAAGTGATATTAATCTCTCGGGACAGTCTTGGTCTGCTATTGGCAGTTCTCATGTCAATGAGCGTTTTAGCGGTGTATATGACGGTGGCGGTAATCGTATTCTTGGATTAACCCTGCAACGGCCCAATGAACACTATCAAGGCTTGTTTGGTTATATTAGCGGCGGCAGCGTTAAGAATTTACATTTACAGAATGTCTCGATTCAAGCCAGGAGTTATGCAGGGGCATTGGTCGGTTATGCGACTCAATGTGTTATGGAAAACGTGTCTGTATCGGCCACCAATGTGAGTGGATATATGTATGTCGGTGGTTTGGCTGGTTGGCTTTATGCGTGTCAGGTTCGATCAGCGGAGTCTGATGGAGTTGTGTCTGGCTATCAAACAGTGGGCGGTTTAGCGGGCATTACTCAAAGCACAACTCTGCGGTATGGAAGCGCAAGAGGGCAGGTGTTGGGCAGTCACTCGTATGCGGGTGGCTTGTTAGGCCAGCAACAATCAGGCGCTACATTCGACAGTTTTAGTCATGCGCAGGTTAGTGGGGGCAATATTGTCGGTGGACTCATTGCAATGGCCTATGGTGGAGGAGCTGCGATAGTCAAGTCATACAGTGCTGGATCAATTGATTCCGAGGGCGATGATTTAGGTGGGTTGATTGCTCAGCGTGTTGCTTTGTATGGTGTTCCAGTCGTGGTTGATTCGTTTTGGAATCAAGAGACTGCGGGCGTCAATAACAGTGATGGCGGTGTTGCAAAGTCCACCCTGCAAATGCAGCAGGCTGAAACCTTTATCAATTTTAATTTCCGCACTGTGTGGTCAATGCAAGGCGAGTCTTACCCCACTTTTCAGAGTTTACGTCAGTACTCACAACCTGAGCGCGTACTGTTAGAGTCCTTGCAAGGTCAGGGGACAGCGGAGTCACCCTATTTGATTTACAGCGCTGGCGAGTTAAATGCGATGCGTATGAATCCCAGTGCACATTATCAATTAATGAACGAAATCAACTTGATTGACAGTGTTGTGTGGGAATACGGTGCGGGTTGGTTACCTATTGGCTCTTCCGATGCACCTTTTGTTGGAGTACTGGACGGGGCTGGTCATGCCATTCGTAATCTAGTGATTAATCGTCCTACATCTCATGTCCAAGGTTTGCTTGGTCAGACTGCCGAAGGTGCGGTGGTGACTAACCTAAGTGTGTTAGATGCGAATGTGTATGGCGGTGATGAGGTCGGCATCTTAGTGGGGCGCGCAGTTGGTGTCGATATTGACAGGGCTGTTGTCAGTGGCGAAGTCTCCGGACGTAACCAAGTGGGTGGTGTTTCGGGTCGGATTTATTCAAACAGTCGTCTCGTATATGTTGGCAGTGATGTGTCCGCTAAAGGGTTTAATCATGTTGGAGGGTTTGCAGGGGTAACTCATAATATCTCTATGATTTACACCTACAGTCAGGGGGCCGTTCGTGGAGATCAGAATGTCGGTGGCTTATTGGGGCAATTACAAGGTGGTTTGACCGCTGATAGCTATAGCTCTTCGGATGTGAAAGGCCTGCAACAGGTCGGTGGCCTAATGGGGTCAACCTATGGGGGAGGTTCCCTTGTCTTTAGAACCTACAGTAATGGCTCTGTTATGGGCGACCCAGCACACAGTGAGACAACCGGTGGTTTGATAGGCACACGCATTGCACTCTACGGTGTAGGTGAGGTTGAGGATAGCTATTGGGATATTGAAAAATCCGGTCAAGTCGAGAGTAGCATGGGCATAGGGCGCTCATCGGCTGAAATGTCCATGGCTGAAACATTCCAACGTTTTAATTTTAACTTAGTTTGGATGCTTCCAGATCAGATGAATGCATCCCCTGTCTTTCAGGATTTGTCGGTTTATACTCATCCCGAAGAACGTTCGCTGTCTGATTTGAGTGGCTCAGGCACACGCCTTGATCCGTATTTAATTCACAACCGACATGAGCTCAATGCAATGCGGTTAAATGTAAATGCGCATTATCGCTTAATGGCCAATATCGATCTTGCTGATTCGGTTGTGTGGAACATGGGAGAAGGCTGGTTACCTGTAGGTACTCAGGAGCAGATGTTTGTGGGTTCCTTTGATGGCAACGGATTTGCTTTAGAGAACTTGGTGATTAATCGCCCTGGAAAAAATGATCAAGGGCTCTTTGGTCGTACCAACGAAGGGGCTGAACTCAGCCGCGTATCGTTGAAATCCGTCAATGTATATGGCTCTAGTTACACAGGTGCCCTTGTTGGTCGGGCAAACGCAACGGTTATTCATCGAATTCGAGTCGAGGGTGATCTTTCAGGACGTCATTCTGTGGGTGGTATCGCGGGTGAAATGACCCAAAATGTCAGTGTCGCTAATGTCCGTTCTCAGGTGAGGGTGCGTGGTTACAATTATATAGGCGGCCTTGTCGGCAACAGTGGTAGTACTCATGTTCGTATGGCGTTTTCAACTGGTGAATTGTCGGGTGCGGCATACGTGGGTGGACTTCAGGGGATGCAAAGCGGGGGACTCACTGAAGACAGCTATAGTCATGCCCGAGTTCGCGGGGCAGGTTACATTGGAGGGCTTTTAGGCTCAATTAACTCAGGTTCGGCTCAATTAAGACGTGCCTACAGTGCGGGTCAGGTCTTGGCACTCAACGAGGCATCTGTGCAAGTGGGTGGTTTGGTCGGCGCATCAGGGTGTTTTTATGGTTGCCCAGTCGTTAGTGATAGTTATTGGGATACAGAGTCATCAACTGTGTCAGTCAGTGCGGGTGGGACAGGTTATTCGACTGCCGCAATGACTTGGCCTTATGCCCAAGGGGTTTATCAAGGATGGGATTTTAGCAAAACCTGGCGCAATGACGTGAAACAGGCCGCTCAGGGGTATCCGTATTTGCGTGATCCAGACCAACAGCGTTCAAGACGCGGTGGGTTACCCGTTTGGTTGCTCATTCAGTAGTGTGTGATGTGTAGGTGTACGCCTCTTCTATCGGTTCGTTTGTGTAGAAGAGGCGTTTCTTTTTATTTGTTAAAACATCCCACGACTAAGGGCGAAGCCGTTTAGTCGTGGCAGTTCATGAAGCATTTCGATACACTCTTGCTGTTGATGCTTTAGGATTAAAGCGGCTCAATGTTCATTCGGGCAAATATTCAGGGTAATAGTGAAGTTAATGGCTAGGAATACGTCTATTTGGGTCCCTATTCTTGGGAGTTTTTTCTTAAGTGCTTGCCAATCACCAACACTTAAACCGGTTTCTGATCCAGTACCTGTACTCATGACAGAGCCAGTGTTGATGTCACCGAGTCAAGAGGGACGTTATTCCACGAGTTCTGATAAAGAGTCTGAATCAATTACGCCAACCCTTCCACAGTTATACAAAGGCAATGATCAGGTCGTCCGAGCGCCATCGTCATCAGAGCCTGTGCGTTTTTTTGGCGAAGATGTCAGCTTGAGTTTTGAAGAGGCACCCATTACCCAAGTGGTGCATATTATTCTCGGTGAGATTCTCAAGCTGGATTATGTAATCGAACATCCATTATCCGGCAATATCACGATTCGAACGCGCTCTCCAATTCCTCAAGATCAGTTGTTATCGACACTGGAGTCCTTGTTGCAGGCCAATGGCGCTGTCATGATTCGTGACAATAATGGTCGTTATTTTGTTGGAGCGGGCGCTTCCATGTCGAGCTTAATGCCAGGCATTGCCTCCGCGAACGAGCGCAATGCAGGCTATTCAAATGTGGTTATCCCTTTGCGCTTTATTGGCGCACAGGAAATGGCCGATATTTTAGGGCCCGTTGCAAGTGACTCTGCATTTGTGCGCGTTGATCCCCGCCGTAATCTTTTGATTTTGGCGGGAACTCGCCAACAGCTCGATGGTTGGCTCGAGATTATTTCGACTTTCGATATTGATCTACTAAAAGGTATGTCGGTCGGCGTGTTTCCGCTCCAATATGCGCCAGTTCAAGAGGCGTTCACCATGCTGCAGGCGCTGATGGGCGAGGAAGTGCTGGGAGATGGGAATATTTCGAGCTTGGTTCGCGTTATTCCGGTAGAGCGTTTAAATAGTTTATTGGTGGTTACCCCCAGATCACATTATCTGGAGCAGGTGAAGGTGTGGATGGAGCGCTTAGATCAGCCGCCCGATCATTTGTTTGAGCAGCAACTGTTTGTCTATCCGGTGCAAAATGGCTCGGCCGGGTATCTCGCATCTCTGATGAGTAAGCTCTTTTCGCCGTCGCCGGGAAGTGCTGAGATGACTGATGCGGGGGTGGCCCCTAATCTCACCGCGTCACGTATTTCTTCAGGAGCAACACCTCCCTCATCAAATCCGATATCGAGCGGTAGTACGACAGGTAGCTCAAGCGCGAGTGCGCAAACGGCATTGCCTGCGTCTACTGGGCCGACCTCGACCAACTACGATTTAGCACAGAATGTTCGAATTGTTGCGGATGAACAAAGCAATGCTTTATTGATTTATGCCAATCGCCGCGAATTTCGAAAAATTGAAGCGGCTTTGAAAAAGTTAGACATTGCGCCGTCTCAGGTGTTGATTGAGGCAAGTATCATTGAAGTTTCTCTAAATGATGAGCTGCGCTATGGTTTAGAGTGGTTTTTGCAAGAAAGCTTAGGCAGTGGCTGGCGAGGCAACGCATTGTTGAATTTATCGGATGATCCTATTGGGCCAAGAGTGCCTGGGTTTTCCTTCACCGTCACAAATCCGGCAGGTGCGATTCGTGCGGTGATTAATGCCTTGGCAGAGAAATCCTTAGTCAATGTGATTTCAACACCATCGGTCTTGGTACTGGACAATCATACGGCAACGATTCAAGTAGGCAATCAGCAGCCAATACGTTCAGCGCAGACGGTGACGGATGGTGGAACCATCACCTCGTCAATTCAGTATAAAGATACGGGTGTGATGCTGTCAGTGACACCATCGGTGAATGCAGGTGGCATGGTCAATATGGAGATCAAGCAGTCAGTCACGGACGTAGGTCAACAAGACAGTGCCACGGGACAGCGCAGTTTCTTAGAGCGTAACATTAACAGTCGAGTGGCCATTCGTTCGGGTGAGACGGTTGTTCTAGGGGGACTGATTCGTGATAACACGTCGAGAACACGTTCTGGCTTGCCTATCTTGCACGATATCCCTGTGATGGGGAACTTGTTTGGTGCAACTGGCAATACGACTAACCGAACTGAGTTGTTGGTCATGATTACTCCGCGTGTACTATCCAATGAGCAAGATCTTCGTGATGTGAGCCGAGAAATGCGCTCGCGAATGTCGGGCTTGGTGTTTGAGTAAGCTTTATTAAGAAGGAGAAGCGATGAGTGCACTGAAATACTCAATGGTCGCCTTAGTGGTTTTAGTGATGGGAGGTGTCGCTTGGCTTTTTAGCCCTGACGATACCGCCCTTAGTCGAGAGGATTCTTCTCGTGTGGTTGATATTGACAAAAATGGACTATACTCAAATCGATCCATGGATTCTGAGAGGTTGTCAGGTGTACTGAGTAGTGGCTCTGCAGAAGCGCCTCGCTTAGAAACCTTAACCCCTTTGTCCCATGCGCGAGTTGAAAGAGTTGACCCAGATGTTCAGTTGGCGGAGTTAGAGCATCATCGCGTTATCCAGCCAAGTGATTCGGCAAGACAAGGTGAGTTTATTGACCCTGATGATGAGTCGTTTCAATACAACCTGACGCGCTCTGAGGCGATTGGTACTTGGATCGATCCAGACGATGAATCGCTACAGCGTACCATTACAGCGCCTGGGCGTGTGGGTGAGTTTATTGACCCTGATGATCTTAGCCTAGAGCGAGAGATTACAAACCCAGGTCATCTCGGGGAAAGGGTGGCGATAGAGTGATGATCGAGCCTTAGATCGTCTATTGTTTGGATTTTGCAATCTTGGTCTATACGAGGTGTGATTAAGAGCAATAACTAAAGGTGTTGACGATGTTAAGTCAGAACGTGTTTGCTCAAGGTTTTTTGAGTCTTCTAATCTTTGCCGTACCATCGCTAAGTTCGGCCAGCCTTTTAAATAGTCTAGACTCATCCAAATGGTTTGTGTGGGCAACAGTGGATGAGCGTGCTTGTGGTGGATCCATCTATCAAGAGTCGATGATTTTTTACATAGATCAGCAGGGAAACCAACTGAATGTGAAAGATGCAGACGGCTATGAATATACGGGTACACTCAATGGGCAGAATTTAACTTGGCAAGGTATGTTTACGGAGGATGAGGGCAGCACCAACATATCGGTTTCGGCGACAATTTCGGATGATTGGATCACTATGGAGGGTAGTTCTCAATTCACATTTACCCCCTTTGTTGGGTTTCCTTGCAGTGGAGGCAGTACCTTTAGCGGCGAGCGTGAGGTAGAAGATACCCCCATCATTGAACCTGAACCTCAACCCATTTATGCACCGTTATCTTCTGAATGGCCTTTGTATTTAGGCGGCAGTGGTCGTGATTTTGCATCTTCTGTGGTTGTTGATGGCAAGGGAAATATTATTATTGCGGGGAATACCCATAGCCAATCCTTTTCATGGGGTGATGGAGATGATTTACGTCAACAAGAAGGCATGTTTGGCAGTCAGTTTGTTGTTAAGTTTGATGATCAAGGGCGTTATGTATGGGGGCGCATTCTTCAGAACTCGGCGTTCACCACAGGGCTTGCCGTTGATTTTCAGCATAATATCCTTGTTATGGGCCTTTATGATCTAGTCAAATTAGATCCTGATGGGGCGGTGCTTTGGACACATTCGCTTAGCGATTGGGGTAACCAAGCCAGGCTGCGCGACGATGCCTCACCCTATGTTGGTTCGGGTCGACGAATCGGAGTCGACATGTTGAACAGAATTATTGTGGGAGGGCGAACAGTGCGCCCAGAGCTTGCGCAGGGGGGATATTTAACAGAGCATCAAGGTGGGTATGATGGCTATATTCAGGTCATCTCTCCCAGTGGCAATCGTTTGTGGTCAACCTATATTGGTGGTTCAAATGATGAGACCATTGAAGGTATCGCAGTGAGTCCAGTCTCAGGCACGATTTATGTCGTTGGCAATACGTCATCAATGGACTGGGTTTCGGGCGGTATGAGTACTGATCTGAAACAGTTTAAACAAGGCGGTATACCAACGAGTCGTATTTTTGGCCAAACCTGTTTTGTTGCGGCACTCAACTCTGAAGGCGAGCATATTTGGTCAACCTATTTGGGAGGGTCACTTTTAGAACAGCCACCTGTTTTCAATGATAGGATTTACTTGTCTGATAACTGCTTAGCCATCGATCTTGATTTAACGAACACGCTCAATATTGTGGGGCTGACCAGAAGTGTTGCGGACGATGGTGCCGGGTGGATGCCCCCTTTGGATGAGCCCAGTGCCAGTATGCTCCGTTTAGAGCCTTCGCCCGATTTTCATCAGGATGGCTTTGCGGTGAAAATGTATGACAATGGCTCTGAATTGCTTTGGGGGACCTATTTAGGGCGGAAAGGAAGTCATATTGTGCCATTGGCGTTGCAGTCTACCTATGCGGGTGATTTGTTTATTGTAGGTGTTACATCTTCAGAGTATTGGACGGTAAGGGGGCGTGATACTGTTTATAATGGTGAGCGTGACGGTTTTTGGTTGCATCTGACATCCGCGGGACACACGCGATCGTCAAGTTATATGGGAGGCTTATTGGATGATGAGGCCTGGTCAATTGCGTTCGATAAGGCTGAAAATCCGATTATAGTTGGTATTACCAACTCTCCATTTTGGCAAGAGGGTAAGGCGTCTCTGCGCCTGAACCCTGATCCATACTATCGAGGTGACTCTGACGCATTTGTTGTTCGATTATTGCCACCTTCTTCTCGTAAACCCAAACCTTTACCACTTTGGCTGCCGGCTATTCTGCGCTAGAGGCATCCGTCACTCACTTCATGGGTAAAGTGACAACTAATCTGATTCTTTGTTGATTGTGTCTGAAACATTACATACCATTTGATCCTATTGAATTTATTAAAACTTTAATGCAAATAAAAATCATTACGACAGGTTGTTTCATTGATGATGCAGCACACAGTGTGTGACGATTCGGTCCTTCTTAAGCAAGGTTGGATTGCAATAAAAGGGCGTTTACCCGTATTAAGAAATATGGGGGTGGTCAACTTCACGGCGCAGTCGCGCTATCAGACCCTAAACTTTACTTTACACCTTTCAAAAACAGGGAGCTTTTTTGAGTTAGTCTATTTACCAACAGATATGACTCTACTCAATTTGGATATATTGCAAGACTCGATAGAGCATGATGCGATCGTGGTGAAATTGCGTCGTGTGCTTTGGCCTGAACGTATGTACTTAATGTCAAAGCGTGTTTGGCCTGCATTTAAAAATATTCATCGCTTTCGGCGTTATCGTGCAGGACTGTTTTGGTACACGCCCTTGCTGTCAATCAACAAGGCCTACCAGATTGCTTCCTGGTTTAGAAATCATTCGCCCAACATAGAGTATGACGAGTGGTTGGGTGACTTCGATGAAGTTACACCTGAAGAAGCCAGAAGTATCATTGCCTATTCAACTCAGCTTCGCAGCAAAGCACCGAAGGTAATTGTTCTTGTAGACGCACGAGAATATGGCGTTTTTCAATTAGAAGATGTGTTGAAAACACTGACTCGACAACTCTATCGACAGTTTGAAACCTGGGTGCTGGTTGCGGATGAGAATCAAAAGGATCAATTTGCCAAGCGTCTGACTGGGGATAGGTTCACTACGGAAGAGGGGCTGCTTACCGAGCTTAAGCAACAACCCAGTTCTGCGTTGGTTTTGTGGTTGGGGAAAGGCGCCTATTTGAGTCAGCATGCGTTAACTTGGTTTATTGACTCAGCGAAGGCGCAACCTGACTTCAGCATGGTTTATAGTGACCATGATGTCTTAAATGAACAAGGTCAAAGAGTGAGCCCGCAATTCAAACCAGACTGGTCATCAACCTTTGCTAAAGTATCGGCGTATCCGGGCAATGTTTTATTGTTTCCCCTTGCACAGGTCACTGATTACCTTCAAGCAGAGCATTACACGTGTTTATCCGCCTACGCGTTGATGCTGAGTGCAGGGTGTCTTTCAAGCGCACCGAAGGTCCTGCATATTCCCTCGGTTTTGTGGAGCCATAATGAGGCCTATTTGACATCCTTCGACGCTCATGTTGAAAAGCCGGTCTTAGAAGAAACATTACGGCTTGAAAAGATCGATGCACGCGTTTCGATCTTGGAGTCTGGCTTTTTTCGGCTTCATTATGAGTTGTTAAAGGCGGATGTGCAGGTTAGCATTATTATTCCTACCCGAAATATGTTACATCTGCTTAAACCTTGTGTTGGGTCGGTTTTAACCAAAACAGAGCGTGTTTCATACGAAATTATCATTGTAGATAATAACTCGGATGAAGAAGACACTTTGTCCTTCATGCATGATTGTCAACAACAATACGAAAATGTGAGAGTTGTGCATTATGCAGATGGGTTTAACTTCTCGGCGATCAATAACTTTGCAGCCTCCTTTGCGAAGGGCGACTATCTGTGCTTATTGAATAACGACACAGAAGTGATTACGCCGAGCTGGTTATTTGAGATGCTGTCGACCCTGCAGGCCGAACCCAATGTAGGTGCCGTGGGAGCAAGGCTATTGTACAGCGATAATCATCTGCAGCATGCGGGTGATTTAATCGGTGGAGGTGGGTGTGCGGATCATTTACACGGTGCAATCGCGTACGATGATCCAGGTTACATGCATCGTGCTGTTTTACCTCAGGATTTGTCAGCGGTGACCGCTGCCTGTGTGTTAACGCCAAAAAGTGTCTTCGAGACTTTAAAAGGATTGGATGCCGAGAACTTATGCGTTGCCTTTAACGATGTGGATTACTGCTTACGAGTGCGTGAAGCCGGTTTACGTGTTTTGTTTACTCCGTATGCAGAGCTTTATCATCATGAGTCTGTGTCTAGGGGCCTTGATAAAAGCCTTAAGCAGAGAAGACGCGGTAAGCGAGAAGCCAACTACATGAGAAAGCGTTGGAAGGACATCATTGGCAATGATCCCTTTTACAATCCGAATTTGAATTATGTGCGTTCGGACTTTTCACTCAACGCTAATCCTCGGGTTAAACGACCATGGGAGTGACGGATAGTAGGGTTGACGCTGTATGCAATATTAAGAATGGACGTTATATTGTTGTTGAAGAAGGCTCAAACCCTTCTTCAGATTTTTTTGTTAAACCCTTACTCACTCGTCTGTCGTTTAAGTTCACGTGTTATCAGCATAGTGATACGCCAAACATCGCTGATATAGAGAATACAATCCTCGTATTTGTTCGTTATATCCCGTCAACGTGGAGATTGTTTGTTGATCAGTATCGTCATCGACTCGCAGGTTTGGTGATCTTTATTGATGATGATTTGTTTGATGGTCGGGTGTTGGCATCTTTATCTTGGGGGTATTTGTCGAAGTGGTATCGTTTGGCTTATCGACATCAGTCTTGGCTGAAACAGCAAAAAGCCGATTTGTGGGTTTCGACCCCTTATCTGTTTGATAAGTACCGTGATTGGTGTGCGCCTGGATGCCAATTAACCTCGATTGATCCAGTATCGCCATACGGGGAGGATGGTGCAGATTCTTTTCTCTCGTCGCCGATCATTTTTTATCATGGTTCACCATCACACAGAGCGGAAATTGATTGGTTACTGCCAGTGTTTGAAAAAGTTCTTCATATGCATCCTCAGGTAACAATTGAGTTAATAGGGGATGATACGTTGAGACGGCGGTGCCTTAAATTCCCTCAGATTCGTGTTTTACATCCTATGTCTTGGTTGTCTTATCAACGTATGTTGAAGGAATCGAAGCGTCTGATAGGGCTGGCTCCCCTGTTAGATACTAAGGTCAATGCCGCTAGAGCACCGACGAAGTACTTTGACATTTCGGCAGCAGGGGCTGTTGGTGTGTATGCAAATAGTCACGTTTATCGTCAATTAGTGACGCATAAGGTCAATGGCCTACTCGTTGAGATGGATCAAGATGCGTGGGTGGAGGCGATTACGTCTTTAATAGACGATGTTCAGCAAAGAAGAGCGCTGTTCATTGAAGCAGGGCGTAGGCAGCTCATTTTGCCAGATATCGTTTAAAAGACACTAAAAAATCATATAGCCCCCTCAATATCAGTTAATGTCTCGTCGACCAAATCCAGAAGAACATCAATGGTTTGGGTTGCTTGGTTAAAGTAGTCTTTAGCCGAAATAGTGGGGGCGTTGTTGTTTAACAGTTGATCTTGAATACACACAATCAGTTGGTTGACAGCATTCTTGGCGGCACGAAGATCAAACGTAGTGGAGTTGGTTGGTTCTTCAGTTTGTTTGGCTAGAATTGCAAACGCAACGACGGAGAGCTCTTGGATCTTATCACACAAGAACCGCATGCGAATACGCTCTTGAGGGGTGCTGCTGGCTTTTGCTGCCATGCCGGTTCCGAGTGCCCGTGCTTGGCCAGCCCACTCTGCGGTTTGCATAACTTCTCTCCAAATACAGTGAGCATAGGTATGCTCTGGGAGGTTAGTGATGCCTGATTCATTGGAAATGTCTTCGGCTAAAAAGATCAAATTACGAATCATGGCGTGATGCTGTTGCAGATTGTTCTCGGGTTTAATTTCATTGGCCTCTTTAAGTCGTTGCCAATGATCAACGTGCCCTTGCCAGCGTTCATTTGTAACAAGGTATGTGTCGTTTTTGTGTTGTTGGAGAGATGCCGTGTTTTGCGCTATGGCCGCTCGAGTCTGTTGAAGTGAATGCTTTAAAGAGGTATCACCTGAAAGCAGTCCATTGGAGAGGCCGCGATGTTTTTGAATATCTGCGATTAACACACGGAGTGATTTCAGCAGTTGCAGGGTTTGATAACGTTTCGCGCGTGCTGTATTGCGCATGTGCTTGTAAATCAGGATTGAGATACAGCCCAAGAGTATAAAAGTTACTGACATGAGCAGTAGTGGAAATGTGTCAAATGGGGTCATGTGTGTCTCTACTCGTTCAAAATTAGGTGCGGTGTGTGAGTTTAGCTAAGTGCAAGGCAACGGCTTGAGTATGCTGAGCGACTTGGATGTTACAGTCGTTGCTCTCTCTCACCTTGTCTGTCAGTTGTGTGATTTCATTGGCGGCTAGACTTTGTTGAAGCGCACTCGTCGCCACTTGACTGACTTGTTCAGTCACGGTTTCAGTTTGTTGGCAAATTGTGTTTAAGGAGCCTTTCAAAAGCTGTGCACTATTTACACTTTCCTCTGATAGTTGTGATAAGTGATTCATGTAACGACCTACGTCGGCTATATAGTGTTGTATTGCGTCTATATTCTGGGTGATTTCACTGGCTGAGCTTTGGCTACGTATCGCTAGGTTTCTCACTTCGTCTGCGACGACGGCAAAGCCTCTTCCTGCATCGCCCGCTCTAGCGGCCTCGATTGCTGCATTCAGTGCAAGAAGGTTCGTTTGGTCAGCAATGTCTTTGATTACACTCGACATTTGATTAATGATGTTTGAATTGTCGTTGAGTTTAATAATGAGCTCTAGTGTTTCATGGGCTTTTATGGCCATGCTTTGAATATGACCCGAGAGTGATGCGAGCGATTGATTTCCATCCAACGCTTCTTCTCGAGCATTGATGCAGGCCAAGTGAGATTGATCGGCTAACGAGGCGACCTGGCTAATGCTAGTGTTTAACTCTTCCACGGCCGCTGCCGCCGTTGTGGCAGATTGTCCTTGTTGTTCTGCATTTTTGGCCACTTCATTTGCACTGTGTTCGAGCTCTTCTGTGGCGTGAGAAATTTCCTCTAGCTTTTGAGTTAAGGAGAGCCTGAGTCGTTCAGATTCACTGGAGTAGCGCCTAAGGTGCGTAGCAAAGGGCGATTGATAGTGAGACGAAGGGTAGAGTACTGATTGGGTTGACGTTGAATCAGCAATCCATTCCTCTAGCTTCCGCTGCTCAGTATGTATGAGGTGCAAGCTGGTGAGTGATAAATAGCCGATGACAAACAGACCCGAAAATAGCACGTAGCTGGGTTCGGGGACCAAAAATGATATCGCTGAAAAGATCACAAGCACCGCGAGTATGGCAAGCATCATACCCGGTAGTTGTTTCCATTTTAGTAGCAGTAAAGAGGGTGCAAATAAAAAGCTCATCATGCGTCCTTATTAAAAACAAAAACGCCAGCCTCCTCCGTGCAGTATGTGCATAGATGAGTGCTGGCGTCGTTGCCATGATTTGTAAAAAATCATATTTTTGGCCACTCATTGCACGAATGCTTGATATGGCAGGTACATGTACCGTATATAATTTAGGCATGCAATTTTAATACCATGTTTAATAGGCCTTAATTTAAGCGAATATAGGGGGGGGAATGTCGCATTTTGTGACAAGGCTAAGAAAGCTTGCATGATTCGAGTGCAAGGGGTGTTAGGAGGGAGGCTAGTATGTATGCAGTAACCTATAATGCGGAATTCTCAATCCAGAAGAGCGGCAAACTCTTTGTAAGGAGCCGCTTTGTGAAGAGCAGTTTAGCCTATAAAGGAGCACTTGAAGTCCGTGAATGTGTTTGCAGAAGGTTACTTGAAGTAATCTGCAATAGAGCGAAGGGATGTCCAGTGTATCTATTGACTATACGAAAAAAACACTTAAACTGTATATTAAATAGATATACAGGATTGTGTGATGGCTACAAAAACAGCTCCAATCAACATGCGAGTACTGCCATCGGTAAGAGATATTATCGATGCTGCAGCAAGCCTGAAAAAAGTGGACAGAACCGTATTCATTCAACAAGCAGCACTCAATGAGGCACATAACGTACTGGCCGAACAGCGGGATTTCGTTCTTGAAGCAAAAGCCTTTGAGGCATTCGATCTCGAACTTGGTGCAGAACCTCAGACTCTTGAAGGTATGACAGATCTCTTTAATAGGAAAGCACCTTGGGAATAAGTGCACCGACACTACTGACCGATCAGCATCAGCTCAATCCGTTTCAATGTGGCATTGAAGAGCTAGATATCTGGTTAAGCAAACACGCCTTGAAGAGTCAAAAGCGGGGAACCGCGAGAGTATACGTGGTCAATGATACGACGACTCGCCAAGTCATTGGTTACTATGCAATTGCCATGGGCTCAGTATCAAGAGAGCAAGCATTCAGTTCGCTAAGAAGAAATAGCCCTGACCCCATCCCAATGGTGATATTGGCTAGACTTGGAGTGGATAGCGCATATCACGGTCGAGGCATTGCCGCGGGTCTTTTAAAAGATTGCATATTACGCTCTATACAAGCAATGAACGCAGTAGGAGGTGCTGGTATTTTGGTTCATGCTATCGATCACAGTGCGCAGACGTTTTACAAAAAATTTGGTTTCAAAGAATCAGCATTTGATCCTCTTGTATTGATGGCACGGATTTGCGATATCGAGAAAACATTAAAATTATAATAAAGTAACCAATTTATTGGCAGGCTCTCAAGCAATCATCCCTGTCTGTATTTTGTAGCTCTGAGTTTTTCCAGCATAGGTTTTAGACCGGAGGATGATCATGAGTGTCTTGTTCGCTGTAGGTGTTTTCTAGTCCACTTTGCTGTCATAGCAAGGTTTTGCTAAAGTGAGCGCCAAACTATTAAACAGGCTATGTATTTTGACGCCCTTTGATTTTTCACAGCCAGTCACCCTTGTCGGTTTTTCTCGTTGGAAACGAGGTTTTCTTCCTAATTTCTTCGACGCAGGTCTTCAGTTACGCTTTATCGATCGCCTCGAATTGGATTTGGTTAACGCAGGTGACCAGTTTGTTCTTTGGTCAAATCGTGTGACGCCCGAGTTGGCAGAGGCCATACTGTTCCGGGGAGCCAAGTTATGGCGAATGGAGGATGGTTTTGTTCGCTCTGTCGGTTTGGGGGTGGATTTGGTTGAGCCTTTATCCTTGGTTCTGGACTCGAAAGGGATTTACTATGATTCGACTCAGCCCTCTGATTTAGAATGCCTTTTGAACGAGGCCCAGATGGATTCTGCATTGCTGACAAGGGCTGCCCAAGTATCTCAACGATTGATCCACTTGGGTATTTCCAAATACAATGTGGGTCTTCCAAAGACATTAGATCTTCCTAAAAACAAGAGAATTATTTTAGTACCCGGGCAGGTTGAAACAGATGCTTCAATTCGATTGGGCAGTCCAGACGTTAAAACAAACCTTGAGTTGCTTAAGCGTGTAAGGACAAACTGCCCTGATGCGTTTATTATTTATAAGCCTCATCCAGATGTTGTTGGGGGTGGGCGCATCGGTGAAGTAAACCACGTTGATGCCAGTGCCTTTTGTGATGTGCAAATCACGGATGTTGCGATGCCGGCTCTCTTGTCCCAAGTGGATGAGGTGCACACGATCACCTCGCTAACGGGTTTTGAGGCCTTGATACGTCAGATTCCAGTGGTGACCTATGGTTTGCCTTTTTATGCAGGCTGGGGGTTAACGCAGGATCATTTTGTCTGCGAACGAAGAACAGCCCAACGTTCATTACATGAGTTAATTGCCGCAACGCTGATCCTATATCCTATCTATGTGTTACCGGGCAAGAAGGGCAGTGTTGATGTTGAGGATGCGCTAGAAGAGTTGGCCCGACAGAAGATACAAAATGTACGTCCAACATTAAAAACGCGTCTTTACCGATTGATTAGAAAAAGAATTTAGTGCCCATTGAGTGGCAAACTAACAGGGGAATGTATGATTAGAATTACCGAGAGCATTGGTGTTGATAATGCTCAATCATTTGTGTTGTTTGGTGGCGTAAACGTATTAGAATCACGCGATTTGGCATTGCGTGCCTGTGAAGCCTACGTCAAGGTAACGACTGACTTAGGCATTCCATACGTTTTTAAAGCCAGCTTTGATAAGGCCAATCGCTCTTCGATTCATTCGTATCGTGGACCTGGAATGGAAGAAGGGTTGCGTATCTTCGAAGAGGTGAAAGCGGCGTTTAATGTGCCTATCATCACCGATGTACATGAGATACATCAGGCCGCGCCCGTTGCCGAAGTCGTCGATGTCATTCAATTGCCCGCATTTTTAGCGCGTCAGACGGATTTAGTCGTAGCAATGGCTAAAACTGGGAAGCCCGTCAATATTAAAAAGCCCCAGTTTTTAAGCCCTGCACAAATGTTGAATATTGTTGAAAAATTCAAAGAAGCAGGTAACGATCAGCTGATTTTGTGTGATCGTGGTACGTGTTTTGGGTACGATAATTTAGTGGTTGATATGTTGGGCTTCGGTGTAATGAAAAAAGTATCGGGCAATTTGCCGATTATTTTTGATGTTACCCATGCGTTGCAGCAACGCGATCCAACAGGGGCTGCTTCGGGTGGTCGTCGTGAGCAGGTCGTTGATTTAGCAAGAGCGGGTATGGCTGTTGGTTTGGCTGGATTGTTTTTAGAAGCACACCCTGAGCCATCTAAGGCAAAGTGTGACGGTCCGAGTGCATTGCCATTGGATCAATTAGAGCCTTTCCTCAAGCAGATTAAAGCGATTGATGACTTAGTCAAGAGTTTTCCTGTTTTGAACATCGACTAGGAGAAGAGAGATAAAAATGAGAGGTAGACGCTTGCATCCATGCAGGTTTTCCTCTCAAAACCGACTTCCATTTCGGTGAGCACTCATTCCTAGGACGTTAGGAGAAGGTGAGTGCTGCTTTTCAATACACTTGTGTTACATCTGCGTCGGATGTATACAAGCCACGTAATTCTAAAGTTGGACCTGTAAAGAGTCAATAAAATCAATGGAATGATCTATTTTTCAGTCTATTTTAATGCGCTTGGCTTGATTTTATGGCGCTATTTGATGCAGATTGATGCTACCTGTGCGCCTTTTATAACCTGGAAAAAATAATAATGATTCAATCGCTGAATACGCTGTTTGCATCGCCTCGTTTAGTGAGGGTAGCGCCCTGGATTTTTGTTCTTTTGTGGAGCACAGGGTTTATTGGGGCAAAGTATGGTTTACCCTATAGCGACCCTTTTTCATTTTTGGCTTGGCGCATGCTGTTTAATCTCGCATGCTTTTTTGTGTTGCTCAAGGTGTTTTCAGTCAAGTTGCCCACTCAAATGTCACTGTGGCGACAACAACTCTTCGCTGGTGCTTTGATTCATGGTGCTTACTTGGGCGGTGTGTTCTCTGCAATAGAGTTGGGCATACCTGCGGGTCTAACCGCACTTTTGGTTGGCTTGCAACCTTTGTTGACTGGCGTGCTTGTATTCGTAATTTGGAAGCAGCAACTGAGCTTTCGCCAGTGGTTTGGCCTGTTTTTGGGGCTCGCTGGTGTGGTGTTAGTCGTGCAGCAAACTTCAGGCATGGACTTGGAGCATATCAGCATTACGTGGGTTGGACTTTTGTGGGTTTTGTTGGCCTTAGTGGGCATTACACTTGGGACGCTTTATCAGAAGAACGTATGCGAACCTCAACCGCTTTTAGCCGCTTCTTTCATTCAATATGCAGGATGCTTTGGACTCATGCTTCTGGGTGTATGGATTAAGGGAGAAGGAGCGGTTGAGTGGCATCGAGATTTTATTTTAGCACTGACTTGGTCCGTTTTAGTGTTATCGGTCGGGGCCATTTTATTATTGATGTTGATGATTAAGGCCGGGGAGTCAACGCGAACGGCGAGCTATTTTTATCTTGTTCCACCTTTAACGGCCCTTGAGGCTTGGGTATTGTTTGATGAACGTATGACGGCCTTGGCATTGGTTGGGATGGTGATCACCGTGATGGGTGTGTACTGGGCGAATCGTTCAGTTTAAAAACGTTTGGGAGTTGTGTCAGTGACAAAGTCAGGTTTGAATCCGTGGTGGGTGGTGTTAGCGGGAGGGCTAGTGTTGGCTTACAGCATGGGGGTACGCTTATCCTTAGGGCTGTTGGTGCCAGACATTAGCCTCAATTTAGGTATCTCTGTTTCGGACTTGTCGTTTAGTTTTGCAATGCAGAATCTGCTTTGGGGCGCCGTATCGCCCGTTGCAGGTGCGTTAGCGGAGCGCTATGGCACGGCTAAAATTCTACTGGCTGGCGCACTGCTGTATGCCGCTGGCTTAGTGGTGGCCGCCTTAGCGGCCAGTAGTACGATGTTCTTTGTCGGCAATGCTATGTTGATTGGCATTGGGACGGGAGCCACGACTTTCCCGATCGTTCTCGCCGCCGTCGGTAAACGTTTTCCGGCACATAAACGAACCTTGGCCTTGGGTATTGCCAGCGCGGGCGGCTCGTTAGGGCAGTTTTTGTATGCGATTCTTTTAGGCTATCTTGCACCTTCACAAGGCTGGGTCAGCACCTTTTTAGTGTTTGCCGCAACCACGCTGTTGATCTTAGGGTTGATCGGCTTATTGCGTGATGGTGTGCGTCCCGTTCGGCAGGCCCATGATGCACCACTGCGAATATTTGATTGGCAGGCCATTGCGCAGGCAATGAGATCACGTGAGTATCAACTGCTCAGTATTGGTTTTTTTGTTTGTGGGTTTCATATTGCCTTCATAACTGTGCACATGTCTGGCTTAGTCGCCTATTGCGGTTTATTGCCGAGCGTCGCATCCGATTCCCTGGCCATAATTGGTTTAATGAATATTGTGGGTGTCATTTTAATTGGATGGGCGGGTGATCGTTGGCATAAGCCAGGTCTGTTGTTTGCGATTTACGCACTACGAGGCGGCTTAATTTTAATGCTGTTAACCCAACCGATCACCGATCAGCTTTTGTATGTTTTCTCGGGGATTATGGGCATGTTGTGGTTATCGACCGTTCCTTTAACCAGCGGCGCGGTGGCGCATCTATTTGGGACGAAGAACTTGGGATCACTGTTTGGTATCGTGATGTTTAGTCATCAAATTGGCGCGTTTTTTGGCAGTTGGTGGGCGGGCCTGACATTTGAGTGGTATGGCTCCTACGACGTTGCTCTGATCGCAAGTGCACTATTAGCTTTTCTTGCCGCGGCTGTTCATTTGCCGATGACCCCCAAGCGCATGCAGCAATTATCTTTTAGAGATGCCTGATCCTGTATTCTGTTGGATGTGATTATCCGGGCTAGAAATGTTTGATTAGCTGACAAATATAAGAAAAAAGACTAAAATACTTTACAATATTGAGTTTAATTGATTTTTTGTAAAGTATTTTAGTCATATCATGGATTACTTAGAACTTGGTCAGCAAATAGCTCGCTTAAGAAAAGATAAAAAGCTGACTCAGCAGTCACTTGCCGATTATGCTGGGATCTCGCGAGCGACTCTCAATGCGCTTGAAAATGGCCGGGTGGGGGATGTAGGTACGCGTAAGCTACTTAAAATTATCGATTTGTTGGGGTATGAAATTCGCCTTCGAGAAAAGTCTTCGTTTCCAACGTTTGAGGAGTTAAGGGATGGGTGACGGTTTGAAGGTGTGTGTTTCCAGCCGAATGACAGGGCATTTAGTCCGAGAGCATAAACAATTCATCTTTAATTACAATGCGAATGCACGAGCAGATGACGCTGTATCCCTGACGATGCCTGTTCGTCACCAGAGCTATACACATGATCAGCTCCATCCTATCTTTGAGATGCACCTGCCCGAGGGTTACTTAAGATCCGTTATTCAAAAACACTTTAGCAAGCTGACCGAAACCGATGATTTTGGTTTACTCAAGCTTTTAGCGATGAATATCCATGGCCGATTAAATTACAGGGAGAATGTTGCTTTTCAGGCGGATGGCGATCAGCCACTGACATTAGACCAGCTTCTTCATCCCGAAGATGGCCAGTTGTTTAATGAGCTTGTCAGTCGTTTTGCACTTAGATCGCCTTTAAGTGGTGTACAGCCTAAAGTGTTGGCTCAGATTCAAAATAAAGCCACTCTATCTGTAGATGATTACATCGTAAAAGCGTGGGGCGCTGAGTATCCGCAACTTGCCCTTAATGAGTATTATTGTATGCAAGCGGTACAGCTTTCTGGGATACCGGTACCGGAGTTTTATCTGTCGGATGATGATGCATTGTTCATTATGAAGCGTTTCGATTTGAACGCAGATGGACCGCATCCTGGTTTTGAGGATATGTGCGTTTTGCAGGCAAAACATCGAGACGATAAGTACAGTGGTAGCTATGAGCAAGTTGTAAAAACGATTAAGCTTTTCACATCTCCTGCTTTCAAGCAGGCTTCCCTTGTACAGTTTTTTAAAATGATCGTGTTGAACACGCGTCTTCAAAATGGAGATGCTCATCTCAAAAACTTTGGTCTGATGTATGATTCTGTTGATACTGTACGTTTAGCTCCCGCATACGACGTTGTTAGCACAACCTGTTATATCAAACACGATATTGCAGCATTGACCTTAATGGGGAGTAAAAAATGGTGGGGCCGCAAGCATCTAGTTCAATTTGGTATCAATGCCTGTGATTTGACGCTCAGGCAAGCTGAAAAGCACTATGACGAATGTTTGGCTGGGCTCAATCAGACGGCGCTCATGATTCAAGAAAGGCTTGATCAGGAGCTCCATGATGATAAAAAGCAGGTGCTTAGTCATTTACTGACCAGAATGACAGAGTTTTGAGTTGACGACGTTGCTCTGATCGCAAGCGCGTTATTAGCTTTTCTTGCCGCGGCCGTTCATTTTCCGATGACCCCCAAGCGCATGCAACAATTATCTTTTAGAGATGCCTGATTTTGATCGTGCACCTAGTGCACAGAAGGGTAGTTTTTGATTGCGCCCCTAACTCCCTCTTCCTAGACTTACGCCGTTACTTACAAAAGCGTGCGATTACAATAATCATAAGACACATGGCTTAAACATCGATTGAGGGTGTCACCGGACTGGGTGGAAGGTGGTTCAGTTGAATGTGCAAGGCATGGGTCATAGCATCAATGATGTGCCTCTAATTTTAGTATCTGTATACCTAAGCTATCTAAAATGGATACGGGTATCAAAATAATCGGCATGTCAAAAAAACAATAGGATAATAAAATGACTATGCGTAAATCATTTAGGAGAGTAGCGCTTGCCGCCACACTCATGGGTGCTATTTTTTCACAAACCTCTCTCGCTCAGCAGCTGAGATTAGCCTCTGGGCTGCCGCCGATGCAACCTGCTCATAATCCGCTCTATACTGAATTCCAGACAATGCTACCTGAAATGTCCGATGGACGTTTAAAAGGACAGTTGGTGGGAATGGAAGTCGTAAATTTAGCCAATATGCGTACCGCCATTAGCAGTGGATTGGTACAGGTTGGACTTTTTCTTCCAGCCTATTTCCCAGCTGATTTACCCAACTTTAACCTAGTGGGTGACTTATCCTTGATGGGGGGCACTCCACACGCAACGGCCGCTGCCATTACTGAATATATTGTGACCTGCGCAGATTGCCAGGCAGAGCTCAACGCACTCGGAATCGTGTATACCGGCTCACATGCCAATCCCTACAATTTACTGACAACGAAACCCGTAGCGGCAGAAGCAGACTTGCGTGGAATGCGCATTCGTGTGGCAACGCCTCAGCATGCGCGTTGGGTCGAGGCCATGGGAGCGACTCCTGTAAGCATGGCGACAGGTGAGGCCTTTGAAGCACTGTCACAAGGGATTATTGAAGGTACAGTGACGTCTTTATCCGATCTCATTTCCTTTAATCTCCAAGATGTGATTAAGCATGCAACGCTCATTGAAATGGGGACGTTTCATTCCTTAATCGATCATGCCGTACGCCGTGACACTTGGAACTCGATGTCTCTGGATAATCGCTCTACCATTATTAAAGCCTCCAATACAACCAGCATGCTCACGACGAGCCGCTGGGTTGAAATGGCGGAGCAATCAAAGCAGATCGCAACTCAAAAAAGCATCGACCTGCTTGAACCTGCAGAATCCTTTATTCAAGCAACGGCAGACTTTGTCATTGCCGATGTGGACACTGCTGTGACCTTAGCGGAAACCCGCTTCGGGGTCACGGGAGCTAAAGCTAAAATTGAGCATTTTCAAGCGCTTGTTGCAAAGTGGGAGACGATTGCAGAATCATTGGAGCATGATCCAATCTTAATGCAAGACGCTATTCAACGCGAAGTATGGGATTCACAAGATTTGTCTCAATACGGGCTGTAGCGTCATTGTCTCTAAATGGAGTGTGATGCCATCAGCTGTGGCATCGCACTGCGTCACTTTGTATCTAGGGTCATGGGTATGTCTTTATTAGCAAAGCTGGTTGAAAAATTAACCTTCAGTTTAATGGTGATTGGCGTTATTGCCGTGGTGGCAATGATGCTGCACATTACGCTGGATGTCGTACTCAGAACGACATTCAACATTTCTGTACCCGCAACTGAGCGTATTGTTACGCGATATTATATGGTCGCACTGGCCTTATTACCGCTTGGTTGGGTGGAGTGGTCTAAAAATATGATAGCGGTCGAAGCCTTCACGCAATTATATGGGAAAATAGGGTTCCTTATCCTGAGTGTATTAACCAGCCTTTTATCGACGGTTATTTATTATCTACTTGGCGTTGCGACCTGGGTGCAGGCCGTTGAGCAGTATAATCTGGGGTCATACATTATGTCGTTGAACCTGGTGATTCCGATTTGGCCTGCTTACTTTTTCGTACCTGCTGCCCTGTTTGTTGCCATGGTCGCTTGTGTAGCACGCATCCCCTTAATGTTGAAAAATCGATATTAATTCTTTGTTTTGTAGAGGTCGGTAAATGAGTATAGAAACAGGGGTATATGGGCTCGTCGCTTTGCTCATATTACTGGGACTGCGGGTTCCCGTTGCTATTTCATTGATTACAGTATCCTTAGTAGGGCTAACGTCCATGCTGGGTTGGGATACGGCTATTCAAATGTTAGCGTCGCGTCCTTATGATTTCCTGGCACGTTGGACATTAAGTGCCATTCCCATGTTCTTGTTAATGGGATTTGTTGCCTACCACTCTGGTTTGACTGCGGGGCTGTTTAATGCGGCTAAAGTGGTTTTTCGTTGGTTACCGGGTGGCTTAGCGATTTCAAGTATTTTTGCAAGCTCTGGGTTTGCAGCCGTTTCAGGTTCAAGTGTGGCATGTGCGGCTTCTATGGGCCGTATCGCCATCCCTGAAATGGTAAAAAGTGGTTATAAACCCAGCTTTGCCTGTGGCACGATTGCGGCTGGCGGAACGATCGGCGCATTAATCCCTCCAAGCATTCTCATGATCATTTATGGGGTGTTTGCGCAGGTCTCGATTACAGAGGTGTTTTTAGGCGGTATCACCATCGGTCTATTAACGGCTTTAGGTTACTGCATCACCATCTTAATGGTGAGTTGGTTGCGTCCTGACATTGTTCCTCGGACATGCCAGGGAGGCGAGGGCTATACGGTTGCGCAAGCGCTGAAAGAAGTATGGCCAGTGGTGGCATTGGGCATCATTATTTTTGGAGGAATGTTTTCGGGTGTCTTTACGGCAACAGAGGCGGGAGCTGTTGGAGCCTTAGGTGCTTTGGTTATTGCGCTCATAATTGGTAAATTGGATTGGTCTGTTTTAAAACACTCAATGATCGATACGCTGACAACCACGTCTTCGTTATTAATAATTGGCGTTGGGGCTAGCATGTTTACGGTCTTTCTGAGCATGAGCGGTCTTTCTGGATATCTTTTAAGTGCTTTAACGGGTTGGGAGCCCAGTTATTTACAACTCATGCTAATGATGGTGATCATCTATTTGCTTCTAGGGCTCTTTATGGAACCCTTTGGTGCAATGCTAGTCACGCTCCCGATTTTTTTACCTATTTTACAGAGCATGGATATTAGCCTTATTTGGTTTGGCGTGTTCTTGGTTAAATTGCTTGAAATAGGCATGGTCACGCCACCTGTCGGAATGAATATTTTCGTAATTAAAGGTGTGGCTTCCCAGTACGCAAGCTTGGTGGATATTTTTAAAGGCGTTTCTATTTTTCTGATCGCGGATTTGTTAATTGTCGCGTTTATGATTTTTGTGCCGGGTGCTGTGTTCTTATTTATGTGAAGTGAGTATAGCAGGGGGATCCTATTGCTCTGCATTCTTACATACCAGATAAAACGGACACTTTTTAGTTTAAGTCTCAGATTAAGGGTAATAATACAATGCAATCATTTGATGAAGCCAGCAGCAGTCATTTTGTAGATATTGTGGAAGGCGATCTGTCACTGCGCATTCACTATAACGAGGTTGGGCAAGGCGATAAGGTTGTTGTGACTCTACACGGTTCAGGTCCCGGTGCGACCAGTTGGGCTAATTTTAGTAAAAATATAGCGCCACTGGTTGCTGCAGGATACCGAGTGGTGTTGATGGACAGCCCGGGTTGGGGTAAAAGTGATCCGGTTATTTGTGAAGGATCACGCTCACATTTGAATGCAAGAGCCTTAAAAGGACTTGTCGATGCTTTACACCTAGACAAGGTCAGTTTAATTGGAAACTCTATGGGGGCGCATTCAGCAACCGCTTTTACACTGATGTATCCTGAGCGAGTTGAAAAATTAATTTTAATGGGCGGAGGCACAGGGGGTGCGAGTCCTTATGCGCCTATGCCAACCGAAGGAATCAAAAGGCTTCAGCAGTTGTATCGTGAACCTACGATCGACAATCTAAAAGCCATGATGGATATCTTTGTTTACGATACATCCGATTTGACTGAAGATTTATTTCAGCTTCGTTTAAACAACATGCTGTCGAATAAGGTGCATTTAGAGAACTTTGTTAAGAGCCTGGAGTTGAACCCTAAGCAGTTTCCTGACTTTGGAGCGGAGTTGACTAAAATTACACAGCAAACGTTGATTTTGTGGGGGCGAAATGATCGGTTTGTGCCAATGGATACCGGGTTGAAATTGCTTGCACATATTCCAAACTCAGAATTGCACCTGTTTAATCAGTGTGGACACTGGGCGCAATGGGAGCATGCCGAACGCTTTAATTTCTTGGTTCTGAATTTTTTAGAAAACTAAAAAGACAGATACACACATATTATCTTAGTGTTCATCGTCAAGGCTGAGCTCTATTTTATCGACCGTGGCCCGCATTTTAGCTAAATATTTACGGGCCGCTTCTTCGGGTAACATGGCTTTTGCAATGTAGACGAGATTTAAGACGCCAATAACCGTTTGGTTTTTAAAAATGGGCAGGGCGATAGCCGCTATTTTTTGCTCAGCCTCCCATTCAGAGTAATTGCTGCCGTACCCACGTTGACGCGTTCGATAGATTAACTGAGCTATATATTCTTCGTCACGCGCTAACAAGCCTTGAGCGTCTTGACGGCTGCCTAATAGATCCAGCAAGGCTAAGCGTTCGGCTTCTGGGCAGAATGCAAGATAGGTACGACCTGCCGCCGTATACAAAATGGGCAAACGACGCCCAACCATCGAGCGATGAAAGGATAAGCGGCTAAAACGATGTGTGGTCTCACGCACAACCATCGCATCACCATCCAGGGTGCAAAGATCGGTTGGCCAAATGACCTGTGGCAAGAGATCCGCGAGCAATGGCGCTGCAATGGCGGATATCCATTGTTCATCACGAAACCCCTCACTCAATTCACGGACTTGTATTGTCAATTGATAACCATCATCTGACAGGCTTCGGCGCACGTAGCCTTCATCTTGCAGTGTTTCCAGTAAGCGTCGAACGGTGGTGCGATGTATGCCAGTTAGTTTGGCGAGCTCGGAGATACTCGCCCCACCATCCAGCCGATTAAGCGTGTTCAACAAGAGCAGTCCTCGCGTGAGACCACGAACGGTTTTGTATTCAGTTTCTTTAGAGACGGGTTCTCGGCTCATGGAAATGTCCTTTTGTCGGCAACGAGTGTGCACTTAGTGCACAAGAAAGGCCTTTTTGGTTGATGCTATTAAGCATAGCTTTTTATAATCGATGAATAAATGAGCAGGCTAAAAAATATAACAGAATATTGAATTCTTCTTTATTTAAATAAAGATCAATCGATAGGTTATATAAAGATCGATGTAAATTGATGGCCCAATAAAAATCATGAAGAAACTCCATTCTTCATATTATTTTGTCTTAAATGCAGTTTTTTGTTCTATTCAATATTCATATCGTTTGAAGAGGAATAGAGCGACGTTGCTAAACCATAATAAAACAAACGGTACAACACAATGAGTACAGTTATGTCACAGACAGTATCAACTTCCCTTGATTATTCGGCAGATGTGGTCGTGTTGGGTGCAGGACCTGTGGGTCTGACGATTGCAAATTATTTAGGCCAGGTCGGAATACGGGTATTGGTCATCGAAAAGTTGGATACGCTAATTGATTATCCGCGTGCAATTGGCATAGACGATGAGGCGCTGCGCACCTTGCAGTCTGTCGGCCTGATCGACAAGGTTTTGCCGCATACGACTCCCTACCACTGGATGCGATTCTTAACCCCCAAAGGGCATTGCTTTGCATCCATAGAACCCAAGACCGATGAGTTTGGTTGGTCTCGGCGTAATGCATTTATTCAACCGCAGATTGATAAGGTTTTGTTGGAGGGACTGAAGCGCTTTGATCAGGTTAATACATTATTCTCACGGGATATGTATCAGTTTGATCAGGATTCTGAAGGGGTCAATCTCTATATGCGCACTGCGGAGGGTACGGAAGAGCGTGTTCGTTGCCGCTATTTGATTGCAGCCGATGGTGGCAATAGCATGGTTCGTAGGACGCTTAATATTGCGTTCGACGGTAAAACAGCCCCTAACCAGTGGATCGTGGTGGATATCAAGAATGATCCTCTGGGCACACCGAACATCTATATGTGTTGCGATCCCGTGCGTCCTTACGTGTCGGCTGCTTTGCCACAGGGGGTTCGTCGTTTTGAGTTTATGGTGATGCCGGGTGAAACCGAAGAAAGCCTATCTCAGCCTGACAATATGCGTAAATTACTGGCCAAGGTGTTGCCGAACCCCGAAAAAGTTGAACTGATTCGCCAGCGTGTCTATACGCATAATGCACGACTGGCCGCTGAGTTTCGCCGTGGCAAGATTCTGTTGGCAGGTGATGCGGCGCATATTATGCCAGTGTGGCAGGGGCAGGGGTATAACAGTGGAATGCGCGATGCCAGCAATCTTGCCTGGAAAGTTGGAATGGTGGTTAAGGGACTGGCGGGTGAGGCATTGTTGGACACCTATCAGCAGGAGCGCCGGGATCATGCGCGGGCAATGATTGATCTGTCTGTGATGGCAGGACATGTGTTAGCACCACCAAAGCCATGGATGGGGAAGCTCCGTGATGGTGTGGCGTGGTTATTGAATTATTTACCACCCATTAAACGTTACTTCTTGGAAATGCGCTTTAAGCCCATGCCCCAGTACGAAAAGGGTGTATTGGTGAAGCCGGAGATGAAGCTTACCCATAATCCTGTAGGCCGTTTATTTATTCAGCCTAAGATCCGAGCTGAATCGGGTGATGTTTGCTTATTAGATGATGTCATTGGTGCGAAATTTGCCATCATTGCTTGGGGGACCGATCCAACCTGGGGATTAAGTCAAGAACAGATCGCATTTTGGAAGCATTTAGGGACAGCGTTTATTCAGGTTGTGCCATCTGTGCAGATGTTAGCACCCACGACCTTGTCTGATGACGTCATCCGAGTTGGGGATGAACAAGGGCGATTAAAAGACTGGTTTGGTCAATACCCCGCTTCAGTGGTGGTTGTCCGCCCAGATCGATTTGTCGCAGGACTCACTCTTCCGCAGACCCTCGAGCAGACCTGCTCACGCCTATCACAAGCCCTCGCGGCTAAGGTTGTGTCACATCGAGCTAGCGTTGAACCTATAGGGAAGGTGGCGTGAATGAAGACAATGCTGCACTGCATGTCCCACTCGCCGCTGGTGGGGTTTGTTGACCCGTCACCTGAAATCCTGGATGAAGTGAATGGGGTTATTTCAAATGCGAGAAAGGCGGTAAAGGCCTTCGATCCAGATCTCGTTGTGCTCTTTGCGCCGGATCATTACAACGGCTTTTTTTACGATCTGATGCCGTCTTTCTGTATTGGAACGGAGGCTTACGCGATTGGTGATTTTGGCACCTTAGCTGGCGATCTCAATGTACCTCAAGCCTTGGCAGAAAACCTAGCGGCATCGGTTTTGGATTCAGGTGTTGATGTGGCGGTTTCGTACCGCATGCAGTTAGACCATGGTTTTGCTCAGCCACTTGATGAGCTGGTCGGAGGGTTGGATTGTAAACCTGTGATTCCCATTTTTATCAATTCGGTTGCAGTTCCCTTGCCAAGCTTTCAACGTGCCCGATTGTTGGGTGAAGCGGTGGGGCGCTACCTAAAAACACTGGATAAAAAAGTCCTGATCTTAGGCTCGGGGGGCTTATCGCATCAACCTCCCGTACCAGAATTGGCGACGGCGAATGCGCATATGGTTGATCGTATGAAAGGGTCTGGTCGTTACTTGCCAGACGATGAACGCGAAGCACGCACTCAACGGGTCATCGCAGCGGCGCGTCGGTTTGTGGAAGACCAAAGCACGCTTCACCCTTTACATCCTGAGTGGGATCAGTCGTTTATGACGCTGTTATCGGAAGGGCGAATGTCTGAGCTAGATGCCATGAAGAATGACGAGCTATCGGCACTGGCCGGAAAATCAACCCATGAGGTAAAAGCCTGGGTCAGCGCCTTTGCCGCTCTATCGGTGATGGGACATTTCAATACAACGGATCGCTACTACCGTCCCATTCCAGAATGGATAGCGGGTTTTGGTTCGTTAACCGCCTACACGGAAGAAACACTATGAATACTTTGTTGGAAACACTCGCATTAGATCTGCGCAATGCCGAACTGAGTGGACAGCCTATTGCTCCCTTACGAGATCAATTGGGTGATGTCGATGCTGAGTCGGCCTATCGCATTCAACAAATTAATGTTGAACATGCGTGTCTTCAAGGGCGCCGTGTCGTGGGGCGTAAAGTCGGCTTGACCAATCCATTGGTGCAACAGCAGCTAGGTGTGAATCAACCTGATTTTGGGACTCTATTTGCCGATATGAGTTATTCCGATAACGCCATAATTCCGTTTAATCGAGTGATGCAACCTAAGATTGAGGCCGAAATTGCGCTGATTCTTGATCGGGATTTACCCGAGGCTGATACCACTCTGGCGGATTTGATCAGAGCCATCGGTTGGGTGCTGCCAGCCTTGGAAATCGTAGGAAGCCGTATTGATGCCTGGAATATTCAGTTTGTTGATACCGTTGCTGACAATGCATCAAGTGGTTGCTTTGTGCTGGGAGGCCCTGCTCGCCGCTTAGAGGGATTGGATTTACTGAATGCCAAAATGAATATGACGCGTAACGGTGAGTTGGTGTCGAGCGGTAAAGGGGCTGAATGCTTAGGGCATCCGTTGAATGCCGCCGTCTGGTTGGCTCAAACGCTCAGTCGTTTGGGTACGCCGTTGCGTGCAGGCGACATTATTTTAACCGGTGCATTAGGCCCGATGGTCAAGGTAGAGCCCAATGATCGCTTTGCAGCGGATATCGAGGGCCTAGGCTCTGTGTCTGTACGCTTTTCTTAAGCCTTTATGTGTTCTGCCATCACCCTTTACTAGGATATCTCCATGAAAAAATTTAAAGCGGCCATTATAGGTTCAGGCAATATTGGCACTGATTTGATGATAAAAATTCTGCGCAATGGTAAGTATATTGAGATGGGAGCCATGGTTGGGATTGACCCTAACTCAGATGGCTTGGCACGTGCGTCGCGCATGGGCGTGGCAACCACACATGAGGGGGTTGAGGGGCTCGCTCGCTTACCTGTTTTTTCAGAAATCGATGTTATCTTCGATGCAACGTCAGCTGGCACGCACTTGAAAAATGAAGTGTTTTTAAGAGGCTTGAAGCCGAACTTGCGTATTATCGATCTGACACCGGCTGCAATCGGACCCTATTGTATCCCAGTGGTGAACTTGGATCGTCACTTAGAGGATACCAATGTCAACATGGTGACCTGTGGCGGCCAAGCCACGATTCCGATGGTGGCGGCTGTATCTCGTGTTGCAAAGGTACATTACGCCGAAATCATCGCCTCTATTTCAAGTAAGTCAGCTGGCCCGGGTACGCGTGCGAACATTGATGAGTTTACCGAAACCACCTCAAAAGCGATTGAAGTCGTCGGTGGTGCGGAGAAAGGGAAAGCCATCATCATTCTGAATCCCGCAGAGCCACCTCTAATGATGCGAGACACCGTAATGGTCTTGTCTGAGGCGGCGGATATGGCTGAGGTTGAAGCCTCCGTGTTAGACATGGAAAAAGCCGTCCAGAGCTATGTGCCAGGGTATCGGTTAAAGCAGCGTGTACAGTTCGATTGTATTCCTCCCGAGCGGCCTGTCAATATTCCGGGTTTAGGCCGCTTTAGTGGTTTAAAAACATCGATCTTTTTAGAAGTTGAAGGCGCCGCTCACTATTTGCCAGCGTATGCGGGTAATCTCGACATCATGACCTCAGCCGCTCTATCGACGGCAGAGCGCATGGCTCAATCATCATTGACGGTTTAAGGAGAGTTGACTATGAGCTTTAACCCAGGAAAAAAACTCTACATCTCCGACGTAACGCTGCGTGATGGGAGCCATGCGGTGCGTCATCAATATACGATTCAACAGGTGCAAATGATTGCGCGAGCGTTGGACAAAGCCCGTGTTGACAGCATTGAAGTGGCGCATGGTGATGGGCTTCAAGGTTCTAGTTTTAACTATGGCTTTGGCGCTCATACCGACCTGGAGTGGATTGAAGCCGTGTCTGAAGTGGTTGAGCATGCTCAGATCGCCACGCTGTTATTACCAGGCATAGGGACGGTTCATGATTTGGAGGCTGCCTACGCAGCGGGTGCTCGTATTGTCCGTGTGGCGACGCACTGCACGGAGGCCGATGTTTCACGCCAGCATATAGAGCACGCACGTAAACTGGGTATGGATACCGTTGGCTTTTTAATGATGAGCCATATGACGACCCCGCAAGGCTTAGCCGAACAAGCCAAACTGATGGAAAGCTATGGAGCCACCTGTATCTATGTGGTGGATTCGGGCGGTGCGATGGCTATGGGCGATATTCGAGATCGTTTCCGTGCGTTGAAAGATGTGCTGAACGCCAGTACCTTGACGGGGATTCACGCGCACCACAATCTTTCATTGGGCGTGGCGAACTCCATGGTGGCGGTCGAAGAGGGCTGTGATCGAATAGATGCAAGCCTTGCCGGTATGGGAGCGGGAGCCGGAAATGCACCACTTGAGGTGTTTATTGCGGCTGGGGAACGTCAGGGATGGGACCATGGAACAGATTTGTACACACTGATGGATGCAGCGGATGATATTGTACGTCCCCTTCAAGATCGCCCCGTACGTGTGGATCGTGAAACCTTGGCATTGGGCTATGCCGGTGTTTATTCCAGTTTTTTACGTCACTCTGAGATCGTGGCTGAAAAGTATGGTCTTAAAACCGTGGATATTCTGGTTGAACTGGGTAAGCGGCGTATGGTGGGTGGTCAAGAAGATATGATCGTGGATGTTGCATTGGATCTTCTCAAGGCCCAATCCGCTTAATGAGTTGAAATAACCGCTAGGTTTAAACGAAGCGACGCTCAGTCGCTTCGACATCACGTCAGTAAACAGCAAACCAGAATTTCAACGCTTTGATTAAAAAGTCTCAGCCTATAGAATGATTAAAAATTTTATAGGTGCAATCATGGCAACAGCAAGTGCGGTCCATATTTTAGTTAAAACGGAAGAAGAGGCAGAGAAATTAAAGGAAAAACTGGCAAAAGGTGCCGATTTTGCCTTATTGGCTAAGAAACATTCTATCTGCCCATCTGGAAAGCGAGGTGGCGATTTAGGTGAGTTTCGCAAAGGCCAGATGGTGAAAGCCTTCGATCAAGTGGTGTTTACCAAGTCTCTGTACAAAGTCCATGGGCCTGTAAAAACTCAGTTTGGTTTTCATCTAATCAAAATTCTGTACCGGAACAAGTAGAAAATGCGTCTGTACCCTATTTGCTGCAGATCGGTTGACTGTGTGTCTGAGGCGTTATTGGTGTGAGCATCGAGTTTTCGTCCCTCGACCTACGATCCTATTCGAATGAAGTGGCGAGCCATCAGCACGATTATCATCAATTGGTGTTGCCCGTTGCGGGGCGCTTGTCTTTAAGCATCGAGCACGCCGAGGGAGATGTGACAGCTTCGAAAGCGGCGATTATTGCGGCAGGGGCTTCTCACGGATTTTTTGCATCAGATCGAAATATGTTTCTGGTGGCCGATGTACCATCATCCTTGGCTCCGCGTTTGGAGTCATTTCCAGCGTTTATCGATTTGGATGAAGCACTGACGCGCTATGTCGGCTTCTTGTCTGCTCAGGTTCAGGCTCAACAAAATACGCCGGATCTACAAAAGCAAATGCTAGGCTTGTTGATACAGTTGCTGCAGGAAAAGGCGGGTGTTCAAGTACAGGTGGATCAACGCGTGGCCGCTGTTAAAGCCTATATCGCGCACAATTTGGATCAAGGTATTACACTGCCTCAACTGGCTGGGGTCGCCCATTTGAGTGTTCGTCAACTGAACCATGTGTTTACTCAATCTGAAGGATGCTCTCCACAGCACTACCTCATTGAACAACGAATGCAGCGTGCTCGGGACTTGCTGGAGTCAACGGAATTAAGTGTGCAACGTATCTCCGAATCCGTGGGCTATTCAAATTTGGCTGCGTTTAGTGATCGTTTCCGACAATGCATGGGTCGGTCCCCCCGTCATTTCCGCCGATTGAGCAAAGAGATACGCTGAATCACGAAAGCGTCGTCTAGGCCTTTTGGTTACAGTCATGTTTTTCAATCGACAGTAGGATCAAGATGGCTTCCTTGCATACAGCAACCTTAATAGGATCTGTTTCAATTCTTCTCTGGGGGACCTTGGCATTGCTCACCCGTATGACGGGCGGCGTGATTCCTGAGTTTCAGTTAATGTCCATGACTTTTGGTATTGCATTTTTATTGATGCTTGCGCGATGGTGTTGGCGTAAGCAATCGGGCGTTGTGTTTATCCGTCAGCCTATCGCAGCATGGGGGTTAGGGGTGGCCGGTTTATTTGGCTACCATTTTGTCTACTTCAAAGCCATGACATTGGCGCCCGCTGTTGAAGTGAGCTTATTGGCCTATCTTTGGCCATTGTTGATTGTCTTGTTCAGCGCTTTGTTGCCCGGTGAAAAGATACGAAAACCCCATGTGACAGGGGCAATACTGGCCTTATTTGGATGCTGGATATTGGTGGGTCAGAATGCAAGTGGCTTTCAGTCACAGTATGTACAGGGATATCTATTGGCTCTATTGTGTGCGTTGATTTGGTCTAGTTACTCTGTGTTAAGCCGTTTGGTGAAGTCTGTTCCCACGGATGCAGTGGGTTGGTTTTGTGCGGTGACCTCAGTATTGGCGTTGATTTGCCATCTAATATGGGAGCAGACCGTCTGGCCGCAAACGCTTGTACAGTGGGTTGGAGTGGTCGGTTTAGGGCTTGGCCCTGTTGGGATTGCTTTCTTTACCTGGGATTACGGTGTTAAGCATGGCAATATCCAGCTTCTTGGCACGTTGGCGTATAGCGCTCCCTTAATTTCGGTTGTCTTGCTGCTGATGGCCGGAGAGGCGGAACCAAGCTCGGCAATCCTGTATGCGAGTCTCGCTATTGTCGGTGGATCCTTCATCGCGGGAAGAAAATGGGCATAAGTCAGATTGTAAAAAAGGCCAGCGACCTCAGCAAATGTGCCTTTTGGTGACTGGCCTCTGACCTGTGCGACCACATTCCTAGAATGGGTGCTTGCGGTCTGAGATCGTACATATCTCTGCTTTAAGTATAGCGCATAATAGGAAAGTGCAAGTTATCGCGTCACTTTTTTCCAGACTGACATTTCGGCAACCGTATGCTGGTGCTTGCGTGCTGTTTCACGAATCACAAACGGAATATCTTGAGTGCCGATCAATTCAAACTCTGGCGCTAAATGTTGTTTCAGGCCTTCGAGCGTTGTGAGGTTCTCGCCAGCGTCTTTAAAGCCGCCTAACCATTGGTTTTTATCTGTAAATTCGGCCAGCCAAGTGTAGGGCGAGGTGAGGACCAGATAACCACCTGCAAGGATGCGGGGTTTGATGTCGTTTAAAAACTTCGCAGGCTCGTACAGTCGATCAATCAAATTTCCTGCAAATACCAAATCGTAGCCGGTATACATGGCTTTTAGATTGCAGGCATCGCCTTGGGAAAAGGTCACTTTATAAGCCTGTTGCTCAAGACCCAAGTGCGCAAGATGGATGTCTTTGAGTTCAGTTAATTCTCCCTCAGTGGGTATTTGATAGCGAATCTGACCCTTCTCTGCGAGCAACTGAGCATTGCGGATAAATCGTGCTGAAAAGTCTAAGGCATCGACTTTGTCTGAGATATTGGCCAGCTCGAAACTGCTGCGACCGGTTGCGCAGCCAATATCCAAAACATGTTTAAAGTGATTGCGTTGAGTGAGTTGCTGTACCTGCTCAACACAGGCTTTGGGGTAGTTTGGAACACCAAAATATTCTGCACCGTAGTGAAATTCTAGATACATTGAAATAAGCGCGTCGGTCTCGTAGGTGTTCATATGGTTATTCGGCATTAGGGCAGACTCCACATATCGAAAGCCCGCGTGTTGAAAAAAGTGACGTCGAAAGGCATAGCGACTGTCACGGATGGATTCATTTCCGGTTGAAATCCAGCTTCCCCCTTTGATTAGATTATGTTTACCATCAAAGGTCGGAACTGAAAAGTCATCATAGCTAGGATGGACTTCAAAACCGTTAAACGCATCAATGGGCGTCTCGGTCCATTGCCATACATTGCCGACAATATCGTAAAAATTGCCCTGTTGAAATTGATTCACCGGACATGAAGATGCAAACGCTTCTAAATTGACATTGCCGGGTGCCTTTTCCCACTCAACATGATCCTGTTGAAGGTTAAGGTCATAGAGTCGATACCATTCTGCTTCGGTGGGCAGCCTAAGGGGTTTTCCTTGCTTGGTGGACAGCCATTGGCAAAAGGCTTTGGCTTCTAAATGATTAACATCAACTGGCCAGCTCCAGGGCATTTCAATTTCCTCTAGCATAGCCCGATATTTAAAGCTGCCATCGCTTTGAGGCACCCAGAAAATGGGGTGTTTAGGCCTTTTGTAGCTCACCCACTGCCAGCCTTCATCTGTCCACCATTCTTGCACCTCATACCCTCCGTCACGGACAAACTGAAGGTATTCGGCATTACTGACCAAGTACTGGCTGGCCTGAAAGGCTTGAACCTCTGTCTCTAAATGGCCAAATTCATTATCCCACCCGTAGGTGTTCGATTGGTTTTTATGGCGGCCTTGAATCACAAGACCTTGGTTCACGGGAAGGATATTGTTGCTAGGGGGCGTGCGGGTTTGGTCTGGACAAATCGGCCACTGATTAGACGGTCTGACTTGATGAATGGGTAGCTGTCGAATTAATACAGATGAAGTTTCAAGATGAATACGTTCGTGTTCGATCCCCATTAAAATAATCCAGAAAGGGTCTTCCCACTGAATCGGCAACGCTAGAGGCAATTCATCAATAAGTTGGTTGACGAGGACTTTGACTTGATCGCGATAGCGTTTCACTTCTTCAACACTAGGCCAATCATAATGTGCGTCATTCAGATCATCCCAAGACATCTCATCGACACCGATGGCAAGCATGGACTCTAGCTTTGGGTTCAAGCGATTGCTGATGATTTGGCTTACGCGAAGCTTGTTTACGAAAAACGTAGCGGTGTGGCCAAAGTAAAAAATCAAAGGATGACGCAAGGGTTCGGGACGTAAATAGAACGTCTGATCGGATGCTAAGACTGAAAATAAGGACTCATACAGCTCGAAGGTATCATTAAAGTAGGTTTTGATCTCTTGTCGCTTAAGGATAGGGTCACCAGCGTTGATAATCGGTGTTTTATGAGGTCTGGTCAGCATGCGAGAAGTCCCTTGGCAAGGTATTAGTTTATTTAGTGCTACGTTGAGAGGGATAAGCTGGTTTAATCAAAAGAATTTTATTCTTGACTGGAAAATTCTTGATGTTTTGATTTTTTGTAGATGTTGATATCCTAATACAAATAATCAATGGATTCATATACCTGATTCTAGGCGAAATGTGCGTCCTGTTAGGCGCTGACATCGAGGCGGAATTTAAAGTCCTGATGTATGATAAAAGGGTGAAAATAGCATCATATACTGTATATAATACCAGTTGATGTTGACTTGCAGGATTCTGATACTCAAGTTGTCTTGAGTTATTCACTTTAGGCTCATCGTAGCTGAGGTTAGGAAAGAACAGACTACATGAACGATTTGTATTTAAATACACCCTTGACGAAAGCAATCTTTGAAGCATTTAAAGAACTCTCGGTGGAAATATCCTTCATACTAGAAGATGCTGCTCCGGGTTCATGTAGGGCTTATGTATTTGGTGGGGCAGCTGTTCACATCTATACAAATGCTCGAGGATCGGGAGATATTGATACTGAGCTTCAAGCTGCCCAGAAGATGGAGTTGGAAGAGATTATCATTAGGTATGAAGACGAGGAGGGTAATGAACAATCTGTCTCTATAGATCCCAATTTCAGCACTGGGATTTCTGGCATGTTGGCTGATGATTACCAAGAGTGTGCTGTACCCTTAATGATTGATAAAGCCGCTCCTCTGCATGTATACCTTGTCTCTCCATTACATTTAGCTGTTCATAAGTTGGATAGATTGGCTGAAGGTGATCAAGATGATATTATCTCCTTAGCAAGCGCAGGACGAATAAGTGCAGAGACCTTGTAGCAAGAAGGAGTGAAGGTTCTTTCTTATGCAATTGGAGCTCAATCTCGGCTTAAGGCAAACCTAAGCTATATGATTCGCGAGTTAAAAGAGCGAGGCTTATAAATAGGTGTTAACATGAGTGCAAACTATCTAAATCAGGCATATTTTGAGCAAACATTTTCGAACCCCTTAGACTCTGTTGATAGGGCTAAAGATGACCTGCGTAAAGTTGCTGAGCTTGTTTGGTTTCATAATTTTGTACCAAAGTTAGATCGACTGAGTGATCCAGATGCGGCAGCTAAAGCAGCTTATGTAGTAGATTATTTGGCATCCAATCATTTAGTGTCGCCTTTCCAAAAGAAAATGCTCAAACAACAATTAGAAGTTGTTCGTGAAAGACTTAAAAATCTGTCTGTTCACACGGAGCAGCGTACTTTTTATACGTATGATAGTTTGCCTCGCAAGAATAGAGATGATTTTGCTAAGCGGTGGGGTTTTGCAACTGGTATGAAGCCCATGGCTCTTGGCTTAATCGATATGCAGCGCAGAGCAAATCAAACGAGATATAAGGACTTACTTGCGCCATAGTCGGATGCACACTCTTGTATGATTTGGAAATTACATGGATACTTTAGCTGGGCATCTGAAATTTTCAATGATTAATCTTGTAATACTGTGCTTGATTCACAGACCTCCTTTGTTGACAAATCAACATCACCTGTGTCCCTTTTCTTAATAGACTTTAACCTGTAATTGTTTAATCTTATGGGCAAGTGTACTTTTACATAAAAATTGATTGGAAAGTCTTAATGTTACCTGATTATGAAAAGCGCCTAACAGCCTTGAGGCCACGATTACTAGCGTTTGCACGTTTACAGTTGCGTTGTCATGATGAGGCAGAAGACGTGGTGCAGGAAGCATTGTTGGTGGCGACAACTAAACAGGATGAGTTTAAAGGACTTAGTCAATATGAAACATGGGTATTCGGAATTCTTAAGTACAAACTACTGGATCTGTTTCGTGCCCAAAAGGTGCGTTCACGCTGGTTGGTTGATACGGATACCTCATGGCAAGATGAACTGGATAAACAGTTTCGTGAAAATGAGCGCTGGCAAGATGAACATCGACCCCAAGACTGGGGTGATCCAGAAGCGGTTCTTGCCAGCAGTCACTTTTGGCGTGTCTTCGATGCCTGCATGATTCATTTGCCCGATGTGCCTGCACGTGTTTTCTCATTACGTGAACTTATGGATGTCGATACTGAAGAAATATGCTCCATCCTGAACATTACAGAAAACAACTGCTCGGTGATTCTGTACCGAGCTCGAATGAAGCTTCGCCAATGCCTTGAAAAGGGTTGGTTAGTCGGAGAGGGCACATAATGTTGACCTGTCATAAAGCCACGCATCTTATGTCTGCTCGTTTAGACCGTCCTCTGCCTTTAGGCGAGAAATTGAGACTTAGGTTTCATTTGTTGATGTGTAAAAGCTGTCACCGTTGTGATCAACAGCTCGAACTCATTCATCAAGCGGGGCAAGGTTGGCATCAAAAAAGGATTGAAGAGGGTCATCTTGAGCCTGATTCAGATGCATCGAAAAAATAAACTGTAAGAAAACTGATGGCTTAAGCAACATATCCTTCAAATAGGATAAGAGGATATATCGATCAAACCGATGTTCAGCAGATGCTGATTTTATTGGTAATTTTGGCGGGCTTAATGGTGTTGTTTTTGACGCATCAGGCTTTTGAGTGGCCAGCGATCTTGAACAGTTCTCCAGAGTTAACGAATCAGGGTTGGATACTTCTCATTGTTGCACTTTTACAGGTCATCAGTTATGTCATGCTTTTTAAAAAAACTGATCAGCGTTTAAGTCATAGAGAGTGTAAGAACCACCGTGATGCTTACGACTGAGTTAAAACAGAATATTACTTAAGGTGTGATCAATGAATAAGAAAGTCGTATTACTGGCTGGGTTAGTCTTAGCCGTGTTAGTGGTTTGGCAGCTTGGTTGGCTAGATGCGTTAACCTTTGACAACCTCAAACAGCAGCAGGCTAACCTGATGGCGATGAGAGACGCTCAACCGTTCATGGTGAGTTTGGTTTACCTCTTGGTTTACGTCGGTGTGACTGCCCTGTCCCTTCCGGGAGCTGCGATTATGACACTCGCTGGTGGTGCGATATTCGGCTTAGGCTGGGGACTGTTATTGGTTTCATTTGCCTCTACGCTGGGTGCAACTCTGGCGATGCTGGTGTCGCGTTTTTTTCTACGCGATTGGGTCAAACAGCGATTTAGCCATAGCATGAAAAAGCTGGATGACGGTGTTGAGCGGGAAGGTGCCTTCTATCTTTTTGCACTACGCCTAGTGCCGGCATTTCCTTTCTTTGTGATCAATCTCGCGATGGGTCTGACACGGATGAACATCTGGACCTTTTGGTGGGTGAGTCAGGTGGGGATGCTGGTCGGTACGGCGGTCTATGTCAATGCCGGTACTCAGCTTGCACAACTTCAGTCACCGAGTGATATTTTATCCATTCAACTCTTGGGCGCCTTCGCGCTGTTGGGTGTATTTCCGTTGCTGGCCCGCAAAGCACTAGAAATCTATAAAAGTCGTCAAGCGTTACGTCAGTGGAAAAAACCGATGCACTTCGATACCAATTTAGTGGTGATCGGTGCTGGTAGTGGTGGTTTGGTCTCGGCTTACATTGCGGCGGCCGTGAAAGCGAAGGTGGTACTGGTTGAAAAGCACCAAATGGGTGGTGACTGTCTGAATACGGGGTGTGTGCCCTCAAAAGCCCTGATTCGTTCAGCGAAACTTGCGCATGAAATGCGTCACGCTGATCACTATGGTTTAAAAAGCCAACAACCGGAGGTCGATTTTGCTGCCGTGATGGATCGTATTCATGCGGTGATCGCTGAGATCGAACCTCATGATTCGGTAGAGCGCTTTACCGGATTAGGTGTCGATGTGCGCCAGGGTAGTGCGAAACTCATTTCGCCTTGGGAAGTTGAGATTACCCTAAATACAGGCGAAGTGCAGCGCGTCACTACCCGCAGCATTATTCTGGCGACGGGTGCTGAACCCTTCGTACCCGATCTTCAAGGATTAGATCAAGTTGACTATCTAACATCTGATAGCCTGTGGCAGTTACGTGAGCTACCTAAAAGGTTGTTAATACTGGGTGGAGGCCCCATCGGTTGTGAATTAGCGCAAGCCTTTCAACGTTTGGGCTCTCAAGTGACGCACGTAGAGCGTGGTACGCGTCTGATGTCACGAGAAGATGAAGATGCCAGTCAGTTGGTGATGCAGCATTTTCGTCAAGAAGGTGTGGATCTTCGTTTGCAGCATCAAGCGTTACGGTTTGAAGTTGCTGGCGATAAAAAATACCTGATTGCCCAGAAAGTGACTGGAGAAGAAGTCTCTATTGAATTTGATCGTGTACTGATCGCTGTAGGCCGAAAACCAAGACTCAGTGGATATGGTCTTGAAGAATTGGGGCTGTTACCCGAAGAGGCTAAAACACCCGATAGTCTCGATACAAACAAGTATTTGCAGACGCTTTACCCCAATATTTTTGCCTGTGGTGACTTGATAGGTCCTTATCAATTTACCCATGCTGCTTCACATCAGGCCTGGCATGCCACAGTGAATGCGTTGTTCGGTGATTTTAAAAAGTTTGCAGTGGACTATCGCTTTCTTCCATGGGCGACATTCACCGATCCTGAAGTGGCCCGAGTCGGTTTAAATGAACAAGAGGCTAAAGAGCAGGGCATCGATTATGAAGTCACGACCTATGGTATCGATGATTTGGATCGTGCCATCGCCGATGGTCAGGCCTATGGCTTTGTGAAAGTCTTAACACAGCAAGGGAAAGATAAAATCTTAGGTGTGACGTTAGTGGGTCCTCATTCTGGTGATTTGATTGCCGAGTTTGTACTCGCCATGAAACATGGACTGGGAATGAATAAATTACTGGGGACGATTCATATTTATCCAACCATGACCGAAGCGAACAAATTTGCGGCAGGCAATTGGAAAAAAGCCCATGCACCCAAGACGGTGTTAGGTTGGCTGCAAAAATTTCATCAGTGGAGGCTTAACTAAGAGAGGCGTTTGAGACACTTGAGTAGCCTCAAACGCATTTTGATAACCCCTTACTTAGTAAGGGGTTATTGAGGTCGTATTAGAACTGGTTCATCGTGTTGTCTTTACCAGACGCTTTCAGTGCAGCATCACCAGAGAAGTACTCTTTGTGATCGTCACCCATGTCAGATCCAGCCATGTTTTGGTGTTTAACGCATGCGATACCTTGACGGATCTCTTTACGTTGAACGCCTGCAACGTATCCTAACATGCCAGCGGCACCGAAGTACTCTTTCGCTAGGTTGTCAGTTGACAGCGCAGCTGTGTGGTATGTAGGCAGCGTGATCAGGTGATGGAAAATGCCTGCTTCGCGAGCGGCGTCTGCTTGGAACGTACGGATGCGGTTGTCAGCTTCGATCGCCAATTCAGTTTCATCGTACTCAACGCTCATTAGGTTGGCGCGGTCGTAACTGGAAACATCTTTGCCTTCAGCTGCCATCGCATCAAACACTTGCTGACGGAAATTCAGCGTCCAGTTGAAAGATGGGCTGTTGTTGTAAACCAGCTTCGCATTTGGCACTTCTTCACGAATGCGATCAACCATTTCTTTGATCTGACCAACGTGAGGCTTCTCTGTTTCGATCCAAAGTAGATCTGCACCGTTTTGCAAAGAAGTTACACAGTCAAGAACCACACGATCAACACCTGAGCCAGGCTTGAACTGGAACAAACCAGACGCTAGACGCTTAGGCTTGAGCAGCTTGCCGTTGGCTTTAACAACCACATCACCATTGGCAATGTCTTCAGCGCTGTTGATGTAGTCACCATCTAAGAAGCTGTTGTACTTATCACCTAGGTCGCCAGGCTCGTTTGTGACTGCGATTTGCTTGGTTAAGCCAGCTCCTAAGGAGTCAGTACGCGCAACGATGATACCATTGTCAATACCAAGTTCTAAGAAGGCGTAACGAACAGCACGGATCTTCGCTAAGAAATCAGCATGTGGAACGGTTACTTTACCGTCTTGGTGTCCGCATTGTTTCTCGTCTGATACTTGGTTCTCGATCTGAATCGCACAAGCACCCGCTTCGATCATTTTCTTAGCCAACAGGTACGTGGCTTCTTCGTTACCGAAACCAGCATCGATGTCAGCGATGATGGGCACAACATGCGTTTGGAAGTTGTCGATTTTGTCTTGAATCGCTTTCTCTTCAGCTGCATTACCCGCGGCACGAGCGGCATCCAGTTGACGGAATAAGCCACCCATTTCACGAGCATCTGCTTGACGAAGGAACGTGTAAAGCTCTTCGATCAACGCAGGTACTGAGGTTTTCTCGTGCATGGATTGGTCAGGTAATGGACCAAACTCAGAACGAAGAGCAGCAATCATCCAGCCAGACAGGTAGAGGTAGCGCTTGTTTGTGGTGCCGAAATGCTTTTTGATTGCGATCAGTTTTTGTTGACCGATAAAACCATGCCAGCAACCCAGAGATTGCGTGTACGCTGAGCTATCTGCATCATACTCAGCCATATCACGACGCATTATGTCAGCGGTGTACTGAGCAATGTCTAGACCGGTTTTGAAGCGGTTTTGGGCACGCATGCGAGCTGCGTATTCTGGGTTGATACCTTCGTAAGCAGGACCAAACTCTTTAGCCAAGGTAGCAATAGAATCTATATCTTTATTGATGCTAGACATGGGTTTTCCTTCTCAAAATTATCGGTTGAGGAACATGGAATCTTTACATCTGCGCGAGAGAGTCGTTCCTCTCGGCTCCGTTGAAATCAATAATGCGTTGCTCGGCCTTGACTGTCAAAGCTAATTTTGTGCATAGCAGCATGGCTGTAGTATGACTACAAGCGCTTTGCACGCTAAAATGTAAAAAAACTACAACTCTACGGAGAGTGTTTTGGTGTAAAAAGTGAGTAAATTCAGGGCTCAAGTCGAAGATCAGGGAAATGAGTCTATTGAAGAGAGTTTTTAAATAATCAGTCATTTACAAAAAAATAAGTTATTAAAAGTAATTTTTTTATTTCAAAAAGATCTTAATAAAAGCGACTACAAACTCAGGGTAAATTAAGCAAAATGACTGATTTTAAAGCTTTTTATACCAAAGTTGTGATCCTTTGGTCGTAGGTGTTAACTCTAGGGGAGAGGGTTCACTGCTGACTTCAATGGCGACAACAGTGAACAAAAAAGATATGTATGAATATATTTGTTAGGAATGTTTATTCTGATGCGTCAAGGTCATCTTGACTGTAAAGCGAATTGGCGAGGATCAAGTCAGACAAGAGTGTTACTGATTGTGCATCTGCAGCATTGACGTCATCGTCTAGTAAGGGCTCTGGATGGCAAAGACGTTTGGCTAAACGTCGACTGTCAGGTGTATCGAGAGTGTAGTGTTTGCCATCGACAAACAAATGCGTCACGGTCTCTGATTCTATGAATGAATACCGACTTCCTTCGTTTTGCGTTAAGACGCCACCTTCTTCTAAAAATGCGCGAATGTCATCTAGGGAAAAGGGTTCAGCATCTATATCCGCATAAAGAGGATACTTAGGCTCAGTAATCCACTCACCGAACCATTTCGCGAGGAGATCAGGCTGGTCTAGACTTTCTAGTAGGGTTGCACGCACTTTGTTAAGAGCTTCATGGCTGATTTCACCCGGTTCGGTTTGCAAGGTAAGATCTGGATCGCTGTAACGGGCATCATGACCCAGGCGCTCGCCAATATAATCCGTAAAGCTGCGTAAGATTTCGTGATGAGCCGGTGCTCTGAAACCAACCGAGCAGGTCATGCAGTCATCACCGATTGCAATTCCATTGTGACCGACTCTTGGCGGTAAGTAGAGAATATCACCGGGTTCCAATACATAGCTTTCGTGCGCTTCCCATTCAGGAAGAATCATAACTGGCGCATCTTCACGACGAGGTGAATGCTCATCAAATAGCCCACCAATTTCCCAGCGACGCTTGCCTTTCACTTGTATCAGAAACACGTCGTAATTGTCATAGTGAGGCCCAACACCGCCGCCATCTGTGGCATAGCTGATCATTAGGTCATCGACACGCCAATTGGGCACAAATGAAAAGCGACGTAAGAGCGCATTCGCCTCAGGAGACCAATGATCAACGCCTTGCACGAGGAGTGTCCAGCCGGAGGCAGGGAGTTGTGCAAAATCGTCGTCATTGAAGGGGCCATGACGCATAGACCATTGATCCGCTGACGGATTAAAGCTGATGAGTCTGGATTCTACATCCTCTTCACATGCCAAGCCCGCTAACTCGTCAGGCTCAATGGGAGGTGGCATCTCTGCTAAGGCATTGCGGATCACTAAGGGTTTCTTCTGCCAGTAATCGCGCAAAAATTCTTCTGCGCTCATATTGCCGAGCGGGGAGTTGGGTATCATATGAGTAACGTCCTGACAGGGTTAAGAGGCTTGATCGTCGTTTGAATGCGATGAGTGCGAAGGGCGTTGATTGCGCTCTAGGCTCTCTTCAACCGAATTCAAAATACCTCTGAGAATACTGAGCTCGGTACGTTCGGGACGAGAGCGATTAAAATAGCGCTTAATCTTATCGAGAACGCGGCCCTCGTGCTGAGGAATAATGAATTGCGTTTGCCGCAGCACCTTTTCCAGGTGCTCGTAGAACAACACCATCTCCGATTGACGTGCATAGGGGGTCTCGTCAATTGAAGCTTGTCTCGGTGTTTTGTAGGTTTTAAATAGTTCATAGCAAACAAGTTGAACAGCCTGAGCTATATTTAAAACGGGATACTCGGGATTGGCATCGATATACAGATGGCGATTGCATGCCAGCATTTCTGCATTGTTTAAGCCCATTGTCTCTCGGCCAAACAGTATTGCGATTTGTCCAGAGTGCGCCTCTTGATGAATCAGTGTTGCCGCCGTTTCTAAATCGAGTAAGGGAAGATTGAAAGTGCGTTCGCGCGCGCTGGTGCCCACAATCAACTGGCAGTCAGCGATGGCTTCATCGAGGCAGCTTACGACCTGTGCGGACTCCAGCAAATCTTTCGCTCCGGCTGCTCGGGAGGTGGCCTCAGGGTCTGGAAAGACCCGAGGCTGGACCAAATACAGCTGGCTTAAGCCCATGTTTTTCATCGCACGGGCAACCGCACCTATGTTACCTGGATGAAAGGTTTCAACAAGAACGATACGGATGTTGTCCAGCATAGCCGCTTAGATTCCTTTTGCTTGCGAGATCGCGTTGCCAATATATGTACTTGGCGTCAATGCCAACAGCTCAGTTTTGGCTGAGTCTGGAATTTCAAGCGTCGCAATAAAGGCTTGCAGGGTGTCACGTGTCATGGCTTGGCCGCGTGTCAGGTCTTTGAGCTTTTCATACGGCTCTTCAATTGCATAGCGACGCATGACGGTTTGGATGGGTTCAGCTAACACTTCCCACGCATTATCTAAATCTTCGTGCAAGCGCTGCGGGTTGGCTTCAAGTTTTGATATGCCTTTTAAACTGGCTTGATAGGCAATCAAACTGTGACCAAAGCCTACACCTAAATTGCGCAACACAGTTGAGTCGGTTAGGTCACGCTGCCATCTTGAAACTGGCAGTTTTTGTGCTAAATGCTGCATGATCGCGTTGGCGATACCTAAGTTGCCTTCGGAGTTTTCAAAGTCAATTGGATTCACTTTATGGGGCATGGTGGATGAACCCACTTCACCAGCGACGGTTTTTTGCTTGAAGTAGCCAAGTGAAATATAGCCCCACACATCACGATCAAAATCAATTAAGATCGTGTTGAAACGGCATACGGCATCAAAGAGCTCAGCAATGTAATCGTGAGGTTCGATTTGAGTGGTAAAAGGGTTAAAGGATAAGCCTAGGCCCTCGATAAAGCCTTTTGCATTAGCGGCCCAATCGATGCTTGGATAAGCACTTAGGTGGGCGTTGTAGTTGCCAACTGCACCATTGATTTTACCCAGAAACTCAACCGCTTCGATCTGCTTAATTTGGCGTTGTAAGCGATAGGCGACGTTGGCCATTTCTTTACCAACGGTGGTAGGGGATGCCGTTTGACCGTGAGTGCGTGACAGCATGGGCAGTTCGGCATGCTGGTGAGCCAGTTTGACAATCGCATCCGTTACCGCACGCATTTGATCCAACAACAATGCAGTGCCATTTTTGAGCATCAGGGCGTGAGAAAGGTTATTGATGTCTTCCGAGGTGCAGGCAAAATGCACAAACTCAGTGATGCTATTGAGTTCGGCGTTGTCGCTGATTTTTTCTTTAATGAAGTATTCAACCGCTTTGACGTCATGGTTGGTACGGCTTTCAATCGCTTTGATGCGAGCAGCGTCTGTTTCATTGAAGTCGCTGACAATCTGGTTTAGTAGCGTGTTTGCATCTTGGCTTAAGCTCGGGACTTCATCGATTTGAGGATGAGCCGCGAGTTGTTGTAACCAACGGATTTCCACTTCGACACGAAAGCGGATCAGGCCATATTCGCTGAAAAATGAACGTAGGTCTGCGGTTTTGCTACCGTAGCGACCATCGACAGGGGATATAGCGGTGAGGGCAGAAAGCTCCATGAATACGATCTCACTTACTTAACAGTTATAAAGTCTTTGTGCGGGTAAGGCTAATCAGTAAAGGATTAGTGCTTAGCCATAATTCTTTTTAAAGAAGGACGCACACGGGATTTAAAGAAAAACAAATGCCAGCGTTTTCCACCGACCTGACGCCACAGCATGGCTGCACGCACAGAGGCTAACAATAACGCACGAATTTTAGCGGCATTGTCAGGATTCTGCAGGTGTCTTGGATCACCGCCAACTTGCACACGAAAACTAAAGGTGCTCAGTGTGTCCTGGTACAGAGAGGCAAGGCCCGCAATGACATTGCTGTGTGTGTATTGGGATGGATTAAACGACGCACCCTGATCAAGCTCATTTTCAGACGGTTCGGATAAATCAGGGTTAAAATAGCGTGCTTTTGTTTGCAAACCTTCAAGGCGCTGGCCAATGGTTTGCAGCATATCTGGACGATCATTTAATTTACGCTCTAGATGAATCGCACTGAGCGCGTAACGCATCATATCGGCATTTTGTTCTGATTTTTGTTTATCGCACAGCTCTTGCAAAGAGCGAAGGCCGACGCTTAAGTTAAACGGAATATCTCTGACGCCACCAAAAATATCTTCGGTTAGGTCAGGATTGGTGATAAATAAACTTGCGATGCTGGTTTCAAAGCTGTTCTGTGGCACCATTCCGCGGCGAGCGATTTGGCTAACGAGATTGGCGGCTTGAAAAACACCGGCAAGCGCAATTACTTGTTCATCATGCTGTCGTGACATGCTTAGCTGACCCTACTTAAACTACGACTAGTGGTTTCAATAACAGCGCCGCCTAAGCAGGTATCATCCCGATAAAACACGACAGATTGTCCTGGCGTGACAGCGCGTTGCGGTTCATCGAATGTAACTAAAAATGAACCGTTTTCTTGTTGTTCGATCAGGCAAGCCTGATCCGATTGGCGATAACGAACCTTTGCTTTGCAGCGCAAAGGCAATTCTATTTCAGGGCCGTTAATCCAGAAAATATCACTGCAGGTCAGCCATTCGGAGTAAAGTAGCGAATGCTGTTGGCCTTGTACGGCAATTAATACGTTGCGATCCAAGTCTTTATTGCAGGTGAACCAGGGTTCCTCCGAGAAGTCTTTCAGGCCACCAATACCCAGTCCTTGGCGTTGACCGATGGTGTAGTACATCAGCCCTGTATGTTCACCGATGACAATCCCTTCGGGTGTTTCAATTTTACCCGGTTGGGCCGGTAAGTACTGCTGAAGAAAATCTTTGAAGCGACGCTCACCGATGAAGCAGATACCTGTGCTGTCTTTTTTATTGTGTGTAATGAGACCGTGTTGCTCGGCCAAGGCACGAACGTCTGACTTATCGAGTTCTCCAACTGGAAAAAGGCTGAGTCTGAGTTGTTCTTCACCAACTAAATGCAAAAAGTAGCTCTGATCTTTATTGCCATCGAGTCCTTTAAGGAGGTAGGTGCGATCATTGATATCTGCACGACGAACATAATGACCGGTGGCGATTAAATCCGCTCCCAAAAATTGGGCGTACTCCAGAAAAGCTTTAAACTTGATTTCGCGGTTACATAAAATATCGGGGTTGGGTGTACGCCCCGCTTTATATTCAGCTAAAAAATGTTCAAAGACGTTATCCCAGTACTCTGCCGCAAAATTAGCCGTATGAAGGGGTATGCCAAGTGTGTTACAAACAGCCTGAGCATCGGCTAGATCGTCTTTAGCCGTACAGTACTCGGTACCGTCGTCCTCGTCCCAGTTTTTCATAAACAGGCCTTCGACCTGATAGCCTTGCTGCATCAACAACAAAGCCGAAACTGAAGAGTCGACACCTCCAGACATACCCACAATCACTTTGGTGTGTGAAAGATCAGTCATTTCTCGCCGTAATCTTTATCAAAATAAAGCGAATATTATACCAGTTATTTTCCGGGTGTGCTCTGCTTCTTAGTGCTTTTAGGGGAGACTGCGCTAGGTGAGCGGGGTGAAGGACGTTTTGTGCGTGCTGCTGTTTTAGTGTGTTTAGGTTCTGAAGCGGGCAGATTGACTTGAGTCGTGAGCCACTGACCCGGTTGAAGATGTGCCAGCGTCCAGGGGCCTATTGCATAGCGAATGAGTCTGAGCGTTGGAAAGCCAACGGCGGCCGTCATACGTCTTACTTGTCGATTTCGGCCTTCATGAATAATCAACTCGATCCAAGTAGTCGGCAGATGTTTGCGTTCACGAATAGGCGGATTGCGTGGCCAAAGGTTAGGATCAGGCAGGACGCGGGCTTCGGCCGGGAGGGTTAGGCCGTCTTTTAACATGATACCTTTACGCAGTTGCTCAAGTGCTGTGTCGTCGGGTATGCCTTCAACCTGCACCCAATAGGTTTTAGGCAGTTTGAAGCGAGGATGGGTGAGCTTCTGCTGCAATGCGCCATCTTGAGTGAGTAACAGCAAACCCTCAGAGTCGAAGTCCAAACGTCCGGCTGCATATACATTTGGAACCGGAATAAAGTCGGATAGGGTAGACCGTCCTTCTGGATCCGTAAAGCAACTTAAAACCTGATATGGCTTGTTGAATAAAAGAATTTTAGACATGGCAACACAAACAAATGGCTTAAGACAATGCCTTAGGGTAAGCAATGTGGCAAACACATACAACCATCAAGTCCTATTAATAAATAAATAGGACTGAATTTTGTGTTTGCTATCTCATAAAAGCGAACTGATTACTGAGATTCTAAGAGACGAATATTGATGGCATGCAATCCCTTTGGGCCCTCCTTAGTTTCGAACTGGACGTCTTGCCCAGCTTTCAGACTTTTATAACCATCTGATAAAATTGCAGAAAAGTGCGCAAACAATTCTTCATCGCAGGATTCTGAAAGGATAAAACCATATCCTTTTGAATTGTTAAACCACTTGACCTTACCTGTCTTCATAACTCGCTCCCCAATATCCCTTTTTTTCAGGCCTATAATTGACCTGAACTCAACATTTAACACGTAAGCCGTGACAGATTCAAAAGAAACTGGATACGTGTCTTTACATCCATGCAGGGACTGCTGATACTAAATACCACTCCTGCGAGTTGAATTATATTACGTAAAAGATATCCAACAAAAGAACTAAGTCCAAATTTTATGTTTAATGATGACTTTGAGTGTGATATGCATAACGATAGTAAGATGGAAAATGTAATGGCACACCAAGATGATGGAGATATGTTTGACCAACATTCTGATGGTCAATTGGCAACGGCGGAAACTAAGCCTAAACTGAAGAAGCCACCCATGTACAAGGTGGTGTTGTTAAATGATGACTACACACCTATGGACTTTGTGGTCGAGGTGCTTATGGTATTTTTCAATCTTGATGAAGAAAAAGCCACTCAAATCATGTTGGCCGTTCATCAGCAAGGCAAGGGAGTTTGTGGGGTTTATACACGTGATGTTGCCGAGACTAAAGCGGCACAGGTGACCCAATACGCTCAAGCCAACAAACATCCTTTATTATGTCAAGTAGAGCAGGTCTAGAGAGGTAGCCGTCATGTTAAATCGTGAACTGGAAGATTCATTGAGCGCTGCCTTTCGGGCGGCAAGAGATAAGCGTCATGAGTTTATGACGGTTGAACATCTGCTACTGGCGTTACTGGACAATCGTGAGGCAGCAGAGGTCTTGATGGCGTGTGGGGCTGATTTCCCACGTCTGCGCAGTCAGTTGCAAAACTTTATTGATGAAACCACCCCAATTTTGTCTGATACTTTTGCTTCGATGGAAACGCAACCCACGCTTGGTTTTCAGAGAGTGTTGCAACGAGCTGTTTTCCATGTGCAGTCATCGGGTAAGTCAGATGTTAACGGCGCCAATGTGCTGGTGGCGATTTTTAGCGAGCAAGAAAGCCATGCTGTGTATGTGTTACAGCAGCAGGGTATCGAACGCTTGGATATTGTTAACTTTATTTCCCACGGCATCTCTAAGGTAGGTGGCAATGAGCCGTCTGAACAGCGTAATAACGACGAGTCTGAAGGCAATGAAGGGGCTGAAAAGGGCCAGAGCGCTTTATCACTCTATGCCGTCAACTTAAACCAGCAAGCCATTTTGGGACGGATTGATCCTCTTGTGGGGCGTGATCATGAAGTAGAACGAGTTGTTCAGATACTGTCGCGCCGTCGTAAAAATAACCCCTTATTAGTGGGTGAGGCGGGCGTGGGCAAAACAGCGATTGCTGAAGGTTTAGCAAAGCTTGTTGTTGAAAAGCAAGTGCCAGATATCATTGCAGACAGTGTTGTTTACTCACTGGATTTAGGGGCGTTGTTAGCCGGTACAAAATACCGCGGTGATTTTGAAAAGCGCCTGAAGAACTTGCTGAATGAAATTCGTCATCAACCTAAATCGATTCTGTTTATTGATGAAATTCACACCATTATTGGTGCAGGTGCGGCGTCCGGTGGTTCGATGGATGCGTCCAATTTACTCAAACCTTTGCTGAGTTCTGGAGAAATACGTTGCATAGGCTCAACGACGTTCCAAGAGTTTAGGGGCATTTTTGAAAAAGATCGTGCGTTAGCTCGACGCTTCCAAAAAGTGGATGTTCTTGAGCCTAGCGTTGCAGATACTTATCAAATACTCAAGGGCTTACGCTCACGTTTTGAAGAACATCATGAGGTTGAGTACACGGATGCTGCCCTAAAATCGGCTGCGGAATTGGCAGATCGTTATATCAATGACAAGCATATGCCAGACAAAGCGATTGATGTGATTGATGAGAGCGGTGCCTATCAACGTTTGCAGAAGCCCGAAAATCGCAAGAAAGTGATTGATGTTCCTGAAATCGAAGCGATTGTGGCAAAAATAGCGCGCATTCCTCCAAAAAGTGTCTCAGCTTCCGATAAGGATCAGCTTAAAAAGCTGGATAGCAACCTTAAAATGGTGGTGCTCGGTCAAGATGAGGCCATTGATACGCTGTCGGCCGCGATCAAGTTGTCTCGTGCTGGCTTAAAAGAGCCCAATAAGCCAGTGGGTTCCTTCCTGTTTGCAGGTCCAACAGGCGTCGGTAAAACGGAAGTCACATCCCAGTTGGCGCGTATTTTAGGCATTGAGTTGGTTCGTTTTGATATGTCTGAGTACATGGAACGACATACCGTATCGCGCTTGATTGGTGCACCGCCAGGATATGTCGGTTTTGACCAAGGTGGTTTGCTGACCGAAGCCATTACCAAAACACCGCATTGTGTGTTGTTGTTAGATGAAATTGAAAAGGCGCATCCGGAAGTCTTCAATATCCTGCTTCAAGTGATGGATAACGGTACCTTGACGGATAATAATGGCCGTAAAGCAGACTTCAGAAATGTGGTGTTAGTCATGACCACTAATGCTGGAGCCGAGGCCATGGGACGTCCTTCCATTGGGTTTAGCAAACAAGACCATGCGACGGATGCCATGGAAGCCATTAAGCGTCTGTTTAGCCCTGAGTTCCGTAATCGCTTAGATGCTGTTGTGCAATTCAAGCCTTTATCCTTGGATATTATTAAGGGTGTGGTGGATAAGTTCTTAACAGAGTTGCAGGCACAGTTGGATGACAAAGCGGTGGTGCTGGAAGTGTCCGAAGCGGCTCGCAGTTGGCTGGCAGAGCATGGTTACGATGACAAAATGGGCGCTCGTCCTATGCGTCGTTTGATCCAGGAAAAAATCAAAAAACCGTTGGCTGAAATGATTTTGTTTGGTGAATTGTCGGAAGGAGGTGGGGAAGTTCACATCGATGTCTGTGATTCTGAAATTTGTTTAACCTGTGAAATGGCAGAAGCGTAACTCCAAAGACAGATCTTTAGGGAGTCGCCGTAAGGGCATACATGGTCACACAACAATCGATACGCTCTGATTTGCTGCTAGTCTTGGTAACCTTGCTGGCAGCAATCAGTTGGGTATTCTCACGTGAAGCGTTAAATGGCATGGAGCCATTGTTTTTTATCGGTGTTCGTTTTTTAGGTGCAGGTCTTTTGTTAGCGATTCCTGGATGGAGTCGCTTGCGCACCTTCACACCTCAAGCTTGGCGAAGAGCGCTCTTGACAGGTTGCGTCATGGGGATTGCCATGATGTTTTGGATTATGGGCTTGTTCTTTGCCGATAACATGGGAGTCGGGGCTTTTCTGACCAGTTTAGCCGTCGTATTTATACCGATTGTTGGACGCCTCCTGTTTGGCGAAAAGGCCGCTCGCAGTACCTGGGTGGCAATGGGTATTGCGCTGATTGGCTTGGTTTTTTTGCGCATTGAAGGCGGCTTTTCCTTATCGACGTCGGATCTATTTTTTTTGGCGTCGGCGCTGCTTTTCTCGTTACACTTTAACTTGAACAGTCGTTTTGCTGCCAAGCTTCCAGTTTGGCCATTGACGGCTATTCAGTTGTCGGTAACGGGGATGATTGGCTTGCTGGGGTCCTTGGCCTTTGAGTCCGCTCCCAATTTGCCCAGTCAATCCTTATTGGGTTGGCTCGCGGCGAGTATCTTGATTGGCACCTGTATGCGATTTTTCATTCAGGTGAAAGCTCAGGGCATGGCGCCTGTCAGTCATGCGGCTGTGATTATGACACTGGAGCCAGTATGGGCCTCAATCTTAGGCGTTTATTGGTTTGCTGAATCGATGACGGGGATACAGCTGTTAGGCTGCTGTTTGATTTTCAGTGCATTGCTGGTCAGTCGTTGGCGATTGTTGTTGGGACGACCGGCTTCATAAGGGATGGCGTGTTAGCCAAGGGATAAGAGAGAGCCAGCAAGTGCTCTCTCTTATCAATCAGAATCAGATGAAGAGTCCTGCTCTTCATAGGTATGAAAAAAACTCCAATAGGCATAAAAAGTGATACCTGTAGCAACAAGTCCCCAAAAGTGTGCACCTGTCGCCCACTCAAATACTGCCCACAGCAAGCAAACTATAACGGCAACCACTCGGCGGTGCTTTGGACGAAAGAAATCGGCATCTCGCTGATTCATTTTTGTATGATCTCTTGTTGGTTATGAAAAATAAAAGTCTATATTAACCAATTTCCAGGATGAAAAACAAAAGTCGATGATCTCCACATATCTATGAAGCATCACACAGTGAAACCCGAGCAAGCCTTGCGGTAGAGCAAACAGGGTGCCAGCAGGAAAGTCCTACTGGCACTTGTCATTACGAAGCGGTGTTTATTCTCGCTTGATTCGGTTTCCGCACGCAAACTCATTGACATTGATGACATGATCGCCAATGCGCTCTAGACGGTTCAGTGCATCAATAAATACAACGCCTGCTCTTGGAGCGTAGTTGCCATTTTCAAGGCGATTGTAGTGATTTTTACGAAAGGTTTTACGCTGTTTATTCACACGTTTTTCAAGGCTAATTGCTTCATCTAGTTTGACTTCATGTGGCTCTTTGGCAACATTTTGCACCATATTGGTAATCGCGATATGCAGCACATCCATCATGATTTTAATTTCTTCGTAGGCTTCTTCTGGCCAGCTTGAGCGGTATTCTTCTAGTTTTTCTGCCATTTTTGCTATTTGGTAATAAATATCGCCAATACGTTCTAAGTCATTCAGCATGGCTTGCATATTGTGAATGCGCTCAGTGAGTTCGTGCTCCAATGAGGTTCGTTCGCTGATTCTAACCAAGTAGTCTGATATTTCAATTTCGAGACGATCGGTTGCTTTTTCATCTTGACGTAGTTTTTTGATGAGCGCTTCTTTGTCAGCGCTAGGATCAAATAGCAACTCACTGACACGGCCATGCATTTGATCGATAATGCCAGCGAATATTTGAATTTCTTTCTGTGCTTGTTGAATGGCAAACAGCGGGGAAGTCATCATCCCAGTGCTGATGTATTGTAAATGGAACTCGTCTTTCTCGCTGCCGTTTTCCGGTTGGATATATTCAACAAATCGAACAATATAGGGGACTAAGGCAAATAAAATAATGACGTTCAATACGTTAAAGGATGTGTGAAACAATGACAATGCGAGTGTCGCATTGGATCTAGACTCAATATCACCACTCATCACCGATAGGGAGGATTCAGTGAAGTATTGGACTACATGGTCAATTAAGTTTAGAACAGGGTAGATCAGAAGCATCATCCAAATGACGCCAATAACATTAAAGAAGAAATGGAAGCGGGCGGCTCGCTTTGCATGCACATTTCCCACGAGTGCCGCTATGTTAGCTGTGACGGTGGTTCCAATGTTTTCCCCTAAGATCATCGCCGCGGCAACTGGAAAGGATACCCAGCCTTCGAATAGCATGACAAGTGTAATGGCGGTTGCCGCAGATGAGGACTGTGTTAGTAGCGTTAAAATTGTACCAACAAATACAAACAGGATAAGGGATAAAAAGCCATACTCAGTGAAACCATCTAAAAAACTAAAGAGAGCTGGGTTACTGTTAATGTCGGGGACAGAGCCTTTAATAAACTCAAGCCCAATAAACAAGATCCCAAATCCAACCATAGCCTCGGCGATATTGCGCCAGCGTGCATTTTTGGAGAAGAGGAACACAAAGAAAATGCCAATCACGGCAAGTGCAATCGGTGTGATTTTAAACTTGAAACCAAATAATGCAACCAGCCAAGCGGTAATGGTTGTACCAATATTGGCCCCCATAATCACGCCTGTCGATTGGATGAAAGTCAGTAGGCCTGCATTTACGAAGCTAACCGCCATCACGGTCGTGGTGGTCGAAGATTGGGTGATGGCCGTAGTAGCAAAACCGGTAACAACGCCGGTAAAACGGTTTCGCGTCATTCCGCTGAGAATGCCTTTGAGTCGATTGCCTGCTATTTTTTGTAGGCCTTCACTGAAAATTTTCATTCCAAAAATAAAAATACCCAGCGAACCAATGAGTTGTAAAAAATCAAAGAGTGTGTACGACATGACCTACCTATGCATGTTTATGACAATTAGATGAACATTTTATGTCATAAATATGACATATTTGTGACAGCTGCATTATTTCTGCGTTGGGTTGTTACAGCCCCAAGTGATCATCAACAGACAATAAATCAGCAGGGCATCGAACCACTTAGATAACTTTAGGTCAAAAACGTTGATTCTGAGACGGTAAACGGGCGTAATTGGTTTCATATTACGATTTTAAGCAGGGGATCTAGTGGCCGAATCCACATCTACACAACGGCGAATGACACGGTTTTTTCAAGCTGCCTTTTGGATCTTGTTGTTGGTTCTATTGTCGTTATACTTTTCGGGTTATTTGGACCAGCGTAATAACCCTAATCGGAATTTGGCCGTTATTGATCTTGAAGTGAGCTCCGAAGTCGTGTTGCAAAGCAATCGTAATGGGCATTATATCGCTCCTGGATTCATTAATGGACACCCCGTTACCTTCTTGTTGGACACTGGAGCAACGACTGTGAGTGTGCCCGAAAGAGTTGCGAAAAAAGTGGGCCTTACACCTGGGCGGGCGGTAAGAGTGAGCACGGCGAACGGGGTTGTTTCGGTATATCAAACGCAGCTCAATACGGTTCAGCTCGGTGGAATTCAAATGCAGTTAGTCGAAGGGCATATCAATCCCCATATGTCATCAGACATCGTTTTGCTGGGGATGAGCTTCATGCGTAATCTCGAGATTAATCAACGCGCAGGTGTTTTGGTGCTTAAACTTCCTTAGTTGTCGCTTTGCGCTTTGCGCGTCTGTGGGCAATACTCAAGACTGCTCACAAATTGAGTGGTGACCCGTTATGTTAGACATCATTAAATCCGTCCTTGCCGCTTTTTTTGGCGTCCAGTCGGATCAAAATCGACGTAAGGATTTTCAACGCACATCCCCCTGGCCCTACATAGGGGTGGGAATTTTGATGACAATTATCTTTATTCTATTGGTCGCATTCGTTGCGCATCTGGCTGCAAAATAATCAATTATTTTTTTGCGCGTTCTAGATTCCTGTCTTAGACTCAATTCATTCAATACGTTTGGCTTCATTTCCTGATTGATAACAATAAAAGGAGGGAGTGATGATCCGGCTTACATTTGCGGCATTTCTCGGATTTGCGTTATTGCCAGTCTTTGGCAATGTTCATGCGTCTTCAATTAATACCTCATCGGGTTGGAATATGCCGGTGGGCGTTACGGACATCAGTCAAGAAGTCTTTCATCTCCATATGACGATTCTTTGGATTTGCATCGCAATTGCGGTGGTTGTCTTCGGCGTCATGTTTTGGTCTTTATTTAAGTATCGTCGATCAAAGGGTGCTAAATCTGCACACTTCCACGAGAACACCTTTGTTGAAATTATGTGGACGGCCATTCCAATGGTGATCTTGGTGGTGATGGCGATTCCCGCCACTGCCACTTTAAAAAAGATGTACGACACGAGTAATGCCGATATTGATATTTTGGTGACAGGGTATCAGTGGCGCTGGCGTTATGAGTACTTGGGTGAGGATGTCAGCTTTTTTAGTAATCTATCAACCCCTAGAGAGCAAATATACGGTCAAGAAGCGCGCGGCGACTTTTACTTGGTCGAAGTGGATGAGCCGATGGTGGTTCCAGTGGGTCGCAAGATTCGATTATTGCTTACGGCAAATGACGTGATCCATTCTTGGTGGGTACCTGATTTAGCGGTGAAAAAAGATGCCATCCCCGGCTTTATCAACGAGTCTTGGACCCGAATTGATCAACCGGGTGTCTACCGAGGTCAGTGCGCCGAACTCTGCGGTCGTGACCATGCGTTTATGCCCATTGAGGTCAAGGCTGTGTCGGAAGAGGAGTATACGGCATGGTTGGCAAGCAAGCGTGACGCCGCCATGGCGGAAGCACAGGGTGCCGACAGGGAATGGGCGTTGGATGAACTGATGGCGCGAGGTGAAGGAACGTACAATACCTATTGTGCGGCGTGTCATCAACCGGATGGTAAAGGGCTTCCACCTATCTTCCCTGCACTGGCAGGCACTGGGATTTCCATTGATCCAAACGCTCGACAAGCCCATATCGATATTGTGCTGTATGGCAAGACAGGTACGCCTATGCCTGCATTCGGAACGACGCTGTCTGCCGCCGAATTAGCCGCAGTTATTACCTATGAGCGAAACGCTTGGGGCAACGATACCGCCGATAGTGTTCAACCCGCTGAAATCCGTGACTTGTTGGGTTCACAATAATAAGAGGTGAGTGAGATGGCATCTGAATCAACGCACGCGGTTCTTCAGCCAAATGTCGGTACAGCTGAGCAGCATGGACATCACTCTGCTCAGATGCCAACGGGCATTATGCGCTGGGTATTAACCACTAACCATAAGGAAATCGGCTCGCTCTATTTGCTCTTTTCTCTGCTGATGCTGTTTGTTGGTGGAACCATGGCACTGGTCATTCGGGCTGAGTTGTTTCAACCTGGATTGCAGTATGTACAACCCGAATTCTTTAACCAAATGACAACCATGCATGGATTGATCATGGTTTTCGGCGCGATTATGCCGGCATTTGTCGGGCTGGCCAACTGGATGATTCCCATGCAGATTGGTGCGCCGGATATGGCACTGCCCCGGCTCAATAATTTCAGTTTTTGGTTATTGCCGGTCGCATTTGGGATCTTATTATCAACCCTGTTAATGGAAGGAGGTGGACCGAATTTTGGCTGGACATTCTATGCGCCTCTATCAACGACCTATGCACCGCCGTCAACCAGCTTTTTTATTATGTCTATCCACTTAGCGGGGATAAGCTCTATTCTTGGCGCTATTAACATAATTGCGACGATTCTAAACTTGCGCACTCCAGGCATGCGCTTGATGGATATGTCGTTATTTGTTTGGACCTGGCTCATTACCGCTTTCTTGCTTATTGCGGTAATGCCCGTGTTAGCCGGTGTTGTGACGATGATGTTATTGGACATTAATTTTGGCACCAGCTTTTTTGATGCAGCAGGGGGTGGGGACCCTGTTTTGTTCCAGCATTTATTTTGGTTTTTTGGTCATCCTGAAGTGTACATCATGATATTGCCTGCTTTTGGTATCGTATCCTTGATTGTTCCTACCTTTGCGCGCAAACGTTTATTTGGCTATGCATCGATGGTGTATGCAACCGCCTCTATTGCGCTGTTATCCTTTGTTGTGTGGGCCCATCATATGTTCACGGTGGGTTTGCCTTTGACTGCCGAACTGTTTTTTATGTATTCAACCATGTTGATTGCGGTTCCAACAGGGGTGAAAGTCTTTAACTGGATAGCGACTCTATTTAGAGGATCGATCACCTTCGAAGTCCCGATGCTCTTTGCACTCGGCTTTATTGTGATGTTCACGATCGGTGGTTTATCGGGTGTGATGCTTGCGATTGTGCCAGCTGACTTTCAATACCATGATACCTATTTTGTAGTAGCTCACTTTCACTATGTGTTAGTTCCGGGAGCGCTCTTTGCTATTTTAGCGGGAGCCTACTACTGGATGCCGAAATGGACAGGCCATTATGCAGACGAAACACTGGGGCGCTGGCATTTCTGGTTATCGGTGATTGGCGTCAACTTAACCTTCTTCCCTATGCATTTCTCAGGTCTCGCTGGCATGCCACGCCGTATTCCAGACTATGCCTTGCAGTTTGCAGATTTTAATATGATTTCATCCATTGGTGGTTTCTTGTTTGGCTTCTCGCAATTGATTTTTGTTTGGGTATTGGTAAAAGCCATTCGTGGTGGTGAAAAAGCGCCGGCTAAGGCATGGGAAGGTGCTGAAGGCTTGGAATGGACAGTGCCTTGTCCAGCACCGACCCATACGTTTGAAACGCCACCTAAATTTGTACCTGAAGTTGACTCTCCGAGTCGACATTAATGGGGAGGTCGCTGTGTCTAAGTCACAGAGTTCTGATGAGGGCGTTAAACGCACGGTACGAACAACAGTTTGGGCGTTGTTGGGCATGGTGTTGTTTACCATTGCGCTTGTGCCCTTGTATGACGTGTTTTGCGAAGTCACAGGCTTGAATGGCAAAACGGCGACATCGGCTCAAGTCATGAGTGCTCAGGAGCGTGATGACACTCGATGGGTTCGTGTGCAATTGGTTACACGAAGCGGAACCGGGCTGCCTTGGCGTTTAGAGGCTCTAGATCAAGTCATTGCCGTCCATCCAGGTGAAATTGCACAAGCGCGTTTTCGCTTTACCAATACCAGTGATGTTCGCAGCTCAGGTCGAGCCGTGCCGAGTGTAAGCCCTTCGCAAGGTGCTCGGCATTTTAGAAAAATGGAGTGTTTTTGCTTTCAGGAGCAGTGGCTTGAAGGCGGTGAGTCCATCGAGTTGCCGTTGGTTTTTCAGGTTGACCCTGCATTACCTGCTGATATCCAAACCTTAACGCTTGCCTATACCCTTTACCCTATGAGTGAGGTGGTTGCCCAAGGAGGTTACCGTGAGTAGTCAATATTATGTTCCGCCCACCAGTAAATGGCCGATTATTGCCGTTGTTGTATTGGGTTTAACCGCAGTGGGAGCAGGCTCATTAATGAGCTATGGCTCAGGCTTGCCCTTCTTATTGGCGGGTCTTGTGGGGATTGCGTTTGTTATGTATGGCTGGTTCCGAGACGTCGTCAATGAGTCGATGGGCGGTCTGTATGACGCGCAAATGGATCGATCATTTCGGCAGGGGATGGGTTGGTTTATTTTCTCGGAAGTGATGTTTTTTGCCGCCTTTTTTGGTGCCTTGTTTTACATTCGCGTCTTTGCACTCCCATGGTTGGATGGGCAAGGTGCGAAAGGCATCACGGCATTACTATGGCCTGACTTTACTGCTAGTTGGCCATTAATGAATACGCCAGATCCCAGCATCGGAGGGCCTAATGCGGTCATTAATCCTTGGACGCTTCCACTGATCAATACCTTATTGTTGGTGTCGTCGAGCGTTACATTGACCGTTGCACACCATGCGTTAAAGGAAGGCAACCGACCAAAATTAACACAGTGGTTGATTGTGACCTTGGCGTTAGGTTTTGTGTTTTTGGTCATCCAAGGCATTGAGTATGTCGAAGCTTGGACACAATTAGGTCTAACGCTGCAGGCTGGTATTTATGGCTCGACCTTTTTCCTGCTAACAGGCTTTCACGGTGTGCATGTCACCATTGGAGCCATTGTGTTACTCGTGATGTTGCTCCGCATAAGACGAGGGCATTTTAGTGCAAACCAACATTTCGCATTTGAAGCGGGCGCGTGGTATTGGCACTTTGTGGATGTGGTGTGGATCGGCTTGTTTCTATTTGTGTATGTCTTTTAAGCTCTCAGCCGAGATGGCTGGATGTAAAACCATAGACGAGCAAAAAAAGCAGTAGGCAGGCTAAGCTGACGCGCACTTTGAGTGATGTTAGTACTCGGGTGGATGAACTGGGATCTTTGAGTAAAAAACCAGCACTTAAGCTTAAACTGGTTAGCATTGCCAAAAATACAAGTGCAATAAGGATTTTTAGCATGAAAGACTCCAAGTATTTGTCATCAATGGCATTGAGTCCTGTCAGTCGAACAAATAAAACAGGTTGGGTCAAGCTTCATTTTAAATGGATTGTCTGGTGGGTGTTTTGGACGGCATTAATGCTGCTGGGTTTGGCTCTGTCTCAGTGGCAGTGGACACGTGCAGCAGAAAAAACTCAAATACAACAGGCTTGGCTATTGGCACCTGTGATCGAACAACCTCAATTTGAACCGCCTGCTTGGAGCAACCTCTCGTTAACGGGAGAGTTTCTAACATCGGAAACGCTTTGGCTCGACAATCGGATTTATCAAGGGCAACTCGGCGTTGCGGTGCTAACCCCGTTGATGACCGGTCAAAACCAGTGGTGGCTAATTCAAAGAGGTTTTATCCCAACATCGGTGGATCGTCGTATTGATCCCGTAGTTGAAACGCCTTCGGGCCAAGTCACCCTTACGGGCCGTTGGCAAACGGAGCTGGGTCGACAGTTGGTGCTGGGCACGAATCGCGAGGGTATGCGTTTGCAGTCGATTGACTTAAGCGCTTGGCAACACCTTGGTGACCGGGTGTTTGAAGGGGTGGTTCATCAAACGGACGGGGACGGTTTGCTGCAACCTTGGTGGACGCCTAATCAAATGCCTCCTGAGCGACATCAAGCCTACGCTGTTCAATGGCTCATGCTATCTGGACTGTGCATTGTTGTGGCTGTGCTGGGGTTTCGTGTGATGACGAAAGAAGCAAGGAGAGAGTCGTGAGAAATCGTTTAAAGCTATTGTGCCTAATCTTTGTTCTTGGTGCGCCTATGCCAATGGCTTGGGCGATGTTGCATTGGCAAATCGGCATTCCTGATCATAAAGTGGCGCATGGGAATTTAGACCATGATCGTCCGATACTCAGTCAATGGCCAATCGGTCAGCTTCCGGATCAATCCCAGTGGTGGTTGGTTTGGTCAACACATGAGACCTGTGATGATGTTTGTTTAGCCGAAGCCGATAAATGGTGGCGACTGCATCGAGCCTTAGGGCGTCAAGCTGAACGGGTCCTGCGTTTACGTATTGGCTCTGATACCGATGTATTGCCCGGCGAAATTGCTGTCTTTTGGGAAGGAAAAGCCCCCGATTGGCATGAAGCCTATAGAGTATGGCTCGTTGATCCACAAGGTCATATTGTTACAGAGTACCCTGCACAGGTCGATGCACGTAGTGTCCATAAAGACTTGGAACGACTGTTAAAGCGCAATCCAGAAAAATAAGTTGTGAGTTTTACTGGTGAACATGCATTTTTGATCTAGTCTTAGTAAAGATCGCCAAAAAACAATTATAAATCGGGGTGATACATGGATTCGAACTCATTTTCCTATGAGTCTTCACCAGCCAAACTCAACATGGCAATTCGTCTGAGCAGTTTGGGAATAGTCTTTACATTCATTGTGATTTTAGTAGGGGTTTGGACACGTTTAGTCGATGCGGGGCTAGGGTGTCCTGATTGGCCTGGATGCTATGGTGCACTCGTTGTACCCAATGCAGAGCGAGCCAGTGATTTTGCACCTCATATACCGCTTGACCCTTTTAAGGCTTGGGTTGAGATGGTTCATCGTTACTTAGCATCCTCTCTAGGGCTTTTGGCAATTGTATTGGTCGTTCTTGCTTGGAAAAATCGTCACTTACGCAATTATCCTGTTGGCGTCAGTGTATTGCTGCTACTGGTGATTTGTCTGCAAGGTGCGTTTGGTGCTTTGACCGTTACGCTCAAACTTTGGCCACAAGTGGTCACATTGCACTTGCTGGGTGGCTTTACTGTTCTCGCAATTTTCTTCTGGCTGAGGTGCCGCTTAGGCGTCTGTCAACGCCAGCCTGTTACACGCTCATCTTTACCTAGGATTTGGTGGTTGGCTATTGCACTCTTGACCCTTCAAGTGGCATTGGGAGGCTGGACATCCAGTAACTATGCGGGTATCGCCTGCACAGGTTTTCCAACCTGCAATAATGAATGGTGGCCAAGTTACATGGATTTTAATGAAGGCTTTCACATCACTCAGGAAGTGGGGCCCAATTACTTGTATGGTCAACTTCATGCAGGGGCACGTACCGCCATTCATTACACACATCGTATCGGTGCTTTAGCGGTCGGTATCGCTTTACTGATGTTATGGCATTATGGTCACACCAAGCAACCATCAATTAGGGGGATCACTCAGTTGATGCTTGGCATTTATGCACTGCAGATCACGCTTGGCATAGTGCTGGTTCTATTTTCGCTCCCGCTCTCTGTTGCGCTGATGCATACAGCGGGTGCTGCCGTGTTGATGCTCTGTTTATTGCGAACAGGTTGGCGTTTGTCGATTGCTCAAGTTTCCTACAGTCCCGCTACTTACAGGAAGGTCTCTCATGCGTAATTCAAATCTACTTATTGCTCATAAATGGGATTTTGCGTCGGGAAGAGCGCTAGCACGTGATTACTTTGAGCTTGGAAAACCCCGCGTTGTGGTTGTGATGCTCGTGTGTGCGGCTGTGGGAATGGCATTATCTGTGCCGGGTGTACCAGACCCAATGATGGCCTTCTTGGGGCTGCTTGGAATTGGCATGTCGGCAATGGGGGCGGCGGCATTTAATCATTTATTGGATCAGCGCTTAGACAAACTGATGCTGCGCACTTCAAGAAGACCTGTTGCAGAAGGGCGTGTGAAAAGTTGGCAGGCTGCGCTTTATGCCTTGGCACTTTCTATATCGGGTATCAGTTTGCTTTGGTTTGAAGTAAACCCTCTAACGGCTGTACTCACTGCAAGTGCTTTATTGGGGTATGCTGTGGTTTACACGGCGTTTTTGAAATGGGCAACGCCGCAAAATATTACCATTGGGGGGTTAGCGGGTGCAGCGCCACCTTTATTGGGTTGGACGGCGATGACGGGGCAGCTTCACGCCGATGCGCTGTTACTGGTATTGATCATTTTTGCCTGGACCCCACCGCATTTTTGGGCTTTAGCCATACATAAAAAAGAGGAGTATGCCAAGGCGGGTGTGCCGATGTTGCCAGTGACCCATGGCAACGAGTTTACACGGCTGCAAATTTGGTTGTATGGATGGTTGACGGTGGCCGCAACCCTGATGCCTGTTGCATCTGGGATGAGTGGCTGGATTTATCTAGTGGGAGCGCTCCTGTTAAACAGCAAGTTTATGTATTGCAACTGGAAAGTATGGAAGGGTGATGATCCATCGGCTCCTTTATCCGCTTTTTGGTTTTCTATTCGCTATCTTCTATACTTATTTTGTTGGTTATTATTTGATCATTATTTTTTCATATGGGTCTAAACGTAAACGGAGTCTAAAGCGTACAACGATCAGTATCACTCGATATTAAGTAACACGAAAATAAAAACAAAATGAACAGTCAAGCGATCAACAGAAATGGAGTGGTGACTACCCTCCAAGGAGCGAAACTATGTTACTGCAGCAAATCAGTGGTGTGATGTTTCACCAGCAAAATATTTGGAAGACGATCCGAGAGCGGCGCTATACTATTCAAGAGTGCTACACACACGTTTTGGTATGGCTTTGTGCAATTCCACCCGTTAGTTTCTTTATCGGAACAACGCAAGTGGGGTGGAGTGTCGGAACGGGCAGTTATGTCAAGTTAACAACCGACAGCGCGTTTATGATCGCTGTTGTCTTTTATATTGCGTTATTGGTTGGGGTTGCATTTATAGCGAATGTGATTCATTGGATGGAAAAAACCTATGGCGCACAATCTGATCTTGCTCACTGTATGGTACTCGCAACCTGTACCGCGACGCCCTTACTCTTAGCGGGAATTACCGGCTTATGGCCGATGCTTTGGTTTGTGGTGGGTGTTGGGCTCATTGCTCTGGCTTATACAGTGTACATTTTATATTCAGGAGTACCTGAGTTGATGAACATCCCCGCAGATCGCGGATTTATGTTCTCAACGTCTATCCTAACCGTGGGGATGGTAGTTCTGGTGAGTATGTTAGCCTCCACTGTTGTCCTCTGGGACCTTGGTATTAGCCCAACCTTTGTATCGGGTTAAAGGGTATTTCGTTTTAAGGAGGGTTTTGGTGGCACCAAAACCCTCCACTTCAGTGAAATTACATCTATGAAATATCTTAAGCCTTTTGGAATATTGGCATTGATACTCGCGGTAGCGGTGAGTGTTTATGTGCACTTCTGGCCGAAAGAGCCTTTGCCTGAGCAGCTTGTCTTGGCCAGCCTATCCGGACAACCTGCGTCATTCAGTGATGTAAAAGGCGATTTGTTGATCGTGAATTTTTGGGCAACCTGGTGTCCACCCTGTGTGCGTGAAATGCCCTTATTAGAGAGCTATGCAGCGAAGGAGGGGGTTTCGGTTGTTTTAATTAACCAAGGTGAGACCGTACCGGCCATCAACCAGTTTTTAACCACCCACCAGCTCGACTTTCAACATCTCTGGCTGGATCCTCGGCAAGAGGCCTTGCATCATATGAAGGTCAGAGGGCTGCCAACAACTCTGTTTTATTCCCGTGAAGGGTATTTGCTGGCAAGCCATCTGGGTGAGTTGTCAGAAGAGGATCTTCAATCTCTAGTGAGTAAACATCTTTAAGCTAGAGAAGCAGGGCTAGATCCTGCTCTATCGGCCCACAAGGGGTATTGATGATACTGAGCATGAGCGGTCTGAACTTTTCTAAAGACCAATGACATGCAGTTTCCCAGTTGACTTGCACGTTGCAGCGCTTGCATTTCGTGCTGCTTTAGAGGTGTGCTCACCCACAACATGACTAAACTACTAAGACCATTTTCCGCTGCTTTGCAGGCCAGAGCGCATGATCCATTCTGATCAGCATGAACCATTCGTACGTTATTCGGATGTATGCCCGCGTCTAAGAGTAGATGTACGTCGGGGTAGTCTTGTGGTGGGGAAATCAGGGTGATCCACTTTTCTTGATGGGCGACTTTTTCAAGCGCAGGGCGAACAAGTCGAGCATCGGCAGAAATGCATTCGATTGCAGTATAGGTTGAGTACATCGTTTATTCCCTCAATACTGATCATTTATACAGTTACTGTATTTATATACAGTATTTTAGGTAAAATCAAGCAAAAGAGACAATCAGTCAAAGAAAGATAAATGAAGAAATGAAGAAATGAAGAAATGAAGAAATGAAGAAATGAAGAAATGAAGAAGTAAAGTATGGATGTATGACGACTTCACGCCTAACAGTACCCTGAAGGGCATAAACACCCTAGAGGGCATAAATACCCTGAAGGGCATAAATCAGAGGCGTGGAGTCGTCACCTAAGCGAAGATAGGATTTAAGCGCGTGACAGGAACTTGCCGGTTTCGGTGTTAACTTTCACTTTTTCGCCGGGTTCTATATATTCCGGGACTTGAATTTCTAAGCCGGTTGCCAAAATAGCAGGCTTGGTGCGCCCTGTTGCGCTAGCTGATTTCATGCCGGGTACAGTTTCAACAATTTCCATCACCACTGTAACTGGCATATCCAGAGCAATCATATTGCCATCGACTAACAGGGCCATTAACCCTTCCATGCCATCGGTTAAATAGTCAATCTGATGTGCAATGATGTTGCTGTTAATGGTGTATTGGCTGTAGTCTTCAAGATCCATAAAGGTGTAGAGATCATCTTCTTTGTACAAAAAAGACACTTTGCGACGTTCAAGCTGAACATCCTTGACAATATCATCACCCACATAGGTTTCTTCGTGCTTACGTCCGCTAGGGACCTGTGCAAAGCGGACTTTATACAGTGTGGCTGCTCCACGGGCAGATGGGCTTTTAACATCGACGTTTTGGACAATGTAAAGGTTAGAGTTAATTTCAATCACGTGTCCGCGTTTTAGTTCAACAGCTTTAGGCATAGTTTAGGTCTCAGATACAATCCAAACGAGCATTTTATCTGAGCGCAAGGTATCATTCGAGTTAAATGTGTTCCCGCAATGGAGTATTTCATGCGTTACCCTGCATCGCGTTTACCTCAGGTAGGTACAACAATTTTTACCCAAATGTCGCAACTTGCATCAGACCATCAGGCCATTAATTTATCGCAAGGATTTCCTGATTTTGAGGGGCCACAGGTGCTCCTTGATCGTGTCGGGGAATACATTAAAAAAGGCATGAATCAATATGCGCCCATGACAGGGGTGGAGCCTTTGCGTTTGGCCATTGCCGATAAGATACAGCGTTGCTATGGACGCAAGGTGTGCCCTCAAGCTGAAGTAACAGTCACTTCAGGTGCAACAGAAGCCATCTTTGCAGCAATTGCAGCGACCGTTAGGCCGGGTGATGAGGTCATCGTTTTCGATCCTGCCTATGACAGTTATGAGCCTGCGATCCTGCTTAACGGCGGCGTAGCAAAACACATTCAACTGGACTCATATGATTTTTCAATCAATTGGGACGCAGTGCGTGAAGCGATCACCGCGAGCACGCGTATGATTATTCTTAACTCACCTCATAATCCAAGCGGAGCGACGTTATCTGTCGAAGATGTTGCGGCCTTGGAGGCTCTGGTTGAAAACACGGATATCTTGATATTGGCCGATGAGGTGTATGAGCATATCCTGTTTGATGGGCGTCATCACTTAAGTTTGCATCGTTATGAGGCATTGGCTGAGCGCAGTTTTATTGTGTCTTCGTTTGGCAAAACCTACCATATTACAGGTTGGAAAATTGGCTATTGCGTTGCACCGGCGGCTTTGTCGGTTGAGTTTCGTAAGGTCCATCAGTTCCTCACTTTTAGCACCAGTACACCCATGCAGTATGCCTTGGCGGATTACCTAAACCTAGATAAGGATCACGATCAAGCCTTAGGTGAGTTTTATCAAGCCAAGCGAGATCGCTTTAATACGGCCATGCAGGACAGTCGATTCCAATTTACGCCCTCGCAAGGGACGTATTTTCAGCTGATGGACTACTCAAATATCTCTGATATCAATGATGTTGAGTTTGTGCATTGGTTGGTTAAAGAGGTGGGGGTCGCTGCGATCCCCTTGTCGGTGTTTTATCAAAAAGCGCCTCCAGAGTTACGATGGGTGCGCTTTTGTTTTGCGAAGCGGGACGAGACACTTGATCAAGCGCTGGAGCGGCTGATCAAGGCATAAGAAAGACGTTTATTTACGGGGAGGAATAGAGTAGGTGCTGACAACATGTGCCACCATGGACTCTTCCTCTCCCTCACTGTAAAGCTCTACCTCGCCAATGACCAAGCGCTTGCCTAATTTTAGGATGGTGGCTTTTGCCATGAGCGCAGCGTTTGCACTGGGTTTGTTTAAAAAGTGACAGGTGAAATCTGTGGTCACGGTTAGGGCTTCTGGCCCAATTCTAGATAGAATCACCACATACAGCGCGACATCGGCCAGTGCCATCATCGTGGGGCCCGAAACCGTATTACCTGGGCGTACATGCGTGTTATCGATGGGTAAACGTAACAGGGCATAGTCTTCGGTGATTTCAGCAACTTCGCCATTAAATTGTGGATAGACATCCTGCAAGAAAGCAGTCATATCGTCTTGATTCATTAAAAGTGTTTGTTGAGTCATAGTCTTATCGTGTATGAAGGGTTGACAGAATAGGTTCGAAAAGATCAACAGCGTCAGTCCTGTTCGAACCTATGGCCTTTAGCTTGACGATTTACTAGAGGGTAGCAAACCATCCGCACGGAACATAGCTTTTATGCCACGTAAGGCTTGGCGAATACGGTCTTGATTTTCAATCAATGCAAAACGCACATGATCATCGCCATAATCACCAAAGCCAACACCCGGCGACACACACACCTTTGCTTCTGCCAAGAGTTTTTTGGAGAACTCCAGTGAACCTAATTCAGCATAAGGTTCAGGAATCTTCGCCCAGATGTACATTGATGCTTTGGGTTTCTCAACCATCCAACCGATTTCATGTAAGCCTTTCACCAACACATCGCGCCGTTTTTGATAACTGGCTGTAATGTCTTTTGCACACTGTTGGTCGCCTTCAAGGGCAGCGATGGCCGCAACCTGAAGGGGCGTAAAGGTGCCGTAGTCGTGGTAGCTCTTAATGCGGGCAAGTGCGCTCACCAATTCGGGGTTTCCCACCATAAAACCAATGCGCCAACCAGCCATGTTGTAGCTTTTTGATAATGTAAAAAACTCGACTGCAACCTCTTTAGCCCCCGGCACTTGCATAATCGAGGGCGCTTTCCAGCCATCGTAAACAATGTCGGCATAGGCGAGGTCATGCACGACTAAAATATCATGCTCTTTGGCTAGGGCAATCACACGTTCAAAAAAGTCCAATTCAACGCATTGAGCCGTGGGATTCGATGGAAACCCTAAAATCATCATTTTGGGTTTAGGAATACTTTCTTTGATGGCGCGTTGCAGCTCTTCAAAAAAGTCCATTCCAGGGATCAATGGCACGGAACGAACTTGAGCACCGGCAATGACGGCCCCATAGATATGAATAGGGTAGCTTGGATTGGGTACAAGTACACCATCTCCACGATCAAGCGTGGCAAGCATCAAGTGAGCTAGCCCTTCTTTGGAGCCAATGGTGACAATGGCTTCGTGCTCAGGGTCAATATCCACCTGGTAGCGTTCTTGGTACCAGTGGCTAATGGCGCGACGTAAGCGCGGGATGCCGCGAGAAGTCGAATAGCCGTGGGTATCAGGACGTTGTGCCACTTCACAGAGTTTGTCTACGATGTGCGCTGGTGTGGCCCCATCAGGGTTACCCATGCTCAGATCAATAATATCTTCGCCACGACGGCGCGCAGCCATCTTGAGCTCTGCTGTAATATTAAATACATAGGGGGGTAAGCGCTCGATGCGCTCAAAACGACGTGGTTTTGACATGTGAGTCTCTCTATATACGTAAGCGCCCGGAACCGTCCGAGCGACGCTGGCTGATGCTTCAGCCGTCTGAGCACTAGCTGCGGTTGGATTTGACGTTGATCTGCTTGATCGGCCAAGTGCGACGGGCGGCTAGTGAACTCGAATTCAACGATAGACAAAACCCTTTCGCTTGTCGAGAGCTTAAGACACATATTTTTATATGTGTTCAAGCGGGCGCGTCGCAGCAAAATACACTTAAAAGCGTCATTTGTGCACGATAAAAGTATTTAATAATGATTATAAATAACATAAATACAGTCTTTGATGAAAAAGAGCGTATAATGTTTGACCTTCTTTTTTAGGAAAGAAATGAATTATGACTGGGATGTTAAAAAATATCCGAGTAAAATGGTCTACTTTCGTGGCAGACTGCGTACTAGTGAAAAAACACGGAGATTCATTATGACTATCAGTAATGCGATCATCAAGATCACTAACCTGCGTCTGCGGACCTATATTGGATTTAATCCAGATGAGCGTGAAAAAAAACAGGACGTTGTGATCAACGCTGAAATCCACTATCCAACCAGTCGAGATTGCTTGTCGGATAATGTGTCTGCTGCACTGGATTACAAACAGATCACCAAAAAGGTTATTCAGCATGTTGAAGAGGGGCAGTTCTTGTTATTGGAAAAGTTAGTTGCAGATGTCTTACAGATTTGTGCAGAGCCTGCGTGCGTGACTCATGCACAGGTGACGGTTGATAAACCTCATGCCTTGAGATTTGCAGATTCCGTTTCATTAACCCTTCAATATCACAAATCCTGAACGGTTTAGATCAGGAGAGAGGTCAATTATGATTTCAAAAGAAGCGGCTTTAGTGCAAAAAGCGCTGTTCGACAGAGGGTTGGAAACCCCTATGTTGGATACGGGCATGTCACCCGAGCAAAAATATGAGCGTCTTAAGGGCCTGATGACCGAGGTTGTTGCGACATTAGGTTTAGATTTAAGCGATGATAGTTTGGCCGAAACACCCCATCGCATTGCAAAAATGTATGTGCAAGAGATTTTTTCGGGATTGGATTATCAAAACTTTCCTAAAATAACGGTCATTGACAATAAAATGAAGCTTGATGAAATGGTTCGGGTGTCAGACATTAGCTTGACCAGTACCTGTGAACATCATTTTATTACGATTGATGGCACGGCAACGGTGGCTTACTTGCCTGCTACCAAAATCATTGGATTGTCGAAAATCAATCGGATCGTACGGTTTTTTGCTCAGCGTCCTCAGGTGCAGGAGCGCCTAACCCAGCAGCTGCTGGTTGCACTCCAAGCATTACTCGAAACAGACAACGTTGCCGTGTCGATCAAGGCAACCCATTACTGCGTCAAGTCTCGTGGTGTTCAGGACGTGAACTCCAGCACCTCAACCACCGCATTGGGGGGCATTTTTAAAACCAATCTCCATACACGCGCTGAGTTTTTGCGCTAATGCAGGGGGCGTGTGAATTGAGTAAGGTTATTTTGATCACTGGGGTCGGGCGTCGACTAGGGCTTGCCCTGTCAACCCGTCTTCTTGAGCAAGGCCATCGGGTCATTGGTACCTATCGCACAGAAACGCCCGTTATTGAAGCCTTGCGCGATTTAGGTATGGAAACCTATAAAATTGACTTTAAGAGTCAGTTGGATGTGTCTGATTTTATTAAAGCGTTTAAGAGAAAATACGTCAAATTAGATGCGCTGATTCACAATGCCTCTGACTGGTTGCCTGAGTCGGAGACGCACCAGCATTTTGAAACCATCGAGTATATGATGCAGGTCCACGTGAATGTGCCCTATGTCATGAACCTTGAACTTGGCGCGTTGTTGCAAGCCTCTGATGGGATCGCTGATATTATTCATATCACCGATTACGTTGCAGAAAAAGGTAGTCAGAAGCATATCGCCTATGCGGCCAGTAAGGCGGCCTTGGCCAACATGACCTTATCCTTTGCACAGTTGCTCGCGCCCAAGGTTAAAGTGAACGCAATTGCACCAGCACTGATGCTTTTTAATGAGGCGGATGACGATCAGTACAAAGCAAAAGCTCGAGCAAAATCCATCATGCAAAGGGAAGGTGGTGCGGAGGAGTTCATTCAGGCTGTTGAGTATTTGCTAGCAAGTGGCTATGTCACAGGCAGGACGCTGCCCTTAGATGGCGGGCGTCACATCAAGTAATCATCATTCCATAAGTGCTAGAGTGGTCATCAGTGTCTGATCAATTCTAGCACTCAATTTTAAATGAGTGATATCATCTGCTCGTGTTTTTCCTAAGGTCAGGCTGGCAATTGGCTTATTCCATTCCTGTGCGCGTTTGCAAAAGCGATAACCTGAATAGACCATCAATGATGAGCCAACCACCAGCATCGCATCGCTGACGTCAAGTGCCGATAGTGCCGTTTCAACGTGCTGTTTAGGGACGTTGTCACCAAAAAACACAACGTCCGGTTTTAAAATTCCTCCGCATGTTGGGCAGTCTGGAACATCAAAGTTAGAAAAATCGACTTCAAGGTCGGCATCGCCATCAGGTGCTGCCGTAGCTATGAAATGCAAGAAATGAGGGTTGAGAAGGGCCGAGCGATGATGTATCTCGTCACGCGGACATTGAAAGCCACAATTCATGCAAATCGCACGATCGGAACGTCCATGCAAATCAATCACCTTTTGGCTGCCTGCGGCTTGATGCAGTCGATCAACGTTTTGTGTGACCATTAACGGTACGTGTATTAATCGTTCAAGACGCGCCAGCGCCTGATGACAGGCATTTGGTTGGGCGTCACGAATGATGGGCCATCCGATGAGACTTCGCCCCCAATAACGCTGTCGCGTTGCATGGCTGTTCATGAAGTCTTGATGCTGAACGGGCTGCTTTCGCTTCCAGTTTCCCTTTTCATCACGATAATCAGGAATGCCAGAGTCTGTGCTGACGCCAGCACCCGTCAAAATAAAGAGAGAAGGATGCTGTTGAATAAACTCAGCCAATGCCAATGCCGCATTCTGGTGATTCGATATCGTTTGCATAGTGTCTTTTCAGTGCTTTACTTTTGCACATCCTGCATGAGGCGATCAATACAGCCGACCACGTTTTGACTTGCAGACTCCATTGTTTTTAGGTGTTTGACCATCGCGGCTGCGTCCTGTTTTTTTCCTGCCTCCAGAGCCAAGCGACCAGACTGGTGAACAACTTTATGAGGGCTGTCGAGGTCTTTAAAGCTCGAAAGATGCCCATATTTACGTGCTCCATAGCCTTCAAAGTACCATTTACCTAGGCGGCACTCAGTGTGCGCGTTGACCGGTTGAGTAAAGGCTTCCGCTTCAACATGTTGATAAATTTGATTTTTCCAAACCGCGTGATCCAGCTTAACGGTATTTAAGAAGGCTGCAGTTGTAGCGTTACTGATGATTTTTTGCATATGCTCTGAGCGCGCAAGCACTTCATCAACAACACCGTCAATCTGGGTAGAGGAGGCAGATACATCCGTTGCACTCAGTTGGTTCTGTTCAACTAATTTTTTTATTTCATCGGCTTGCTGCAAAACCAGTCTAACAAGTGCTTCAATCTGGCCACTGGCATCGCCTGCTTTCACAGCAAGTTGACGCACTTCATCTGCAACAACCGCAAACCCTCGACCTGCTTCACCCGCACGCGCTGCTTCAATGGCTGCGTTTAACGCAAGGAGATTCGTTTGGTCAGAAATCTCTTTTATGCTTGAGACAAAGTGATTAATGGAATTGGCTGTTTTATCCAAAACAATGGCCGCATCCATGCTTTTGGATGCGTAGGTATTGATATTGTTTGCACGTTGGCTCAGTGTGGAAAGGGCCACGCGTGTTTGATCAAAGACATTGTCTAAATGTTTTAAAGACTTGCGCTCTTCGACCAATTGTTCAGCTGTGCTGGCTAAGCCTTGGCGAATGGTTTCTAACATGCTGCCACCTTGGAGTTGGCATGCAATGACATGAGCGGTGTTGTCGCTTAGACTGCGTATTGACTGCAGGGTGGCGTCTTTTTGGCTGAGCAGTTCCTTAAGTTCGTTAATCTCATGCAAGTGCATTTCACGTTCGGATACAAGTTGATTTTGGAGTTGCTCAATAACCGCGTTATTCTTATTAAACCACATACACGTTAGCACCTTAATGACAGAAGATGAGTGGTCATGATTTTTTTGAACACTCATATTTCAACGAATTAAGAGTGCCTTTAAAACAATGCCACCGATTTGAGTTCATTATATACAGAGCTAAGTGAACGTCTATTGAGCCTCAGCAAAAAAATGTCATATTAACGTCACTTTCTGCGAACTAATGTCGGGAATGCTCTTTAGTGGGTGAGCTATCTGACATCGCGAGATAGGTTTCTAGCCAATCAAAGCGATCATCAGGCTGCTCTATCTCAAGTAGAATTTGTTTATCACGGGCAGGGAAAGGCATGACGGTGATTAAGCCATTCAGCATTTCTAAGCCGTTTAAATGGGCGAGAGAGCGGCGATCCAAAAATAAGTTTTTGGCTGACGCGTAGTTTTCAAGGTGCTCAAGAAACGCTTGCTCACGACTGGGGTTCAGGTTGAGCACAGCGTCATAGTCCTTGCTAAAGCGTTGCCAGTCGACTTGACCAAGAAGAAAGCCTTCGTCAGTCAAAGTCGACCCGATTAAATCGAATCGACACAGACCCGTTAGCACAATTTCGATACGGCCTTCAGAGGTTTCATTAAAGAACTGAACACGACCTACACCGCCGACTCGCGCTAACTCTCCGGTCTCTTCATCCGGCTGCACCATGCCGATTAACCTTGATGTTTTCATTGAGTATTCAAGCATGGCTAGGTAGCGCGGCTCAAACAAATTGAGAGGAAGGCGAGCCCCTGGCATCAAAACGACATTGTTAAGCGGAAAGAGCGGGATTTGCTCTGGAAGCTCATTGAAAGGCGTTTTAAATAAAGTATGCATACGTCTATTCTCTTAAACTTAACTCATTTCAAACTGTTTATGGGGGCTGGAGTGCCTATTTTCAAGGCTTAATCAACGAGGTCAGCCCATAGATCATATTCGTCAGCATCGACAACTTTTGCTTTTACAATCATTCCAGGTTGTAAGTGCGTTGCGTTATCAATGAATACCTGGCCATCGATTTCTGGAGCATCGGCTTTGCTGCGACCGACAGCGCCTTCTTCAACCACTTCATCGATGATGACATCAATTACGCTACCAATCTTTGCTTGAAGCTTGGCGGCACTGATCTTGGCTTGAACCGCCATAAAACGATCCCAACGCTCTTGTTTGATCTCATCAGGCACAGGGTCTGCTATTTCGTTCGCCGTCGCGCCATCAACAGGCGAGTATTGGAAGCATCCAACACGATCAAGCTGAGCTTCTTCCAAGAAGTCGAGCAAAATCTGGAAGTCTTCTTCGGTCTCGCCGGGGAAGCCAACGATAAATGTACTACGGATAACCAGTTCTGGGCAGATCTCTTTCCAGGCGCGAATGCGTTCTAGTGTGTTTTCGGCATGAGCAGGACGTTTCATTGCCTTCAAAACGCGTGGGCTTGCGTGCTGAAACGGAATGTCTAAATACGGCAATATTTTGCCTTGTGCCATTAAGGGGATGACTTTGTCGACTGAAGGGTAGGGGTAGACATAATGGAGTCTCACCCAAACACCTAGCTCTCCGAGCGCCTCGGCCAGTTCGAGCAAGCGCGTTTTTACAGGGCGGCCTTTCCAGAAGCCTAATGGGTACTTAAGATCCACACCGTAGGCACTGGTGTCTTGTGACACAATTAACAGTTCTTTAACGCCTGCCGTCACCAATCGCTCTGCTTCATTCATCACTTCATCGGCCTTGCGTGACACTAGGTCTCCGCGAAGGGATGGAATAATACAGAAGGTACAGCGATGATTGCAGCCTTCACTAATTTTCACGTAGGCATAGTGTCGTGGGGTGAGTTTAATGCCTTGAGGTGGAACCAAGTTGATAAATGGATCATGCGTTGCTTGATAGGGGGCGTGCTCATGCACTGCGCCAACAACCGCTTCATAGGCTTGAGGGCCTGTTACAGTCAATACTTGAGGGTGTAGTTTGCGAATTTCATCTGCATTCACACCTAAGCAGCCCGTTACAATAACGCGCCCATTTTCTTTAATTGCTTCACCAATGGCATCAAGCGACTCTGCTTTGGCAGAATCGATAAAGCCACATGTGTTGACGACGACAACATCGGCATTGTCGTAGGAGGAAGAAATTTCATAACCCTCTGTGCGAAGCTGAGTCAGGATTCGTTCAGAATCAACCAAAGCTTTAGGGCAGCCAAGACTGACAAAACCGACCTTAGGTGCGTTCATTGCGTAAAAACCCTCAAAAGAATAAAAGTAAATTTTACCGAAATCACGCGTAACAGGCGATAGAGCGTCTAGCAGAAGTCTTAAATCATGGTATTATTTTATTTTGATACATATCATTCAATACGTATTGTGTATTTTAAATATGAAGAAGCAAAGTAGTACGCGCGAAAAAGTATTTCAAGCGGCAGATGAGCTTTTGGCGCAAGGGGTCAGACCCACGCAACAAAATGTTCGGGATCTCATCGGCAGCGGCAGTCTGACGACCATTAACAGCGCACTAAACGACTGGTGGCAAACGCTTAGCCAACGAATCACTCGACAACAGGCTCATCCAGATTTGCCTGAACCTGTGGTTCGATTGGCAAGCCAAGCCTGGGATCGTGCACTCGCCTACGCAGAGCAGGCATTCAAAGAGCGTCAGTTGGCCTTATTGCAAAAGCAGGCTGATCTTGAGTCCTCATTGAGTCAAACTGTTCAAGGCAGCAGCAAGGCCTTATCCGACCTTCAGCAGCAGTATGGTCAGCTGCTTGAGCGCTTTGCTCGAATGACCGAGGAAAAACAGTCGGCAGAAGAACAGCGTTTCAAGCTAGAGGAGCGCGTCTTTCGATTAACGATGGATTTGGAGCAGCAAGCCCAGCAGCGCAAACACGAGCATCAATTTCATTTGGCTGCAGAGAATCAAATGGATGAAGTGATTGATGCCAGGGTTAGAATTAAAATTCAGGAAGAGGAAATTGAACGCCTTAAAAGGCTCAACGAAAAGCTGACCAATGAAAATGCGAAGTTGCGTCAAGTGCTCTCAAAAGGGTCGGAGTTATAGTTTGATATTTTAAATTAAATTACAATTTTTAGTGATTGAAAAATATGGATAAATTTATAAGCGCTGATAGCTCGGTCATGAAGGTGAGGTCTCTTTTTAGAGAGGCTTGCAAAGGCGATGTGTTTGTCTGTGATGATGAGTATATTTTTCAGACGGCCAAAACAGCACTCGTTGCTGAAAAGGTGACGGGGGTCACAGTGCAATTGTTAGATACGTCTGGATATGTCATTAAGCAAGTGTCCAGCAAGCTTCGAACAGAGCAAAAGCGAAACGAGCAGTTTAATGATCGACAGCTTGCAGTCATTAGTGCGTTGGAAAAAGTATTGGCGCACTGTAAAAAAGAAGGCATTCAGTTAATTGGCTTTAGTGATGAATTAGTGGCGCAGCCAGCTCACTTAGATTTAAGGCAGGGTGTATCTCCCTTTGCGCTCGATCTTGATACACAAGGGGTCTATTGTGGTGCTGAAAGCTTAAGTGAAATGAATTAGCTCTCTACACACTGGCACCTAGGCATGATATATTTGCCCAATAAATTAAACATCTGATTGATACATTTTGTATGGAGAAATGTCTGAGCTCAACTATCAAGCTCCTTCTTGTTGATGATCACTCCATCATCCGAGCAGGTTACCAGCAAATACTTCAAAGAGACCCTTCTGTAAAAGTCATAGCAGAAGCCGAGTCAAGTTTTTGTGCGGTTGCAATTTATGCAAAGGTTCAGCCTGACGTCGTTGTTATGGATTTATCCATCCCGCAAAAAAAAGACGCGGATGAAGTTTCATCGACCTGTGGTATTGAGACCATTCGTAAAATTATTCAACATGATGAAAAGGCCAAAATTCTTGTATTAACAGCTCTGAGTGGCGACCCATACCCCTCTCAAGCCTTCTCGGCGGGTGCCTTAGGCTATCTCACCAAACATTGTGCTCCGAATGAATTAATTGAGGCTGTGCGTAGCGTTTATGCTGGGCAGCGCTATTTATCGGCAGCCATTAAAGCCGAGTTGAATACTGGCGACGAAAGTACCAACTCATTAATGCGTTTAAGCCAACGAGAGCTTGAGGTCTTTAGTATGTTGGCCGAAAGCCATCCTATTGCAAAAATAGCGGACGTCATGCATTTAAGCCCTAAAACCGTACATGCGCACCGTGCCAATATTTTACGCAAATTAGAGTTGAAGAATAATGCAGATATTGTGCGCCTTGCTGTACGCCAAGGGCTAATTGAGACCTAAATTGCATGACTGCTTATTTTTCAGTCATGGTGAGCGTGCCATTAAAGTCAGTTGGCGGGTTCCGAATGGCATCTAGGCAATGCTGAACGTACAGCTGGTAGAGATGCTGTGAAAAGCACTCATCAAGACGCCTGAAGAGTGTTAGAGCCTGTTGGAAGTGGCCAGCTTGAAATGCCTCAAGCGCCTTGTTCAACTGAGCATCTTCATTTTCAGAGTAGTTGCACCAAGGTTGGGATCTTAAACCCAAGCACTCGTAAAATCGCACGGGATGGCTTTTACCTTTTACATTTAACAGCCCCAAGGGGCGGAATTGATATAAGTCTCTCTGCTGTAACTCTCCATATGTTGATTCGGTGAGAATCAACTGACTCTGAAAGTATTTGCATAACCCCTCTGTCCTTGAGGCCAAGTTGACCTCATCGCCGATGCAGGTGTAATCCGAACGATCTTCGGACCCCATTTCCCCTACAATGGCCATGCCGGTGTTGAGGCCAATACCGATGCTCAGCATAGGCAATCCCTCTTTAATAAAGTCAGCGTTTAGCTGCTGCAGCGCTTCAATTTGTTCGATGGCAGAGTTTAAGGCATGATCCGCATGTAAAGCATCGTCCATTGGCGCATTCCAGTAAGCCATAATGGCATCACCTATCAGCTTATCAATGGTTCCATTTTTGTGGGTAATCCTATCGATCATGCAACTCATATAGCGATTGAGCAGGGTGACCAACTGTCGAGCCGAGCCAATCGATTCGGACAGCTGTGTAAACCCGCGAATATCGCTAAAAAAGATCGTAATGTAGCGCTCTGAGCCCTCTAGCATCAAATTGGGGTGGGTCAAAAGTTCATTTACAATATCCTTAGACACTTTGCGTTCGAAGCGTTGGCGGATAAAGTTTTTTTGCTTTTGATCTTGATGATGATTCAGCAACGTGCCTAATACAAAATGACTGATCAGCAACAAGGATGGAGTTAGCGTTGTGAACAGTAACCCTTGTTGACTGAGCAAGTAATAGTGAGCAACGAGCAGACACATTAAGCTGCTCAGCGCCAAACAAGCGGAGATCAGGGTGCTTGATACGCTTAAAATCAATGCACCAGCCGTTGCGATAATACACAAAGTAACGAAGTCGACGCCTAAAGCCCAGCTAGGCTTGCTAATAAAGTCTTGGTTCAGAATATTGTCGATCACTGTGGCGTGGACTTCTACGCCTGGATAGACCGAATCCAGAGGCGTGCTTCTTAAATCCAATAATCCGGCGGCCGATGTACCGACCAGCACAACGCTTCCTTCAAGCGAGAGTGTTTCTGGCCGGGTCAACACATCTACTGCCGAAATATAGGGGTATTGGAAGGACGGGCCTCGGAAATTGACGGCCAAGCGCCCATAGATATCGGTCGGTATTTCGAGTGAGTCTAGCAAAAGGGTTTCAACAAACTGATGGTGATATCTCAGTTGTATACGTTGTGCCCCCATCCCCAGTCTCGCTATTTCCATTGCTAAAGAGGGGTAAAGATTGCCGTCATATTCCATAATCAAAGGTAGGTGTCGGATGGTTCCATCAATATCTGGCAATGTGTTGATATACCCGCTAAACAATCCATCAATATGGGTTTGTGGTAGGCTCAAAATGGGTCTGTGAGGGTTCAAAACTAAGGACTGAGGCGGTTTGTTGCTTTCAAGGATAATGGCATGAGTGTCTGGCCTATGCTCGCTGTGCAGTTGATCATTCTCCATCACAAACACATAACCCAGGACGGTCGGTGTTTCGACAATGGCCTGATTAAAGATTTCGTCGTAATCCGGTAATGCGTCAATGTCTAAAGGGAGATTGAGGTTTTGAAGAATGCGCCTTGGTGATGCATTATCAGGCTCGGCAAAGACGATATCCAAGCCAATGATTGCGACACCGCTATCACGCAAGTTGAGTAGCAGTTCAGCGACACGGTTGCGTGGCCATGGCCATTGTCCAATCTCTTGTAAGCTGCGCTCATCTATGTCGATAATCGCAATTCGAGGGTCGACAGGCTGTTGGCCGCGAATGCTGAGCATTTGATCGCTGAGTTTGAGTTCAAACGTCTTCAATATCTGCGGTGGATACAGCTGCAATGCACTGAAAATGCAGAGCAGCGTGAAGGATAGAGCAATGTGTAACTTTATTTGTCGCACACTTAGAACCTAAGGAGGTAGTTCATACTCACCAGTGTTTTATCGTAGCTGTTTGGCTTTTGATTTGATCGACGTCTGTGCTCAGACACGGCAAAACTTACCGCACTGTTCGTGTCTAAGGAGTAGAGTAACGATGCGTCAAGGTGTTTGAGTGTATCGGAACGGGTATTGGCAAAGAGCACATCACGTTGTTTGTAGTCGGTCTCTTGATAGGTAAATCCTAGGCTCGCGCGTAGAGCTTGTGACAGCGGGTGTGACAGCTCTGTTCGTACTGTCCACATTTCATACGAAGTTGGATCGCTCGTATGGCGATGCGAGTTACGTTGATCGCGATGCTCAAAATCAACGCCAATGGTGCCTCGCGTTGATTTTGGTCCGAACAAGGTTTGCAGTTCGACGCCCACTTGGTTAGACCAAGCATCCCGATTTTGCCTAGGAGAGGCATATTTAAGAAGGCTTGTTCGATAATAGCTAAGAAATTGAATCTGAGGCGTGATCACCCGACGGTACTCGAATCCAGAGCCCGAGATATTTAAGTATTGATCATAGTTTAGCAAGATGTTTTCTGTAAAAAAGGGAATGCCAAATTTGTATGCATTGGTTGCAAGGGTGGGGGCAACGGAAGCTGAAATGTAAAATAAATCGTTTTTGTGAATATTCTTGTGGTTGCGGTTTAACAATACCAGTTGATTGTCTAAGTACCATCCACCTCTTAGCCCAAAATCATAGGTATGATCAAAGCGAAGGGCTTGAGTGAATCCGAAGTCCTCCTGTTCACTTTGGCCGGAGAGGCTAATGTTACCAAAACCAGGCAGTTGAAAGTGTGTAGAGCTGCCAATATCGTTATTCGCGTTGTCGTCGTATTGTAGACCCAGCATTAGAGTCGACACTAAATGGTGGCGATTTTGACGCGTATTCACAACTGCTAAAAAGTCTTGAGCTTGCGTCCTGACGGTATCAGGCAGGGGCTGATTCAGAGCTTTTTCAACTTCACTGGCAGCCAGTGAGTATTGTTTTAACTCATAGTATAAACGTGCCATTTCAAGCAGCGCTGGTGCATTATTAGGATCTAAAATCAATGCTCTATCTAATGCTGTTAATGCTTCATCATACATGCCTTGTGCCATGGCGGCTCTTGCCATCATAACATTAATCGCGAGACTGTCGGGCATCTGTAGAAATAGCTTTTCAAACAGCTCATAGGCTTCTTGATACTGCCCTTGCTCAAGTTTTTTCACAGCATCATAGTAATCATTAATGGCTTCCTGCGAATGCACGGCATTTGATTGCAAGGGTAAAGTGTCAGAGTGAGCAAGACCTGTGATGCAAGAAAGCAATAAACAAGGCAAAATCAGCTGTATCTTATTCATGTTATTTTTCCGCCCTAATCACACCAAGTGCTTGTATTTCATTAACAGTATCCGTCATATTAAAGAATCCGCCCAAACTTTGAGCTTCGGGACCAAAAAAGCTGCCTAACAAGGTTCCTTGAATATCTTGCTCTATCTCTTTCAAAAGGAAGTTAAAGTGTGCAATGTTCTTAGTGACATTTCCATCTTCTAGTGAGACAGCCCAGACAAATCCATTGCTGGTTTCGAAGCGCATAAACCCAGTATGCTCGTTGGTGCCAAAGTTAAACGTCAGTTCAGTTTTATTAAGCGTATTCTCTAGGATTGCATGAGGAGGGACATCGACAAATCCATAGTAGACATGGCCTTTAGCTTTACCTTCGAAGGTGTAAATCTGATTGGTAAGTGAGTTCAAGTGATTGACAGCACTTAAGCGTTCTACACCTGCTACCCAAGCACCGCCATCCCATAACCCCCATTTGGAGTAGTTGTCTGCAGCGTCAGGAAGGTCACCCACAGGCGGTGTGAAGGGCATAGCTAAAAAATCGGCATTAATGGCTGAATACCACCAACTTAAGGGGTTTACATTAACGGGAGGTGGATTGATAGGAGGTGTTGTGGGTTCAGTTGGGGCTGTCGCCAGAGTATCGTCGAAGTTATCTTGACTGACCTGAGTATCTAAAACATCGCTCACGCTAGCAGGTTCTTCAAAAGAGAGAGGGGATTGTATCTCGCTGAATATATTCAGGCTTTCAAGTGACGTTGTGGTTAAAAGAGTGCTATCCGTTGCTGGTATTTGGCTGGCCAGTGAAGTCGTTTCCGGCAAGGTTTGTGTGTCTGTGAGTAAGTTGGCTGAGGGAGGCGGCGTTGTTGGATCGGTATTGAGCTCCTCACCAATCGCTGGAATTAAGTCAGAGGCTGGAGTGGGTGTAAAGCCAGCAAGGACACGGGTGTACTGGCCTGAAGGGACATCAACGCTGGCACCTGTAATGCTTTCTACCACAAAAATTTGTCCCCGCAAGGTTGCAAACAGCTCAAAGTCGGGCGTTACTTTTCCAGAAATGATTGTTCCGCGTATTCCGACGGTTGCTGTGCGGGTACCCAGTCGAAAGCTTTCTGGATTTTGCCGAGCGATGCGTCCTGTAATCGCTTTAAACGTTCCTTGAGCTACATTCATTGACACTTTTGGAGTGCCAACCTCGGTAAACTCGTCAATCTGTAATTCTGTATTCCCTCCTACAGAGATAACGGTGCCATCATTCAGTACGATTTGAGCGCGCGCATTTTGAGCTGTTACAAAAATGTCTTTTGTTTCAAGAGGGCTGCCTGTTTGGGCTTGGATGGAAAGGTTATCTCGTTGAATCACGGCGCTTCCGCTAAGGAGGCTGACCGTACCAACCGCTGCGTAACACGTCATAAAGCTCAGTATTGCGTAAAAGATACAAGCCTTAAATGCTAATTTAAACATATCGAATATACCTGACTGTTTGGGTGAGCACGACCAATGCGTAATTTCATTCTATAAAGTATGTCTATTGCACTAAAAACGAAAGTAAAAAATGCTGTTTTTTCGCAGGAAATAGAAAAAAACTTCACCTATGTGTTTCAAACAACTGAAAACAGAAAAAAGCGACTAATAATTAAGTGATTTTGAACCTTTCTGTTATATTAATCTAAAGTATTGTCATAAGGTTGTTGTGCTATGGCCCATAAGTTAAGTGTTCGTCTCATTATTAATCTTCTATTTGGATTGATGCTAGGTGTTTTACTGCTGACGGGTGGTTTTTCCTATTTTAGCGCCAATACGTTGAGCAATGATTTGAACTATCTTCAATCAGAGACCGCTAGCGTGGCCGCCAGCCTTTCACAATCGGCCCAAGCACTCACGCAAATGGAGCAACAGGTTAAACAATTAGCAGGAGCGCAGACAGCCGTATCCGCTTTGCAAGGATTGCAGACACGCCTTGATGAAACTGAGCAGGCGAGTGGCGAGATCGATGCAGGGCTAAATCAGTTAAGACAAGTATCAGCTCAGCAAAGTGAAAGCTTAATTCAAATCAGTGAAGTCACAGAGCATATAGCAACCAACCTGGAACTGGTGTCGGGTCCTTTGCACACCATGATTACGGCCGCACAGCAAATTAACCAGCAGTCGCTACAAGCGCTCATCGACTTTTATAAGCTGGGCCGAAGCGAGCCTGATGCGTTAGCATCGCTTGAAGAAAGTCTTCAACAGGTATATCGCGCAACGTCAACGATGACATCGGCAATGTTTAATGTTGATCAAAGTGATGATACGCGTAATCTGTTGGTTGATGTTCGACGAGAGTTAAGGCCTTTTCGAAATCAGGTTCGTCGTTATGCAGCTTTAGATGACTCGTTTGAAAGAGAGATATTGGCAACTGAAATTATTGCAGCTCTGGAAGGGTTGATTAGCCTGTCCGTTCGCATTCAAACAGGTAGTTTAGACTTGGCTAATCGAACAGCCGCTGAAGCGAATGAGTTAGCGAAGCAAACACAGGCCGCAACCCGTACACAACTTGAGACCAGCGCCAACTCAACCGACGTATTGGACCATGCACTTAAGTTGATTAATCAATCCAATGAAAGTCACCGGTTAGTGATCGGTGATTTGTCCTCATCTGTTCAGCAATTATCTGTTTCTTTACGAAGTATTCCCGAGGTGGAACGTCAGATCGATGCATCTCTAGCGGCTATGCAACGTGCGATTGCATCTGACCAAGTCGAGCGTATTGGGCAAGCTGAAAACCGTGCTATGCAAGCTCAACGCAATGCCGAAACGGTCCCTCTGATTTTGCTGGCGTTTATTTTTATTGCACTTGTTATTAGTTTAACCATTGGCCTGTTATTACAGCGCTTATTGGTAAAACCCTTGGCTAGCTTTGTAAGTGGCGTTCGCCGTGTGACAGACAATGACTTAACGTCTCAGGTAAGTGATGTAGGTGCAATCGGTGAGTTAAAATCGGTTATTGCTTCAGTAAATGCGATGATTAAGAGTTTGCGCCAAAATGTTCTGGATATGAAACAGTCAGGTCTGAGCATTAGCGAAAGTGCAAAAATGATGACGAATACATCCAATAAAACCCGCGATGCGCTTGAGCAGCAGGCACAAGGTGAGCAAGCGATTATCAACTCAACGGGTGCTTTGGCTGAAATGGTTCGCGAAGTTGCTAGCCGTGGTGAGTTAGCAGGGGAGCAGGCACACTCTGCCAACCAACTCATTCAAGATAGCCAGAAAGACATTGAGAATGCCAAGCGTGAAATGGCCAGTCTTGCTGAAACCGTTAATCAATCGAATGAAGTTATTCAGTCGCTTAAACAGCAGAGTGACGATATTGGACAGGTTATCAGTGTTATCCAAAATGTTTCGGGGCAAACCAATCTGCTTGCATTGAATGCCGCGATTGAAGCGGCGCGAGCAGGCGAAAATGGACGTGGATTTGCAGTCGTAGCCGATGAGGTTAGGCAATTGGCGCAACGGACGAGCGATGCTACGATTGAAATACGCGAACTGATTGAGCAAATTCAAGCGCGTGCAGATTTGGGTGTGCAATCCATGACCCAGGGCTTGGCACAAGTTGCAAAAAACACACAAGCAACGGAGTCCGTTGCTCAGTCGCTTGAGTCTGTAATAAAACAAGTGGCAACCATAAGTCGCTTGAATTTAGAAATTGGAAAACATACTCGCTCCCAACTCCAGCAACTAGGAGCGATTGAGGCAGGAGTCGAAAGTGTTCGCCAACAATCAGAGCACGCCAGTGAAGCTGTTTTGGATAATGTGAGAGCCAGCAAAAGTCTCAACGTCACAGCAGGTACCTTAGAGGACTTGGTTAAGCGCTTTACAATTTAACCTCAGGGAGTGAATCGTGCTTCAGTTTATTCAGTGCACTATCACCTGATCTTGTAATCCATACAGGCGGTCCTTTTCAAGGACAAGATTACCGTGTTGCACGCGCCTGCATAGATTTAGGCAGCCATTACATCGATTTAGCGGATGACCGTCGTTTTGTCTGCGATATCACGTCACTTCATGAGCAAGCGTGTGCTCAAAATGTACTGATTGTCTCAGGAGCAAGTTCAGTGCCTGGGCTTTCTTCTGTGGTTGTAGATCATTTTGCTCAGCAGTTTTCAACACTTGAAGAAATCGATAATGGACGCTATGTGCTGAGAAGGGGATAGGGCCCTATATACCTACGCTTTCGGCAATCATTCTTGCAAAGAAATTGCTAACCGAAACCATCGATCTAAAAGGTGCAACGCCTTGCTTGGGGTTGTACACCTTGGACGAGTTTGATACCGAAGCAATGCCGTTAGGAATTTACCATCAAACAGAGGTGAACCTTGGATAGCTATCTCTTCTTAAAGCTGATTCATATTTTGAGTGCTGTGGTGGTTGCTGGAACGGGAGCAGGTATTGCCTTTTTTATGTTTATGGCAAACCGTTCTTCGAATGTGGCTGCAATAGCGGTCACAGCGCGTCATGTGGTTTTGGCGGATTGGATCTTTACGACGCCAGCCGTTTTACTGCATATTCACAGGCATCACGTCAGAGTTCTTTGCCAAAGAAATCGGTTACGAAGTGTTGGCATATGGTGGGATTGTCGGTGCGTTAGCTGATATCAGTATTTTGTCTGGTAGCGTTCTAGATATTCTGATTGGTATTTGGTTGCTGCTTGGCAAAAAGCTGAAGCGTTGCTTCCAGCTGCAAATGATCGTGATTGTAACGTACACACTGTTATTAACGGCTATCGATCCAAGCTTTTGGCTTCATCCGTTTGGTCCGCTGACAAAAAACGTACCGATACTTGTGATGATTTATGGTTTATACAAACATGAGTGCTCAAGGCTGGGACAAGTAGAGAGAGTTAGGGGCTAAGATGTTTGCACATATTTTTGTGCGATCTGCTTATATCGTGAGGCTTCAGTTTTTACCGCCCAAATACGACGTAAAGTGAGTGATTTTTCACTGAGTTTCACTGTATATATAGTTTCGTATAATATATATTATGTTAAATTTACTATATTGGATTGGGGGGGCGTGCTGCTTATTTGTGTAGTTTCCGGTTCAACTCTGAATTAATTCAGCTCTATCGGAAACTTTCGCTCTTTCTGCTGGCGTATCTGGCTTGGTCCTCTGAAGAACATCTAGATGCTCTACTCTTGGCAGAATTTCTTACACGTGGATCAATATCTCGGCTTTGACAATTGGCCAGAGTAGATATGCAACTGACTGGAACTCAGTGTGGAAAAAACCAATAACCGATACACATGTCTAGCTGATGGTATGCGATTACGCTATACATGATTTTTTTATCCAACCAATCTCCTAACTTTCGTTCCAGTCCATAGGCCTCGATCTCAAAATCATAGCTAGTGATATCAGCTGCCCAAATTAGCTGGGCTGCTGGAAGCATGAGGGATGGATATTTCGTAATTCCTACTCTAAGACTTACGAGCATCTAACGCCACTTCGAATATAGTCGAATAGTGAATAAAATATGCTCTCAAGCTCACTCAAAGTGTCTGAGCGTCTCCCTTCCCTTTTACTCCTTCAATTACATATCGCTTATGTAGACAAAATGGCGTCATTCACATCTATGTTAATTTCTTTCCATCGTTTAACTAATGTTGCAACACATGGATTACCGGCAAGCTGGTTCATACGAACCCAATCAACATCCAGTAAATCAGCAAGTAGCTCAATGTCCAATTCACCTTTTAAGGTGTGCCATTGTCGGATGCTCGGCTGCCTCATTAACTGGGCTTTTGGAGAAGTTAATCCACCAACAACAAAATATCCCTTTTCCTTGTCGTACCATATGCGTTGAATGCCAGGTATGTTACTCATCCAGCGTTTGATATCATTTAAAGGCTTATCGAAGTATCGGGATAATAAGGTATCTAAACTACCACTTATTGATGTGTCTTTTTTCTTACCTCGCTTATCTAACCAACGCTGAATAACCTCTTTTTTCACCTGATAGTAAGTTACCTTTGCTTCATTTTTCTGATGAAAAAGGACTAATTGCTCCTGCCACAGTTCAACCAATTCGGGTAATTCACTTTCAAAGCGCATTGTTGCCTTTTGGCTGGACAACACACCATCATCACTCAACTCTTTGACAATATTGTGCAATACTTCAATATCAGGAAGCATCCAATCCATCAACGGATAAGGTTTCTGTTTCTTGGTTAAATCCGAAAACGCATTGAACTGGTCTAATAGAACTGGACACTTTAATTAGCGACAATATCAGTCAGCTATTGAGGTGTCATTATGAGTCAGAAACGAACCTACAAACAGTACTCAACTGAGTTTAAAGAAGAAGCTGTAT
>NZ_VYTY01000008.1 GCF_009821115.1 Nitrincola alkalisediminis | reverse complement strand
AAGCGAGCAATGCATCGCCGATTAGCATCACCACACCAGAAGGTAACTTGGTTGAGATCGTTGGCTTTACACAAGTCAACGATAACGCTTACCAAGTTGATTACACGTTTGAGTTGTTAAACCCAGCGTCACATCCTGAACAAGGAACAGATGAGTTGGCCAAAGAGCCAATCAGCTTGTCAGTCACGGATCAACGTGGAAATGTGGAAGGTTCTGAGGTAGAAGTCTCTATTGTTGACGATATTCCTGCAGCGGAAGATGTAAAAGAAAACATCGGTGTAGCCCTGACTGAAGCTGGAATTTCTGGTTTCAAAGCAGGCTTCTTGCTCGAAGAAACTACCGCTGTTAATGGAAGAGTATCAGGTGAGGTCCTTGATGCAGATGCATACGCGGATCGCTTAACTTGGGGTACGCCTGCAAATGGTTCCCAAGGTTCGAACTATGTATTCGAGGATAATGAAGACTTCCGTACAGGTGACACGATTTTCACTGACCAATTGATTGAGTTGGGAACCTTTACCCACAACAACTTCCCAATTCTGTCGTCGGGCTCGATCCTGACAAGCACCGTATTGGAAGTTAAATTTACGTTGGTGATTGATGGTGTTGAACAAGAGATTTCGGGTCAAGTGTTCCTTGAGCACGATGAAACACCGAATACAAACTCGGATCCGCAAGCACCTGAAAATGATGACATCATCAAGATCACGAATATTGATTTTGTTCAAACTTATGAAATCAATGATCGCATCTACGAGTTCCGAATTAAGGGCTTCTTAGATCAAGACGGTAATATTGTTGATGAAATTAGAACAACCGAACAGGCGTCTAACTCATTTAAACTCTTTGCCGAATTGGCTTCAACGTCTGATCTCCCTGTGTTTGAGGGGCAGGTTGACTACTTCTGGGGTGCCGATGGCGCCGCTGATGAAGATCCCGTGATTTGGAAGGATATTGATGCTGCATCCGGTGTGATTGAAACGGATCTTGGTATTTTGACTATCAATCCAGATGGCAGCTACAGCTATGAAGTCAAGACGGAGGCTCGCAATAAGCTGCAGTTAGGTGAAGTCTTAGTTGATCGATTCACATACGTGCTGAAGGATGCAGATGGTGATTTGGTTGAGTCCTCATTGGAGATTCATCTAAATGGTGTTTCTAACTTCATCACAATGCAGGTTACAGCGCCAACGGTACAAGAGAAATTCTTGCCGGAAGGATCAGCGGCTGGTGAAGGGTCAACTTCAGCCAGTGGCCAAGTAGTGATCACATCTGCAAATGCAATTACGTCAATCTTGATTGATGGAGCTTTGTTGAATCAAGAGCAGCTAAATAACCTTGCAGATACACCTTTTGTGTTGACCACAGCGGCTGGAAACACGGTGACACTGACAGGCTTTGAAGAGGGGGCATCAGGTATCTACAAGTTAAACTACGAGTTTGATTTGACATCACCTGAAGCACATTCTGCACAAGGTGCAGACGAACTCTCTAAAGGGTTGTTCGACATTACCGTAACCAGTGCGAGTGGTGCTGAAGCGACGACTCAGCTTAAAGCCAATATCATTGATGATGTTCCAGTTGCAGCTGAAACTGAAGTATCACTTGACGTGAATCTCGTGGAGGCAAAAATAGGCTCCTTTGAAGCTGGTTTTGAGTCTTTCGGCGCAGCGACAGGTACAAATGTCGATCAAGATACTTTCGTTGATAAGCTTGAATGGGGTACACCAACGTCTGGTTCGCAACGCTCTGGTTATACCTTTGTCGATAATGAGGAGTTGCGTGTTGAGACTGATATTGCACTTGATCAGTTGATTACATTGGGTGTCTTCACACACAACAACTTCCCAATCTCGTCGGGTTCAAGCAACTTTACGGGTACGGATTTGATTGTTCGCTTTAATCTTGTTATCGAGGGAGAGCTGCAGGCAGTCGAAGCGAGAATCGTTTTGGATCATAATGAGACGTCAAATACGAACTCGACGCCAACACATCCGGATAATGATGATATTGTCACCATTACGAATGTGGATGCTACACAGACGTTTATCGTTAATGGTCGTGAATACCAGTTCCAAGTGAAAGGGTTTATTGATCAAAATGGAAATGTGGTTGAGCAAATTCGTACGACTGAGACTCGTTCTAACTCGTTTGAACTTGTTGGACAGCTCGTCTCAACCTATGCGCTGCCGTCGATTGAGGGTCAAGTTGACTACAACTTCGGTGCCGATGGTGCTGCCGTTGCAGATGCTGTGAAATGGTCTGGTATCAATGCCGCATCTGGCACAATTGATGGAGTGTACGGTAGCCTGACTATCCAAGAGGATGGTTCGTATACCTACATTGCTAAACCTGATGTGCTATCGACACTGAAGCCAAATGAGTTAGTTCAAGACTCCTTCACTTACGTCTTAACAGATGCGGATGGAGATCAGGTTCAGTCTGTACTTACCATTAACCTGAATGGTAAAACAGCGCAAGCCGGTGAAGTGTTCAGAGGGGATGAAGGCGACAACACGATTGTGGGTGGCAGCGGCAATGACCTGATTATCGGTGGTCAAGGCAATGACATTCTCTTTGGTGGGGAAGGCGATGATGTCTTCAAGTGGGAACTCAATGATCAAGGAAGTGTGGGTGCCCCAGCAGTTGATGTTGTTAAAGACTTCTCAACAGGCAACAATGTGTTGGATTTGAAAGATCTATTGTCTGGAGAGTCTGAGTCAACCATCAATGACTTTATCTTGGCAGAGCAGGACGGTGATTCTACGGTTCTATTCATCAAGACAGATGGAGGCTTATTAGGTAATCCAGAGAATGCCGATCAGAAGATTGTCTTGGAGGGAGTGCAAATGAACGGTGAAAGTTCGGCTGAATTCCTGAATGACTTGATTAGTAAAGGTATGCTAAATATCGATAACTAAGCTAGAGCAATCCGGCTACTCGATGGATCGAGTAGCCGATGTCTGATCATGAAGTTGGCATAAAAAAAGAGGCTCTAAATAAGCCTCTTTTTTTTGCTAAAGCGATATTAACTTATGCGTTGCGAATATTGTTAACAAGCAACTCAAAAATCTTGCTGAGATTGATATCCTGAGATTCCGCATCCTGTCGCGCTTTATACTCAACCATACCATTTGTTAAGCCGCGGTCAGAAATAACCACACGATAGGGAATACCTATTAACTCCATATCCGCAAACTTAACACCGGGTCTTTCTTTGCGATCATCTAACAGTACATCAATGCCTGCCGTCGTCAATTGCGCATAAAGTGCATCCGCTTGCTGACGAACATCTTCAGATTTGTCGTAGTTTAATGGCACGAGGGCAACGGAGAAGGGGGCCAGTGCAACAGGCCAAATGATGCCTTTGTCGTCGTGGTTTTGCTCGATGGCTGAAGCAACGACACGTGTGACGCCGATACCATAACAGCCCATCTCCATGATAACGGATTTGCCGTTTTCATCTAGGACGGTCGCATTCATGGCTGCAGAATAACTATTACCGAGCTGGAAAACATGACCTACTTCGATACCACGTTTGATTTCAAGCTGTCCTGTGCCACAAGGGCTTGGGTCACCGGGTACAACATTGCGTAGATCTGCGACTTCAGGTGTAGGCAAGTCTCTGTCCCAATTGATACCAAAGTAATGTTTATCTTCAATATTTGCACCAGCACCAAAATCAGACATACGCTCTACCGTGCGGTCAATGATGCACGGAATAGGGAGGTTGATGGGGCCTAAAGAGCCTGGGCCTGCACCGAGTAGTGCACGAATCTCATCTTCTGTTGCAAAGCATAAAGGTGCAGCAACGAGCGGATGTTTTTCCGCTTTTATTTCATTGAGTTCATGATCACCGCGAACCAATAGCGCTACAAACTCAGCATCGGTTTGATCGCTGGCTTTGACGATCAGTGTTTTCACCGTTTTCTCAATGGGGAGATTAAACTGCTCGACCAGTTGCGCAATGGTTTTTGCCTTAGGTGTATCGACTAAATGCATGTCTTGCGTGGCTTCTGCGCGAGGGTAGCTTGGAGCCAGAGCTTCGGCTTTTTCAATGTTGGCGGCATAGATTCCTGTATCGGAAAAAGCAATATCGTCTTCGCCCGATTCGGCAAGAACATGGAATTCATGAGATGAGTTTCCGCCAATAGATCCGTTGTCGGCTAAGACAGGTCTGAAATCCAGCCCCATACGCGTAAAAATACGCGTGTAAGTATCGTACATGAGCTGATAGGTGTCTTGAAGCGACTCTCTGTTTGAGTGAAACGAGTACGCATCTTTCATGATGAATTCGCGTGAGCGCATTACACCGAAACGGGGCCTGATTTCATCACGGAATTTTGTTTGAATTTGATAGAAGTTGGCAGGAAGTTGCTTATAACTTTTAATTTCACGGCGGATCATGTCCGTGATCACTTCCTCATGCGTTGGCCCTACGCAAAAATCACGGTTGTGGCGATCATTGACGCGCAACAGTTCTGGGCCATATTTTTCCCAACGTCCTGACTCCTGCCAGAGTTCGGCTGGTTGAATTGCCGGCATTAGCACTTCATGAGCACCCGATGCATCCATTTCCTCACGAACAATACGCTCTGCTTTGCGTAATGTACGAAGACCCATAGGGAGCCAAGTGTAAAGTCCAGAGGCAAGTTTACGTATCATGCCAGCTCTAAGCATGAGTTGATGGCTGATCACCTCTGCATCTGCAGGTGTTTCTTTTAGCGTTGAGATTAAGTATTGACTGGCACGCATAAGGCTGATGTTCCGTAGTTGACGAAAATAGCCACCATTTTAGGTGGCTATGCCAAGTGTAACAAGTATTGAGAGGGGATATTTGCTAAGCGGCGAAGCTTGCCTCTTCGACAAATTTAATTAACTCATCAATTTGGTGTTCATTAAAGACAGGGATGCCATTGCGAATGAGTTCATTCGCTGCAACGCCGGGTGACCTTATCAGAGTGTTAGAAAAGTTTCCGTCGTAAATTTCGTTATTGCCACAAGAAGGACTTTTTGATTTCATGAGTGCGCAGCATACGTGGTGCTTCTTGGCAATATCCAGCGTTGCTTCAGCCCCTGCTAAAAACTCAGGTGTTACATCGTCACCTTTATCCGTTGTAATCAGAATTGGAAATCTGGATTGGGTTTCTGCAGGAGGTCTTGGCGTTGGGAGACCTCCAAGCGTTTCGGGGCAGGCCATAACAAGCCTGCCTTCAGTTTGCCAAAGCCGTAACGTTGGATGTTGAAGAGGGCAGGTTTGGCCATCATAGCGAACTTTAGCGCCCAAAAGGCAGGCGCTTACAAGAATTTTTAACATATCGTAAACACTTTGGATGATTTATCGTTATTTTAGAGCGTGTATTTTACGATTTTTTGACACCTTTGACTAATCGGTTGCTTGCTAAGTTGATCAAAGTCAAGAAAGTAGAGATCCGTATTGTTTCAGCAAAGTGCTCATGTTCACCAGTTCTGGGAGATTCTCTGCATGCATTTTGCTCATAACTCTGGCCCTATGCACTTCAACTGTTTTGGGGCTGATTTTGAGAATCTCAGCAATTTCACGATTGGCATTGCCCGCCGTAACTAAGGACATGACCTCTTTTTCACGTCCACTTAGTTGATCATAGTGCTGAAAAATCTTTTGTTCTTCTTTGTATGAAGCAAAACGTTGCTGTGCTTCCGTGAGCCCTTTTTCGACAAGGCTTAATAGTAATTTGTCATCAAAAGGCTTTTCAATAAAGTCTAAAGCACCTGCTTTAATTGCGTTTACTGCCATGGGGATATCGCCATGGCCGCTAATTAAAATAATGGGCAGTGGAATGTGCTTTTCAGCGAGTATCTGTTGTAAGGCTAAGCCATTGGTTCCCGGCATGCGAACATCAAGCAATAAGCAACCCATGCTGAGGTCGTATTCATGTAGAAAACGATCAGCTGAATCATAGTGTTTAACGATATATCCGGCTGACTCAAGCAGCCAGCACATGGAGTCACGGAAATCTTGATCATCGTCGACTAAAAAAACCGTTTTATTGTTTTGGCTCATGTCGGGCCCTCGTAGGAAGTTTAAATAAGAAGTGACTGCCGGCAACGCCGTTAGGTTCTAACCAGAGTTGGCCTCCATGGCTTTCGATTAAGCTGCGAGCAATCGAAAGTCCCATGCCAAGCCCACTTGTTTTGCTCGTGGTAAACGGATCGAATAAAGTGCTTTGAAGGCCTGGATCAATCCCTCCCGCATTGTCAGAAACTTTGACTATTATGAAGTTTTTTTCAGTGAATGTGCAGAGTATGACATAACGCAATGCAATGTTCTTATGAGAGTAAGCTTCAATGGCATTTCGTACTAAATTCATAATGACCTGCTCAATTTGTACGCGGTCACCTTCAACCTTAGGTGCGCTTGCATCCAACTCAAAAATAAACTCAATTTTTTGATCAGTTGCCTCTTGTTTCAAAAACTCTGCCACCTCGTGACAGCAGTCGTTGATCGAAAAAAGGGTCCGCTGATAGTCTGTTCTTTGCACGAAACGACGAATACGTTTAATAATTTCAGCGGCGCGATGGGCTTGGCGCGAAATAAGCTTAAGCGCATGTTTAGCATGCTCAAGCTGAGTGATTTGTTGTTCCTCAATTTGTCTGAGCGTCCCGTTACTGTAATTTAAAATAGTAGCGAGCGGTTGATTGACCTCATGTGCAAGCTCAGTGGCCATCTCACCGACGGATAGTAGTCGTGACAAATGAGCCATTTCTGTTTGCTGTCGTTTTGCTTGCTCTTCCGCTTTCCTTTCAAGGGTGACGTCACGCCCAATCAGGGTATAGTACTCAACTTGAGTGCGATTGTTTCTGTCACGATGAGCAATGATCTCCCGTAACTCAGCCATGCATTGGCTGTCTTTTGGTAAGTCCAGTATTAGGGTGCCGTTCCAGTTGCCTGTGTTTGCAGCGCTTTCCAGTGCCGTTATCACCTGTGACTTGAAATAGTTAGGCTCAAAAAATAGCGATAAAGCAGGAAGGTGGCCTGTGTCCGCGTTGATTGATAAGGTGCGTTGTGCCGATTCATTTACATACGTGAGTTCAAGGCCTTGCTGGCTGCAAAATAGGATGATATCTGATGAAGCCTCAACGACGCGTGCAAGGCGTCTTGTGGCCTGTAAGGCCAACTCTCGCTCTGTTACATCTCTGGAAACGCAGATGACCTCGACGGGTTGATTGTCGTCGTCTTTGATGGTTCGACTGGTTGTCTCAAACCATACGTAATGCCCATCCTTATGGCGATAGCGATATACATTGGTGTATAGGCCGTCGCGGTATCTGACACTGTCCGCACGGTTTTTCAGGTTGTCAGCATCCTCGGGATGAAATAAAGCGTAGCCTGATGTGCCTATGATTTCATCTGCAGTGAATCCTAATAAGGGCTCAATTGCTGGATTAACATCAATAAAAACCCAATCCGGGGTTGCACTGTGGCGAGAAATTAAATCAGTCGACTGCTCTGCGAGTAATCGATAGCGGTCTGCTTCTTTGAGGAGTTCGTTATAGGTGTCTTGATTGGGGGTCATGCGAGCGTATCCTTATTGTTTTAAGCGCATGTCTCTATTTATAAGACTAACAGACGTCTTGTCAAATAAGGGAAAGTACGTATGATGAGAAAAGGATGTCAGGGATACTACCGGAGAATAAAATGTCCAATTCAAATCATAATCCTTATGTGTTAGGGCTTGAGCAAAACCAAGCCAACTATACACCATTAAGCCCTTTGAGTTTTATTGCAAGAGCTGCAGACGTGTATCCAAATCGGCTTGCTGTTGTGCATCATACCATACGCCGAACTTGGTCTGAGACGTATCAACGTTGTTGTCAGCTTGCCAGTGCATTACAGAAGAGAGGAATCGGTAAGGGAGATACCGTAGCGGTAATGGCACCTAACCTGCCAGAACTCTTTGAGGCGCATTTCGGTGTGCCAATGGTAGGGGCCGTACTGAATGCGTTAAATGTTCGTTTGGATGCAGAGGCCATTGCATTTATATTGCAGCATGGTGAAGCAAAGGTCGTGATTACCGACCGTGAATTCTCAGAAGTCATACAGCGTGCTGTACGAATGATTGCTCATAAGCCAATCGTCATTGATATTGATGATCTTTCATATGAAGGTGGAGAGCTGATCGGTGAAATGGACTATGAGGCCTTTATTGCTGACGGTGATACGTCATTTAACTGGGCGCTTCCTGAAAGCGAATGGGATGCCATTACGTTAAATTACACATCGGGTACGACAGGTGATCCTAAGGGAGTTGTATACCATCACCGTGGTGCGTATTTGAATGCAATCAGTAATGTGGTTTCGTGGGATATGGGAAGTCATCCGGTTTATTTGTGGACCTTGCCCATGTTTCATTGTAACGGTTGGTGTTTTCCATGGGCACTAGCTGCGACGGCTGGCATTAGCGTGTGTTTGCGTCATGTGAGAGCTGATGCGATATACGGCGCAATTAAGTCTGAGAAGGTCAACCATTTCTGTGGTGCGCCAATTGTGCTGAATATGTTAAACAATGCGCCAGACGAGATGAAAGAGGGAATTGCGCATCAAGTGAAAGTGATGACCGCAGGTGCCGCACCGCCAGCTTCGGTTATTGAAGGAATGGAAGCGATGGGCTTTAAGGTGACCCATGTTTACGGTCTGACAGAAACCTATGGACCCAGTGTTGTTTGTGCATGGCATGACGAGTGGGATGAAAAATCTGCAACGGATAAGGCTCGCTTGAAATCAAGGCAGGGCGTGAGAGCGCCAATGCTTGAGGCATTGATGGTGGCGAATCCTGAGACGCTTGAGCCTGTTGCTAAGGATGGTAAAACCCTCGGCGAAATTTTCATGAAAGGCAATTTGGTTATGAAGGGTTATCTTAAAAATCCTTCAACGACAGATAAGTCATTTGAAGGGGGGTGGTTTCACTCGGGTGACTTGGCTGTCTGGCATGAGGATGGCTATATCGAGATTAAGGATCGCTCAAAAGATATTATTATTTCAGGCGGTGAAAATATTTCCTCGATTGAAGTGGAGGATGTGTTATATCGTCATCCAGCGATTATGGAAGCGGCCGTTGTTGCGATGAACGATGAAAAGTGGGGAGAGGTGCCCTGTGCCTTTGTTGCACTCAAGCCATCGGCTTCAGTCGTGCCTACGGAAGAGGATGTGATTCAGTTTTGCCGTGAAAATATGGCAAGGTTTAAAGCGCCCAAAAAGGTTATTTTTTGTGACTTGCCAAAAACATCTACTGGAAAAATCCAGAAGTTTGTTCTTAGAGATCAGGCAAACCAGAAGGCTTAACTTGTTTGAGAGGTGTTCCACGAGCCCATTCAAGGGCTCGTGGAGTGGCGGTTACATCAGGCCTTGCTCAATCATGGCGTCAGCGACTTTTCTGAAGCCTGCGATGTTAGCACCGAGCACTAGATTGTGTGGGTGATCGAATTCACGCGCGGCTGAAACACTTCGTTCATAAATGCCGGCCATAATCCCTTTCAAACGCTGATCAACGTCTTCAAATGTCCATTGCGTCATGCTTGCATTTTGAGCCATTTCGAGCTGGCTGGTTGCAACGCCACCTGCATTGGCGGCCTTGCCTGGGCCATAGCAAATGCGCGCTTGGATAAAGCGATCAACGGCCTCAGCGGTTGATGGCATGTTTGCGCCTTCACTAATACAGGTGACGCCATTCTCTAATAAACACAGCGCATCGGCTTCTGTGAGTTCATTTTGTGTTGCGCTTGGGAAGGCAGCGTGAGCCTTGTAGCGCCAAACGGCATGCCCATCTTTAGGATAATGTGAGGATGGCGTGTATTCAGCGTCAGGGTGGAATTCAAGATAGTGCTCTAGGGAGACGCGGCGTTGTTCTTTGAGCTCTTTTAATGCAGCAAGGTCAATTCCATTTTTATCATAGATTGTGCCTTGCGAATCTGAGCATGTAACAGGAAGAGCGCCCAATTCATAAAGTTTTTCAATGGTGTAAATGGCAACATTGCCCGCGCCTGACACTAGGCAGACTTTGTCCTTTAAGTGATCACCTTTATCAGACAGCATGTTTTGCGCGAAATACACAGCCCCATAGCCTGTGGCTTCTTTGCGTGCCAATGAGCCACCCCATTTTAAACCTTTGCCAGTCAGAACACCTTCGTAGCTGCCTGTCAGACGTTTGTATTGTCCGTACAGGTAACCTATCTCACGCGCACCCACACCTATGTCGCCTGCAGGGACATCGACCGTTGCGCCAATATGGCGATAGAGTTCCGTCATGAAGGCTTGGCAGAATCGCATGATTTCATTGTCCGAGCGGCCTTTAGGGTTGAAGTCGGATCCACCTTTACCACCCCCAATAGGGAGGCCTGTCAGTGCATTTTTGAAAATTTGTTCGAAACCTAAAAACTTGATGATGCCAGCGTTAACACTTGGGTGAAAACGAAGACCGCCTTTATAAGGACCAAGAGCTGAATTAAATTGAATGCGGTAGCCTTTATTAACTTGAACGCGTCCGGCATCATCATGCCATACGACTCTAAACATGATTTGGCGCTCAGGCTCAACAATGCGCTCGATGATGCCTTCTTCTCGATAGTGCTTATCTTTATCGAGAAGTGGGCGAATTGAGTCTAAGACTTCTTCAGCGGCTTGATAGAACTCTGTTTGAGCTGGGCTGCTTCTTTGTAGGCGCTGGAGAGTGTCGTGTACGTAAGGCATGGTAAGAAAATCCTAAAGAGTTGATGCACTAAATTAGTACTAATGATATCGTTTGTGCACTAATTTGGTAAATGTCTATTGGTATGATTTTGATGAAAAGGTGCGCATAAACAGGATTTTTCTATATTTATTATTTGTTTGTGGTGTTTTTTATCGTTTTTGACTTGTTCCAATAGAGTGCGCTATTGGTTATTTTTTGTTTTATTTTAGTGCGAAATATCTGTTTTTGCTCCTTGTGGTGTTGTTGCTATTCAATCCTCGCGTTTTGTAGCGTGCAGCTATGCTCAGTTTATGATGAAAAAAAATCACCTAAGAATTCTGGCTATCGACGCGTTCTTCAAAGCCGCATAAACGCTGGTTTTCCGTTCTTTTTTACCCCGTCTCTACACCCTAATTGCTGCTAAATCAAGAGTTGAAAAAATCTTCAAAACAACTATATTTGGTGTCGTGTTTGTCCAAGCACACAATATATAGTGTTTTTAGTTTAAAAAATGACCAGGTGTTGTTCGCGTCTGGTGGTCTACAGTAATGATCAAAAACGGAAGAGTACGACGATGCAAAAAAATCTGATGGTGACTAAGCGAAACGGGCGGCAGGAACCTATAGATCTTGAAAAAATACACCGTGTGATCATCTGGGCCGCTGAAGGTCTACAAAATGTATCTGTCTCTCAAGTTGAGTTAAGTGCTCATATTCAGTTCTATGAGGGCATAAAAACCTCTGATATTCACGAAACCTTAATCAAGTCGGCAGCCGATTTGATCTCTGAAGAAGCGCCTGACTATCAGTACCTGGCTGCGCGTTTGGCAATCTTTCATTTGAGGAAGCGTGCATTTGGTTCATTTGATGCACCGGATCTTTACACTCATGTGCGCTCAATGGTTGAACTGAATCGTTATGATACTCATTTATTAGAAGACTATTCTCAGGCTGAGTTCGATGAGTTAAACGACTATTTAGACCATGGTCGTGATATGAACTTCAGTTATGCTGCGGTTAAGCAGCTTGAAGGTAAGTATCTTGTTCAGAATCGTGTGACGGGACAAATTTACGAGAGCCCACAGATATTGTATATGCTCGTGTCTGCGTGTTTGTTTGCCTCCTATCCTAAAGAGACACGTTTAGACTACGTTAAGCGTTTTTATGATGCGACGTCTTTATTTAAATTATCACTGCCAACACCGATTATGGCGGGGGTTCGTACACCTACGCGTCAATTCAGCTCATGTGTCTTGATTGAGGCGGACGACAGCCTTGATTCAATAAATGCGACGGCGTCGGCGATTGTTAAGTATGTATCACAACGTGCTGGTATTGGTATTAATGCGGGTAGAATTCGTGCGATAGGCAGTCCTATTCGTGAAGGTGAGGCCTTCCATACGGGTTGCATACCCTTCTATAAGCACTTTCAGACAGCGGTTAAATCCTGTTCGCAAGGCGGGGTTAGAGGGGGAGCAGCAACGCTGTTTTACCCTTTATGGCACTTAGAAGTCGAGTCTTTGTTAGTTCTTAAGAATAACAGAGGTGTTGAAGAGAACCGTGTTCGTCACTTAGATTACGGTGTACAGATCAATAAGCTGATGTACCAGCGTTTGATTAAAGGGGAGTTTATTACTCTTTTTAGTCCGCATGAAGTGCCAGGTTTATACGATGCTTTCTTTGCGGATCAAGATGAGTTTGAGCGCCTGTACGTTAAGTATGAGCAGGATCCGTCCATTCGTAAGCAGTCGATAAAGGCTGTGGAACTGTTTGGGATATTAGCCGCTGAGCGTGCATCGACAGGGCGTATCTATATACAGAACGTAGACCATTGCAATACTCACAGTCCGTTCGACCCTGCGGTTGCTCCAGTGCGTCAGTCGAATTTATGCCTTGAGATTGCATTGCCGACTAAACCATTGAATGACATTAATGATCCTAATGGTGAGATAGCACTGTGTACCTTGTCCGCGTTTAACCTAGGTGCACTTGAAAACTTGAATGAGCTTGAGAATTTATCCGATTTGATCGTGCGGGCACTGGATAATCTTCTTGATTATCAGGATTACCCCATTTTGGCCGCTAGAAACGCCACGATGAACCGCAGAACCCTAGGAGTAGGAGTTACGAATTTTGCCTACTACCTTGCTAAAAATGGTGTTCGCTATTCGGATGGTTCTGCTAACGGTTTGGTACATCGTACGTTTGAGGCCATTCAATATCACTTATTAAAAGCGTCAAATCAGTTGGCAAAAGAAAAAGGGCCCTGTCCGAAATTTAACGAGACAACCTATGCAAAAGGCCTTTTGCCGATAGATACGTATAAGCGCGATGTTGACAGTTATTGCGAAGAGCCGCTGCATTATTTCTGGGAAACACTGCGTGAAGATATACGTGAGTTTGGCTTACGCAACTCGACGTTGACCGCATTGATGCCTTGCGAGACCTCATCGCAAATTACGAACTCAACAAATGGAATTGAGCCTCCAAGAGGATTTGTATCCGTTAAGTCGAGTAAAGATGGCATCATGAAGCAAGTTGTGCCGGAGTTTGTTGAGCTGAAGTCTCAATATGAGTTGTTGTGGAATATTCCAAATAACGAAGGCTACTTGCAACTCGTGGGTATTATGCAAAAGTTTGTGGATCAGGCAATTTCAGCCAATACCAACTATGACCCGACCCGTTTTCCGGGCGACAAAGTTCCAATGAAGCAATTGCTTAAGGATTTGTTGACGGCGTATAAGTATGGTTTAAAAACACTCTATTATCATAATACTCGAGATGGTGCCTCTGATCAGCAGGATGATGCTGGGTGTGAAGGCGGTGCTTGCAAGCTTTAAACTCAAACGCTTAGCCAGGCTCTAAAGCTCAGCTATTTCCGTAACTGTGGTGTCTAACGACTCCGCAGTTTTGTACTTTATTGGTGACCACTTTTTCAAGGTTATTCACTTTATGTCTTATTCTACTTTTAATCCTAGCGACCATGATGCGACGATGGAACCGATGTTTTTCGGGCGGAGTGTCAATGTTGCTCGTTACGACAAGCAAAAGTATTCAATATTTGAAAAGTTGATTGAAAAGCAACTTTCGTTCTTTTGGCGTCCAGAAGAGATTGATCTTACAAAAGACCGCAAAGACTTTAATGATATGCCAGATCATGAGCGTCATATCTTTTTAAGCAATTTAAAATATCAGACGCTATTGGACTCTGTTCAAGGTCGTTCTCCCAATATCGCATTTTTACCCGTAGTTTCTTTGCCTGAGCTGGAAACTTGGTTTGAAACTTGGGCGTTTAGTGAAACGATACACAGTCGCTCTTACACCCATATCATCCGCAACATCATCACTGAGCCTTCGGTTGTGTTTGATCAGATTGTGACAAACCCAGAAATTGTCAAACGTGCAGAGTCTGTTACGCGTTTGTATGATGAGTTCATTGAGTTAGTCACTGTGTACAGTTTGTATGGTCCTGGTAAAAAGTTGATCGGTGACAGAGAGCTGGATGCGTCCATGTACAATTTAAAGCGAAAGCTTTATCTGACGTTGGTGTCAGTCAATGTATTAGAAGCGATACGGTTTTATGTCAGCTTTGCGTGTTCTTTCGCATTTGCTGAACGGGCTATTATGGAAGGCAATGCAAAAATTATTCGTTTGATTGCTCGAGATGAAGCGCTTCATCTGACCGGTACTCAGCAAATGTTGAATATCTTAGCGTCTGGACGTGATGATCCTGATTTCAAGGCAATAGCACAAGAGTGCAAGCCTGAGGTGTATGAGATCTTTAAGGAAGCTGCGCAGCAGGAAAAAGACTGGGCCGTCTATTTGTTCAGCCAAGGTTCTATGATTGGTTTGAATGCTAGAATTCTGGGCGATTATGTCGAGTACATTACAAATGTTCGGATGAAAGCGTTGAATCTCGATGAAATTTTTCCTGCCAGACAAAACCCATTACCATGGATGAATGCATGGTTGGTGAGTGACAATGTCCAAGTAGCGCCTCAAGAGTCTGAAATCAGTTCATATTTGGTTGGGCAGATTGATAATGATGTCGAAACTGAAGACTTTGATGGATTCGATCTTTAGGAGATAGAATGTCTGGGATTCCACGTATAAAAGTGAATAATTATCATACTTTTTATTATCAGTATGAGTATTCCTTACTCGATGCGTTAGAGGCTCAGTCTATTCCTGCACCTTACAATTGTCGCGGTGGCTACTGTGGTTGTTGCAGGGTGCGTTTGTTGGATGGAGAGGTTGAGCAAGTTCAAGATGCGTTAGTTGATGTGGCTGAGGGTGAGGTGCTTGCCTGTTGTTCTCGTCCGCGCACTCACATAGAGATTGAAATTCCAGATTCTTGATATCTATGCACAAGTCCCCAGCCGTTGTTGGGGCTGTAAATCCTTTTTTGTTTTTGGGTTTGCAAATGACTGTCAAGAAGTATATTCTTGATTTTTAAAAATGTTTTCGCTGCATGTTTTTTTATCAATTCGCTGCACGCTTAGAAGCACGTGGCTTCCAGTGATTCATCCAATATAAATTCACAGCTTTATCCACAGATTGTGTGGGTAAGTCATGAAGCCTAGGCCGTTAGACTAGGCTTCTTCTGTTTTGTCTTTATATTCACATAAATCTTCAATAATACAAGCACCACATTTGGGTTTGCGTGCTACACATACATAGCGTCCGTGGAGGATGAGCCAGTGATGGGCATCTAATAAAAATTCTGTTGGTATGAATCGTACAAGTTTATTTTCAACCTCAAGAACATTTTTGCCCGGAGCTATGCGAGTGCGATTGGATACGCGAAAAATATGCGTATCGACCGCCATAGTGGGTTGCCCAAACGCAGTATTTAACACAACATTCGCGGTTTTGCGTCCAACACCGGGAAGTGCTTCTAATGCTTCACGGGTGGAGGGTACGGAGCTGTTATGGTGTTCAATCAGCTGTTGGCATGTTTTAAGAATGTTTTCTGCTTTGCTGTTGTATAAGCCAATGGTGCGAATATAGCTTTTTAGCTTTTCAAGCCCAAGGGCCAAAATGGACTCTGGCGTATTGGCAACAGGAAATAATTTGCGGGTTGCTTTATTGACGCCGACGTCGGTCGCTTGCGCAGATAAAATAACTGCAATTAGCAATTCAAAGGGTGTTGAGTATTCCAGCTCTGTCGTTGGATGCGGGTTTTGCTCGCGAAGGCGAGAAAAAATCTGGTGGCGTTTGCTAGCGTTCATTTAATCGTAATCGGCAAGGGTGACTTGATTGCGCCCGCGTTCTTTGGATCGGTAGAGCGCTTGATCTGCATCGTTAAGCCATTGATTGTAGTCTGTGTAGCCCTTGTCAGATACAGAAATACCAAGGCTAACCGTGACATAGAGATCAAGGTTGTCGACTTGGATAACTGTGTTTTCGATAGCTTCTCTGAGTCGCTCGGCGAAAATCTTTGCGTTACCTATAGGTGTATTGATCAGCAGAATAGCAAACTCTTCTCCACCATAGCGTCCAGCAAGATCTGTTGTGCGAGTAAACATGGTAATGCATTTAGATATTTTCCGAATGACTTCGTCGCCAACAAGGTGGCCATGCGTGTCATTCACTTTCTTAAAGTAATCAATATCCAGCATGACAAGCGAGCTTTTTTGTTGTGTTCGACAAAAACGTTCAAATTCACTTTTAATGCAGCTTTCAAGATAGCCGCGATTGCTAAGCCCTGTCAGCTGGTCTGTGATGCTTAAGCGGGACAGCTCTTGATTGGCATTGAGTAAACTTAAGCGGTTTGTAGCGGCATCGGTTACGTCGTAGATGATGATTGCAACGTGATCGACTTCTCCCTGAGCATTTTTGAGCGGAAGCAGTGTTGCATTCTGGTACATATGTCGAGCACTGCCCGTAATGGGCCGATAACTCTTGAACTTAAACAGCCATGGCCTTTCTTCCCAAGTTGTGAATGCACTGTTGTCTAGCATGATGACTGTCTGAATTTTTCGGCGCAGCCAGTCCTCAGGCAGGTCAGTAAACTTGGAGAATAAATGCGCATTTAGCATATGTTCTGCGCTAATCCCCGAATGGTTCACCATAAATGTGTTCCAAAGCCTGACAGTGAATGCTTTATCTAAAACAACTATGCCAACATCAAGGTGCTGAATCAGATTTAACTGCCACTCCAAAGAATTGTCTTGATTGAAGGTCGGTAGGCTGTGGATCATGTAAGTTGCTCCATGCGTTCAGAGAGTGATGACAGCGAGTCCTCAGTGAATAATACCAAAAGATCACAACTAATATTGGTGTTTTCAATCGTATACTCAATTTCGATAGACAGCGTATTTTTCCACTCGGCTGGATTTTGTTGAAGATTAGGGGCGTGGCAATGCAACCCTAGTATCTGAGGTGTTCCTTGGCTGAACTCAACATTTATTAATTGACCAAAGTTGCGGATAAAGGCGCCGACAAGCACATTACTGATATCCATGATAAGTTCACGCTCTGCTGCTTCATTAATGTCACCATCATATTTGAGCAATTGAGCAATTTGTGAAATATTGGACTCTTTAAACATGAGCAGGGCTTCGCCTGCTATGCTTTTGCCGATAAAACCTTGGCATACTGTGGTGATTGGGTCATAGCCACTGCTGGCTTGCAGTGCCATATCAACTTCAGCAATGCTTATTAATTGAACTTTAGGTACAGGCAAGTGCACAAATACATTTAAAAGCTTTGCTAATAAGCCTGCCGCTCGACCCATGGCAACGTTTGCTGTTTCACGTGCAAGGTCAAACATATCCTTAGGGATATCTTCGGCGGATGCAGAAAATTGAGTTGAGGTGGAGGTTCGGGCTTGGAGTTCATCCAGCAGTCCGTAAGCTTTTAACGACTCGCAAAGGATGTGTTCGTTGATGGGCTTATTGATAAAACCGATTGCCCCAAGTGACATGACGCGAATTTGTGCATCCTCTTGGATGTCACCTGATACAACGATAACCAAGCAGGGTAGATCATCACGACGGACACGCTCAAGAACCTGATAGCCATCCATAATCGGCATGTTGAGATCGAGGAACATAATATGCCCTTTACCTGCACGAATGGCTTCGAGTGCCTGAAGTCCATGTTCAGCTTGAGTAATCTCAACGTTCCAATGAGAAAGGGCACGAGCCATTTGCTTTCTAGCTAAGCGAGAATCATCGCAAATGACAACGGGTATTGATTGTGCCACGTAAAAAGCTCCGATTAAGATATTTTATTCTTCTAGATAATGAGAGTAACCAAAATTTAAGCGTCATGCAATTTGATTACCCACATTCAAAATCAGCTAGTTATCCGGTTCTTCATAATCACCACGAGCGTCTGTATTGGTGCGTGCTCTGTCAGCATCAATATCGCTGTTCAGGGAGCGCTGCTGTGTTGAAGGCATTTTCACAATATTAATAGGTGCTGGCGGTGCTGATCCATCTTTGTTTTGGCCAAAATAAACAGTGAGGTGCGGGAAGGGGATTTCCACGCCTGCAGCATCAAAATGTCGCTTAACTAGACGATTATAGGCCCGGCCAACGCCCCATTGTGAACCTGGTAATGTTTTGATTCGAACTCGTATGTTAACCGCATTATCACCAAACTCGGTAATACCCTGCACTTCAAGCTCACCCATGATAACGGCTTGCATCTCGGGATCGGTCATTAGCTCATCAAAGGCTTCTCGTAAGCGGACAACGACTTCGTCAGTATCTTCACGATAGGCAACGCCATATTCGCCCACGTGGTAGCCAAAACCTCTCATGTAGTTCGATACGCTCGTGATGGATGAAAAGGGGATGAGGTGATATGTACCAAAACGGTCTCGTAAACCGAGTGAGCGAATGGTCAGGTTTTCGGCGGTGCCTGTGATCCCATCTGCAGTAACAACATCGCCCGTATTAATGGCGTTTTCTAACTGGATAAAGACGCCAGTGATGACATCCTTAACTAGGGTTTGGGCGCCAAAGCCTATGGCTAAACCAATGACACCAGCACCTGCTATTAATGGCCCAATATTAATGCCGAGTTCGGCTAGGGTTATCATAGCGGTTAGAACCGTTAAGCTGATCATGACGGCGTTGCGAAAGAGCGTAAGCAGTGTTTTTTCTCGCGCACTGGGTTCGCCTGAGCCTGTGTTAGGGTTTAATCGATGTTCAACCCAGCTGGCAAACGCAATCCAAAGTAATTTAGAAACAATTAGAATTAACGCAACGCTGAGCAGCATGCTAACAAAACGCGTACCGCCTGTTGAGGCTAGCCACAGGTTCAGGTTGAACAACCCCCAAGCATCTAAAACCAAGGCCATTACAATCAGCATAATGACTAAGCGAATGATTTTCAGCGATGTCGGTATAAAACCATTTAAACGTGCCTCAAGTGCCGGAAATCGTAATTTTGTTTCTTCGGGAATCCGAATTTGTCTGGAAATAATTTGGGTTAACAATGCGGATATAAATAATCCAGCACCGACGGCAATCAATGTTTGCAAGCTGGCTTGTAACATAATAGGAAGTGCATCGTCTGGTCGGATAACCGTTACCAGCAAGAGACCTGCGAAATACGCAATTGAAATCACATGCCAACTGCGTGCCAGCATATTGAGTAATACGGTTGTAAATGCGAAGTCGGCTTCTTCTGCGCGAGCTCTAATCTGCGTTGATACACGTGCTTTATTTTGCATGATGATGACAAAGGCATAAGAGAAGGCTACTAGCATAATCAGCAAGCTGACGAAGCGCCCTAAAACAGGAGTTAAGTGAAAGTTGATAACCGGAACCAGCAGAAGCATACCATAGCCGATAAATCCGCTTAAACGGGCGATCCAAGTGTTCCAGTAAGCAGAGGTTTCAGCGCACATAGGTAAAAGGCGTAAACCATCAAATCTTGATGAAAACACCATCCTAACAATGGCTTTAAAGGCTTCAATTAAAAGAAACGCATTTAAAAATAATGACTGGGTTGAGTCCATGCCCCCGAGTTCACCAACAAGTAAAAGCGCTACTCCGTAACCCGCAACCCAAGCCACGCCAACTGCAAATAGATCCGCGATTGCGGCAAAAATGACTGCAAACAAACGCATTAATAGAGGGGCAAAAGCATGGCTTTGCGTTGTCCAGCCATCGGCCATTCTAAAGAGAGGGGTTAGAAGGCGACGAAGAATAAAAAAGGTTAACAGGGTTGCTAAAATAACATAGCCTAGATTCAAGACGCTTAGTGTGATCGTACTCCAATCAACCGATGAGCCTTCATCCGTTAAGCTATTGAGGGCGCCTACGCCTGATATAATTTGGCTGATCAGCTCTTCGGCAATAAATTGTGTTTGATTGGCTATTTGGCGTGCTAGCGAAACGTTGTCACTTGATGTATCGATGGCCGCCGCGTCTTCGTGCGGTGAGGCCAGTGTGCGTAAGTCTTGAATAAGCTGCGCCCTAAGCGCATCGTTTTCAAGTAAAGCCGCTAAGGCTTCATACGATTGGCTTTCTTGCGTTTCAGCGTTTACGGATGAAAAAGTAGCCAGTATCAGTGCGAAGAATAAAAAGCAACGACGTAGCCAGATATTGATATACAAAACACCCTCCAAGATCAGCCTGTTATTCGCACTCGCTTAGAACCGGCTGAAGTAGTTTCGAGACTTTGCGCCGTAATTGCGCGATTTTTTATATGCAAATCAATTTTATTCTTCAAAGCGATTAGTAAGCCAAGCCCGACAAATGCACCTGGCGGCAAGGCTGCAAAGAGGAAGCCGCGATACTCTTCAATTAGAGTTATTTGCCAGTTTCGTGCTATGTCACCGAAGATGAGATGCATGTTGCTAAAGAGTGTACCAAAAGCAATGGCTTCACGCATGGCCCCCAGTAAAATTAGTACAAGTGTGAAGCCGACCCCCATCATTAATCCATCAACTGTAGAGTCAAGGATGGTATTTTTTGAGGCGAAGGCATCGGCTCGACCCATGATGGCGCAGTTGGTGACGATTAATGGTATGAAAATTCCCAAGATCAGATACAGCTCATAGGTAAAGGCTTGCATCAGCAGCTCGATTGCCGTTACAAAAGCGGCGATGATCATGACGAATATAGGTAAACGAACAGACTCAGGAACCTGATTACGAAAGGCTGAGACCGTTAAGTTGGAGCCAATCAGTACGACAATGCTTGCAATTCCTAAGCCAATTGCATTCACGACTGTCCCTGTAACGGCAAGTAAAGGGCATAGGCCTAAGAGTTGCACTAACGCTGGGTTGTTTGTCCAGAGTCCATCTTTAACAATTTTGTTCAAGTCAGTTGCCATTGCGAGTCTCGCTTAATTGGGTGTCTTGAGTAGGCAAGGATAAAAAATCGATACGTCGTTGTTCGAAGGTTTGTAGCGTGCGCGAAACCATACGAACAACGGCTCTTGGTGTGATGGTGGCTCCGGTAAATTGATCGAAATCACCGCCATCTTTTCGAACATTCCAGCGATAGGCTTCCTGAACTTGGTACTGCGCATCGTCAAAATCAAGAATCCAGTTCGATTTTGCCAGTTCGATTTTATCTCCAAGTCCGGGTGTTTCTTTGTGTGACAAAACACGAACACCTGCTGTGCGACCATCTTGCCAGATGCCGACCAGCATTTCGATATCACCACTGTAGCCATCCTGAGCAATGACTGGAATAATCACGGCCTTAACCTCTTGATCCTCAATGGCTCTAAAAACGATAACAGGATTGGAGGCACCTAACTCAGGTAAGTTCATTTCCCACGTATTTAAATGTAAATTTTCATCAACATGCCGTGGAATGATTTCGTACAAAGCGCGTGCTTGGTGCTCTTGGTGATTGGTCTCGATTCTATCCCGCGTTAACACGTGTGTGGTTGCAATCAGTCCAGCCGTTACCGCTGCAAAAATTGAGATGCCCAGAACGCTTTTGCGAATGCTATGGCGTAAATCCATTAGCGATGACCTCCGCGAGTGGGTGAAGAGTGTTTATGACCATAGCTACGTGGCTGAGTGTATTGATCGATAAAAGGCGCGGATAGATTCATTAATAATACAGCAAATGCCACTGCATCAGGGTAGTTGCCCCAAGTTCGAATGACATAAATTAAAATACCGAGGCCAATGCCAAAGACGACTTTACCTTTATTGCTGGTTGCACCTGAGACCGGATCTGTGGCGATAAAAAAGGCTCCCATCATCGTTGCGCCTACACCAAGGTGCACAAAGGGATCTGCAAAGTTTGAGGGATCGCCACCGTAAAACAGGCTGGCTAGGATAAATAACGTTACGAGCATGGACAAGGGGGCGTGCCACGTCATAATTTTTCGATAAATAAGAAAAATTCCACCCATCAACCACGCAGCGCTGACGCCGTACCATGCAAACACACCCTGGTTGAGAACATCTGAGGAGCGCCAAATTTCTTCGGTCGTGAGGCTGCCTTTATGCTTTAACACTTCTAAAGGAGTTGCGCCAGTATACGCATCCAGTGCTAGTGCCTGAGACGAGTTAAAGATAATGGCAAGTGTTTGTGAGAGGCTAGGTAGCGCTTGCCAAGAATCACCTATTAGCACAAAAGGGGCATTCCATTGTGTCATTTCGACTGGAAATGAAATTAATAGCAGTGCGTATGCGACCATGGCAGGGTTAAACGGATTTTGTCCCAACCCACCATACAAGTGTTTGGCAATAACAATTGCACTGAACATCCCAACGGCTGTTATCCACCAAGGTGCCATGGGTGGGATGGCAAGCGCGAGCAGGAGCGCCGTTACCAATGCGCTGCCATCACTAAGAAAAAAGCGTAATGAACGTTGTCGTAAGTATAAAGCACAGGCTTCAAAAATGAGTGCAAACGTACAGGCTAAAAAAATCTGTATTAAGCTTCCCCAACCAAAAAAGAACGTGAGCGCCAATACTGCTGGGAGCGTTGCCAGCAATACGAGTCGCATGACGCGAGCGGTTGAGTTAGCCTTGGAGACATGGGGGGAGCTTAAATGAATCAGTGCCATTAGTTTTGCTCCCCGCCAGCGTCTATCCAGGCTTGTTGTGCCTCATTGGCTTTTTGTTCCAGCAGCAAAATGGTTGCTTCCAACTTATCTATTCCTTCTAAGCCTTTTTCTCGCGCATTTTTTAAGGCGTCATTCGCTTTTTTCAGTTTTGTTCGGGCAACGGATGCTGCTGTTTTAAGCTGCTTAAGTTGAGTCGCTTTTTCCTCATCAGTACTCACTTCTTTCGGTGCTGCCTCGGCAAGTTTACGTTCGGCTTGCTGTTTTGCCGCGGCCTCTGCTCGCTCTTTTCTTCGTAACTCTTTTTCGGCTGCTTCTCGTTCTAGGCGAGCTTGTCTAGCTTCAAAGCGAATGCGTGCATGGGAGGCTTTTTGTTGTTCAAACTCTTCAGTACGTATCTCAGATTTTGCAAAACGATAATGTTGAACCAATGGAATGTTGCTTGGGCAAACATAGGCGCAGGCGCCACATTCAATGCAGTCAAATAAATTGTGATGTTTGGCTTTCTCGAACTCACGCCCCTGAGCAAACCAGAAGAGCTGTTGGGGGAGAAGTGAGGCTGGGCAAACCTGCTCACACATGCCACAGCGTATACAGGGTTGTGCTGGTTGAGCGGGTGGCATTTCATCTTTAGTTGCCGCAATGATGCAATTGGTCGTCTTGATGACAGGTATGCGTTCATCATTGACGCTAATGCCCATCATCGGGCCACCCATTACAAGTCGAAATAGAGCCTTGCGGTTGACTTCAGCGGCCTCAAGCAGTGTCGTAAACGGTGTACCAATCAGGGCTTCATAATTTTGACGATGCCCGAGCGCATATCCCGTGAGAGTGACCACGCGCGAAATTAAAGGTTCGCCTTTAAAAATCGCTCGGTAAATTGCTGCAGTGGTGCCTACATTCTGGCAGACAATACCTATGTCGGCCGGAATTGAGCCTGAAGGAACTTCAATTCCTGTGAGTAGTTGAATAAGTTGTTTTTCGCCACCGGATGGGTATTTCGTCGGTACAACGCAGATGTCGATATTTAATGTTGATGTGCGCAGGGCGTGGTCAAGTGCTTTTATTGCTTGAGGCTTATTGTCTTCAATGCCGATCAGGATATGGCTTGGCTTGAGAAGGTGCGCAATAATTTCAATCCCTGCTAAAACCTCATCACTGCGTTCTCTCATCAGAGCGTCGTCAGCGGTAATATACGGCTCGCACTCGGCCGCATTAATGATTAGAGTGTTGACGATGTGATCATCACCTAAATGCAGTTTTACATCGGTTGGAAATCCGGCTCCACCCAGTCCTGCAATGCCTAAGTCTCGAATGTGATTAATCAAATCCATTTTATTCATGGATTGATAGTCCAGAATCGGCGATAAGGCGGTCCATTCGTCCAAGCCATCGGTATCAATGACAATACAGTCTGACTCCAGACCCGAGGCGTGCGGGACGGGTTGGGGGCCGATGTAGGTGACGATGCCTGAGCTTGGCGCGTGGAGTGAACTGCTGATTCGTCCATTCGCTTCTGCGATTTTTTGGCCCTTGAGCACGCGCTCACCTATTGTTACACACGGAAGAGCGGCTTTTCCAATGTGTTGCTGTAAGGGCAAAATGAGCTGAGTCGGTATAGGGGCTAAGCGTATATCAGCGCCTAACGATTGTTTTTTATTTTCGGGTGGATGGATGCCACCATGAAAGCTGAAAATCCGGCTCATTGGCTTGCTCCCTGAAGAAGTTGACCGCGACCTCTGTCTGTCAGAATAAGGGATGGATCTGAGACCGGAGCTGGCCACTTCCAGTTGGCAGGTGTGACGGGTAAAGGAATCATATCAATGCAGTCGACAGGGCAAGGTTCTACACAGAGATCGCACCCTGTGCATTCACTGACAATCACCGTGTGCATTTGTTTGGCAGCACCCAAAATCGCATCGACAGGGCAGGCTTGAATGCACTTTGTGCAACCTATGCATTCATCTTCACGGATGTAGGCGACTGTTTTGGGCTTTTCTTCTCCATGCTCAGCATCGAGAGGAATGGCGTCTACATCCAGTAAGTCGGCCAAGGCATCAATGGTGCTTTGGCCGCCAGGTGGGCATTTGTTGATTGCATCTCCATCGGCAATGGCTTGTGCATAGGGCTTGCAGCCTGGGTAGCCGCATTGACCGCATTGTGTTTGAGGGAGTAGAGCATCGATTTGTTCGACAATTGGGTCGCCTTCCACACGGAAGCGAACTGCTGCAAAACCCAAAATAATGCCAAAAACGGAGGCTAAGACCAATAAAACCACTATTGCTATAAGTATAGAGCTCATCGTGTGTCTGCCTTAAAATTTGACCAAGCCAGTGAAGCCCATGAAAGCGAGGGACATTAGACCTGCGGTGACCATACCGATTGCCGCACCTCGGAAAGTGACAGGCACATCAGCAACCGCAATACGTTCGCGCATGGCAGAGAATAAAACCAAGGCAAGAGAAAAGCCGACAGCCGCTCCAAAGCCATATGCAATTGATTGAATGAAGTCGTTTTGCTTTTGAATGTTGAGCAGCGCAACGCCCAGAACGGCACAGTTGGTTGTAATGAGAGGCAAGAAAATACCGAGTAGCTTATGGAGTAAAGGGCTGGTTTTGTGGACAACCATTTCAGTAAATTGCACAACCACTGCGATGACGAGGATAAACGAAATTGTGCGTAAATAAACAAGATCAAAGGGCATTAGCAGGTATTGATACACTAGGTAACTGCAAACAGATGCTAAGGTCAGGACGAAGGTGGTTGCAAGTGACATGCCCATGGCTGTTTCAAGCTTATTTGAGACACCCATGAATGGACATAAGCCCAAGAATTGCACCAATACAAAGTTATTGACTAACACTGTGCTAATCAAGATAAGCAAAAAATCAGTCATAGTGGTTATCAGCTAATCCGAAAGTCGAGAAGTAAAGTGTGATGTTTGTATCAAATCAATAGTAACGTTTTACCAAGTCGATGCATTGATTTTACGCAGGCTTTATTGCGTTTGCTGGCAGATTATACCGTATCAAGGAGGCCAACTCATCCCTGATACGGATTTAAATCACACAATCAATTGTAAGATGTTCGTTACTTGAGTTTCTAACGGACTGTCCGAATCGAGTGTAAGAGTGGTGGCTTGATCAAGTGGTATGTCAATGTTGGTTAAAACAATGAAACCTGTTTCAAGCAGAGATGATGCCAGAAGTTTTATGGCCTCTGGGGAGGCAGGGTGTGTGTCTGCGTCCAGTAGATACACAAAGTGCCCGCGCTCAAAAAGCGCTTTTTCCAATGTGAAGAGTACACTCTGAGCGGCCTCTTTACTTTGGCTGTTCAGCTGAATCAGCTGAGCTGATTGTCCTAAACGCTGGGTCCACAACTCAGGCGTGAGTGTGCGCGTGTGCGTGAGGTTAAACTCAGGGCTTTCGTTGTCTGAAGAGAGAATCATACCTGCCGCAACAGTGCGATGAGTCAATCTGTCGACTAGAATAAAAGAGCCTGTTCCTTTGTGCTGACGATAATCGTCAGCTACTGTGCTTTGTTCAAGCTGAACTTCAACCTTGGCAATCTCATTGAGCTCAAGCCCTGCTGCAGGGGAGTGAACCATGGTGTTTACATCGATTTTATGATGTATGCGAGTCACTTTGCCCGTTTGGCGACGAGTTGCCAGTTTGACCTCATAGTCTTTCAGCGTATTAAGAGGTGTTTCATCCATCCAGACCAGGTGTGCACTAAACGCTTGACGCGCCTTAGGGGCGTTGTCTGCGAGGACTAATAAGTCGCCTCTGGAGATATCGATCTCATCTTCTAGAGTCAGGGTCACAGCCATGGGTGCAAAGGCCTCTGATAACTCGCCATCCCAAGTCACTATGGATTTGACTCGGCTGGTTTTGCCAGAGGGTAAAACAGCGAGTTCATCACCGACACGCACCACGCCTGAGGTTAGGGTTCCGCAGTAGCCACGGAAGTTCAGATTTGGGCGGTTGACATACTGGACAGGAAAACGCAACTCAGCAAAGTTTTGATCCTGTGCGATCTCAATGGACTCCAGTTGCGCCATCAATGGCTCACCTGTATACCAAGGCATGTGCTCTGACGGGTTGACCACGTTATCGCCGTTTAACGCAGATATGGGGGCGAAGTGGATATCCGGCAGGTTTAGATCTTTGGCAAAAGCTAAATAATCCGCTTTGATTTCGTTGAAACGTTCTTCACTGTAATCCACTAAGTCCATTTTGTTAATGGCAACAATGGTGTGACGAATACCCAGCAACGAAACGATAAAACTATGACGGCGCGTTTGCACTTGAACACCGTGGCGCGCATCAATCAAAATAATGGCGAGGTCGCAAGTGGATGCGCCAGTTGCCATGTTACGCGTGTATTGCTCGTGGCCAGGTGTGTCCGCAATAATGAACTTACGCTTAGACGTGGAGAAGTAACGGTAAGCAACGTCAATGGTGATGCCTTGCTCTCGCTCTGCTTGCAAACCGTCGACCAGTAGGGCTAAGTCGATGGCTTCGCCCGTGGTGCCTACTTTTTTGCTGTCGTGCGTAATGGCCGCCAGTTGATCTTCGTAGATCATTTTGGAGTCGTGAAGCAAGCGTCCTATTAGGGTTGACTTGCCATCGTCCACACTTCCGCAAGTGAGCAGTCTGAGCAGTTCTTTGTTTTCATGCTGATGAAGGTAGTGCTTGATATCGGTGGCAATTAAATCGCTTTGATGACTCATTTCATAATCCTCTTAGAAGTAGCCTTCCATTTTCTTTTGCTCCATTGACCCAGCGCCATCATGGTCAATTGCTCTGCCTTGACGCTCGGACGTTGTCGCTAGAAGCATTTCTTGAATGATTTCCTCCAGTGAGTCGGCTTCTGACTCAACGGCACCGGTCAGTGGGTAGCAACCGAGTGTTCGGAAGCGCACGGATTTCATCATGGGCGTTTCATTTGGATTAAGTGGCATACGGTCATCGTCAACCATTATCAGCATGCCATCGCGGTCAACAACGGGTCGTACCGCCGAGTAGTACAAAGGAACGATGTCAATTTTTTCTAAGTAAATGTATTGCCAGATATCGAGTTCGGTCCAATTGGACAGAGGGAAGACGCGAATGCTCTCACCTTTATCAACGCGGGTATTAAAAATATTCCAAAGTTCGGGACGTTGGTTTTTGGGGTCCCAACGGTGGTTTTTGTCGCGAAATGAGAAGATTCTCTCTTTTGCACGTGATTTTTCTTCATCACGACGCGCTCCGCCAAAGGCTGCATCAAACTTGTACTGATTTAGTGCTTGTTTAAGGCTTTGAGTTTTCATAATGTCGGTGTGCTTTTTAGAGCCATGCACAAATGGGCTGATACCCATCTCAACACCTTCAGGGTTGATGTGAACAATTAAGTCCATACCGGCTTCTTTTGCCATTTTGTCGCGAAATTGAATCATCTCACGAAATTTCCACGTTGTGTCGACGTGCAGTAATGGAAAAGGTGGGTTGCCGGGGTAAAATGCTTTGCGTGCTAAATGAAGCATGACAGAAGAATCTTTACCGATGGAATAAAGCATGACAGGGTTGTCAAACTCAGCGGCCACTTCTCGGATGATGTGAATGCTCTCAGCCTCAAGTTGTTTGAGGTGAGTTAGTCGGTATTCAGGTAATGCTGGCATAGCAAGACTCTTCCCTTGGTTAAAAAACGGGTATTAGAAGTGTGCGATTATGGTGTAAGTTGGATAAAATAAAAAAGAATAAATAGATATTTTTATATATCTTTAAGTAATATCAAGTGCTTTGATATGCGCGTTGTTTGTATGTCAAGCCTTGTTCATCGCTGTATGATCGCAAAGGGTTTTGGTCGGTGAGGGTGGTTGGCGAGAGAGTGGGCTGTTGAACTGCTCGAGAGTTGGTCGCTAGCCATTAGCTACTATTTTATACTAGCTACTGTTTTATAAGACCTGCTGTTTTATAAGGCCTGCTGTTTTATAAGAGTTGGCTGCTAACTACTAAATGATCTAATAAAATTCATAATTATTATTTAAAGTTATATTGCTTTCAGAGTACACTGCGCAACTGTCTGCTCATTTGAAAGCCTGTCAATGAATACGGGTGTCAGAGGAAATGTGTAATCATGTATCAGTATAATCAGGTCGATCAACAGATCGTTCATGAACGCGTAGAACAGTTCAGGGATCAGACGCGCCGCTACTTGGCGGGCGAGTTATCGGCTGATGAGTTTTTAGCTTTGCGTTTAATGAATGGTCTTTATATACAGCGCCAAGCGCCGATGTTGCGAGTGGCGATTCCTTACGGATTAATGTCGGCTGAGCAAATGCGTATGCTGGCGCATATTGCTCGTAAGTACGATAAAGGTTACGGTCATTTTACGACACGCACCAATATTCAGTTTAATTGGCCCAAGCTTGAAGAAGTGCCCGATATCCTAGCAGAGTTGGCTACTGTGCAGATGCATGCCATTCAAACATCGGGTAATTGCATACGCAATACCACGACTGACCATTTTGCGGGCGTTGCCGAAAATGAGCTTGAAGATCCAAGACCTTGGTGTGAGATTATTCGTCAATGGTCAACCTTGCATCCCGAGTTTGCTTACCTGCCTCGTAAATTTAAGATTGCGGTCACTGGTTCAAAAGAAGACAGGGCAGCGAGTCAGGTGCATGACATTGGACTGCATTTGGTGCAGAACGCTGAGGGTGAAGTCGGTTTTGAAGTCTTAGTGGGCGGGGGGCTCGGTCGCACGCCTGTTATAGGAAAAGTGATACGCGAGTTCTTGCCAAAAGAAGATTTGTTATCCTATCTCGATGCGATCTTACGTGTGTACAACCTTAAAGGTCGTCGTGATAACAAATATAAAGCACGCATCAAAATTTTAGTTGAAGCATTAGGTATTGATACCTTCAGAGATCTTGTTGAAGCTGAATGGCAATACACTCGCGATACCGAATTAAAGTTAACGGCTGAGGAAATTGCACGCGTTAAAGGTTTCTTTACGCCTCATGCGTATGAACTAAGTGCAAAAGACGATGTTAGCTTAGATCAACAATTAGAGGCCGATGCAGATTTCCGAGTTTGGTTTGAACGTAATACTCGGGCACACAAGGTTGCTGGCTATCGCTGTGTTGTGGTGTCACTCAAGCCTTTGCTTGGCCCGCCAGGCGATATCACCGATTTACAAATGGATGTCGTTGCTGATTTGGCGGATCGTTACAGCTTTTCAGAAATCCGCTCAACGCATGATCAAAACTTAGTGTTAGCCGAAGTTCGCCAAACGGATCTGTATGCTGTATGGAAGGTTTTGTCTGAGCATAATCTTGCCAGAGCAAACATTAATACCCTAACGGATATGATTGTGTGTCCAGGTTTTGATTTCTGCTCTTTGGCCAATGCTAAAACATTAAACATCTCTGATGCCATCAATGCTGAATTTGAAAATTTAGATTATTTGTATGATCTCGGTGATATCCAGTTAAATATGTCAGGCTGCATTAATGCCTGTGGTCATCATCATGTTGGACATATCGGTATTTTAGGTGTCGACAAAAAAGGTGAGGACTGGTACCAAATTACACTGGGTGGTTCTGGCCGTGAGGATGCATCCTTGGGTAAAGTACTGGGTAAATCGGTTGCTGCAGATGAAGTGCCCTCCGTCTTGCGCAAGATACTAGAGACGTATATTGAACAGCGTACTGAAGAAGAGCGCTTTTTAGACACCGTTCGCCGTGTTGGTTTAACCCCTTTTAAGGAGAAAGTCTATGCCGCTGATCATTAATCGGGAAAGGGTTCAAGATTCTTGGGTGTTGGTGAGTCCTGAGGACGGAGCTGATTTTGTTGAACAAGCATCGGGTCATGAGCTTCTATTGGTTCCATTTGAATACATTGAAGCGGCTGATGCTTTGAGTCCAAAGCAGTTGGGTGTACAGGTGACTGGGGATGTCGAGGTTGGGCAGATTGTACCTTGGCTTTCCAAGCTTTCTTTAATTGCCATTGAATTTCCTGTGTTTCGTGATGGACGTGGATTTAGTTTAGCGCGTCAACTGCGTCGAGTGGGTTATACGGGTGAGTTGCGTGCGGTCGGTGATGTTGGGCGAGACCGTTTGGGGTACCTTGAGCGTTGTGGGTTTAATGCTTTCTTGATAGCAGATGAGATCTACTCCGATGAGGCTTTGCATGCCTTCTCTGAAATCAGCGTTCATTATCAGGGGTGTGCGGATGACCCGCGCCCGATTTATCATCAATGAGATGGGGTGAAGTGTGACTGATAGCTTAACGCCAGAGTTACAAAGTAAAGTCGATTCGGTTGTCGCCCGTCTTCAAGAAGCAAGCTCGCTTTACGACGGCAGTCTTGTGCTGGCCAATAGTTTAGGTGCTGAAGATATGTTGCTGGCCGACCTCATTGATCGCCATGCATTATCGATACCTCAGTTTGTGCTAGACACAGGGCGTCTTCCAGAAGAGACCTTAACCTTGTTGGCGACGATGACCAAGCGTTACGTTGCGTCAAAAGTCGATGTTTTTTATCCTGATGCCGCCTCAGTAGAAGCCTATGTTCGTGAGTCTGGAATTAATGGTTTTTACGAGTCGCAAGCACTCCGTAAACAATGCTGCGCTGTGCGTAAGCTTGAGCCACTAGCGCGGGCGCTTAAAGGACGTAAGGCGTGGATTACCGGTTTGCGTCGGGAACAGTCGGTTACCCGTGATGCAGTGGAGTTTTCGGAGTGGGATGCTGGGAATGGGCTTCAAAAGCTTAATCCGTTAGCTGATTGGAAAGAGTCCGAGGTATGGGCGTACTTGCGTTTCTTTGAGGTTCCCTACAATGAATTGCATGATCGTCATTACCCAAGTATCGGTTGTGCACCCTGTACCCGCGCAATCTCGGTAGGTGAGGACTTGCGTGCGGGGCGTTGGTGGTGGGAAAATCCAGAAAACAGAGAGTGCGGGTTGCATGCAGCCGCCTCCTCATTAATACCTCTAAAACCCAGATAAAATTTGTTATCAGCTCGTATTCGTGAGCTGATAACCTCGATCTAGGATCTTAACCATGGAATATCTACCTCTTTTCTTTGATCTCAAGGGTCGTCAAGTTTTGCTTGTCGGAGGGGGAGATGTTGCGTTGCGTAAAGCGCGATTGCTGGTAAGAGCTGGTGCTCAAATTACGGTGGTATCTTTAGATGTCCATCCTGAATTGCAAGCCTTGCTAGAGGAATCGCACGGGCAAATCATTATTGGTGAGTATGCGTCGGGTTTGATTCTTGGCAGAACCCTGGTGCTCGCGGCAACCGATGACGAGCAGTTGAATGAGCAGGTATATCACGATGCGGTGGCGGCGAATGTGCCCGTTAATGTTGTTGATAATCCACCACTCTGTACATTTATTTTTCCAGCGATTGTCGATCGTTCGCCGATTGTTATCGGGATTAGCTCAGGGGGGCAGTCTCCAGTATTGGCGCGCTTATTGCGCTCAAAACTAGAAAGTCAAATTCCGGTGAGCTTTAGTCGTTTAGGTCAGTTGGTTGGGCGTTTGCGTGACAAGGTCAAAGCACGTTTTAACTCCGTCAATGAGCGCCGTGTTTTTTGGGAAAAAGTGTTGAATGGTCAAGTGGCTGAGCGTGTGTTTGCAGGGCAGGATGCTGAGGCCGAAGCACTCTTGTTGGCACAAATTGAAGCGGGGAACCCTGACAGTCAAGTGGGTGAGGTTTACTTGGTGGGTGCAGGCCCAGGCGATCCAGAGCTTTTGACGTTTAAAGCATTGCGGCTCATGCAGCAGGCCGATATTGTCCTTTACGATCGCTTGGTGTCAGCTGAAGTGCTCGAAATGTGTCGCCGTGACGCCGACTTAATTTATGTAGGCAAGAAGCGAGATCACCATGCGGTGCCTCAGCAAGATATTAACCAGCTCCTGATTGAGCATGCCCGTGCCGGAAAGCGGGTTGTGCGCTTGAAGGGTGGAGATCCGTTTATCTTCGGTCGAGGCGGTGAAGAGTTAGAAGAGTTAAAAGCTGCAGGAATTCCTTTTCAAGTGGTGCCGGGGATTACGGCCGCAAGTGCGTGTTCAACCTATGGCGGTATACCCCTAACGCACCGAAACTATGCGCAATCGGTTAAGTTTGTGACAGGTCAATTAAAAAACCGAACAAGCGATCTGAATTTTGAAGAGTTGATTCAGCCAAATCAAACAATTGTTTTTTATATGGGGCTGCATACGCTAGACGTGTTGGTCAGTGGCTTGCTAAGTCATGGTAAGCCTGAAAACACTCCAATTGCGATTGTTTCTCAAGGGACTTCAGTCCAGCAAAAAGTGCTGACAGGGGTTCTGTCAAATATTGTTGAACGACAAAATCAAGCTCAGTTAGAAGCGCCCGCCATTATTATTGTTGGAGAAGTGGTGTCGCTCCAAGAAAAGCTTGCTTGGTTTGGCCAGAAAGCGCTTGTGGGGCCACAGGTTAACTAATCATTTAAATGTCTGATGCGAAGCCCATCTGGTACGTGTATTTGTTACGCTGCTCAGATAACTCACTCTACACTGGCATCACCACGGATCTGGAGCGTCGTCTTCAGGAGCATAACGCCTGTGATAAGCGCGGAGCCCGCTACACGCGCTCAAGACGACCGGTTCAGCTTGTGTATTTTGAACAGCAGGCCAACCGCAGTTTGGCATCCAAGCGTGAAAGTGCCTTAAAAAAACTATCGCGTTCGGGTAAGGAGCGCTTAATGCTCAATACATCATGAGTTGATTAATACGCCGAGTCTAATCACTTTTCCGTTATTTTCGATTTTGCCCTTCTCAATGAGTCGCTTTAGCCTATTGGCTGTTAGGTAGTCCCTATGTTTTAAATAATTATAACTTGAGAATGCTTTATTCGCAGCGCATCAATGACTACAATAACGAAATTACGTCCATGTACGTCTGGCATAGTAAAGGATCCATAATGGTGTCAAATTTATCAAAAAAGCTGGCCGTCGCCAGTCTGGTTACGTTTGTGTCGATTGCTCCACTTCACGCACAAACCGAGAGTGATCCATGGGAAGGCTTCAATCGTGCAATGTTTTCATTTAATGAAACAATTGATCGTGCGGCGATAAAACCCTTAGCACAAGGGTACAAGTTTATAACGCCTGAACTGGCTCAGACAGGTGTCAGCAACTTTTTTGATAACCTAAAAGGGCTGCGTACATTTGCCAACAATCTGTTGCAGGGCAAGGTTCATAATGCGTTTGAAGACGTAGCACGCTTTACGTTTAATACAACCTTTGGTTTGGCAGGTCTGATTGATGTCGCAACTCCTATGGGAATTGCGAAACACGATGAAGATTTTGGACAAACGCTAGGGTATTGGGGAATGCCATCAGGTCCTTATGTTGTATTGCCATTCTTTGGTCCTAGCTCAGTTAGAGATACAGTGGGAATGGTGCCTGATTGGTATCTAAATCCAATTGTTTATGTTGATGATCGTGCCACTCGTAATTCATTGCAAGCATTACGTCTAATTGACACTCGAGCGCGTTTACTTGAAGCTGAGCGTATGATTTCGGGTGATCGTTACTCGTTTATTCGTGACTCATATTTGCAACGTCGTGAGTTCCTTGTTCGTGATGGTGATGTTCGTGTCAGCTTTGACGAAACGGATTTTTAAACGCTAGCCATGTTCAAGCGTATTTCAAGCAGGGTGTTCATGAATCATAAAAACAGCAGGGGTTACTGATGTATGATTCGCCCTAGCCATACGGTGTTAGTGGTTTCATCGTCTGTCATTGTGATTGAGCGCCTACAATCGCTATGTGAGCAGTGTGGTTTGCCTGACCTGAGTATGGTTGTGTGTGAGCACGTGGCAGACGCCGAAGCGATGTTGGAGCATAAGTCGTTCTCCTTGACGCTTCTGGATCTTGCGAATGGCGTGAGCTTAAGTTTTCTTGATTATGCCTCGTCGATTCTCAATCCTAAACCCGTTGTTGCTATCATTGGAGAGGGGAGTTCAACGACGATCATCAATGCTTTGCGCGCCGGGGCCGATGATGTGTTTGTGGTAGAGGATTTGGACCTCAGTCCGAAGCTGTTTATCTACTCGATGAAGCGTCAGTTGCGAAGAGCCTTGTACATAGAGGAGTCAAAGCGTTTAAAGGACTCGCTTGAACGCAGTTTAGATGAGCTCAGAGCAGATCATCATGCCGCTCAACATGTTCAACAAAACCTTTTACCTCCCCGTCATCAAACTATTAATGGTTTAGTGGTGGAATACACTTTAAAACCTTCCTTGTTGCTAAGTGGCGACTTTGTCGATGCGATAGAAATAAATGACCACTTAATTATTTTCTATTTGGCAGATGTTTCAGGTCATGGCGCGTCTTCGGCATTAGTGACAGTGTTATTGAAGAATTTAACGCATCGCTTATTAAGAAATTATAAGCGTCATTCGAGTTTTGATATTTTATCGCCCGTGTTAACGCTTGAACGTATCAATCGAGAAATGTTACTCACGGGTATGGGTAAGCATATGACCATGTTTGTCGGCTTATTAGACACGCAAACATCCAAGCTGACCTATGCAACGGGTGGTCATCATCCTATGCCAATCTTGAGCTGTAATGAAAGCAGTTCTTTTTTAAAAGGGCGCGGAATGCCTGTCGGATTGTTTGAAAAGCCTGAGTTTGAAGAGCACCAGTTGGATTTGCCGCAGGTGTTTAGTTTGACCCTGTTTTCAGATGGTGTTCTTGAGATCCTAAAAGGTAGCTCATTGAAAGAAAAAGAAAACTGGCTATTAAGTACGTTGCAGCCGGGATATATCGAGTCTTCTCAGTTGACAGAAATGATTGAGGAAGGCTTTGAGGATGTTCGACCTGATGATGTCGCAATTATGACTGTATCTAGAGCCTGATCATGAGTGATGGTGAGATTTTTTTTGCATGCCGTGATGGGCATTATGTTTTAAAGTTTGTGGGTGAGGTGCGTCTGACCCTTTGCTCTACGATTGATCAGCATTTGGCGTTTTGTCTCGCTAAAGAAGACATTAATGATACGCTGATCGATTTAACTGAAACCCATAACATCGACAGTACGTCCTTGGGGCTGATTGCGAAGCTGGCAATTAAGTGTTCCGAGCGAAACATGCCTAAACCAACAATCGTTTCAACGAATCCAGATATTACTCAGATTCTGCTTGCCATGGGCTTTGATAAAGTATTTGTGTTACTGGATGTGTTGCCCACCAGCGTTAGCGATCTAAAGCAGGTTCCGTTCGTTTTAGAGTCTGAAGACGAAGTTCGTTTACGAATTATTCAGGCGCACAAGGTTCTGATTGATCTTAATGAGGCGAATCGTGATGCCTTTAAGGGATTGGTTGAAACATTAGAAAAGTGCTCATAAGCACGACTAGAGACCTCGCTGTCTAGGTGCCTCACTGTGCTGTATATGGCCTAGTGGTGATAGTATCCCACTAGGCCATATAAGCTATTGCATCACTACCAGTGCTTGTCCCGGTCGAACGCGCGCCCCGCTTTTTATGAGGACTTGCGTCACTTCGCCCGCTTCTTGTGCAAAAACAGGGATTTCCATTTTCATGGATTCCAAAATGACGAGTAACTGTCCTGGCTGAACCTTATCCCCAATATCGACCTTGATCTCCCAGACACTTCCCGACACAGGGCTGTCTGCGATGAGGCTGTCCTCTGGCCAAACCTGTTCCTCTTGAAGCGTTGTTGTTTCTTCTGAGTGAAAGTCAAACTGATTGGTCGCATGCCAATGCGAAAGCTCAGCTTCAAAGGCCGCTTCTCGTTGCTGATTAAAGCGTGCAATGGATTCGCTTTCAGATTCAATCCAAGTCTGATAGTCAGCTAAGCTAAATTCCTGCTCTTCAATTGTGAGCGGGTACTGGCCCTGAGGAAAATCTTGACGTATTTTGATCAATTCCTCAGCACTGACTTCATAAAAACGTATTTGATCAAAAAATCGCAATAGCCATGGGGATTGGAACTCAGGGGTTTTGCGATAGCGATTCCACATTTGCAAGGTGCGTCCGACAAACTGATAGCCACCTGGACCTTCCATGCCGTATATACAGAGGTAGGCTCCTCCAATACCAACGGAGTTTTCGGCTGTCCAAGTGCGTGCTGGGTTATACTTGGTTGTGACCAATCGATGGCGTGGGTCTATAGGTGTGGCAAGTGGCGCCCCTAGATAGACATCACCGAGTCCCATCACCAAATAGGAGGCTGAAAAAACGATGTCTTTAACGGCCTCTAATGAGGGGAGTCCATTGATCCGACGAATAAACTCCAGATTACTTGGACACCAAGGTGCGTTTTTTCGCACAGACTGGCTGTACTTATCAATTGCTAACTGGCAAGCATCATCATCCCAGGATAAGGGTAGATGAACGATGCGTGATGGCACTTTCAATTCGTTAAGATGACTTCGCAGCCGCTCTTCACCTCTTGTTAACTGCTCAACCAGTTGAGCTGCACTTATCACCTGTGGGTTATAGTGTATTTGCAGCGAGCGTACACCTGGAGTGAGCTCTCTGATCCCGTCTAAATGCTGGTCGTGGAGCCATTGCATGAGGGCGTGGACTTTAAAGCGTAAGCCGAGATCGAGGTGTTGCTCACCATACTCCACCAGCATGAAATGATCACCGGCAAGACGAATGATCGCTTCATCTTTTCGATGTTTGGCCGGGATCTTGGCAAAGATGGCTGTCTCTGGCAAGAAGGTTTGCACCTCTAGGCTGCTCGGTATTAAGTTAGAGATACTGGCTGTTTGGAGAGCTTCAAGACTGACGGCATCGGCTAAGGCAATGGGAATGAACCGGACCTTGTCTCCCGAGCGGAGCTGACCCAGTTTCCAAAGGTCGGCTGTAATGACGGTTGCAGGGCTGACAAACCCACCGAGGGAGGGGCCGTCTGGACCCAAAATGACGGGCATATCTCCTGTAAAGTCGACAGCACCAAAGGCATAGGCGTTATCATGAATATTTGAAGGGTGTAGGCCAGCTTCCCCTCCATCACGTCGTGCCCATTGTGGCTTAGGGCCGATTAAGCGAACACCTGTTCGGCTTGAGTTGTAATGCACCTCCCATTCGTTTGCAAAGAAGGTTTGAATATCCTCTGGAGTGAAAAAATCAGGCGCGCCTTGTGGGCCATAAATGACACGAAGATCCCACCTAGACTGAATTTGAGGCTTAAGTGTTTTTGCTAATGAGGCAGGTGTTTCTATTGGTGTTACATCCGCGGATAGCGCAAGTACATCGCCCACTTGCAAAGCTCGACCATTGTGGCCGCCAAACTGGCCAAGAGTAAAGGTTGAGGCCGAGCCTAAATAGTCAGGGCACTGGATTCCGCCTCGTACACATAGATAGCATCTCGCACCCGTAGCAATACGTCCTATGTTAAGTGTATCTCCAGCTTCAAGATTGATGACTTCCCACAACGCCACGGATGTATCGTTATGTTTGACCTCAACCTCTGCCCCCGTAATGACGACTTGTGTGGGTGCTGAAAAAACCAAACTTGGACCTTGTAAGGTGATTTCTAGGCCGACTGCCGATTCTGGGTTGTTGAGAAGGCGGTTACCTAAACGAAATGAGTAGCTGTCAAAAGGGCCTGACGGTGGAATGCCGACGTGCCAGTACCCTTGACGTCCGGGAAAATCTTGTAAGGTGGTTTGTGTGCCTGCATGGAGCACATCGATTCTATGGCACTGGTGTGTAAAGTGATTCAAATACTGGGTGGTCACTTGGCCCGCTCGAAGTTGCGAGTCAGCAGTTAACGCGCGTAAATAGGCTAGATTGGTTTCACTGCCGTAAAGTTTAATCTCGTGCAATACATGATTGAGTTTGGCAAGTGCGGCTTCACGACTGGTATCATGGACGATCACTTTGGCCAGCATCGGATCAAAGTAGGGTGGAATTTCCATACCACTTTCAATCCAATGATCAATGCGTATTCCTTCACCCTCTGGGAAGAACACTTCAGATAAAAAGCCAGGGCAGGGTTTGAATTGTAAATATGGGTCTTCAGCATAGAGTCTGACTTGAACGGCATGACCGGATGCCTGGAGTTCTGAGGCTGCGTGCGTTAAATCGAAGGTGTCTCCACTGGCTTGGCGCAGCATCCATTCGACCAGATCAATACCGAACACGGCTTCTGTGACGCCATGTTCGACCTGTAGGCGCGTGTTCACCTCTAAAAAATAAAAATCCTGTGTGTCGGTGTCATAGATGAATTCAACAGTGCCCGCATTGCGGTACTGGACACTGGCCAATAAGGTTGCGGCGGTGTTGTGGAGTGCCTGTCGAGTCGCATCGGATAAATGGGGAGCAGGGCATTCTTCAACCACTTTTTGATTGCGACGTTGGCTTGAGCAATCACGTTCGCCAATCGCAATGGCGTTGCCTTTTCCATCACCAAAAACCTGGACTTCGATATGGCGAGCATGCTGGACAAACTTCTCCAAAAAAACACCATCATCCGAAAAGTTATTGGCACCAAGGCGTTTGACTTTATCAAAGGCGTCTCGTAGGGCTTCTTCGGAGTGACAGAGTTGCATGCCAATACCTCCTCCACCTGCAGTGGATTTAAGCATGATGGGGTAGCCAATACGGTTTGCTTCTGTACACGCATGGTTTACATCGCTTAACAGTTCCGAGCCAGGTAATAAGGGAACGCAGGCGGCTAAGGCTAGGCGTCGAGCTTCATGTTTCAGACCAAAGCGATGCATTTGCTCCGGTGTAGGGCCAATAAACACAATCCCCTCACGTTCGCATAAGGCCACAAACTCGGTATTTTCACTTAAAAAGCCGTAGCCCGGATGAATCGCCTGTGCGCCGGAGGCCTTACAGATTTGCAGAAGTTTGTCGGTGTTTAAATAGGTCGTAGCTGCGTTGCCGTCTCCCAGTGAGTAGGCCTCATCGGCTAAACTCACGTGTAAACTCTTGGCATCACATTCAGCATAAACGACAACCGAGGTGATATTAAGCTTTTTGAGTGTTCGGAGAATGCGCGTTGCGATGGCGCCACGGTTTGCAATAAGCACTTTAGAAAACATAGTCTATCCTGTGTGCGGGCCGTCCCGACAAACGTTTCTATCACAGTGGTCGTCCACTGGCGTTATAGGTGAGTCAATTGAACTCTGCGCTTACGACGCATCCCAGACCAAGAGTTCGATTGGCGTGGGGTTGTATCCATTACAAGGGTTGTTCAGTTGTGGGCAGTTTGATATGAGCACCAATACATCCATTTTTGCCGTCATTTCAACGTATTTTCCGGGAGCGGAAATACCGTCGGCAAAGGATAATCCGCCATCCGGTGTTACCGGTACATTCATGAAAAAATTGATATTATGGCCAATATCACGTTTGCTGAGTCCCAATTGCGGATGCTCGTTAATGGCAAGCATCCAACTGTCCCGACAGGCATGCATGCAGCGCTTTTCAAGGTCGTAGCGAACGCCGTTGCTTTCGGTCGCACAGGCTCCCCCCAGCGTATCGTGGCGGCCGCAGGTGTCAGCGACAATGACGAGCATTTCATGTTGCAAGTTGGACATTAAGCGGCTCCCTGTCGTGAGATAGAGTGCTTGCTGCGCTAGCAGCGTATCGCTCAGGCTGTAACGTTCAGAAGGATCGTTTGCATTGTAAAACAGCGTATCAGCGGCTTGATTTCCTTCCAAGTCGACTAAGCGCAGGGTTTGCCCTTCCTTGACTAAACCTAGGTAATAGTCACCCGAATCAATCGTTAGGCGTGTGACAGCTGTTTGGGGTTGACGTTGGCTTTCAGTGATCATGTGTTGTCTCCTTAGCGTCCCAAGTAATACAAGGCATTGTTTTCAAAACCCCGACGGTTTTCGGGACACGCGTTCAAGCATAGGTCATCGTCTTGCATTGCTTGTGCCATACCGAGCTCGATCAATATTGGACTGGCTGGATAGGTTTCAGCGTTATTGAGTGGGTGAGGGCAGGTGTGAAGAATTACGAGGCTATCCATTTCAAAGCGCAGCGTGACGTGAGCGGGTTGTGCATTGGGTTGTGTTACCCATGATAAGCGGCCATCTTCCTGTGTTATCACTTTGCTAAACAGGTTGAGGTTGGCAGGCATGTCGGCTTGGCTGAGTCCATATTTAGCCAATTCAACTAAAAAGGCATCCTGACCATTTTGGTGCCATTGATTTCGGTGGGATTGGTAGTCACGCTTCCCCCAGCGCTTGTCAATATCCACGGCCGTGCTGTTACCGCACAGGGTGTCATGCCAGCCAAAGGTGTCTTCTGTAACAGAGCAAAAGATACGCCCCATGTCCGAGTATAGACAGTGACCTTGCGTGAGTTTAAAGGTGTGTTGGCATTTTAAAGTGTCTGGTGCATTGTAGCGTTCCAGTAAGTTTTCTGGATTATAAAACAGCATGCCGACATTACCCGTGCCTTCCAGGTCGGTTAGGCGCATGGCCGTGCCTTTAGCCATACGCAAAGACCAGTGTCCGCCACCGGGAATTTGGGTTTTGTAGAGGGATTCTTTAATCATGCGTGGGTGTCTCCATTGATGGTTCGTCAGGGATGATGACTGGGCGCAGTTGGTTATCGATTTGCTCATAGAGCGACGTGTCAATTTTGCCAATGGGCAGATCGTAGGTAATGGTGGCACCATAGGCGCTTGGTGCTTGAGGATCGTGGCGTACCTTATCAAACACCCATAGACGCGTTCCTAAATAAAACCCTTCTTTTAGATCATGGGTCACCATGAAAACGGTTAGTTTGTAGGTGCGCCACAAATCTAAAACTAACTGGTGCATATCCGCGCGTATGCCGGGATCGAGAGCGCCAAAAGGTTCGTCTAATAGCAAAATTCTGGGTTTACCCAGTAAGGCTTGAGCAATGGCAAGGCGCTGGCGCATGCCTCCCGATAATTCATGCGGGTAGCGTGTTATGGCATGGCTTAGCCCAACCTGCTCAAGGATTTCGAGAGCTGCTGTGCGCGCGTCACGTTTGGCTTGACCGAACAAATATCCGCTAAATCCTTTGCGTGCAAACGCGCGTGCGGCCATCACATTTTCGAGAACCGTCATATGCGGAAAAACAGAGTAATGCTGAAAGACAATACCGCGATCTGAATCTGGCTCGGTGCGTATCGGTTGATTGTCGAGCAGTAAATCCCCCGTGCTTGGAGACTCGATGCCTAGGAGCATTTTTAAAAATGTACTTTTGCCACAACCCGAAGCCCCCACTAAGGTTACAAATTCACCTTCGTTCACGGAGATGTTAATGCGCTCCAACACCACTTGATCGTTATAACGCTTCCAAATGTTTTTTGCGGTAATCATCAATGGCCTCCTTTCACATGCCAAGGGAAGAGCTTGCGACTGAGCAGTGCCAATACTTGATCTAGGATAAAAGCAAGACAGGTAATCCAGGCGACATACGGAAGAATGACGTCCATCGACATGTAACGTCTGACAAGGAAAATGCGATATCCCAAGCCATCGGTTGATGCAATTGCCTCGGCGGCGATCAAAAAGAGCCAGCCAGCTCCCAAGGATAAGCGCACTGCATCCAGTAGTTTGGGCATCAGTTGGGGCAAGAGCACTCGAATTAACACTTGAGCGGTGTTGGCTCCGAGCGTTTGTGCTTTAATTAATTGCTCAATTGGGATTTCTTGAGTGCGGCGTTGGATGTCGCGTGCAATAAAAGGGGTGATGCCGATTGCAATCAGCGCCACTTTCGACAACTCCCCTAGGCCAAAGACAATGAATAAAATGGGTAGCAGTGCTAAGGGTGGGATTAAGGATAAGACAGTAATTAAAGGTGAAAACGTCGCGCCCATTAAAGGCAGGGCACCCGTGAGTAAGCCAATTAAAAGCCCAACGCTGGCCGCAATCAACATGCCGAGAAGTAAGCGTTGCAGGCTGCTCCAGGTATCCACCCAGAAAATATACTCTCCTGTGCGAACATTGGGCGTGAGTGCCATGCGTGACCACGCCTCGCCCATTTGGCTAAACGAAGGCAAGAGCTTGTCATTTGGATTGGCCTCTAAGCGCAGATCGGATGCGATCATATAGATCACCACACAGATCAACAGAGGTAATAGTCCCAAACAAAGTGCCGAAAACCGACTGGGCTTTATGTTCAATATGCGTTTCATAGTGTGTCCCGTCGGGTGCAGTGCACCCGTTAGTCAAAAGACAAAAAATAGAAGAGCAACTTACAATTCGTTGTCTGCAGCCAGCTGCATAACGCTTGGGTCGAAGCGTAATTGAACATAATCGGGGTTGCCGACAATGGCAGAGGGTGTTTGGATACCGATATACCCTGCGTCAGGAGCGCCATCACCCAATAATCCATGCGCAAAGGAAAACTCAGCCACCTTTTGCATGGTGTTGGGCAGGGTTTCACTTAATGCAAATTCAACGGCTTCTTGCGGGCTGTAAAACATCAGCGTGCTGGCGAGTTGTGCTTCATATCCGGCGAGGTCGGTGCCAGATGCCTCGGCCATCGCAGTACGAGCAGTAGTGGCTGTTTCAGCACCTTCTTGCATCATTGCAAGAGTTTCATACCAAGCGCCGACTAAGGCTTTACCCAGTTCAGGGTGCTGGTTGAGGGTGTCGGTGTTCACGACCAATAGGTCAATGATTTCACCCGGAATCTTTGACGAGTCAAAGACAAGGTTCATTGAGTCTTGGCTAAGGATTTCATTGAGTAAGGGGTTCCAAGTGGCAATGGCTGTAACAGAAGGGGTGGTTGAGATGGCGACCATATCCGCATCTGAGGTGTTCACAACACGGATATCACGCTCGGTGAGTCCCACTGTTTCAAGGCCACGGGCCAACATGTAATGGGATACGCTTAATTCGACCAGGTTCACGGATTGGCCTTTAATCCCTTCTAAGCTATCCACACCTTTTAACACAATGCCATCATTTCCATTCGAAAAATCACCAATAATCAGTGCTGTCGAATCAACGCCACCTGCTGCAGGAATGGTTAATGCATCCATATTGGTCATGGTGCAGGCGTCAAATTCGCCGACGGTGTATTGATTGATGGACTCGATGTAATCGTTAATTTGCACGACATCAATGGTGATACCGTATTTGTCGGCCCATTTGCTGACGATGCCTTCATCAGCCGCGTAGCCCCATGGCATCCAACCAACATAAATGGACCAGCAGATTTTAAAATGATCACGTGCCATGGCAGGCGACGACATCACTAAAATCGCGAGAGAAAAAAGAACTAAGCTATAAAAACGCTTCATAGGACACCTCACAGTTGTCACATTGGATGGAGTACTCTCGGCATTATCGCCGATCATCTCCCGGGCTTTTGTCCCGCCGTGTGACCTTCACTGTGAAGGTTGAGTGCTCTCGGACCAGTCATTGCAAGGTGCAATCGGAACCCTAGCGCTCTATTAAGGTAAATTGTGTGCTTTTCAGCATTACCGAGAATACTGTCAAGTTTACTCAATAGGCTTAGCAAACATGATGCCAACTTTATAATTCTTTTTAAATCATGGGATTAATGTTCTATGAATTAGAGTCTTGTGCTTTCAGTGCACCAAAATAGTCAGAGTGTGTTAGACAATGGGGCAAAAAGAAGGGGGTGTTAATCTATCGAGGTGTTTTCTGACTTCAGTTTTGCCGTCTGGTTGTCTGCCAAAGGTGCTGGATTCGCGTTATACTAGCGCCTTGCCTTTAAGTTCACTGATCATGTCGCGATTATACATTTCTCGCTTGCACTTTCTGTTGAGTCACTTCCTTTTGGATTTAATGGATAGGCTGCATCAAGTCTTGAGCCCGTGAGGCATGTGCAATTAATTTATGATTGGAAATAACCGAAAATGATTCAGACACCAAACCCTCTAAATGCAGTTGAATTGGCTGCTACAGTGGATAAGGGGATAACACTCAAAAACCATCGCTTCTCCGTTGCCCCCATGATGGACTGGACTGATAAACATTGTCGGTATTTACACCGTCTTATTTCAAAGCATACGGTTCTTTACACGGAAATGGTGACAACAGGGGCTTTGATTCACGGAGATACCAAGCGTTTCTTGGCCTATAACCCTGAAGAGCATCCTGTCGTGCTGCAACTCGGTGGTGGTGATCCGAGTGAGTTGGCCCTCTGCGCTAAAATGGCTGAAGATTATGGATACGATGAAGTTAACTTAAATGTTGGTTGTCCGAGTGATCGTGTTCAAAATAATATGATTGGCGCGTGTTTAATGGGGCATCCAGATCGTGTTGCAGACTGCATCGATCAAATGCAACAAGCGGTTGATATTCCAGTGACCATCAAGCATCGTTTGGGGATTGATGAGCTTGATAGTCAAGAATACTTGCTTGAATTTGTCAGAAAAGTACGCGACACAGGCTGCAAAACCTTTATCATTCATGCTCGTAAGGCAATTTTGCAAGGACTCAGCCCCAAAGAAAATCGTGACATTCCTCCACTTCAATATGAAAGAGTGTACGATGTGAAGCAGGCATTCCCCGATCTGGATGTTTGGATTAATGGCGGTATTCGAACCCTTGACGAAACGCAGCAGCATCTTCAACACGTGGATGGTGTCATGGTGGGACGTGAAGCCTATCAAAACCCATTTCTCTTGAGTGAAGTCGATGCATTGCTTTACTCTGATTCATCATCCATTAAAAGTCGCTTGGATATTGCGCATGCGTTTGAGCCCTATGTTGCGGAACAGTTGGCGAAAGGGATACCTCTTTATGCCGTGGTTAAGCACATGTTAGGGCTGTTTCATGGGCAGCGAGGTGGAAAGCAGTTCAGACGACACATTAGTGAAAACGGACATAAACAGGGTGCAGGGCTTGATGTTTACAGGCAAGCGCTTGAATTAGTCTCCTCTTAGCTTGGGATAGGTATTAATGAACCAATTAGAACAACTCAAACTCATGACCACCGTTGTAGCGGATACAGGCGATATCGATGCAATACGTCAGTTTTGCCCCGTTGATGCGACGACCAACCCATCCTTAATGCTGAAAGCAGCACAAGATCCCAAATATCAATATTTGTTGGACGAGTCACGTTCGTGGGCGCTTCAACAGGGTGGGGATAGCCAAACGCTTTTGGATAATATGAGCGATTATCTGGGGGTAAAGCTTGGCGCTGAAATCACGTCAATAGTGCCAGGGCGTATTTCAACCGAAGTGGATGCGCGTTTATCTTTTAATACGCAGGCCACCCTTGAGCGGGCCAAGCGTATTATGAGCCTGTATGAGGAGCAAGGGATTACGCGTGATCGAGTGTTGATTAAAATCGCATCGACATGGGAGGGTATTCAAGCAGCAAAGCAACTTGAAAAAGAGGGAATTCAATGCAACCTCACGTTGCTTTTTGGTTTTAGTCAGGCAAAAGCCTGTGCTGACGCAGGTGCTTTTTTGATTTCGCCGTTCGTTGGTCGGATACTCGACTGGTATAAAAAGACCCAGCCCGAGCAAGACTTCACGGGGGCAAATGATCCCGGTGTGCAGTCCGTCTCACGTATCTACGCGTTCTATAAGCAGCATGGCTATTCCACGATTGTCATGGGCGCAAGCTTTCGAAACATTCATGAAATCCAGTTGCTCGCGGGTTGTGATCGCTTGACCATTAGTCCCGCGCTGATGCAAGAGTTAGCCAACACTGATGCAACACTGGAGCGTCAATTGCATCCGCATCAAACAACGCAAGAGGACCCGTCGGGTGAGCTGAGTCAAGAGATCTTCCGCTGGGAGATGAATGAAGACGCCATGGCGACTGAAAAGCTAGCGGAAGGCATTCGCAATTTTGCAGCCGATCAGCGTAAGCTTGAAACACTCTTAAGCCAAGGTTGATGTGTAAAGAGAGTGGGGCAGGCGCTCCACTCAAAGAAGACTTTTTAGGTAAGTGAATAGTGTATAGCCTTTATTTCAAATACATGGGGCTCTAGTCACACATTCGTCATCTCTGTCTGTATAATCTCACTTATTTACCTGAGGCAAAGGCATGATCCGTAGTTACACGCTTCAAAATGAGCGCCTTATTGAGCAGGCATCAAAAACAGATGCTGAGGTAGATTTAAAGCAAGCCAGTTGGATTGATTTGCATGACTCATCCGATGAGGAGCGCAGTTTAGTTGATCAGCTTCACCCAAACAGCCTCCCCGAAGCCGATGAAGTTGAAGAAATCGAGGCCAGTGCGCGTTACTTTCTTGAAGGCCAAGATTTGCATGTGCATTCACTTTTTTTATATCAATCTGAAGGCCGTCATAAAACTGCAACCGTCGCATTTACACTTAAACCCGATGTTTTGTTGAGCGTTAGGGATGTGGATTTAGCCGACTTTCGGCTCTTACGGTTACGCTCCCGTCGTGGTTGGGTTGAAGCGGCATCACCTCTGCACATTATGACCGCTATTTTTCAGTTAAAAGTGGATAATTTGGCGGATCAGCTAGAAGACCTTTTGGGACAGCTTGATGATGTCAGCAGCCACATTTTGGAAAATCGAGATGAAGAGCTTGGCAGCCAAATGGATAAGTTGGCGAAGTTAGAAGACAGTAACGGTAAAATCCGCCTGTGTCTAATGGATACCCAGCGTTCTGTATCCTTTTTGTTGCGCAACATTCGTCAAAATGAAGAAGCTCAGGGAGAGTGTCGCCAGATCCTGCGCGATCTTGATACCCTCATGGCCCATGCCGCGTTTATCTTTGAAAAAATTGATTTTTTGATGAATACCTCGCAGGGCTTTATCAATATCCAGCAAGCTAAAATCATTAAAATCTTCTCGATTGCGGCTGTTGTCTTCCTTCCTCCAACCATGATCGCCAGTATCTACGGTATGAACTTTGAGTTTATGCCTGAGTTGGCGTGGACCTATGGTTATCCCTTTGCACTGGGAATGATGTTTTTATCGGGTATTACCCCTTATATGTTCTTCCGCTACAAAGGGTGGCTCTAAAGAAAAAGGGCATCTGTCTGTTTCCTCGCAACAACCAGTTGAGCTTTTTCGCAGTAGGTCAGTTCTAAGTCCGACAGTCTGCTAGACACGGCTTCTGCTTCATTCATATAGAGAGTGAAGCAGATAGATATTCAAGTTTTCTGTATATTCCAAAATAATATATTAAAATTTGTTGTTATAACTATTGTCTTGATATAATCTCCTCACACATAAAATCACTATAGATTATTTATTCTGTAAATAGATGGAGCTCATATGAAGCTAGTTAAACACGCCAAATCGGTTGCACTTGCTCTGGCCATAGGTCTGAGCTCTAGTCACTCCTTTGCTGCGGATCAAACCCTCCTGAACTCGTCTTACGATATCGCAAGAGAGCTATTTGCCAGCTATAACGAACATTTCGCGAGTGTTTGGAAGGAAAAAACAGGTAAGACGGTTGAAGTACGTCAATCACATGGTGGGTCTTCACGTCAGGCTCAGGCCATTATTGAAGGCTTACGTGCAGATGTTGTGACCTATAACCAAGTCACCGACGTGGATATTCTGCATACACGTGGAAAGTTGATTCCTGCAGATTGGCGTGACCAGTTACCGAATGCAAGCTCACCCTATTACTCAACCATGGCGTATCTGGTGCGTAAGGGGAATCCAAAGGGCGTCAGTAACTGGGATGACTTGGCGCGTGATGATGTCAGCAGCGTTTTCCCTAATCCCAAAACCTCAGGGAATGGTCGTTATACCTACTTAGCGGCCTATGGTTATGCGCAAAAAGCCTTTGAAGGTGATGAAGCGAAAGCAGACGAGTTTGTAAAAACCTTCTTATCACGTGTGGCTGTGTTTGATACAGGCGGTCGTGGAGCGACAACAACCTTTGTCGAGCGTGGCATTGGCGATGTCCTGATCACGTTTGAATCAGAAGTGAACAACATTATAGCTGAATTCCCGGATCATGGTTTTGAAGTGGTTGTGCCTAAAGTGAGCTTCTTAGCTGAGTTCCCTGTTGCTGTCGTAGAGCGCCATGCTACACGAAACGGTAACCTTGAATTGGCTAAAGCCTATTTAGATGAGTTGTACTCCGAAGATGCTCAACGTCTATTGGCTGGATTTAATTACCGCGTTCATAACGAAGTGGTTCAAGCCGAGTTTGCTGATCAGTTCCCAGCAGTAGAACTGCTGACAATTGAAGAAATTGCCGGTAGCTGGGACGACGCGATGAGCATCCACTTTGCCAATGGCGCAAAGCTTGATCAATTACAACGTCGTTAATTTTCGGAACAGGATAGTATAGGTATGTCACTGGCAATTGCCTCGTCATTGCCTCAGAGCCCCGGTAAGCGCGTCTTACCGGGTTTCGCTTTGAGCATGGGGATTTCGTTGTTGTTTATCAGTTTAGTGCTGCTATTGCCTATCACTGGGTTAATCGTGCAGACGGCTGGAATGACTTGGCAGGAATACTGGTTTGTTGTTAGTGATCCTCGAGTGGTCGCCTCGTATAAAGTTACTTTGTGGGCGGCACTTATTGCATCCTTATTTAACGGTGTTGTCGGTCTCTTATTGGCATGGGTCTTGGTTCGATACGAGTTCCCCGGAAAACGTATCGTGGATGCTCTAATGGATTTGCCGTTCGCGCTGCCTACAGCGGTTGCTGGGATTACACTATCGGCATTGTTTGCTCAAAATGGTTGGTATGGCTCAATGCTGGCCGAATTAGGCATCCAAGTAGCCTACACGCCAGTAGGGATTATTGTGGCCATGTCCTTTACCAGCTTGCCATTTGTGGTTCGGACGGTACAACCTGTACTTGAAGATTTGGCACCTGAGGATGAAGAAGCGGGTATCACCATGGGTGGAACGGACTGGACGGTGTTTCGCCGAATTATTTTCCCATCTCTGTGGCCGGGTCTATTAACAGGCATAGCACTTTCGTTTACGCGTAGCCTTGGTGAGTTCGGTGCGATTATTTTTATCGCAGGCAATATGCCGTACATCAGTGAAGTGACAAGCCTAATGATATTTGTACGTTTACAAGAATATGACTATGCCGGAGCCAGTGCGATTGCATCGGTGGTGTTAATGGCATCATTGGTTCTGTTGTTTTTAATTAATATATGGCAAGCGCATTATTTGCGTCGAATTCATGGTCGATAAGTATGCAAACACGAGCAAGTTTACGCGTCGGTGATCAACCTTGGGTTAAATGGAGTCTGATTAGTCTGGCTCTTTTTATTGTGGGTACTTTGCTCATCGTCCCCTTAGTGGCCATTTTTGTACAAGCCTTCGGTGATGGTGTTCAAGGGTTCCTGGCCAATATAACGGATACCTACACCCTTCATGCCATTAGTCTCACGTTGTTGGTTGCGGCTCTGACGATTCCCCTTAACTTAGTATTTGGGGTGTTCTTGGCATGGCTCGTCACACGGTTCGAGTTTCCAGGGCGTAAGTTGCTAATCACGTTAATTGATATCCCGTTTGCGGTATCTCCGGTGGTGGCTGGCTTGCTCTATTTGTTGTTGTATGGATCCAATGGTTGGTTGGGCAGTTGGTTGATGGACCATGATGTGCAATTGATGTTCTCCTGGCCGGGCATTTTGATGGTGACTGTGTTTGTGACCTGTCCATTTGTGGCAAGAGAGCTAATCCCCTTAATGCAGCAGCAGGGTAAAGAGGAAGAGGAGGCGGGTGTTACCTTGGGCGCGAGCGGTTGGCAGTTGTTCAGGCGAGTGACTCTGCCGAATATTCAGTGGGCACTTATTTATGGTGTTGTGTTAACCAACGCGAGAGCAATGGGTGAGTTTGGTGCTGTTTCGGTCGTGTCTGGAAATATCCGTGGTGAGACCAATACACTGCCATTGCATGTTGAATTGCTGTATCAAGATTACAATGCAGTGGGTGCCTTTACGAGCGCATCATTACTGGCGGGCATAGCCTTAATTACGTTGTTTGTGAAATCATTTGTCGAGTGGCGTCAAGCGCGTCAACGCAGAGTGCTGGATGAGGTGAGTGAATGAGTATTCGTGTTGAAAATATCAGCAAGCGCTTTGGACAGTTTCAAGCGTTGCAACCCTTGACGCTGGAGATTCCTGACGGCGAGCTCGTTGGTTTGTTAGGCCCGTCTGGATCAGGCAAGACAACCTTGTTGCGAATTATCGCAGGGCTTGAAACCGCGGATACGGGGCGCATCCTTTTTCATGGGCAAGATGTAACAAACGTACATGTTCGTGATCGTCGTGTGGGCTTTGTGTTTCAGCACTATGCTTTGTTTCGCCATATGACCGTCGCTCAAAATGTGGCGTTTGGTTTGGAAGTTCTACCTAAAGCGGAGCGTCCAAGTAATACTGAAATTTACAAACGTGTCGCTAACTTGCTGGAAATGGTGCAACTAGGACACTTAGCAAAACGCTATCCATCGCAACTCTCCGGTGGGCAAAAGCAACGTGTGGCGTTGGCGAGAGCCTTGGCAATGCAACCACAAGTCTTATTGTTGGATGAACCCTTTGGGGCATTGGATGCAAAGGTGCGCAAGGATTTAAGACGTTGGCTGCGAAGCTTGCATGATGAATTACACTTCACCAGCGTATTTGTTACGCATGACCAAGAAGAAGCTTTGGAGCTTTCCGACAAGGTTGTGGTGATGAGTGCTGGCAAGATTGAGCAGGTTGATAGTCCTCAAGAGCTATACTCGCGCCCAGAAAGTCGTTTTGTGTTTGACTTTTTAGGTCACATCAATGTGCTGGATGCGCAAGTGAAGGGCACACGTCTACAACAAGGCGATGCATGGGTTGAGTTGCCTAAGCCTATCACAGTGCCTGTGGCTCAACTCTATTTACGTCCTCATGAAGTTCATCTGCAACAGGTACCCGTGGCCCATGCAAACCTGCCTTTAACAATTAATGCTGTGAGTTTAATCGGAGCCGAAGTCCGTTTAGAGTTGCAACCTGATGGTTGGCAGGCGGATGAGCCCTGGGAAATCGGAATTAGCCACGCGCAATACAATGCATGGCAGCCGATGAGAGGGGATCGTTGCTACGCTGTCCCAGACATTGGGCACTTGTTTATGGAAGGCGTAACAGAGCCAGAGACCTTAACTTGGGCATCAACTTTGATTCAGGATCCGAACTTCCCAAAGCGTAGCGCGCATCTGGCTGAGGTCAGTTAAGGCATCTTAAAAAGGTGCGCGAAAGGCAGAGGTTAAGTGTAGATTAGCATTAAGCCGTGTTTAAAAAGATGAACCTGCAGGTTAAAATGAATATTAGGGAATTCCTATAATAGGAAAGTTATCAACACAGATAATGTGTCTCGGTGGATTGTAGTCGGTGCTGAGCGTTCAACCTTATCAGTGGTTCTTTAAAACATTTAATTCATTTTACCTGTAGGTGTGATCGATGTTCTTTAACGTACATTCTGTAAAAAATCAGATGCGTTTGCTCGTCTTAGTGTTTTTAGTTGTCGTGTTAGCGTTGCTTTCCTTTGCACTTTACGGGTTTAAATACAAAGCGTTTCAATTTGAAGATAACTACAATCGTCGAATGGTCCCCTTATATGAAGTGGAACGGATTGGCGGTTTAATGGAGCAAATTCGTACTGAGTTGCTCTTGTCGATTCAGCACAATCCAACGGGACAATTTGCGTCTATGCACGATCATGCAACCTCGTTGCATACGGGGCGCGTTAAAGCCAGCATTGCCGAAATTGATCGTCTTTGGTCGCATTTTATGTCGGTCTATCACGGCACAGAAGCAACGCAATTGGCAAATCAGTTTCAAACAGCCTATCAACAATACTTAACGGATGCCGTTCAGCCAACGGTTGGTTTTTTAGAATCTGGCGAATATGTTAAAGCTAACTTACATATTTTGCGCTCGGTTAACCCGCTCTATGCCCAAGCGGATAAAGCGAGAGATGCACTCAGTGATCGAAAACTTCGCGGTGCCCAAGAGGCCAAAGAAAATTTAGATCAATTGTCGTCAAGGTTGACTACGCAGTTGATCGTTCTGAGTTTAACAGGATTACTTATTGCACTTTTTGTGGCTTGGAGGGTTATCTCTCGCTTCAAAAAAGGAGTGGCAGACTTGGATTCAATCGCCGACTGCTTAGCCAATGGGGATTTCAGAGATCATCCGTCCTCACACCAGTCGGCCTCTGATGAGTTTGGTGAAATGATCCGGCGCTTTATTGCAACACGAACCAAATTGAGTCAAATGGCACGTCAAATCGGTGAAGCTGGCTTGTCACTTGCGGAGTTAGCCGATCATGGTTCTGTGGTTGCAGAGCAAGCCAGTCGCGGTATTCAAAAGCAACGCATGGAAACAGATATGGTCGCGACTGCAATGTGCGAAATGAATGCTACTGTTCATGACGTCGCTAAAAATGCAGCAAACGCAGCGGCGAGTGCCAATGAAGCAGACCGGAAAGCGAAAGAGGGGCGTGCTGTTGTCACTGAAACGGCGCAGGGAATGGAGCAACTTGCTCAAGAAGTAGAGTCCGCAGCTCTGGTTATTAATGACTTGTCTGAAGATGCTCGCAAGATAGGCTCTGTTGTTGATGTGATTCGAGATATCGCAGAACAAACTAACTTACTGGCTTTAAATGCAGCGATAGAGGCGGCGCGTGCGGGTGAGCAAGGTCGAGGTTTTGCTGTGGTGGCGGATGAGGTTCGCTCGCTGGCGAGTCGTACACAAGACTCCACGAGGGAGATTCAATCGATGGTGTCGCACCTACAAGAAGCGGCTCTGAGATCGACACAGGTTATGAGGAGCGGTGAAACGAAAGCGCAAGAAGGTGTTGTGCACTCCACTAAGGCGAGAGAAGCACTTGATGAAATTATGTCAGCTATCGATGCAATTAACGATATGAATACGCAAATTGCAAGTGCGGCTGAGGAGCAAAGCGCTGTTGCCGATGAAATGAACGAAAATCTAAATCGGATAAATACAGCCGCTGATGAAACGTCTCAGGCGTCTGAATTAACAGCACAGTCCAGTCGACAGATAGCCGAGTACGCTGACAAGCTTAAATCAATCGTAAATCAGCTGAAATTCTAGGGACACGTACAAGGCGCTATTCGATCCGTTAGTCTGAATAGCGCCCGCGCTGGTTTTTAACCTTATCCAACTGCCAAGGCTCGGGTTGTATGGTGGTTTCCACTCGCTCCTGAAGGTCCTCGGGAAGTCTATGTAAGAAGTTCAGTCCGGTCTTGTCTTCGATTTCCCGCACAGTGACCAAAAATTGATCCAAGGGCTCATTGCCTTTAACGTTTTGAGGGACGATAAAGGCTAATACGCTCAATGGGCGCTCAGTGGTGGCAGGCGCTATGAATATTTTGTAAAACGCATCTGGAATTTCAACCCAGCTACTATTCAGTCGTTCCACATCAGGGCCGAGCAAAAAGCCTGAAAAAATCGGACCCGTTATGACCCAGATATTTTGTTTAATTGGAATAAAGTGGTCCATGGCGGCCGCTTCAATTCGTTGCCAAACTTGGCGATTTAACTCAGGGGTCTGTGGGCTAATATTGGTCATCAGAAAACTCTTGAGTTGCGCTTCTCGCCCATGAACGCGTGCCATTGCATAGTTGGGCGCTAAGTGACCTCTGTCGTAGCCGCTCCCCGTATAGTCTTGGTGTGCAACACGAATGATTGTCCGCCAGTCTGTCGAAAAGGTTGAAGGTCTTGGTCCTATGCTGCCTAAAGTGCCTTCATTTAACTGATAGGTAACCCATAAAGGATTCATCCTTGCATCTGAATAGCCCACCATGAATCCGGGATTGCGTAAGACGCGATGCCATGTATGGACCTGTAAGCTGTTCTGAGGGATGGGTAGCCCCGCATAGGCATACTGTTCACGTATTTGGCGCTCAATAAAGTAGGCGGTTGATGCGAACATCAGGATGCAAACGAGCAACCAGGTTGGCAGCTTTAAACCTGATTTAATTAAGGCTTTTGTGGCTTTTGTGGCTTTATGGCCGTTCCTTTTTTTAGAACGGCGGCGAGTCGGACGGAGGGATTTAAACATTGTTACCAATCGTTAAGGTTCACTAAAACGCCGGATAATACGCATCTGAGAATAGCTAAACAATAGTTGAATGCCGCTTTGCACAGGTTAAATGTTGATTTTGAGCAGCCTGTCCTATACTGATTTCTTAAACAGCATGATGAGAATGCAAGCAAATGGAATCAGATAGCAATGATCGGTTGTTAAGTCAGCGCTACAAGTTAGAGCGCCTGATCAGCCGTATTTCATCGAAAATTGTCATGAGTTCTGACACTAATCTTGATGAAAACATTGAGTGTTGTTTACGCTGGCTGGCAGAATTTACTCAAAGTGATCGCAGTTACTTATTTCAAATACGAGAAGAGGTCTTTGCCGATAACACTCATGAGTGGTGTATGCCCGGTATTACGGCGCAAAAGTCGGAGTTACAAGGGCTAGAGCTGAGGGAGGATCTGCATTTTGTTCGCCAGATGCGAGCACAACAAGAAGTTAATTATTCGGATGTTCCTGCGTTACCGGATGCCTATCAGATCGAAAAAGAAATCTTAATGAGTCAAGGTATTCTATCCTTACTGACGGTGCCGATGGTATCCAACCGTTCATTTGTTGGGTTTATTGGCATAGATGCTGTGGTAACAAAACGGACTTGGTCGCAAGATGAAGTGTATCTTCTCAAGTTATGTGGGGAAATGTTTACACATGCCCTTGAGCACAAGCGATCTGCAGAGATAATTAAATCCAGTGAAGCACGTTTGCGTTGTATTTTTGAAAAAATACCCACGATTGCTGTGCAAGGCTATGATCATCAACGTCGAGTGTTTCTATGGAATAAAGCCAGTGAGTTACTCTATGGTTATTCACACGATGAAGCCGTAGGGCGTCGTTTAGAGGAACTCATTATTCCTGTTGAAGCAAGAGAGGCGGTTATTGAAGAAATCACGCGCTGGCTTGATCAGGATCAGGAAATACCCTCGGGTGAGTTAACCTTATTGCACAAAGATGGCTCTCCTCTTCGCGTGTTTTCAAGTCATGTGATGCATACCACTGTAACGGGTGAAAGAGAGCTGTATTGTGTTGATGTTGATTTAATGCCCTTAAAAAATGCGCAATTAGAATTGGAAAGGTTGGCACATTTTGATCCACTGACAGGCTTGCCAAACCGTATTTTGTTATCGGATCGTTTGGCGCAAATGATGACAAGTTCTCGACGCACACACCAGATTCTTGCGGTTGCATATCTCGATCTAGATGGATTTACGCTAATTAACGATCAGTACGGACACTCTGTAGGCGATCGGATGCTGCAGTATTTGGCCGAGAAAATGAAGGAGATGCTGCGGGAAGACGATACGTTAGCAAGAATTGGTGGTGATGAATTTGTCGCGGTATTAGGTGGCATGAGCGAAATCCAGGATTGTGAGCCAGTACTCAGGCGTTTGCTTGCAGCTGCCTCCGAAACTGTTCGAGTGAATGAGCATCAACTGAGCGTATCTGCCAGTATTGGCGTTACTTTTTATCCACTCGACGATGTGGCACCTGATCAGTTACTGCGTCATGCGGATCAGGCGATGTATCTTGCTAAGCAAGCCGGGAAGGATCGTTACCAATTGTTTGATATTCAGCTTGAAGCGGCCATTCGCCAGAAACAAGAGACACTTAAAGCGATTAGCAAGGGCTTGAAGTCAGGTCAGTTCGTTCTGTATTACCAGCCAAAAATCAATATGCAGACATTAGCATTCGAGGGTGCCGAAGCCTTGATTCGTTGGCAGCACCCTCAAGATGGCTTGCTGACACCTTATGCCTTTCTACCAGTCACACAGGGACATCAATTAGAGCTTGAGATAGGTGAGTGGGTTTTAAATACAGCCTTGCAACAAATGCAGGTGTGGAGCTTGAATGGGTTTGATTGCCCACTCAGCATTAATATAGCGGCACAGCAAATACAGTTCCCAGGCTTTGTTGATCAGTTGAAGTTGGCCTTAAAAAAATACCCACATGTACCGCCACAGCATGTGCAATTAGAAATATTAGAAACCAGCGCGCTGGAGGACATTGCGTCTGTTACACCTATTCTTTCCCAATGTCGGGATTTGGGGGTAAGTCTTGCACTGGATGATTTTGGTACAGGCTACTCTTCTTTAACCTACTTGAAACGTTTACCTATCGATTGCTTGAAAATTGATCAAGGTTTTGTTCGTGATATTATTGGTGATGCTGATGATCTTTCGATTATTCAGGGTGTGTTGGGGTTAGCGAAGGCGTTCAATCTGCACGTGATCGCCGAAGGAGTTGAAACCTCCGCTCATTGTCGTCAGTTATTGGCGTTAGGGTGTCTATCGGGTCAAGGCTATGGCATTGCTCGACCTATGCCTGCATGCGAACTGCCAGGTTGGGTCTGTAACGTCTTACCGACCTTGTGCTTCTGAGCTCTATTCTACGCAACCTCATAGCGATCACGCCCCGCATCTTTTGCCGAATAAAGAGCCTCATCGGCTCGACGAATTAAGTCAGATTGATTTTCGTGTGGTTTTAATACCGCAATCCCAATGCTGGTTGTGAATCCTACCTTTTCTCCGCTGGGGACAGCAACACTGGTTTGGCGGCAGCTTTCGCCAATGGCTGTAGCAACCTGAATGGCCGCTTCTTTATCCATACCCGGGAGAATCATAAGAAACTCTTCTCCACCAAAACGGCCTGCAAGATCCAGTTTTTTTCGCGTATGTTTTCGAAGGATGCTAGCAAATTGCTTCAAGACAATATCACCTGCAGCATGACCATAGGTGTCGTTAAAACCTTTGAACTTGTCCAAGTCAAATAATAACACGGCGAGAGGAAGCGAGTTTTCGCGGCATGTTTCCATATCACTATCGAGTTGTTCAAGTATCAGGCGACGGTTCGCTAAACCCGTCAGTGCATCACGCGTTGCCTGGCGATGTAAGACAAGCAGCATATTGAGTTGATTAACAGTAGCCCACGCCGCGACTATCGCTAATACCAGTAATAACCAGACATTATTGATCGAGTTAACATCACCCAAAACGCCGCGTGTTAATTGAGTCACCAGTTCGGCGCTAGTGAGTAGCAGGGTTAATCCAAGGACTTCAATAATGACCAACGGAAAGATCGCCATCATGCTGATAATCATAAATGGAAAAAATTGATAACCCGCAACACTTTGATCGTATCCATGAATGAGGAGCAGAGCAGAGCTAAAGGCATGAAAAGCAGTGAGTCCTGTAAACAGCAGCAAGAGTCGTAAGAGGGCTAGGCGACGACTATAAGGACGAGTTTGCCAGAAAAAAATTCCTAAAAAGAATAGACTGCTGATCATACGGGCAATTGCAATCGGCCACTGAACATTTGCTGGCAATAACCATTGATCCACAAGTATCCATGCGCTTTGCAAAATAGCTAATAGAAGCGCAATAATTCGTACTCGTCTGAAAATATAATACGAGCGCGTGTGTTGAAAGTAACGTGTGTGGCTGCCAGCTGAGAACAACTCTTGCAACGGATACATGAATGACTCCTTATTCCGCTCATAAAGGCAGACATTTTTTGACTGAGTATAAAGTAAACAGTCAAAACATACTGATTTTTTAGTTTCAAAACCATAATCTACATCAGTGAAAGCCATTTATTTAATCGAATATTCATCTTTTTTTAATCTTCTTTGCAGTGTTGTTTTGATGAACAGTCACTAATATAAAGTCACAGGTTAACAACAATACTTTTCATAGCTCAAGGAGTTGCATCATGATGCGCAAAAATATTCTTTTGATCGGATTCACCACAGCATTGGTATCTGGTTTTGCGTTAGCGGCACCCGTCCATAACACCAACATTACTGAGGAAGAGGTACGACAAGCGCAGGATGCTTGGGGAGCGGCTCTCATTCAAATTAGCCAAGACTACACTGAAGGAGGGTTAGAAAAAGCCAAAGCAACTGCTGAGGCTGTACTGAATCAGGCATACGGCTATCAGCAGGGTCCCGTGCTGTTTAAGCCGACCCTTGCCAGTGGTGAAACAACCTTTAGAATTACCCATGACGGAGCCTTATCCTACTTTGTAGGTGATAACCCTGATTTTGATGACAGTGGCTTTGCCTTGAAAGGTTGGGAAAAATACAGCTTTGAAAATGCTGCTGTGTACATTAATGGCGATCTTGCATTGACCATGGGGCATGTACATATGACAAATTCCGCCGGTGAAACCACCACCGTTGATAAAACCTGGGGCTTTAAAAAAGATGAGCAGGGTGACGTGCGTATTGTTTTGCACCACTCTTCGTTACCCTATAGCCAGTAATCTGGTACTAGCTAACACGATTTAAAACAAACAGCCTAACGTTTCCTCGATCCTTAACTAGGATCGTTAGGCTGCAGTTCGATCACTGAGTAAATAGCCGAGTCCTCTTCGTGTTCTAATGAGCTTCAGCTCAAAATCGGCGTCTATCTTTCGGCGCAGCCTTGCCATGTAAACATCGACTATATTTGTCATGGGGTCTTCAAGTACACCCCAAACATGACTCAAAATTCGCTCTCGACTTAATACACGTCCAGGATTTCGCAGGAGCATTTCCATTATGCGTAATTCTTTTGCGGTTAATTCAATGAGTTGTCCTGCACGTGTGAGTTCTAAGTGGTCAAGATTTAAGCTCAGGTCTGCATAACTCAATCGGTTTTCAGCTTTCGAAAAATGATCCCGTTGTGATAGGGCTTCGATGCGGGCCAAGAGCTCTTCAAAATGAAAGGGCTTGCCGAGATAGTCATCTGCACCACCTCGAAGTCCTGACACGCGATCTTCAACCTCCGATAAGGCTGACAACATCAATATCTTACAGGGAAGTTTAAGATGACGTATGTCTCGGCACACTTGAAGTCCATCTCCATCTTCAAGTAAGCGATCAAGTAAAATCAGGTCGGGCTGATGGGTGCGTACGTAGCTGAGAGTGTCGCTGACTCGGCTGACAATATCAGTTGCGTAGCCTTCAGCTTGCAGGGCTCTGTTTAAAAAATCAGCCAATTTTTGATCATCTTCAACGATCAGTATTTTCACGTTTTATTCGCTCTCTAAGTCAAACAGTGGGAGATAAATGTCGGCGCGGGTGCCTTGAGGCTCATTGGCCGTAAAGACCAAGCATCCATCGTGGGCATCTAAAATATTTTTGGCCAAAGAGAGGCCTAGGCCTAGGCCATCCGGTCGAAGAGCTTGTGCTTTTTTGCCCCGATAATGTCGATTAAATACTGCGTGCCTCTCATCTTCCTCAATCCCTATGCCACGATCCATGACGGAGAATAACACTCTATTTTCTTGAACCTCACAAGCGACTCCTAAATACAGAGTTCCGCCTTGATAGTGAAGGGCGTTTTCTATTAGGACTTTAAACACCAAATCAAGTTTCGCATGGTCAACGAATAAATGTAGCTTAGAATCGATTTGTGGATTGAGTCCCACAGGTGCTTGAACATCAAGTATCACTTGATGATGGCTGGCGAGCAGTAAGCCTTGGCGTTTTAGGTGCTCATAGGTGTCCAAAATAGATGAAGGGGAGAGTTGCACGGACACCAGCGCATGTTGGCCTTTGCTTAACATGATGAGGTCGTCGATACGGGTTGACAGTGATTGACAGCACTCCACAATTCGACTGAACGTGGCGTGTTGTTGTGACTCAGTTAAGGGGTGCATTCTGAGTGCGAGTTCTGCTTCACCCATCATAATGGTCGTCGGTGTTCTGAGTTCGTGGCTTACCTCAGCGATAAAGTTCTTTTGGCGTATTTCTGCATCATGCAGTTGATTGACGACATGTTGGAGTCGTGCGGTGCGTTCTTGTACTTTTTCTTCAGTCGCATCTTGCAGGCGTTGCTGCTGATCACGAGCATTTTTCAAATTGTTGGCCATTAAGTTAAAACCTTGGGCAAGCTCCGCAAACTCTTTGGCACCTGTTTCGGGAATTGTGTTTGAGAAATCACCGCTACTCAAGCGTTGAACACCCTTCAGAAGGTGAGAGAGCGGGCGGGTAAAATGCCGAGTTAAGAAAAGACTTAAGCCAATAAACAACACCAAGCTGATTAGGGTTAAGCTCGCCAGTAAGCCATAAAGAAGGCGTGTCATTTTTGCCGCATCGAGTTCGGCCTGCTGCGTTTTGGCTTTGTGTAAGTCAATTAAGTCATGCACTAGGCTTGCGATATCGGACCCTTGGAATTTATCAAAGAGGGAGATGAGTGTTTGCCAACGCTGAGCATCTGTTTCCAGTTGAATGATTTCACGTGTTTGTAAGGCATGCTTGAGTGCATTCATATTGGTCCATAAAAAGTCGATCTGCTGACTGACTTGCTGGGCAAATGCGGGATCAGAATTGTATTGAGAGCGAGCAAAGAGTGATGTGTTGAGGTTGTCGACATTCTGTAGTTGAGTACTCATCCGATCAAATAGCTCATCACGTAATTGCGTGTCGCGCTTTTCCGTAATGATGAAATCGGCTAACCAAACTTTAAGCCGTTTTGCATCGGCACGAAAATGAACAATCTCGGTGAGCATCAATTGCGCGGATCGGCTGCGTTCGTAATGAAAGCTATTCTGTTGGAAGGCCCAAAACGTGCCCAGTGCTTGAAGCAAAATCAAAACGAAAAAAATACTCAAGGAAATAACGAGTCGTTGTCGATACATCAAGTAGCCTACCTACTTTGCGAGCTGAAGAGGAGTACTTTACGGAATTGGTGCTTTGGGAGCAAACTCGATGAGGCGTCGTAAAAACAGTAGACGATGAGACCCTGTTGCTAAACGGAACGCATGGGTTTTAAAAAAGACAGGCGGCGGTGATCAGTAGGACGCATCACCTCACCCAAGAGAATTAGATGGCTTGGGTGAGGTGTGCATTCTATGGCGCTGTATTAAGAGCTTAGACCACCAAGCTCTTCGATAATGGCTTTAAATCCTTCAACCTGATTGCTCAGGTTCTCATGGACTTCATCACCATCCATATACACGACGGGCATCAAAATACGCTCTTCAGTGATTTCGATAAAGCGTGGATCTTGAGTTGCAAGCTTAAGAACTTCGGCCAAACGCTCTACTTGATTCTCAGGAGTATTCTTCGGAACCATCACCACACGTATTTCACCTGGATCTATCTCGTATCCAAGCTCACGCAGTGTTGGTGCATCAGGGAAAGCGACTAAACGATCATCCGCTAAGCTCGCCAGAACAGGCATTTCACCTGTTTTAGCATAACCCGAATGGGTGCCGCCGCTGTACGCAAAGTCAACATCGCCAGAGAGAATCAAAGGCGCCATGCCTGCACCACCGGAGGTCGGAACGATGCGTAAATCCAATCCTTCTTTTTTCGCAATATAATCGATTAAGAGACGATCAAAGGGGAGTTGCGAAGCATAGCTTGTGCCTGGGTTGGCTTTTGCGTACTCAAGAAACTCCGCCCAGTTACTATACGGCTTGTCTGCACCAGTGACGATTGCAGATTGTCCTAACGTGACGCCTGCAACATAGGTAAAGCTATCGACATCAAAGTTGGTCGGTGTTGCCAATGGGCCGAAGGTCACTGACATTGAGGTGCCAAATACAAAGGTATGGCCTTGATCGCGGCTATTAACCAATTGTTGCAGCGCAACGGCACCGCCTGCACCTGGACGATTAATGACGTTGACTGGCTGTCCTAAGTGTTCACTCATCACATTTGCCAGCACGCGTCCCTGAATGTCAGTACTCCCACCTGCACCCCAGCCAATCACCATGCTTAAGGGCTTAGATGGAAAGTTATCTGCCAAGACTGAACTGCTTACAGCAAGTGCGCCCGTAATCAATGCGGTTTTCAGAAGGCTCTGTAATTTCATTGTGTTCCCCTCAGTTTATAGTATTTTGCTGAATTGAGTCTAAGGCTCAATCTGCATTCGGAAGTGATTTCTTCCGTTGTTGTATGCCTGTCCAGGCAAATCGAACCAGTAAGATGATCGTTAGCACGACAAAAAAGGCCGCAATGGGTCTGTCGAGCAAAATGCCAACATCGCTACCGGATAAAATAATGGATTGGCGTAGATTTAACTCCAACATGGGTGTAACGATAAATGCGACTAAAAACGTCACAAACGAGTAGTCAAACTTTTTCAAGAAGAAGCCAAGAATGGAAAAACCAAACACCACTAATAAGCCAAAGGTGCCATAGCCTTGTACTTGAATACCGGCAAGGCATAAAAAGATGACGATAGGGATGACTATATGTGATGGGATATTGGTGATTTTTGCAAAAATTCGCAGACCATACCAGCCAATTGCCAGCATCAATAAGCTCGCCACAATCATTCCTGAGAAGAGGGAAAAGAGCATTTCGGGCTGTTCACGCAGCATTAAAGGCCCTACGGTAATGCCATGAATCATGAACGCGCCGACGAGAAGCGCCGCAGATACACTGCCGGGAATGCCTAAGCCAAATAACGGAATATAGCTTGCTGGAATAACAGCATTGTCAGCGGATTCTGAGGCCGCGATGCCTCTAGGATCACCTTTACCAAAGGTATCTGGATTTTTGGCGGAACGCTTGGCGGCACCATACGACATAAACGAGCCCACAGATGGGCCGAGCCCTGGGAGTGCACCAACAAACGCTCCGATTGCTGTACCTTTAAAAATGGTGGGCAGGGTGGTTTTAAATTCCGACCATTTTAAGTCGTCATTTTGATTCTCGGTAAGATTGATGGCCGATTGGCCTTTATTGCGTCGATATTCATCCAGTTGAACAAACATCTCGGATAAGGCCAGTGTGCCAATGACCAGTGGTAAAATAGGGACACCTTCCATCAACTCCATATAACCGAAGGTTAGGCGCATGGCTCCAGTTTCAGGATCCATTCCCACGGTTCCGAGCACGATCCCCAATCCACCTGCCGCCATGCCCTTTAAGAAAGAGCCGCCCGCCATACCTGCAATAAAGACTAGGGCGAAAATGAGAATGGCCGCCAGTTCATAGGGGCCAAATTTTAGCGCAACGGACGCAAAGGGAATCGCAACTGCAATCAACAACAAAGTCGCCAGTAGGTCACCGATGACCGATGCTAAGAGACCAATTTTTAATGCTGTTCGGGGGCGTCCATCTCGTGCCATCGGGTAGCCATCCAAGCAGGTTGCTGCAGAAGAGCTTTCACCTGGGGTGTTAAGAAGAATGGCGGATACGGCGCTACCAGCTGCAGTGCCTTTGGATAAACCAATTAAAAATGAAATGGCGGCATAAGGTGACATGTAAAAGGTTAAGGGAATCGCAATGGCGATTGCGACCGCACGATTCAAGCCTGGGATAACCCCGACAATGTAACCGAGTAAAACTCCACCCAGTATAACGGTGATGGACTCCCAGCTGAGCGCCGTTGCAAACGCACTGTAAAAAACACTGAATTCGGGCATTTACACGACTCCTATGCGCATGAGGTACACCGTCAAAATGTATAGGCCTGCGGTGGGTGTAAGGGTGCAGATAAGGTAAATGGGCCAGCGCTGCTCACCTAGAATGAACAGCAAACCACCAATAAGCAGGGGAGCAATCCAAGTCAGAGGAAGATAAATTGCGAGAATGATAAAGAGTAAGACATAGAGGAATGGCCAGACTTGGTGCCAGATCTCGTTAAAATTAACACTGGATATCAGTGACTCTTTTGAGCTCACCAAAGCAATACTAGATAAAATCACGAGGCTGCTAGCGCTTAAGAGCATGATCCAAGCGCCAATTGTCGCGACAAGCTGAGGGGGTAAGCCGAACGAAAAGCCGCCACCGCCGAAGGTGGGGATAATCCAAACCAGAAGTGTCACAGAAAATGCAACGACCGCTAATCCAGACCAGAAATTGATTCTGAGCATGGTAATGTTCCCAACTAAATTAAATCATGGGCACTGAGCGTCTCTTAGTGATCCGCCCTGTTATTGTTATTCTTTTATTTCAACATAAAATGAACAGGGATGTAACTTAACGACTAGGTGATGCTTGATGTGACCTGTATTCATTAAAGCATCAACTAGCGCCAAGTTGCTTATCCCTCTGTATTTTTTAAAACGTGAATTCAATTACCTACCTGAAAAACAAGGTGCAGATGAATAATTGAATTTTTTAATCTAAGCGGCTTTTGAAGCCACTTAATGGTTCAGGCTTTGCTATTTTCGGATACTTTGTTCAGACCAAGCTGTTGCATCTATGTCTAGATCTGAAAACATCTCTGGATTTAGCACGGGTCTTTGTATACCTCGGCTCAACTGTCCTTGATAATCCCTTAGAATACGAAGGCAGGTTGGGAGAAGCATCATAATTGCAACAAGGTTCACGACAGCTAGAACTCCCATCATCGGATCGGAGAAGAAGAAAACAGCCGTCGCTCCCGGCGCAATTGCACCTAAGAAAACGACGGCAACAATGACAATGCGTAAAGCCAGCGTTGCCATCGGATGTTGGGTCATAACCGCTATGGCATTTTCACCCAAATAGTAGTTATAAATGATAGAGCTAAATGCAAACAGCAGGATCATGAGTGACAAGAGATATTGCGTCCAATCACCTAGATGATAAGCAAGGGATTGTTGTGTCAAGACAACACCATCGATACCGTTAGCTCCCGGGCTGTAAATGTTCCCGAGTAAGATAACAAAGGCTGTGCATGAGCAAATGACCAGCGTATCAATAAATACGGAGAAAGACTGTGTAATTCCTTGACTAATAGGATGACGAACATCTGCAGCTGCAGCAACATTAGGGGCCGAGCCTAAACCTGCTTCGTTGGAAAATAAGCCTCGACGAATACCTTGTGCTATCGCGGCCCCCATGCCACCACTGACAGCTTCTTCAAAACCAAAGGCATTAGCAAAAATGCTGGCAAGTACGCTTGGAATTTCAGTGATGTTGAGCAGAATAATCACGACGGCCATCAGGATATAAATCATTGCCATGAGTGGCACAACCACTTCAGACACTCTGGCAATACGACGAATCCCGCCAAAGACAATGGCAGCGGTCACAATCGCTAGGAGCACTCCCGTTATATAACGGTTGATTCCCAAGCTGCTTTCAACAGATCCTGCAACGGTATTTCCTTGAAATGCATTGAACCCCAACCCAAATGCCGCAAGTAAACAGACCGCATAGACAACGGCTAACCATTTATATTGAGCCCCTAATCCATGAATAATTGTGTTTGCAGGGCCGCCTCTGAAGGTTCCATCCGGCTGTTTTCGTTTAAAAAGTTGAGCAAGTGAGCATTCGACTAAACTCGTTGCCATGCCGATAAATGCAATCGCCCACATCCAAAACACAGCACCGGGTCCACCAAGCGTGATGGCGACCGCAACCCCTGCGATATTACCACCCCCTACACGCCCACCAACGGAGAGCATCAATGCGGCTCTCGCGGAGACATTATTTGGGTCTGCTGATTCATTCTTAGGTGATAAAACAGCGAACATCCGCTTAAAGTATCTGAATTGTACACAGCCTGTCATAAGCGTTATGAAGGCGCCAAAAATAACAAGAAGTGGAATTAATGACCATCCCCAGGTCAAATCATCCAGAACGCAAAAAAAATTTTCGACAAAGGTCATTATTCATTTCTCCGTTTTTAATCCGAGATTTTTCGCCCGGGCAATTGGCAGTTACGAAATCATCTCGTGTTGTTATTGTTTTATTTCCTAGCGTCAGAGTAATAAGGCTCAGAGGTAGATACTTGTATATTTCAGCCAATATGTTTATTTTTAAGACTTGCTTGTTAATTGGATATTTAAACAATGAGTTCCAGTCCTATTGAAGACACGCCCGAAGCCTATATCGCTTGGTTGGATGAAGTTTGGTCTCGTCAATTGAATCAAAAAAAGGATCAGGGCCTTGTTGTTGGCATCTTGCTGTGGCCTGATTTTCCACTCATGTCCTTGACGGGAATTATTGAAAGTTTGCGTCATGCCGGTGATTTTGGTGATCAATCCAGGCAAATCGAAGGTCGATGGGAAATTCTGGGGAATCCGAATGTGCCAATAAAGGCCAGTTGCGGTTTAGAGTTTAAACCCACTTGCCATTACACCCATCCGGCAGAGTTTGATTACATTTTTGTCATAGGTGGTTTGCTGAGCCAATTGAGCAAAGCACCCTTAAGACACCGTCAATATATTCGCCTTGCTCGCCAGTCAGCCTGTACGCTGGTGGGGGTATGTACAGGCAGTTTCATCCTAGTGGAAGAGGGGTATTTAGATACTGTAAAGGCCTGTATACACCCTTATCATCAACGTGACTTTGAGCAGCGCTTCCCGAAGTTCTTGTATACGACACATAAAGATTTCAGCATAGATGATGGTGTAATTACGGTTCCGGGTGGTACCTCTATTCTTGCCCTTATGTCGCATATCATCTCAACGCATTATGGTGCTGATCGTTCAGCTAAGGTCTCTCATCAAATCTCTTTGCCGGAAAGACGTGGCGTCAGTCATTTTGAGCGATCCGCGATTATTCGCCATATGGAAGTCAAGGATCCAAGAATTCAAAAAGCCATCGCGATCATTGAACATGCCCAAGAGACACCTTTAAGTGTCTCGGAGCTTGCTAAGCAGCTGGGTATGAGTGAACGCCATTTTTCGAGGTTATTTTCGGCTGAGGTTGGTGTCTCGCCGAGAGAATACCTGCTTAAAATGCGTTTGAAGCTGGCGGTATGGTTGCTACAGCATACGTCTAAACCGATCACCTCCGTGGCCTATGATGCGGGGTTCTCAAGCGTTGCGCACTTATCAACGTTGTGTAGCAAACGCTTTGGAATCACCCCATCAGAAATACGTAAAGGTGGCTCCATATCAAGAGTTGATTAGGGAGGCGACCTGCTCCGCAGCGCCCAGAGATAGGGTCCAGCCTAAGGTGCCGTGCCCTAGATTCAGATACAAACCCGCCAGACTTCCTCTTCTAATAATCGGTTGAGAGGAGGGGGTGACGTAACGGGCACCCGACCAAACACGCTTAGGTGGCCCTTGGTCTTCACCGAAAAAATGTGGGAAGGCGGCTTGTGCTGTTTGCATCAGTGTCTCAAAGCGATGGGACATAAACTGAAATCTGTGTTGACCAATGTCCGCCAGACCCGCAACGCGTAACTCCTTGCCTAAGGGTGCAAATACCAGTTTGCGTTTAACATCCGTAATAGAGGTCTGCATCGCCTGCGGGTGTGCATCGGCGGTAAATGAATAGCCTTGCACAGGCCACATATCTCCGAGTGAGCGATCTTTGCTAGGGAGTAGGTCACAGGATTGTCCCGTAGTGATCACTAATGTATCGCACTCAAGGGGAGCTGAGTCTCTAAAGCTCACGCCTGTCGCCCGGTCTTTAGTGTGATTAATACGTTGTACTTTCTGATTGAACTGTGTTTTTAAACCGTATTCATGTTGGAGTGACTCTACCAGCTTTTGACAAAATACATCTGGGCGTCCAGCCGCATCTCCTGGGCTGTAAACGACGGAGGCAATCGGGTCTGGATAATGCGCCAGTGCAGGTTCAATCACGGTGGCCTCCTCTCGTGTTAAGACTGACAGTTGAAAACCTTGTTGTCTTTTTTGCTCCAGTATTTTTGCGTGTTTTTGGCAACTTTCCAGCGTTGGATAGAGCAGCATTTTGCCATTTATCTCGTAATCAAACTCAATTGGGTGCTTTTCAAGCAGCTCCAATAACAGTGCGTGGCTTCGTAAGGCTATGCGAGATAGCGTTAAGGTATTGTTTGAAAAACGAGCGGACGTTGAGTTGATCAAAAAGCGCAAACCCCAGGCTAAAAAATCAGGATCGGCCTGCAGTGTACAGCGGTATGCTGGATCTCTTTTCAGTAAAATGCCAGGCAGTTGAGCCAGTAGAGAGGGTGATGCGAGCGCATCACAGTACGCATAACTAAGCTGTGCGCCATTCTGATGGCTTGACCCCATGGCGGGAGCGGGTTTTTCATCCAGCAGGGTGACAGCAAAGCCTGCTTTACATAGCATATAGGCGGATGCGACACCTGCCACGCCTGCGCCGATAACAATGGCTTTTTTCATTTTAGCTCGTCTGTAGTTGTGTATTCGTTTGCACAATTGGAATATTCAGCAGCGGCTTGGACAAACCCCCGCAGCAGATTTTTATCAAATTCAGATAACTGAAATTCAGGGTGCCACTGCACGCCAATGCATAAACTGTCTAAGTGCCCTTCAATGGCTTCGACGACACCATCAGGCGATAAAGCGGTAACATCAAAGTTGCCTGAGCCAACCAATGATTGACGGTGAAAACTGTTTACCCAAGCGGTCTCTGAGTCATGTTGTGCTCGTAGCCATGAGTCATGACGCAACTGCACTTCATGTGCAAGACGGTTCGGTTGTGAAAAGGGTAGGTGCAGGCTTTGAACTTCGGCATCTTGAATATCGTCAATCTTGGCACCGAGGAACTCACCGATGATTTGCATGCCGTGACAAATACCCAAAACAGGAATGCCATGATCAAATGCAGCGGCAAGCAGCTTTTTTTCAAAATCAGTACGTATCGATGATGAGCCATTTCCTGGCGCCGATCCCGAAAATAGAATTCCGTCCGATTGATGAATCAGGTGTGGAATTAAGTCTTCAATAAAAGGGGCCAATAAGGGCAAAGCACCCGCTTGAAACAGTGCTTGTGCATAGTTGGCATTACAGTGATAGATGTGTTCATTTGCCGTTACGTTTAGGTCTTGAATCAACAAGATGGTTGGAGCTTTTTTATCTGTAGTCAATTCGTTCATAAGGATCACGCTATAGGTATGGGTAACGATCAAGACGTTACCCCTTTAGAGATAGCCGTAGAGTATCGTGTGTATAGGGATATTGATTATATAAATGAGACGGATTTTTCAAATTTAAGACATCGTGGTTGGGATGGTCTAATACAGGCTTTGCATATGTGTTGGGGGCATATAAGCAACAGGTTTGCGAAGGATTCGATGTTTTATCTCACCCCTTTAATGCAGCCCACCACATACGCGCCTTAATTCCCCAGCGACTGGTCAACCCCACTTCTGAAAATGCAATTTCACCCTGTGAATCTAATACAAACAGAGTTGGTAATACGCTCACTCCTAAGCGCTGAGCGAGTTCGCCACTTGGGTCATTAATGACGGGAAGCTCTACGAGATTATTTGCCGTTAAAAAGGCCTTTACGTCGTTATCGGACCCAGATTGCATAGCTAGGGTTATCACGGGATAGTCTTGAGTCAGAAGATGGATCGTCGGCAGTTCTATCCGGCAAATACGGCACCAGTCTGCCCAAACCACGACTAACAAGGGTTGGCCAGCATAGTCTCCAAGAGCAATATTCCCTCCACTAAGAAGCTGAGACTCTGGAAGTGGAAAATAACCAGAATCAACGCTAGGTGCTTGATACGCTCGGACACCCGCTATCAGCAGGATAAACAGAAGGGCTTCGACACTCCAGCGATAGCGTCTTGGCAGTTGGGCATAACGGTTAAACAAACGCTTCATCAATACGGGCTTTTCGTCATTTAATAGGAGAGGGGTATAATACGGTTTAACGTTAGTCGACAGTAGGGTAGGGAATGAACTCGTCTTCATCTCCCGGCACTTTTGCAAAACGCCCTTGCTGCCAGTCTTGCTTGGCTTGTTCAATGCGTTCTTTGCGGCTGGAGACGAAGTTCCATTCCATATACCGTTTGCCAATTCCTTGCCCGCCAATCAAGGCTATGCGAGTTGCTGAGCTGGCCGTAATTAAAATATCCTGATGTTGGGTCAAAACTGCCATTTGATGTGCTTTGATCGGTGTTTCGGATAGACAAACTTCTCCGCTAGCAACATAAAGACCGCGCTCATCCGCGTAGGGTAATCTTAGTGTTTGGCCTTCGGCTAGGTCGGCTTCGATGTAAAGTGTTTCAAAGAATGTTTTCACAGGTGAAGAGACACCATAGGCAGAACCTACCAGAACACGTACCTTGACACCCTCAAGGTTAAGTGCCGGGATATCAGGCGAGGGGTAGTGATAAAAAGCGGGATCAATTTCTTCATCGGCATCCGGCAAGGCTAGCCAAAGTTGCAAGCCATGAAGCGAGTGCGGCACAGCGTTGACTTCATTACGCTCGCGTTCGGAATGCACAATGCCTTTTCCGGCGACCATCAGGTTGATATCACCGGGGCGGATGGGTTGATGGCTGCCTAGAGAGTCGCGATGCAATATCTCACCTTCAAATAAATAGGTAACCGTCGCTAGATTGATGTGTGGATGAGGGCGTACATTAACCCCTTTACCTGGTGGAAAATGCGCCAAGCCCATTTCATCAAAAAACACCCAAGGGCCGACTGAGCGACGTTCACGAACGGGTAAGCAACGACGAACGGAAAATCCACCTAGATCTTTAGGCCGTGGATCAATGATTAGATCAATGGCATCACAGCCTTGATTGGTTGTGCATTCAGCTTCAGAGAAGGAATCGTTTGTGCTCATAGCAAGGCTTCTTTACTCAAATGAAAAGGTTAGATTCATTCAGACTAGGTCATTGGCGATAGGATCTCAAGCAAAGTGCGGTGAGAGCACTAGCGAATTTACCTTTCCACGCCTATATTGAGAACTCAAAGACCGATATAATCCGCTGTATTTCCTATTTTTTTGCTTAAGAGTAATACTAGAATGCAAATAGGAATCCGAGGCAAACTCGTCCTGTTGTTTGTGGTGATGAAGGTCATTCCTTTACTGTTGTTGGGCTGGTTGGCTTGGACGCAGGCGGATAATCTTGGACGACATTTGACTGTTGGCGTTGAACAATTACTCGGAACTGCGACTCGATCAGTGAATGAAGTGGGCCGCGTGGCCATCGCCGATGCTGTAGAGGCCTTAGATGCGCGGGCTAAAGAGGATATAGAGCGTCAAACCACGGATGTTGCAAAAGCCATTGCCGCCTTTTTGTATGAACGAGACAGTGATATACGGATGGCGGCGGCATTGCCTGTTGACGCGGCTATTTATGAGCAGTTTGTCAACAGCCGGACACGCCATTTAGTTCGCCATGGTCAATGGCAGCTTTCGGAGGATCAACGTGAATGGGTACCCCAAGACATACAGGCATTAGAGGCGCCGACTGTAGACTGGGGTAGTGATGACAATGCGCGAGCCTTTAATTACGTGCCACCTTTTTCGTTTAATCGAGTCAACACGCCTCTTTATTTGGAAATGACCTTTATTGATCTTCAGGGACAAGAACAGGTCAAGATAACGACATCAAATAGAATGAGTGCCCAACGCCATAATGTCTCTGATCCAGCCAATACTTATATCAAAGCCGAAGGGTATTTTGCCGAGCTTAAACGACTAGCACCGGGTGAAGTGTATGTTTCCGAGGTCATCGGCGCGTATGTTGGCACGTCAGTAATCGGCCCTTATACGCCGGAACGCTCAGCAAAAGCGGGGATCGAATTTGCACCTCACGAAAGTGCGTACTCAGGAAAGGAAAATCCCGTTGGAAAGCGTTTTGAAGGGTTAGTGCGCTGGGCAACCCCCGTGATGAACGATGGCAGGATTATTGGTTGGGTCACTTTGGCGTTGAATCACGATCATATTATGGCCTTTACCGACTTTATTGTGCCGACCCCTGAGCGCTATACCGATATTACAGATGCCGCATCGGGTAACTACGCCTTTATATGGGATCATAAAGCACGCAGTATTGCCCACCCTCGACATCATTCCATTGTAGGATACGACCCTGAAACAGGGCAGAGAGTGCCGGCTTGGCTTGAAGAGGGTCACTATGAAGCATGGCAAGCCAGTGGTCTGAGCTATGATGCGTTTATTGATCAGCTCCCGCCATTTTTATTACAAAGTCATAATAAACGGCCTTCACTGGCGCAGGTACGTATTGGACAGGTTGGATTGGACTGTCGTTATCTGAATTTTGCTCCACAGTGTGTCGGTTGGCACAATTTGACTGAACAAGGAGGCTCTGGTTCCTTTGTAATTCTATGGAGTGGGTTATGGAAGTTGACCACGGCGGCGGCAATCCCCTATTACACGGGACAATATGCAAAGACACCGAGAGGTTTTGGTTTTGTCACCATTGGTGCGAATGTTGATGAGTTTCATAAGCCCGCCAATGACTCAAAAGAGCGACTTGATCGGATTGTCATGCATGCCGATGGACAGATGCGGGAGCTCAGCGATGCGACACTCATCGCGATTGATAAAAATCTTAACCAAACCGCGAGAAGTTTAACATTCTCCACGCTGGTCATGATTCTATTGGTGGTGCTGATCGCCATCTGGATGGCATCCTATATGTCAGGGCGCATCCGTCGGATGGTGAAAGGTATCTCGCAGTTTCGCCAAGGAAAACGATCTTTTCGCTTCAAGGAGGTGAGTCGAGATGAACTCGGGGAACTTGCGAGCTCATTTAATGACATGGCCGATACCGTGAGCAGTCATCTTGTACATCTTGAAGATGAGGTGACACAGCGTCGTCAAACAGAGGCAGAACTACTGGCCATTCAGGAAAACCTTGAGTATCTCGTCGCTGAGCGTACTCAAGAATTGACTGACGCCAATGTGCGTATGAGAAATGAAATTCTTGAGCGACGCTCCGCGCAGGAGCGAGCACATTTTCTAGCGTGCCATGATTCACTTACCGGACTTGCCAATCGTTTCGAATTTAATGATCGACTCCAGGATGCGGTCAAACTGTCAATTAGACAGAACCATTTCTGTGCGCTGTTATTTTTTGATTTGGACAAGTTTAAGTCAGTGAATGATCATTATGGGCATGGTGTCGGTGACGAGCTTCTGATTGCGGTCGCCGATATGTTGCGTGAGGTTGTTCGTGATACCGACACGATTGCCCGATTAGGTGGCGATGAGTTTGCTATTATTTTAAATGATCTCACCGAGCCAGAAAGCGCAGCGTTGGCAGCCCAAAAAGTGATCGACTTATTAAGCCAGCCGCTGCAGGTCGCAGGACATTTCATTCAGACAGGCACCAGCATAGGTATTACAACTTACCCGGGCGACACGCAAGATCCTGATGAGTTATTGTTGCATGCTGATCTGGCGATGTACCAAGCCAAGAGTGAAGGCGGCAATGGTTATCATTTCTTTATGCAGACGATGCATGATGCAGTCAAACTGCGCAGGCAACGAGAAACGGAATTAAAGCGTGCCTTAGATGAAAAACAATTCATTGTTTACTATCAACCTCGGCACTTCTGTGATCGGGAAGGAATTTATGGGGTGGAGGCTTTAGCGCGTTGGCTGCACCCAGAGGAAGGTCTTCTATTGCCGAATCAGTTCTTGGAGATCGCAAGTCGTTCGGGTCTTCTGCCCGCGATTGATGAGTTCGTTATGATGACGGCCTGTATGCAGGCCAAAGAGTGGTTGGATCAGGGGCTTAAATTTGGCCGCATTGCCGTGAATGTATCTCCAACGGAAATCGCCCATCCGAATTTCGTGTCGCGGGTTCTAGGCGTACTGTCGTCCAGTGGACTCCCTCCCATCTGTCTCGAATTAGAGATTACCGAAAGGGCAATACTCACGAATAGTGATGTAGCCATCGCAAACTTGTTAGAGTTGCGTAAGGAGGGAATTATTATTGCAATCGATGACTTTGGAACCGATTACTCATCGCTTAAGCGCTTGATAGATTGTCCGATTGATGTGATTAAAATTGATCAATACTTTGTCAGTAATATGGAAGATGGGAAGTCGGTCGCGGTGATTAAGGCGATTGTTGCAATGGCAAAGTCAATCGAGTTAGAAATTGTAGCCGAAGGAATCGAGCTGCCCAAGCAGATGATGGATTTGCGTGGGATGGGATGTGAGGTGATGCAAGGTTTTTATTTGGCGAAACCCATGCCGCCAGAGGAGCTGCTTGAGCATATTCGACTGAATACACCAGAAAATTAACCTGTGCACTTATTTGTTTTGGGGCGGGTTAAGCGTTTTTTCAATGCAAGATAAAAATAAGGAAGCGATATGTTATCCAACTCAAATGATACCCCTGCACAGTTACTTCGCGAAGACCATAAAGGTGTGGCTTGGTTAACACTGAATCGCCCAAAGGCCAGAAACAGCCTGTCGAGTGAGCTAATTGATTTACTGCAAACGGAGTTAAACCAAATCGCAGAAACGCCCTCTATTCGAGTGGTGGTGATTTCGGCCAATGGCCCGGCATTTTGTGCAGGGCATGATTTAAAAGAGGTGACGTGCTCCGATCAAGCGTTTCATGAGGTGTTGTTTGCCCGTTGCAGTGAGTTAATGTTGAGTATACGACAGATGCCTCAACCCGTGATTGCATCGGTGCAGAGTTTGGCAACGGCCGCCGGCTGTCAGCTGGTGGCGACCTGTGATCTGGCGGTTGCAGCACGCTCTGCCCGTTTTGCCACCCCCGGTGTTCATATTGGACTTTTTTGCTCAACCCCCATGGTTGCCTTAACACGTAATGTCAGCCCAAAACAAGCCATGCAATTGCTGTTGACGGGGGATCCGATTGATGCCGATACCGCCTTGGCGTATGGCTTAGTGAGCCAGGTTGTGGATGACGAAAAACTACATGACGAAACCCTCGCCCTCGCGTTGAAAATAGCATCAAAATCCGGCCAAACGCTGCGTATAGGCAAAGAGGCGTTTTATCAACAGCTGCATCTTAACGAAGCCGATGCCTACCGATATGCCAGTGACGTTATGGTGAAAAATTTACAAATTGTCGATGCAAAAGAAGGAATTGCCGCATTCGTTGAAAAGCGTCACCCCATTTGGGAGCAGGATAAAGAGTGAGCGTGATCGGTGAGTTTGCTGCGTTGACAAACTCACCGTTTGGACGTGTCCTTAAAGGCTAATTTACCGCATGACCAAATCTTAAGAGGCCAATGGCGAAGAGCATCATACTGGCCATTAGCAGCGCAAACCCCCATGTTCCGGCTAGATCAAACACTAAACCAAATACTAGAGGGGCGATGACTCCGCCTAGATTCGTTACCAGCATGGTGTAGCCGATGGCAGTGCCCGTATACGAAGGAGGTGCTAGGGCAAGGGTTAAGGTGATGTGTAGGCCCGTCGCCGAACAGGTTGAAAAACCAAGCAAGAGGGCGGCGATGGGAGCGAGTGCCCAGAGTTGCAGTTCGGCTTGCAGGATTAACAGCAGAGCGCCGAAGAAGGCTACCGCACAGATCCATTGTAGCGTCTTGGCTGGATTTTTGCCGAACATGTGATCATTCATGACGCCCCAAAAGAGACGCCCGATCAATGTACCAAGTTGTAATAGCCCCATGCATAACGTGATTAACGATGCACTTAATGTCGCTGACTGTCTGAGCACTTCAGCTAAAAAGGCCCAAAGCGTGAATTGACCGCCATTTGTGAGTCCTGATGCCAAATTTGCGCGACTTAGATGCGGGGTTTTTAGCACATTTCGAATAGGCTGAGACGAGAGACCTTGAGAGAGAGCAGGAGACCTGCCCTCATTTTTAGGTAAAAACAGCCAAAATAAACTGCCAAGACAGGCAGCGAAGATCGCAATCAATATCACGCCGAGTTGCCAGCCGTAGACAATCCCTAAGCCAGCAAGTCCAGTGCCGATAGCGCCACCGACGGGCACTCCTGTTTGCTTTAAGCCAATGAGAGTGCCGCGCCAATCCGGTGAGAACCAGAGAGAAATAGCGCGGCCTGCGGCTGGGTTAATCATCCCATAGCCTGCACCACAAATGGCCATGCCGATACAGAGTTGGAGATAGCTTTGCCCCAGCCCAACCCCCAGCATGCCAAGTGCCATTCCCCAAGCCGAAAGTGTCAACGCATGCCGGGTTCCGATTTTATCCGTTAACATTCCGGCTGGAAAAGAGGCGGCCGCCAATGTAGCAGAATAGGCACTGGCAAGTCCCCCGACCTGCAGTGCTGAAAGGCCCAATTCACTCATCAGTTGAGGGCCTGAGGCCAGTACGCCCAGAACACAAAGAGCGCCAAGTGCCTGAGCTGCAAAAATAAGTGAAAAATGAAGCTTTTGCTGTGTTGGTATTTTCATGCCCTTACATTCAATGCATCCACTTTAGATGACGGGTGAGCCATGAGTGCGACTCGAAGAGTTGCAATGGCGGCGGTTGTGCCATCAATTACGGGTACACTAACATTCGGCTGAAGTCGTGCAGCCAGACCCGCTAAGGGGCCGCCGCCCAGTACGATGCTATGCACCTTATCCTTCTGTGCAGATAAACAGCAGAGTGCTAAAAGCTCATCGGCAAGCGCCTCTTGGATGGCGCCTGGATCCTCCCAGTGAGCATCCTCAACCATGTGCATGGCGACGAGGTTGCCACCGTAACCATAGCTTTCGGCTGTTTTGCGCAGCGCAGAGGCCATGGTCGGAGAGAATGAGACAATCGACATACGTGTTCCAATGACGGAGGCCATGGCGTAGGCGGATTGAGCGATACCGACGACCGGTACACCGCATTGTTTGCGCACCACAGCCAATCCGGTATCGCCAAAGGACGCGAGAATAATGCCATCGATTGGAGTGCTCCAGTTAGCTAAGGTTTGTGTAACGGCTTTCTCTGCTATGAGTGCATCCTCGGGGGTGACAATTAACTCAGGCGCACCTTCTGCACAGATCGTCGTGATTGACTCATGAGGTAGGCGTGCAGCTTGTGCTGCGGCGTCTATTCGAGCCGTAACAGAGGGGGATGAGTTTGGATTAATAATTAATAATTTCATAGTATTAGCCTAATAAAACCGAGGGTAACCAAAGCGAAATAGCGGGAAAAACATTGATCAACAAGAGTGCAATCAGCATTGTGCCAATAAACCACATTAGAGGTGGAATAATTTGCATAATGGTGATGCGTGCAATCGAGCAGGTGATTAACACCACGGAAGCAACCGGAGGCGTTTGCTGACCGATACCGAGATTGATGGTTACAATTAAACCGAAGTGGACGCGATCAATGCCCAGTTGGTCGGCCAGCGGTAAAAAGATTGGCACCAGCATTAATATGGCCGGCGTACCATGAACGATGGTTCCGGCAAGCAAGAAAAATACGTTAATGGCCAATAGAATAACCCAGTAGTTATCCGAAATTCCGAGGATCGCCATTGCGATGTCTTGTGGGATGCGCTGATTGGTCAAGTACCAACCCAATAGTGTTGAGGTTGCCACGATGAACATGAGCATAGCGCTGCGTTTACCGGAAATACGCAGGGTATCAAGGAAGTTTTCCCAAGTGAGTGTCCGATAAAACAGTGAGGCCATTAAAATTGCCCAAAGAGCTGCCACGGCACCGGCTTCAGTGGCGGTAAAAATGCCGCCTAAAATACCGAATAGGATCAAAATAGGCAGGGTTAGGGGTAAGGCTGCATCTTTACCTGTGTCGAGTACGCGTGAGAAATTAAATTTACCTTCCGTAGGGTATCCTTTCCAAACGGCGAGCCCATAGGCCGTCATTACCAACAAAAAGCAGACCAAAAAGCCCGGTAATATCCCAGCCGCAAAGAGTTCCGCAATGGATGCATTGGCGACATAGGCATAGAGAATTAAGTTGAGTGAAGGGGGAACGATAATCGCCATGGTCGCAGACGTCGAGGTGACGGCCGCCGCAAATGCAGCCGAGTAGCCGCGTTTTTTCATTTGCGGAATCATCACGGACCCGATAGCTGCAGCATCGGATGTTGCCGTCCCTGAAATTTCTGAGAAAAATAAAGAGGTTAAAATGTTGACGTGTGCAAGGCCACCACGAATATGGCCCACCAAAGAGGATGCAAAAGCGATGAGCTTTTCGGCGATTTTGCCTTGGTTCATCACCTCTCCTGCGATCATGAATAACAACGCTGCCACGAGCAGGTAATTATTGGCCCCGCCAAAGGGGATTAGTCCCATAATCATGGGCATGACCGCCGGATCAAGAAAGATCATTAGCATCGCCGTGATGCCCAACACATACGCAATGGGGATGCCGATGGTGAGCAACACCACTAAAAGAATTAAGATTAAATAGCCCGGTTCAATTAACATCAGCCGTCTCCTTCAGGCAGTAAATCGTTTGGGTTGATGCGCCCTAGCAACAGTCCAAAAAAACGCACGGTGCAAATCATTAAGACGAGCGCGCCGCCGACGGGAACGGCTCCCCGAAATAAAATCACAGGCAAGTCGACGGATATCAGCATACGTCCAGAAAAGCTTAAGGCCGCTTTGCCGCCATACCACAAGAGGGCGAGTGCAAAGCTCGCCATCAGGAGTTGGTTGATGCAGGCAAGCACGCGTTGTAACTGAGCAGGTAAGCTACGAGCGACGCCATCAAAGCCCAGATGCTCGTTTGTACGTGTGAGGTAAGCCGCACCGATAAACGTTAGCATTGCTAAAATATGGGCGGGAAGCTCCTCGCCCCAAGACACGGATGCATTTAACACAAACCGTGAAAAAACAGCGTAGTTGAGTAAGATCAACAGGACGGCGGCCACGGTGATCGTAAAAACATCCAGAGCGCGACACATCCAGCGATCAAGCCAGAGAATACTTTTACCCAGGGTTTCCATGGGCACCTCCTGTTAATTAGGGTTTAGTTGAGGCCAAGAACTTCGCGGGTGACCTGAATCATGTCAGCGCCGATGGCATCAACAAACAGAGGGCTGTCATACAAGGGTAAGGCTGCGGCCTGGAAGGCTTCAAAATCCACCTCATTAATGGCAATTTTTTCAGCTAACTCCTCCAGAACACGTGCGTCGGTTTCTTCACCCCAAGTAAAGGTCCAGGGTGCGGTTTCCGCTGCGATGCGTAAAACAGTGTCACGAATTTCGGGTGTCTGAGCATTTAACCAAGGCTGGCCAAACAGCATAAACGTGGGTAGGTAGACGTGGTTAGACAGCGAAAGGTATTTTTGCACCTCATAGAGCCGAGCACTTTCGACGATTTGAGCGGGGTTTTCTTGTCCGTCAATGACGCCTTGATCTAGACCTGAGTAAACCTCACCAAAGGAGAGTGGTGTCGCATTGGCACCCAGCGTATTGAACATAGCAACCCGCTGCCGACTGGTCGGAGTGCGAATTTTTAGGCCATTTAAATCGGCAGGTGTGACCACTGGGCGTACTGAATTGGTGATGACCCGAAACCCGTTATCCCATAAGGCTGAGAGCACAATCCCTTTGCCAGAAAAGCCTTCAGACAACATGTCAAATGCGGGAGAGGCGGCAAACTCTTGGACTTTATCTCTGTTTTCAAACAGGTAAGGCAGGTCAAACACCGCTGTACGGGGGTTGACTTGTACCACGGCTGATGCGGATAACGAAGCATGGTGTGTGCCAAAGCCCATGCCTTGTAGCACATCCTCTTCTGATCCTAGTGTATTGCCCATGAAAATTTGTACGTCGATTTTGTCCGGCAACTCGGCTTCGACTCTGTTTTTGAACTCCATTAAGAACGTATGAGCAAAGCTACCATTCGGTAGAGATGAATTTATTTGCAGAACAACGGGTCTTGCCAATGCAGTGACCGGAAGAAGTGCGCCCAGTGCTAAGACTAGGGCTGCTTTACGCAGGGTTGTTTTCGTCAATAAAGACATAGCAGTACCTCATTAAGTTGATTAGCCGATTAGGCGATTCTTATTGAGGGGCAATTTGTTTTTTGTGATAATTATTTTTCATTAAAAGATATCACAAAAAATATTTTTCACAACAGATCGAACGAAATTTTTTTAAAAAAATAAACATTAAATTTCGTCGAGTGTGTCGTGTAGCGCTTCAATGCTCAGTAAGCGGCGGCGTCCGGCGGGGCCTGATAGCTCCAGAAGTCGTGTGGACACTAGATGGCAGAGGGCCAGTACAGCCGCGTGATTGAACAAGGGGCCAGGCGCCGTGGTTTGCACCCGCAGTGTCCAAGTAGGATTGAAACGAGTTTCAAAGGGCAGGGACGTGCTGTCTTGGCTGAGTGTGGGGGTGTCGGTAATGACAAGGCTTGATGCTTCGCTGTTAGCAAGCTCGCGAAAAATATTTTCCAGCTGCTTGATGGGACGACGCAGTGAAAAAACTAAAACAAGATCATGTTTATCGATGCTGCAAAGGCTTTCGGCCAATGTTTGGCCCGCTTGAGGTAAGAGGGTGATATTTGGCAGGATTTGGCCCATTTGAGCCCCTAAATACACCGCAAATGCATGCGCGGTTCGAAATCCAATAATCCAAACACGATTTGCTTTTAGCATTGCCGAAGCAATATTGTCTATTTCAGCCAGTGTAATGCCTGCAAACGAATTTTCAGTATTAATTCGACTTTGTTCAATATGTGCCGCGAGCGCTGATTCAGGGCCTTGTTTCGAGACTAGACTTTGAAACACGGCAGCACCGCTTTGTTGTGTGAGTCTTGCCGCTTGTCGCGCCTCATCAAAACTGGAATAGCCCAAGCGTCTGACGAAGCGAGTAACTGTTGCATTTGATACATTGGCGAGTTGTGAGAGCTCTGTGGCGGAATAGCTGGCAATTTCGCCAGGAAACGACAATAAGGTGTCGGCTAAACGCCGCTCGCTTGGATGAAGATCAGGTAGGGCCGATCGAATGCGAGAAAGAAACGTTGGCGCTTGAGTCGAAGGCATACCGTATCCAGAAAAATCAATTTGATGAAATTATATTTTCATGGGCGTTGTAGGTCAAAAAAGATTTGTTCTATTTGGCGTGATTCCAATATTTAGCACCCTAAATGGGCCATTGAAGCGCTAAATTCACACAGAATTGATGCACACTACCCAGCTTACGGGCTATTTTAAGGCACCGCTATCCGCACTTCGCTATATACAGTATGCCTCACTGTGCAAAATGCACACTCAGTGCAATTAAGCGGTGTTCAATCAGCACATGAGTCTATGAGCGTCCTCTTTTTTGAAACGTCTGGCATATCCATTGCAGTTACTGTCTGAGTGCTTAGATGATTGAGTGGTTTGCTTATCCGATAGGCGCTGGGATGTTTATCCAAAATTAACTGGGGATAGGATTATGAACGAAACAGATTATCCACTAAGTGAAGTACCCGCCGATGCGCGTAAAGGCTTAGTATCGACGTCATTAGTATTGCTAGGCTTTACCTTCTTTACTGCCACCATGTGGGCGGGTGGATCGCTGGGAGCAGCATTTAGCTTTTCTGAACTGCTTTTTGTGATTTTAATCGGCAATTTGTTACTGGGCACTTATGCGGCCGCTTTAGCCTATATTGCCTGTAAGAGTGGTCTAAACTCAGTATTGATGGGGCGTTTTTGCTTTGGAGAAAAGGGCAGTAAACTGTCTGATTTTATTTTAGGTTTCACTCAGATAGGTTGGTATGCTTGGGGAACCGCCACGTTATCGATTGTATTGATTAAAACAACGGGCTTGCCAGAAGCGCTGGAAATTCCCTTGATGATTGTATTTGGTTTTGCGTTTTGTGCCACGGCTATGATTGGCTATAAAGGTCTGGATTGGCTTTCACGCTTCGCTGTGCCAGCCATGATGGTGTTTATTTTGATCAGTCTATACAAAGGACTGATTGATGTAGGAGGGCTTGGTGTGCTGGCAGGCCAATCAGGAAGTGGCAGTATGAGTTTTGCTGCAGCCGTGACCGTGATTATTGGCACCTTTGTGAGCGGCGCGACACAGGCCACAAACTGGAGTCGCTTTGCAGCCAGTCCAAAAATAGCCGTTATTGCTACGTTGGCAGCTTTTTTTATCGGTAACGGTTTGATGGTGTTGACGGGAGCACTTGGCGCGCTTATCTACCAACAAGCGGATATTGTTGATGTCATGTTGGCGCAAGGGTTTGTTGTACTCGCGGTCTTAATGCTCTTTCTCAATATTTGGACGACACAGGACAATACGATTTATAACTTTGCTGTTGCAGGCTGCAATCTATTGAGAACGGATCGTCGTCGTTTGGTAACCGTGAGCGGTGCTGCTATAGGCACAGTGCTAGCCGTGGGTGGAATGTACAATTTTCTAATTCCCTTTTTGATTCTACTCGGCACGTTTATTCCGCCAATCGGTGGGGTGATCATGGCCGATTATTGGCTTCATCATAAAGGAAAATACCCCTTACTCAGTAGCGTGACGCTGCCTGATTTCAATTGGCATGGTTTAGCCGCGTATGCCATTGGCTCAGGAATGGCTTACTATTCACCAATACTTCCACCCGTTGTCGGTGTTGTCGGAGCTGCAGTAGCTTACACTTTACTGCTTAAGGTTTCGGTTCCACAGGTTAAAATGAGATCGGTTGAACAATGACAATACGCTGTGCCGATATACCTAAACTACCTGGGCTCGAGAGCATTCGCTTTCGAGCTGGGTTACAGGGGGCTTCACGCATTGTGCGTTGGCCTTATATTGCTGAGAATGAATCAATTTCTCCTTGGATTAAAGGCGGAGAGTTGGTTTTTGTGACGGGAATTAATCTATTGCGTTCCGAGTCGAGCCTTTGTGCTTTGTTGCATGAATGTATTGATCATCAGGTTGCGGGATTGGTGATTCTAACGGGTGATGAATATATCAAGACAATACCCAAATCTCTGTTGAACTTAGCGAACCAAATGAATTTTCCGGTTTTCGAACAGCCTTACGCATTGAAAATGGTGACAGTGACCGAGGTGATCAGTAATGCGATCGTGCAAGACAATTTGATCGGTCAATCGATACATATGTTCCTTACCCGATTAATGAATGGCTATGCCGATGCGCCGGAATTGATTCACTTACGCTCGCAAGAATTGGGACTAAGCCAGTTAAACTGTTTTTCGGCCATAGCGCTGTCTACAAGTGTGTGCCAAGAAGACGATGCTGCGCTTTCACGTTTGCAACAACCGCATTTGCTTGAGCAGTTGATTAGCGATCTTTTGCAGCGTCGCGATAATCCTTGGCCTGTGCTGGTGTGTGAGTCTGATTTTATTTTACTTTGGCCCTGTGAAAGTGCAGGAGCTGAGCGCTTAGATGAAGCGGAACAAATTTTAGTGCGTCTTAAACACAGCTTACCTCATAGTCGTATTTTTATGGGGTTAAGTAGCGTTCATAAGGAGTTAACTCAGTTTGGGGCCGCTGTTGAGCAAGCACGGCAAGCGCTGCGTTTTGCCCAACAGCATCCAGAACGATCCATTTTTTTACACGAACAGTTGGGTGTCTGCCGTTTGTTTGCCGCGATTCCACAACGTCATTTATTGGCTGACTTTTGCCAAGAAAACCTGCGTGAGTTGTGTTTTGCGCGCGACCCTAATTCGCAAAAACTCAAAGCCACACTCAGTGCATTTTTGAATCATGCTGGGCATTTGCAAGAGACGGCGGAAGCGCTCGGCATCCATCGAAACACCCTCAACAATCGCATAAAGCAGATTGAGCGCTTAACCCATTGTTCACTCGCGGATGCTTTTCAGCGGCTTAACTTACAAAATGCATTATTAATCGAACAAATGTTATTTCAAAATCATACGATTACAGATTAGGTAGGTAGTTTATGGACATTATTAATGCCCGATTACGTCACTCGAATGAGTTGCATCACTTAACCATTCGTGACGGTCGTTTTAGTCAGATTCACGTGCAGTCAGGTGTTAAGGCCCTTGAAGAGGGGCAGATTGATGCTCAAGGCTATTTAATCTGCGCCCCTTTTATCGAACCTCATATTCATTTGGATGCAGCCTTGACCGCAGGTGAGCCCGATTGGAATCACAGTGGTACCTTATTTGAAGGCATTGAACGTTGGGCACAGCGTAAACCGTTATTAAGCGAAGCAGATCTACGAAGTCGTGTGCTGAAAACCGTGCAAATGCTGGTGGAGCGGGGCGTTCAACACATACGTACCCATGTGGATACAACCGATCCCAGCTTGTTGGGGTTGCATACCTTGTGTGCGTTGCGCGATGAATTACGCGATTGCATTGATATTCAGGTGGTCGCTTTCCCTCAGGAAGGCATACATTCCTTTCCTAAAGGTGAAGCGCTTCTGGAAGCTGCTATTGAGGCAGGGGCTGATGTTGTAGGGGGGATTCCTCATTTTGAGTACACACGTGAACTAGGTGAGGCATCGGTTAAAACGCTCGTAAAATTAGCGATCAAGTACGATAAGTTGATTGATGTACACTGTGACGAAATAGATGACCCAGGATCACGCTTTCTAGAGGTGTTAGCAGCGGAGGCATTGTTTAATGACATAGGAGAGCGCGTGACGGCGAGTCATACGACCGCGATGCATTCATATGATAACGCCTATTGCTCGAAATTATTTCGTTTATTAAAACGCTCGAATATTAATTTTGTATCTTGTCCGACAGAGAGTATTCATTTGCAGGGGCGCTTTGATACTTTTCCAAAGCGAAGAGGGGTCACACGCGTCAAGGAGCTTACGGCGGCTGGCATGAATGTGTGTTTTGGGCAGGATTCAATATTCGATCCTTGGTATTCCTTAGGCAATGGCAGCTTATTGCGTACTCTCGACTTTGGTTTGCATATCTGTCAAATGATGGGCTATAAGGACTTTCAAACTTCACTGAATTTTATAACTGACAATGCCGCTAGAACCTTAAATCTAGGGGAGGAGTATGGTATTGCCGTTGGAAAACCAGCCAGTTTTATTCTCCTGCAAGGTGAAGATGATTACTCAGTGCTACGACAGCAAAGTGATGTGCTGCTGTCTGTGCGTAAGGGGAAAATCTTAATGCAAAGAGAACCATCACGAGTGATAACAACATTAGACCTGCCCGCTTAGGCATGTATAAGGAATCTAGCCTTCTGTGTACCTGCTAAGAGCCCTGAAGCCAAGGTTAAATTAAGTCTTGGCTCCAGCGTTCGGCTAAAAAATCAATAAATTGCCGAACCAGTGGCGTTTGATAACTGCGCGATAAGTAAACGGCCCAAATAACGCTGCTGGGTAAATGGTAGCGAGACAAAATAGGCATTAGCGCACCCCTTTTCAAGAGAGGGTTGGCTAAGTCACGAGGAAGGCGCAAGACGCCTTTATGGTGAAGCGCGGCGCGACATAAAATGCCCATATCATTGGCCCGAAGATTGCCTTTTACGGTGATGTTGATGGGTTGATTGTCATAGAAAAACGTCCATTTATTACCGCTCGTATGAACTAAGCAATTGTGTTGTAACAGGTCATTTGGGTGGTTGATCGGAGGGTGCTGTTCAAGATACGTCGGCGTTGCTGCGACAACCATGCCCACTTGCATGAGCCTGCGTGCAATGAGATTTTCATCGGGTTGATTGACGAAGCGCAATGCGATATCGACTCGGTCATCAACAAGCTGTGCGAGTTGATCCGACGCAAGAATATCAATCATGACCTGAGGGTGTGCATCCACAAAGTGCTCGACTGCATCCAGTAATAGGTTTTGTGACAGACCAATCGGTGCTGAGATACGAATCGAGCCGCTTAGGGATTGAGCGCCTTCGAGCGCCTGCATTTCCAGGGCAACGGTCTGATTTAAAATTTGTTCGCATTGACTTAATGCTATCTCACCTGCTGCCGTAAGGCTGACTTTGCGTGTAGTTCGATGCAGTAAGCGTTGTTTTAGCCAATCCTCAATTTCTTGCACATGACGCGAAACCTGCAAGCGACTTAGGTTTAAGTTTTCAGCTGCATGCGTAAAGCTTGCAGTATTTGCGACCTCAACAAAGCTGCGCATGGCAGTTAAGCGATCCATAGGGCTTTCCTAGATTGTTTCAAAATTCGATATAATCTACATCATTTTTTGTTATTTATCGCCATAAGTTGAACAACTAAACTGGCTTCATTCAATAAACGTCTCATACAGAGCAGGAGAGAAAAATGAAAGTTGCAGTATTAGGTGCATCGGGTTGGATCGGTAGTCATATCCTTGCGGAAGCGAAAGCACGAGGCCATGAAGTGGTTGCCCTTGTGCGTGATCCTTCGAAGGTGGCAGAAGAAGGCGTTGAAGTGCGTCAATTTGATGTGTTAGATGAAAGCGCTGATCTTGCTGCGGCGCTTGATGGAGTTGATGCGCTGATTTCAGCTCTGGGCGGTAGAGCCGCAGGGAACCATGAGTTGGTTGTCAAAACAGCGCATTCTTTACTGAATGGTTTGCCAGCAGCAGGAGTTACACGCTTGCTGTGGGTTGGTGGCGCTGGATCTTTAGAGGTGGAACCTGGTGTCGCACTCATTACACTTCCTGACTTTCCAGATGAGTATAAGGCTGAAGCTCAGGTAATGGTTGAGGCATTGGAGGTTTTCCGCAATTACGAAGGTGATGTGAACTGGACATTTGTCAGCCCAGCGGCTGATATTTTCCCCGGTGATAAAAAGGGTGAGTATCGAATTGGTGGCGACAGTTTAGTCAGTGATTCGGAGGGGAACAGTCGTATTTCTGTTGCAGACTATGCTGTTGCGATGATTGATGAACTGGAAAAAGCAGCGCATCCAAGCCAGCGTATTGGTGTTGCGTATTAAGTAAGCATCGCTTAAACGAACGATCACGCCAGAGCCAATTGTGTTGGACTGGCGTGATGGTTACGCTTCTTTTTTTGCGAGTTCGAGTTCTTTGAACAAGGCATTGGCCTGTTCAGACAGCTCCGAGTAACCACGAATGTCGCCATTGCGTTGTGCGAGCATTGCCTGTCCCAGCTTTTCTTCATAAGCCTTTTGAAGCTTTTTTAACTTACCCGTATCTGAACGTTTGAATAAATTGAACATAGCCACCTCTGTGTATGAGTTACTGTATCTTACGGATAGGGCTACGTTTGGTTCACTTGTTTTAGGGGGAGGGCAATGATGCTTGAGCCGTTCAAACATTCGACTCTCCGATTGATCGCATTAAAACGTTATGATGCTATAATGTCGTAAGTGTCAGTAGAGGAGTGAATCAAATGGCATTATTATCCAAGAGATCAACTGTTTACTTTGATCCAGTAATACACCAAGCACTGAAGCTGCGAGCAGCATCAACTGAAAGCTCTGTATCCCAGATTATTGATGAAGCAGTTCGTTTATTAATGACAGAGGATCAACAGGATTTGGCTGCGATTGCTGAGCGAGTTGAAGAGCCTGAGATTAGCTATGAGGCGCTGATTAATGAGTTGAAAGCGCATGGAAAAATATGAAATTGTTTTCAAAGCATCGGTAGCAAAAGATTTTCGAAGCATACCCAAAAGTGATGTTGAGAAGATAATCTCCAAGATAGATACATTAAGCCTGAACCCTAGAGGGGAAGGTTGCATTAAGCTATCTGGCGACAATAAGTATCGAGTTCGCCAAGGTATGTATCGAATTATTTATGAAATACGAGACATGCAGCTAGTCGTAAGTGTTATTAAAGTAGGGCATCGTTCGAGTGTGTATAAAGGTAAGTAATTAGGTGGGATTACACCCTCTGGAAGGATAGCTGTTAGTGTGAGGTGCACAGACTGCTGGGCAGCTATAATGAACGAGTGACGAACAAGATGCTTTTAGGTGTGGACTCTTATTCAGTTTCGACACTTTTTCGACAACTTTAAGAAATCCTGAATTTTAGGCATAAAAAAACCTTCTAAATGAAGGTTTTAATAAAATTCTTGGTGGAGTCTAGGGGGATCGAACCCCTGACCTCAACGCTGCCAGCGTTGCGCTCTCCCAGCTGAGCTAAGACCCCATGTCTCTAGGACGGTGCAAATAATAAGGCGGCATGGAGGTGGTGTCAACACTTTTTATTAATTTTTTATGCTAAAAATCAAATTGTTAAGTGTTAACACCGAATATGCGCCGTTAAATCGTCTGCGTTAAGTCTGCAAACTCTTTTTCCCAGCGCTTCGCTTCCTTCTTCGAAGGGCCGCCAACTGCATCTAGCGCAAAACGAACGCGAGCTCGGCTCATGTCTGGCCCTAAGATTTGCATGGCATCAACAACCGAAACACTTTGTGCAGTGCCAGAAATGGCGACGAACAACGGGAATAAAAAGTCGCGGATTTTAATGCCCATGCCATCTGCAAGTGTCTTGAGTCCTTGGAACAAGGTGTCTTTATTCCATTCGCTTTGGCGATCCAGGTACCAGGACGCAAATTGTAAGATCTTTTTAATTTGCTCTTCGTTCAGCGATTTATGCTCAAAGGATGCCGGTGTGATATTGAGCATCCCTGATAAGAAAAAGGAGGCCAGAGGGGCAACGTCTGAAAACTTCTCAACACGCGGTTGGATTAACGGAATGATTTGCTTGAGATAGGTGGGGTTTAACGCCCATTTCATCATCTCGGCAGCAAAGGCGTCGGTGTCGAGCTCCTCGCGAATCCACATCCCATTGAGCCAGCTGAGTTTAACCTGATCAAATACAGGGCCACCAAGCGAGACTCGGGATAAATCAAAATGTTCGAACATCTCTGCACGAGAGAACTTTTCGCGCTCATCAGGCATCGACCAGCCCATACGGCCGAGGTAGTTCAGAAGCGCTTCTGGTAAGTAGCCCATGCGCTGATAATAGAGAATGCTGGTTGGGTTCTTGCGTTTCGACAGTTTTGACTTATCTGGGTTGCGCAGTAGCGGCATATGGCAAAGTTGCGGCATATCCCAACCAAAGTATTGATACAGCAGCTTGTGCTTAGGTGCTGAGTTGATCCATTCCTCACCTCGAATAACGTGAGTAATCTTCATTAAATGGTCGTCAACCACATTTGCCAGATGGTAGGTGGGCATACCATCGGATTTTAGCAAAATTTGAGCATCGACCTGGCCCCAATCCATTTCAATTGGGCCGCGTAATAAATCATCTATAACGCAGATGCCTTCTTCTGGCACACACATTCTTACAACATATGGCATGCCCTGAGCCATACGTGATTCAACTTCTTCAGCAGGTAGAGCAAGATCACTTTGCTTTAAGGCGGTGTGTTTGCCATCAGCCTTACGTAGTTCTCGGAGCTCGTCAAGTTCTTCAGAAGTGCGGAAGCATAAAAACGCATGACCTTCTTCAACCAAGCGCATGGCGAAGTCTTTGTACATGTGTTTACGTTCACTCTGACGGTAAGGACCGTGTGGACCACCGATATCTGGGCCTTCATCCCACTCTAATCCGAGCCAGCGTAATGAGTCCAAAATGGCTTGTTCAGATTCGGGGGTGCTCCGAGTTTGATCGGTATCTTCTATACGAAGGATAAACTCACCACCATGCTGGCGAGCAAATGCAAGATTAAAGAGTGCAATGTATGCGGTTCCAACATGTGGATCTCCCGTTGGAGAGGGCGCGACTCGGGTACGAACTGTCATGGGTGCCTTACTCAAAAAATTAGGTCATTAAAATGGAATTATAACGTGTTTAGCTAGGGGTGAGCTATGTTTGTTCATCTTCTCTCGCTGACGCATAAATGCACCAATATGGTTCGTTTGTGTAAGGTTGTGAAATATATTGGTGCGATTATGGGTGTGTTTTAATGAGGGCTGATTGAGTCTAAAAATACTATATTATTGATTTTAAATGGTTTTTAAAAGTTGGCATCTTGATTGCTTTATATAAAGTAAGTGTGAAACGATCTAAACCTAGTTTAAATTTGTTTCATAACGTTTTTCGCACTCGAGGGGCACTGCGAGACCGCCGCATTCAATGAATGCGGCGTTTTTTTTTGTGTTTTCTCAGGTATCTAGCGTTACTTCAGTGATTTAAGCATAGGCTTGAATGCACACTCAATATTCATTTAGACGAAACGATAGTTTGGCATTTTTCTAGGGCATGCTGGATCGTTTTTGCCCTATTATGATGCATTGTTTAGGGTTGGGTGTGTATTTGATAAGTTCAGCTGAGCTTCATCCTCCGATAGTAAACTTAGAAAAAAATGGAGGATGCTACTATGCGTAAATATTTGATAGCGGCGATGCTTGTTGCCGTGCCGAGTCTGCCTATGTCAGCACAAGCAAACTCATCGGCGGTGAATCAAATCCTTGATGGATTGGTGGAGTATCGCTTGGCCGAGCAGCGACGCCAGTCACATGTTGACTTGCCCAGTGCCTTGACGCCGAGAGAGCGTGATAGGCTTTTAAGTGTTTTGTTAAATGATTACATGAGTGATAGAGAGCGGTCTGAGCATCGTCATAGCAATCGTCATAACAAATATCGTGATTTGCCGCCGGGGTTGCAGCGCAAGATGGCGCGTTCTGAACGTCTACCAAGAGGTTGGCAGCGGAAGTTGGTTAGAGGTGAGGTGATGCCTCAGGAGTTATATCGCTATGCAACGCCTTTACCAGCAAATTATCGGACACGAGCAAGAATTGATGGTCGTAACACGGAGTTGGTATTGCTAGGTGATAAAGTGGTGCGTCTAGTTGAGGGGCGAGGCACCATTGTTGATGTCATTGATATCGCCAGTGTTTTATTGTAAGTCCAATAAGCCTCTAAGTTTAGAGGCTTATTTTGTCATCACGTCTGCTAAGAACTCACTTCGTTGCACGAGATAATGTTGCGAATCTTTTTGAACCAAACCGAATGGTATCCTTGGACTTTGCATTGGTAGGTTGCACCAAATTTGAGCCTGCCTTGCAGAGTAGATGAGTTACGTTTGAGTCTTAGTAAGGAGTTTTGATTGAGAAAAATGCCTTCGGACGTATAAATTTCGTAACGATCTTCCACTGATGCGTCAGCAATTCGGTCTCTTCCTTCCATCACAAACGTGACTTGGCTGCGGCTAATGTTCCAGATGAGTGAGGGGGCAAAGCTGTACAGGATAATGGCGGCAATGACCGCGTATGTGATGCGTCGAGTGCGTTGGCTAACCCGTTTGGCAAATTGTGAGTCAATAAAACGAATTTTACTGAGCAGTAGGTTGGCAAGAACACTGACGCCCTTAAATTTGAGTTTAAGAATTTTCAAAAAAGTTGAATCAGATTTACTTTCCATAACGAAACACTCCATTAATGTTGATCGGAAAAGCCTTTGCGAGGATTAAAGGCATCTCGAACGGCTTCTCCGATAAAGATCAGTAAGGTTAGCATGATTGATAGGCTAAAGAATGCGGTTAACCCTAACCAGGGCGCGTGAAGATTTTCTTTACCCTGTGCGATCAGTTCCCCAAGGCTAGGCGAGCCGGGGGGCATACCAAAGCCTAAAAAGTCTAAGGCGGTGAGCGTGACAATGGAGCCGTTAAATATAAACGGCATAAAAGTCAGTGTAGCAACCATTGCGTTGGGCAATACGTGTCGAAACATGATAAGGCGATTGCTGAGTCCAAGAGCTCTTGCAGCACGCACATATTCCAGGTTACGACCGCGCAGAAACTCTGCACGCACAACATCCACCAGACTCATCCAAGAGAAAAGCAGCATAATGCCGAGCAGCCACCAAAAATTCGGTTCAACGATGCTGGCTAAGATGATCAATAAGAAGAGAACGGGTAATCCTGACCAAATCTCGATGAAACGCTGAAATAGTAAGTCAACTTTTCCGCCATAATAGCCTTGCACGGCGCCCGCCGCGACACCGATAACAGAGCTTGCCAGCGTCAAAACCAGGGCAAACAGGACGGAGATTCTGAAGCCGTAGATGACTCTTGCCAGCACATCTCGGCCTTGGTCATCTGTGCCTAACCAGTTTTGCAGGCTCGGGGGGGAGGGAGCCGGTGAGGGTAGGTCGTAATTGATTGTTTTGTAGTTGTAGCGTAGCAAGGGCCAAATCATCCAGCCGTTGGCGTCTGCAATAAGATCTTGAATAAATGGGTCGCGGTAGTCGGTGGCGATGTCGAACTCTCCGCCAAACTCAAGCTCTGAATAGTCTTTAAAGACAGGAAAGTAAAGCGAGCTATTGAAGCCTACGACAATCGGTTTATTGTTGGCGATCAGTTCCGCGCAAAGAGAAAGTGAAAATAAGACCAAAAATATCCAAAAAGACCAGTAGCCACGACGGTTTTTTCGAAAAGTAGCGAGCCTGCGCTGCATGATAGGAGTCATGATTTAGTTTTCCCTACTCGAAAAATCAATCCGAGGATCAACAAGTGTGTAGGTGATATCGCTGATAAGTTTTAAAAGTAATCCTACAAGCGTAAAGATATAGAGTGTGCCAAAAATGACAGGATAGTCTCTGCGAATAACGGCTTCATATCCGAGTAGGCCTAAACCATCGAGTGAGAAAATCACCTCAATCAACATCGATCCAGTGAAGAATATTCCAATTAGCGCCGCAGGCATGCCCGCAATAATGAGCAGCATCGCGTTTCTGAACACATGGTTATAGAGCACTTTGTTTTCAGTCAAGCCCTTAGCGCGTGCTGTTAGAACGTACTGTTTATGTATTTCATCTAAAAAAGCGTTCTTGGTCAGCATGGTTAGCGTGGCAAAGCTTGAAATCACCGAGGCTAAAACGGGCAGGGTGATATGCCAGAAGTAGTCTCCGATCTTTTGGAGCAGTGTCATTTCATCGAAGTTAGGAGAGGTTAAACCGCGTAGGGGAAACCATTCTAAGTAAGTGCCGCCAGCGAATAGAACAATCAGGAGGATTGCAAAAAGAAAGTTGGGTATAGCGTAACCAATAATAACCGCTGTGCTTGACCACATATCAAACGCAGTGCCGTCTTTAACCGCTTTGCGTATTCCTAAAGGAATGGAGATCAAATAGGTCAGCAGCGTGGTCCAGAGGCCTAAGGAGATTGAAACAGGCATTTTTTCGACAATTAACTCAATAACGGTTTTGTTGCTGTAAAAGCTGCTGCCAAAATCAAATCGCAAATAGTTAACCAGCATTTGAAAAAAACGCTCATGGGCGGGTTTGTCAAAGCCATACATACGTTCAATTTCAGCGATCAAAGACGGATCGAGTCCTTGGCCGCCGCGATAGCCGGATGTATCAGAGGCTGCGATGTCGGTTCTTGCAGAACTGCCAATACGATCACCGGCATCCACTCCGATGCCTTGAAGTTGTGCAATGGTTTGCTCAACAGGGCCTCCGGGTGCAAGCTGTATTATCAAGAAGTTAAGCAGGAGAATCCCAAACAGTGTTGGAATAATCAGTAACAGTCGACGAAGAATATAAGCGCCCATTAAGGTTCAACCCACCAAGTATCGAAGCCCAGCGCATACTTAGGACGGACTTCTGGAATGCCAAATTTGTTCCAATACGCGACGCGGTAAGCATTAATGTGATACTGCGGAATCACATAGTGATTCCACTGCAAAACGCGATCCAGTGCCCGGGCTCTCAAAACCAGTGATTCACGATCCGGTGCTTGGATAAGTTGTTCAACCAAATGATCAACGGCGGGGTTTTTAATGCCAATTAAATTGCGACTTCCTGGACGATCGGCGCTCTCGGAATGCCAAAACTCCCGTTGCTCATTACCAGGAGAGTTAGATTGACCAAGGCTACTAACGACCATGTCAAAATCATAGTCCCTTAGGCGGTTAATGTACTGGGAAATATCGACAACTCGAATAGTAACGGTGATGCCCATGCGTTCAAGGTTGCGAATGAATGGATTCACAATACGCTCAAACTCACGTTGAATAAGCAGAATTTCAAAGCGAAACGGCTCGCCTTGAGCGTTGCGCAAAACGCCTTTATCGAGCGTCCAACCCGCGTCGGCCAGAAGATGAAGGCCTTTGCGTATTTGGAGTCTCATTTGCCCATCGCCTTCCGTTTGTGGAGCTTGATACACCTGTTCAAATACTTCGGGCGGAACGAGATCGCGTATTGGCTCAAGGATTTCAAGCTCTTCCGGTGTGGGTAGCTCTGTGGCCGCCATTTCTGAATTTGAGAAGAAACTGTGGCTACGGCGATAGGCTCCATAAAATATGGCGCGGTTTGTCCATTCAAAGTCAAACGCGTGAGCGAGTGCGTAGCGAACTCTAGGATCACTGAACTGAGCGCGACGAGTGTTCATAATGAAGGCTTGCATGCCGGTAGGGTTTTCGTGCTTTATTTCTTCGCGAATAATTCGACCCTGATCAAAGGCTGCACCTGTGTAGCCAGTCGCCCAGTTTTTTGCAGCATGTTCTTGTCGAAAGTCGTAACGGCCTGCTCTAAAGGCTTCTAAGGCAATAGTTGCATCGCGATAGTATTCGAAGCTCCATAGATCAAAATTGTTGCGTCCCTTGTTTACGGGTAAATTAACGCCCCAATAATCGGGATTTCGACGATAGGTAATCGAGCGGCCAGGGTCATAGCTATGAATTAAATAGGGACCTGATCCAATCGGAATATCTAGGCTTGGCTCAGTAAAGTCACGATTTTCCCAGTAGTGTTTAGGCAGGATGGGGACTTCGCCGACAATTAAAGGGAGTTCACGGTTTTGGGTGTCGGCAAATTCGAATCGTACCGAGCGTTTATCAAGCGCAATGATATTGGTAATGTCAGCATAGTAAGCTCTGAAAAAAGGGCTCCCTTGCTCTCTTAGCAGTTTAAAGGTGTAAACAACGTCTTCTGCCGTAACGGGTACACCATCGCTAAATTGGGCTTCTTCACGAATATCAAACTCTATCCAGCGTCGATCTTCCGGCAAGCGTATATGCTTTGCGAGCAGGCCGTATTCCGAAAAGGGTTCATCCTGGGCCTTTGTTGTTAAACCGTCGTAAATGAGGCCAATGCCATCCGCGGGTGTGCCTTTGACGATAAATGGATTAAAACTGTCAAAGCTCCCCATTGATGACTGAACAACTCGACCGCCCTTTGGGGCATTGGGATTTGTATAGTCAAAATGCGTAAAGTCCGCGGGGTATTTAAGATCACCATGCATGGCGATGCCGTGGACAGATTCGACTTGTGGAAGGGATTCACTGTAGGCTGGCAAACCCATTAAAAAACAAATTAAAAGACATCCAACTAAGCGGTAAAGCGAATTTAACATTATAGACTAACTCGACCCAGACTGAATTGACTTTGACGCTAGAGTAGATGATGTTGAAGGAATCAGCAATGTTTGTCCCACTCGAATTTGCGTATTTTTCAGCTTGTTAGCATCGACAATATTTTTTACGGATGTGCTGTGGCGGTGAGCAATACCCCCAAGCGTGTCGCCGGATTTAACCGTATAACTCGCGTAATCGATCCGATCTTCGATAGGGAGTTCGTCTAAAGCGGTTTGTAAAAGTTCGGCTTGAGTGGTTGGAATTAAAACCCGATGGGGGCCGTCTGGAGGGGTGGCGCCTTGGCTTAAACCTGCATTTAATTGCTCCAGTTCCTGAAGGTCAACCTCAGCTAACTCAGCCGCTTGTTGTAAGCCAATTGGGCTGTCCACAATCACTTCAGTGAAGTAAGGTTCGGCAGGAATCTCGGATAAGTTTTGCCCTAGATCGTCCGCGTCACGTATCGCACGCGCTGTCGCGAGTAGTCTCGGAATGTAGCGCATTGTTTCAGCGGGAAGGTCTAAAGACCAAAAATCCGTTGGAAGGTTTTTCATTTCGTTTTGTTTGATCGCGCGTGCAACACGGCCTTCGCCAGCATTATATGCAGCAAGTGTCAGTAACCAGTCACCATCAAAAAGGTTATTTAAATAGTTTAAATAATTTAATGCTGCATCGGTGGATTCGATAATGTCACGTCGACCGTCATACCAGCGCGTGTTTTTGAGGCCAAAATTGCGCGCTGTTGTTGGCATAAACTGCCAGTGACCGGCTGCATTTGAAGGTGAGGTTGCTTGAGGGTTGTAGCCACTTTCGATCATCGGGATTAGCGCCACTTCGGCTGGCATTCCGCGTCCGATCACTTGTTCAAAAATGTAGTAGTAGTAAGGTTGGGCTTGTTCGCTGATCTGGCTAAGGTGGTTTGGATTACGAGTGAGCCAGTCAAGATGGTCTGTAAATTCGGCGATATTAAGATCGAGGTCTAGACGTAGGTTATCACGCGTTTGGCCCCAAGCATCATCAGTGTGTTCAGTTTCGTTATTGCTACTGCCTTTAAACCCTATGTAGTCTTCATCGCCTAAGGGTGGGTGGGTGGCCATACGTAGCTGGTGTAGCTGCAGGCTTCTGGCATCGATGCGCGTTTTATAATCAACATACTCAGTGGGTTTGGTTGGCGTACAACCACTTAAGAGGAGCACTACAGGAATGCCCAGAATCCAGTCATATTTTCTCATATCCTAACCCAAAGCTTAACGTTAACTTAACGACCTATCATACCAGCTTTATGTTTAGGGTTAAAAGTTGTTTTTCCATTCCCTTAGAGCGGCAAGTACTTCAACAGGAGAATTTAAGACTTTATCTTGGTGTCGAGTTGCCGCATGAACCACACTTGGGTGTAGTGTGCGCATAAAAGGGTTAATTGCTTTTTCCAAGCCGATTTTAGACGGCAGTGTTGGAATCGATGCGTCTCTTAAGGTAATGCATTTTTCGAGCACCATTTTGATGTCTGTATTATCAGGCTCGACCGAGAGGGCAAAGGCCAGATTGGCAAGCGTGTACTCATGCGTGCAGTAAACACCAGTGTCATCGGGTAGAGTGGCGAAGTAGTTCAGTGCTTTGTGCATTTGTTCTGCTGTGCCCTCAAATAAACGACCGCAGCCTGCCATAAACAGCGTGTCACCGCAGAGTAAAATTTGAGCAGAAGGGGAGTAGTAGCTGATATGATCAAGCGTGTGTGCGGGCACTTCTTTAATTTCAAAGTCGGTATCTAGGAGATACACTAGGTCACCTTCGTGGAGCGGTTGCGTGATACCATCAAAGGGGGATTTGGCAGGTCCATACACAGGACATTCATAGGTCTCATGTAAAACTTTTACCCCTCCTGTGTGGTCATTATGATGATGTGTTAGAAAAATGGCTGTTAAGGTTTTTTTCTGTTCAGAAAGCCATGTTTCGGCAGCTTCGGCACTGCCTGGATCAACAAGGATGCAACTATTATCAGAGGCGTCTTCGCTGTAAAGGGCCCAAATATAATTGTCATTAAATGCAGGAATGGGGGTGATACGTAGCATGCTAATCTCCAGAGAGTCAGGCCGGGAGCCGCTGTTTAAACAGAATTACTGATGTGCAGTGTACTAGGCTAAGATTATTTTAAATACCCATAGTAATCAATTTTATAGATCGTTAAGGAGGCAACCATGGAAATGAAAAATGTCACTCAGCCTCATGAAACTATCTCGAATTTATGTGCTTGGTTTAAAAGCCCTTTGGGTCAAGAGATTGTGGAGTGTGAGAAGGCCCTGGTTGATGAGTTGATTCCTTGGTTGTTTGGCTATCATCTTGTGCAAATAGGTTTCGATGCGTCGACTTGTTTGTTTAAATCGAGTCCCGTATCCAATAAAATCATGGCCGTGCCTTCACTTAAGCTGGGTGTGCCGCAAAATAGTGTGATTGCTCAGCCGCATGAGTTGCCATTCTTAACCAACGAAATTGATGTTGTGATTTTGCACCATACCCTTGATTTTGCTGAGCAGCCTCATCAGGTTTTAAGAGAAGCCGCAAGGATATTAAGACCTGGGGGGCATTTAATTATTATTGGTTTTAACCCAGCCAGTTTCTGGGGAATTTGTCGAAGAATTCGTCGATCAAAATCAGTGCCTTGGAGTGCGAGAGGGTTGAGTCATTGGCGTTTGCAAGATTGGTTAAGTCTGTTGGAGTTAACCGAAATCAAAGCCAAAAGTGGGTATAATCATCCGCCATTGCCGTCGGCGCGTTGGCGAAGGCGTTTATCTTTTCTAGAGTCGATTATCCGCAAAGCGCCCACACATAATGGTGTTGTATTAACGGTTCTGGCACGAAAGGATGTGGTGGGGATGACCCCTCTAAAACCTGCTTGGAAGCGCCGTGCGCTGATTACCTTTCCGGTGGCGGAGCCGACAACACGAGAGTTGTCTGGTAATCGGTCGATGAATTAATCTGAGTGGAAGTGTTTGTTTTTCATAATTAGGAGTTTGAGTGACAAGTCATTCTAAAGTTGTTGAGATCTATACCGACGGTGCTTGCAAAGGCAATCCAGGTCCTGGTGGTTGGGGAGCTTTGTTGCGTTATGCAGGAAAAGAAAAGGAGCTGTACGGTGGGGCAACGAACACGACGAATAATCGTATGGAAATGATGGCAGCCGTTGAAGCGTTGGGTCTCCTGAAGCGCCCCTGTAAGGTCATTCTTACGACGGATTCAGAGTATCTGCGTAAGGGGGTGACGGAGTGGTTAAAAGGCTGGAAAAAAAATGGTTGGAAAACCGCTTCAAAACAACCTGTGAAGAATGCAGATTTATGGCAGGCATTAGATGAGGTGATTCAGCAGCATGAGATCGATTGGCGCTGGGTTAAAGGGCATAGCGGCCATGCTGAAAATGAACGAGCGGATCAGTTAGCCAATCGTGGTGTTGAAGAGTTCGGGCAGTCAAGTTAAAAGGTAGTCAAATGCGTCAAGTTATTCTGGATACTGAAACGACCGGTATAGACCCTGCGCAAGGGCACAATATTATTGAAATAGGTTGTGTAGAGCTGGTTAAGCGTCGTCTAACCCATAATCACTATCATCAATATATACGTCCGGATCGAGAGGTTGAGGCTGAAGCGATTGCCGTGCATGGAATTAAGAATGAATTCCTTGCGGATAAGCCCTCTTTTAAACTCATTGCAGATGAGTTTATAGAGTACGTTCGCGGGGCTGAGCTGATTATTCACAATGCAGCGTTCGATATTGGCTTTTTGGACACAGAGTTGGCCCGCAATGGCTATGATTTTAAAATCCAAGATATCTGCCCCAAAATCACCGATACATTGCTGGTGGCTCGGAAAAAATTCCCAGGTCAGAAAAATAGCTTAGATGCGTTGTGTCGGCGCTATGGAATTGAGCATTTTGATCGAGAGTTGCACGGCGCACTGTTAGACTCGAAGATCTTGGCCGAAGTCTATCTCATGCTGACGGGTGGGCAAACGGCTTTGCAGTTGGGCAGTGATTTGGATAATTCGGATGAGGTTGGCGCTGTCATTAAGCCTGTGGTTCAAGGTGCAGCGTTGCCCGTTATCCAGTCAACACCAGACGAAATCGAAGCCCATGAAAAAATGTTAGCCTTGTTGGATAAAAAATCAGGTGGGATTTGTCTTTGGAAGCAATTGGAGGGAGTTAATGCAGATGGATGACGTACGAACGGCTTTATCAAATGCGGCCACAGAAGAAGAGTTTTCAGTCATTTCGCGCCAAGTACAGCTGGAGCGTTGGAATCGAAACGCGTCCTTCTGTTCTTTATGTTCAGCTGTCTTGCAGCCTCACGCAGACGAAGAAATAGCGAAAGTATGCTCTGGTTGTGGTCATGTGCATTACCCGCCCATTTCGCCCTGCATTATTGTGTTAGTCACGCGAGGCGAATATTGTCTTTTAGCACATGCTGCAAAGTTTAATGCAAAGCGCTACAGCACCTTGGCAGGCTTTATTGAGCCCGGCGAGACGGCTGAACAGGCTGTAGTGCGAGAAGTGAAAGAGGAGGTCGGTGTTAATGTCTGCAATATTCGGTATATGGGCAGTCAATCTTGGCCTTTCCCACATTCGCTGATGTTGGGATTTTTTGCCGATTATGAGTCGGGAGAAATAGTCCCTGATGGCGTTGAAATACTCGAAGCCGATTGGTTTCATCGCAATGCCTTGCCGGACATTCCTGCACCCGTGTCAATATCCAGACGTTTAATTGACACGTTCGTTGCAGGGAAAACGTCCTTTAGCGATTAAACAGTTTTCCAAGTCGAGTGGCTAGCATCACGTTGCCTTCCGCTCTGAGTTGGCCTTTCATAAACGCACTCATGCCGTCTTGCTCACCGCTAATGACGCGAAGAAAGGTTTCTTCGTTGGTAATTATCGTAATATCAGGGTCTTCATGCTGGCCAAGGTGACTGGTGCAGGATTGGTCTTTAATCGCCAAGTAAAACGCCTCGGCATCATCAAAGTTAAACTGAAAAACGGCATTTAAGTCAGACGCTTGCTCGGGTTGAAATTTCTGAGGCAGCTTTATCCGAACCTTTTCAAGTGTAATATTCTGAGTCATTTGTAACATCCTGCGATCCAAAAACAATCCAATATGGTACATTACCCCGCCGGGAAAACGAACCCGTGCATATTGATACGTAAAAGCGGAGAGCAGCGTGATAGATTTCCTGACAGAGTATGGTTTGTTTTTAGCCAAAACCTTAACCTTGGTATTAGCGCTGGTGCTGATTGTCGCAGGCATTGCGGCGGTTGCGTCTAGGCGTAAACAGCTCCAACACGAAGGGCATATTGAAGTTCGAAGCCTGAATGAAAAGTATGAAGACATGCTTCATGCGATGGAAGATGCAGTTCTTGATGAGTTGGTTATCAAGCAAAAAATTAAGGCTGAGCGAAAAAAAGAAAAAGCTGAGCTCAAAGAGCGAAAAAAGGCAGCCAAGTTAGGTGAGTTGGATGAAGACGAGGGCAAAAAAGTATTTGTTCTTGATTTTGATGGTGATATTGCGGCATCCGATGTCGATAAGCTGCGTGAAGAAATTACGGCCATTCTGTGCATTGCTCGTCCTGAAGATGAGGTGGTGTTGCGTTTAGAAAGTGCAGGCGGGATGGTGCATGCCTATGGTTTAGCATCTTCGCAGTTAGAAAGGTTGCGTAGAAAAAATATCCCATTGACCATCTGTGTTGATAAAGTGGCAGCCAGTGGTGGCTATATGATGGCTTGTATTGCGAATAAACTCCTTGCCGCTCCTTTTGCGGTGGTTGGCTCCATCGGGGTTGTCGCTCAGTTGCCCAATTTTCATCGACTTTTGCAAAAGAATGAAATTGATTACGAAATTCTAACCGCTGGAGAATACAAGCGAACGCTGACCATGTTTGGTGAAAATACAGATAAAGGTCGCGAAAAGTTTGTAGAAGAGTTAGAAGAGACGCATACCTTATTTAAAGACTTTGTTGTTGAGTATCGCCCAGAGTTGGATATGTCGGTGGTTGCAACAGGTGAAATTTGGTATGGGTGTCAAGCGGTTAAGCAAAAGTTGGTGGATGATCTGATGACCAGTGATGAGTACTTAGTAGAACAGGCACAGGAAGCCGATGTCTATGAAGTTCGTTACGAAGAGAAAAAGGGTCTGCAGGATCGTATAGGTGAGATGGCCGTCAATTCGTCAGATTCTCTGATGATGCGTTGGTGGCAGCGGCTCAATAATAGACATTTTTTTACACGTTAATCACCACGGCTGACAAAGAGTTGATAATCAGTATAATAGCCTTATACATAGTTTCAAACGCTGGTTCATGGAATGGATACACAGGAGATAGTTTATGAAACGTCGTTCTGATACGGCATTGAAAATCATATTGGCAGCGGAAGCCCTCTTTGCAGAGCAGGGCTTTACTGAGACTACGATGCGTCAGATTACAGCGGCTGCAGATGTAAATTTAGCAGCCGTTAATTATCATTTTCGGTCGAAACAGGGCTTGGTTAATGCCGTGTGTGAACGTTTGATGGAGCCGCTGTGTCAAGAAATAGAGTCGGCTCTAGATGATCGTTTGGCCAGTTCAAATCGCATTGATCTTGGTGATTTGATCGAAATACTGATGCGCGCCTTGTTGAATATTAGCCAAATTAATACGCACTCGTTGGCTGTGTTTATGCGGATGCTTGAATTGGCCTACATGAAAAATCAAGAAGAGTTGCGTGAGTTTTTTAAGCTGGAATATTCTCATCGTCTTGAAGCGTTTCTTCGGTATTTACGCATAGATTCTGCACCGATGGAGGATAGCGAGTTTTTCTGGCGCTTGCACTTTATGTTAGGTTCGGTGGTCTTTACGCTGTCTAACTATCATATGTTACTGACGTTAGAAAAAGAAAGTCTCAAAAACAACGCTGAAATTGAGCGTGTTTTGCATCGTTTGGTGCCCGTTTTAACAGCGGGTATGCAAGCACGGCCTGAAACTGAGCTTTTTTCACGTGTATAATGACGCATATTGAAATATCGATCCCTGCCCAAACCTTGACGTTGAAAACACAGGATGGTGTTCAGCAGTATCCCGTTTCTACAGCACTGCGTGGTGTTGGGCAGCAGATGAATACAGGCTGTACGCCTAGAGGTCGGCATTATATACGTGCAAAAATAGGTGCCGAGTTACCGCTAAATGCGGTGCTGGTGGGTCGACGTCCTACGGGTGAGATCTACTCTCCTGCCTTAGCAGCAGAGTTTCCAAACAGAGATTGGATTCTAACGCGGATTCTATGGCTGTGCGGTTTAGAAAAAGGTCTTAATCGTTTGGGGTCGGTTGATACTCAGCGCCGTTACATATACATCCATGGCACACCGGACTCTGAACCTATGGGAGTTCCACGTTCGCATGGCTGTATCCGCATGCGAAATGAAGATTTAGTCGACGTGTTTGAAAAAATTCAGGTGGGTTGCCTGGTTGATATTATCGCGAATGAGTAAAAAAGAATGGCGTTAGGAACACTTATGCTTGATTTGGTCGGAACAGAGTTGTCGGCCAAAGAAGCGTCTTTACTACAAAACCCGCGTGTGGGTGGCTTGATCCTTTTCAGTCGTAATTATGTGAATCCAGATCAGCTTAAGCAACTTATTGCGTCTATAAGAGCGGTTGCACCGAATATTATTATTGCCGTTGATCAAGAAGGGGGGAGGGTTCAGCGGTTCAAAGACGGCTTTACGCGTTTGCCCGCCATGTCTGCCCTCGGAAAACTCTATGATACATCTCCCGATGAGGCGATTCATGCGGCCCATGAGCTGGGCTGGCTGATGGCGCTAGAGTTAAGAGCGTTTGACGTAGATATCAGTTTTGCCCCTGTATTGGATTTAGACTGGCAACAAAGTTCTGTTATTGGTGATCGTGCTTTTTCGAGTTCAGCTGAGCGGGTCGCATTGCTAAGCGGTGCGTTTTTAAAGGGTATGCACGAAGCTGGCATGGCCGCTACAGGTAAGCATTTCCCAGGTCATGGCTGGGTCCAAGCCGACTCGCATTTAGAGCTTCCCTATGACGAGCGTTTGGAGTCTGCTATTCGTCAAGATGACTTACAGCCTTTTGCGAGTTTGATTGAGGAGGGGCTGGATGCAATCATGCCGGCACATGTGGTGTACAGCCAAGTGGATACGGCTCCGGCAGGCTTTTCCAGCTATTGGCTTAAGGACGTTTTACGCCAGGAGCTGGGCTTTGATGGGGTCATTTTTAGTGATGACCTCACGATGGAGGGCGCCAGTATCGCGGGTGATTATGCATTGCGTTGCCAGAAAGCCTTGGCGGCGGGATGTGATATGGTATTGGTCTGTAACCAGCCGGAGGCTGCCTTGCAGGTTTTAGAGTATCTAGGCACTTTACCTGAGTTGGATAATCCGCGTATCGCTAAAATGCGCGGCAATCCCTGTGTAAATCGGGACTCCCTTCGAGAGGATGCCGCCAGAGCCATTGCTGCCAAGCTTTGTCAGTAACAGCCAGTCACATTAATTTTGCTCGTTGAGTTTCTACGGTACTGAGATATGCAGCCCTTATCACGCGAAGTTGCGCGAGAAAAGTCCAAGTGGCTAAAAAGCCTCTTGGGTGAGGACAAAATCTGGTTGAAGCTGAGTGTGCTGGCTGGTTTAGTCGCTGGACTCATGCTGATTTTGCAAGCACATTTGCTCGCACGTGCAGTTGATGCAACTCTGTTCCATGATGCGAGTGTCATGGATCTTACACCGCTTTTGATCGGTGTTTTTGCAGCATTGTTGATTCGAGGCGTCATGGTGATGCTGCGAGAGTGGGGGGGGCAGAAAGCGTCGTCTGGCGTTAGGACGCGCTTGCGTGTTGCGTTATTAAGTCGGCTTGCCGAATTGGGACCGTCCTATACACGTAATCAGCGTGCTGGTGAAATCAGTAGTCTTGTCATTGAGCAGACAGAAGCCTTGGATGCTTTTATCGCCCGCTACCTTCCACAAATGTCCCTAGCGGCGTTGCTGCCTCTGGTTATTCTCGCATTTGTGTTTCCAATTAATTGGGTTGCAGGGTTGGTGTTTCTGTGTACTGCACCTTTAATTCCCTTGGCCATGGCGCTGGTTGGTATGAAAGCAGCTGACGCCAATCGTCGAAATTTCAAAGCCTTAGCGCTCTTAAGTGCGTATTTCTTAGATGTTGTTCAGGGGTTGACAACCCTAAAGCTTTTTTCGAAAAGCCGTGAGCAAACGCATATCATCGGTAAAAATGCTGAAGAGTTTCGTATTCGAACGATGCAGGTACTGCGGCTTGCTTTTTTATCATCGGCCGTTTTAGAGTTTTTTGCATCCGTCTCAATTGCTATTTTGGCTGTCTATCTCGGTTTCAGTTTTTTGGGATTGATCGAGGTGGGTTCTTGGTCGGGAGGGGTGACCCTTTACCATGCCTTGTTTATATTGATTTTAGCGCCTGAATTCTATCTTCCATTGAAAGAATTGGGCACGCACTATCATGCAAAACAAGAAGCGATTGCGGCAGCCGAGCGTTTAATGGATATTTTCGATGAGCTGGATCGAGCCGAGACAGGCGGTGATCAAGAGCCGCCTACCGGAGCGCCGACAGTTCATTTATCCAACATTGGTTTTAGCTACGCAGCACATTTGCCCCCTGTATTGCGAAACCTTAACTTAACGCTGAACTCAGGTGAGTGTGTGGCGCTGGTGGGTCCTAGTGGTGTTGGTAAATCAAGCTTGCTGAGTGTGTTGGCAGGTTTTGACCGTCCTCAGGAGGGGGCAGTCTTGATTGAGGGGATTCCATTATCAGCACTTAAGCGTTCATCTTGGATGAAACGAATCGCCTTGGTCAGTCAGCACACGACCTTATTTCCTGGCAGTATTCGTGACAATTTGCTCATAGCGCGTCCTGATGCTACTGATGCTCAGTTGGATAGGGCCTGTGAGCAAGCGGCATTGACAGACGTGATTGTGCAGCTTTCAAAAGGGTTGGATACTCCTGTTGGTGAAGCGGGTCTTGGGTTTTCGGGTGGACAGATACAGCGTCTTTCGTTGGCAAGAGCGTTTTTAAAAGATGCGCCGATTGTATTGTTGGATGAGCCGACGGCGAGCCTTGATGCAGAGAGTGAGCAGAAAGTATTGGAGAGCCTAACGCTTCTATGCAAAGGCAGAACAACTTTGTTGGTCACACACCGTCCCGCTTCGATGGCCATTGCAGATCGAGTCTACCGTTTGGTTGACGGCCGCTGCGAAGCGGTCGACGATGTGAAAATGGCTAAGGGGGAAATATGAAGTCTTTGTTACCCTTTGTTCGCCTAATGAAGTTTCACTTAGGCTGGGTGGTGTTAGGCAGTACCTTGGGGTTATTGACGCTGTTATCCAGCATAGGTCTCTTGGCGCTGTCGGGTTGGTTTATTGCCGCTGCAGCATTAGCGGGCGTCTCTCTGGCAAGTGCGCAGGCGTTTAATTATTTAACCCCTGGAGCAGGCGTTCGTGCCTTTGCAATGGTTCGAACCGTCGGGCGATATTTCGAACGAATTGCGACGCATGAAGCAACATTTCGGTTGTTGGCTCAATTGCGGGTTTGGTTCTATCAGCACTTAGAGCCGCTGAATCCTGCGCGATTGAAACACTATCGCTCCTCAGATTTGTTAAACCGCATTATTTCGGATATCAATTCGCTCGATAATTTGTATTTGAGAGTGATATCGCCGACGTTGATTGCCGTGATCACATCTATCTTGGTTGCAGGTTTTCTGGCGTGGGTGTCACCGATGTTAGGATTGTTGTTGCTAATCTGTTTGTGCGTAGCTGGGTTTTTGATTCCGTGGCTGGGCTACCGTTTGGCGTCGGGCGTGGGTGAAGCTCAGGTTTCCGCTACCTCTCAGTTACGTCAACGCGCCATTACCTATGTTCAGGGAATGAGTGAGTTGCATGTCTACTCGGCGCTTGATTCTGAACACGCGAAGTTTGTTCAGGAGCAAAAGACGTTAACGGATGCACAATTGCGGATGAGTTTAATTTCGGGTTTGACCTCTGGAATGATGGCTTGGGTGGCAGGGATAGCGACGCTCTTGGCGTTGATCGTCGCCGTCAATATGGTGCAAGCCGAAGTGTTAGCACCTGCATGGTTAGCGTTAATTATGTTTTGCGTATTAGCCAGCTTTGAAGCTGTCGCTCCTTTACCGGTTGCGTATCAGTTTTTAGGTAAAACCCGTGCATCGGCTGCTAACTTGCTTGAAATTGCTGAGCAAACCTCTGATATTCATTTTCCTGATGGGGCTGTAGAAGTTGTTCACCCTGGAGTCGTTTCGTTTAAACGCGTTAACTTTGCCTATGCCGAGCGCAGGGTGCTTGACGACTTTAATATGAATGTTGAAGCCGGAGAGCGAGTGGCAATTATGGGGCATACGGGCAGTGGAAAAAGCTCGTTAATCAATATATTGGCACGCTTTTGGGAGGTTCAGGCCGGTGAGGTTGAGGTTGGCGGTGTTAATCTTCGTGCCTACCCTGAGTCACAGTTGCGGGATCAGTTCTCCGTCTTGTCCCAGCCTGTGCAATTGTTTGCGGGCAGTGTTCGCGATAACTTGCGGTTATCAGGTGAGGATGTGAGCGATGAGGGCATGTTAGATGTTCTGGAGCGCTTGGGGTTGCTGGATATGCTAGGCTCAGAGGGTTTGCAGCGTGAAGTCGGAGAAGGGGGCAGTAAATTGTCAGGAGGGCAGCGTAAGCGGTTAGGAATCGCGAGAGCCTTGCTACGCAATGCGCCTATTCTGATTTTGGATGAGCCCACTGAAGGGTTGGATGAGGCAACTGAAAAGCAAGTGTTGGAGGTTGTTTTGACCTATCGCCCCACACAAACACTCCTGATGATCACGCATCACGACCTGTTTTTAGATAGATTTGATCAAGTTGTGCGAATTGGACCTCAGTGAGTTAGGAGAACAGCAATGTCATTAGACGCCTCAAATGATCTACGTGTGACCCTCGTTCAGTGTGATTTACGCTGGGAAGATCCGGCTACTAATTGCGCACATATTGATAGGCTGTTGGGCGACTTAGGAGGTGAGCAGACGGATTTGATCGTTTTGCCTGAAATGTTTGCCACAGGTTTTACCATGAATTCACAGCAAATGGCGGAGGACTGGGGGAGCAGCCCTGTCGTGGATTGGATGGTGTTGCAGGCAAAAAAACGTAGGTGTGTTGTCACTGGAAGTGTCGCAATTAAAGACAAGGGGGAGTGCTATAACCGTTTGGTTTGGGCGCTGCCCTCCGGTGATGTACAGGTGTACGATAAGCGCCACCTTTTTAGAATGGCGGGCGAGCATCTGCGCTATGCGATGGGGCAGGAAAGGGTCATTGTTGAAATTAAAGGCTTCAAGGTACTCTTGAGTGTTTGTTATGACTTACGTTTCCCTGTTTGGATGAGACAGCAGCCGGACGCAGAGGCCGCAACGGAGTATGATGCGATCGTCTGTGTTGCCAATTGGCCTGCGCCTCGACGCACGCCTTGGCGAGTCTTATTGCGGGCGCGTGCCGTTGAAAACCTAGCCTATGTTGTAGGTGTGAATCGGGTGGGAGAAGACGCGAAAGGCAACCAATACTCAGGCGACTCTCTGTGTGTTGATTTTAAAGGGGATCTCGTGTGCGATTACCCAGAAAATACTGCGTTTATTGAAACCTGTACTTTGTCTTACAGTGCCTTAACGTCCTTTCGTGAAGCCTTTCCTGCTTGGCAGGATGCCGATCCATTCTCGCTCAATTAAAGGCTAAGAAGCGTGTTCAGCATCACACTATCGATTGCTGAACACGTCGTTTTTAACGTCTGCCTCAATTCCTGTCAGGAGTCAGGTGCTTAAATGCTCAATGAGTGCCTCTAGGTGCTTAAAGCGCTCCTCCACAGAGTTCATGGGTAATGTGAAACGCAGACCTGATGAACCGTCTAATTTAAAGACCTTGGGTTGACGTTGAATCATGCTGATTAACTTCATTGGCTCAACCTTGGGCTCCGCGTCAAATTCAATCTTGCCACCTTTTGCGCTTGCTTCAAGTTTTATGATGCCCAGTTTCTCGGCATGTAATTTGAGTTCAGTTTGACGAATCAGGTGCTTAGTGGGTTCTGGGAGAAGCCCAAAACGGTCGATCATTTCGACTTGTATTTCGCGAAGCTGATTCGCGTCTTTAGCGTTTGAAATTCGCTTGTAAAGCATCAAGCGGTTATGCACATCAGGTAAGTAGTCATCGGGAATAATGGCGGATAGGTTCAGGTTGACTTCACAGCCGTATCGAAGTGGTTTATCCATGTTTGGTGTTTTGCCCTCACGGATCATTTGCACCGCTTGCTCAAGCATTTCCATATACAGACCAAAGCCTATTGTTTGCATTTGACCGCTTTGTTCTTCCCCAAGCAGCTCCCCTGCGCCTCTGATTTCAAGATCATGTGTTGCAAGGGTAAAGCCTGCACCTAACGTAGAGGCTTCACTGATGGCTTCTAAGCGCTTTTTGGCATCTTCTGTTATATTGCGTGGGTCTGGCGTCATCAAATAAGCATACGCTTGGTGATGCGAGCGACCGACGCGTCCTCGGAGTTGATGCAATTGTGCTAAGCCAAACTTATCGGCTCGCTCGATGATAATGGTATTGGCATTAGGAATGTCGATACCCGTTTCAATGATGGTGGTGCACACCAGCAAGTTAAACCGTTTGTGATAAAAATCACTCATCACTTGCTCAAGTTCACGCTCACGCATTTGACCATGCCCAATGGCCACTCGCGCCTCTGGAACCATTGCATCCAGTTCAGCGGCCACTTTTTCAATGGTCTTCACTTCGTTGTGCAGATAGTAAACCTGTCCACCTCTAAGCAGTTCACGCAAAATAGCTTCTTTCAGAAGTGCTGGATCTGATTGGCGGACAAATGTTTTAACAGAGAGGCGGCGTGCAGGCGGCGTTGCAATGATTGACAGATCACGCATGCCTGACATCGCCATATTGAGTGTTCTTGGAATGGGCGTTGCTGTGAGTGTCAGAATGTCGACTTCTGCACGCAATGCCTTTATTTTCTCTTTTTGTTGAACACCAAAGCGGTGCTCTTCATCGATGATGAGTAGGCCTAGATTTTTAAAATGTAAGCTCCCCTGAATTAGCTTATGAGTGCCAATCAGGATATCGACTTGCCCCTCGGCTAATTGTTTAGCGATCATAGTTTGCTGTTTCGCGCTGCGAAAGCGTGAAATCAATTCGATATTAACTGGCCAGTCGGCAAAGCGATCACAGAAATTATCGTAGTGCTGCTGTGCCAAGAGGGTAGTGGGTACTAAAACCGCAACTTGTTTGCCAGATTGAGCCGCAATGAATGCAGCGCGCATAGCCACTTCTGTTTTTCCGAAACCGACGTCGCCACACACCAAACGATCCATTGGTTTAGCGGCGCGCATGTCTCGAATAACGGCCTCAATCGCATTGAACTGATCCGGTGTTTCCTCAAAAGGGAAGGTGGCCGCAAAGCGAGCATAATCCTTTTCTGGAAACTCGAACGAAAAGCCTTCACGCGCGTCTCGTCGTGCGTAAATATCCAGTAGTTCCGCTGCTGTGTCTCGAACCTTTTCCGCGGCCTTTTGACGAGCCTTGCTCCATTGCTCAGTGCCCAAGCGGTGCAAAGGAGCGACGTCATCACTGGCGCCTGTGTAGCGGCTAATCAGTTGCAGTGAGGAGACGGGGACATAGAGCTTCGCTTCATTGGCATATTCTAGCGTTAGAAACTCGTTGATTTGACCCTCAACTGAAATGCTTTGAAGCCCCCGATAGCGTCCGACACCGTGATCGATATGCACAACAGGAGCACCCTCAGTCAACTCAGACAGGTGGCGTATCGCTTGGTCTGATTGATCTTTTTCACGTTGGCGACGGCGTCGCTGAAAAATTTGACGGCCAAAAAGCTGGGTTTCGGTGACTAAATGCAGGACGTTTGGGATGGAAATGCCACGATCAAGCGGAAAAACCGTGAGTCCTAAGGGAGCAGGAGCGGCACAAAATGCATCCCAAGATTCAAATTCCTTGGCTTTCAGTTGGCTGCGGCGCAACAGCTCCGATAGAGCTTCTCTTCGGCCAGCCGATTCCGCGCACAAGAGAATTGGGGTTGAATCCCGCTGTATTAATTCAATGAGCTTTTCAAGGGGGGACTCGCTGCCATGCACAGAGGTTAAGTCAACTGGTGCAATACAAGGCAAGTTGTCGCGCCCGGGTTTAAGGGTTTCCGCCGCTTCTTGAATGCGAATACGTGGATAGTTATTTAGCGTACTAAACAAATCATCCGGTAGTAAATACAGCTCTTGCGGAGAGTGGAGTGGACGACGAGTGTCGTAAGCACGCTCCTCATAGCGCACATCAATTTCGCGTTTGAAATTCTGAGCGGCTTCAAATACACCGGTTTCTTCAACAATCAGAGTCGTTGCGGGCAGGTAGTTAAACAGCGTTGCTAGGGTGTCGAAGAATAAGGGTAAATAGTATTCGATGCCTGCAGGTGTTACACCATCCGATACATCTCTATATACAGGGCAAAGGTTAAAGTCTACATCAAATCGTTCGCGCCAACGTTGCTTAAACTGACGTATTGAATCGGTATTAAATGGAAACTCTTTTGCTGGTAGTAATCGGATGCGGTCTATGTGCTCGATGGAACGTTGCGAGTCGGGTTCAAAGGTTCGAAGGGTATCTATGTCATCATCTAATAATTCGATGCGGAAGGGGGTGTCGCTGCCCATGGGAAAAATATCAATAATAGCACCACGAACCGCAAACTCACCGTGTTCGTATACGGTATTGACCGCCTGATAGCCTGCTGCAATGAGTTGGTGACGAAGTCGCTCAGGGTCCAGTTGCTGTTTTTTTTCAAGGTGGAGACTGTGGCCGGTAATGAAGTTTTCAGGCGCAATACGTTGCATTAGGGTGGAAATGGGGACGATCAAAATGCCCCGTTTTAAGCTGGGTAGGCGATAAAGCGTTTCGATTCTCTGAGAAATAATGTCTTGATGGGGTGAAAAATTATCGTAGGGAAGTGTTTCCCAATCAGGAAAGAATAAAATATTTTCAGATGTGCCAGAAAAAAATTCCGTTTCTTGACGAATACGAAGGGCCATCTCATTATCGCGGCAGATCATCAGAATAGGCCCCTGAGTGTGCCTAGACGAGAGTTGTTGCAGGAGCAGTCCTGTGCTGCTGCCACAGACTTGTCCAAGCCGCTTTAAATCGCCTGCTTTGTGAGGCAAGGGATGAGAAAAGGTTGCCAGCAAAATCGATCTCCTTAAAAAGAGTAAAACTAAACTTGCCGGTTCGAATGTTACTTCGCAGCCAACCAAGGCAAGATTAAAAGATCTAAAATATAAAAGTACGTAAATAATCTACATTGGATTCATTAATACGCTAATCTTGCGACTTGTTCGGACGAAAGTCTATCCATCTTCGTTTGATCCGAAGGAAAGAAATGAGGATAATGCGCGCACGCAAATTGAGCCTTTACAATTTCGGAGTGAACTGTGAGCCAAGAACTGATTTTAGCGGACTGGAATGCGCGTGAGTCTATTACAGAGGCAATGATCCCCCTGATCGGCCGTCTGTATCGTGAACGCAATGTAGAAATATCTGTTTACGGTCGTGTGATCGTTAAACGCTCTGTCATTGACATCATCAAGGCGCACCGCTTTGTACGTCAGGTAGAGGGTGAAGAGTTATCCGTTGTTGATACCTTCCCTGTGCTTGAGATCGTAAGTGAACTGGATGTTCACAATGCCCATATAGACATTGCTAAGTTAGCCATTAAGTTCCGTGCTGATGCGCAAGGGCGTGATCTGAAACAGTTTGTATCAGACGAGCTTGCAGTGACAACGGGCCCTGCAGATGACCGTAATCCAACAGATGTTGTTCTGTATGGTTTTGGTCGCATAGGTCGTATTTTGACACGTCAGTTGGTAGATCGTGCAGGTGTTGGTCATAGCTTAAGGTTGCGTGCGATTGTTGTGCGCAAAGGTAAAGCGGATAACGATCTCGAAAAGCGTGCAAGCCTGTTGCGTCGTGACTCTGTTCATGGCTCTTTCAAAGGGACAATTCAGGTTGATGAAGAGAACCAAGCTATTGTTGCGAATGGTGTCTCTATCAAGGTCATTTTTGCAGATAAGCCAGAAGACATTGATTACACAGCCTACGGCATCGACAATGCATTAGTGATCGATAACACGGGTATGTTCCGTGATGCCGAAGCTATGTCACGTCATTTGCAGGCAAAAGGGGCGGCTAAGGTTCTTTTGACTGCGCCTGGCAAAAACATGAAAAACGTTGTGATGGGTGTTAACCACAATGATATAGCGCCAGAAGATACGATTCTGTCTGCTGCATCTTGTACAACCAATGCCATTGTTCCTGTTTTAAAATCGCTTCAGGATAAATATGGTATTGAGAATGGCCATGTTGAAACGGTCCATTCCTACACCAATGATCAAAACTTAATTGATAACTACCACAAGGGTAGTCGTCGTGGTCGTGCTGCTGCGCTTAATATGGTTTTGACTGAAACCGGTGCTGCAAAAGCCGTTTCGAAAGCCCTGCCAGAGCTTGAAGGTAAGCTGACCGGAAATGCTATTCGTGTTCCTACACCGAACGTGTCGATGGCAATTCTTAACTTGAACTTGAAGTCTGAAACCAACCGTGATGAGTTGAATGACTATCTGCGCTACATTGCGTTGCATTCAAACTTGCAAAAGCAAGTGGATTACAGCAATTCACCAGAAGCGGTTTCAACTGATTTTGTTGGTTCGCGTGCAGCAGGTGTTGTCGATGCGCTGGCTACAATCGCCGAAGGCAACCGTTGTGTTCTTTACGTTTGGTACGATAACGAGTACGGTTACAGCTGTCAGGTTATTCGTATGGCACAGCATATTTGCCAGTGCACATTGAAAACCTTCCCAGTTGAAGCTTAGTCGTTTTTTGTTTTAGTTTAAGAGTCGGCGTAGAATAGGGATGCTTTTATATCACCCTGTTTTACGTCGGCTTTTTGCGCTATATCCTGCCTAAATATTATAGTTTCCATCTAGTTATAATTTTATTCCAAATTCTTCTATGTCTTTGTCTTCATTTAACACTTAAGAAGGGTTTATCCATCTAAGTGTTTGGTAGAAAAACGACACGTCTCTCAGGTATAATGAAAAAGTTTTTAGGTGGGTTTTTTGTTTTTTCTGTAAATGCGAATCACTCTTGTTTTAAAACAGGTTTTTGTGCATTTGCGCGATCAGATAATAATAAAAATCCTAAAATTTTTAGTTAGATTGGGTGAGGCGAATGATCAAGATCAAAAAGGGTCTGGATCTACCAATTACGGGTGAACCAGAGCAGGTGATTCACGACGCTGCGAAGGTGCGTTCTGTTGCCTTGATTGGCTATGATTATGTGGGGTTAAAACCCACCATGGCTGTCAAAGTAGGCGATCGTGTTAAGCTCGGACAGGTGATCTTTACCGATAAAAAAACAGAGGGTGTTCAGTACACTTCTCCCGGTGCTGGTGTTGTTAAAGAAATTAATCGTGGTGATCGTCGCGTACTGCAATCGGTTGTGATAGAGCTGGATGAGCAAGAAGAATCAGTAGAATTCGCTCGTTATGAAGCATCGCAATTAGGTTCACTTTCGCGTGAGCAGGTCCAGGATAATTTAATCAAATCTGGCTTGTGGACGGCGTTCAGAACACGCCCTTATAGCAAAGTACCGCAGTTGGGCTCCGTTCCCAATTCTATTTTTGTCACAGCAATTGATACCAACCCCTTGGCTGCAAGCCCAGAAGTTGTTTTGGCTGGTCAGGAAGCTTTGTTTCAGCAAGGTCTTGAATTGCTGACAAAATTGACTGACGGAAAAGTTTACCTTTGTAAGGCTGCGGGTTCGACTATCACAGGCACTGCAAACGTTGTGACTGAAGAGTTCAGTGGGCCTCACCCAGCCGGTAATGCAGGAACCCACATACACTTCCTTGATCCGGTTTCTCAGAAGAAAACGGTCTGGAGTATTGGTTACCAAGATGTTGTTGCTGTTGCAAAGCTTTTTACAACGGGTCATTTGTCCGTCGAGAGAGTGGTTGCATTGGCTGGTCCTCAGGTTGAAAAGCCAAGTCTCGTTCGCACGCGTTTGGGTGCTGACTTGAATGAGCTAACCGCTGGTAAGCTGCGTACAGGTAAGAACAGAGTCATCAGCGGTTCTGTTTGGAAAGGCTTTGCCGCAAACGGTCCACTGGCCTATCTCTCCCGCTATGCTAATCAAATTAGCGTGTTGCTTGAAGGCGATAAACGTGAGTTTATGGGCTGGGTTGTGCCGGGAACAGAGAAATTCTCTGTGTTGAATATGTTTGCTTCAAAGCTGAATCCTGCTAAACGTTTCAACTTTACGACGACGACCAATGGCTCAGAGCGTGCAATGGTACCTGTTGGGCAGTTTGAAGAGTTGATGCCTCTGGATATTTTACCCACACAGTTGATGCGTGCATTGGTAACGGGCGATATAGTGTTAGCTATGCAGCTCGGTTGCCTTGAATTAGATGAAGAAGATGTGGCACTTTGTAGTTTTGCTTGTACTGGCAAATACGAGTACGGCCCAATTCTTCGCGATAATCTAACGCGCATCGAGAAAGAAGCGTAAGAGGGGCTGTCATGAGTTTAAGAACTGTTCTCGATAAAATGGAACCGCATTTTCACAAAGGCGGTAAATATGAAAAATGGTATGCGCTTTACGAAGCCGTCGATACAATTTTTTATACCCCAGGGCAAGTGACACGAGCGGGTGCTCACGTCCGCGATGCGGTCGACCTGAAGCGCATGATGATTCTTGTGTGGATGTGTACGTTCCCAGCTGTTTTCTTCGGTCTTTACAGTGTGGGCTTACAAGCCAACACGGCGATGGCTGATTTGGGTATCACGGCAGCGCCAGGTTGGCGTGGAGCGATCTTGTCTACTTTGACAAGCTACGATGCCAGCAGTGTTTGGGATAATATCCTGCACGGTGCCGCGTACTGGCTGCCAATCTACGCAGTCACCTTTATAGTGGGCGGCTTCTGGGAAGTCCTGTTTGCTATGAAGCGTGGGCATGAAGTGAACGAAGGTTTCTTCGTGACCTCCATCCTTTTCTCACTGATCCTTCCAGCCACCATACCCTTATGGCAAGTTGCCTTAGGTATCACTTTCGGTGTGGTCATTGGTAAAGAAGTGTTTGGTGGTACAGGTAAAAACTTCCTGAACCCGGCGCTGACAGGTCGTGCCTTTCTGTATTTTGCGTATCCAGCGCAAATTTCAGGTGATGCAATCTGGACCGCGGTTGATGGCTTCTCTGGAGCGACTCCGTTAGGTCTTGCGGCAATGGGCGGCGTAGATGCAATTTTAGCAACTGATATCAGTTGGTTCAGTGCATTTATAGGAACGGTTCAAGGCTCCGTGGGCGAGGTCTCGACCTTGGCGATCATGATAGGCGGTGCCATTATTATGTACGCCAAAATAGCGGCTTGGCGAATTGTGGCCGGCGTTGCATTGGGTGTGATTGGTACTACTTTGCTGTTCAATGTGATCGGATCAGAGACTAACCCGATGTTCGGTGTTCCGTTCTGGTGGCATTTCGTGATTGGTGGCTTGGCGTTTGGTATGTTCTTTATGGCAACCGACCCTGTTTCAGCTTCAATGACCAATACAGGTAAGTGGGTGTTTGGTGCTCTGATTGGCGTGATGACCATTTTAATTCGTGTTGTCAACCCAGCATTCCCAGAGGGGATAATGCTCGCCATTCTGTTTGCCAACCTGTTTGCACCGCTCATTGACAACTTTGTTGTTCAAGCGAATATCAAGCGGAGGATGTTACGCAATGTCGTCTAATAATGACTCGATTAAAAAGACAGTCACGGTAGCCGTTGTACTCTGCGTAGTATGTTCGGTTGTCGTGTCAGCGGCTGCGGTTTTGCTCAAGCCCATGCAGCAGTACAACATGGATCAAGATCGTAAGTCGAATATACTCAGAGCAGCGGGTATTACTGATCCGAGTAAGACAGTTGATGAGTTGTTCAGTCAGATAACCACGCGTATTGTTGATATCAATACAGGTGAGTTTGTCGATGCGCCTGAAGCTGAAGACTTCCGTCGCGCAGCGGGTGATCCGTCGCGTTCGGTGGCTTTGGATCGTCGCACGGATATCGCGTCAATCAAGCGTCAGCCAAACCTGATGCCTGTTTACATGGTTGAAAGCGATGCGGGCGGTATTGAGACTCTGATTCTGCCTGTATATGGCTATGGTCTTTGGTCAACCATGTATGGCTTCTTAGCTCTAGAAGGCGATCTGAACACGGTTGCTGGTCTTGGGTTCTATGAGCATGCCGAGACACCGGGCTTGGGTGGAGAGATTGACAACCCTTCGTGGAAAGCATCTTGGATAGGCAAGCAAATTTATCCAAATGTTGAGACCACGCAGCCTGCGCTCCGCGTTGTGAAAGGGTCTGTTGATCCAAGTCTTGCGGGTGCAGAGCATCGTATCGATGGCTTGGCAGGTGCAACCCTAACAGCGAATGGTGTGACTAACATGATTCAGTTCTGGTTGGGCGAAACTGGCTATGCGCCTTTGATTGCTAACTTGCGCGCTAAGACAGCCGTTGAAGACGTGCAGTTGAATGATGATGCAGCTGAGCTGGACTCAGCGGAGGAGGTGTAAGCATGTCGAACACTAAAGAAATTGTCATAACGCCGATCTTTAAGAACAACCCCATCGCTCTACAGGTATTGGGGGTGTGTTCAGCTCTGGCGGTTACAACCAATATGAACAATGCTGTTGTTATGACCTTGGCGGTTATGGCGGTTGCAGCCTTTTCAAACTTGTTCGTATCCATGATCAGAAGCCACATTCCAAGTAACATCCGTATCATTGTGCAAATGACGATTATTGCTTCCTTGGTTATTGTGGTTGACCAAATCCTAAAAGCAGTTGCTTACGATGTATCGAAGCAATTATCCGTTTTCGTGGGATTGATCATCACAAACTGTATCGTTCTTGGACGTGCAGAAGCCTTTGCAATGAAAAATCCACCACTGCCAAGTTTCATCGATGGATTGGGTAATGGTTTGGGTTATGGCATGGTTTTACTATTTGTTGCGTTCTTCCGTGAACTTCTAGGTGCTGGTTCTTTGTTTGGTTTCGAGATCCTGCCTTTGGTGACGAACGGTGGTTGGTACTACAGTAACGGTATGTTGTTGTTGCCGCCAAGCGCATTCTTCCTGATCGGTATCTTGATTTGGGCGATTCGGACTTGGTATCCAGAACAAGTTGAGAAGCCTGAGTTTGTGATTGCACCCAACACCAGTAAGGAGGCGGTGTAAACTATGGAACAATATATTAGCCTTGCCGTTCGTGCCATTTTCATTGAGAACATGGCCTTGGCATTTTTCTTGGGAATGTGTACCTTTTTGGCCATCTCTAAGAAAGTACAAACCTCTTTTGGCTTAGGTGTTGCGGTTGTTGTCGTGCTGGTCATTACAACGCCAGTCAATAACCTCATCTATAACTATTTGCTACGCGAAGGGGCATTGAGCTGGGCGGGTTATCCTGATGTGGACTTGAGCTTTTTGGGCTTTATTTCCTACATCGGTGTAATTGCGGCATTGGTGCAAATCCTGGAAATGTTCCTAGACAAATACGTACCCGCACTTTACAACGCGCTGGGTGTATTCTTGCCATTGATTACCGTTAACTGTGCCATCATGGGTGCTGCACTGTTTATGGTTGAGCGTGATTACACCTTTGGTGAAAGTATTGTGTACGGTGCAGGTGCTGGCATAGGTTGGGCGTTAGCGATTACTGCATTAGCGGGTATTCGTGAGAAGCTCAAATACAGCGATGTTCCTGCGGGTCTGCGCGGTTTAGGTATCACCTTCATTATTGTTGGTTTGATGTCATTGGGCTTTATGTCGTTCTCCGGCGTATCGCTTTAATCCGCTGGGTATGAATAGCAGAAGGGTGGAATAAGCTGATGAATGCAGAAATTATTCTGGGCGTGGTGATGTTTACAGCGGTGGTGCTTGCACTGGTTGCTGTAATCTTGGCCGCTCGCTCAAAACTGGTCAGTTCCGGATCTGTTACTATTGATATCAATGGTGACCCGGAAAAAAGAATTACTGTCCCTGCGGGCGGTAAGTTATTGAATGCTTTGGCTGATAAAGGTGTGTTCCTCGCATCAGCCTGTGGTGGCGGCGGAACATGCGCACAGTGTAAATGTCAAATTTTGGATGGCGGTGGCTCAATGCTGCCGACAGAGGAGTCACATTTTACACTGCGCGAAGGTAAAGAAGGCTGGAGACTTTCTTGCCAGGTTGCCGTTAAGCAAGATATGAAAATTCATGTCGAAGATGATGTCTTTGGTGTGAAAAAATGGACCTGTACTGTCGACTCTAACCCGAACGTTGCTACCTTCATCAAGGAGTTGACCTTGCGTCTACCTGAAGGTGAGAACGTTGACTTCCGGGCCGGTGGATATGTGCAGTTGGAGTGCCCTCCACACGTTGTTAACTACAAAGACTTCGATATTCAGCCTGAGTATCGTGGAGACTGGGATAAGTTCAACATGTGGCGTTATGTTTCGAAAGTGAACGAAACAACGATTCGTGCATACTCAATGGCGAACTATCCTGAAGAGCGCGGCGTTGTTAAATTCAATATTCGTATTGCATCTCCACCGCCGGGCACTGATCTACCGCCTGGAATCATGTCATCTTATGTGTTTAACCTGAAACCAGGTGACAAGATTGATGTGTATGGTCCATTTGGTGAATTCTTTGCTCGCGATACTGACAATGAGATGGTTTTCATTGGTGGTGGTGCGGGTATGGCGCCAATGCGTTCACATATCTTCGATCAGTTGAAGCGCTTAAACTCAACTCGTAAGATTACCTTCTGGTACGGTGCGCGTTCATTGCGCGAGGCCTTCTACGTTGAAGAGTTTGATAAGCTGGCTGAAGAAAATCCAAACTTTACATGGCATTTGGCTCTTTCAGATCCTCTTCCAGAAGATAATTGGACAGGATACACGGGCTTTATTCACAATGTGTTGTATGAGCACTACTTACGTGATCATGATGCACCTGAAGATTGTGAATACTACATGTGTGGACCACCAATGATGAATTCAGCGGTTATTAAGATGCTGTTGGATATGGGTGTTGAGCAAGAAAACATCATGTTGGATGATTTCGGCGGCTGATTGAGCTGATTAATTAGCCAAACAACCCAATTGTTCGTTAAAATGGTCGGTAATTTAGGTTCCGGCCATTTTTTTTGATGGGCAAAGGAGGATTTATGGAAACATTTGCAATTACCTTAACAGTTCTTTTGGTATTAACATTGGCGATGTCCGTGGGCGTATTAATGGGGCGTAAGCCTATAGCTGGCTCTTGTGGCGGAATGAGTGCTTTGGGTGTCGTTAAAGACTGTGATATTTGTGGCGGTGATAAAACGATTTGTGATGAAGAACAATTAAAAAAATCGACAGTTGAAAAAGCGGTAGCAGACGATCTGGCTTACGAAGTTAAGTCTAAAGGTTAAGATCCATTTGCTTGCATCTAGCGCTTGTCTGGCAGATGCTGTACGCGTTTTGATAACTGTCCTAAGTGCATACACTAATGATTAAGGGGATAAGAATGGCTGAGTATGACTACGACGTCGTCGTAATCGGTTCTGGACCGGCAGGCGAAGGTGCTGCAATGAATGCAGCAAAAAAAGGACTGCGGGTTGCGGTGGTTGAAGAGCAGGATACTGTAGGCGGTAATTGTACGCATAAAGGGACCATTCCTTCCAAAGCGCTTAGACATTCAGTCAAACAAATCATTGAATTTAATACCAACCCTATGTTCCGTGATATCGGTGAGCCGCGTTGGTTTTCGTTCCCCAAGGTTCTGCGTCGCGCTGAAAAAGTCATCTCAAATCAGGTGATGTTAAGAACAAATTTCTATGCTCGTAATCGTATTGACGTTTTTTTTGGTATAGCACGTTTTGAAGAAAAGGGCGTCATTATTGTTAAAAGCAGTAAAGGTGAGGGTGAAATTCTTCGCGCCAAGAATGTGATTATTGCGACGGGGTCAAGCCCGTGGTGTCCTTCCGATGTTGATTTTAAACATCCTCGTATTTACAACTCCGATTCAATTTTGAAACTTAACCACACCCCGCGGACCATGGTGATTTATGGCGCAGGTGTTATTGGCTGTGAGTATGCCTCTATCTTCAGCGGTTTAGGTGTGAAGGTGGATTTGATTGATAATCGTGATCGGCTTTTGTCGTTCTTAGATGCTGAAATCTCAGACGCGCTTAGTTACCATCTCCGGAATAACGCTGTAAAGATTCGTCATAACGAAGAATATGCATCTATAGAAGGTGATGCAAAAGGTGTGACAATTGAGTTTAAATCTGGAAAGCGTATGCGTGCCGATGCATTTCTCTGGTGTGCTGGTCGGACAGGTAATACGGCTGATTTGGGGCTAGAGAAGATAGGTTTAAAAGCGAATTCGCGTGGTCAGTTGGAGGTTAATGATCACTATCAGACAGCATGTGAAGGCGTTTATGCTGTCGGTGATGTTATTGGGTGGCCAAGTTTGGCATCTGCTGCGATAGATCAAGGGCGTGCAGCGGCATCGGATTTACTTCAGGCAGATGATTTCCGCTACATTAATGAGGTTCCGACGGGTATTTACACCATTCCGGAAATCAGTTCGATCGGTAAAACAGAAGAAGAGTTAACGCGTGATTGTGTGCCTTACGAAGTGGGGCAGGCTTTCTTTAAGGATACGGCGCGAGCACAGATTTCCGGTGAGCCTGTCGGCATGTTGAAAATTCTCTTTCACAGAGAGACATTTGCAATATTGGGTATTCATTGCTTTGGTGATCAGGCATCAGAGATCATTCATATCGGTCAAGCCATTATGAGACAGGACGGAGAGGCGAATACCTTAAAGTATTTCGTAAACACAACTTTCAACTACCCAACAATGGCCGAGGCCTATCGAGTTGCTGCAATTGCTGGCATAAATCGAGTTTCGAATTTGTAAGTTGATTGGATTGTTTGAATACACGACCCCAGTTTTTACTGGGGTTTTTTATTAGGACGGAGAGTTTGGTTTTGTGTCATCTTTTTTGGGAGCATCCGCAAATGCACCCTCTTCGTAGTAGCGTCCGGTAATCTTGAGCGTTCGCTCGATAAATCGATTAGCAAGTTTCCAGATAAAGAAAGCGGGTGTCATCATGAGCATGATGGCCAACATCAGCGCTGCGCCAGCATGGCTTTCGGGTGAATAGCTGACAAACCAGTCTAAGAAACCTAAGCTTCGTCCCGCATAAAACCAAAGTATCAAAAAGCCAAATAAAACACCGCTGGCGATATGGTGCAGAATTTTTGCATGGTGAGGTTTAATCGACATGTTGGTGTGTCTTAATCTCATGTGTTTGCGATTCAATAATGAGTCTTGCTAACTGCGTGCGGCAGGTCTCCGGCATGCGTAAGAATGAGATGCCGATATCAAAGCCTTCCTCAATTGCTTCGCAGCGTTGAACATTTGCGTGTAATAAAAGTCCAAGACAGGCGTCAGGGAAAATGAGCTTAACTAGCATGAGCGAGTCTTTTGCAATCGCAGAAGAATTGGTAAACGAAAGTCCTCCCTCGCTTAAGTTGACGAGCTCTGTCTTCACGTCTTCACCCATGCGGTTGTTTGCGGCGAGTGTTTGGCTAATGATGTCAATTTTGGTGTTCATTAACTTCAGGCAAGCGGCTACAGAAGGTGCTGTTTTCGTTAGCACTTTGAGCAGTTTGTTTGCTTCAGCATCAATCTCTCGAAGTTGGGTTTGAAGCATGAAGTAAGGAGAGACTTTAAATGCGGATGGAGGATGAGATGCAAAATCGTCATCGTTTTCTAGAATGCGGAACTCAAGTGCAACGCGCTTCTCTATGCGGTAGAATTGCCGACGATCTTGATTCACTGCTGTTCTCCGTTGTACTTGTTAAATATATGATGGAATTATAGCGAATTTCTTCTTTAATCTGTTAGGGGCTGTACTCTTAAGAGTGTAGATTTCTGCCAAATATGTTTAAACCTTTTTCAATTTTTGTTGGTTTACGTTACACCGCCGCAAAACGAGGCAATCATTTTATTTCATTTATCTCAATGATATCGATTCTTGGATTGATGTTAGGGGTTGCCGCCTTAATTGTTGTCTTGTCGGTAATGAATGGTTTTGACCGAGAACTTAAGCAACGTATTTTGGGCATGGTTGCCCATGCTACGATTACCGAATATGGTGACACCATGTCTGATTGGCAGCGTGTGTCCGAACAGATTGAGCGTTCCCCTGAGGTCGTTGCAACAGCCCCCTTTGTTCAAGCCCAGGGTATGCTGACACACAATGGGCAGGTACAGGGTGTGATGATTAATGGCGTGGATCCTGAGCTCGAAAAACGTGTTTCTATTATTCAAAACCACATTAAAGAAGGTCGCTTTGAATCTCTGGAAGCCGGTGAATACAACATCATGTTGGGTGAGTTGTTAGCACGTTACCTAGGGGTGACCGTAGGCGATAAAATTACCCTCGTATTGCCAGAAGCGTCCGTCAGTATTGCTGGGATTATGCCACGGATTAAACGCTTTAATGTCTCTGCCATTTTTTCGGTGGGGGCCGAGCTAGATGCAAGTCTTGCGTACATTCATATTGAGGATGCTGCTCGTATTAAGCGTATGCCCGCTCAGCATGTCGATGGCGTACGCTTACAGTTTAAAGATCTATTTGATGCGCCTGTACTGGTGCGCAGTTTGGCCATGAATCTGGAGCGACCTGTGCAAATCTCGGATTGGACGCGTACTCAAGGCAATCTCTTTCAAGCGATTCAGTTAGAAAAGCGCATGATCGGGCTTTTGCTGTTTTTGATCGTTTTTGTCGCTGCATTTAACATCGTGTCTACGTTGGTAATGGTGGTGACGGACAAGCGTGCGGATATCGCTATTTTAAGAACGATGGGTGCCACTCCATCAATGATTATGAGAATTTTCATGGTTCAAGGTATTGTGATCGGTACCATCGGTACAACCTTGGGGCTCATTTTAGGCATTATTCTTGCGCTGACGATCAGTGACTTAGTCGAAGCGTTTGAGCGTATGGCAGGAATACAGTTTTTGTCAGCGGATGTGTATTTTATTAGCTACTTGCCATCGCAACTGCAGTTGAATGATTTGGTGACCATCGTATCAACAGCCTTTTTGATCAGCTTCTTAGCAACACTTTATCCCGCATGGAAGGCATCTAGAACTCAGCCAGCAGAGGCTTTACGTTATGAATAATTTAGATTTCGTATTGCAGGCTCAGCAAGTGTGTCGTTCTTATAGCGAGATCGGACAAACGATTAACGTTTTGAATCAGTTGGACTTGGCCGTTGCTGCTGGAGAGAGGGTTGCGATTGTCGGCAGCTCTGGAAGCGGAAAAAGTACATTGTTGAATATTCTGGGTGGTTTGGATAAGCCGGATAGTGGTGATGTGATTTTGCGGGGCGAATCTTTATACAGCGTTTCAGAAAAGAAGCGCTGTGTAATGAGAAATCGATTGCTGGGTTTTGTTTATCAGTTTCATCATTTGTTAAATGAGTTTACGGCGCTTGAGAATGTGGCCATGCCTCTATTGATTGGAGGTGGGAATGTCGACAATGCGCGTGATGAAGCAAGGTTCCTGCTTAAGCAAGTAGGGCTTGAGCAGCGTTTACAACATAAACCCGGACAGCTGAGTGGTGGTGAGCGTCAGCGAGTAGCCATTGCCAGAGCATTGGTAACGCGACCTGCCTGTGTGATGATGGATGAGCCAACCGGTAATCTGGATCGTCATACAGCTGACGATGTTCAGGGGTACTTGGATCATCTGAATCAGGAGTTGGGGATTGCCTTTATCGTGGTAACTCATGATTTACAGCTAGCAAAGCGTATGGATCGTGCCTTGCAGTTAATTGACGGCGTACTTGAACCTGTTCAGTCAGATTTTTGATCGCGACGTTTACGAAGTTTGGAGCGCTTGCTCCAGCTTCGTCTCACGCTGATCAGCCACGCCAGTCGCAGTGTAATATAGCCAACGGAACCTGCACTCAAGCCACAAATCAAACAGCCTAAAATTAAAGGTTTCCAAATCGCTTTTGAGTTTTCGTACAGGGTGTCTAAATGCCAAGATACCAGGTTGTGCGATGCTTCAATTCCTAATATCCAGAGCCCAACGCGATAGCAAAAATACAGAATTGCAGGCATGGTGACGGGGTTTGAGATCCACACTAATGCAACCGAAACGGGTAAGTTACACCCGACAATGACAGCAATAATGGCCGCAACCACCATTTGAAAAGGCATGGGTAAAAACGCACAAAAGATCCCGACAAAGGCAGCAACCGAAACCGATCTATGCGATAGATGCCATAAATTAGGATTTTTGATATGCTCACCCAACCAATTCAGATTTGGATGGTTTTTGATCCAGTGAGGATCAGGTAAGAACTTCTTCAGCGTTTTACGGGGCATTTAGCACTTTATTGTGAGGGTTTAGAGGCCGCTATTATGCCTTTAGGGAAAGATTAAACCAAGTCATAGAGATCACGGATGATCGTATATTCTTTAGGGATACTGGCTGTGAGCCAGTTGCCAAGCTTACGTTGGGCGCTTTTGCTATTTGCATGCTTGCCCCTTGTCTATTTTCCTCGTTTCCGGCGCTTGTTTATTGCGCTGGCATTGGGTGTTGCCGCTGCATCTATTTATGGGATTTGGCAATTGCATCATCAATTGCCTGATGCGTATGACCGCTCGTTGATTGAAGTTACAGGTCGCGTTATAGGCTTGCCTAAAACGACTGATCAAGAGGCTCGTTTTTTTCTTCAGTTAACGGAGGTACAGCATTTTTCGTCGGATCCCCATCAACGTTTAAGGCGTCTTAGTCTCGTTGACTATCGCCCCGAAACACACTACAGCGCGGGTGAAACGGTGACCCTGAGTGTGAGTCTTCGTGCTCCACGGTCTTTAAAAAATCCTTATGCTGCTGATCTTGAGGCATATTATCTTTATTCAGGTATTGATGCGCGTGGAGTTGTGCAGTCTTTTATGCGCAGCGAAAGCCAAGCTTTTACCTTGTCAGCAATACGTGAAGCGTTAAAACGAACAATTTATCAGCAGATTCAAGACGAAGTGTCCGCTAAGTTATTGGTGGCGGTTGTGCTCGGTGATAGAAGCGATTTGCGGCCAGAGGATTGGTTGGTTTTGCAGCGAACAGGAACGGCTCATTTGCTGGTTGTGAGTGGGTTGCACATCGGTGTTGTTGCCGCATTGGGTTTGTTAATCGGGCGGATGTTAACGTCTGTGTTTATTCTAATTCAGAGTCCTTCATTGTTAACTCGGGTTCTTCCTTTATTATTCGCGTTTTTATTGGCGATAACCTATGCCTGTTTAGCAGGTTTGAGCTTACCTGTTCAGCGCGCTTTAATCATGGTGTGCGTGTTTTTGATCGGTGAGTTTCGATTTTTACAGTTGAGTGCGTGGCAGCGGTTAAAATGGGCCTTAGTCATTATCATCACGTTGCAGCCGTTGGCGGTGATACAAGCCGGTGCCTTGCTGTCGTTTGTTGCCGTTGCTTTATTGCTGTGGGTTTCGGACAGTTGGAAGTCGTCAGGGACGTCCAACCTGGTTATGTTGGCCCGTGTACAGGGGTATATATTTATCGGAATGCTGCCTTTGGTGGCTGTTTTTTTTCAGCAAATCAGTCTTATTGCGCCCATTGTCAATTTTGTCGCTGTTCCCATTTTTTCTTTGTTTATTATGCTGTTGCCTTTTTTGATCGTCTTGCAAAGTGTTGAAGTTCCGTTTGTATCGGATTCTGTCCAGCTGTTTTTGAGTGGGTTTTGGTGGTGTTTAGACTTGGCTTCGAGTGTTGATTTTGCGACAGTGATCCTTCCTGTGGCGACGGAAGGGGTTATCGCGTTGGCGGTCGCGGCAGTCGGATTGTGTCTGCTGCCTATGCCAGTGGTGTGGAAGCTGCCTTTGGTCATGATGGCTATAGTGCTGTTCTTTCCTGATCCTAAGCGACCCGAGCAGGGTGAGTTTCGAGCCGTTGTATTTGATGTAGGGCAGGGGTTGTCTGTTCTGGTGCAAACCCATTCTCATCAACTTTTGTTTGACACAGGCCCGGGGTTTTTTAGTGGAGGTAGTGCGTGGTCGTATACGGTGTCTCCTTGGTTTAAGGCAAATACCATCGATCATTTACAGCATTTGGTTATTAGTCATAACGATCTTGATCATTCAGGTGCGCTTGAGGATCTCTTTACCGATTTGAACGTGTCGATCAAAGAGTCAGGCAGTCCATATTTGCAGGCTCAGGGATTTGATTCGTGTCATTCGCGTCGCTCTTGGTCATACGATGGTGTTGATTTTCGTTACTTAACGCGTGAGCCTAATGATGAGTGGAGTGAAAATGATCGTTCCTGTGTGCTAGAAGTGAGAACGCAACATTGCTCTTTATTATTGACAGGTGATGTGTCCAAGCGAGTTGAATATGATTTGGTGCGTCGTTCTGAAGTTGCACCCGTCACATGGTTGGTTGCGGGTCATCATGGCAGTGATACCTCCTCTTCCGATGTGTTTATTGAGCGAACGCAGCCACGCGCTGTTATTTATACAGCGGGTTTTAATAATCGCTATGGACATCCGGCACCGGCCGTCCGATCACGTTTTCAACGTGTTTCAATACAAGAGTTGAATACGGCTTGGAGTGGAGCATTGCATTTATACTCTGAGCGTGGAGAATGTCACCAAGATTCCGAGCGTCAGCGTAAAAGACGTTATTGGACAAGGCATTGAGTGACTACTTTCGTACTCGGTGGTGTGGTAAAGTTAGACCCTTTAAAGGGAGGTTTAGGCAGTGTTTGAACTGATACGATCTGGCGGCTGGTTGATGGTTCCGATCATCTTGTGCTCAGTTGCTGCAATGGCAATATGTTTTGAGCGCTTATGGTTTTTAAAGCGAAGCCGAGTCTTGCCGGCGGGGCTACTTTCCGAAACGCTGGAGCTGATTCGCAGTGGTGAGATGACACCCGAGCATCTTAGGGTGATTAAAGCGAGCAGTCCATTAGGCACTATCATCGTTGCAGGCATCAATAATTCTCGAAGCGGTCGTGTGATCATGAAGGAAAGTATTGAAGAGGCAGCGGGACATGTTGTCCATGACTTAGAGCGCTTTTTAACCAGTTTAGGTACCATTGCCGCGATTACCCCTTTATTGGGGTTGTTGGGTACGGTTGTTGGAATGATCAAGGTTTTCACCGAAATCATGATTCTGGGCACAGGAAATGCCAGTGTACTGGCCGGCGGGATTTCAGAAGCCTTGATTACGACGGCGGCAGGTTTATCGATTGCCATCCCGGCACTTGTGATGCATCGTTATTTTCAGCGTAGAGTGAATACACTCGTTTTAACCATGGAGCAAGAAGCGGTTAAATTGGTTGAAGTTATTCATGGTGAACGTGAGGTCAACTATGAGTAAAGAGATGCGTGTATGAAATTTCCTCGGCAAGTGCAGGAAGAGGTAAATATTAACTTAACACCTCTGATCGATGTGGTATTTTTACTGCTTATCTTTTTTATGATTACCACGACCTTTACCCGCGAATCGCAATTGACCGTTGAACTGCCTGAGGCTGCTTCAGCCGTGCAATCGAATACTGAAGAAGTGGAGCGCATAGATGTGGTGATTACGGCTGAGGGGTTGTACAGCGTCAATGGGCAGCACCTCGTCAATACTCAAGCGCTTACATTGCGTCGTGCAATCACTGAGTTGGTTCAGGATCAGCGCAACATGCCCTTTGTGATTACCGCCGATGCTAAAACGCCGCATCAGGCCGTCGTAACAGCGATGGATGTGGCTGGGCAGTTAGGATTTTCGCGTTTGAGCATAGCGACACAGGAAGGCGGTCAGGTAGAGTTTTAATGAGTGGAGTGCTTGAGCGTGCTTGGTATAAGAGTGCTAAGTGGTTAGTCCTTTTCCGGCCCTTATCGCTTTTTTACACCGCGATGGTGACGCGACGCAGGGCGCAATGGTTGTCAGGGGGGCGTGCTGTGTATCAAGCCCCCGTGCCTGTCGTCGTTGTTGGTAATATTAGTGTGGGGGGGACAGGTAAAACCCCCGTTGTTTTGGCTTTGATTAAATTGCTTCGTGCTCAAGGCTACTCTCCAGGAGTTGTCAGTCGTGGTTACGGTGGGCGTGCGTTAGCATATCCGCTACGGGTGACGCCCTCGACTCCGCCCGATCAGTCAGGCGATGAGCCTTTACTGATTACCTCTTTGTCAAATGTGCCTCTGGTTGTTGATCCGGATCGACCTCGGGGTGTTCGGGCCTTGTTAGAGCATGCTGCGTGCGATGTCGTAATTAGTGATGATGGTTTGCAACACTATGCTTTGGGACGTGATATTGAAATCGCGGTGGTGGATGCGGCGCGGGGGTTAGCGAACGGTCGCTGCTTACCCGAAGGCCCTCTTCGAGAGCCTCCAGAGCGTCTCGAAACAGTGGACTTTGTGCTTTTAAATGGTGAGTTATCCTCGCCTGCTTGGCACAAGGCGCATCACTTCATTTTAGAGCCACGCTATGCCGTCTGTTTATCGGATGCTCAAGTGCTGAATCTGGCTGATGCCTTGATTAATTTGCAATCAAGTCAAGTGCATGCTGTTGCTGGAATTGGCAATCCACAGCGTTTTTTTAACACGTTGAAAGCGCTTGGTTTGGACGTTATACCACATGTTTTTCCAGATCATCATGCGTTTTCTGCGCAAGATTTCGAGTTTGGTGACGATTATCCAATAATCATGACCGAAAAAGATGCCATAAAATGTAAAGGATTTTCGTTACAGAATGCGTGGGCCTTGGGTGTTGAGGCCTGTTTTAGTGAACAATTTTTGAAGCATTTTCTGTCTCGCCTGGACAGTGTGCAAAGTGAGGTAAAACATAATGGATCATAAACTGTTGGATATTCTGGTCTGTCCAGTGTCTAAGGCACCTTTGGTTTGGAATAAAGAAACGCAGGAGTTACTGTGTTATGCCAGTGGTATGGCTTATCCTATACGTGATGACATACCTGTGCTGCTTGAAAGCGAAGCGCGTACCTTGACTGCAGAAGAACGTCTTAAAGAGAAGTAAAAACCATGGCATTTACCGTCGTAATTCCGGCGCGTTTTGCGTCGACCCGTTTTCCAGGTAAGCCGCTTGTGGATGTGCTGGGCAAACCTATGGTTCAACACGTATACGAGCGTGCCCTTGAGAGCGAAGCTAAGCGTATTATCATAGCCACTGATCATGAACAAATTGCTGAGGTTGCAGCGGGTTTTGGTGCAGAGGTCTGTATGACGTCAGCGTCTCATCAATCTGGGACAGATCGCTTGCAAGAGGTGGTGAGCACGTTAGGTTTTGATGACTCTGAAGTGGTGGTGAATGTGCAAGGTGATGAGCCTCTGATACCCCCAAGAATTATTAACCAAGTCGCCAAAAACCTGATCGAGCATGCCGATGCAGGTATTGCGACCTTGTCGGAGACGATACATTCGGTTGATAGTTTGATCAATCCAAATGTTGTCAAGGTGGTTTGTGATGAGGCAGGTAGAGCGCTGTACTTCAGTCGTGCAGCCATGCCTTGGCCACGTGATGCCTTTATGCAGGGTGTCACGGCCTCGATGCCTTCTGGTTATGCTTGGCAGCGCCATATTGGCCTCTATGCTTACCGAGTGAGTTTGTTGAATGATTTTGTGACCTGGCCTGTTGCGGCCATTGAGACAACCGAATCGCTTGAGCAGCTCCGAGCGCTTTGGAAAGGCGTGCGCATTCAAGTCGCAATTGCTGAGGAAGCGCCGCCTACAGGAGTCGATACCCCTGATGATTTGCAGCGTGTAATTGAAATCTTGCAGGCAAAGAGTCGCACTTGATGGTGGATTGGCTACAGAATGCCTCTTTGACGGCATCGAACACCTTTGGCTTTGAAGTGGTGGCAGAAAGATATGCTGAAGTCTCTGATGCGGCCCAAATCCCCTCGTTATTGGCAATCATAGAACAGCAGAACTGGCCGCTGCTTATTTTAGGGGGTGGCAGTAATTTAGTGTTATCTTCTAAGTTGCCTGGCTGTGTATTGCGAATTGCGCTGCGTGGATACGATGTGCTAGAGGATCACGTAGATCATGTCATTATTAGGGTTGCTGCAGGAGAGGAGTGGCACCAATGTGTCACTCACTGTTTGCAAAACGAATGGTATGGTCTTGAGAACCTGGCGCTGATTCCGGGAAGTGTCGGAGCGGCACCCGTTCAGAATATAGGTGCTTACGGTGTTGAGTTGAAAGACGTTGTGTCTAAGGTTGATGTGTATGACCGCAGGGCTAAGCAGTTCGACTCTTTATCAGTGGAGCAATGCCACTTCGGTTATCGTGACAGTGTTTTTAAGTCCATTCATCCTGATCGCTATCTGATCACGCATGTGTGCTTTAAATTGTCAAAAGTCCCTCGTGTGAGTGTGGCGTATGCGGCTTTAGAGAGTGCTTGTAGGCATTTATATCCAAATGCAGCGTCCTATTCCCCTCGGCAGGTCTTTGATGCCGTTTGTTATGTTCGTCGTTCTAAATTGCCTGATCCTAGCAAGCTTGGTAATGCGGGTAGTTTTTTTAAAAACCCCGTTGTTTCCTCAGATGTCTTTTTTGAGTTGAAGGAAGCCTATCCAGAGTTGGTTGCTTATCCGGATGTGCAGGGCTACAAGCTGGCGGCTGGATGGATGATTGATTATCTGGGCTGGAAAGGTCGTCGTATAGAAAGTGTCGGGGTGCACAAGGATCAGGCTTTGGTACTTGTCAATCATGGAGGAGGCTCTCGAGAAAGCATCGAGTCTTTGTCCGCACAAATTCAAACTGATGTTATGAAGTGTTTTCGTGTGTTTCTTGAAGTGGAGCCACGATTCTATCCGTAAAGTGTGATTGTTTTTCTAATGTCGCTGTCATCCATCAAATGCGTCCCTAAGCAATAAAAAACCCGCCAAAGTTGCCTTTGGCGGGTTTTTTGTACAGGGTCTGTTATTCTTGGTTTTCTTGAATATCCAGAGATTGCTGTGACGCAAGTTGCGCAAGGCGTCGTTTCTCGCGTGGGTCGTTAGGTGCCCTACGAGTGCGTTTTGCTTTGACGGGTGCGTTTGTGTCGGTTTCTGCCGTAGTGACAGCCGCTTCGGTGCCTTTTGCTTCGGTCTCATCCTGTCCATTGGAGAAGGGCAGTTCGGATTGATGCCTTGGTGCTTGAGGCGGAGTTGGCTCTACAGGTTCGGCCTGAACCACCTGTTCCGCTGCTGCATCAGGGCGATGTGAAACATCTAAAGAGACCTCTTCTGTTGGCAAGATATCGACAGATGTTGGCACTTCATTCGTTGTGATTGCGGACTCGGTAGCCGTTTCTGTATCCCCGGCGCCCAGTGCCGAATCAGGTTCTTTTTCAGTCTCTGTCGGTGCCTGCTGAGTAAGCGATACTTCCGATAGAGCCGGTGCATCTTGAGGCTGCTCGGTAGTCGCTACTTCGGATGCCACTACTGTTGCAGAGGTGTTGGTATCTGCAGAGGTGCTGGACTCTGTGACGGCTGATGCATCACGTGTGTCGGTGGCCTCAATGCTGTGAGTGATTGATGGGGTGTTCACCTCAAGCTCAACAGATTTAACGTCTTCAGTTGCTGCCGTTAAAGAAGAGGCTTCAGCCTCAGGCATTGTCTCTACCGCTTCTACTTGCTGAGTGTTTTGCACCTGCTGAGGCGAGCTCTCGTCGATGGCATCTAAAGCGACGGTTGGTTCAGGAGTTGATGTCTCGCTGATGGCCGCAGCAACTGGCGTTACAGAGGCTTCAGTGTTGTTTTCGCTAACCTGTCGAGTAGGTCGCTTATGGCCAGGTGCTTTTTCCACTTTGGCGGGAGGAGTCGCTTCAGATGAATTTTCGTCGCTGAGTGTAAGTTCAGTTTCATTTGCAACGATTGTCGCTGAGGCGTTTGTGGGAGCCGCACCGCTACGCAAGGCTTCGCGTTCATTGCCACGACGACGACGGCCACGGCTTTTAGGTGCGGCATTGTCATCAGTCTGTTCAACAGAGCGAGGCGTCTCAGGTTCTTGTTGAGTGATCGGTGTTTCCACTTCACTACTGGCATTGTCTGTTTTGCCATCGTTGCGGCGGCGCTCATTGCGGCGGCGGCGACGTGAGCGACCGTTTTCATTTTGTGCTTCGTCTTTAGCGTTCTTTTCACCAATTGGCGGTAAGCTTTTCTCGGTATCGACGGTGATGATTTCGTCTTCGCGAGGGTCGCGTTTGCGCTCTTCTTGATTGCGACGATTGTTTCGGCGCTTATCTTGGCCGCTTGCTGAGTTGCGGTTAGATGAGCTGCGTTGCTCTGAAGAGCGCTCTTGACGAGGGTTGACGGGCGGTTTAAGTGTTTGCTTTTCAACAACAGGTTTCGCTTGAGGTTCAGCCGCAGCAGGAGCAGGGCTGGAAAAGAGCGAGCGAAGCCCAGTCACTATGTTGCTGAGCAATGACCGCGGTTCTTGAGCGCTGGCAGTGGTCGGTTTTGTGGATGGCTTAGTTGCAACAGGTGCAGATGCCTCTACAGTCGTCGTTGCGGTTTCCGGTGCACTTTGGCGTTCAGGAAGAGGCAGGCTTTTGATCGCGGCTTCTTCACGTTTTGCTGACTTTATTGGCGCTGTCGTGTGCTCATGTACAGGCGCTTCGGCCTTTATTTCGTAGCTCACGCCCTCGGATGTTGCGACGGTATGGTCATCACGCAAGCGAACCACTTCATAATGAGGTGTTTCCATGTTCGGATTGGGAATGATGACAACGCGAACATTATGCCTGAGCTCGATGTCGTGAACTTCGGCGCGCTTTTCATTCGACAGGAACGTGGCGATGCTAACCGGTAAAATTGCTCGAATTTGAGCGGTGCGATCTTTGCCAGACTCCTCTTCGATTTGACGCATGATGGCCAAAGCTAAAGAGCCTGTGTCACGGATGACGCCAGTTCCTTTGCAGCGTGGGCAGACATTTCCGCGTGTTTCGCTTAAGGATGGGCGCAGACGTTGTCTTGACATTTCAAGAAGGCCAAAGCGCGAAATTCGACCCATTTGAACGCGTGCGCGATCCACTTTCAAAGCATCTCTTAAGCGGTTTTCGACTTCGCGTTGGTTTTTAATGGGCGTCATGTCAATGAAGTCAATGACAATCAGTCCACCAATATCACGTAACCTGAGTTGTCGGGCGATTTCATCGGCTGCTTCGAGGTTGGTGTTGAGTGCCGTTTCCTCAATATCTCCGCCGCGAGTAGCGCGGGCAGAGTTGATATCGATTGAGACGAGTGCTTCTGTTGGGTCAATAACAATTGATCCACCTGAAGGCAGTTGAACTTCGCGCTCAAAAGCTGTTTCGATTTGGCTCTCAATCTGAAAACGACTGAAAAGCGGTGTTTGCTCTTTATACAGACGAATTCTAGATTCATAGCTTGGAATAACATGCTTGACGAACTGAAGTGCTTGTTGATACACCTCGGGATGGTCGATTAAGACTTCCCCGATGTCTGCTCTGAGGTAATCACGAATAGCGCGAATGACAACGCCGCTCTCTTGGTGAACCAAGAAGGGAGCTGGGCGGTTATTAAAGGCAAGAATGGCATCCCAAACAGTGGTTAGAAAGTCCAAGTCCCACTGAAGTTCTTCGCTGCTGCGCCCAATACCAGCGGTGCGGATAATCACGCCCATGTTATCTGGGATGTTGACGCCCGACAGTGCTTCTTTAAGTTGGGTTCTGTCATCGCCTTCAATTCGGCGAGAAATACCGCCTGCGCGCGGATTGTTTGGCATTAAGACCAGATATCGACCTGCAAGGCTGATAAAGGTGGTAAGTGCTGCGCCCTTGTTGCCACGTTCTTCTTTGTCAACTTGAACAATGACTTCGGTGCCTTCTCGGATCACTTCACGAATATTGGGGCGTTGGCCACGTTCCGGTGATTTGACAAAGTATTCGCGAGAAATTTCTTTAAGGGGGAGGAAGCCGTGTCGCTCGGCGCCATAGTCAACGAAAGCCGCTTCTAGGCTGGGTTCAACGCGTGTGATGCGGCCTTTGTAAATATTGGCTTTTTTTTGCTCTCGGCTGTCTGATTCCATATCGAGATCAAACAGACGCTGTCCATCGACAAGCGCAACACGCACTTCTTCAGGCTGTGTTGCATTGATTAGCATTCTTTTCATGTTGTTATGCGTTCTCTAAAACGCAACGTATTCCACCACGTATCGCTGTAACGATTCGTGCTTGTAAAAGTCCAGTCTTTGCGATCGGCTGTCGCTACCGGCGATGCAGCCGTAGGGCAGAAGGGTCTATTCTGCCAGATTAATCGGCGGTGAAGGAAACGTTGACCAATGTGATTATTTTCAATGGCTTGTGTCTACAACAGTTAAGTTATAGTTTCTGGGTCAACGTGCATCTTCACCTCCAACCGGACCTTCGCTGTTGCAAAGGTGGTGAAAGCGTTACTTAAAATTCGGGTTAATTTAACTATTTGTATTCATTCAGTTGCTGCGTGTCTGTGTGTGACAATTGTGATTCAAGGTCTGTAAAATCCTGAGCTATTGTTTTTGATTTGAAAATAGCTAAAGCCAACAGCGAGCAGCAACGCTACAATATAGCAGTAAAGCGATAGTGCATCAATCAGGTAGATAGAATCCCAGCATGACAGAATCCCATGAAAAAAACCGTCCTACCGTTCGTTTTGTAGTTATTGAGCCAGATCGCGAAGGACAGCGCATCGATAATTTTCTTAGAACCGAGCTTAAGGGAGTGCCGAAAACGCTGTTGTATCGAGTTTTGCGTAAAGGTGAAATTCGAGTAAATAAAAAGCGCGTTAAAGCCGACTATAAATTGTGCGCAGGGGATGAAGTTCGTATTCCACCCGTGAGAGTGGCCGAGCAAGGTGAGTCCATTCCTGTTGGTGTGAGTCTTTCAAATCATTTGGCGGACGCTGTTTTGTACGAAACGGATGCTTTAATTGTGATAAACAAACCATCAGGTCTTGCAGTTCATGGTGGCAGTGGAATCAATAATGGTTTGATTGAGGCGTTGCGGCAGCTGCGCCCAGAGGCGCGTTTTTTAGAATTGGTTCATCGATTAGATAGAGATACATCCGGTTGTATCATGGTGGCTAAAAAACGCAGCATGTTGCGTTACTTACATGAAGCTCTACGAGAAAAGCGCGTGCGTAAAATCTATCACGCCTTGGTGTGTGGGCGTTGGCCAAATCGTAAGCAGCGAGTCAATGCGCCATTACTGAGAGATGAATTAAAGTCTGGAGAGCGGATGGTAAGGGTGGACGCCAACGGTAAGGAGTCCATTACGGATTTTCGTGTTTTAAGGCGCTTTAATGATTTTTGTACCCTGGTTGAAGCGAGTCCTTTAACGGGTAGGACACACCAAATTCGTGTGCATTCTCAGTTTATAGGCCATCCAATTGTGGGTGATGTAAAGTATGGGACAGACGCTGATAATGCCCGAATGAAATCGAAAGGTCTGCGTCGCTTAATGCTACATGCCGCTGAGTTGAGTTTGACATTACCTGATGGCACAACCTTAAATGTCAAAGCAGATTATGACTCTGAGATGCAGACGGCGCTGCAGGTGTTGGCATTAGAGTCAGTTGATTCTTGAAGGTTAATGTGTCGATTTAAGTGAAAGTATGTATTTAACAATTAAAACTAAGATGATGATTCTGATAGGATCCTTGGTTGCAGTCGTACTCCTGCTGCAAGGAATCTATTTGAATTTAAACAAAGCAGAGTTGATTAGTGATCAGATAGGATTACGAGCCTTGAACTTGGCAAAAGCGGTTGCTGTGATCCCTGAGTTGATCGATGCCTTTGATCTTGAAGATCCTGCAATTGTTATCCAGCCATTGGCGGAGTCCTTGCGTCAGGCAACGGGGGCTGAATATGTTGTTGTGGGTAATCGAGATGAGATACGTTACTCCCATCCCATTCCTGAGCGATTGGGGCAGCGGATGGTGGGGGGGGATAATTACGCCGCATTAGTTGAGGGTGAGTCCTATGTTTCTCGTGCAACGGGCACCTTGGGTGAAGCGATGCGTGGTAAAGTGCCTATTGTTGATGCAAATGGCGATATCATTGGCGTTGTTTCCGTCGGCTTCATGCTTGATAAGGTCGCTAGCGATGTTGATCGTATGCTGTATTTGGGTTGGTTATTTATTGCGTTATCCTTATTAGTTGGGTTTGCAGGAGCGGTTTGGATAGCCAATCATGTCAAAAAGCTTATTTTAGGATTAGAGCCTCACGAAATTGCTCGATTGGTTCATGAAAAGGAGGCAATCCTGCAGTCAATCCATGAAGGGGTAGTCGCAATCAATCGCGAAGGTCGAATTACGGTTTTGAATCAATCAGCAAAACGTACCTTGGGCGTAGAAGGGGATCAGCCATGTCAAGGGATGCCCGTCGAAGAGTTGGTGCCGAATTCACGTTTATTGGATGTGCTGGTCAGCGGCGAACGTCAGTTTGATCGTGAGCTTTGGATTGGCGATGTCCCAGTAGTTGTAAACCGTGTTCCAATCTTAAATCCTGCTGGCGAGGTTGATGGCGCTGTTTCGACATTTAGAAGCCAAAAAGAGTTGCTTGATGTCTACAGAGCTTTAAAAGAGGCAAGTGCTGATGTTGATCAATTGCGAGAGCAGGCCCATGAGTTTTCCAATAAGCTCTATACAATATCGGGCTTGTTGCAGCTCAATCGTCCTGAAGAGGCCTTGGCACTCATCCATCAAGAAAGTTTGGTGACTCAAAACCAAGTGGCTTTTTTAGTAAGGCATTTAAGCGATCCTGTCATCAGTGCAATGCTGCTTGGAAAAATGATGCGTGCTCGGCACATGGGAATACAGTTTGAAATTGAAGAAAGCAGTTCTATTTCAATGAACTTATCCTTTGAGGGTCAAGATATCTTATTAAAAATAATAAGTAACTTGCTTGATAATGCCTTTGATGCCTCGACACTCTTACCGCCCGTGCTGCCCCAGGTTCGCTTGTTCTTTACGGACTTAGGAGCTCAATTGTTGATTGAAGTTGAAGACAATGGACCGGGTTTGCCTGCAGATCAGTTTGAGTTGATAACGCGACGGGGGTACTCGACTAAAGAGGGACGGCACCGGGGTATAGGTTTGGCGCTAGTCAGGCGCTTAGCTGAAGCAAAAGGTGGTAATATCTATTTAGAAGAATCTGAGTTAGGCGGCGCATGTTTCGTCGTCAGCATTGATAAATCACTCATTAGCCAAAAAGATAATAATCTATGAATGATCGTTCATATAACGTACTAATCATTGAAGATGATTTTAGGGTCGCCGAAATCAACCGTCACTTTATTGAGCAATCCCCTGATTTTGAAGTGATTAAAACCTGTCATTTAGGCAAGGACGCACTTGAATTCTTAAAAAGCCATTCGGATCAAGTCGACCTCGTGCTCTTGGATGCCTATATTCCCGATGTGCTTGGCTTAGAGCTTCTATGGGAGATGCGCAAAGAATACCGCTTGATCGATATTGTCATGATTACAGCTGCAAAGGAAGTGGAAACCATTCAGGAGGCATTAAAGGGTGGGGTGTTTGATTACTTGATCAAGCCAATCGAACAAGCCCGAATGCAGCAAATGCTATCACGCTTTCGGCAGGAACGCGTGCTGCTAAAAGATAAGACTGAATTAAGTCAAGATGAATTGGATCGACAATTAAATCGGAAAATGCGACCCGAAGCATCAATAGATCTGCAAGATAAGCTTCCTAAGGGAATCGATCGTTTGACCTTAGAAAAAGTGTTTAAAGCCTTGCAGGGGGCTACCGAGGCGCAAACTGCAACGGGTTTATCAACCCAGACGGGGGTCAGTCGGTCCACTGCACGCCGATATTTAGAATTTTTGGTCACAGATGGAAAAGTTATCGCTGAGCTTGATTATGGTGAAGTGGGGCGTCCTGAGCGCCGTTATCGACTGCTTTAACGTTCGTGAACAAAATGAACAAAATGACGCTAATGAACATATTTGTATTTATGATCACAAAGTTGTTGAAATAGAAATCTCCGACTAAATTAAGGATGACGTGTTAAATAATGATAAGAAATACTTTGGAGATTCTACATGAATGCTATGTTAAAGCGTCCGATGAAAACCCTGATGGCTGTTGGTGTATCCTTAGGCCTTGCGGTTGGTTTTTCTGCTACGGTTTCTGCAAGTGACTGGAAGCCTACGAAAGCAGTTGAATACATCGCACCAGCGAATCCAGGTGGTGGTTGGGATACTTTGGTTCGTACCACTGCGAATGTGATCCGTGCTGAAGGGTTATCTGATCAAAACTTCGCAGCGATTAACGTCCCAGGTGGCGGTGGCGCAATTGCGTGGGCACAAATCGCGCGTGACAGCAAAAATGACCATAAGCTGTTCGCAACCAGTCCTCCAATCATTCTTGTTCCTTTATCTGGAACGTCTCGTTTCAACCACAAGGATTTTACACCAATCGCACGTTTGATTACCGATTATTCAATCGTTTTAGTGCGTGCTGACTCTCCATATCAAACCGTAAATGACCTGTTCGATGCAATCAAAAACAACTCTCGACTGAGTGTTGGTGGTGGTTCTGCTGCAGGCTCTATGGATCATATTTCCATTGCAGGCGCCGCGTCCGTTGCAGGTTTGAAAGCGAGCGATGTCAACTACATTGCCTTCTCAGGCGGTGGTGAAGCCATGACTAACTTGCTAGGTGGGCATGTTGAAGCCGTTATTACGGGGGCGGGTGAATCCCTCGGTCAGTTAGAAGGAAGTCAATTGCGCGCTTTGGCGGTGTCTTCACCTGAGCGTATTCAGGGAGCATTGGCTTCTGTACCGACTTACCAAGAGCAGGGTATTGATTACACCTTCGATATTTGGAGAGGTGTCATGGGACCTAAGGATATGTCACCTGCAGCCGTCACTTACTATCAAGACTTGTTCGCTAAAATGATGGAAACCGATTCTTGGACTGAAGCAACCACTCGTTTAGGTTGGTTGGATGCGTATCAGAACAGTGAAGAATTTGGCGTGTTTCTTGACGAGCAGTTAGAGCAGTTCAGTGCTGTCTTAGGTGAGTTAGGCCTTTTACGTCAGTAAACCTATCAGTCATCATTACCGATACAGGGTGACCTGTATCGGTTACGTTCTTTTGCTCGGGTGATCCTATGACTCAACTAAATCCAAACCGCATCATTGCGATATTCCTCTTTTTAATGTCGATTGGCTATTTATGGATGGCTTTTCAGATACCGACGTTTCCAATACCTAGGCCGGTTGACTCAGATGCATTTCCAAAGCTACTAGGGTGCGTCATGATGCTGTTATCTGTGTTCTTGTTCTTTGAAAAGCCAGCCGTGTCTGCAAATCAACAAGAAGAGCCAGAGCAAGTTCTCAGCTTTACGAAGCGCCCAGCGGTACAAGTTGCGGGCACCGCAGTAGCGGTTGTGATCTATGCTTTCACAATTGAGCCCTTAGGCTTTTTACTCTCATCAATATTGTTGGGGTTTGGTTTGGCTTTTTGGTATGGGTATCGTAAGCATACCGTTAATCTAGCCACGATGGCGACGATTGTTCTGTCGCTGTATCTACTGTTAAACAAGGTGATGGGTATTCATTTGCCACAGGGTATTTTGCCACTGTAAGCCAATGCCTGTTGTATGACTTTAATTCAGGTGGACATCTTTCATCATGGAATCACTTAACGATCTTATCTATGGGTTTGGCATTGCGCTGGATCCAATGAATCTTATGTATGTGTTTGTCGGCGTATTTGCCGGAACACTTATTGGTATGTTGCCAGGTTTGGGGCCCATCAGTGCATTGGCTTTGATGATTCCGATTACCTTTAATATGTCGCCTGCCAGCGGTCTTATTTTAATGTCGGGCGTCTATTATGGAGCGATCTTTGGCGGCTCCACATCATCCATTCTATTAAATGCGCCCGGTGTTGCGGGGACTGTTGCTACCTCATTTGATGGCTATCCAATGGCAAAGCAGGGGCTGGCAGGTAAGGCACTGGCTATTGCTGCTTATGCCTCGTTTGTGGGCGGTACAATTTCTGTTGTTGGGTTAATGTTAATTGCGCCATTACTGTCGAAAGTTGCGGTCAGTTTTGGCCCAGCAGAATACTTTGCGCTAATGGTTTTGGGATTAACGGCGGTTGTCAGTCTGTCAGACAAGTCGTTAGTGAAAGGACTGATCGCAGCGGTTGTGGGTATCATGATTTCAATCATGGGCATGGATTTGCAAACCGGGACTGAACGCTACACATTTGATAGTATTCACATGCTTGAAGGGATTGATTTTCTAGTCGTGGCCTTGGGAATTTTCGCCCTTGCAGAGGTGTTTTATATGCTTCTTAAGGGCTCTAATAAACCACAAGAGCGCAATGTGATTGGTTCTCTAAAGTTATCTAAAAGTGAAGTTAAAGAAATTGCAGCCCCCATTGGCCGTAGCTCTATTTTAGGATTCTTTACGGGTGTTCTGCCTGGTGCGGGTGCAACCATAGGCTCTTTCCTTGGCTACAGCATGGAAAAGCGTTTGGCAAAAGACGGTGATACCTTCGGTAAAGGGAATATTAAAGGTGTTGCGGCGCCAGAAGCTGCAAATAATGCCGCGTGTGGTGGTTCATTCGTACCTTTATTGACACTAGGTGTGCCCGGCTCAGGCACAACCGCTGTTCTTTTAGGTGCTTTGTTGGTCATGGGTGTAACACCAGGTCCTATGATGCTTGAACAGAGACCAGACGTGTTCTGGGGCGTTATTGCCAGTATGTATATTGGTAATATTTTCCTACTGGTGCTAAACCTACCCTTGATTCCATACATTGCGCGTATATTGGATGCGCCAAGACCCTTGCTTTTAGCCTTGATCCTAATCTTCTGTATGATAGGTGTGTATGGCATTAGCTTTAGTACATTTGACTTACTAATGCTGCTATTGTTCGGTTTGATAGGTTTGGTCATGAGACTCTATGGTTTTCCGGCAGCGCCACTAATTCTAGGCTTGATTTTGGGTGCTTTAATGGAGGAGTCAATGCGCCGTGCATTACAAATTTCAGGTGGTGAGTGGTCAATTTTTATCGATAAGCCTATTTCACTGACTTTGCTTGCGATTGCGTTGTTTTCATTAACGGCACCTATGATTAAAACGGCAATTAAGCGTGCTCGCTCTGCATAACTGATCCAACTCAATAGAAGAACCTTTCTCTTGGCGTTATAATAACGCCATATAGAGAAAGGTTTTTTTATGACTATGAAATCCGCTTTAGACGAAATTAATCAGTTCTTACCTTGTGAAACCCCCGATGCTTGGATTGAAGAGGCCGCTAAGCCAGAAAACCTGGCCTTGCTTTTGACCGATCACGCCCACTGTGAGAAAAAAGCCGCTTCAACTGCCATGACGCTAATGTTTCGTTACGTTGATCGCCCTGATTTGCTGAACAAAATGTCACGTCTTGCTCGTGAAGAGTTAATTCACTTCGAACAAGTTTTGGCGATCATGCATGAGCGAGGCTTTGAATACGGTCACATGACACCTGCTCGTTACGCTGCAGGTTTAAGGCAATATGTTAGAACGTCAGAGCCGGGTCGATTAATTGACGTGTTGATTATTGGTGCTTTTATTGAAGCAAGGTCATGCGAGCGGTTTGCCAAATTGGCACCTTATTTAGATGAGCCTTTGGCAAAGTTTTATCGCTCTTTGCTAAAATCTGAGGCGCGCCATTATCAAGACTATCTATTCTTGGCGGAAAGTTATGCAGGTGAGCCAATTGATGAGCGAGTGGCTTTTTTTGCGCAGGCTGAAAAAGAATTGATAGAGGCGCCTGACGAGGAGTTCCGTTTTCATAGTGGACCTCTAATTCGCCAAGACGCCGCTTAACTTAAGCCGATACCGGAAATTCAAAGCGGATGAGTTGTAGTTGTTGCTCATCCGCTTGTAAATACCATCCTGCTTGATCCCAGTCTCCTAGCACCCAGCGTTCTCCTTGGCCATCTTTAACTTGGTTTGGGTGGTGTGCAGGCCGGTGGGTGTGGCCATGAATGAGATGATCGACGTCAGCGCTAACAAACGTTTCTCTAACGGTCTCTGGACTAACATCCATGATTGAGTAAGCCTTTTCAGCGCCTCGACTTTGGCTTTCGGCCCTAAGTGATTTTGCAATTGCAATCCGTTCCTGCAAAGGCTTGCTTAGAAACGCATGTTGCCAACTTGGATCTCTAACCACAGACCGGAACTGCTGGTACTCGGTGTCTTCAGTGCACAGTTGATCGCCATGCATGAGTAAAGCCATTTGACCATTGGCAAGCTGAAGGGGATATGACTCAGGCAATAAGTGGATATTGGCTTGGTCTAACCATTGTGTTTGCACCAAGAAATCTCTATTGCCATGTTGGAAAAAAATGGCGATATTTTGGTGCTCTTGTAACGCTTGAAGCGCAGCGATCAATTTCTCGGCCCCCGGGAGGGGGGCGTCATCGCCAATCCAATATTCAAAAATATCGCCCAGCAAATATAACTCAGTTGCATCTTGCGCTACTTTGTCAAGAAACCACAGTAGCCCTTCAAAGATATCTGGGCGCTCAGGTTGTAAATGCAGATCTGATATAAAAAGCTGTTTCTTTGGCATTAAGACTTTTCAATCACAACGGCTTTGGTGATGATGACATCTTCAGTCGGTACATCTTGGTGTCCTGCTTTAGATGCGGTTTTAACTTTCTTGATTTTATTAACCACTTCCATTCCATCAACGACTTTGCCAAATACTGCATAACCCCAGCCTTCCATTGTTTTAGCGCTGTGATCTAAGAAGGTGTTATCCGAAACGTTGATAAAAAACTGAGCAGATGCAGAATGCGGATCCATAGTACGCGCCATGGCTAAGGTTCCCGTTTTATTGGATAAACCGTTATCGGCTTCATTTTCAATGGATTCGCGTGTTTTTTTAGAAATCATGCCAGGCTCAAAACCACCACCCTGAATCATAAAATTATCAATAACACGGTGAAAAATGACACCATCATAAAAGCCTTCTTTAACATACTGCTCAAAGTTTGCTGCCGTTTTTGGCGCTTTTTCGTGGTTCAGCTCAATGGTGATATCGCCATGGTTTGTATGCAGTAAGATCATGTTCGTATTCCTGATGGGTTATTAGAATCTATAATTATACCTAAGTCGTGGATATCTGCATTATTTTGATGGCTGTTGTGTCCGAATCCAATTTAATGCAGAGCGTCCAGCATGTTGTCCTGTAGCAAAACATGCCGTTAACAGGTAACCGCCTGTTGGCGCTTCCCAGTCGAGCATTTCACCTGCACAGAAAAAGCCGGGACATCTAGACAACATAAAATCCTCATTCACGTCTGAAAGTTTGACTCCACCCGCTGTGCTGATGGCTTCATCTATGGGGCGAGGAGTGGTTAACTGAATAGGGTAATGCTTTAGACAAGCTGTGATTTCTTGCGCATTTCGCATGGCTTCCGTACTTAAACGGTCTCTCAGTAGATCGATAAAGACGGGTTTCAGCCCTAAGCGCTTGAGGTGGCTATTGATGGATCGAGAGCCTTGAGGTTTGTTCATATCTTTTAGTAGATCTTTGAATGGGCGGTCTGGCATGAGGTCTAAATAAAGGTCAGCGACGCCCTTAGCAATAATTTTTTCGCGCAGAGGCGAGGAGGCCGCATAAATTAAGCTGCCCTCAAGTCCATATTTAGCAATCAGCAGTTCACCTTTACGTTGCCACTTAATACCCTTGTTATCTTCAAATGTCAGAGTCACACCCTTGAGTGGAGTGCCAGAGTGGCGGTCTTGAAGAATAGAGCTCCACTTGCATTCAAAGCCGCAGTTGCTGGGTTTAAAGGGGGCGATTTCAATCTGTTTGTCTTTTAGCAACTCAACCCACTGGCCATCTGAGCCCAGCTTGCGCCAACTGCCGCCACCTGTCGCTAGAATGACAGCGTTTGCAGAAACATGTTGAGTACCCTGTGGGGTTTCGAAGCGAAGCGCCTGCTTTGTGTCATCCCATCCAACCCAGCGATGACGTGTGTGAAACTCCACCCCTTGATGCTTTAGACGCTCTATCCATCTTCGCAGAAGGGGGGCTGCTTTCATCTCGCTTGGAAATACCCGTCCAGATGAGCCCACAAACGTTTCAATACCAAGACCATGACACCAATTAACCAGATCATTCGGAGTGAATGCATTTAACGCGGTTTGAAGATTCGGTTGAGCTTCTGCATAACGCTTGCAGAATTGCTCAAAGGGTTCCGAGTGGGTGATGTTGAGGCCACCGCGACCTGCCATCAGAAACTTTCTTCCAACCGTTGGCATGGACTCATAGAGACTCACTTTCAAGCCCTGAGTTGCCAGCGTTTCCGCTGCCATAAGTCCAGCAGGGCCGCCGCCTATAACAACGGCTGTAACAAACGCACTCTCTGTCACTTTTGTATCCATATAAATTAACTGATAATTTAAGAGCGCTGTCATCGCAATACTCGCTTAATGGCGCCTCTATTGAATGAGATTAAAACACAAATTTGCTCGATAATGAGTATGAAAATCCCAAAAAACGCTCACGTTGGGTTGACCTTCCAACGCATTAATTGTTTTAATGCCCGTTTTACAACAAGGAAGTCGTCGTTGCTTCATGGATGAGCACTCTATTTTTTGCTGAGCCTAATCGCTGCCAGCCCCGCTTTTCCATGAGCATCAGTCCTGCTAAACAGTAGGTTACATTGATGTATTCACAAAAAAACCGCTTACTCGCCATCGATACACCTCTCGGTGAAGACGCTTTTTTATTGACTCGAATAGAAGGCGAAGAGGCGATGTCGAGCCTCTTTTCATTCGAAATCGAACTCTACTCCGAACGCGCATCGGTGAAGGCCGCCGACATTGTCGGCCAAAATGTCACGCTTAAAATCATGCAGACCGATGAGGAGGGGCTAAAAACGGATGCCTACACCTTTATCAATGCTCATGTTCGACGCTTTCGGGAAGAGGGTCAGCAACTCCAACATCTGCGCAGTTATCGTGCAGATGTGGTGCCTTGGCTCTGGTTTTTAACGCAAACCAGTGACTCAAAAATATTCCAAAATAAAGACATACGTCAGATTGCCAGTGAGGTCTTTGCGGACAATGGCTTTAATGATGTTGAGTTTCGCTTATTCGGCCAACACCCAGTACGAGAGTACTGCGTTCAGTATCAAGAAAGTGACTTTACCTTCCTCTCGCGTTTGTTTGAAGAAGAGGGTATCTATTACTTTTTCAAGCACGAAGCGGGCAAGCACACGCTGGTGCTGTCCGACCATTTCATTGGAACGGATGTCTGTGAAGAACGTAAGGTCAGTTACCGCAGCAGCGGTTTGAGCGAAGATGCCATCTATGCGTGGTCACACCAGCATGAGTTTCGCACAGGGCGTCTTGCCCAGCGTGATTATGACTTCACCAAGCCTTCGGATCGCATGGAAACCTTTGATAAAGCCATGATGGACGTGCCGGGTGTTGAGCGTTTCGAGCAGTTTACTTATCCGGGCCGTTACAAGAGCAAACTCTTGGGCGAACCACTGATTCGCCTGCGCACCGAGCATAACGAAGCCCTGCATGATCAAGTCTTTGGCAAAAGCCACTGCCGCAGTTTTCGCAGTGGCCATCAGTTTGAATTGGTGCGCCATGATGACGCTGCCCAAGAACTCGACACCTACTTACTGGTCAGCGTTCAGCACCGAGCTGAAGATTACAGTTACACCAGTCGCGATGAAGAAAGTCGCGGCTACGAAAACGAATTCGTCTGCATGCCCGCTTCGCGTGTCTACCGCCCACCACTTAAAACCGGCTGGCCAAAAATGCTCGGCCCACAACATGCCAAGGTGGTCGGCCCTGAGGGCGAAGAGATTTACACCGATGAGTATGGCCGTGTCAAAATCCAGTTTCCTTGGGACCGTTACGGTCAAAACAACGAAAACAGTTCCTGCTGGGTGCGTGTCAGTCATCAATGGGCCGGTAAAAACTGGGGCTCAATCTACATCCCGCGCATAGGCCAAGAAGTCATCGTCGACTTTTACGATGGTAACCCGGATCGTCCGATCATTACCGGGCGAGTGTACAATGCTGAGCAGATGCCGCCGAACAGCCTGCCTGCCAATAAAACCCGCTCTACTATTCGCAGTAAAACCCATAAGGGGAAGGGGTTTAATGAGTTTTCGTTTGAGGATAGCGCGGGTAATGAAGAAATCTATCTTCATGCCCAAAAAGACCATAATACAGTGATTCTCAACGATGAAATGCATCAGATCGGACACAATCGGTCTAAATCTGTTGGCAATGATCAAACCGAGAGTATCGAAAACAATAAGACCATACATGTTGGAAATGATCATCAGGAATCCATCGGACAGGATGCACATTACTCAATAGGGCGTGATGTTCACTACTCTGTGGGCCGTACCCAGCACGAACAGTATGCTAAAGATCGTATTGAAAATGTTGGAAATATCTTAAAACAAGGCATTCATGGCGATCATTTATATCAAGCAGGACGCAATTTTGATGGTCAGGTTTCCGGTGCTTATAAGCTTGATGTCGGCAGTAAAATCACAACGAATACAGGCGTGCATCATTTGATGGCGTTTGAGAGGTTTATTATTTCTGGGCCCGCTGGCAGGATTATTCTTGATGGCTCAGGTATCACATTAGAAGCGCCCAATATTCGCCTTAAGGGGGCTGTATCCATGGGGGGAAGTGGTGGCTCTCAAGTTCCTACGTTGAACTTAGCTGCAAATGAAGTTCAACCGATATGTGAAGAATGTGAAGAGAAGAAGGATTAAGTTATGCCAGCGATAGCACGGGTTGGGGATTCACATATTTGTCCTAGAAAAGGGCACGGTAGGGGAGTCATAGTGAGTGGTGGTTCTGCAATTGTTGAAGGCAGCCCTGTGGCGCGTGTCGGAGATAGAGCCTCTTGCGGTTGCGTGATTGTTCAGGGGGCGGCCCATGCATTAGATGATGGCAAGCCCATCGCCTATGTTGGTTGCCGAACATCGGGTGGCGGACAAATTACGTCGGGAGCTTCTCAAAGTGAGGTTTAATTGACATTGGTAGCAGATCTGACGGTAAAGGAATGCGTGTTATGAGCTATCTTGCTTGGGTTGGTCAATGTTTCGTAAAAACCGTAACCCCCGATGGGCAAAACCAATGTGTTGTTTTAGTTGCGATTTGGGCGAAAGACCTTGAGGATTACACAGAGGTCGCGCGCGAATCTCTGCTAAACAAAGGTTACATTCTTTACTCCGTAGAGAATGCGATGCCTGCGATTCAATGGCTTGCCCAGCGGGGTGTAAACTCTGCTGCGATTGCGCTGGCTCGGCAAATCTCATCGGAGCATCCAGTCGAAATCGGCGAATTTAAAGAATATGTGCCGAACCCTGATGATTTTGACGTTGATGATTGGCTTACACAACACCTGTTGAGCGATATCAGTCCGCTCGGTTTGCAAGAAGGCGTACTGGATAAACTCAGTGTGCCAGAATCTCTGCGCCCTTATCTCTTTGCAGAAATGGAGGCTTCTTTCATAGACATTATGCAATATTCTAAAGATGAGCAGATACCGCCAATGCGAACCTATGCAATATTAGATGCAGCGCGCGTGCCTTTACTCCTAGATCGCTTAGAAAGTTCTGATTTAGACTATCAATGTCTGTTTAAAGGTGATGCCGAGCAGAGTTTAAAATCGGCAGCACCCTATCTGGTCGAATTGCGTGAAGATAACCGATTCACACGTCAGTTGTTTAGTGTCACAGGGATGGCTTCCGATCTATGGGATAAGTACCCAGGCGTATATGTTCGTTCACGCGCCTTGATTGATGAATTAGCCAATCACTTTAGGCGCTTTACTAAGGTAAAAAACGAGGAAGGAAAATGGCTTTTTTTCCGCTTTTGGGAAAGTAATTTCTTTTTAATAGTATTAATGCATGTATCGGCTGCTAAGGGGCTTGCATTGATGCCTCCTAATCTAATTTCTTCAATGCTATGCATTTCGATGGATCGTATCGATTTTGTTACCACTCAGCCTATCGAAGGGATGCCAAAAATGGGCTGCGAATTGACGTTTGATCGAAGGTTAATTGACCCATTGAATCGTCGTAGCACAGAGCTTTTTGTTTTCCGGCTACGGCAGCAGTTCGTCGAACAGGAAGGAATGTCTGTTGAACTGTTTGAGTCCGTCATGAGTTCCATAGAGAAGCATCAATTTCAAGATCGGAATACAATTCGACAACTCTTGAGCCTTTGCTTATCTGAAAATGACAACCTGCTTGATCGCGATGAACTTGCTGATGAGCTAGAGCAAAGCTGTATCATGCCTGACTCTACACGCTTGAACCGATTGGTGAATGTTGCGAGCCTAAAGCTGTCCAGTGATACAACGTAAAATAAGTCGATTAATTAAATGTTCATCCTGTCATAGGGCAATCGTTAAAGAAATCGCGTCATCAATCAAATGTAGTTTTGCAAGAAAAAGCAGGGAAGGTCAGAGGATATGTCATCAAACAGTATCGCTCGTTGCGACTCAAGGGAAATCATTCCCATTTATCCATGTCGTTACGTTATTTCAGACGATATATTGTTGGAAGATACGGAAAAATTACCCCAAATATTGACTCGGCCAGCGGGTATTACTCAAGCTCCCCACCATCAGTTGGCCTCTATGCGCCAAGGGTATCTGTATATCTACGGTAATCTAAGCATTGATGGGCGTGGTGTTACAGATAAAGGATATTGGTTAGTTTTTCGTTATCAAACCCGAGCAGATGATTGCAATTCGCCAAACGAAACAACGGCCTGTGCAAAAACATTTCAGTATTATCAATTTACCTGGAGAGATGGAACAGCCCGAGGCCGTTGGGACGCTCAACTCATGGAAGCGGAGCCGTTTGCCTATGTTAATACCTGTGCAATTAATACGTACATTGCCTACAGCGAGGAACGCTGGCCAGCATTTATGTTCGAAACTCTAGAGCGTGATGAAACCTGGCGTAACAAGGTGATGCAGTCCATTGATTTGCATGGCGAAGATCCGCACACGATGTCGTTTGACCAATTGGCCAACATCGAGGACTTTAAACATATTAAACCAGAAGAGCGGGAAGCCAACGTCCTGCGTCACACCCCCATTGGCGACTTGGACATTACGCCCTTTGAACGTATGAAAGACACCCATCAAGAGCGTTATTCCCGAGCCCGTATTGTTGCTATTGAGGATACTCTCGGGGAAGCAAAAGACCTGCTGCGTTTAGCTGAGGTCCTTGAAGCGAATATTCAAGCCTACGAAACTACCCATTACTATGCTCTAAGTACCGCGAAGGCAATCGCAGCCGTTCCATATTTTGAAAAAGATGTTGAGCGTCGCTACCGTAAGCGAGGTATTTTTCTTTGGGAAAACGTGACCTATGCGGCTCGCAATATAGTCAGTTCGGACCCTTTCAACCGTGCCGCCGATGAGCAGCGACATCGTTTTGCGAAGTTCGGGCCCAGTGAGCGCGAAAAATCTCAAAATAAAATCATCGAGCTCTGGTCGGCGTTAGACGTAACCAATCGTCCGCGCTGGCATGATGAGGTCCGGCTCGCGTTAAAAGGTGCGAAAGAGGAGGGCTGTGAAAAGTGCATTGGGTTTGTTGCCAGTGAACTCGGCCATTATGTCTCCGGAATCAAGCTCAACTCACAAGCACCTGCAACCGTGTTGGACAAACTAAAAGACAATAGTGAAGAAGATTCGATTTGGGCGAATTTACTTTCAACCTTTGTTGGTGTGGCTTCCGAAATGGTCGAGAGTATTGGTGATGCACAGGTGCTGGAGCGCATGAACAAGCTGTTTTTTGAGCTGCACACTGAAATTGCTACCACGTTTTACGAAGGCAATAGCCGTATCATTGTTCGTGAGATGGAGACCCTATCAGGCGTAGTTAGACGTACACAAAAGATATCAACGGGTGATTTATCAAACGTTGCTGCCCAGCACTATGAAGTCTTTTTACGTGGACATATGTCCAATGTTTTTGAGAAAGCTGTATCTGCGCAAACGGGTTCCGGTATGTCAAACGCCAGTGTCAAGCAAAGCATGTCACAGCATTTAACGCTGGACTATGTGGCTTACGAACATGTGAGAGACATGAGCAAAGGTAACCTCAGTTTGGGATTGTCGGGAATGTCTTTGGTGTTTGCAATGTATGGAGCGTTTGATACGGTTCAGAAATGGCATCAAGCCAATAATTTCAGGGCTCGCTCCAAACTGAGCGCTTTAGCAAATTTACCGGCAGTGCAGCTGAGTGTTGCCTTGAGTGGTGTCGTTTCTGCGGCAAGCGCCCTGTACGCATCACCCACCCTTATTCGTTTGGTTTCTGATTCGGGGCGGCTAAGTGCACGTTTGGCAGCAAACTTACCCGGGGCTAGAGTTGTCATTCCCGAGCGTCCAACGGTTGGTGTGTCTAGTGGGGATATGTCACGTCGTGCTTTTATAGCTTCAGTAACAGGAAGTGTCGCTCTTGCTGCTGGTTTGTTAATTTCTATCGCGCAAGGTTATGAGGGCTATAAGCGTTCGGACTATGCCTTGATGACGGGTCATGCACTGCAGGCAATTGGCAGTATTATGATGTCCTCGGGACTAATCGGTGGATTTCTTTCAGGCTCTAGCTCTGCTTTACTTGCTATGGTTGGCGCTAAACTTTCTTTAGTTGCACTCCCTTTAGCCATTATCGGCGGTGTTTTACTCGCGTTTGGTATTTTATTTGCTTCTGTTAGGCGCTCAGAGTTAGAACAATGGGTCTATGAGGGGTTTTGGGGGAGTAGTGATCAGTATTGGGGGATGAGTAGGATTCAAAGGTTTAGTATCCAGTTAGATGAGTCAACAAAGTTAATGGAGTTCGACGCTTCGAAATTAGATGAACAGATGAAGCTTAAAAAGCTCTTCCATGATGAGATGCGCACCTTTGAGCAGGCTATCTGGTATATCGAGGTCGAGAATATTAAATATCGGGATGGGTATTTAAAAATATACTTCCCAGGGTTAACGGATCCCGATGCAGTAAGGCAGTTATCCATCAAGGTTGAACGATCACAAGGCTTATTCCTTTCTTCTTGGGAGGATACAGCTGATCCACAAAGAGTAGGAGGGGGGTGCATAACGGCAGAATGGATGGGGCCGGGAGTTGCGGCGCTCAACCTGTCTTCGTATGCAAATCAACCGAGACTCCGCTTGGGTATTCGCTATGAGCGGATTCTCTCTAATGGGGAGAAGCAGAGTTTTAGCATGGTTGAGCCTTTAATAATCGAAGACCCAAAACAGCTTTAATAACGAATAGGATTTTTAGATGCAATTACCCCCTTTACGACTTATCCCCAATCCAACGGAAAACCCAGATGTGATTGAAGCCATGAACTTATCCATTACACGGATAGATGAGGATGTGATAGAGGTGCCTTCGATGACCTCTATGGGGTTAAATACATGGTTTAAGCTAATCTTTTTTGCCATTATGTTAGGAAGTGCTCCAGCCTATGATCCGGGGTGGTTTTCAAAGGATGGGGAGCCAGGGGTTGCGTATAAGGCAATTCATAAGATGTTATACCGTGAGTCATATATTATCTCAACTTTTGAGTTTTATGAAGACTCCGACAATCCTGGCTTTCTACGTGATGGAACGCCTTATGATCAATTCAAAATCGAGCAGTTGGATTTTCACGGCCGTGGCATTGTGGCTGGTATTGTTTGCATAAGCTTGATAGTCCTGCCTTGGATCTTGTTAAATCTGGCCGTTGGCAATCCCTATCGAATCGATCGTAAACGGCGCATTATATATACGTGGATTAGGGGGAGTTTTGTTTGTATCCAGTTGCCGGAAGGAACAGATGACCCTTTGCAAGTCGTAGAAGCGCATATTCCCATGCGTAATGACATATGTGATCCCTACAATATGAATGGCCCTTTGAATCTTTGGCTACCCATCCCAAGGTATCAAAAAAATGGTGTGCTCAGCTTAGGTGCAAACTGTGCTATTGTTCGATCGCTCGTGAAATACCAAGCCTACTATTTACGCGACTTTATTAACGATTTTATTGCCAACCCAAATGCGCAATGGGTCGATCAGTTAGGGCCAAAGCGCAAGCCAAAGTATGTAAATTATCTCGATTATGTTCAGTTTCACTTCGCTCGCCTGCAGTTTTTACCCCAGTTTCCATTTAAAAAGCGTAAGACGGAAGCAGCGATAGAAGCATTTATGAAAAATCCACGCACGGAGCTTTACCCGGATTATTTGCCCTATGCGTGATACTGACATTTTCATTAAAAATATCATAAGTAGATCGACTGAAATGCCTTCCACCTCTGGATCTTCGGCACGTTTGCCAGACACTACTGGTAAGAAGGTTAGTAAAACAGCTCTACTGCAAAAGCCTCAACCGCACTAAGCTTATAGGTTGACAACTCACGCTTACTTATGTGATTTTTGTATTTGGTTATAGCATTAACATGGAAGCTATATCATATGGACATAAAGCGCCTCATTTTCGCGTCATCTAGGCTTGTGATCTCAGCACACAACGCTTCTTCGCCATTAAGATTGGTTTCTTTTCATACTCAGCGTTTCACTATTTTCCCATGATGCCTTTACTTGGTTTCTGTCGCGCATCCCGTGAGGGGGAGCTGTTCGAGCTTATTGCCGCTGTCCAGTGCTCGGGTGCTCATGAGTTCGAGGAGCAGGTAAGAGCGGAAATTGCGCTTGATGGCTATTGGCTGCATTGGGCTTCTAAGATTTTACCAGCGGATGTTTGGATAAAAGAGTATCCCGAAGAGTGGGGGGAGGTTCTATTTCAAAGCATTCAGGCAGGCTGTCCCGTGGTGTTAGGCCTGATCCAGCGCATTTCTGTTAAGCCTGAAGTCTTTCTTGACAGATTGAAGATAAAGCGAATGCAAGGGATTGAGCCGCTTGATGCTCAGTTTGGGCAAGAGCCTAAAAAACGTTACCTGATGAGCTTCATACTGACTTTTTTGGTGAGGTGTCGCTTCCAATAAATCCAGGTTTTGAGCATCAGCCCGCGTTTGATTCCAAGGCGGCCCGACGTTTAACCAAGGAGTGGTTGTTTGAAATGGTAGAAGAGCAGCTATGAGGTTGTAATATCATTTGATCAATGCTCGTTGAGCAAGACAATATTTAATCCCCCAATATTCACTCAACCGTGAATGACTTCCAGTAAATCAAAAAATCAGGTTTTTTAGCAACTTAGATTTAAGTTAACGTAACTTTACAATTCATTAACGCTAACGTTGTTGACAACGATTATCATTAATAGTAACTTTCTGCTTATTAAGTGCTTGTTTTTCTGTGTGGATTTATTTCTAACCAAAAAATCACTCGTATGTGAGTGGCGAGAAGGCTCTTGGGCTGAGTCAATATTGCCTTTTCTGCGCTTGATCAGTGCTAAGTCCAGCACCCTTCCAGTCTCGAAGGTTAAGCTTTCTTGTTTTAGTCAAAATGAGTGGCGGTATTGAGCTGTGTTGCGAAGTGCAGAATGTTGCTGAGTTGAGCGGGTTTAAATATTTCATTACATCTTTGGAGTGATAAACGTGAAAAGTAAATGGGTGCTTGGGGTCTGTCTTGTTAGTGGATTGGCATTTAATTCACATGCACAACCCGTTGATATTGAAGTGACCATCCCAGCAATTGCCGGACCGATGTATTACCGTCCTTATGTTGCAATTTGGGTGGAAAATGATCAGGAAGAAACGGTCAGAACCATTGAAGTATGGCGCAAAGAGCCTGATTGGTTAAAAGACATGCGTCGTTGGTGGCGAAAAGCTGGTCGCTATGATCAGGGTGAGTTGGATGCCGTGACAGGCGCGACTAAACGCCCAGGCACCTACACCGTCACTTGGGATGGGGTAGATCAAAAAGGCCAACCTGTTCCTGCAGGCACTTACTACATTAATGTTGAGGCGGCACGTGAGCACGGAAATCGCAGTTGGGTCAGAGGCGCGATTGAGTTAGGGGTTGCCAATCAACGTATAGTCATTGATCCGACTGAAGAGTTGGGCGAAATTATTCTTTCTACAGGAGACGCTAAGTGAGTAAAGCAAAAAAACTATTGGGTGCCGCTGTGTTGTCAGCGGGTCTACTTGCAGGGCATGCGGCTGCTCACCCTATGTGGATGCTGCCAAGCGAATTTAATTTGTCTACTGATGAAGGGCATTGGATTACAGTGGATGCCACGGCATCTCACGGTGTTTTCAGCTTCGACAAGCCCATCGGTGTCGATAATGTTGCTATTTACCGCCCAGGTGGTGAGCGTGAGCGCGTTGGGCCTTATTTTAAAGGTCAGCGTCGTAGCGTCTTTGATGTTCAGCTGAATGAGCAGGGTACGTATAAAGTCGAGTTAGTCACTCCGGTTCGTTATATGACAAGCTATGTGGTAGGCGGTCGTGATACGGCGCGTCGCATCATGGGGAATAAATTAGAGATAGCCTCCCAGCTGCCTGAAGATGCACGCGATGTACGTACCACTATGGTTCAGAACATTATTCAATTTTATGTCACTCAAAAAGCACCAACACGTACAGTGCTAGAACCAACTGGTGAAGGTTTCGAGTTGAATGCGATTACTCACCCAAGTGATATTGTCATCGGTGAAGAGGCAAGCTTTAAGTTTACCTTCAATGGTGAGCCTGTAGCGGATCTGGATGTTGAGGTGGTTCCAGGTGGCACTGCATGGCGTTCGTCTCGCATGCAAATGGACCTTAAAACAGACAGTGAAGGTGTTTTGCGCTTCACGCCTGAGAAGACAGGACCTCACTTGCTCAGTACAAATATGCGTCGCTCCATTGAGAGCCCTTTGGCGGATCAGGCAGGCGTGACTTACATGCTTTCGTTTGAAGTGATACCTGAATAGTTTTGGGTGGTTTAATGCTAAGTAAATATTGTTTTGCGGCGGTGTTGGCTGTCTGTTCGGTGAATGTATGGGCACACTACCCGTACATTGATTGTCAGAAAACAACGCAGGGTGTTGAGTGTGAAATTGGTTTTAGTGATGGCAGTGATGCGATCGGTAGCGAAGTCGTTATGTATACCTATGACGATGACGTAATTGCTCGTGCAAAAGCGGATCAATTCTCAAAGGTCCACTTTGACTGGTCTGATGAGGAATTCTACATTCAGTTTGATGCAGGTCACGAAGACCCTGCAGAGTATGATTATGCTGAATTCTAGTCACAACACGTCCCGCAACGAAGCCTTAGGCTTCGATGCGGGTGCTTCCTCTGAGTTCATTGAAACTGTTCGCCCAGATGATGGTCGTCTTGAAACCCTGTGGGTTTGGCTTTTTATTGCGGCTGTTTTAGTCATCGGGGCGATAGGTATTTCGATACGAACAGAGCCTCATGTCCATATGCCGAGTGTTCAACTTAACCCGCTTGAACAACAATTACTGACGGAGTTATCCATAGCGATTCAAGAAATTGAATTTGTTACGGGGAATACAGGTGATTGGCCTAATATTGATCAGCTGATGATGGCACAAATTCCTCCGTTTACGCATCAATCTCAAACTTGGCGAACGATTGAAAAAGGCTGCTACTTGCTTGTTGAAGCCACTGGTATGCATGGCCACTTTCTACTGGACTTAAATGAAGAAGCACGGATTTTATTTCATGAAAGTCCGATTCCCATGATTAGTGAATGCCATGATGTTTCAGATTGGCACCGTTTGGATACTCTCAAATGAAATGGTTAGTTGTTGTTTTCAGTGTTTTATTGTCGACAAGCAGTGCATGGGCAAAGCCCTTGGTTGTGGGGATTACCTTGCACCCTTATTACAGTTATGTCAGCCAGATAGTCGGCGATAAGGCCGAAATACTGCCCTTGATTTCCAGTGGCTTTAATCCACACAGTTATGAGCTACAGCCTTCTGATTTGAAGCGTTTACTGGAAATGGATGCGCTGGTTTTAAATGGGATAGGGCATGATGAATTTGCATCGCATGCATTAGAGGGTTTAGATCTACCGAACCTGCATGTTGTATATGCGAATAAAGACTTGCCACTCTTGTCCTCTGGACGAGGAAGTAACACCTATAACCCGCATACCTTTGTTTCAATAGATGCGGCTATACGTCAAATCTATACAATTGCCGCTGAGTTGGGGCGGCTTGATCCCGATAATGCAGCGTATTTTCAAGCCAACGCATTGCGCTATGCCCGAGAGTTGAGAGGCCTAAAAAATCGCTATCAGGCCAGTATTATGGATCTTGATTTAACTGGGGTTCGAATCGCAAGTACGCATAATGCGTATGGATATTTTTTGCAAGAGTTTGGTATAGGTGTTGATACCGTGATTGAACCCGCTCATGGTGTCGAGCCAAATGCAAGCCAATTGCAAAATACCATTGATCGAATCAAAGCGGCCAACATTCAGGTTTTATTCACTGAGTTGAATATGGAAAATCGTTACGTTGACGTTATAGAGCAAGCAACGGGTATTGGTATTTTTCACTTCTCGCACATGACGCACGGGGAATATGATGCTGAACTGGTTATGCGCGAAATGGAGCATAATTTACAAACCCTAGTGTTGGCACTCACTAAAGCCGCAGGGGGCTAAGATGTCCGTTACACTTCAGCTCAAAGAGATGTCCCTTTCGCTAAATGATGTCGAAATACTTCAGCCCATTTCGGCAACCCTGCAGGCAGGTCGTTTGCATGCAATCACCGGACCGAATGGGGCTGGTAAGTCATCTTTCCTCAAGTGTTTGCTGGGGTTAATGCCGCATAAAGGTCAAATTAAACGTCATTGGCCAGATAAAAATAAGGGTGTGGCGTATGTGCCTCAGCAACTTGCTTTTGAGCCATCCTTACCGATTACGATAGACGAGTATTTGGCCACGACATTAACGTCCAGAGCGCTTTTTTTTAAGCGCGCATCGAACATTCGTGCGCAGGTTGAAGGTTTGCTGGAGCGGGTAGGGTTGGAAGGAAAAAAACACCTTAGGCTTGGGCAATTGTCGGGCGGAGAGCGCCAGCGATTAATGTTTGCCCAAGCACTGGGTCAAAAGAGACATTTGTGGTGTGTCGATGAACCAATGACAGGGCTAGATGTCACGGCTCAAGCATTAATTACTCAGGAACTTCTCGCCTTGAGGACTGAAGGCGTTACGCTATTAGTTGTGCATCATGATCCCGATTGGGTTTCAGACTATGCAGATGAGGTGTGGTCAATTAATGGCGGCTTGGCGGGTCATCAAGTGAACTTACATGCCATGAGTACGGTGAGACGTAAAACATCCAAAGTGATGCGCTGTGATCAAGAGGAAGTTGCGTAATGGAGTTTATTCGTCAATCGGTGTTTGGCCTCTATGAAATCGGCGTGCTTCCGTCTATGTTTCAATATGCTTTTTTAACCAACGCGTTGGTTGCGGGTTTACTAATAGGACCTCTATTAGGTGCGCTCGGGCCCTTGGTGATTGTAAAGCGCCTTGCTTTTTTTTCGGAGGCGGTTGGGCATGGCGCATTAACGGGGGTGGCGTTAGGGATTTTGTTGGGTGAGCCTGCAACCCAGCCCTTTGTTGCCCTTTTTTGCTTCTGCATTCTGTTCGCCATGTTATTGCATTGGATTAAGAGTCGAACCGATATTCCCTATGACGCACTGGTGGGTGTGTTTTTATCCTTTGCAATTGCATTAGGCGCGGCTTTGATTCTCTATGTTGCCAAAAAAGTCAATGTCCATATTTTGGAAAATGTTCTTTTCGGTTCTATTTTAACCGTTAAGGATATGGATATTTGGGTGTTGTTGCTCATCACGGCCGTTTCAGCTGTGCTTATTATCAAGGGGGCTAACCGGGCTCTGTTGGCCAGTCTTTCCCCTGATCTCGCGCGTGTCAGAGGTGTGAATATACGTTTGTACGACTATATTTTTATTTTGCTGATTGCTTTAGTGACCGTGGCCTCGGTGAAGGTGGTCGGGGCAATTCTTGTGGGGGCGCTCTTGCTTATTCCGGCGACGTCGGCGCGAATGATCAGTCGTAATGGTCGAGAGTTTTTTGCCTATTCCGTTTTGTTTTCAACCCTGAGTTGTATTTTGGGTATTTTGCTGCCGATGGCTGGAGCCTTACCCATTCCATCCGGTGCTGCCATTGTCATGATTGCATCGCTAGGTTTTGTCTTATCGTTAATTATTCGTCGTTGGAGAGTGATTCAATGAAGTGTGTAAAACACGTCTGTATTGGGGTGTTGTTGTCTAGTATTGCGGCTGTTTCTCAGTCCGCGTCTGTCGTGACTGTCGCCCCTATTACGTTTGCTTTAAGTGAGTCATTGCTGCAATCGACGGATATAGAAACTCTGTACTTGCCGCCCGAACGCTTACCGATGAACCGAATTGCTGGTTGGCTTGCACGTGCCGATCAAGCGAGTTTGCCTGTGGCGGATGCCGTATTGACGATTGAGTCGGTTGTGCCGACATTGAGTCTCTATCCTGTATTGCGCCAATCTTCAATTCGAACAATCCCAATAGATGCTGCTTACGAATTGTCACCGGGGGGGGCTAAAGTTAGTTTGCGTCCTGAAGCAGATGAAGACTTCTTTTGGCTAGACAGCAATAACTTAACCGTAATGGTCAATATCTCGGCGCGAGATTTAAGTCGTGTGTGGCCGGAGTCGGCTGGAAGTATTGAAGAGCAGCGTCGGAAGTTGCAACGTGAAATTCAAAAAATGACATTGGCCGTCGATCAATTACTGTTAGAGCAGGATGTGTCTAGGTTGGCTGTCACAGATGATCGGTTGCTGCCCTTGGCGATGTCTCTGAGTTTGCCGATTGTAGAGCGTGATGAGGCCGATTTAGTGTTGAGCTTATCTCATCAGGAATCTGACCATCAGATGATTTGGGTCGTTGATCCCTTAATTCGCAAAACAGATGGGTTAGAAGGGTGGTTAAACGATCAGCTAGCGTCCTTGCAAAAAGCAATACGATAATTGTCGATCATTTCTTGATGAATTAGCGGATGATAGCCGTGCTTTAATCGGTAAACTGCGTTTATAATAGTGGTTTATTGTTCAGTGCGGTTGTTTCCCGCCCGTTAATTTAGCCTTCATAAGTTGCCTATATGACCAAGAATGACGCTCCTAAGTCCACCAATTTTATTCATCAGATCATTGAGCAAGACTTACAGCAAAATCTGAATGACGGTAAAGTCGTGACCCGTTTTCCGCCTGAGCCAAATGGCTACTTGCACATAGGACACGCTAAATCGATTTGTTTAAACTTTGGCACGGCGCTTAAGTATGGTGGTGAGTGCAATCTGCGTTTTGATGACACCAACCCCGAAAAAGAAAGCCAAGAGTATATCGACTCCATTATACGTGATGTCCGGTGGCTGGGGTTCGAGTGGGCTGGAGAGGTTAAATATACCTCTGATTATTTTCAGCAACTCTATGATTGGGCCGTTCATTTGATCAAAGAGGGTAAAGCCTATGTTGATCACCTGAATGCTGCCGAAATGCGCGAATACCGTGGCAGCTTAACCGAACCCGGTCGTAACAGCCCTTATCGTGATCGTAGTGCTGACGAAAACCTAGCCCTTTTTGAACAAATGAAAAAAGGCGAGCTAGAAGAGGGTACCTGTTCATTGCGTCTTAAAATTGATATGGCATCCCCCAATATTAATCTTCGAGACCCTGTTATTTACCGTATTCGCCATGCGCATCATCACCAAACAGGCAATGACTGGTGTATTTATCCGTCTTACGACTTTGCACATGGTCAATCGGATGCACTTGAAGGGATTACGCATTCTATTTGTACCCTGGAGTTCGAAGATCACCGTCCTTTGTACGATTGGTTGATAGAAAATTTACCTGTCCCAGTTGTTCCGCGTCAGTATGAGTTTGCACGCTTGAATCTGAACTATACCATCACCAGTAAGCGTAAGCTGAAGCAACTGGTGGATGAAAAGCATGTAACGAACTGGGACGATCCACGCATGCCAACGATTTCGGGCTTGCGTCGCCGTGGGTACACGCCTGCTGCGATTCGTCAGTTCTGTGACATGATCGGCGTGACTCGTTCAAATGGCACCGTGGATATGGCGATGTTGGAGTCTGCGATTCGTGATGACCTCGATGCAAACGCACCACGCGCCATGTGTGTTACCCGTCCTTTAAAAGTCACCTTAGTCAACTATGAAGAAGGTAAAGAGGAGTGGTTTGAACTACCTGCTCATCCAAAAGATGAGTCAATGGGGGTTCGCAGCGTTTCGTTTGGTCGTCATTTACTGATAGAGCAAGAAGACTTTGAAGAAGTTGCACCGCGCAAATGGAAGCGACTTGCAGCTGGTGAGGCTGTGCGTTTACGTGGAGCCTATGTGATTCGTTGCGAAGAAGTGATTAAAAATGCGGAAGGCGAAATTGTTGAGCTGAAGTGCAGTTACGATCCCGCAACGAAAGGTGCAAATCCAGAAGGGTACAAAGCCAATGGTGTTATTCATTGGGTGAATGCGGAGCGCTCTGTTCCCTGTGAAGTACGCCTGTACGATCGGTTGTTCACCGAAGCCAATCCCGAAGCCGATAAAGACAAAAGCTTTTTGGAGTTTATGAATCCTGAGTCTTTAGTTGTGCTAACGGATGCACGTGCGGAGCCTGGGCTTAAAGATCAAGCGGTGGAAACCAATTATCAGTTTGAGCGTTTGGGTTACTTTGTCGTTGATCCTGACTCAACTGATGAAAAAATGGTGTTTAATCGCACGGTTACGCTTCGCGACTCATGGGCGAAAGTTCAAAATAACGGATGAGTTGTTTTGTGAAAGTGGTGATGCTGTCAGTGCTGGTAACGCTGTTACTGGCCTGCAGTGTAACCAGTAAAGAGAGTGTTGTATCAGCGGATCGATTAGAGGCGCCAGACTCTTCAGCGTTTTCAATACTGGACTCAAGCCGTGATGATCCAGACCGATCCGATTTGCTAGATCCAGAGGATCTGGATCAGGTGTTTGAGACGATTGCTGAAGCCAGTTATTCTCCTCTGCCCAATAGACTCAACGCTGAGCCGATTGCCACTCTAGCCACTGAGCTGAATGAAACATCAGGACTTGCATTTCATCAAGGCACATGGTGGACGATGAATGACAGTGGCAATAGTGCAGCCCTCTATGAAGTTTCCCAGCAAGATGGCACTGTTCTCCGTAGAGTTCACCCGTTAAATAGCGAAAACCGAGATTGGGAAGCGCTGGCACAAGATGATCGGCAATTGTATATTGCGGATTGTGGCAATAATCGTGGTGATCGGCACTCTTTCCAGATTTACTCTGTTCCTTGGTCGGATTTACTTCAATCGAAGCATCGCGGCGTTGTCTCCTCTGCTCAAATGGACATCAGGCTGTCCGATACACGTCCGGAATCTAAGCTTCACGCACACAATAATGACTGCGAAGCCCTCGCGCATGTCGATGGTCAGCTTTGGTTGTTTACCAAAAATTGGAAAGATCAAGCAACGCGCTTGTATCGAGTGGATACGCGTAAATCTAAACAGTCACTAACGGCGAGAGCAACCTATCCCGTTAAAGGGTTGATAACGGCAGCGGACTTTGATCCAGAGTCAAGACGTTTGGCTCTGCTTGGTTATCGAATTGGATTTTTATCGGTGTCTTCCTTTATCTGGATTTTGCCCGTGCCTGAAGAGGGGCAATTGCCGGATTGGGACAATGCCAGCTATCACCGTTTAGACCCCGCCGGGCAGTGGGAGGCGATTCTTTGGCACCAGGGTGATCTTTGGTTGACGCGGGAACGCAGTGTTCTGGGTAGTGCTCAACTCGCTAAAATAACCTTGCCGTAAGGGATCTGGGTTTTTGGTATTTAATTAGTCTATAATCTACAGCCGTTTGGTATAAAGTAACATTTATACTGCCTTATTCATTATCCAAGAGTTCACTCCATGTTACAGATATACAATACTCTGACTCGAACAAAAGCACCCTTTACGCCTTTACAAGAAGGTAAAATTGGCATGTATGTGTGTGGTGTGACAGTCTACGATTATTGTCATATTGGTCATGCACGGGTGATGGTGTCGTTTGATGTCATGACACGCTTTTTGCGTTGGCAGGGATGGGACGTCAATTACGTCCGCAATATTACCGATGTTGATGACAAAATTATGAAGCGTGCAGCAGAACGAGGCGAGTCTGTTGAGTCGTTAACCCATCGCATGATTGCCGCCATGCATGAAGACGAAAAAGCATTGTTTGTTGAGCGGCCTGATCATGAACCGCGTGTGACCGGAAATATGGACAACATCATCGCTTTTATTGAGCGCTTGATTGCAAAAGACTACGCCTATGCGGCGTCCAATGGCGATGTCTATTATCGCGTTGAGAAGTTTGAAGGCTATGGCAAGCTCAGTGGTCAACAAACTGAAGAGTTGCGTTCAGGTGCAAGAGTTGAAGTGGGGGATGTTAAAGAAAGTCCCTTAGACTTCGTGCTTTGGAAGGCCGCTAAGCCCGGTGAAGAGTGCTGGTCATCGCCTTGGGGTGATGGGCGCCCAGGTTGGCATATCGAATGCTCCGCAATGTCACTCTGCTGCATCGGCAAGACGCTTGATATTCATGGCGGGGGGCCTGATCTTCCGTTTCCGCACCATGAAAACGAAATAGCTCAGTCGGAGGCGGCGAATGGCTGTACCTATGCTAACTATTGGATGCATGCAGGCCCTGTTAGAGTAAATCAGGAAAAAATGTCTAAGTCGTTGAACAACTTTTTCACGATTCGTGAGGTTTTGAAAGACTATAATCCTGAAGTGGTTCGGTATTTTCTGACGAGTGCTCATTATCGCAGTTATATTGATTACTCGGAATCAAGCCTAAAAGAAGCACGCTCTGCGCTTGAGCGTTTTTATCAAGCCTTACAGGGGATTGATACACGTGTGGTTGCCGATAGTGTGGCGCCTGAATATGAGCAGCGTTTCGTTGATGCAATGGAAGACGACTTCAACACACCGAAGGCCTTAGCCGTCTTATTTGATTTAGTCAATGAGTTGAATACGCACAAGCGATTAGGTGTGGCACAGGCGGCACCCTATGCCGCTGAATTAAAACGTTTGGCAAATGTACTGGGTTTGCTCCAGCAAGATCCAGACGCTTTTTTGAAAGGGGCTGATAAAGAGGGGATGATTTCTGCAGAGGAAATCCAAGCCCAAATCGAGGCACGTAATCAAGCGAGGCAACAAAAAGACTTTGCCGGTGCGGATGAGATACGACAATCCTTGCTGGCACAAGGTGTTGTGTTAAAAGACAGTCGTGAAGGAACCACTTGGTACCGTGAATCTGAGTAATGCCTGATCGTCTGCTTCCTAGAAAACGCCCAAGTTTACCCTTGGGCGTTTTTTTATGCTCTATGCCTCCCTTTTTCACTGAAGCCAATCTTTGATAGGGAATAGTTGTTGACAATTCATTAATGATAACGATAATGGTTGTTATTAGTGTTAAGGAGGAGTGTATGGCATTATCAGGAAATAAGTCTGTCAATTCGACAGCGGGAGTTGTGAGTCCTTTATTGTCAAAGGTCACAGCAGTCAAGAGAATAAACAGTAAAGAGCTTTTATCAGAGCAAGGTCGTTTAGAGATCGAACATGACACTGAGATCTATCGCTTAACTCGAACCAAAAATGGCAAGCTTATATTAACCAAGTAAAAGCGATGTGCTCAGTTGTAAAAGAGTTGTTGTATCCCGCACGTTTAGCCAGCCACCTAACGCCCCCAGGCAGCCAGCTTCGCGGATAACATCCATGATGTGTCCTCGGAGAATATTGATAGGCTGCTCATCCCGATAGAATCCTTCCGGATAACGTTATGAGACTTGCCCGTGAATACCATCCGGTTTGAATTTGTATTTATATCCGTTAGGAACTCTGTATGCGTACGTCCCATCATTTTCCAAAGAAGTTGCTTGTTTTATCCGTGAGTTTATCCGTGTCCACTTGGGCGCTAGGTCAGGGAGTGACGAACTTAAAAGAAATAACCGTTACGGCCTCGCATACAGAGCAAGATGTGCTTGATGTTGCCAACACATTAACGGTGATGACAACAGACGATATCGAGCGGCTGCAAGCATCGGATATTAAAGACTTACTTCGCTACGAAGCGGGAGTCTCTGTCAAAGCGCAACCTATGCGTTCGGGTGCGGCGTTAAGCAGTATTGGTCGTGGAGGTAACGAAGGGATCAATATTCGGGGGCTTGAAGGGAATCAGGTCATGTTGCAAACCGATGGTGTGCGACTTCCGGCGATTTATACCTTTGGACCTATGCTGACTGGACGAGGCGATTATTTAGAGCCTGAAGGGTATAAGCGAGTCGAGGTGCTTAGGGGGCCAAGCTCAACCTTATACGGTAGTGAGGGTTTAGCGGGTGCTGTAAGTTTTGTCACGAAAGATCCTGTTGATTTGCTGACATTAGGGAAGGACCAACAAGTCACTCTTCGGGCAGGCTATGCGTCTGAAGATAAAAGCTATTTTGTCACTCCCGCTTTCGCTGGCCGAAATGAAAAGCTTGCCGGCATGTTATTGTTTACAGCGCGTAATGGGGAGGGGCTCAAAAACCAAGGCTCTATTGAAGGTACGGGAAATGCAAGAACCTTACCGAACCCTCAGGATAAGTCGGCTGAATATTGGCTATCTAAACTCGTGTACGATGTGACGGATGAGCATCAAATTAAGCTGACAGCCGAGAAAATTAATCGGCTAACGGCCACGGATGTGCTCACAGGAGTGACGGGTACGACCACGGGTTTAACTGCCAATGATCGTGTGCGTCGTGATCTTTACAAGACTGACTATGTCTATCAGTCTGAGTTGAATCCTTGGTTGCAATATGCACGGGTGAGTGCGTATCAACAAGACTCAAGCAATCGTCAGTTTAGCGATGAACGAAGAAGTATTGGAGATAGGACGCGTGATAACGCGTATTTGGAACAGATACGCGGCCTTAATGCAGTTATGGAGACCAATATCGAGGGGCAGGTAAGTCATCGTATTAACTATGGCGTTGACTTTTCTGTTACAGATATAAGTGCTTTACGCAATGGCGATCCTGCAGGAACCAGTTTTCCTGATAAGCCATTTCCAGATACAGATTACAGGTTGTTAGGTGTTTTTGTTCAAGATGAAATGAGTGTCGGTCGGCTGAGTATCATACCGGGGTTACGTTATGACTCCTACAAGCTGTCCCCTAGTTCGAATGATCCCTTGTACCGCGGCTTATCGCCAGTTGAGCTTTCAGACAGTGCACTTTCTGCCAAAATGGGCCTGGTCTGGAAACAAGCCCCACTGATGAATTGGTTTGCACAATACTCTGAGGGTTTTCGTGCACCCACGCCGGGTGATGTGAACAGTGGCTTTACGAACTTAAGCAGTCCATTTTTTGCCTATAGAACGATTGCCAATCCTGATTTGAAACCAGAAAGCAGTAAGATGTATGAAGTGGGGCTGCGTGGTCGAGATGAAACACTTAACTATAGCGTTAGTCTTTTCCGCTCAGACTATAAAAACTTTATCGAAAATGCTGAAGTGTCTGGCACAGGGAGGCCTTCTGATCCTCTAACCTATCAAAGTGTGAATCGCGATGGTGTAGAAGTGACGGGTATTGAGGCCAGTTTGCGTTGGAAATATCACCCAAATTGGGCTCTGTCAGGCACCTATGCTAAGCATCGTGGCCATCGTAAGGAAGACGGTGAGAAGGTGAACTTGGATACAATCGACCCGGCGAAGCTAGTGGCTGGTTTGCATTTTGATAACGGGCGCTATGGGTCTGAGTTGATTATGACGCATGTTGAAGCCAAAAGACGAAATTCCAGAGCGGATGGATTTAATCCAGGTCGCTATACAACGTTCGACTTGTTGGGTAGTTATCAGTTGAGCCGCAATGCATCCTTACAGGCGGGTATTTTTAATCTAACCGATGAGAGTTATACCCATTGGGCAGATGTTCGCAGCCTTAATGCCGATAGTCAGGTCGTTGATGCGTTTACTCAGCCTGGGCGTAACTTCAAAGTCAGTTTTACCTATCAGTTTTAGAGAGACTGAAGAGGGCGAGGGTAACCTTGCCCTCAATTTACTAACAAAGGTGATGTATGAGTTCTGAATTAACGCTATCGGATCGTATTAGCGAACTTTTAGCCTCGCAGCCAATGGTTCGACCTGTGGAAATGGCAAGGCAGCTAGGTGTGTCGGAGTGGGAGATTGTTAGCCAGTTTGGTGCCGATGAGTTTGTGGCTTTGCCCGGTCTAATGGCGCAGTCCATTCTGGAGAGTATCTCAGATTGGGGTAAGGTGACCACAATAATAGAGGTAAAGGGGTTTGTCTTTGAATTCAAAGACGCTTTTCCCAAGGGCAAGCTTGGTTTTGGCTATTACAACCTGCAAGGAGGTGGTGGCGGTTTGGAAGGGCATTTAAAACTTGATGCCGTAACGGATATTGCCTTGTTGAGCCGACCATTAAGGGGAAAAGAGACACATGCCATTTTATTTTACGCAGAGGATGGTGCATGTATTTTTAAAATCTATTTGGGGAGAGATGATAAAGGAGATATTTTCACTCATCAAATCGCCGCTTTTCATGCGTTGAAGGAAGGTCAGAATGTTGCTTAATAATCGTTTAACAAAACAGCTTCCGATGATGCTTTGTGCTGTATTGGTCAGTTTGAATGCGTATTCGGACTCGTACCAAAAAATTGTCTCAGTTGATGGGTCCATCACTGAAATTCTGTATGCATTAGAGCAGCAGCATCGCTTGGTTGGGCGAGACACGACGAGCATTTGGCCAGAAGCGGCCAAAGAGTTGCCTGATGTTGGCTACATGAGACAGCTCTCTTCAGAAGGCTTGTTGTCTTTGCAGCCGGATTTAATTTTAGTTACGGCTGACGCTCAACCTCAATCTGTGCTTGATCAATTAAAAGCAGCAGGTGTTAATGTTCATATAATCGAGAATGATTACTCTTTGCAAGGTGTTCAACAAAAGATCCTATCGGTTGCACGCATTGTTGAACAATATGAAAAGGGTGTTGAACTGGTTGCATCACTAGACGCCGAGATGATGCGGATACAGGATGCAATTACAGCGCAGCACCAGGAACCGGTTAGCGCTATTTTTGTGTTGGGTATTCGAAATGGCAGCATGATGGTTGCGGGCAGTGGCAGCCGAGCGGATGCGTTGTTGCGAATGGCAGGTTTGCATAATCCATTTTCAGATCAGGTTCAAAATTACCAATCAGTATCCGCAGAAGCACTGATACGGGCGAATCCTGACATTATCATCACCATGTCTCAAGGTGCCGACATGGGCGGTGGAATTGAGCAAGTTCTGCAGGATCCTGCCATACGTTTGACACGCGCTGGCCAGCAGAAAAATGTCTTAGTTGTCGATGCACGACTTCTGAGTTTTGGACCAGACTTGCCCGCTCAAATTGAAGATTTGTATCAACAAGTCAATCTAAATTCTTCTAATAACAAAAAGTTACTCGATAGGTTTGCTGCATGGAACGAATAATCACGTCACAGAAATATGCGGCGTATGGTTTGTTGATTGCTTTGATGGTGACATTAAGTCTGTCTTTAACTCAAGGTGCGATCTCGCTCAATATATGGCAAGTCTTGGGGGTTTTAACAGGATCAATTGACGATGCCTTTGCACGCCTAGTCGTTCTGGATATTCGGCTTCCACGGGTTTTGTTAGGCGCTATTGTTGGTGCTGGGTTGGCAATTGCTGGGGCATCAATGCAAGGCTTGTTTCGCAATCCTTTAGCGGATCCTGGCTTGGTTGGTGTTTCCAGCGGGGCTGCCTTGGCCGCCATTTTAGTGATTGTTCTGGGTGGAACCTACCTCAAACAATGGATGAGTTTTTGGGGGTATTTTGCATTGCCGCTAGCAGCGTTTATGGGAGGTGTGCTCGTTACTTGGGTTATCTATAAAGTCGCGACTTTTCAAGGACGAACCGATATTGCGACCATGCTGCTTGCCGGCGTTGCAATTAATGCCATTACGGGTGCGATTTCGGGTGTTTTGACCTATTACGCTTCGGATGAGGCACTGCGTAGCTTAACCTTCTGGTCCATGGGATCTTTAGCCAGTGCATCTTGGGTAGACGTTGCCATGGCAGGAATCCCAATTTTGGTTGCTTGCTGTTGTTTGCCATTTTTTTCCCGTGCCTTGAATGCATTTCTTATGGGTGAAACCGTGAGCCATCATATGGGCTTTAATGTAAAACGTATGAAACAGATTGTGATTGCATTGACGGCATTGGCTGTTGGCTCGGCGGTGGCGGTCAGTGGCGTGATAGGCTTTGTTGGATTGGTGGCACCGCATTTAGTCCGCTTGCTCACAGGGCCTGATCATCGTTGGGTTCTTCCGTTGAGTGCTATGATGGGTGCATTGCTGGTTGTGTTATCCGATATTGTTGCACGTCTTTTGATTGCACCTGCTGAATTACCGATCGGTCTGGTGATGGCATCCGTTGGCGGGCCTTTTTTCTTAGGTCTTCTGTTAAAGCAAAGAGCAAAGTCGGGGTTCTAATATGCTGTGCGCAAATCAACTCCATTTATCGATCGGGCAAAAGATCATATTGGATGATGTCAGTCTGACATTGAAGCCTGGAGAAATGTTAGCTGTGCTCGGGCCAAATGGAGCAGGTAAGTCAACCTTGCTAAAAGCCCTCAGTGGCGATATTTCTGAACTCGCCCATTGCATTTCGCTTAATGGTAAGCGCTTGAAACATTGGACTCCCGCATCCTTGGCTAAGTATCGAGCCGTTATGCCGCAGTTTGTGCAACTCACCTTTGCGTTTTCGGTCGAAGAGGTGATTGAGACCAGTTTACGTCACCCTATGCCAAGCGCATTACGAAATACACATATCCAGCAGATGTTGTCACTTTTTGACGCTGAACACCTGCGCCACCGCAACTATTTGTCGTTATCCGGTGGTGAGCAACAGCGTGTGCAATTGGCCAGAGTCATTTCGCAATTAGAAACACTTCCGATTCAAGAACCCCAATATCTGTTCCTTGATGAATGCACGTCGAGCCTTGATTTAACCCACCAGCATCAAGTGTTTCAAGTGCTCAAAAACATGGCTAAAGAAAAAAATCGTGCGGTGTTGGTTATTCTCCATGATTTGAACCTTGCGGCTCAATACGCAGATCGTATCCTGCTGATGAAGGCGGGTCGCGGTGTTGCGTTAGGAGGGGTGAAAGAGGTGCTGGATGCAACTCAATTAACCGAGGTATATGAGTATCCAATAGACGTTATTGAACATCCCGGTGGATGGCCTTTGGTCATCCCAGCTCACTATTCGTTGGTTGCATAAATTTTAATATAGGTAAATGTAGATGAATGATACAACAGCAAAACTACAAGAACGTCTAGAGCCGGAAATTAGAGACTTTCGAGACAGTTGTAAAACCCTATTGATGGCAACACTGAATGACGATCATCAGCCCAATGTAAGTTATGCTCCCTTTGTTCTTATGGAAAATGGCTACTACATATTGGTGAGTGATATTGCACGTCATGGTCAGAATTTACAGGTGTGCCCAAATGTATCCATTATGTTGATTGCCGATGAAAACGATTCTCGCCAAATCTACGCACGCAAACGTTTAACCTTTGATGCTGTAGCAGAGGAGATCAAACGTGATACCTCGCAATGGTCGCAAGCTATTGAGGCACTTTCGCAGCGCCAAGGCGAGATCGTCGTGAACTTGTCGCAATTGGGTGATTTCCGCTTATATCGACTCATGCCAAAGCAAGGATTGTATGTAAAAGGGTTTGGTCAAGCCTATCAAGTATCCGGTGATGATCTTGTCAGTTTCGTTCACCTAAAAGAAGGCCATCAGCGCAAAGTGTCTTAATCGACGAGGTGCGTTGTCAATCAGAAGATAACGTACCTTACCCCCCCTGTTTCATCTTTTCTAATTAAGTTCCGTGCCGTTACAAATTTATTTGTAAAGTTATGTTAAGTAATGGCTATTATCAGTAAACATGTTTAGAATCTTGAAATGAACGATAAGCATTATCAATACGTATAAATTTATTGTTAGTTTCGAAATTTTAGAATACCTGCTGGTATAATGGAGTTCTTTCGTGAGTCAATTTAAGCTAAAAGCACTGGTTGTAGCCGTGGCATCTACAGCAAGCCTCGTTTCAGCTAACTCAGATGTACGTTTAGATAGCATGGTGATAACAGCATCCGGTTTTGAGCAAAAAATTACCGATGCCCCCGCCAGTATTTCTGTTGTATCTCGTGAAGATTTGGAACAAAAGAATTATTCAAACATCGCTGAAGCCTTGAAAGACGTGGAAGGCATTGATGTATTGGGTAATACTGGTAAAACGGGTGGGCTCAATATCAGCATTCGAGGAATGCCATCCGAATACACTTTAATTCTCATTGATGGTCGCAGACAAGGCGCAGCCGGTAATATTACTCCGAATGGATTTGGTGAAATGTCGACCAGCTTCATCCCTCCCGTGAATGCCATTGAGCGGATAGAGGTAATTCGTGGTCCAATGTCAACGCTTTATGGCTCGGATGCAATTGGCGGCGTGGTCAACATTATTACGCGAAAAGTGGGTGACGAGTGGACGGGCTCATTAACTCAAGAAGTCACGCTTCAGGAAGAGTCTGAGTTTGGGGACAGCCGTAAAACCAGCTTTTACACCAGTGGCCCTTTGATTGAAGGACGGCTTGGTTTGACCCTCAGAGGCAGTTACTTTGAACGCGACGATTACAATTTGACCGCGCAGGGTGTTGCTGGGCAGACTATCCAGCTTAACTCTCGTGGTCAGAGCAAGGTTGAAGGAAAAATCTCCAGTTTTGGTGGGCGCTTGGATCTGTTGGCACACGAGAATCATGACGTGTGGTTTGATTTTGACCTTTCGCGCCAAAAATACGACAACGGTGATCCTAGTAATCGTAAACTGAGTGCGAACGATACGCCAACCAACTGGAGAGGTTACGCCGATGATCTGCGCCATGATCGAGATCAATTTACGATTGGCCACACCAGTCGTATCGGTCAGGGCACCCTAGAGTCCAGTTTGATGCACAATCAAACTGAAACGATTGGTCGTACGATACCCGGAAATCCTAACAATCCAAGCAATACAGGCATTCCTGGGAAGAGTGTTAAAGATGCGCGTGAGCTTGAGTCCACCAATATTGTATTTGATACCAAATACATGCAGGCCATCGGTGACAGCCATTTTTTAACGGTGGGTGGTCAGTATTGGGATGCTGAAATGATAGATGGTGTGGCGCCCAATAAGTTTACTCAGAAAGATTGGTCATTGTTTGCTGAGAACGAATGGGCCGTGATGGATCAGTTGTTAGTAACGCTGGGTGCGCGCTACAATCACAATGAGTTCTTTGGTGGACATATTACGCCTCGAGCATATGCCGTTTACAGTCTTGATGATAACTGGACCGTAAAAGGAGGAATTAGCACTGGGTATAAAACACCGAATGTTGATGATTTATATGCTGGTGTAAATGGAATATCCGGTCAGGGTACGATCGCAACGGTTGGTAACCCCAGTTTAAACCCTGAAAAAAGCACCAATGGAGAGTTGGGGCTCTATTACCAACAAGACAATGGTTTTAGCGCAAATGCCACTGTGTTCCAAAGTCGTTTAAAAGACCGATTCAGCAGCACAACACGCTATAATTGCAACTATACAGGTAGCACCAACCCGATTAATCCCCCCCCGGCTGATTGCTATAATCTAGTCGGCTTTGATAATCAACGTACAGTGGGCTGGACTGAAAACTTAAATAGGGCGCAATCTGAAGGTATAGAGTTGGCGGCACGACTGCCGATTGCCGATAATTGGAATCTGTCACTTAACTATACCTATACTGAAACTGAAATTGAGGATGCAACAGGTCAGGTCGTCGGGAAGCTCAGTGACACGCCTCGTCATATGGCCAATGCGCGCCTCAACTGGCAAGCAACCCCTAAAGCCAACCTTTGGTTAAATGCGAGTTATCGTGGAGAAAGCCGTCGCTTTAATACCCTGCCAGCTGCTGGTACCGATGATCTGGCGCTCTATGAAGCCGTTGGCGACATCAAAGCTTATAGCCTCTTTGATTTAGGTGGCAGTTATCAATTGACTAAAAATCTTCGTTTTAGCGGAACCATCGAAAACCTGTTAAACAAAGATTTTAGATCCTACAAGCCATTTGCTTGCTCAACAGGAACCTGTTACGCAAGTGAGTACAGTCATCAGACCGCATCAACGAAAGGCGCTGTTTTAGATGGCCGCCGTTTGTGGTTGTCCGCCAATTTGACTTTTTAATGTCAAAAAACTTCAACGTGTAGACTTTTCATAGCCGCCCGAATAGGGCGGTTTTTTTGAAAACCTTTATAAAATAATCACAATAAACTGTCGATGAGAATCCTTTGAATTCTGTATTAACTCCGAAAGGAAATTATCCATGAAACGATTCCATCACTCCCTTCTCTTTATGTCCATATCCGTTGCGGCTGGCAGTGTGTATGCAAATCAAGATGTTCGATTAGACAGCCTTGTTATTTCCGCATCAGGGTTTGAACAAAAAATAACCGATGCTCCCGCCAGTATTTCAGTGATTACGAAGGAAGATTTGGCATCAAAACCTTATATGACGTTGTTGGATGCGGTTCGTGATGTCGAGGGTATTGATGTTGGAGAAACATCAGATAAAACGGGCCAAGGCAGTATCAGTATGCGCGGTATGGGCTCGGACTATACCTTGATATTGATTAACGGCAAACGTCAAAACAATGTGGGTGATCTTTATCCGAACAGCTTCGGAGGCAATCAGTTTAACCACATACCTCCATTAGATACGATTGAGCGTATAGAAGTTATTCGTGGACCTATGTCGACCTTATATGGAGCGGATGCCATGGGTGGGGTCATTAACATTATCACTAAACGTGTGTCAGATGAATGGACGGGCTCTATAACCCACAGTCGTACATACGAAACGAACAAAGACTTTGGCAATGACACGACCACTGATTTTAGTGTCAGCGGCCCGTTAATTGAAAATGTTTTGGGTTTGTCTGTACGCGGTAGTTACTATGATCGAGATCAGTCAAATCCGACCTATGCGTCCGTTACGGCTCCAGATGGAACGGTATTTAATCGCACCTCAGGCTTTGGCGGAGGAGGGCGTACAGTTGACAATAACAACTGGACGGGTGGTTTAACCCTTGCTTTTAAGCCCCATGAAAAACACGATATTATTTTTGATTACGATACCTCGGTTCAGAGATACGATAATGACTCCAGTCAGTTAGGTACACTAGACAGCTTAGAGACTGTTTGGCGTGCATCACGTGGTCGCGTGCAGCCACGGGTAGGCTATGTCGATAATCAAGAATTTACACGCGATCAATGGTCGATCACTCATGAAGCAGAGTGGGGTGATATTAATAGTGATATTAGTTTCTCCTATGTGAAGACAAATAATAATGGCCGTACGCTTCCATTTACTGTTGAAGAGCGTGGGCGTCTTCAAGATCTATGGGATGCAGTTGGTGGAAATTTAAATAATCTGACAGAGGTGCAGCGTGCAGAATGGGATGCATTTTTGCCTCGTCCAGCGCGCGTGATGGAAACACGTCAAAAAACACTGGATGTTAAGTTTGATACTGTACAGGGTGATCATTGGCTTATTTTTGGTGGTCAGTATATAGATGCTGAACAAGAAGACGGTGTGTTTGGTATGTACGGTGATGGATTCCGTTCAGGAACGGTGCAGCCCCATAAACAGTGGGCACTCTTTGTCGAAGATAACTGGGATGTCCTAGAAGATGTGACGTTAACAGGTGGTGTTCGTTATGACAATCACAACGTGTTCGGCAGTCAGGTCAGTCCACGTGCCTATGGTGTCTGGAACCTAGCATCTGATTGGACGTTAAAAGGTGGTGTGAGCACGGGCTACAAGACGCCTAAAACCAGTGATTTATTTCCTGGAATTACAGGCTTTGGTGGTCAGGGAACCAGCCCGTTTGTCGGTTCGCCTGATTTGCAGCCAGAGACGAGTATCAATAGTGAGCTTGCCATTTATTGGGACACACCACAAGGTCACAATTTTAATGCAACCGTGTTTGCCAATAAGTTTAAAGACAAAATTGCCCGTGGAGACAGTATTCCAAACTGTGAAGTTGCCTCGCCCGGAGAGCGTTGCGCAAATATTGGTGAGGGTTGGGCAGATTTAGGTTTCACAAGCTTTTCGCAACAGTTTAATATCGATCGCGTGGATATTCGTGGTTTAGAGTTGGCAGGACGCTATAAAATCACACCTCAGTTAACCTTACGTGGAAATTACACCTATACAGACTCTGAGCAAAAGAGTGGTCCGCAAGAAGGCCGTCCTTTAAACAATACTGCCAAACATATGCTCAACACCACACTGGATTGGCAGGTTAATTCGGCGTTAAATCTATATTTAACAATGGAAGCTCGTTCTAAGCGCTACCGCAGTTGGGACACGGCCAACGACGTTGCGCTTTTCTACAAGGATTATGAAGTATTCCACTTAGGGGGAAGTTATAAGTTCAATAAGAACTTAACACTACAAGCGCGGGTGAATAACCTCTTAGATGAGGACTTTACCAGCTATCAGACAAGCTTCACACAGAATGCTGACGGTAGTTATTCGGCCACTTATAGAGATGATTACAATATTAAAGCGAAGTCTCGAAACTTCTGGTTAAGTATGAATTATCGCTTCTGATTTTAATCCCACATTTTTTAAAGCCGCCATGCTCTTTATATTGAGCATGGCGGCTTTTTTGGTTTTAACCTGTATAAAGCAATGTAAAGACATGTAAAGTCAGGGAATTTACATTGTGAAGGAGGTGTCACTACTTGATAATAGGCATCTTCAATTGACTTGGAATGATAAAGGTTATGGTGAGAAAGAAGCGTAAATCTAAGGCCTGGTTGTTTATCTGGGTTGCTTTATTGCTGGGTGGAGCGCTCATTGGAGGATACTATTGGACGCAAAGTCAGAATGGCCAAGCTCAACAGGTCACTGTATCCGTGACGCGTGGAAATATTGAAAATGTCGTGACTGCGACTGGACGTTTACAACCCAGCAATTATGTAGATGTTGGCGCTCAGGTGTCTGGGCAACTCACACATATTCATGTTGAAGTAGGTGATTTTGTTGAAGAAGGACAGTTGTTGGCTGAAATCGATCCGACGGTTTTGAGTGCGGGTGTCGATGCAATCCGAGCTCAGCTTCGTAATCAGCGGGCGCAACTCGAAGATCGAGAAGCCTCACTTACCTTAGCTGACCTTCAGTATAAACGTCAGCAAAACCTGATGACAACACGTGCTACTTCTCAAGAATCACTGCAAATAGCTGAAGCGACTTTGCGCTCAGCGCGTGCTCAAGTCAGTGCCATTAAAGCACAAATTGAACAGACAGAGTCAACCTTGAGAGCGGAAGAGGCGAACTTAAACTACGCCAAGATTTATGCACCTATGAGCGGCACTGTTGTATCCATTTCGGCTCGTCAGGGTCAGACCTTAAATGCCAATCAGCAGGCACCTGTTATTTTACAAATTGCTGATTTATCTGTTATGACGGTTCAGGCTCAAGTGTCCGAGGCTGATATTAGTCGTTTACGCGATGACATGCCCGCGTATTTCACGACCTTAGGCAACCCTCTGCAGCGTTGGTATGGACACTTACGTCGTATTGAGCCAACGCCTGTTGTCGAGAGCAATGTGGTCCTCTACAACGCTTTATTTGATGTTGAAAATGTTCAAGGTCGTTTAATGCCACAAATGACCGCTCAGGTATTTTTTGTGATTGCGTCGGCTGAAAATGTATTGCAGTTGCCTATTTCCGCACTTCAATACAGAAATGAGGGCGCTAGGCCTGAGTCAGCAAGGCAGTCTTCTAACTCTGAAGGTCGCCCTTCACAAACGAGAGAGAGGCAGGCAACTGTGTTGCGGCTAAATGAGCAGGGGGGAGTTGATGAGTTAGAGGTGAAAGTCGGTGTCACCAATCGCGTGAATGCACAGATCATGGACGGAGTACTTAGTGAAGGAGATCAGGTTCTTTTACAGATAAATCGATCGGCTGCACGATCGAATATGAATGCGTCCGCTGGACCCTCCATGGGGCCGATGAATGCCGCGCAACCACGTATGAGGTAGTTTCATGGATGCACTAGACGCTAAACCTATTATTGAATTAAGGAACATCAAGCGATCCTTTCCCAGCGGAGACGGGACTGTGGATGTGCTGAAAGGACTTGATCTTAAAATTATGCCCGGTGAGTTTGTGGCAATCATTGGTTCATCTGGCTCGGGTAAATCAACTCTGATGAATATTCTTGGATGCCTGGATCGCCCGACATCCGGGCAGTATTTATTTAATGGCGTGGATGTGTCGGATTTATCAAAAGATGAGTTGGCGGGTTTGCGACGTGAAGCGTTTGGATTCGTTTTTCAAAGTTACAATCTATTGTCAGGTTCAACAGCGCTGGAAAATGTCGAGGTGCCTGCCGTTTATGCCGGGATGCCCGTCGATGAGCGCGAAGAGCGTGCGTTTGCATTATTGGAGTCTCTGGGTTTGGGGGATCGAGCTGATCATCGTCCCAGTCAGTTATCAGGTGGCCAGCAACAGCGGGTTTCTATTGCCCGTGCCTTGATGAATGGCGGGCAAATCATCTTGGCAGATGAGCCAACAGGAGCTCTCGACAGCCAAACGGGTAAAGAGGTGATGGCACTGTTCGCAACCTTGGCACAACAAGGGCATACCCTGATTCTAATTACACATGATCAGAAGGTGGCGTCACATGCGGATCGAATTATTGAAATCAGTGATGGTGTGATTGTCTCCGATCCGGGAACGAGTCAAGTATTGAATCCAGTGCCGAAGGAGAAATCCGAGTCTTATCACTCAGGGAGCTCAGGTCACTTGGTGGAAGCATTTCGGATGTCATTGAGAGCATTACGTGCCAATCTGTTTAGAACAGCTCTCACCTTGCTAGGGATTGTGATAGGGGTTGCTTCGGTCATTACCATGCTGGGAATTGGCGATGGAGCAAAGCAAGCGGTTGTTGATCGCATTAGTTCGATGGGCTCTAATCTCTTACTGATTAGGCCCGGTGCACCCAATCAGAGGGGGTGGGGAGCGACCTCCTTAACACCGGAAGACGTGGATGCCATTAATGAGTTGCCCGGTATTTTGGCAGCCATTCCAGAATTGAGTGGTTCGGTTACATTACGCGCGGGTGAGCGTGATCACCAAACTGAGGTCATGGCAACATCATCTGCTTTTCCAATTGTACGCGCTTGGAACGTAGAGCGGGGAACCTTCTTTACACCCGACGATGATGTGAATTATTCATCTGTAGCCTTAATGGGGCAAACGGCTGCAAATGCGCTGTTTCCGGGTCAAGACCCAGTGGGTCAGTATGTGATGATTAACAACATTATGTTTCAAATCATAGGCACGATGAGTACGCGGGGAGCTTCTCCATTTGGTCGAGATGAAGATGATGTGGTGATTGTTCCCTACCAAACAGGCAGTTTGCGTTTATTTGGGCAAAGGCACTTAAGAAGTATTACGGTATCGGTTGAAGAGCTGAGTGAGATCGATCAGATGCAAGAACAAGTGCATAATCTCTTATTGTCTCGTCATGGAACGGAAGATTTTCAAATACGAAATATGGCATCAATCATCGAATCGGTTTCAGAAACCCAGAATACGATGACGTTGTTGCTGGGTTCGATTGCCGCTATCTCGCTGTTGGTTGGCGGTATCGGCGTGATGAATATTATGCTGGTCTCAGTGACTGAGCGTACTCGCGAAATTGGGGTGCGAATGGCCACAGGTGCCAGAACCATAAACATCATGCAACAATTTTTAGTTGAGGCGGTACTGGTGTCGGCGTTGGGTGGTTTGATAGGCGTTGGGCTAGGGCTAGGGGTGACCTGGCTGGTTGGTTATTTAGGAACGCCTGTGATGTTTAGCCTGTTGCCAGTGACGATGGCATTTGGATGTGCCTTTTTGACGGGATTATTGTTCGGCTTCTTACCTGCCAGGAAAGCCGCACATTTGGATCCTGTCGTTGCGCTAGCCTCTGAATAAAAGCTGGGGAGGAAAACCCCAGCGACGGGTTAACGTTCGCTGAGGTTGAATGTAACAGGCAGGGTAATCACAAGGGTTGACTCTGTAATGCTGCTTGGAAAAGCCGGTAAGGGGGCGGCTCGAACCAGCATATCGAGAACCTCTTTATCCAAAAGGTTATGACCACTACTGCGTACGACTCGGCTGGCAATAACTCTACCAGTTCGATCAAGTGTGAACTCAAGCTCTGCAGTCCCTTGGCGTTGCTGGCGTCTTGCTGCCATTGGATAGCGTTTATGGCGAGCGAGATGTTGCGCTAAGCTCGAAAAATAGGTGGCTTGTGCAGCGGGGTCGCCACCTGTATCCGTTGTTTTTTGTTGTCCGGGTGCATTGGCTCCAGCCGTTGTTGGCGTGGATGTTTGCTCAGCCGAAACATCCGTGGTTGTTTGCTGAGTGCTTTCGGCTGCAGTGGTCGTTGTCGCTGTGGCTTGAGGTGTTGGCCTTGGTTCGGGTCTGGGCTCTGGTCTAGGTTCAGGTCGTGGCTCGGGTCTAGGTGCAGGTTTAGGCTCAGGCTTCGGTTCTGGTTTAGGCTCTGGAATGGGCTCTGGCTCAGGTTCCGGCTCGGGGGTAGGTTCAGGTGTTGGCTCTGGAGTCGGTTCAACCGCAGGTTCTGGTGTAGGATCAGGTTCTGGTGAGGTCTCCGGAGTTGCTTCCGCTGCCTCAGCGGCCGCGCTTTGTTCCAAGGCAGCCAAGAGATCACCCGCAGAGGCAAGGCTAACAGTAACACCTGCATATCCGGGAAGCTCTGCGCTTTCTTCTGCGACCGTCGTAGATCGATAGGTAATTAAGACCACTAGGCCAACATGAAAAAAAATCGCAAACACAAAGGCGATAAGTCCGTGTCGTTTTTTAAGAGTCATGGTTGAGTCATCACCTGGCGTGTATAGAGCGTTACTTGACTTACTTGGATCTCAGTGAGTGCCGTGAGTAACGGCTTGAGTTGAGCGGCGCTAACATCGGCATCGGCTTTTAATGCCACGTTAATTTCTACATCTTGCTGGCTTTGCTTGCTCTCCGATAAGAGTGATTTAATGTCTTCTAGGGCCATTAGTGTGTTGTTTAAGGCGAGGTCACCATCGGCATTCAACAGTACTTCAAATTCGAGAGCTTCTAAAACGGGGGCCTCGACTAAAGAGGAGGGTGGGGTGACTTTAAAGGCATCGCTAGCGGTGATTTGCCCCGCCAGCATGAAAAAAATCAACATAAGAAAGACGACATTGATCAAAGGGATCAAATTGTCGTCTTTGTCTTTTCGGTTTTGGGCAGACGTAAAGAGTTTCATGGCTTAATCTACGTTAAATGAGACGTTTGTGGCCCCTAAGCGTTGGAAGCGATCAATAAGACTGACGATTTGTTGAATGGAGGCTTCTTCATCTGTTGTGAGCAGTATGCGCGACGGCTCATGTCGATCAATAAAGGCTTTGAGTGCATCGTCTTCATGGCTTAAAAAGGATTCTCCACCCAATGACACCTGTCCGTCGGATGATAAGCGCGCAATCAGAGGTGGGTTGTCTGACGTTGCGACCGATGCGGTAGAGGGAGCAGAGACAGCAAGTTGCATCTGCTGCCATTTTATAAAACTGGACGTCAGCATAAAAAATAACAGCAAAATAAACACGACATCGATCAGCGGTGTCATGCTGATCGTTTTGCGTCGTATGCCTTTGTTGAGATTAAGCTGCATGAATGGCAGCTCCATTCTTATCCCAAGCTTCCTCAGTTTCTTTTACGGTCTCGGGTATATTGCATGCGCAGCTTTCATCTAAGCAGTTGCGTGTGAACACGCAGGTCATCAGATTTTCCATATCATGTCCAATGCGCTCTGTTTTACGCTCAAGAATGCTGTGTGCCATAAATACTGGGATGGCAACAGTCAGGCCCGCAGCTGTTGTTAGGAGTGCCTGCCAAATACCGCCAGAGAGAACACTTGGATCCACTTGATTTCCCGCCATTTCCATTTGCTGGAAGGCGACGATCATCCCCAGTACCGTACCAAGTAGACCAAGTAACGGGCTCAAATTGGCAATGACCTCAAGAGGGCGCAAATAGGCGCGAAGATTTTCCATTTCCATGCTGGCGAGACGGCCAAGCTCTTCGCGAAGCTTAGGTGTATCTCCCTGAGACTTCATGCCGCGCATGGCAACGCCAATCATTTTTGGCAGCGATTGGCTACTATAATTAAGTGCATTTATGGCATCGGAGGTTTTTCCGCGGTTCCAAGCGTCTATCGCTTTAAGGGTTTTGCGCTTGGCCCCAATGTTAGCAACCGACAATTGCCAGAATTTCAAAAGAATGAGGGAAAGGGCAAACACTGAAAATACGGTTAAGACCCAAACAACAGGACCGCCGATTTCGAGTAAGTTGATGATCTGGTCTGCCGTTGAGTCAGGCACAATCGCAGCAACGGCGTCGAGTGCTGATTCAGCTGTTTCGATGTCCGTGACTTCGGCGGAAGCCTCTGCGAGAGGCGTATCAAGTGTGGATTCAATTTGAGCGTCCGTGTTGAAAGATGTCTCAATATCTGGCGTTACGGCTTCATTAACGCTGGCGTCGAGATGAGTTTCTTCACTGTTTAAGGGGGTGGAAGTATTCATAATCGTCTCAGAGTGATCCTTACTAATAAAGAGCTAATGATAAACATTATCGTTTATGTTATCAACAGTGAGATCTTCTAATCAGCGTAATGGGTTAAATGTTGTTTGAATCTATGTTTGGAAGGCGTGCAAGGCTTAGACAGGAGCGGAGCATGCCCCAATGACTAGGGCATGCCATAGGAAGTGGCGGTGATTAAGGGTTTGCGTTAACTGCAGCTTCTAAGGTGTTTTCCATAAGGCTGGCAACTGTCATAGGGCCCACACCTCCAGGGACTGGCGTGATCCAGCCTGCGCGCTCAGCAGCAATTGCATACTCAACATCACCAACGACAGAGCCATCATCAAGTCGATTAATGCCCACATCAATGACAATAGCACCAGGTTTGATCCATTCGCCTTTAACAATTCCGGGTTTTCCCACACCTACCACGACAATATCGGCACGCGCAACATGGCTTTGCAAATCACGAGTGAAGCGATGTGTTGTTGTGGTTGTGCAACCGGCTAAGAGCAGTTCTAGTGTCATGGGGCGGCCGACAATATTAGAGGCGCCCACAATGACGGCTTCTTGTCCGTAAAGGTCAACCCCAGTGGACTTTAGAAGGGTCATAATGCCTTTAGGTGTGCAGGGTCTCAGTGCAGGGATACGTTGAGCAAGTCGGCCAATATTGAAGGCGTGAAATCCATCGACATCTTTTTCGGGCTTGATCGCTTCAAGAATTTCGGTGCAGTCTAAATGAGCGGGCAAGGGAAGTTGTACTAAAATGCCGTCGATCTGCTCGTCGTTATTAAGCGAATGAACCAGTGCTAGTAATTCAGACTGAGTAATGTTGGCGTCTGGCTCATAGCTAACAGAGGTGATGCCGACCTCTTCGCAGGCCATTTTTTTATTCTTAACATAAATCTGAGAAGCCGGGTCTTGGCCAACCAGAACCACCGCCAAGACGGGGGAGCGTTTGCCTTCTTTTACTCTTTGTTGAATGGCCTCTTTGACGTTTGCGCGGACAGATTTAGCAATTTCTTTACCATCGATGATTGAAGCGCTCATTGTTAGAAGGGTTTCCCGAAACATAGTTTGTCTTAATGCGACAATTTTCGCATAAACTGCGCCATGCATAAACAAGGATGAGGCCTTAAGCCACTTAAAAAGCAGGGCTGAAATCGACATTTTCTTGTTTTTGTTAAAAAATTAAAAATAAGTGTTGACGAAGGTGAAAGTCTTCCTTAAGATACGCACCACTTCTGAGGCGCAACACTACTGCAACTTAGTAAGTGTTCAGGCTAAAAGCGCTCGTAGCTCAATCGGATAGAGCAACGGCCTTCTAAGCCGTAGGTTGCAGGTTCGATTCCTGCCGGGCGCACCAGTAACCTGAACAAATTGTATAGATGTTATGGTGGGCGTAGCTCAGTTGGCAGAGCTCCGGATTGTGATTCCGGCGGTCGTGGGTTCAAGCCCCATCGTCCACCCCATTTATACAACGATCAATATGCGGATGTGGTGAAATTGGTATACACGCTGGATTTAGGTTCCAGTGCCGCGAGGCGTGAGAGTTCGAGTCTCTCCATCCGCACCAATTCAAATGTAAAAAATCGCTATGGTGGGCGTAGCTCAGTTGGCAGAGCTCCGGATTGTGATTCCGGCGGTCGTGGGTTCAAGCCCCATCGTCCACCCCATTGTCTTGTGTTTAATCCCTCCATTGTTTAAATAGCTGTCTCAATACATAAATTTACACTTTTTATGTTCTATTTGCCTTTGATTCAGAAAAGGCCGTTGCGCTTTTGAATTCCGCTTCGTGTATTTTCCGACTAAAGTACTAACAATATTCTGCTTAAGTTCACTCCTATGGGTGCCCAGTTCACTTGTTATACTCATCGATTGGTATTTTATCCGAGATGAGTAAGTGGTTATGCCTAGATTCCTAAGAATGTCGATTATCGTCTTTCTGGTGTTTTGTTGTCTGTTTTTTTTAACTTTTTTTGGTTTGGTGCAACAAGGGCGGTCTGATATTCAGCGTGAGCTTTCAGCCGGTCAAGCGTTAGCAGGCTTGTTGTTTCAGTTAGCGGACGATAATCCCCAGCGATTAGCTTTACTTGAAGAGGCACAGGTGCGTCATCTCGTGATTAAAGTCCAGCATTCGTTAACGTTTCAAGATTTTGATGGGCATGATGAAATACCGGCTTGGTTTTATCGGATGATTTGGAGTGAAAATCTATTTCAAAATGCGATTACTGTATCGCTACCCGATGGCCAGCGCATGTGGTTAGTGGCGAACCCTTTTGATGAAGTTGAGGAGGTCTGGGAGTCGGTCGTCTTAGTGTTTGTCTTGTTTGTTGTCGCATTCAGTATTGCTATCTTGGCCGCCTACTATGGTCGACGTATAGGGGTTAAGCCATTTCAGCAGTTACTATCGTCCCTTTATGTGCAGCCAGAAAAGCCCTTTCAGTTTAGTGCCTCCTTAAATGCCTATGATGTACCGGAAGCCCGTCAGTTGGCGGCCTGTTTCTCGCAAATGTCTGATGCCTTGGAGTTGGAGCAAAAAAGTAATCAGCGTTTAACGGAAGAGCTAATGGCGCTTCAGGAAAAAGAGCGCGCCTACCTAGCGCGGGAACTGCATGATGATCTTGGTCAGTACGTGACGGGCATTCGGGCGCAGTCTTATCTTATTTCCCAAGCGCCAGAGAACGCCGCTTTGGTGAAGCAGACGGCGGATCGAATAATCGAGCATTGCCAAGCGATGCAGGAAGGCTTTTTGCGTTTAGTGCGCAGTCTTCACCCAGTGATGCTTGAGCCGCTGGGGCTGAGTCAGTCTTTGCAGGGATTGGTTGTGCAGTGGCAGCAATCCAGTGGCATTAAATGCAGGGTATGTCTTCCAGAGGTTTTGCCACCTCTGCAAAAAGATGCCGCGACGCATATTTATCGTTTGGTGCAGGAAGCGCTAAACAATGTGGCGCGTCATGCGTGTGCCAATAGGGTGTTGGTTACAATGAATTTAACGGAGAAGGGATTAGAGGTTATTGTTGATGACGATGGGCAAGGTTTACAGGCCAATATGGTGCAGGGAGTAGGGTTGCGATCTATGTATGAGCGTGCAAGGTCAATGAATGCTCATTTGCAGTTTGTTTCGAACGCAGGGCAAGGGTTAAAAATCATCTTACAGGTTCCTTGTTTCCAAGAGGGAGTGTCTTAATGAAAATTTTATTGGTTGATGACCATGCGGTTGTTAGGCAGGGGTATTCTAGCTTGTTATCTGCAATGCTTGAGTCATGTCAGATTCTAGAAGCCAGCACGGGCAGTGAAGGCTTTGCTCTATGGCAGCAGCATGCTCCGGATCTGATTGTATTGGATATACATTTGCCGGATTTGACGGGGCTTGAAGTTGGGCGGCGCATCATCGAGCGTAACTCAAGTGCGCGTATTCTGTTTTTTAGCATGTACGATGAATTGCCGATGGTGCAGCAAGCATTAGATGTGGGAGCGTTGGGGTATATTTCAAAAAGTGGATCGCCAAAAGTCTTATTGGAAGCAGTCACGCGTGTCATGCAGGGAAAGCCTTATGTTGAGCACGAACTGGCAATGCGCTTAGCGATGCACCGCCCTGTACAAGAGGGTGGTTTGCCTGATGTGACTCCAAGAGAGTTTGAGATTTTTGTACTTTTAGCAAAAGGAATGCCGCCAAGAGACATTGCCGAGCATTTGTGTGTGAGTGTTAAAACTGTGTCAAATCATACGGCGCTGCTCAAAAGTAAACTGCAGGTGACATCGACTGCGCAGTTTGTTCATTTGGCGATTCAATTTGGCATCATTAAGCTTGGGGAAATACAAAGCGGAAGTGTTTTATCGAGTTGATTTGAGCTCCGCTTTGTAGTGTTTAGGTTGCTTTAGTCTGTGTAGTTTTTAGGAATCATCCAGTCGTGTGGGCAGCCGTCACACCCGTCCATGTAGGTGTTTTGAAAGGTCGCGAAGCGAAAGATAGCGCCATTGAACTTAGCGTTTTCAAGGTTGGCATTATTGAATTTTGCTTCTTGAAGATTGGCATCTTCAAAGTTGGCTCCGACAAGGTCTGCTTTGGTCAACCAAGCCATTTCTAGATTGGCTGCATAGAAACTGGCGTTCTCAAACTTGCCCTGGGTTAAGCGAGCAAAGGTCAGGTCGGCACCGTCTAGTTGTGCGTGCTTGAAAGAGGCGCCTTGGCCAAACATCGCCCAAGCGGATGTAGATTGCAGATTAGCATGGTCAAGTTTTGCACCACGTAGATTGGTTTTTTCTAGATTGGCACGCGTCAGTTTGGCATGACGCAGGTCAGCGCCTTGTAAGTTAGCACCACGTAAGTCGGTATGGCGTAAGTCAGCGTTCCGAAGATCTGCACCGCTGAGGTTGATGTAGCGCAAGTCCTTCCCGGCCAGTTTAATGGATTCAAATTGCCCATTTGCACAGTCGGCGTTTGGGGTAAAGGGGCAGTCTTCGGCGAATGCGATTAGGCTTATACATGAAGAAAATAGAAGGATAGAGGCTGATAGAGGCTTCATAAGATAGCTTCCTGAAAAAAAGAGCCTGTCATAACAGGCTCAAAGCCATGTAAATACTGTGTATACGACTAGGGTATTACTGAGCCCAAGATGGAAGCTTAAAGGCCCAGAAAGTGCCGCCTTGTGGGACAGGGCGTGTTAATACGGCCATGTCACCACCCCATAGAGGTACGGCGCCACCGTAGCCTGACGCAATGCCTATGTACTGTTCGCCATCCATTTCCCACGTCACAGGGCTGGAAACGATGCCTGATCCTGTTTGGAATTTCCAAAGCTCTTCACCTGTTTTGGCATGGAAGGCTTTGAAATATCCATCACTGGTGCCCGTGAAAACCAAGTCTCCTTTGGTGGCGAGTACACCCGACCAAAGCGGAAGGGCTTCTTTGTGTTCCCATTCAATCTCACCCGTCAGAGGATTCATTGCCCGTAAAATGCCGACATGATCGTCATACATTTTTTTGATGCGGAAGCCTTGGCCTAAATAGGCTGATCCTTTTTTGTAGGTGACTTCTTCGGTCCAGTAATCCTCTTTCCAGTGATTGCCAGGCACATAGAACCAGCCAGTATCTTGGCTGTAGGCCATGGGATTCCAGTTTTTGCCACCGAGGAAGGGTGGAGATACTTCAATGGATTCGCCACGCTCTTCACCCGGTGCTGGCGGTGGTGGGCGTTGGCCTTCTACCTCGACTGGGCGGCCTGTTTCAGGGTCTATGTGAGTGGCCCAAGTAATGTTGTCAACAAATGGGAAGGCGCGAATAAAGCTACCATCCTCGCGATCAACAACATAGAAAAAGCCATTACGATCCGCGTGGGCGGTGGCTTTAACGGTTTTGCCATTGTCGTCGTACTCAAAGAGAACCAGCTCATTATTGCCAGAGAAGTCCCACGCGTCATTTGGTGTGTGTTGGTAGAACCATTTGACTTCGCCAGTGCTTGGGTCAACACCTACCTGACCAGAGGTATATAAATTGTCATAATCGAGAGGGTTGCCGCCTTCAGATGTGCGTTTCCAAGTGTTCCAAGGGGCGGGGTTGCCTGCACCGACAATAATGGTGTTGGTTTCGATGTCAAAACTAGCGCTTTGCCAAGGGGCGCCACCGCCATGGCTCCAGGCTTCAACTTTGCCTGTTTCTGTGTTGGGGTCATCCGGCCAAGAGGGGGCTCTTGGGTCTCCGGTTGGTGTGCTGTCTTTGCCGTCAAGACGGCCCATATGGCCTTCTACAAAAGGACGCATCCATACTTCTTCGCCCGTGTTAGGGTCGCGTGCAAAGAGTTTGCCGACGATGCCAAATTCATTTCCAGATGAACCATGGATGAGCAGTGTGCGTCCACTCTCCTGATCTTTAACAATCGTGGGAGCACCTGTCATGGTGTAGCCAGCCGAATGGTCGCCAAATTTCTTGCGCCAGACAACGCGTCCGGTGTTTTTATCTAAAGCAACCATCGCCGCATCCAGCGTGCCAAAGAAAATTTTATCTTCGAAAATTGCAGCGCCGCGATTGACGACATCGCAGCATGGGCGAATGTCATCGGGAAGGCGAGCGGCATAATTCCAAAGTTGCTTGCCTGTTTTGGCATCAATCGCAAATACGCGTGAGTAAGACCCGGTGACATAAATAACGCCTTCATGAACCAATGCTTGTGATTCTTGACCGCGTTGCTTTTCATCACCAAACGAAAAAGACCAAGCGGGAGTTAAGCGGTTTACGTTTTCCGCATTCACCATCGTCATTGGGCTGTAGCGTTGAGCTTTGGGTCCAAAGCCATAACTTAAGACTGTTTGAGTGTTGTCTGGATCATTAACGATGTCGTCCCACGTGACCGATGAAGCTGAGTGAGCCGATACACTACCCAGGCCTATTGCTGTGGATAGAAGGGCCACTTTAATTGCATAGCCTAAAGGAGTGTGACGTGACGTTATTTTTCTTGTATGCATCATAATAATACCCTGTTGAAAGAGGAACTCAGCAGTTGAGTTAAGTTCAATGCCTTAGTGCATGGGTATTATGGTGAGCAGGCAAAATAACAGCGATGGAATAGCACCCTTAATGTTAAGGATAAAGAGAGTTTAAAAAAGGGAAAAAGGAGGGTGATAGGGAATATTTCCCAAATTAAACAATGTGTTATCGTAAAGTTTTACGACTTAAGGACAGTGTATTTCATTCCTGAGCCGTATACTAGCGTTGAGTTTAAAAAAAATCATTTAGAGCTTAAATCAGGCCAGAAACTTCAAAAAAGAAAAGGGATGTAGGATAAAAAAGGAGTCTTTTGTGCATGGACAACGGCAATCACTTGACTATTGAGTAGAGTTCACGGAGAATTTTGCCCTTTAGAATTAAGGTTTGGCATCTTGTCCTTTGGTCTGCTGATTGCAGCAGTCAAAGTGGGTTGCAGTCAAGCCATTATATTATACTGCAATGTACTGTGAGGAATTCCATGCAAGTTTCTGTTGAAACGACTTCCGGCCTTGAACGTCAGGTTACTGTAACTGTTCCTGCTGAGCGAATTGATCAGGATGTAAACAAGCTGGTTCAACAGCAGGCACGTACTCGCCGCTTGGATGGCTTCCGTCCTGGTAAAGTGCCGGTCTCTGTTATTAAGCGTATGTTTGGTAAAGCCATTCGTGAAGACGTTCTGAGCCAAGTAGTACAAGAGACTTTTTACAAGGCTGTAGACCAGGAAAAATTAATGCCTGCGGGTGGCCCTAATATCGAGTTTCGTAAAGATAAAGAGGGTGAAGATCTAGAGTACATTGCAACCTTTGAAGTGTACCCTGAAATTGTTTTGCAAGACTTCTCTGGCGTTGAAATTGAAAAACAATCGGCTGAAATTGCTGAAGAAGATTTGGACAAAATGATCGACACTCTGCGTAAGCAACAAGCCGAGTGGACTGAAGTTGACCGTGCTGCAGCTGAAAATGACCGTGTTCGCATCAACTTCGAAGGTTTCATTGATGGTGAAGCGTTTGACGGCGGTCGTGCGGAAGGCATGGATCTTGTTATCGGCTCAAACAGCATGATTCCAGGATTTGAGGCAGGTCTGGTTGGCGCTGCTGCAAATGCAGACGTTGAGCTGAATGTGACCTTCCCTGAAGATTACCACGCTGAAAACCTAAAAGGTAAGCCAGCACTCTTCAAAGTGACCGTTTTGACTGTGTCTGAGCAAAAATTGCCAGAACTTAACGAAGAGTTCTTCAGCCGTTTCGGCATCGAAGAAACAACCGTTGATGGTTTCCGTGCAGAAGTTCGCAAAAACATGGCACGTGAACTCAAGCATGCTTTGAAAACTAAGCTAAAAGATCAAGTCTTCACCAAGTTGATCGAAGTAAACCAGATCGACGTACCAACTGCATTGGTTGATCGTGAAATTGACGTACTTCGCAAGCAGGCCGTTCAACAGTTCGGTGGTGCTAATGCACAGTTCGATCCAAACATGCTGCCAAAAGAAATGTTTGTTGATCAAGCGAAGCGTCGAGTGACTGTTGGCTTGTTGATTCAGGAACTGATTAAGGTTAATGAAATCAAACCTGAAGATGCTAAAGTTCGTGAAACCATTGAAGAGATGGCAGAGACTTACCAAGATCCACAAGAAGTCATCGACTGGTATTACGGTAACGATGAGATTTTGAATCAAATCAAGGCGCTGGTCTTAGAAGATCAAGTATTGGATCATCTGATCAACAGTGCTAAAGTGACAGAATCTAACGTTAGCTATGAAGAGGCGATCAAGCCAGCTCAGCGTCAGGCGGCTGAATAATTAGCATATTATTGCTTTTATTCTCTGATTCATTATTGTAAAGCGACAGTTAGGCTAGCCTACTGTCGTTTTTCGCTTTACAGGGTTAATACCTTACAGGTTTTAGGAGTTTACGCATGTCGGAGATTTACACCGGACGTTCCAGTGACATTACCAATGCGGGTGGCCTAGTGCCTATGGTTGTCGAGCAAAGCTCACGGGGTGAGCGTGCTTACGATATCTACTCGCGTTTGCTCAAAGAGCGTATTATCTTTTTGGTTGGGCAGGTTGAAGATCACATGGCTAACCTGATCGTTGCTCAGTTGCTTTTCTTAGAAGCTGAAAACCCGGAAAAAGATATACATCTTTATATCAACTCCCCTGGTGGTTCGGTGACGGCAGGTATGGCAATTTACGATACGATGAAGTTCATCCAGCCACAAGTCAGCACCATGTGTATAGGACAAGCGGCCAGCATGGGTGCGTTTCTTTTATCTGCGGGCGAAAAAGGCAAGCGTTATGCGCTGCCTAACTCACGTGTCATGATTCACCAGCCCTTAGGCGGCTACCGGGGTCAAGCAACGGATATCGAAATCCACACGCGTGAAATTTTGAAGATTCGTGAAACACTAAATCGTCTTCTTGCTGAGCATAGTGGTCAATCGATTGAAACTTTGGAGCGAGATACTGAGCGCGACAACTTCATGGATCCGCAAACCGCAAAAGAATACGGCTTAATTGACCAAGTATTGGATAAGCGAGCTGTACCAGGGGTTTAACTAATTTACACACGTGTTCATAAAAGTGTTTGAAGACGTGTTTTTTTGCAAGTTCGAGGTAACCGGATGTCAGACGGTAACACAGGTAAGGGTGATGGCACCAAGCTGTTTTGTTCTTTTTGTGGCAAAAGCCAGGATGAAGTTCGCAAATTAATTGCGGGGCCTTCAGTGTTTATTTGTGATGAGTGTGTTGATCTTTGTAACGACATCATCACCGAAGAGATGCAAGATACCGTTCAGCAAGAAGCAGGGGATAGATTGCCTTTGCCTGCCGAAATTAAGAAAGGCCTAGATGATTACGTCATAGGTCAGGAGCGGGCCAAGAAAGTTCTTGCTGTGGCAGTTTATAACCATTATAAGCGCTTGCGTTACAAGGACAAAAACTCAGATGTCGAGTTAAGTAAAAGTAATATTTTACTGATTGGGCCAACGGGTAGCGGTAAAACCCTGTTAGCTCAGACCTTAGCTCGTATGCTCAATGTGCCTTTCACCATTGCCGATGCAACGACATTAACCGAAGCGGGTTATGTGGGCGAAGATGTTGAAAACATCATTCAAAAGCTTTTGCAGAAATGTGACTATGACGTTGAAAAAGCGCAAGTCGGCATCGTATACATCGATGAAATCGATAAAATATCGCGCAAGTCTGATAACCCATCGATAACGCGTGATGTTTCTGGTGAGGGTGTCCAACAGGCTTTGCTTAAGCTGATAGAGGGAACCGTTGCATCCGTTCCACCACAGGGCGGTCGTAAGCACCCGCAGCAAGAGTTTTTGCAAGTTGATACCTCGAATATCTTGTTTATTTGTGGTGGTGCATTTGCTGGGCTTGAAAAGCTGATTCGTAATCGCAGTGTGAAAAGCTCTATCGGCTTTAATGCTGTGGTTAAGAGCAAAGATGAGAGCAATCTCAGCGATGTTCTGCACGATGTTGAAGCGGACGATCTCGTTAAGTTTGGTTTGATTCCTGAGTTTGTGGGTCGTTTACCGATGATTGCAACCTTATCAGAATTGGATGAGGAAGCATTGATAGAGATTTTGACTCAGCCTAAGAACAGTCTAACCAAGCAGTATGCCGCACTCTTTGAAATGGAAGGTGCAGAGGTTAACTTCCGTGAAGAAGCGCTGCGTGCCGTTGCTCATAAGGCGTTGGAGCGTAAAACAGGTGCTCGTGGTCTGCGCTCAATTCTTGAGGCGACCTTGTTGGATATTATGTACCAGTTGCCATCAATGGAAAATGTATCTAAGGTTGTGATCGATGAGGGTGTTATTCAAGGCACCTCAGATCCGATCTTAATCTATGAAAACCAAGAGCACGCTAAGGCGGCTCCTGATCATTGATGAGACTCCAATAAAAAACCCGGCAAATGCCGGGTTTTTTATTGTCATAAATCCGTTACGGGCGTCGTTGCTTAGACGAGGCGAGCCCATAAAGCGCAGCATCACGTTGTGCTTCAAGTTTGATCAATTCACGAGCCATGAGTTTTTTGTTTTGCCAAAGGCGGGTACGAAGATCTCGGGCTTGGTTGTTAAAGCGCTGATTAATGGCATGCGCATCTTGAGCCACCGATGTTGCAGCGAGTGCGGCTTGATGATTGTGCGATAAGACACTTTGCAAATGCTGCAACTCATGGCGCTCAGAGTAGAGGAAGAAGGCATCTATTTCTCTAGAGAGTTGTGTGTAACGATTATTGAGTTGGTTTCGTTCAGATATGCTGAGCGCTTCGGGCTTGCTATCGGTGGTGGGCTCCGAGCGTGTCGCTTCAGCCGGTTGAGCAAAGGATGGAATTGAGTTAAGGGAGCCTTCCTGTTCCAAGATTTCGGCTTGATCACCACACTGGGTATCAGAGAAAATCAGCCGTCCATCGGGATGGACGCATTTATAAATAGGCTGTGCGCTCAGAGATACGCTTAGGAGGCTGGCACTGACCATCCATAGAAAGTGTTTCACGATTAACTCCTGACATTTAACGCTTGCCTTAAGCTTAAATTGCTTCAGGTTGAACTGCAATACGTTAATGAAAGTGGCCAGGCCTAAAAACAGCCCGGCCTGGACCGTTTAGACGTCTTCGAGTCCCAACTCTTTAATGGAGATCTCTCTCATTTTGAATTTCTGAATTTTTCCGGTGACAGTCATTGGAAACGTGTCGACGAATTTAAAGTAACGTGGGATTTTAAAGTGAGTGATTTTGCCCTTACAGAAGTCACGAAGTGCTTCCTCAGTCACCTCATCGGCACCCGGTTGCAATTTAATCCACGCAATAAGCTCTTCACCATACTTGGCATCTGGAATTCCCGTTACTTGGACTTCTGCAATGCTTGGATGGGTATACAAGAACTCCTCAACCTCCTTCGGATAGATGTTCTCGCCGCCTCGAATCACCATGTCTTTTATCCGGCCAACAATCTGAATATAGCCTTCTTCATCCATGCTGGCTAAATCACCCGTGTGCATCCAGCCTGACTCATCAATGGCTTCAGCCGTGCCTTTTTCATTATTCCAGTATTTCAACATGACACTGTATCCACGTGTACACAGTTCACCGACTTGGCCTCTGGGTAAAATACGCCCAGTCACTGGGTCTATAATTTTGGACTCTAAATGAGGTTGGGTGCGTCCAACCGTTGTCACACGTTTTTCAAGCGGATCATTGGCCCCTGTTTGGGTGGATACAGGGCTGGTTTCTGTCATTCCGTAGGCAATTTGAACTTCCTTCATGTTCATTTTGTGAATGACTTGCTTCATGATTTCGGTTGGGCAGAGCGAGCCTGCCATAATGCCTGTGCGCAGTGATGATAGGTCCGAGTGGGCAAAGTCAGGGTGGTTCAGTTCTGCGATGAACATAGTGGGTACACCATACAACGCCGTTGCGCGTTCTTGATGAACGGCCTTCAAAACGGATCCCGGCTCAAAACCTTCATCTGGATAAATCATGGTGGCACCATGGGTGACGCAGCCAAGATTGCCCATTACCATGCCGAAACAATGATAAAGCGGAACGGGGATAACTAAGCGGTCGAGGTGTGTAAACCCCATACTCTCAGCAACAAAGTAACCATTGTTTAGAATATTGTGGTGCGACAATGTTGCCCCTTTTGGAAAGCCAGTGGTTCCAGAGGTGTATTGAATATTGATGGGGTCATCAAATTGTAGGCCTGATTGAACATCATCGAGCACTTCTTGCGGAATTTCATCGGCCAAGCCCATAAAATCTTGCCAACGCCACATACCTGGATGTTTGACGTTGTCTAGGTTAATCACCCCCTTGAGCTCCGGGAGTTTTTGGGCGTGTAATTGACCCTCTGCACTCATTTTAAGTTCAGGCGCTAGCTCATAAATCATATCGCGATAGTCAGATGTTTTGAATTTATCGGCGGTGATCAAAAAGCGTGCTTCGGATTGGTTGAGCGCATACTCAAGCTCATGTGTCCGATAGGCCGGGTTGATGTTCACCAGAATAGCACCTACTTTTGCCGTTGCAAACTGAGTAAGGGTCCATTCATAGCGATTAGGTGACCAAATGGCGACGCGATCACCTCGACGTACCCCTGCAGCAAGCATGGCTCTTGCACAGATATTGACTTGGTTTTGCAGCTCCCGATAGGTCCAACGTATACCTTGATGCAATACGATTAAGGCATCGTTGTCTGGGTGAAGGGAAGCGGTTGCGTCAAACATATCGCCAATGGTCATGCCCAGCAGAGGTTTGGCGCTTACACCGCTGGTGTAACTCGGTAACGTATTCATCGTACTGACTCCATTATTGTTTTTATAGCCAATAGGCCAGGATATATCTGCCCTGAGTGCTCAGGATTAGCGATGCTGAGCGTGGTATTCGGAATTCGGTTGCATATCGACCGCCAAGGCGACTCGGTTGGTCATGTTGTAAAACCCAACAAGGTTGCAAATATCCCAAATGCCCTGATCACTAAATCCAACAGATCTTAATGTGTCGGACTCCGCAGGTGTGATCAAAGATGGGGTTCGGGTTAGCAACGAAGCATAATCCAGCATGGCTTTGTGGCGTTTTGATAAATCGGCACTGCGGTAATTCATTACTAAGTGCTCGCCAAGACTCGGGTCTTGACTGTACTCTCTGACGGCTGCGCCATGTGCAACTAAGCAGTAAAAACACTTGTTCTCGGAAGAAACAACGACCGCAATCATTTCTCTTTCCAAGGGAGAGAGCTCGCTTTCGCCAAACATCAGTTCGTTGTAAAAGCGACTGAATACTTCAAGTTGCGCCGGGTTGTGGCTATAGGCTTTAAGTACGTTGGGAATCATTCCCAGCTTTTCTTCACATTTCTTGAAGTATCTTTGTATATCGTCTGGAAGGGCGTCCAATGTCGGAATGTTCAGAGCTAATCCAGTGATGGGTTTAGAGGCCATGACACGCTCCTTTTGCTAAAGCGACTTTTGATCCATTGTTCCGTTTCAGCTGCTGAGTAATCCAAAAGCCAGTATTAATTAGTTTTTGTAAATCAATGCCTGTTTCGATGCCTAACCCTTCTAGCAAGTAGAGGACGTCTTCGGTTGCAACATTTCCCGACGCCCCTTTTGCGTAAGGACAGCCGCCTAAGCCAGCAACCGAGGCATCAATAACCTGAATGCCTTCTTCAAGGACGGCGTATAGGTTTGCAACGGCTTGACCGTAGGTGTCGTGAAAATGTGCAGCGAGTTTGTCAATTGGCACGTGTTGAGTCACGGCTTCAAGCATACGCTTTGCTTTTAGCGGGGTGCCTACACCGATGGTGTCACCTAGGGACACTTCATAGCAGCCCATTTCTATTAGTTGCTGCGCGACTTTAGCGACCGCCGACGGTGAAACCTCGCCTTGATAAGGGCATCCCATCACAGTCGACACGTAGCCGCGAACCCGTATGCCATGCTGGCGAGCGGTTTCAATGACGGGAATAAACCGCTCTAAACTTTCTGCGATCGAGCAATTAATATTTTTTTGGGTAAAGGCTTCAGATGCTGCGCTAAAGACAGCGACTTCATCTGCTTTAGCGGCAATGGCGCCCTCAAGTCCTTTTAAATTGGGTGTTAGAGCGGCGAATGTCACGCCTGGACGGCGCTGAATTCCAGATAAAACGTCATGCGCATCTGCCATTTGTGGCACCCATTTAGGTGATACAAAGCTGGCCGCTTCTATGTGTGTTAGGCCTGCATCGGCGAGTCGTTCAATGAGCTCAATCTTGATGGGCGTGGCGATAAAGTCACCAGGCTCATTTTGCAGGCCGTCTCGTGCGCTCATTTCAAACAGGCGCACCGTGCTTGGAAAACTCATGCGCTGACCTCTTCGTTGGCTGTCACGGCAAGCAGTTCGGCACCTTCCGGAACGAGCTCACCTTCATTGAAGTAAATTTCATCAACGGTGCCGTCAACCGGGGAGCGTATTGCATGCTCCATTTTCATGGCCTCCATAATCACCAGGGTTTGTCCTGCCTTGACAATATCGCCGGGGTTGACCATCACGGCGACGACAGAACCATTCATTGGTGCGGTTAAGCTGCCCAGGTTCGTGCTTTCATGTTCGCCAAAGGTTTCTTCATGACGCTCGCAACGGAAGGATTCGCCTTCATGGAATAAGACGAGTTCACGATCATTTAAAGCGCCGTGCACTGAAATCCGGTGGCCATTGATAACGGCTTTTAATTGATCATTGACGAGCTCCGCGTGCAATCGATAGAAGCTTTCACCTATCGAGATCTCGTATGCATGATTCTTTTCGAGTACTTTAAGTTCGTAAAGTTGTTCATCGACACGAAGTAGAAGCGGCTTTGCGTATTCAGAGTTTAAACGCCAGCTATTTTGCTGAGCATAGGGCGACCACAGATCTTGGTTGTGCGGCAAGGTCACTCTGGCTTGTTCAAGCAAAAATCCTGCAGATAGAATTAATGCGCGATGCAAATCCAGGCGTGGAGCAGGGAATAGCAGAGGGCGGTGTTTTTCGATGAAGCCTGTGTCTAGCTGTGCTTCACGAAAGGGCTGCGAGTCTGAAAGCGCATGTAAAAAGCGAATATTGGTTTTAACACCATTAATGCGATACTGCTCTAGTGCTTGGACCATTCGATTAATCGCTTGATCACGGTTTTCGTCCCATACAATTAGCTTGGCGATCATCGGGTCATAATGAATGCTGACTTCATCGCCTTCAACAACCCCAGTGTCCACACGCACATGAGTGCTTTCATCCGGTGTGCGCAAGTAGGTTAAGGTGCCTGTTGCAGGCAAAAAGTCATTATCTGGATCTTCTGCATAGATACGAGCTTCAAGGGCATGGCCGCGAATACGCAGTTCGTCCTGCTGAAGAGGGAGTGGCTCACCATAGGCGACACGCAACTGCCATTCGACAAGGTCTTGTCCTGTAACCATCTCGGTGACAGGGTGTTCAACCTGCAAGCGTGTGTTCATTTCCATAAAGAAAAATGAGCCATCGACATCGTATAAAAATTCAACGGTACCCGCACCGACATAGTTGATGGCTTGTGCGGCTTTAACGGCGGCTTCACCCATGGCTTTGCGAGTGTCGAGTGACAGGCCGGGAGCCGGTGCTTCTTCCAGCACTTTTTGATGGCGGCGCTGAACAGAGCAATCCCGCTCGGCGAGGTAAACGCCATTGCCTTGAGTGTCGCAAAATACTTGGATTTCGACATGGCGTGGTTGTGTTAAATAGCGCTCAAGCAGCATGTCTGGATTGCCAAAAGCATTTTTGGCTTCGCGTTGAGCGGCGGCAAGCGCGTCATTAAACTCCGACATTTGGTTGACCACACGCATCCCTTTACCGCCACCGCCTGCAACGGCTTTCAGTAATAAGGGGAAGCCGCATTTCTCAGCCTCGGCACGAAGAATCTCAACCGATTGCTCCGCGCCATGGTAACCCGGAACCAGAGGGACGCCTGCGCTTTCCATAATGGCTTTCGCCGCTGACTTAGATCCCATGGCGGCAATTGCGCTGGCAGGAGGGCCAATAAAGACAAGATTATTCTTCGCACAGGCTTCCGCAAAGTCGGTATTTTCCGATAAGAAACCATAGCCTGGATGAATCGCTTGTGCACCCGACTGTAAGGCAATGTCGATGATCTTGTCAGCGCGAAGGTAGCTCTCAGCGCTGGGGGCGGGGCCGAGTAAGAAGGCTTCATCAGCCATTGCAACATGGCGAGCATTGGCATCGGCTTCTGAATACACGGCAACGCAACGAATACCAAGCCGATGGGCTGTTTGAATGACGCGGCAAGCAATTTCACCGCGATTTGCAATCAGGATTTTACTGAACATTGTTATTATTCTCCTGTATCCAGTTAGGCTGGCGCTTGTTTAAAAAGGCATTGAGCCCTTCCTGACCTTCAGCGCTGACGCGAATATCCGCAATACGCTTTGCTGTTTCTTCAATTAATTCAGCGTCTATTGCGTGCTGGCTGACTGTAAAAATGAGTGATTTTGCCGCCATCATTGCTTCAGGGCTGTTTAAGCTCAATTGCTGGATGAAGGTTTCAGCGCTATGCGGCAGGTCCGCAGACGTGTCAACAACCTTATGAACCAAGCCAAACATCTGAGCCTCTTCAGCAGTAAAGGCTTCTGCTGTTAAAAAATAGCGCCGAGCTTGGCGCTCACCGATAGCCCGAATCACATAGGGGCTGATCACGGCTGGGATTAAACCAATTTTGACTTCGCTTAGGCAAAAGCGTGCATCTCGACTTGCAATGACAAGATCGCAGCACGCGGCCAGACCGACCGCGCCACCATAGGCTGCCCCTTGTACCAAGGCGAGTGTTGGACGAGAAAAGTGGTTAAGCTTATCCATCAATTTGGCCAGTTGGCGTGCATCGATCAGATTCTCGTTGTGGCTGTTGCCTGCCATGCGCTTCATCCAGCCAAGATCTGCACCTGCCGAAAAATGCTTACCTTCGGATCTGACGACGAGAAGGCGAAGGTGCTCAATTGTTTCCGCTTGATCCAAGAGTGTGATCAGGTTTTGAATCATCGAATCATCAAAGGCGTTGTGCTTTTCAGGACGATTGAGCGTGAGCTCGAAAATCCCGGGACGACGTTCCGTTAGCGTACTGTAGGTGTTGGTGTCTGTCATGATGTCAGTCTCACATGCGGAACACGCCAAAGCGCGTGGGTTCTTGAGGGCGATTTAAGCTGGCTGAAAGACTTAATGCGATGACTTCACGTGTTTGGATAGGGTCGATAACGCCATCATCCCAGAGTCTTGCGCTTGCAAAATAGGGGTGCCCTTGGTGCTCGTAAGTGTCGACGATGGGTTTTTTGAACGTCGCTTCATCTTCGCTTGACCACTCTTTCCCTGCGCGTTCAAGGCTTTCACGGCGCACGGTGGCCAGCACCCCTGCCGCTTGCTCGCCGCCCATAACAGAGATTCGGGCATTTGGCCACATCCAGAGGAAGTCAGGATTATAGGCGCGACCGCACATACCATAATTACCCGCGCCAAAGCTGCCGCCAATTAAAATAGTGAGCTTAGGAACATTGGCGCAGGCAACGGCCATGACCATTTTCGCACCATGTTTGGCTATACCCTCAGCCTCGTATTTGCGGCCAACCATGAACCCTGTAATGTTCTGTAGGAATAATAAGGGAATGTTGCGTTGGCAGCAGAGCTCAATAAAGTGAGCGCCTTTTTGCGCGGACTCTGCAAATAAAATACCGTTGTTGGCAATAATGCCGACAGGGTAGCCGTGAATGTGGGCAAAACCTGTCACTAGTGTGGTGCCATAGAGTTGCTTAAACTCGTCAAATTCCGAGCCATCAACCAGCCGTGCAATCACTTCGCGAACATCAAAGGGTTTGCGAAGATCTGTGCCGACAACGCCATAGAGTTCGGCGGGATCGAATAAAGGGGCTTGAGGTTTTTTAACCGCAAGCAGGAGTTGTTTCTTTTTATTAAGGTTGGCAATACAGCGGCGTGCAATTTGCAAGGCATGCTGGTCGTTTTCGGCATAGTGATCTGCTACGCCAGAGACTTTGCAGTGCACGTCAGCTCCGCCTAGGTCTTCAGCACTGACGATTTCGCCTGTTGCGGCTTTAACTAAAGGGGGGCCTGCAAGAAAAATAGTGCCTTGGTTTTTGACAATGATGGACTCATCTGCCATTGCTGGGACATAGGCGCCACCCGCCGTGCAAAGGCCCATTACCACGGCGACCTGTGGAATCCCTTTAGCTGACATGCGCGCTTGGTTGTAAAAAATACGCCCAAAATGGTCTCGGTCAGGGAAGACTTCGTCTTGACGAGGCAGGTTAGCACCACCAGAGTCGACTAGATAGATGCAGGGCAGGTGGTTTTGCTCTGCGATCTCTTGTGCACGTAAGTGCTTTTTGACGGTGAGAGGGTAGTAGGTGCCCCCTTTAACGGTTGCATCATTGGCAATGATCATGCATTCAATGCCGGATACACGACCCACCCCGGTAATAATTCCGGCGGCAGGGACATCCTCATCATAGACCTGGTAGGCTGCGAGTTGCGATAATTCTAAAAAAGGGGAGCCATCATCAATTAAATGATTGATGCGTTCTCTGGGCAGTAATTTTCCACGTGCAAGGTGGCGCTCTTGGTACGCGGCACCACCGCCTTCTTGAATTTTGGCTACTTTTTCTTTGAGATCTGCAACCACCGCAGACATGGCGTCTGCTTTCGCTTTAAACTCTTCAGAACGCGCATTTATTTTTGTTTGTAGAATTGGCATCTGTAAGCCTCCACGAGCCGGATTAGTTGTTCAGAAAAAGTTCGCGGCCTATCAGCATGCGGCGAATTTCAGAGGTGCCTGCACCGATTTCATAGAGTTTGGCATCGCGTAATAGACGTCCCGTCGGGTATTCGTTGATGTAGCCATTCCCACCCAAAAGCTGGATAGCATCAAGAGCTATTTGAGTCGCCATCTCAGCCGAGTACAAAATGACACCTGCGGCATCTTTACGTGTCGTTTCACCGCGATCAGCCGCGAGTGCGACCATATATACGTAGGATTTAGCCGCATTCATGCGCGTATACATGTCTGCAATTTTGCCTTGAACGAGCTCAAACTCACCGATGGCTTTGCCAAATTGCTTCCGATCACGAATATAAGGTACCGCAACATCCATGGCGGCTTGCATGATGCCTAAGGGGCCGCCAGCGAGAACCAGGCGCTCATAATCCAACCCGGACATCAGAACCTTGACGCCACCGTTCAGTGTTCCCAGTATATTTTCCTTCGGTACTTTGCAGTCTTGGAAAACCAGTTCACAGGTGTTAGAGCCGCGCATTCCCAGCTTGTCGAGCTTTTGAGCCTGAGTGAAGCCTTCGGTGTCGCGTTCAACGATAAACGCCGTAATGCCTTTTGGCCCAGCTTGTAAGTCAGTTTTGGCATAGATAACGTACACATTGGCGTCTGGACCGTTGGTGATCCACATTTTATTGCCATTCAAAACATAGTGGTCGCCGGCATCACGTGCGCTCAATTTCATCGAGACCACATCGGAGCCTGCGTTGGGTTCTGACATGGCGAGTGCGCCGATATGTTCCCCGGAAATCAGTTTGGGTAAATATTTTTCTTTTTGCGCTTGTGTGCCGTTGCGATGAATTTGGTTTACACAAAGGTTCGAGTGGGCTCCGTAGGAGAGGGCAACAGATGCAGATGCGCGGCTGAGTTCTTCCATCGCAATAACGTGTGCCAAGTAACCCATGCCTGCACCGCCGAACTCTTCGCTGACTGTGATGCCGAGCAAACCCATGTCGCCAAATTTTTTCCATAAATCGGCCGGAAAGACATTCTCGTGATCAATATCGGCTGCCCGCGGGGCAATTTCTGCAGCAGCAAAGCTATTAATTTGCTGACGCAGCATGTCCAGTGTTTCACCAAGTCCAAAATTTAATTCTGAGTATTGTGAAATCATGTTGGTTACCTGTTTGTTATTTTTAATGTAAGGAAGAGTTATTTAAATCGTGATTAGCGAGCGGTGTTTGTTCCGAACGCTTTTTTTCTCTTAATTCGTCTAAGGCTGCACGACAGCGTGCTTCTGCACTGTCGATTTCAATTTTTGCCATCTGTATATCGTTTAGCTGCTGCTCAAGATGCGCTTGCTTTTCGGCAAGCGTTTCAAGCATTTTAAGCAATTGTCGTTCGCTGCCACCGGGTGTTTCATCCCAAAGATCAAACAGCTCTTTTGATTCAGCTAACGAAAACCCTAAGCGTTTCCCGCGCAAGATAAGCTTTAGCCGAACCCGATCTTTGGAGCTGTATATGCGTGTTTGTCCTTTTCGATCGGGTTTGAGCAGTCCTTGGTCTTCATAAAAGCGGATGCTGCGGGTCGTGACATCGAATTCACTGGCCAGTTCGCTAATCGAGTATGTTTTCTTTTTTAAGCTCATGTTGTTTACCTCATGCATGTATCAAGACTACTCAAAGTTAACGTTAACGTAAAGTGTATTTTTCACTATAAGTGTAATTTCTATTGAGTGGCGTCGTTGTAGCCCAGTAAGTGAAGGGAGTTGCGCTATATATGGCTTTAATTATACGGCTAAAGTTGTAGGTTTACAGGCGGTTGTTTGTGTTCTACGGGCTAAATTCAGTTAACGTTAGTGATAAATATTGATTTTAAAGGTGTTTCGCTGAGCTCTGCTTGTTTGTGCGTCAATTTCTATAAATTGCACTTTACGTAAAGGTAAAGCTGTGTTATCAATTAGGCAGCAATCGATTATAAAAACAAGAGGCGTGTTGTTATGGGTTTAATGGAGTATTCGAGCTTCATCTCTGATTTTTGCCCCGATCAGTTGGAGAATGAGGTGTTATCGCGATCACTTGAGAGTGGTGTCAATGTGGCCCATGAGATTTGTGATCGCTGGGCGAGCGATCTCGACAAGGTGGCTTTGTATCATGAAGGGGTTGACGGTCGTACGACCTCGATGACCTTCTCAGAGTTGAGTCAAGCGTCGGCTCGTTTTGCAAACTACTTAAAAACAATAGGGGTGGAGCCTGGTGATCGTGTTGCCGGGCTTTTGCCGCGATGTCCTGAGTTGTTGATTGTGGTGTTGGGTGCTTTAAAGGCAGGGGCGGTGTATCAACCGTTGTTTACTGCCTTTGGTTCAGGTGCGATTGCGTATCGTCTGGAGCAGGCCTCTACCCGTTGCATTGTGACGAATCAGGCAAATCTCTCTAAGTTGGTTGAGTTGGAGAATCTCCCGCCTGCACTTTGTGTTGGGTTGAGTGATGGGCTGGGTTTGCAAAATGTATCGGACTTTGAGGCGAGCGTGTCCGTTCAGTCGGATCGATTTGAGCCGGTGTTATTGCAAAGAGACGATCCGTTTTTACAGATGTTTACCTCGGGTACGGTCGGTAAGTCGAAAGGGGTTGCAGTTCCTGTGCGAGCCTTGCTGTCTTTTTATCTTTATATGAAATATGCCATCGACTTGCGGCCTGAAGATCGTTATTGGAATGTTGCTGATCCTGGTTGGGCCTATGGTTTGTATTATGCTGTGGTGGGGCCTTTGTTGTTGGGGCAAGCGACGCACTTTAATGAGCAGGGGTTTACACCAGAAACCACCTATCAAATGATCCAAAAGTATCAAATTACCAATCTTGCAGCAGCGCCCACGGCCTATCGTTTATTGATGGCAAATGACCATTTGCTCGCTCAGGATCAAAGTCTTGGGATTCGAGTGGCGAGCAGTGCAGGTGAGCCGTTGAATCCAGAGGTGATCAGCTGGGTGGGGCGGCGATTAGGTTGTCCTGTCAAGGATCACTACGGTCAGACCGAAACGGGGATGACTTGTTGTAACTACCATCGTCTTGAGCATGTCGAGCGCATCGGTGCAATGGGGTTTTCAATGCCGGGGCATCGAGTGGTTGCGCTGGATGAACAGTTCAATGAGGTGGGAGAGGGTGAGACGGGTCAGTTAGCGGTCGATGTTTCCCAATCTCCGCTGTTTTTCTTCAATGGCTATACTTGGGCGGAGAAGCATCCGTTTCATGGGGTCTATTACTTGACGGGTGATATGGTGTTCTGTCATGGCGATGGCAGCTATTCCTTTACCGGGCGTGACGATGACATTATTACCACGGCGGGGTATCGAGTCGGGCCTGCCGATGTTGAGAGTACCTTATTGGAGCATCCATCGGTTGCGGAGTCGGGTGTTGTGGCTAAGCCAGACGAAAAGCGTGGGTCGATAATCAAGGCCTATGTTGTCATTAAACCTGCGTATGATCCGACTGAAGCGCTTAAGGATGAATTAAAGAATTTGGTGCGTAAACGTTTGTCTACGCATGCCTTTCCGCGCGAAATCGAGTTCGTCGAAGAGTTGCCAAAAACGCCCAGTGGCAAGATACAGCGTTTTATTTTGCGCCAATCGGCTGAGCGTGAAATTGGTTAAAACTTTTTAATCCTTATTTATTAATGAGATGGGTGAGTTGCTAAGGGGTTTGTCAGGTTGTACAACCAAAGTATTACTTGTAAACCCTTAGTGACTATTGATAAGTTAAGTTGACGCTTACGTAAATGTAATGCTTTAAGTCGGCGAATCTAACAATAAAAAGAGGCTGCACACTCCTATGAGTTCCGAATTCGTACTTGAAACCCGCAATCTCGTTAAAGAGTTTAAAGGGTTTACAGCCGTAGACGATGTGAATCTTAAGATTCAAAAGGGTCACATCCATGCGTTGATTGGTCCAAATGGCGCGGGTAAAACCACGGTATTTAATCTGCTGACCAAATTCTTGATTCCAACACGCGGACAAATTCTGTTTAAGGGTGAGGATATTACGGCGATGAAGTCTGCCGCGATTGCCCGTAAAGGCATTATTCGCTCATTTCAGATTTCAGCTGTGTTCCCGCATATGACGGCATTGGAAAATGTGCGCGTGGCTCTACAGCGCTTTGAAGGCAATAGCTTTCATTTCTGGACATCTGAAAAAACGCTTAACCGCTTAAATGATCGTGCATACCAGCTGTTGGAGTCTGTCGGGCTTGAAGCCTTTGCGGATACGGTGACCGTTGAGTTGTCCTATGGCCGCAAGCGTGCGCTTGAGTTGGCAACGACCTTGGCGATGGAGCCTGAGTTGGTGTTGTTGGATGAGCCGACTCAAGGAATGGGTCATGAAGATGTTGATCGTGTGGTTGAGCTGATCCGTCAAGCCGCCGTCGGTCGCACAGTGCTCATGGTTGAGCATAACCTGAGCGTTGTGAGTAAGCTCTGTGACCGCATTACTGTGCTCACTCGAGGAGCAATCTTGACTGAAGGGGATTATGCCACTGTGTCGCAGAATCCTAAGGTAAGAGAGGCCTATATGGGCAGTGAGTCCGCAGCGGTTGAGGGAGCACACTAATGACCGATTCAATCAAACCCAATTATGAACAATTAAAAGTCACGGACTTGCATGCCTTTTATGGTGAATCGCACATTCTTCATGGAATCGATTTACTGGTAAGGCGTGGGGAGTTGGTGACTCTGCTGGGGCGTAATGGTTCAGGCCGCAGCACAACACTAAAATCAATCATGAACATGGTTGGACGTCGAACGGGTTCGATCATGATTAATGGTCGCGAAACCATTGACAGTCCGGCGCATCATATCGCTCATCTGGGTGTCGGTTACTGCCCGGAAGAACGCGGTATTTTTTCAAGCTTGAATGTTGAAGAAAATCTGTTGCTGCCGCCCACTGTGCGCAGTGATGGTATGAGCCTGGATGAGATTTACAGCATGTTCCCGAACCTCTATGAGCGTCGCTACAGTCAAGGTACACGCCTATCCGGTGGGGAGCAGCAAATGCTGGCCATGGCTCGAATTTTACGGACAGGTGCTAACTTGCTGTTGCTGGATGAAATCACTGAAGGGTTGGCGCCCGTCATCGTGCAAAAGCTCGCTGAGGTGTTGATCAAACTAAAAGAAAAAGGCTTAACCATCGTTTTGGTTGAACAAAACTTCCGGTTTGCAGCTCCCTTAGCTGATCGTCACTATCTTATGGAGCACGGTCAGATTGTTGAAGAAATTCAAGCCAATGAGTTGGCCTCTAAGCAAGAATTATTAAATACCTACCTAGGTGTTTAGTTAAAGAAATATTTATTTGTGTAGTGATTATGCAAATAAATGTGTTTTAAAGCGCGTTCTCTTTCATGTAGAAAAAAAATAACAGCCAAAAGGCACTGGAGACACACAATGAAAATAATGAAAAAACTCTTATCAGCCGCAATCGCCTCAGCCCTTATCGCAACGACTGCACAAGCGGCCATCAGTGATAATGAAATTCGAATTGGTTATCTTGCAGATATGTCCGGTACCTACCGTGATTTAGCGGGACCAAATGGATTGGTAGCTTTGCAAATGGCTGTTGAGGATGTGGGCGGGCAAGTCAATGGTGCGAATATTCGTGTGGTGAGTGCGGATGATCGAAACAGCCCTGACGTTGCATCCAGTACGGTGCGCCAATGGGTTGAAAACGATGGTGTTGATATGGTGGCGGGTTTAGTCGCGTCTTCGGTGACCATAGCCGCTACCCGCATTCTAGAGCAAAGCAATCGCTTAGGCATAGTGTCTGGATCTGCCGCATCCAGTATTACCAATGAGCATTGTACGCCGAACCACATTCACTATGTTTACGATACTTACCCGCTGGCAAACGGTACGGCTCAAGCGGTTGTTCAGGAAGGTGGGGACAGCTGGTTTATTCTAACCGCGGATTATGCATTTGGTCATGCGCTGGAAGGAGACGTTGAAAAAGTGGTAACCGCGAATGGTGGCACGATCGTACAAAAGGTACGTCATCCTTTCCCTACCGGTGATTTCTCTTCGTTTATTTTACAAGCGCAAAGCTCGGGTGCAAAAGTTGTGGCGTTGGCGAACGCGGGTTCTGACACCACCAATGCCATTACCACCGCAGGTGAGTTTGGTTTAACGCAATCCGGTCAAACGCTGGCGGCATTATTGCTGTTCCTTACAGATGTGCATGCGTTAGGTGTTCAGGCGGCGCAAGGTATTCAGTTGACGACTGGATGGTACTGGGACATGGATGACGATGCGCGTGCTTGGTCTGATCGCTTTATGCAAAGAACCGGTGTACGTCCAACCATGGTTCATGCTGGTATTTACTCAAGTACTGTGCATTATTTGAATGCAGTTAAAGAAGCCGGTACAGATGAGGCGCAAGCTGTTCGTCAGCAAATGATGAATACGCCGATTAATGACATGTTTGCGAAGGGCGGTTATATCCGTGAAGACGGTCGTATGGTGCATGATATGTACCTTGCTCAAGTGAAAACCCCGGCTGAATCTAAAGATGAGTGGGATCTTTATAAGATCGTGAGAACCATTCCTGGTGATGAGGCTTACCGTCCTCTGTCTGAAAGTCAGTGCAAATTAGTCAATAACTAAGCGCAAATGAGTTCACGTCCTTGCAAAGTAATGAAGGGCGTGAACTTAGTTAGGTCGGTTTAGCCAGTATTTTCAGGTAGGGTCTTACTATGAGTATGATTTTCGGAGTACCCATTGCTGTGCTCTCGGGTCAGTTATTGCTTGGGCTTATTAATGGTGCATTTTACGCCTTATTAAGCTTAGGTTTGGCGGTTATCTTTGGTCTTCTTAAGATTATTAACTTCGCCCATGGCGCATTTTATATGTTAGGTGCGTTATGCACAGTTGTTTTATTTAATACCTTAGGTGTTAATTACTGGGTTGCTTTAATACTTGCCCCCTTAATTGTTGGTGTTTTAGGTGTTTTAATTGAATTTTTCTTGCTTAGAAAAATTGCCAATGAAGACCATATTTACAGTTTGTTGTTAACCTTTGGTTTGGCGCTTGTTATCCAAGGGGTTCTAACCAATATCTATGGTGTGTCGGGCTTGCGTTACCCTATACCCGAGGTGTTTAGAGGCGGCGTGAATCTTGGTTTCATGTTCCTTCCTTATTACCGTGCATGGGTTATCGTTGCGGCCTTGGTGGTTTGTATCGGCACTTGGTTCATGATTGAAAAAACAAAATTAGGCTCCTATCTGCGTGCGGGAACAGAAAACTCGCAATTGATGCAGGCATTCGGTATTAACGTGCCACTGTTGGTGAGCTTGACCTATGGTTTTGGGGTTATGTTGGCGGCATTTGCCGGTGTTCTTGCGGCGCCGATCTACTCAGTTACACCCGTCATGGGGGCCAATATCCTGATTATTGTGTTTGCCGTGGTGGTTATTGGAGGAATGGGTTCAATTCTTGGTGCGGTGATCACCGGTTTGGCGATGGGGATTATCGAAGGCTTAACGAAGGTTTTTTATCCTGAAGCGTCAAGTACGGTTATATTTTTGGTGATGGTGTTGGTGTTACTGGTTCGCCCATCGGGTCTGTTTGGGAAGGAGGCATAGTATGACGACTTCAGTGTATGCAAGTCCTGCGCGTAAAAGTGTGCTTGAGCAGAAGCAGCGTTCTGAGCGAAGAAAGCTAATGCTGTACGGTGCGTTTTTTGTGATCGCGTTAATCGCGCCCTATGTGGTGTATCCTGTTTTCTTGATGAAAATACTCTGCTTCGCACTCTTTGCCGTTGCCTTTAATCTGCTGCTTGGCTATGTAGGATTGCTGTCTTTTGGTCATGCGGCCTTTTTGGCGACAGGGGGCTATACCACTGGCTACCTGCTCAGTACTTATTCGGGATTAACACCGGAGTTGGCTATTTTGGCGGGTATGTCAGCCTCGACATTGTTGGGCTTGGGCTTTGGTTTGTTGGCCATTCGTCGTCAAGGTATTTATTTTGCCATGATTACTTTGGCATTAGCGCAGCTCGTGTTTTTCTTTTACGTGCAGTCTTCTTTTACCGGTGGTGAAGACGGTCTGCACGGTATTCCGCGCGGTAAGTTACTCGGGGTCATTAATTTGGCCGATAATCTGGCGATGTACTATTTCGTGTTAGCGGTGTTTATGTTTGGTTTTGCCGTGGTTCATCGGATGGTGCATTCACCCTATGGTCATGTGCTGAAGGCGATCAAAGAGAATGAACCTCGTGCAACATCGCTTGGCTACAATGTGGATCGCTACAAGTTGGTTGCTTTTGTTATCTCGGCTGCCTTGGCAGGCTTGGCGGGCTCAGTAAAAACCATCGTTTTTCAGTTGGCTTCGTTAAATGACGCACATTGGCATATGTCAGGTGAAGTGGTGTTGATGACCTTGGTCGGTGGTGTGGGGACGTTATTAGGCCCTGTTGTGGGTGCTGCATTTGTGGTGAGTCTTGAGCATCAGTTAGCACAAAGTGCACTGGGTGACTGGGTCAACGTGATTTTAGGTGTGATTTTTATTCTCTGCGTATTGATGTTCCGTGCGGGCATTATCGGCGAGTTTCAAAAATTCTATAAAAAGAACTTTAAATAATCAGGTAGTGGGTGAGGATCGAGCATTCCATTCACCCAAATACATGAGGTAACAAATGAACGATTCTATTGTGATTGTCGGAGCGGCTAGAACGCCCATGGGTGGTTTGCAGGGTGACTTAAGCAGTGTCAGATCTCCTGATTTGGGCGCTGTGGCCATTAAAGCGGCGCTTGAGCGTGCGGGAGTGCCCTCAGATAGCGTTGATGAAGTGATTATGGGGTGTGTTTTGCCGGCTGGATTGGGCCAAGCACCTGCTCGACAAGCGGCATTAAAAGCTGGGTTGCCGATTTCCGTTGGTTGTACCACGATTAATAAAATGTGCGGCTCTGGCATGAAGGCTGTCATGCTAGCACATGATCAGTTGCGTGCTGGCAGTGCGGCGGTCATGGTCGCAGGCGGTATGGAAAATATGAGTCAGTCGCCGTACCTGTTGCCTAGAGTTCGTGAAGGATTGCGAATGGGTCATGGAAAAGTGATGGACCATATGTTTATGGACGGTCTCGAAGACGCTTACGAAGGCGGTTTGATGGGAAGCTTTGCTCAGCGCTCAGCCGATGCCCACAGCATAACTCGAGAGGTGATGGATGACTTTGCCATCGCCTCTTTGGAGAAGTCCTTGGCGGCTATCGAGTCCGGCAGCTTTGCGGATGAAATTGCGCCCGTGGCGATTACAACCCGTGCCGGTGAGCAGGTGGTGGCGATTGATGAGCAACCAGGAAAAGCTCGCCTGGATAAAATTCGTTCACTAAAACCCGCTTTTGCAAAAGACGGTACTGTGACGGCGGCAAACTCGAGCTCAATTTCCGATGGTGCTTCAGCCTTGGTGTTGATGAAAGAGTCCGAAGCGCTGAGTCAAGGTTTAAAGCCTTTGGCGCGTATTGTAGCGCATTCTACGCATGCACAATTGCCTGCTGAATTTACCCTGGCGCCGATTGGTGCGATTGAGAAAGTGCTCAAAATGGCGGGCTGGGATAAAGACAGTGTAGATCTTTTTGAAATCAACGAAGCCTTTGCCGTCGTGACCTTGTTGGCTCAGCAAGCGTTAGGGTTGGATGAGCACAAGGTCAATGTTAACGGCGGTGCTTGTGCATTGGGTCACCCGATTGGCTCTAGTGGCTCTAGAATTCTGGTGACGCTGCTTTATGCGCTTCAGAAGCGTCATTTAAAACGTGGGGTTGCTTCTTTATGTATTGGTGGTGGTGAAGCTACAGCCGTTGCATTGGAAATTTGCTAGCTTTTTGGTCCATCTAAGATGTGATCCTAGATGGACATACAGCTTTCAGCTGTTTATTCTATTACGCCTTAAAAACAAGATCAGGGCGAGGGGTAATAAAGGGCATGTTAAAAGCTAAACGCAAAGGTGTCCTGTCGCTTCGCTCTGTATTAACGATTCCCTATGTTGTTTTGGTTGTATGTTTGGCGCTGTCCATTGGTGGCCTTTCATATCAGGCTGGAAGCAAGGCCATTAATACCCTTATAGATCAGCTGTTGCTTGAAACGGTTGGTCGAATCACCCAGGCAATAGATCGTCATATTATTGGTTCCGGCGCTGTGCTCGAAACGGCCTTCCCTATAGGAATGCCGGCACCGATTCCAATTGAGTCTGATATGGCCAATCTTAAAACACGATTTTGGATTGCCACCTCTCTTCATACAGATCCTAATGACTATGTCTATTATGGCAATGAAGCTGGGCAGGGGATTGGTTTGCAGCGCTTATCTGACACTAAGGTAGAACTGCGTTTAAAATTAGAGGCCTCCGAGTATCGAAAAATCTATCATTATGAAGGGATCGATGGGGAAATGCAGCAAGTGCGCGAAGAGGAGCGTTTGTTTGATCCTCGTGTGCGGCCTTGGTATCTGGATGGTAAGGAGTTGCGCGGCCATACGTGGACGTCTATTTACATTGATTTTGGCACGCGACAGTTGATTGCAACGCGCGCGCGTCAAGTTTTGTCGCATGAGGGTGTTTTTGAGGGGGTTGTTGCTACCGATGTTTCCCTTCGTGCTTTAAATGAGTTCGTCGGTCATTTGCGTGTCTCGCCACACGGAATTGCCTTTATTGTTGAGCCGAATGGAAAGCTAATTGCAGCATCCAATACGCCGAATGTGCTTCCAACCGGTGATGGTGAGTTTGTTCGTGTGGCCGTTGAAGATGTAAACGTGCCGATTATGTCAGACGTTTATAGGGCTGTCATTGCCAGCATTGAAGAGCAAGGTGTGCCAGATGAAACTCGGCCTCTGTCTCTTGTTTTTGATGACCAGCTAATCCACGTCGCATTTGATCGTGTGCGAGATGATGCCGGGCTGGATTGGTTGTCGATAGTTGCAGTGCCAGACAGTGACTTTATGTCAGGCATTACCGAAAATATTAAGCGCAGTGTTTATATCGCTGTGGTGGCCATCATTCTTGCCATATTGATTGGTCTGGCTATTCTGAACTGGGTTGCGGCGGATCTGCGTAAGTTAAAAGAAGCCTTAGTGCGAGTGGGTGATGGTGAGCTGGATGCGCCGGTGAATATTTATCGTCGGGATGAGTTGGGTGAATTAGCACGAGGTGTTGAGCAAATGCAAAAGCGCCTGCAAACCGATCCGCTAACAGGCCTGATGAACCGTGATGCCTTTACACTCAAATTACGTAAATTAATTGAAGGGGATCAGCATTACCGTCGTCAGCAGTCGATGGCAGTGCTGTTTATCGACATTAATCGATTCAAGCATATTAACAATGCCTGGGGGCGCGATGCGGGTGATTTGGCGCTGAAAGAAATAGCCACCCGAATCTCGAACGTGATTGAGGCGGATGACTGTCTTGCCCGTTTCTCTGGCGATGAGTTTGTTATTTTGCTTCGCAGTGCTGAGCGTCCGGACAGGGTTAGACGGATAATGGACCAGATAAATCAAGCTCTTTCCGAGCCGCTTGTGTGTTTAAAAATGGATCCATGGCTGTCGTTAACTGCAGCCATGGGGGTCTCATATTATCCCACAGACTCCATTGATGCAGATGGGTTGGTGCGTTTGGCAGACTATGCCATGTACCGTGAAAAAGAGTCGACTCCAATGCATTCTTCTTAAAGTGGGTTACTCCTTATAAGTCGCTTTGCCTAGGCGAATGCTTCGATATTGGCTCGGCGAGATGCCCATGACGTTTCTAAAGGCTCGAGAGAAGTAGTAGGCATCTTCGTAGCCGAGTGTCCAGGCAATCTCACCGATCCGTTGATCGGTGATGTCCAGCAAATGACAGGCGCGTTCAATTTTCATTCGAATAAAGTCATTGATGGGTGTGCTACCCGTCAAGGCTTTGTAACGTTTAATGAAGTGAAATTTCGACAGGTTGGCCGTCGCCGCTAGCGTGTCTATATCTAATGTTTCATGCACGCATCTGAGCATTAGGCTTTGAATGGCGTCCATATCAAATGTTTTGTCAAAGTGATGGCGTGCTTGTGTGTGGAGTAGCGTGATATGGGTGAGCAGTTGGCGCAGTAAGCTGCTTGAGTGGAGGTAGGACTCAAACAACTGAGTCGATTGTCTAAGATCCAAGAGCGCTTCGAAATCAGAGATGAGTCGTGAATGCAATCCCAGTTGCAATACAGGGTGGCGGCTCATTTTTTTGAGAGGGGTGATGAACTCGTCAATCAGTTGTCCTTCACAATGCAACCAATATATGCTCCAAGGCGTTTTGTTATCGGCAAGGTAGCTGTGAATTTCATCTTTGGGTAGCAAAATAAAGTCGCCAGTCGTGATCTTGTATGACTTTAATCCTGCATTAAGTTTTCCGCAGCCATCAACGCAATATATGAGTAGACAGTCATCGTGACGGCTACGAGACATGCTGTGGCCGAATGCGCGCTTGTAATAGCCCATGGCTATAGGGTACAGATCCTTACTGATCGGATGTTTGCTTAGTTCAGTGACTGTGCGGCGTGGGAGAACAAAGCGTGTACTGCCATTTGGAATAGGCCAGGAAGAGGGTTGGCTCATTGCTTAGTATTTTCACTTGGTTGACGTTAAGGTAAACCTTAGTTGAAAGTCGCAATATAGTCCATCATCTTAACAACTTTATCAATCAGTACTGGCTCAATTTCATGTTACAACATATTTGTATTGAAAAATTCCTGATTAGATATTAACGTTAACGTAAAGGTAATATATTATCTTGTCAGGGTCATGTCGGATTAGACAATAACAATAAAGGTAGAGATCAAACGTATGACACATCAAGTACCCATGTTGATTAACGGTGAAATGGTTCAAAGTCAAAGCACGCATTGGATCCCAGTCACCAATCCCGCCACTCAAGATGTGATTGCGCAAGTGCCCTGCGCAACACCTGCAGAAGTCGATCAAGCGGTGTCCGTCGCAAAAGCGGCTTTTCAAACTTGGAAAGAAGTGCCCGTATCAGAGCGTGCGCGTCTTATGTTGCGTTACCAAGCATTGCTGAAAGAGCACCATGATGAATTGGCGACGATTCTAAGCAGCGAAACTGGCAAAACCTTTGAAGATGCCAAAGGTGATGTGTGGCGCGGAATTGAAGTGGTTGAGCATGCTTGCAATATTGCGTCCTTAAGCATGGGCGAAACGGTTGAAAACGTTGCCCGCAAAGTGGATTGCTACAGCTACACCCAGCCGCTTGGCGTGTGTGTCGGTATAACGCCGTTTAATTTCCCGGCGATGATTCCTTTGTGGATGTTCCCAATGGCGATTGCCTGCGGCAACACCTTCGTGCTCAAGCCCTCTGAACAAGATCCCTTAACACCGATGCGTTTGGCCGAGCTTTTCCAAGAGGCTGGCGCACCTGCAGGTTTGTTGCAAGTGATTCACGGCACAAAAGATGTTGTTAATCAGCTTTTGGTTCACCCAGATACACCAGCCATCTCCTTTGTAGGATCTGTTGCCGTGGGCGAGCATATTTACAAAACGGGCACAGATCATATGAAGCGTGTGCAAGCCTTTGCGGGCGCTAAAAACCATATGGTCATTATGCCCGATGCACAAAAATCCCATGTGATTAATAATCTGGTGGGTGCCTCTGTTGGTGCAGCGGGCCAGCGTTGCATGGCGATTTCAGTTGCCGTGTTCGTCGGTGAGTCTCGTCAATGGATTCCAGAGCTGCGCGATGCATTAGCGAAGGTTCGTCCAGGAGCCTGGAATGATCCTGAAGCCGGTTACGGCCCCTTGATCAATCCTCAAGCCAAACAGCGCGTGCTGGACTTTATTCAAGAAGGTAAGGATGCGGGTGCTGAATGCTTGCTGGATGGCAGTGTTTGCCAAGTAGAGGGCTTCCCGAATGGCAACTGGGTTGGGCCGACTTTCTTTACTCAAGTCACTCGTGATATGTCGATCTACCGCGAAGAAATCTTCGGGCCGGTTTTAATTGCGTTGGAAGTCGACACTTTGGAAGAAGCCATCGCACTGATAAATGAAAATCCATACGGTAACGGCACGTCTATCTTTACTGCATCAGGGGCTGCCGCGCGTAAATATCAGCATGAAATACAAGTGGGTCAAGTGGGCATTAACGTACCCGTACCTGTACCACTGCCTTTCTTCTCCTTCACCGGCTGGCGCAAGTCCTTCTACGGTGATCAGCACGCCTATGGTAAGCAAGCGGTGCGTTTCTATACGGAAACCAAAACCGTGACGGCGCGTTGGTTCGAAGACGATATTGCGTCGGGTCCTAACATGACCATTCAGTTGAAATAAGTTTCACCCTAACTGATTGGGCGCGCAGCCCTGTGGAGGTTTTAATGGATTTTGAATTAAACGAAGACCAAATTGCATTTGCGGATATGGCGACGGCGTTTGCTCGCAATGAGTTAGAGCCCCACGCGGCTGAGTGGGATCAAACGCATTTTTTTCCAGTGGATGTGATTCGTAAGGCAGGTGAAATGGGCTTTGCCTCACTCTATTCACCAGAGGCTGTTGGTGGGCTGGGATTAAGCCGTTTGGATGCAAGTATTATTTTCGAACGCTTGTCGATGGGCTGCACTTCAACCACGGCCTACCTGACCATTCACAACATGGTCACTTGGATGGTGACCAGCTTTGCTAAGCCAGAAGTGGTGGAGGCCTATGCCCCTGCGTTGGTGACGGCTGAAAAACTAGGCTCCTATTGCTTAACCGAGCCAAATGCGGGATCGGATGCCGCGTCGTTAAAAACAACCGCTGTTCGGGACGGCGACGTTTACATACTCAACGGCAGCAAGGTCTTTATATCAGGCGCGGGCAGTACCGATGTATTGGTCGTGATGGCGCGCACGGGAGGTGCTGGCGCACGTGGTGTTTCAGCTTTTGTGGTGGATGCGCAGAGTGAAGGCATTAACTACGGGCGTTGCGAAGATAAAATGGGCTGGAACAGTCAGCCGACGCGGATGATTACCTTTGATAATGTTCGGGTTCCAGCCATTAATCTTCTAAGCGAAGAGGGTGATGGTTTTATATTGGCCATGAAGGGCTTGGATGGCGGTCGCATTAATATCGCGTCCTGCTCGGTTGGCACGGCGCAGCAAGCCTTGAACCAAGCGCGCAATTATTTGCTTGAGCGTAAGCAGTTTGGACGTCAAATAGGCGATTTCCAAGGGCTTCAGTTCCGTTTGGCCGATATGGCCACAGAGTTGGTGGCTGCGCGCCAAATGGTGCGTCTGGCTGCCAGTAAACTTGATCGACAAGATCCAGATGCGACGACTTACTGTGCGATGGCAAAGCGCTTTGCCACTGATGTGGGCTTTAAGGTCTGCGACGAAGCTCTGCAGCTCTTTGGTGGTTATGGCTATATCAAAGAGTATCCGATGGAGCGGTTCGTTCGCGATACGCGCGTACACCGGATTCTTGAGGGTACGAATGAAATAATGCGTGTCATTATCGGGCGTCGTGTGTTGGCCGATACCGATACTGAACTTTAGGAGTTGAGCATGTCTGATGCACTTTTGTTAGAAAAACGTGGTCATGTTGCGATTTTGACCTTGAATAATCTGCCTGCAAATACTTGGACAGCCGAGAGTCTGCAAGCCTTAATTGACATCGTTCATTCGCTCAATGACGATCCTGATGTGTGGAGTTTGGTGTTAACCAGTGCCAGTGAGAAGTTTTTCTCAGCCGGAGCCGATCTTAAGCTCTTTGCGGATGGTGATCGCTCAAGGGCGCGAGACATGGCGCGTCTTTTTGGTCAGGCGTTTGAGACACTCAGCCAATTCAGGGGTGTTTCCATTGCCGCGATTAACGGTTATGCCATGGGCGGTGGTCTCGAAGTTGCCTTAGCCTGTGACCTCAGAGTCGCGGAAGAGCAAGCAAAAATGGGGCTGCCTGAAGCAAAAGTAGGATTGCTTCCATGTGCGGGTGGCACACAAAACCTCACGATACTGGTGGGTGAAGGCTGGGCGAAGCGCATGATTTTATGCGCAGAGCAGGTGGATGCCGCTAAAGCGCTTGAGATCGGCTTGGTTGAAGAAGTGGTTGCAAAAGGGCAGGCATTTACACAGGCCTTGGCTTTAGCTGAACAAGCATGTCAGCAAAGTCCTTCATCAATAGCGGCCTGTAAAGCCTTGATTCAAAACAGCCGAAATGCGCATTATCACCAAGGCTATATCCTTGAGCGTGAGTTATTTGTTGATCTTTTTCAAACCGAAGATCAGCGTGAAGGTGTGAATGCATTTTTGCAAAAACGTAAACCTGAATGGAAAAATCGTTAAGGTTTAACAGCGAGGAGTCGTTTATGAGTTGCGTTGTATTTTCTGAACACACCACCAAGAGTGGGCAGCGAATTGGTGAAATTCATTTAAACGCTGAAAAGAGTTTGAATGCCCTAACGCTTGAAATGATCGATTTGCTGTTGCCTCAATTGGAAAAGTGGCGTGATGACCCAGAAATCTGCGCGCTATTTCTAGACAGTGCGGGTGAAAAAGCCTTTTGTGCGGGTGGCGATGTTGTCAAGCTCTATAAAGCCATCGCTAACGAGCCGGATAGTACTTTTCCAGAAGACTTTTTTACGCGTGAGTACCGTTTAGATTATGCTCTTCATACCTATCCCAAGCCGATTATTTGCTGGGGCAGTGGCATTGTGATGGGTGGTGGCATGGGCTTGCTTAGTGGCTGCAGTCACCGAATTGTGACTGAAACCTCGCATTTGGCGATGCCGGAAGTGACCATTGGCTTATACCCTGATGTGGGGGGGAGCTGGTTTCTCAATCGCATGCCGGGACGAACCGGTTTGTTCTTGGGTTTGACGGGTAACCCCATTAATGCCGCAGATGCGTTGTTTTTAGGATTGGCCGACCGTGCAATTCGTAAGGATCTAAGAGACGCATTGATGACGAGCTTGGTGGCGGCGGACTGGACACATCCAGCAGAAGCGGTTATCCAACCCATCCTTAAAGGCTTGGAGATGGAGTCAGCATCCACGTTTGCTGAGATGCCAGCGCCAATACGTGATCACCAGGCCTTGATACGCAAGGTTACAGATCATGTCTCTGTTGTTGATATGCGAGCGGAGCTGCTGAGCCTAGAGACAGAGGATAAATGGGTGTTGCGGGCACAAAAGGCCATCGGTCACGGTAGCCCCGTCTCGATTCATATGATTGCTCGACAGTTGGATAAGTGCCGCCACTTGTCGCTAAAGGAAGTTTTTCAGGAAGAGTTAAACCTCTCAGTTCAATGCTGTCGACATCGAGAGTTTCCCGAAGGGGTGCGAGCGCTGCTGGTCGACAAAGACAATCAACCTAAGTGGACCTTTGATCAGGTGGAGAATGTTGACTCAGCGTTTATTGATGAGTTATTCGAATCGCCTTGGTCGGGAGAGCATCCGCTACAGGATTTGTAACGACGTATTTAGCGGCCGATGTCGAAAGGTATTTTCAATCGTATAAAAACAAAAAAGGTGAAGCGCATGGCGACGATAGGATTTATTGGATTAGGTAATATGGGTGGCCCAATGGCGGCCAATTTGGCAAAAGCCGGTCACAATGTACAGGCCTTTGACTTATCGGCAGAGGCCTTGGCTAAAGCTGTTGAGGCTGGATGCCAATCAATGTCTTCTGCCGTTGATGCTGCACAGGGCGCTGACGTTGTGATTACAATGTTGCCTGCGGGCAAGCACGTTAAATCATTATTAATGAACGCCGATGTCGCGTTGTTTGATTGCGTTCCTGAAGGCACGTTAGTGATTGATTGCTCCACGATTGATGCGCAAACCGCACGCGAGGTTGCGGCCGCGGCGGCAACAAAAGGCATACACTTTATTGATGCACCCGTGTCTGGTGGTGTTGGCGGCGCGCAGGCCGGAACGCTTACGTTTATTGTCGGTGGGGATGCGCAGCAGTATGCAGCGGCTAAGCCTATCTTAGAGGCCATGGGCAAAAACATCTTTCATGCCGGTGATCATGGTGCAGGTCAAGTAGCAAAAGCCTGCAACAATATGATGTTGGCCATTCTGATGGCGGGCACCTGCGAAGCCTTGAATATGGGCATCAAAAATGGCTTAGATCCAGCCGTTCTTTCCGACATTATGAAGCAAAGCTCTGGCAATAATTGGGCGTTGCAGGTCTATAACCCCGTGCCCGGTGTCATGGAAAACGTACCCGCATCACGCGACTATCAAGGTGGCTTCCAGGTCGATCTCATGTTTAAAGACTTGGGATTGGCAATGGACATCAGCCAGCAAAGTGCATGTGCGACGCCAATGGGCTCTGCCGCGAGAGCGCTGTTTAATCTTCATAAGAGCCAAGGGAATGGTCATTTAGATTTCTCGAGCCTAATTCGCTTGTATCAATAGGGATGCAATACCTGCCCAGTCCAAATTGACTGGGCTCATCTCGGTGTACAAAAACAATAATAGAGGTGATGTATGAGTTATTCGCAGGTGTATGCCGCGAGCTTGAAAGATCCGGCTGCCTACTGGACGGAGCAGGCCCAAGCGCTAGACTGGTTTAAAGCCCCAAGTACAGCCTTGATGGCAACAGAACACGGAACCTACCAGTGGTTTTCTGATGGTGAACTGAATTTAAGCTATCTTGCCCTAGATGCACAAATTGCACAGGGGCGTGCAGAGCAGGTCGCGTTGTATTACGACTCGCCAGTGACTCAGACCAAAGAAGCCATCACATACCAAGAGTTGCTTGCACGAGTTGAGCGTTTTGCCGGTGCGCTGAGCGGCTTGGGTGTTGAGAAAGGCGATACGGTCGTTATTTACATGCCAATGATCCCGGAAGCGGCCGTTGCCATGCTGGCATGTGCGCGAATGGGTGCAGTTCACTCAGTGGTGTTTGGTGGGTTTGCTGCCAACGAGTTAGCAATACGCATTGACGATGCCTTACCAAAAGTCATCCTGACGGCGTCATGCGGCATCGAGTTTGATAAGAAAATTGCCTATAAGCCCTTGGTCGATAAAGCGATTAGCTTAGCGGCTCATAAGCCAAAACATACGATTGTCTGTCAGCGACCGATGCTGGTTGCACAAATGGATGCGCATCGAGATCTGGATTGGTATGCCTTCCAAGAGGGCGCTGTTCCTGCAAAAGCGGTTCCGATGAAGGGATCGGACCCCTCGTATATTCTTTATACTTCCGGCACCACTGGCCAACCCAAAGGCATCGTTCGAGATGTCGGTGGATACGCGGTGGCTTTGAAGTACGCCATTCATCAAGTCTATGGGATGCGTGCAGGCGATGTCTGGTGGGGTGCATCTGATATCGGTTGGGTGGTCGGGCATTCCTTTATTGTATACGGCCCATTAATGGGCGGTTGCAGTTCAATATTTTACGAAGGGAAGCCAATTCGCACGCCCGATGCTGGTGCCTTCTGGCGCTTGATTAGTGAATATAAAGTCAACTCGATGTTCTGCGCACCGACGGCCTATCGAGCTGTCCGTAAAGAAGATCCACAAGGCGAACTGGCCAAAGCCTATGACTTAAGCAGTCTTAAATGGATCTTTGTTGCGGGCGAAAAGCTCGACAGCTCAACCTACCAATGGTTAAGCGAATTGTTGTCTGTGCCGATCCTGGATCATTGGTGGCAAACCGAATCTGGCTGGCCGATGACGGCACCCATGATGGGCTGGGAAGACCCATCGCTTCCACGTTTGGGTTCAACCAATAAGCCGATTCCGGGTTATGACATTCAGGTGTTGGATGCCGAGGGTCATGAACTGCCTGCGAATGAAGCGGGTCATATTTGCATTAAGCTTCCGCTTCCGCCGGGGTTTGCATGGAGCATTTGGAAAAATAATGAGCGCTTTAAAACCTCTTATTTGACTGACTTTCCGGGTTACTACCACACGGGAGATGGTGGTTTTAAGGATGATGACGGCTATGTCTTTATTACTGGGCGCACCGATGATGTGATTAATGTGTCGGGGCATCGTCTATCGACAGGTGAGATGGAAGAGGTGGTGGCGGCGCATGCACAGGTGGCGGAATGTGCCGTTATCGGGGTTCACGATGAACTTAAGGGTCAGGTGCCTGTAGCGCTGGTTGTATTAAAGGCGGGAGCCGATATTGAACCTCAGGATTTAGAAGCTGATGTGGTTAACATGATTCGTGATCAGGTTGGTGCGCTGGCATGTTTCAAGCGCGCCATCGTGGTGTCGCGCTTACCTAAAACCCGCTCAGGTAAAATTCTAAGGGCTGTCCTGCGTAAAATTGCTGCAAGTGAGCAGTATGCGACACCCTCAACAATCGATGATGCCAGTATCTTGCCTGAGGTTGAAGAAGCGCTAGTCGCTGCAGGCTTTATTTCATTAGTTGAAAGCAGTCCGTCAGCCTAAACAATGAGCTGAATAGACTTGGAGAACATACGCAATGCAAATACACAATAAAACCTTTGTGATAACGGGTGGAGCGCGCGGTTTAGGTGCGGGTATGGCTGTTCATCTGGCCAAACTCGGAGCCAATGTCGCGTTGATCGATTTGGATGCCGAGGGGCTGCAGCACACAGCGGACGAACTGGTCGCCTTGGGCGTTAAGTCTCAGGGCTACGTTTGTGATATTACCGACGAAGGTCAGGTTGAGTCGACCTTTGCGAGCATTCGTGCCGATTTTGGTCAGATCCACGGCTTGGTGAACAATGCCGGTCTCATGCGTGATGGCATGTTGATCAAAATTAAAGATGGCAAGCTGGTAGATAAGATGTCTTTGAGCCAGTGGAGCTCAGTGGTGAGTGTCAACCTGACGGGAGCCTTTCTCTGTGGCCGTGAGGCGGCTGCGATTATGGCGGAGCAGGGTGAGGGTGGCGTGATAGTGAATGTGTCATCCGTCTCGCGTGCGGGTAATGCAGGGCAAACCAACTATTCTGCAACAAAATCAGGCGTGGCTACCTTGGTGGTCAGCTGGGCAAAAGAGCTGGCGCGGTATGGTATCCGAGTGGGTGGTATTGCGCCGGGTGTGATTGCAACAGAAATGACCGCACAAATGAAGCCTGAAGCAATTGAGCGCATGTTATCCGCAGTGCCTTTACGTCGTTTGGGTGAAATTTCTGAAATGGCACACACCCTACAATATATTGTTGAAAATGACTTCTTCACGGGTCGTATTATTGAGATGGACGGCGGACTTAGAATTTAAAGTTTAATTGTAGAAGTTGTTTTTAATTAATTGAAAATAAATACTATTTTGTTTGGAGTTTGACGATGAAACTACTCGTCGCCGTAAAACGCGTTATCGACTATAACGTGAAAGTCCGTGTTAAGGCCGACCGCTCAGATGTGGATCTGGCCAATGTCAAAATGGCCCTCAATCCTTTCTGTGAAATCGCGGTTGAAGAAGCCGTGCGTTTAAAAGAACAGGGCGTTGCTTCGGAAGTGGTGGTGGTCTCCATTGGTGGCAAAGCCTGTCAGGAACAGTTGCGTACGGCTTTGGCGCTGGGCGCGGATCGTGCCATTCAGGTTGAAGCTCCAGACAGCCCCGATGCGCTATCGGTGGCGCGCATCCTTGCTAAGGTCGCGGAAACTGAACAGCCCGGTCTGATTCTATTGGGCAAGCAAGCCATCGATTCGGACAACAACCAGACCGGCCAAATGCTGGCGGCCTTACTGAACCGCCCACAGGCCACCTTTGCTTCAGAAGTTAAGGTTGAAGGGGAGCATTTGCTGGTGACACGTGAAGTGGACGGTGGTTTGCAAACACTGAAGCTCACACTGCCAGCCGTCGTGACCACTGATCTGCGCTTGAACGAACCCCGCTACGCATCCTTGCCGAATATCATGAAGGCCAAGAAAAAGCCCCTAGAGGTTAAAACCGCTGAAGACTTAGGCGTAACGG
>NZ_VYTY01000007.1 GCF_009821115.1 Nitrincola alkalisediminis | reverse complement strand
TTCTTCTTTAAACTCAGTTGAGTACTGTTTGTAGGTTCGTTTCTGACTCATAATGACACCTCAATAGCTGACTGATATTGTCGCTAATTAAAGTGTCCAGTTCTATTAGACCAGTTCATTATGCTTTGTTTTCAACATCAGTGGTTGGAGATTTAAGGTTTTAGCTGAAAGTTCAAAACCATAGTCACGCGCAAAAAGGATAAACGCATCTTGCACTGGTTTTAACACCATAGGCCAACTTTGCTCAAACCTAGTTGGTGTAGAAAGATCCAGAAACGGACGCTGTTTCCGTGAATTTTTACTCTTTCCAATTTCTTTAAACAGTGTACCTCTCGGTTTTCTTTCATGGCCAGGATACCACCTGACGAGTACCTTATTTTTGTCATAGACCCATAGAGGCTTCTGAATGCGATCTATATCATCATCATTAGATAACGGTCTTAATGGAACATTGGTATAAAAGAGAGCAATTTCAGTGGTATTACCATCATTTAACTGCTGAGTTCTACAATCTAGGCTGATCGCATTGACACCGCCAGCCCAGCTATCTACTTTCAATAACGGACAACCTAAACTGTAAGCGCCTTTACAATGACCGCCAAAAGCCCGTAATGATCGCATCATTAGTCGAATCCACACAGGATTTAACACCGGTGAATATTCAACTCGAACGGGAGTAATAGGTTGCAACTCAGCGTCTACAATAGATGGAGGAATATCACTTGAACTTTGTAAAGCCACATAGAGACCAAACTGATTACCATTTTTTTTCATTAAATAGGCAAACTGCCGACTGTCTAGTTCAGCATCAATACGCTCTTCCCAGGCTTTCTTCTCTTTCCACTGATAGCTGTTATTGAGAAGTGGATAGTGATAAACAACAAATTTATTGGCTTTATCTGCATCAACCTCGCTATTCAAATAAACCAAATGAGACAGCGGCAACTTCCTCAAATCTTTATTTTTATCCATTAACCTTGCTCCCCCATACGCTGCCAAACTATTTTTGAAAACCACTTAAAGCCAGACGTCATTTGATATCCATCACTCATCAAACAACCTGGGAGAAACAGGATTGAAGCATTCTCAACTTTTACTGGCTCCAACATTCCAGAAAAGCCCGATAAGGAACAATCTTCACCAGTCAATAGGTTCGCGATAACCAAAATGGCATTTTCACCACGGATTTGTCGGATCTTTTCCAGCTTTTTAATTAATCCCAAAGGCGCAAATTCAGGATTCTTTCCTGAAGCAAGCCATTGCTCAAAGCCTTCATCTGACTGTTCCAGAGCAGCTATCGACCAAAATTTAGCATCAACAAAGACATCCGCGTTGGCTATCTCAAAATCATATAATTCAAACAGCTCATGGTTGTAGACGTCTTGTTTAGTGACTAGCTGCTTGTCATTCAGCAGTGCGCGAATACCTTCCTCACCAATACGCCCTTGTAAAATTCGTTGAATCACAACGGGATGAAACGCAAATTGCTCTTCAATGTCATTGGCATACGGCTGAAACGATGTTCGAAAACCTTTACGATTAAACCAATCCGAAATAGCAGGTTGCCGGTTAACAACCTCATAAAGCGTCTGTGGGTTATACTTAATCAATCCCGCTGCACGCTTTTCAAAGAACTGCCAACTTTTGGGGTCGTACCATATTTCACCAGTAACCTTTGTTTCCTTGGGCCGTTCAAAGCACGCCCAACGACACAAAGGCTCAGTAATGCCAAACGTGTTGTTATGCGGCATCCATTGGAGATCATGCTGCAATACAGCGCGGCCTAGTTCATGCCAAAGCACTGAAATATCTTCGATACAACCCTTACCTTGTCGTACATCTCGGATAGCGGAAACTAACTTGTTATCAATAATATCTACCGCAGCAGCGCCATCTTGGGATCGCGTTTTCAACAGGGTAAAAAAGTTGGAAACCGATGCATCTTCGGAATGAGTAAGATCATCAATCAGCTGATTATTAAGGTTTGAAACCCAATTTCGGTTGTTAGTACAAACGGTTAATTGGCCGTAGTTGCGAAGATGGCCTGCTAAATCATCGCTTAAATGAATGGCGACATGGGGCACATACGTCCAAGCACGTTCAATACGACCAACTTGCTGCTGCACGTCAGCAGCAAGATTCTTAACGTAGTCATTTGTCCCTTTATAGAGCTTGTTTAGCTCCTGGATTTTAGCGACTGAGTTATTCATTAACGGCATAATAAATTGCCGCTGCTGCTTGCGTGAAAACTCTGAACGTCTGACTAATTTTTCTAAGTTTCTGAGCTGAAAGCCAGCATGAGACATTTCATCATCAGCGTCATTGCTATCCCATGGTGAAAAGTAAAAGTGCTTACTTTCAATAATAAACAGTGACGTCAGATCCATCTGTCCTTGAGAGTTGGGCAAGGAGTAGTCCAAATTGATGCCATTGGTAGCGGATGCAGTTTGTGTCATTACCACCACGGTGCGGCCAGAGTCGAACGCCGCTTGATAGGCGCGCTCAAATCCTTCTCGCTTTTGTGCTTCAGCATTGAGCAAGCAAATCATCATGGGCTTACCGTTGACAGCCAAAGTAATAAACACATCGTCAAAAGAAGACAATACGCCAGTGGTTAAACGCTCCATTTCAAGCCAATCCGCGCTGATCCTACTGTTTTCTGCGGTATCACTTATCAACCACTTCCGAAGGTATTTGACTGAGTTAACAAAGGCCAGGTGTCCTTTATGTTGTGGCTCATTCGCTGCCAAATGCAGAACGTGCAGTAATTTAAACAACACAGACTGACGGTATTCATACTTGTAATCAGAGTGCTCAGCCTCAAAAAATGCAGCGTTCAAATGCAGTTTTGCCTCCTGAAAAACTGGCGCATTGATAGCATCATCAAAGTCATGAATCGTGGTTTTCAGTGTCGAGCGACGCTTTTCAGATTTGTCTTTAACCAACGAGCGGATCACCGCCATTTGTAACTGCTTATCCTCGTCAGTTTGTAAATATGGAATCGGCTTCTTAAACCAATCTTCGGGGCGCTGCTCAAAGCTATCGCCCAAAAAACTCTCGGTACATTGTGGATTGCGGGCCTGAGCCACGTAACGCAAAGCGCTTTCAATCCAGCGTATATCGAAATGACCAATCCCCCTTTCGATATAAGAGGTTGCGGATAGTGCAAAAACGATGTTTCGACTCGATAACGAAACCATTAACCCTTCTGGTGTTGTCGGCAATAGTGCGCGTTTAATCTTGATCCTCAACGGGTCAATATCCGCTTCAGCTTCATCAGTGGTTAATAGCCAGGTTGTTAGGCCAAACATATTTGTCTGAGTATTAGGCAATCGGTTTGATTTACTGAGCTCTTCTAACTCAGGCAAGCTAGTGCGAGGCAAGGAGAACAGTGATAAACTGGGTAACGCTGTGCTGTAGTAGGATGGTCGATAGTCATTCGCAGGATCAAACAGCAATCGGTTTAGCCGAACGAGATACTCATAGGCTTCGGACTCATCGGTTGCGAACTGCGACAGCAATAAACTGAAGCGTCTGATATATTTCTCCATCACACGCAAAAAATCACCGACATCAATTAATTCTTCATCGCTTTGCCCATAACTTTTCACTTCAAAGCCATGAGGTTTTTGCTGTAACTGCAAAGGCTCACTGGTTACTAAGTGATCTGAGCGAAACAGATATTTCTTTTCGAACGGAACACCTAATTCATACTGTTTTAAGGGCATTACCAGCGCCCTAGACTGATTCAGATCGACCCCTTTGCTGGTCAAATCCTCCTCTAACTCCGCAATAAGCTGTTTAAGCTCACTGTAAAGCTCAGGTATAGGTTCAGCAGTAACAAACTGCATTCGCGCTAATAGGCGCTTACCCCCTTCAAGTAATTGACCAATACACTCAGGCGGCTCTTGAACCATTTGGGATTGTGCGAGTAATGTTTGTAAAATGTCGGCTTGGTAATCAAACTCATCAACAAATATCACCTTACCGGCCAGTTGTCCGCTCGACATTCTGACTTTCTGTTTACCGTCGTAAAAGGAAGCGAACAGCTTCTGCGTCGTTAACACCAGCAAATGTTGCTTATCATCGTGCCAAGCAATTGCTGGGAAAATTCGACGCACCCATTTATTTTCTCTATATAAACGAAGCTTTTCTTTTGCTTGTTCTGTGAGTTCATGCGTCTTGCCATGGTGCTTACTGGCATACTTCACTGCCTTCTCTAAGGATGACATACCCCCAAGTAGCGTGCGCTCGACAAAGCCACACAGTTTTCTTAGTTCCTGCTCTTCTCGTTCGAGTAAGACGCCCATCGAATCAGGATTTTTCTTTTTGTACTGAACATTACGGGCAATGGCCGCAACGTTGTGGCAAGCACGAACGAGAGCCTCTTTATCAGCATTAGAACGAAACACTCCTAAACCATGGATGTCCTCAATGGCCTTATAAGGATCGGGCAAGTCAGACTTTTGAACGCCTTGTTCATGTGGCAGTGCCCTTTGAGAAACCGCACTAACGACAGTTTCATCCTGAGCATAAAGGATACTAACGAGCAGTGGATTACCTGAACTGTCTTTTGCACTCGTGGCACTTTCATAAATGTCATGCAGGATGTTCTAGCGATGGGTGACCAATATGGCCTGCAACCCTTTGGATTTTATAAATTCAAGGCTCGCTGGAATTTTCCCGTCTGGGCTACGATACAGAGAACTGCTTTTACCACCGCCTGTGGGGCCTTGTAACTGGCAAAAGCCAGCAATAGCCTTTTCGTTCTTTGCATTAGCCGATAGAGCAAGTGCCTGTTCAATCGTATGCGCAATAATTTGATTATAAGAAGTCGGTATTGGCTGACTCATCTAAATCCTCGTTAACTTGATATTCCTTTTGAGTTTCGCCCCTTTTTTAAAAGGGGCGACAAGGTTGGAGACAACTCAACACCAACAAATGATTCATTAATTCAATTCAGGCACGATCTCTTGTGACCAACTGTCTTCCATCAGCATTCTGAATGACATACCACACGACGCCACTTCCAATGTAAGTTCACCAGTATCTACCGCCGTCTTAACGTGCTCAGTTATGTGATCGGTTCCAGTGTTAACACCATAAGCAATCAAATGTGCAATGAGTTTGCTTATGGTGTCCTTACCTTTTGATGTTTTCGCTAGCATCCCAGAGATTAATGAGCATTTCTAATGATGACAGGCGCACCTTTCTATCTATGCTTTTTTACTGTGGCTTAAATTCATCAGATAAACAGACGCTGCTAATGCGAAAACCGATAAAGCCAAGTATATTGCATCCAGTGGAGTAGTAAACCGAATGTCTACCACTGCTCTGAAAAATTCGATTATCACTGCAAGAATCACTACCCGGACGATCTTATCCTTTAACTCATCAAATGTCTGGATATTGAATGGATGAGCGACTCCACTTTCTTCCGACTCATCTATCGGCGAAATGAATAGCCTGTATGACCCTGCACCAAACATCAGCAGAACGACCGCTACCAGATAAATATCAACGGCTAAGATGATATCGGTAATGATAAAGTCATGAATATCCTGGTCACTCGACCCAAGATAGTATTCAAATGTCATCCACGCCACTTTGAAAATATCCATGGTTCCAACGACGAAAAGCACCAATGATCCTAACAAGCTAGAAACAACTGCGATTAGAACCAGAAATCGTGAATTCCACAATATTTTTTCTAGAACAATTTCAACCTGCTTCAACGTCAAAAACCTTTATGTTTACTCAGCTTTTATAAGCTGATTAAGTTTATTTAAAATAACCAGCTGATAATGGCTGAATAGTTACAATCTTAAAACATTTTTACTATATGTTATAGCCTCACAGGAACATCAGTTGTTCCAGCTATTTAGCCATACGGTTAAAGCTTTGATTGATGATGTTTCGATAATGATCGCGTCTGCTTCCATACAGACCTCACTTAGCTGCTTATCTATCTTTAAATTCAGGCCATGCAGGCCGCTAATCAGCTGTACCGCCCCCTCTTCACCATAGAGTGAGTTTACGAACTCATTGATCACCATTTCAGTACCGACTGAATCCAGCTCTACTCTCAAGAAATTCTCAAAGGCTTTACGCAACTGAACGCTATTGGTGGCAAAGTCAGGATAAAAGCGATCTATATCGCCTGAGCACCTTTGATTTATAACGTACAGCTTTATAGCGAGGTAATAACCTAGATCTTCTACTATCCTATATCCATACTCAAACCCAACAATCCAGGTAAGGACAAAACCATGAAAATCGCTGTTGCTCAGACATCTCCAACGGCACTGACGGATACCGAGCTTTATGGCCTAGAAGCCTTATGCGAAGAAGCCGCTCAACAAGGAGCGGATATACTCGTAACCCCCGAAATGGGCTTAACAGGCTATGAGGCTCCTCTAGAAGCACTTTCGAGCCTGGCACTCTTTGTTGACGATGCAATATTACAAAAGGCCCGAACACTTGCAAAAACCTACCAGCTTGCCATCGTGCTTGGATATGCAGAGATGGATGAGCAAGGGCGCTTCTATAACTCGGCACAATTCATTTCGGCTGAAGGTAAATGCCTGCAAAATTATCGTAAAACCCATCTGTATGGTGACTTAGATAAAAGCCGTTTTTGTGCAGGATCTGAATTAATGGCACCCGTCACGTATCGAGATTTTAAAATAAGTTTAGCGATTTGCTACGATGTCGAGTTTCCGGAGCTTGTCCGCTGGCATCGATGCCAAGGTGCGGATCTGTTGCTTGTCCCAACGGCTAACATGCACCCTTTCACGACGGTCGCTACACACATGATACCCAGCCGCTCAATGGAAAATGGCATGGTGATCGCCTACGCTAATTACACAGGTTTAGGGCGTTCGATCGATTATTGCAGTAGATCCTCCATATGTGCTGCCGATGGTCAGTGTGTAGCAACGCTTGAAGATAGCACGGGCATGCTAATCGCAGATATCCAGCAAAAAGACATCGAAACGGCTCGTAGGCAAATGCCTTACCTTTCTGACCGACGTTTAGACCTATACTGATCTTGGAGATGAACCCATGGATGCCCCTTTTTCAATGTACGGCCCCGACTTTCCGTTTGCCTATGACCACTGGTTAAAGCACCCTGAGGGCTTGGGCAGGATACCGGTCAATCGTCATGGTGCCAAGGTAGCGATCATCGGGGCGGGCATAGCCGGCTTGGTGTGTGGATATGAGTTGATGCGCATGGGCCTTCGTCCGGTTTTTTATGAATCGGGGCAACTAGGAGGGCGTCTTCGCTCGGCATCGTTTGAGGGTGCAGAGCACATGATTGCAGAATTAGGCGGAATGCGCTTTCCAACCTCTTCACGCAGTTTTTATCACTATTTAGATTTGATGAATTTGAAGACAGCGCCATTCCCTAATCCCCTCACTCCCGCGGCTGGCTCAACCGTTATTGAGTTAGAGGGAGAGCGGTTTTATGCGAAAACGCTCTCGGATTTACCGCCTATTTTTCAAGAAGTCGCGCAGGCCTATGATTCTGCCTTAGAAGAAGGTGCTCACTTTAGTTCGCTTCAGGCCGCGATACAGCGTCGAGATCCAAATGCCATCAAAGCCATCTGGAATCCGTTGGTAAAGGCGTGGGATGAACGCACTTTTTATGATTTCATTACCACCTCCAAGGCATTTCGCCACTTGAGTTTTCGTCACCGTGAAATATTTGGCCAAGTCGGTTTTGGTACAGGGGGATGGGACTCAGACTTTTCAAACACTATGTTGGAAATCCTGCGCGTCAATGTGACTGCATGCGACACGGATCAACATTTAGTGATAGGGGGTGTTGAGCAGTTGCCAAAACGTTTGTGGTCTCATGAGCCTGAAGATCTATCCTATTGGCCAAATGGTACCTCCTTACAAAAGCTTAACCAAGGTGCACCAAGACCTGGGGCTGCAAAACTCTTTCGCGACCCTGAGGGTTTATACGTCACGGATCGTCGCGGTCATACAGACCGTTTTGATGCCATTGTATGCACGTGCCAGAGTTGGCTGTTAACCACGGCCATAGATACTCAAGAAAGTTTATTTAGTCAGCCTTTGTGGATGGCATTAGACCGAACACGTTATATGCAGTCCGCAAAAACCTTTGTCATGGTTGATCGCCCTTTCTGGAAAGATAGACACCCTGAAACGGGCGAAGATTTAATGTCGATGACGTTAACGGATCGCTTAACGCGAGGCACCTATTTATTTGATCACGGCCCTGATCAACCCGGTGTAATGTGTTTAAGCTATTCGTGGATGAGTGATGCGCTAAAGGTGTTACCGCTGGATGCCGAAAAACGGACGGAATTGGCACTGAGCGCGCTGTCTAAAATTTATCCCGATGTTGATATCAAGTCGCATATTCGCAGCAATCCAATAACCGTCAGCTGGGAAAATGATCCCAACTTTTTAGGTGCATTCAAAGGCGCTCTGCCTGGGCACTATCGCTATAACCACAGAATGTATGGACACTTTATGCAACAAACGCTCTCGCCGGATCATAAGGGTGTGTTTCTAGCAGGTGATGATATTAGTTGGACACCCGCATGGGCTGAAGGCGCTGTACAGACAGCGCTCAATGCCGTTTGGGGTGTGATGAACCATTTTGGCGGGCAGTCGTCTTTGGCAAACCCTGGCCCGGGAGATGTATATCCCGTATGGGGCCCAATCGACTTAGACGAACTGTCTTAGCGGGGGATTACTCCCCCATCACCACGCCCTCTCTACGTGGATCAGCCCCGCTGAAATAACCAGACTCATCTTTTTGAATGGCTTGTAACCCGCTGGTTAAATCACGCTCTACAACCTCATGGCCTTTGGCTTCTAATGCATGGCGTGTTGCGTCCGGGAAACGCTCGGCCTCAAGCAGGGTGGGCCCATTGAAACTAAGCGCATGGGGAAGACTGATTGCATCTTGTGCATTCAGCCCCCAATCCAACATGGCAATCAAGGTACGCGCTGTATAATGAATAATCGCAGCGCCCCCTGGTGATCCTAAGCTTGCGACAAAGTCGCCCGTCTCGCGATCAAAGACAAGGGTTGGACTCATGCTGGAACGAGGACGTTTACCTGGCTCGACGCGATTCGCGATTAGACGCCCCTGCTCATCTGTGGGCTGAAATGAAAAGTCAGTGAGCTCATTGTTGAGCAAATAGCCACCAGCAAGCCCTGTTCCTCCATCCACAAGCATTCTTGAGCCAAAGGCAGCCTCTATCGTGGTGGTCATTGCCAATGCATGGCCTTGCTGGTCGACAATACTAATATGGCTGGTACCGTATTCGGGTTGGTCTGGCATGCTGACAAAGCTCACCTCCCAAGCGCCGGGATTGCCAGCCTCAGCTCTTCCCATTGAAGACTCACCGATTAAGTTGGCACGCTGCGCCAAATAGTCGGGCGACACTAAGGACTCCCACTGATTGCCTGGTGCTGGCACGAAGTCTGGATCAGCAAGATAAAGCGCGCGATCCGCAAAGCTTAAGCGCGAAGCTTCCGTAAAGTTATGCAGCCATTCGACACTGATCAGCTCATTCTCATATGCGGGCGTCATCATCGGCCGCTGCTCTAAAATACCGAGTATTTGCATAAGCGTTAGATGGCCTGATGAAGGCGGTGGAAAACCACAGACGCGATAGACTTTCCAATCGGTACAAATCGGTTCCCGCACAATGGGTTCATACGCAGCCATATCATCTAGACTGATCGCACCAGCATAGGTTGGATGTTGCTGGACCTGCTCAACTAAATTAGAAGCTATCTCGCCTGTGTAGAAAGCGTCACTGCCCTGCTCTGCGAGTGTTTTAAAAATAGCGGCCAGAGCTGGATTTTGTAATTGATATCCAATTGGCAAGGGGGTTTGTTGCGCATCATAGTAAAAGGAGGCTGCTGCAGGATTGAGTTTCAGAGCGCTTTCATTGGCCAGCAGACCTTGTAGGCGTGGACTGATAGGAAAGCCTTGCTCAGCTAAGGTAATCGCAGGAATAAAAAGCTCAGCCCAAGGTAACTTACCGTGCTTTTTATGGGCTTGCTCAAGCATGCGCAACACGCCAGGTACACCAACAGACAAGCCACTGGCGGCTGCATCCATAAAGCCTAATGCCTCACCTGATTCGGTTAAAAACAGTTCAGGAGTGACCGCTGCGGGAGCCGTTTCTCGTCCATCATATGCCAGCACTTGTTCGCCATCAAAATACATTAAAAAAGCACCGCCCCCGATACCGCTGGATTGAGGCTCAACTAGGGTTAGCACCATTTGAACCGCAATTGCCGCATCTAAAGCCGATCCACCCGCCTTAATGATTTGATATCCTGCATCGGTTGCCAAGGGGTTTGCCGCTGCGACAGCGAAAGTCTTAGTTTTCCAGCCAGGCTTTTCCTGATAACCCGTAGCCGCTTCCGGCTGTATCGGAATTTGGTAACGAAGACCTGTATCAGCAACAAGACCTGATGCACTGAGCAAAAGACCGGTCAGAGCAAGTGTCTTGAATGGAAATCGTGCAGAAAATGAAGTAATTGGCATGCGTCTATCCTTTGATTGCAGAGGATCTTAATTTAAAAAATACAGAGATCCTGATGTATTGTCTTTGCGTAATCTAACAGATACTAACAAATCATGACGGAATCGCCAGAAGACAATGAATAAACTAAACCCTGAGAAGCTACTCAACAGCAAATGGACAGCGGTATCACCTCAAAATAAAGAAAAACACTTTATAGTTATTGAATTAGTCCGCGATGAAAATGAACGGGTACACGCCTGTGTGCTTGAAGCCGTGATGACTAAAAACACCTACCCTATGCCCTGGCAAAGCTTGAAGAACCATGACATATGGCAGCTTGGCTGGAAATAACTCCAGCCTACACCCTAAAGCGCGCCATTAACTGACGTAGATGCGATGAAAGCTCGGTCATCTGCTGACTGGCTGCAACAACTTGATTTGCACTTTTTGAAGTTGAGTCTCCAAACTGATTTATGAAAACCAGGTTTTGATCAATGGTTGAAGCGACCTTGGCCTGCTCTGTTGCCGCACTCGAAATTTGTTCATTCATTTCCACAATGGTATGAACTGAGTTGGCAATGTTCTGGAGTGCGCCTCCAACTTGTGAAGACTCTTGAACGGTGTTGCGTGCTAACTCCTGGCTTTTGATCATTGCCTTTACCGATTGATCAACACTGCTCATCAAACTACTCACCATCAGTTCGATATCTTCAACGGATTGATGTGTTCGATGTGCGAGTGTCCGAACCTCATCCGCAACAACAGCAAAGCCCCGCCCATGATCACCCGCACGCGCAGCCTCAATCGCCGCATTTAATGCCAGTAGATTGGTTTGTTCAGCAACGCTTTTGATGACTTCTAACACTTGAGTAATTTTATAGCTGTCCGCCGCGAACTGATTAATGACCTGTACTGACACCTCAATCTCATGCGCCAGGGTTTTGACTTCGTTCAGGACTTGAGTAACTTGTTGGTAGCCTTGCTGAGTGTGCGTGTCGGCTTCGAGCGTTGATGCCAATGCTTTTTGCCCATAGGTAGACACCTCCTCAACGGAATGTGCCATCTCATTCATGGCAACGGCCACTAACTCAGTCTGCTTTTGTTGCTCTTGCATGGCGACATGACTGTCAATTGAGATCTCAGCTACTTTGGATGCTTGATGATCCACTTCGTCGGCTGTTTTCTGAACGGCTTGGATCAGCTGATGAACGTGATCAATCATTCGATTAAACTCATTTGTAATCTCACTCATTTCATCCCGTGTTTGACTGCAGATACGCGTGGTCATGTCCCCCTCCGCCATGCGGTGAGTAGCTTGCCAAATATGTCGTATTGACTCTTTAACAGAGCGATAAAAGCCCGCATAAAGATACAAGATCAATAGCAATAATAGACTCAAGCTGAAAAGCACGGTACGTAATTGACTGGTTAAGCTCTTGGATCGTTGCTCAAGAATACGATCAACTTGTGGAAGTAATACATTATAAGATGAGGCTAAAGCATTAATCTCTTTAGAAATTAAATTAAAGTACTCCTGCCAATTCATTGATAAAGACATCGCTGAAATAATATGCTCATCCATATGTTCTCTTGCTGTCAAAGAGGCTGATTTCAGCTCACTCGACAGAGCGACATCTGGTAAATTGATTAAACGGGCTGATCGTTCAAAGTTATTTTGAGCTTCTGAAAGATCGTCATAGATTAGGTTGAGGCGATCACTTAGGCTGGATTCTAAAAAATCACCCTGAAGCGCATACATACCAAAGCTGCGCACTTGACCTAATAAATTTAGCAAGGTTGGTAGGTCGCGCATTAATAGTTCTAGCACATGCGCAATGTTTTCATCATGCTCCTTATTCAATCCGCTTCGCTGAACGATGTTGCGTTGCGCTCTGAATAACTCATTAACTAGATTTTGATGGGCGGCAAACTGTGCTTCTATCGCCCCTTGATGACTCACTTCATTGGAAAAATATTGCCAAATAGTGTCGCTGTTAGGCTCCAAATGGGCTTGATAGAGTTGAATTAAGTGCCGTAGCTTCGCCTCTTCTTGATTGGAGAATGCAAGAAGTGAAGCATCATCTCGAAAATAAGTAACGGATTTTATATCGCGGTGTAACATGGCCGCTTGAAGTATTTCGTTTAGAATAATGAGGTCATTGACCCCTTGGCGCTGATGGCGTGCTTGTTGTATTTCAGCAATGTCACTTTCAATCCATACATACGTCGTGATGGAGAGTGGCAACAGGAACAGCACACTCATCAACCAAAACTTGTTCTTATAGTTAAGTTGATTCATCAGGACTACAGCAGGCGTTAAAATACCTCTGATCATTTGTTTCAGCCTATTCATTTTTATTATTCAAAAAATAAGCTTAACTAACCCTGCTTTTATAAAACATAACGTAAATGTTCAATTTTTATGTTTGCCCGATGCTAATTGTTACTTATGCGCATGGGGTTAATTTGCAAAGTCTATCGACAAAAAAAGTCGCCAGTCATCCGGCCCAGCCGATGGAGACCGATGAACGAGACCCTGCCCTTCGTTTTCAAACCAACCTTCTCCCTTTAAAAGAGCAATCTGACCCGGCTCTAATGACTCCCAAGCAGGTTCATATGTTTTGTCTTGACGCCAACTTAGTGTTTGGGACTGATTTAACCACTCTGTTCCTTTACCTTTGAGCGTTGCGACCAATCGACAAGGCACTTTATCCGTGTGAAATTTGGGACACATTGCGTTTTCCAGCACCCCCATGCGAAAGCCAATTCGTTCTAATTCAAAAAGATAGGCAAACATTTCAGCTATGGTTTGAATTTCATTTATAAAAACGGGCCGTGCCTCTGAATTAGGCAGCGCAGATGCCAGATATTCACTAAGCGCTAATGGGGCTATGACCTGTCTAAGTGACAGATTGCCTGCTCCTTGCCTTAAGGTCAGTGCATACTCCAGAACGTCTTGACTGAACTGAGGGTTCCAAATGCATATCTGCGTGTCTGGATTGTATATCTCGGTTAACACTGATGCGTCGGTTCCCGATACGGCGTAACGAGAAAAAGTAAGATTCTGTTCTAAAAGCATTTTTTATTGTCTCTGATAATGTTGTTTTTGTTATAGTATAACATACTAAATAAAAAGCCAAATTCGACTGATAATGGAGCAAGATTTGTATTTTCATCTTCCACAGTAGTATATTCAGATGTTTTCTCTAAATGATGCCTTCAAGCATGATGAGTCCAAGTGAATCTGAAAAAATTAAATTAGAACACGAGGCTGCGCGCTTATTTATGCGCCTTTATGAGGCTGCATTTCAGTTGCCCATGCGCCACATCTGGCATAATGAGCCACGAAAGCCAGATGTTTCGTGTTATCTTGACAACCAAAAGCTGGATTTAGAGATTGCGCATCTCTATGGCAGCGAAGCGGAAGCCATGCTTATCCTAGGCAGAGAAATCAACGAGCAAACCTTATCGGCCTTGCACCACCTGTTGCTGAGCCCAGTAGAAGATCGTCTATTGGAGGCACTCAATACACTTTTGTTGAGCAAGGCTCAAAAAACCTACCACAGTGAGCGCGTTTGGTTAGTCATACGCAACGCAAACCCGCTCTGGAATAAAGAAGAGTTAATACGCAATATACATCTAGTACATTTACCGGATAGTCATCCCTTTGAACAAATCTGGGTTATTGGTGATATGCAAGGCAGCTCAGGTATCATTAAACTTTACCCATAAATACACGGTACATATTAAGTATTTTTAATACATTTCAAGGTGTGTTGAACTCACACCCCTGAATCCGCAATAGGCAAAAATACAAATGGATTTAAAAACAACCTCGTTACGCAAAGCTTTTTGGCACTACACCCTTCCATCCATTGCGGCTTTGCTGGTGAGTGGAACCTATCAGATCATTGATGGAATTTTTGTTGGGCATTTTATCGGTCCATCGGGACTTGCTGGAATTAATCTCGCATGGCCCTGGATAGGTATTTTACTTGCCGTCGGCATGATGATTGGCATTGGAACTGGCGCTCAGGTGTCTATCGCAACGGGTGCGGATAAGCATGACCTCGCCAAATCCTTCTTAGTCAATGGGCTCGCCTTACTGTGTATCGTCGGACTCCCGCTTGCACTTATCCTTCACCATAATAGTGAGTGGTTTTTATATATTCAAGGTGCAAGAGAGGATGCGGCCGCACAAGGAAATGCCTATCTTGGCATTATCGCCCCATCGGCTCCCATTATTCTAGCGAGCATTGCTTTGCCTTTTCTGGTTCGTAATCTGGGAGCCCCACGCATAGCAACCCTTGCCATGCTCACAGGAGCCATCAGCAATATTCTATTAGATGCCCTGTTTATCGCGTGGTTGGGCTGGGGGTTGCGAGGAGCGGCACTGGCAACGGTATTGGGTGAAAGTCTTTCAATTCTAATCTGCCTGTTTTTTTTGATGGGGTCGCGCAACCCTCTTAAGCTGTCACTTAAGGATCTCAAAATAACCCTTGGCCAAATCAGCCGCATTGTGAGCACAGGTGCTTCGAGCATGCTAATGTATTTATACATCAGCTTTTCAGTCATCTTGCACAATGTGCTCTTATTAAAATATGGCACCGCCATTGAGGTCGCCGCGTACAGCATCTCGGGTTTCCTCATGGCTTTTTACTATCTAACAGCTGAAGGCATATCTGGCGGCATGCAGCCTTTAGTGAGTTATTACTATGGAGCCCGTCAATTCCAGCGCGTTAAAGATACCTTTAAGCTGGCCGCCCAGTACGGAATTGGCATTGGGGTTGGTTTTGTCATCATGATTTTATGGGTGCCGGATTTCTTTGTCGGTTTTTTTAGTCGCGGAAACCCTGAGCTCGAAGCTGTAGCACGCTGGGCAATCCGCTTGCAATTATGCGGTTTGTTCTTAGATGGCTTCCTAGTCTTGGCTGCCAGCTGGTTTCAATCCTTGGGACTGGCTAGAAAAGCTACTTTAATAACACTCTTTAACATGATGATTCAGATACCTTTCCTACTAACCTTGCCTTGGCTTTTGGGGCTGAATGGTGTTTGGATTGCCGTACCGATTTCAAACTTATGCCTTTCAATGTTTGTAGCCGTTTTGCTTTGGAAAGAGTTCAAGCGACTTTAAACCTTGCTCTTTAAGGGCACAAAATAGATGAACAAGTGTCATAAAGGAACAAAAGTGGCCGAGATTAGAGAGAGCTATGCGCAAGACAAGCCCATTTAAAAAATTCAAATATCGTCTGTTGCTCTGGAGCTTAGTGCTACTTGCTCCATTTTTTACTTGGGTTTTCTGGTCTGAAACACATCCATCGACCGAACGTGAGGTGCGTCTGCAGATGCACGAATGGCTAGAGGTACAATTTCCAGAACAGATGTCGTTAGAGGACGGCTGGCATGGCATGCACACCAAGCACACAACTGACGCCCTCCAGCCTATTGGCGTCGTTTTAATTCACGGATTAGATGAGCCGGGAAACATCTGGCAAGATTTACTACCGCAGTTGCAGGCGCTAGACCTGAATGTGTGGGAATTCCACTATCCGAACGATCATGCCGTGGACATGAGCGCCAACTACTTAGCAGAACAATGGCCTAGTCTTCCAAAAGATGTAGATCTTGTTTTGATTGGACACAGTATGGGAGGGCTTGTTGCAAGAGAGTTTGTTTCAAAGCATCGACATCCAGTATCCGAAACTGAACTTGTTGATGGCGCAAGTGTTAAGTCCATTATCTTAATCGGAACCCCCAATAACGGTTCAGAATGGGCAAGAATGCGCGGTTTCCTTGAGTTGCGAGACCATTTAACACTAAACAATGAGCGCCACTTAGATGCTTTCTCAGGGCTCAGAGACGGAACCGGAGCGGCAAAGCTGGACTTAAGGCCAGGAAGTGAGTTTTTAGAGACCTTGAATCAACGCGCATGGCCCTCTCAGGTTGAAACACACGTCATCGCGGGTAAATTACTGGATCTTGATGATATGATCGGTGATGGGGTTGTACCGCTGGATTCTGCCCTGCTTCCTGATGGTGCAGCATCAGAAGTTGTTTTAGATGCTTCACATCGTGGGCTCTTGGTAAGGCTTATGCCCTCACAGGATACACCACCGGCCATCCCGATCATTCTTGAGCATCTAAAGCACTTAATAGACGCGGGCGCATAAATTGCGCCTGCTATGAATCCATGAGCATTTGCGTAATGATGTGCGCAGGTTGAGGACGTGAATAAAAATACCCTTGCGCCTCGTCGCAGCCTAATGAACTGAGCAATTCACCTTCAGACTCCTCTTCAACCCCTTCGGCAATCAGCGTTAAATCGACCAAATGCCCCATTTCGATCATTAACTTTACCAATTGTTGATCTTTAATCGATGCAGACATGCTAGAAACAAACGTACGATCTATTTTTAATCGATTGACAGGTAGTTCTTGAAGGTACTTTAACGATGAGTAACCTGTACCAAAATCATCAATCGCAATCGTAATGCCTCGATCTTGAATTGCTTGAAGTATCAAAATCATTTGGGACTGATCATTCATCATCATAGACTCTGTAATTTCAAGCTCCAATTGGGCGGGGTCTATACCCGTGCGGGACAGAATCGCGTCAAGCGTGTTCAGAAACCCAGGATCAACAAGCTGACGGACGGATACGTTGACAGCTACGCGCAAACTGCGACCCGTTGCTTGAAGCCAGTTGACCTGCTGCAAACAAGCTTGCTCCAGTATCCAGGCCCCAATCGTAATAATTAACCCTGATTTTTCAGCGATGGGAATAAACACAACAGGGGAAATAAGCTGACCTAAATGATGCCAGCGCACTAATGCCTCAACCCCACTGAGGGTCTTTGTTTTAAGGCAGTACTGAGGCTGGTATTCAATACGCAATTCATTTAGCTCAATGCAATGACGTAATTCAATGGTTGTTTTTAAGCGCTGCTGAAGCTCTTGCTCAAAACCTTCACCAAACACAACATAGGACCCACGTTTTTCTGCCTTAGCTTTTTTGAGTGCAATGCCTGCATTTTGCAGAAGTGAAAAGGCATTTAAGCCATGGTTTGGATAAACAGCCACACCAAACGTTAAAGAAACGGGAACTTCGTAATCCTTAATGCTAAAGCCCTGCCCTAAAGACTCTGACACGGAACTCATCAAGTCTGGCAATGAATCATAGACATCAATGGGTAAGATAATGGCGAAGTTGTCTGATGAAATACGCCCTATAGGACAGCTTGCACCCAGCACACGCTGCAGATGCTCACGCATACGAATCAGCGTTAGATCGCCAATTCGATGCCCCAAACCATCATTGATCGCTTGAAAATTATCGATGTCAGCCAGCAAAACCATACAGGGGTCTTGATGGCACATTTGCTCTTCAAGATGCTTAATGAAACCGTTTCGATTGAGTCCAGATGTTAGATAATCGTTGAAGGCAAGATTTTCAATACGCTCAAAAAGCGTGACGTTATCAAGTCCAACGGAAACATAGACCGAAAACAAGCGAATGAGACGGATATCGCTCTCCGTCAGGCTTCGGCTAGTGTGCAAACAAATGACCATTTCATCATCAGATGGCGACTTAAGGTACAAGATCGCAAGGTGTTCATTGACTGAGTTTTGACGAGTTTGCAACACCTGCTCGATCTGACTGACGAGCACTTTATTGGCGATGTTATCAATAGAGTGCCCTACCATCGACGCATAGGGCCCAAAACCCGCAATCACTTGTACACGATGCGCATTGTCTTGGCGTAGGCACAGCATGGCATGATGCTCAACCTCAAGCAAACTGCATAACTGGACTAGCACGCCTTCTGAAAAGGTCTCGATAGCATGCTCAGAGAATATCTGAGCCGCGCCTTGAATAATCAACTCCAGGCCTTCACGATGGCGATTAATCATTTCAAGTTGTTGGAAAGATCGACAGGCCGTGCTTAGTGTTACAATTAGCTGCGTCGTCGTCAGCTCTGTTTTTTGCTTGTAATCGTTAATGTCATAGTCATGCACAACCTGAAGCTCAGGTGCATACCCGGGCTGGCCCGTCCGAATCACAATACGCGTGGAATGCTCATTCAAGTCGCAGCGAATAAAGTTTATGAGGTCTAAACCTGCATGCTCTGTTTCCATGACAACGTCAAGTAAGACGCAAGCAAAACGCTTAGGCTGTTTAAGAATGGCTTTCGCCTCAGCTGCAGAGTAAGCACTGGTAAAGGATAAGGGTCTGTCCAAAACCAAACTCCCCTCTAGCGCAAACCGAGTTGCTTCATGAACCTGCTGCTCGTCATCGACAAGCAATATCTGCCAAGGCTCTCCTGCCGAGACGCTTTCGAATGCATCGTCTTCAGGCGCAAATTCAAATGTATCGTTCGTCACTGTTTCTCACTTGATACTATAACTGTCTCAACAGAGCTTACCTGAAAAGGCATCCTAATTTCCATTTCCAAACCCGGATTATTACGAATAATAATCGATCCTTTCAGAATTTTCGTTACAAGACTGTAGACAATATATAAGCCCAAGCCTGATCCGCCTTTACCAAACTTTGTGGTATAGAAAGGGTCGAATAATTTATCGATCGATTCTGGTGCCACACCGCACCCGTTATCACCAATGATCAACACCAGTGTTTGCGCATCATCGGTGTAGGCCTTTACGTAAATGACACCCTGCGATTGGTGCTCGAAACCATGCGTCAAACTATTATTGACTGCATTCAAAATAATTTGCCCCAAAGGGCCTGGATAACTAAATAGCGTAAAATTCTCTGGAATGTCAACATCTAGCTGGACATTCAAATGCTTCAGGCGCGGCTTTAGTGTGCTTAAAATTTCATCAACGACGGTCTTGAGATTAAACTCTCGACTGAGCATGCTGGTTTGATCAACGGCAACCTGCTTAAAGCTATTCACCTGTTTGACGGCCATTTGCAGACTGGATGACATAATTCGCAGACCATCTTTAAACTCACATATGAATTCCTCTAGACTGGATTTTTTTAATCCACCGGCTTTTATAAGAGCATCAAAGTTTTGTAGTTTTATGTCTAAGGATGTACTGATGGTTTTGGCATTGCCAAGTGGCGTGTTAACCTCATGCGCGATACCGGCTACCATTTTACCCAGTGAGGCCAGTTTTTCTGTCTGCACAAGCTGATTTTGTAAGTTTTTTAAATTTTCTAAAGCGATGTGCGCCTCATCCCGAGCCTTCGCTAAGTCTTCTTCAGTTTTAACTTGCAGTGACAAGGTATTATTGTAATCTTTTATCAATAAGCCTAGCTCATCGTTCGATGACCAGTCCACTGGGTGCCGAACGCCAGTGGATTGATAAAATTTCAAGGAGTTCGATACTTGCTCCAAAGGTCTAAATATTATCCAGCGAAACAAAGCGGTTGTAATTATAACCAGCGTCAGAACCCCAGTAATCAATATTAACATCAAGCCTTTAATACTTTGCATCAAATGAGCGATGAAGTTCCCTGTTTGAGGACGGTAATGAAGGTATAAATCAGCAACACGCCGTGCTTCACCAAGCCCCTCGTAATGCACTGGACTGTGAAAGACTCGCACGTCTAAAACCGCTGAGCCACAATTACCAATTGTCAGAGGTTGTGCATTTAGCACTATACCTGACACATGCTCTAAGACGATACAGAGGGTTCCTTTATCCTCTAATGAGGCGGTCAATATGTTTGCAGTAACATTATGTGCCAATTGCCACACGGGTTCAGCTAATTGCCTTGCCAGCGTGTCGACCCGTTGCTGAACATACTGGGCTTCTAATCGCTTCGCTTGTTTGTTTTCGTAAACGACCAACAAGCTGGTTGCAACCAGCATGACAACGACCAGCAGTGGAATCACACCCAATAAAAATTTTTTGGTTAGTGAAATATTGAACGTCCTGTGCTTGCTGTAGTTAAGCATGGTCCAGTGTGTACCTTTTTATTTAATTTTGAGAAAAGTAGGCACTGGCTTTAGCAAGATAATAGGACTGCCGATCCTCTTCTTGGATAATACGTAATGCATCACTAATTCGATGTTTGAGCGACTCACTGTTGCATTTTGATAATTTAGAAAAGGTTAAAAAGAGTTTTTGCTGAGTAATTGCACGGGGTAAAGCCCTTATATTCGAGACCCCTAGCTTTTGAGCAAAGATCAGACCCGGTTGGTCTTCATAAATGAGATAGTCCGCTCGCTGACTGGCCACCATGAGCAAGCCTTGCTCTAGACTGCCCACCTCTGTGATGCTTAGATGTGTTTTTGCAAACTGATCGAATGCTTGGCCAAAGCTGTTGTAAATCACAGTGACGCCCTGATAGGGAATTAAATCGCGCCACTCAGAGTAGTTGATCTCTTTGTCATCGGCGGTCCAAACAGCTGTTTGAGTCAGCATCAAACTGGGCTCTAGGTAGTCCATCCACTCACTTCGAGCTGAAGTAAAAAAGGCACCTGCTATCAGATCAATTCGTCCTGCTGCAACCTCCTCTTGTGTCCGTCCCCAAGGTCCGCTGTCCACAACACGAATAGGAAGGCCCAGTATGTCAGAAAGGTCATCCATTAAGTAGCGTACCGCTCCAGCCAACTCGCCCGGACGATTCGGATCACGCCATAAATAGGGAGGGTATTCGGCATTTCCACTTGCAGTGAGCTCACGGCATTGGTCATCTGAGGCATAGGCTGACGTAATGCCCAGCACAGATATGGCTGCTAACAGCATGGATGTTTTTACAATCTTAAGCCTACTACTTCTCATACGCAGCGCTTCCTAGATAATTAACCCCGTAAACCTTCTCAGTTTAGATGAAAGCTATTGAGAACACAAAAGCTTATATCGTATTGAATCAAATGATTTTTTTGGATGCAGAAATTACATGATTATCCTGATAAACTATTGTCTATAAACTAACCTCTCCTGAGCGTCTTTATGTCTGGATTTGATTTACTGAACTTGTCACCTGAGCTCCAATTCACCTTATCAGAGCTAGGGCATCAGCAACCCACCCCCATTCAACAGCTTGCAATTCCCTTGATTCTTCAAGGAGTCGATGTCATGGCACAGGCACAGACTGGAACAGGAAAAACCGCCGCATTTGCACTGCCGATGATCGAGATGCTGAGCAAAAAGGTAGCAGACCCAGACTATCATGCGATACGCGGGCTGATTTTAACGCCCACTCGTGAACTGGCCATTCAAGTCGGAGATAGTACCCTCGCCTATGGTCGTCGTCTTGGCATGCGAGTGGCATCGATTTATGGTGGTGTACGCTTCGACAATCAAATCCGAAAAATGAAACGTGGTGCCGACATTTTGGTTGCAACACCTGGACGCTTGTTGGATATGCTGGCGCAAAACAAACTTTCAATTAATCAGTTGGAAATTTTAGTGTTTGATGAAGCTGATCGCATGCTCGACCTTGGCTTCATCGACGACATTCGCAAGCTCATGCGCTATATGCCAAGCAAGCGTCAAACCTTGCTATTCTCAGCGACGTTTTCTCCTGAGATCGATGTGCTGGCTGAGCACCTGCTCAATTCACCACATCGCGTCAATGCGTCCCCACCCAACTCTGTCGTCAAACTCATCAAGCAGCGCGCCTTTGCGGTTGACCAAAAAGACAAATCCGACATCCTGAGCTACTTCATTAAAGGGCTGCAATGGACTCAAGTATTGGTATTTACACGCACACGCCAAAGAGCCGATAGTGTTGCAGAGTACTTACAATCTGAAAATATAAAAGCAAGTGCTTTACATGGCGACAAAATACAACGCGAACGCAACATGGCCTTGCAACAATTCGCTGATGGTGAAATCAACGTGCTCGTTGCCACCGACGTTGCCGCGCGCGGCCTGGATATCGATTCACTCTCTCAGGTGGTGAACTATGATATACCCAACCAAGCTGAGGCCTACGTACATCGTATTGGTCGAACAGGGCGAGCGGGAAAGTCAGGGGTTGCCTACTCTTTCGTCGCACCCGATGAACGCGTTTACTTATCGAAAATTTGTGAACTTATTCAAAAAAACATCCCGCTAGAGCCTGTACCAATCATTGAAAGCGGAAAGATGCAAGGGGCTCGTAGTGAGACGAAGACTGTTTCCAAAAAAACAAAAGGCCGTCCCGTTCAGTCTAAACCCAAGCGCCCCGCTGCTAAAGCACCCACCCCAGCGATATCGAGCCAAAAGGATGTGAAGACAAATAGCCGAGATAAGGCTCGACGCAGTTCATTGTTTGATAAACCCTAAACAGCCTTCATTGCGAAGGCTATTTTCGCTATAATTAGACATTTATACGCTCGTCGTCTCACTTACTCATTCTGAAAGGCAATCTTCTTGATCTCAACCGCTAATCTCACGATGCAGTTTGGCCCTAAGCCACTGTTTGAAAATGTTTCCGTTAAATTTGGCAACGGCAACCGTTATGGTCTTATCGGGGCCAATGGTTGCGGCAAGTCAACCTTCATGAAAATCTTAGGTGGGGATCTTGACCCCTCCTCTGGCCAAGTGATGCTGGCACCCAACACTCGCTTAGGTAAACTGCGTCAGGACCAGTTTGCCTATGAAGATTGTACCGTCATCGACACCGTTATTATGGGCAATGAAGAGCTCGCACGCGTAAAGGCTGAGCGTGATCGCATCTACTCCTTGCCTGAAATGAGTGAAGACGATGGCATGGCGGTTGCCGAACTAGAAGTGCTGTTTGCTGAAATGGATGGGTATACAGCTGAATCAAGAGCCGGGGAGTTGCTCCTTGGACTGGATATTCCATTATCACAGCATAATGGTCCAATGAGTGCCCTCGCACCGGGTTGGAAAATCCGTGTCCTTCTTGCTCAGGCGTTGTTTTCTGATCCTGATGTGCTGCTATTAGATGAGCCAACCAACCACCTTGACATCAATACGATCCGCTGGCTTGAGAATATACTGGTTTCAAGAAACAGCACCATGATTATCATTTCGCATGATCGTCACTTTCTAAATCAGGTTTGCACCCACATGGCCGATTTAGACTATGGTGAGTTAAGGCTCTTTTCGGGTAATTATGACGAGTACATGATCGCGGCGACGCAAGCGCGAGAAAGACTGCTCAGTGACAATGCCAAGAAAAAAGCACAAATTGCTGAGCTTCAAACCTTTGTGAGCCGCTTCTCTGCGAATGCGTCCAAAGCAAAACAGGCCACCTCGCGCGCCAGACAAATTGATAAAATTCAGCTGGAAGACGTGAAGCCATCCAGCAGGGTCAGCCCGTATATTCGCTTTGAGCAACAAAAAAAGCTGCACCGTCAAGCCGTCACGATCAAAGAGCTTTCTAAGCAATTTGATGAAAAACCACTTTTACGCAACGTTAACTTACAAATAGAGGCTGGTGAGCGTGTTGCGATCATTGGGCCCAACGGCATCGGTAAAACCACACTTCTACAATGTTTGGCAGGCAATCTTCCCCTCGACAGCGGTGAGGTAAAATGGACAGACAGCGCCGAAGTTGGCTATTTCGCACAAGACCATAAAGATGATTTTTCGAATGACATGACCTTAATTGACTGGATGTCCCAATGGACACAAGGCGGTGAGCAAGTTATTCGTGGAGCGCTTGGGCGAATGTTGTTCTCAGGGGACGATATACACAAATCGGTTAAAGTGATTTCGGGTGGTGAACAAGGTCGCATGCTATTTGGCAAGCTTACGCTAACCAAACCGAACATTATGATGATGGACGAACCAACCAATCACTTGGATATGGAGTCCATTGAATCCCTAAACTTAGCGCTTGAAAATTATCCAGGCACGTTGATTTTTGTCAGCCACGACCGCGAGTTTGTGTCTTCACTTGCAACACGGATCGTCGAAATCAGTGCAACAGGGATCACGGATTTCAGCGGCACTTATGATGATTACTTACGCAGTCAAGGCATTATGTAGCTAATGGGCTTTGGGACGATGACGATACATCCTCCCAAAGCACTCATTAAAATCAAACAAAAACGCTTAACTGTCGGCTCTTCTTAAGGGCGCAATATAGCTTGCCACACGATCGGGCTGACAGTTTAGGTAGGCAGAATTATCAAGCCAGTCCTGATCAGGAAAATATGAGAACATAAATTGCCCTCCTTTTAATTGATCAACCACTTCCTGAGCAATCTCTGGACGCACCGCTGGACACCCTTGGCTTCGCCCAATACGCCCCTGACGTGCCACCCACTCTGGATCGACATAATCGGCTGCATGAATCACAATCGCACGCTCCCTAGCCTTATCATTAACACCAGGCTCTAGACCATCCAAACGAAGAGAATAGCCATGACGGCCAAAATAGCTTTCTTGTGTACGAAACAAGCCTATACTGGACTGATGACTGCCAACGATGTTCGAAAACTCAGTTGCAAAATTATCGCCAGAGTTTTGTCCGTGCGCGACAAGTTCTTCCATTAATAAACGTTTTTTTGATAGATCAAAAATCCAGAGACGCGGTTCAGATGAAGGTTTAGAGAAATCAATAATCGCTAATCGGTCAGAAGGCGTCAAACCATTACTGGTTGCACACTGCATTGCGGCAATCGCTTTATCCAACACAACTTTGTTTAACGCCGGAGCCTGCAAGGATAAAGAATAATTTAAGGATTGATCAAAAGGAGAGGCCACAACTGACGATGACATGATCACTAGACTGGAAACTGTCAGCATCCACTGACGACAGCGCTGAAACATGATATGGTAATCCTCCTAAAATTATGTGTTAATCAGCCGATAACCTACAAAAGACGCCTACGTATGGCCTTCAGGCCAACGTTTGCTCATGCAATAACTAAATCGACTATACTATCTAACGGAACTGTGCTGAGAAGCATTCTATCAGGACCTGACAGGGAGCAAAACCATTGATCAAAAAAAGTACAGCAAATGTCGTTGCTTTTTTGCTGATTTCGACCGCTTCAGCATTTTCGCATGCCGAAAACTCAACAGAAGCTCTTGAAGAATTGAACTCATCACTGTCAATGATGACCTTTTCGCACACACTGACTCTCCCCTTCGATCACCCTCTGTATGCTTTGTATGCAGAAGTCGGATTTGAGCCTTTATGGACGTCGAAAGACAAATTGCTTGAGTTGGTTCATGAGCTAGAAGCTCTACAGTTTGATGGACTTGACCCACGTCGCTACCACATAGAAGAGCTTTATCTGCGTATTCATCAGACTGAGCAGACTCAAACGATGAATGAAGATCTTGAATTGCTTGCAACGGCCAGCATGTTAAAAGCTTTATCGCATCTTATGTATGGAAAGCTAAAAGCAGATGAAATAGAACCTATGTGGCGCTATGAGCGAAAACGCCCTATCGATCAACGTCATCAAGCGCTTCTGATTAAGCATCGATCCAATATCTCAGCGGCATTTGAACACGCCCGCCCTGACTTTCCTCTCTATCAACAACTGCGCTCAGGTTATCAAGCATTGTTAGCAGAGCTTAAGCTTCATGAGTGGCCATTTATTTCAGAAGAGCGCCCTTCTATCCGCCTTGGCGATCGTGATCCACGCGTTGTGTTGATTCGAGAACGATTACGTCCGTCAGTAGATCATCCCGATCCAGATCTATATGACGAGGCCTTGGCAGATGCCGTTATTGAATTTCAGAAATCCTTTTTACTGACAACTGACGGTATTGTTGGACCGGCCACCTTAAAAGCCTTGAATATGTCTCCGGCCGATAAGCTTAATCAAATTCAAGTCAATCTTGAACGAATGCGCTGGCTGGCAAATGAGATGGAAGCGGAAATGGTGCTGGTCGACATAGCGGGTGCAAAATTGGTTTACTATGATGAGGCACTGCCCGTATGGGAAACACGAACCCAAGTGGGTCGTCCTGCACGCCCCACCCCCTTGATGAAGTCAAGAATCACGCACTTTACGTTTAATCCTACTTGGACAATTCCACCGACGATCTTGCGCCAAGATAAACTTCCTGAGATTCGACGAGATATCAGCTATTTACAGCGCAACAACATTCGCGTCATAGACTCTTCAGGTGCTGAATTACAGGCGAGTGAGGTGGACTGGAACAATCCCGGTGGCATCATGCTTCGACAAGACTCAGGCCCTGCCAATGCCCTTGGACAAGTTGTGATTCGCTTCCCTAACTCAGAAGCCATCTATTTGCATGACACACCCAGCAAACGGCTTTTTGATAGAGATCAGCGGGCGTTCAGTTCGGGTTGTGTCCGTGTTGAGAATGCACTGGATCTCGTGTCTATCCTAATGGAATCCACGCAAACCCCCGAAGCACAACAGATAGACAGCTTACTGAACAGTCGCCAAACTCGAAACGTAAGTCTTCGCTCATCTGTTCCCGTTCTCTTAGGCTATTGGACAGCCGAGGCTGATGAAAATGGACATATCATTTTCCGTCCGGATATCTATAATCACGATCAACGTATACTGACCGCTTTAAATGCCCACTAGCCACCCTTATTCACCCAGTGAGGAGAGAATTACACCTCCTCAGGACGTGTTGAGGGTTGGCACTAAACCATTTATAGCTATTACTTATTTAACTTTAGATCTTTGATTGGTAAAATATTAATTTTGAGGATACTACGCACGTGAAAGACCAAATCTGTACTAGCCGTAAAGCAGCTGAGTTACTCGGCGTAACTCCACGAACAGTTCAGCTTTGGGCGGATGCAGGTATACTTGATGGTTGGAAAACTCCCGGTGGTCATCGTCGCTTCAGTACAGCTTCTGTAATGAAACTTGCGGATGACATCGTAAATGGACAACATGACTCCCATGATGTGCCGGCTTCATCTGCTCGACCTCGCGGTGCCGAACCCGTTAGAATCCTTGTGGTCGAAGATGATAAGACGCTCACCCGACTTTATGATTTAACCCTTAATAGCTGGGGGTTACCTGTCGAAGTGATCTTAGCGAATGATGGCTATCAAGGTCTTATTGAAGTTGGGCGTTTCAACCCAGAACTCTTGATTTTGGACATGCAAATGCCAAATATTGATGGTTTTTCGGTGATTGAAGCTCTAAAAAAACAAAAGCTTCTTAAAGGCATGCACCTGATGATTATCACTGCACTGACTGAACGAGAGGTCAAAGAAAAGGTATCCTTAGGTCCTGATGTGACCTTTATTCAAAAGCCTATACCCTTCCTCAAGATTCGCAACAAGGTTGAAAGCATTCTCGTCAGTCGTTAATTTTTAACGCTCATTCGTCTTCCGTTTTTTCTGGTTTGTGCTACATTCATATTATAATTAGAAAAAATTGGAGATGACATGAGCGCATTGAACGGGCTAACAATCTTAACTGTCGACGATTCTCATCTTATCAATGAGTACGCACGAAGCATTCTTGAGAAGCTCGGCGCAAAGAAAGTCTTCACAGCCTCAAGTGGAGATGACGCCTGTGTTTGCCTTAGACGAAATAAAGACATTGATCTAGTTATAACCGACATACAAATGGACTATGGAAATGGTTTAGATCTACTCAAATCAATTCGAACAGGTGAAGACAATATCAAACGAGATTTGCCAGTCATTGTTGTTACCGACTTTAGTTACAAAGAAAATGTGATTAAATCACTCCAACTAAATTGCAATGGTTTTGTAAGCAAGCCCATTAATGGAAAAATTCTACTGGATAAAATCAAAGAAGCAACCAGTAAATCGGTTGAACTAAAATCAGTTGAAGAATATGCTCAAATCTCTACCTCCTTAGGAGATTCAAATGCTAAGAAAAGCAAAGAAGAGTCGCAACATAAAGAAACGCTCATTGCAAGAGTAAAGGCTTCTGGTGGGATTTTAAAGGAAACCCCCTCGGGCTGGACTCCTGAATATAAAACAAGAAATGAACATATAGATAAGATAGTCCATCAAATTATCCATCTTCAAGAAGTTCTTCTAAAGCATTTCTCGAATGCATCAAACAATAATAATACCGAGTATATCAATGAGCTATTATTTTTAACGCAAAAATACATCTCTGAAGAAGAAAAAATCCATACAAAAGCTCAATATAGCAAACATATTGATCATAACAATGATCATGAAAAAATATTAAAAATGACACAGATTATTAGTAAAGCAATTATTGCTTCGCACGAAAAGGCAAAAATAAAACTTTACTTACAAAAACTACGTGAAACTTGGCATAATCATCTACTAGATTGGGATCAAGATTTCAATAATAATTGGAAGCTAAGCAGTGACCAACAATAGACTTTCAGATATAAAAACGAGGAAAAGACTCACTAAGTTTTTTTTTATGACTGTTGGTCTTATTTTATTAATTATTATTTTTGCGTTTACATCATATCACTCAACCAAAAATCAACTACTCAATAATACAAAAGAAAAACTCAATGAAGCTACTGTTAATGCAATAGAAATTCTAGAAGAGTTTAGAGTCGATACCATCAAGAAAATAAACCTCTCAAGAAAATCACCAAATTTTGAAAATGCTATTGATATTTTTTTCAAAATCAATTCAGAGTCACAAGATTTTGATATGGCAAGGATTGATATTGAACGAACCATGAATAGCTTTGGATTCAAGCATTATGCGTTAATCGATAATGACTTTTTAATACGTGCACAGAATAGTCCTATTTTTCATTCTGAATTAATAAACAATCTATCGGAAAAGTTACGATCCATTCAAATCAATAATGAAACAGCTTATATTGATGTCTTCAGAACTACCTTTAGCACCTCAGCTACAGAGAATGAACCCTACCTCCTCTTTGCCTCTCATATCTATCAAGACGGCGCAAATGCAATTTTATTAATAGCGATAAATGGAAACAATGTTTTAGATTTTAAAGATCACACCTTCTTTAGACGAATAAATGGTGAGGTTTTACTATTTGATCGTGAGCATAAACTTATAAATAAATCGAAGTATTACGAAGAACTTGTAGATGAAAATATTCTTTCACGAAACCAAGAAAGCAACAGAGGATTAAAGATTGTAATACATAATGACAGCAAACCTGGAAACATTGATTCCTATTTGAACTACTATGGAGCCTCAGTACTGGGTATCCATACCTGGTTGTCAGAATTAAATATTGGCTTGATTCTTGAGGCCAATCTAAATAGCACACTTGAGCCACTAGTTTTTTTTAGAGATTCATTGATAAAATATACGGCGATCATAACAGTTTTATTGATAATATTTTTATTTTTTTACAAATCACTACTTCAAGAAATAGATAAACGACTTCAGTATATGTTTTCAATATTTGAAGCCACCAGTGAAGGAATGCTCATATTCGATTTAAATACGCATCAAATCTATAGAACAAATAAACAAGTGCGTCATCTTTTTTTATTGGACACTTCTCCCGAAAAATTAGAGGACATATTCAGTGACATACAGTTAGACGGAATAATAGACAAAGCTCAATCAAGCTCACTAGATGACAACCTTGCCCCTATTTCTATTTTTTATAAATTAAGAAATGATAGTGAGATAGTATTAGATGTTTATATGAAGTCTTTACCGAAAAGAGGCTCAAAAAGAAACCCTATTCTAATTACCCTAAGGGACATTACAGATCAATTCACCTACGAGCAAGAAATTCAGCTTGCGAGGGAAAGTGCTGAAACATCCAACATAGCAAAGAATAATTTCTTAGCCACCGTCAGTCATGAGCTCAGAACCCCCTTACACAGCATAATCGGTATGATTGAGGCCTTAACCTCAACACAACTTACCGATACTCAAAAATATTATGCGGACATGTCTCAGGAGTCTGCTGATAATTTACTTGAAATTATTGACAACATATTAGACTTCACCAAATTAGATTCAAAAAAATACATTCCAACCTTTTCAACTATTAATCTTGTAACCGAAACAACATCTGCGATTACGATCGCCTCTAGAAAAAACAAAAATAAAAATTCGATTCATAATAATGCTCTAGATACTTTCATCAATACCGATAAAGGTATTTTTAAAAAATGTTTATTAATCTTATTGGATAATGCGAATAAGTTCACAAATGGAGGCTCTATTCAAATATTTACAACTATTGCTGATGATGGAAACAAGCTATGTTTAGAGGTTATTGACACAGGTATCGGTATTCCAGAGACAAAACTCAATCATATATTTGAAGCATTCGGCCAAGCTGATTCGGCGATTACACGTAACTATGGAGGAATAGGTCTAGGGCTTTCTTTACTTAAAGGGTTGGTTACCCAAGCCAATGGTACCATTGATATTCAAAGCATAGAGGGTGAAGGATCTTGCTTCAGGCTTACCATCCCCTGTACATTACCCAATACGACTGAAATCGATGAAGCAGTCAATACATCCCTCAATACTATCACTTATGATTTTGCTCCAAGCGCACAGTCCCAAGAAAAATATGATAAGGAAATATTTTCTAACTTAAAGGTGTTAGCTGCAGAAGATAATGAAATAAACCAAGAAATGCTGACGATCCTACTCTCAAAACTCTATATTAATTTTAAGATTTTTGACAATGGACAACTGCTTTTAGACTATATTGTCAGCCATCAAGAGCAAGCCGATATGATATTAATGGATTGTCATATGCCGGTATTAGATGGATTTGAGACGACACGGAGAATCCGGGAGCTTCCACCCCCTGTATGTGACATACCAATTATTGCGATCACAGCCGATGCTCTTTTCGGGGATAGAGAAAAATGCTTAGCTCAGGGGATGACGGATTATATTTCTAAACCTGTTAAACGTAATGATCTTCGTCAGGTTTTAATTCGGAACTTACCAGATGCATTCCATTCTGAGATAGACTTTTTCGATACCTCTGGTGCAAACCATGAGAACCAAGATGACTTTGATGCAACCATGGCCGATGATTTTTTTGGTATTGATGAAGAAATACAGCCTCAATACTCATCGTTTAACCCTGATGCCTTGATTCAAGAGGTTGGCGATATCTCTATTGCTCTCGATTTGTTTGACAAGTTTAATGACTCTTTAGATAAAGACTTTACTGAAATAACGTCATTAATCCTTTTTGAAAACTACATTGAAGCTAAAAAGCAAGCTCATAAGGTGAAAGGGAGTGCAAGAATGATGGGGTGTTCTGCATTGGCTGAGATGCTACAAAATATAGAGCATGCTTGCATGGACAAAAATACAAACTCACTGCTTGATTTAGTGTCTAAATCTGAGAATGAAATTAAACGGGTTAAAGAGGAACTATCAATTTTTATTAAAGTGCATGCTTAACTTTTCCCGAGTGTTACTAAAATACTCTCCACCCATACAATACTGTTAAGATACTCTCTATTGAGCTCTTGCATATCTCGTAATGATTTCCCCTCAATCATCGCTCTTTCAAACTTTTCAACGAGTGTTAAAATTTTGCCATACTGCCCTTCCCTCATCAGCAGGGCACTTGAGATATCTTCAAAAAAATGAATTGAATCAATAATATAGTCCATTGAAATATCGAGCACTTGATCCATCATAGAAAACAGGCCAACCGTAAATGCAACATCTCCATCCATATTATTAAGATTCTTAGTAATATTTCGACACATCTGAGCTCGAGTCAAAAGTTTTGTAATCATAACCATATTTAAAGGATGATGCATTGCAAGCAGCATGACCGTTGTCATAGCTTTGAGTCTATCCAAGCCAAATAGGACAACGGCCTGCTCAATGTTTTTGATTTTAACTCCCCGTGAGTTACCCGCTGAGTTTATCCTCTGTAGCAGCATGATACATAAGGATGGATCCTGAGAGATAAGCGCAATGATTACGTTAATATTGGGTTCAGATGCATTAAGTTCTTTCAAAAGATTGAGTTCTGCAATTCTATTTCCAGAGCGAACACCTCCTTGCTTTGAGCAAATATTCTCAGGTTTAACAAAGAAAAACCCTTGAAAAAGGTCAAACTCCCTTTCTAAACACCTTTTGAAAATTTCATCCGATTCAATATAACTAGCCATCAAGGTAGCCGTGTACTTTTTCTTGAACTCAGAGACGGATTCCAGTGTTTTGCTGCACCTCACATCAATTTGAATAATATCTGCTATCGTAAGAATTTTGGATTCCAAATGATCTATAAGGACACTGTGAATCGATACTTGATATCCTAATTTTTTTACATTTTGTATGCATTTAATTGTTTCGTCATTAACCTGACTATCAATACCTAGTGTGACAACAATTTGTTCTGAAGGAATCGGAATGATATCGGGTTTCTTCAACCACTGCTCGGACACATTAAAAAACAGAAATCGACTGCCAATTAATTTTTCCAATCCTATCTCATAAAATGCCGCAGAGCAGGATCTTGCCGTTGCAGTGGTGGGGTCAGGGAAGTTAGCAACGTCATCCTCGAATGAAGACCGATACAAGAGCTCATCCGCAACATGTTTAAGTTGGCGATTCCAAACAGCATGCAATGCAATGCAATAATTATTTTTTTCAGTTTGCATAAGATGCCCACTAGGTAACTGGATTGAAATCACTGATCGTATAGGTTCAGATTATATCACTGATAGTCGCTTTAATCGTTCTCTCTGATACACCAGAGCTGAGTCAGGAACAGCTCCACTCTCCCCTGTTTCTAGCCAACGACGAACACGACCTGCATCACCTATCGGGGTTCTTAGGCCATGAGAATCCAAAAATACTAAGGTTGTTAGCTTCCCTTTAATATTTGCAACCATCAGCAAGCAGCGTCCTGCCTCTTCAATATAGCCTGTTTTACTTAAATGCACCTGCCAATTGGGATTTCTCACCAGAGGATTTGTATTGGTGTAAGACAAAGCATGTGATGGATTCACAAAGTGCATATCGGCCTGCCCAATGGTGGACAAACGCCTGATTTCCGAATGCTGATAGGTTGCAGACGCTAGCTTTACTAAATCATTGGCCGACGAAACATTTGATGGAGAAAGGCCGCTTGGATCAACAAAGCGAGTTTTGAACATTCCTAAAGATTGAGCTGTCGCATTCATTCGACTCACAAAGGCATCAACACCACCTGGATAGTAATGAGCTAATACGTAAGTCGCCATGTTCTCTGATGACATTAATGCCATGTGCAGCAAGTTACGACGCGAAATTTGCGCCCCGCTTCTTAAACGACTGTAGGTGTTTTTTCCTGAATTATCACGATAGGGAACCAACGTCAGGCGCTCATCTAACGACTGACCGCTTTGCATAACAACTAAGGCCGTCATCAGCTTAGTCAAGCTTGCAATCGGCATTTGGATGTCTGCATGTTTGGAGTAGATAGGCTGATTGACCCCAAATGGAACAATCACCGCGCTGACAGACGCAAGTGATAAACCGGCTGGATTTGCCGCGAGTGTATGAACAGGGTATGCGATGGAGATGCAAGCGACAACGGCAGCGCTCAAAAAGCGCCTTCTGCTAAGCAATGTTTTCATTTTTATGCCTTAAATACGATAGTTCAGCGTGACCAAGCTTTGACTTCTTTCATTAACTGACTGATATCCAGTCCTAAAGAGTTAGCCAATTGTTCTGTGCTGTTATAGCTAGGGGATGCAGGTATTTTAAATTCACTTTTCTTTTCAGTTTTTTCGCGTTGTCGTTTCTCAATAAGGGTATTAACCTGCAATTCCACTGCACATAGTTGCTCCATAGAGAGACCGCTGAGATACTCAAGTACAGGGTCAGACATAGATGTTCTTACCTCGTTATATAGGGTATTTGTTTTATCTGGCATGCTTTACGAGCGTAGGGAGAACCACAAGGTGAACTCTCCCTATAAATCAAACCTGAACGTTTGATGTTGATATTTAACGCTCACGGGTATAAAAAATATCGGCGCCACTGCCTAAGTTACTACTTTGTGTTTCAACACGCCACATTGAAGATAAGCGATAACTTAACGTTAGCATTTCCATGGATTCTAACAAGCTAATTCCATAGCGAATATAAAGCCTTGGTGTTAAATATTTACCAATAAAAAATGCTGAGTCTCCAGCATCATCACTGGCAAACCCGAACTCATCTAAATTAAGACCTTGTTGGAGCTGGCTTGTGATTGAGTTTCCACCTTGAAGCGTAAGCGCCATAGCGGCTTGCATCATCATTGACTGCTCTGAAGCGGACGACTCGCCAGGACCACGCCCTAATACAAGATACGACATAATACTGCTATCTGACATAGCAGGCACGGAAAATAACGTCATTTCGGGTGATCGAATCGTGCCAGTAATTCTAGCACCGGCCTCGACCGTGCCAACAAAACGGCTGACACGTAAATCTAAACCGGGATTATCTATTGGACCACCTGTGTACACAAGACTACCTCGGCTAATATTTAAGTCCTGTCCGAAGAGTTTGTAATCACCACTTTCCACTTGAATCGAGCCTGATGCCCGTGTGGTGGTTTGTGCATCATCTGTGATTCGTAAACGGCCAAGCAAGCGCCCTTTAAAGCCGAAGGCATCCACTTCAACCGAATCACCGAGTATCACTGACAAGTCAGTCAACAGTGGTAAGTTACGCTGAGTTAAGCCTTCATCCTCATCCACTGTAAACACCACATCCTCAGACGCGCGGACAACGCTTTGCATCTGCTGCTTCGGTGGGCTGATTCGAGCGTAAGGAATCGTGACACTGCCGCCTAAGCGAATGGCTTCCTCATCAATTCTGACGTTTAAATCAGGTGAAATTCGAACACTCACCTCAGTATCAATTGCTTGGAAACCATCGCCTTTCAGCGTTAAATTGCCCGTCTGACGTTGCAAATTATACTGCCCTGCCAGATTGATCTGCCCGCTTCCAGATCCAATCAAGCCAGTAAGGCTCAATTGCTCTGATTGATCGCCCTCTGAAACCAGTTTTACACTCAGTGGACTTAGGTGTATACCCAGTGCTGGCAGTTCAGCCGAACCATTTACATACTCAAACTGACCGCTCACAAGAGGCACACTCAGCGTTCCACCTAAAGTGAAGTTGGCAATCAACTGTCCCAATAGGTTCTGCACATCCGGAACAAAAACAGAGACGATGCTCAAATCGCTCATATTAATGTTCAGACTACCTTCTAATGTTTGCTGCGACGACAATTGCCCTATGTTCACATCCGCAAGAATACGGCCATCCATGGCTGAAAAATCGCTTTCCAAACGTGCTGTCAAACGATCATTCATCAATTGCGCGGTGAGAAGAATGGGGTCAAGTGAAAGATCAGGCTGTTCGCCTTGCGTATCCACACGACCGGCTGTCGTGCTCAAGGTCACGTTGGCTTGCGGTGCTTGACTGCCCTGCTGGCGATAATCCGCTGTGAGATTCAACGACGACTCAATTGATGCCCCCGCTAACCAAGGATCTAAAAGAGACAAAGACAGATCGGACAAGGCTAAGTTCGCACGAGTCACGCCGCTGGCTTGCTGTGCCTCTAAGCACAAACGTGCCTCTCCATCCTGCTGCACCAAACAGGCATTGCCTAGGTTAAAACCTGACGCGCTGGCTTGAACCGGTGTTGGATTGCTTAATCTCCAACGCCCAATCTCTTCACGACGCAAAGACAAAGCCCCTAGCAACCCCTCCCAGCGCTCATTTTGCCAAGCCCCCGACACCGCCAATGACAAATCCAGAGGTGCGCCCACAAGGCTTATCTCGGCGTTATGATTGTTAGGGTATCCAGACGCGAGCAGCTCAAGACGCTCAAACGCTTCTCCTGCGGCACTGATATCAGAAAGCAGCAGTTTGATGTTAGACGCCTGATTGCCCGCCAGATCGGTGTAGACATCCCCTGATATCGAACGAACACGGTTATCTTGGAAAGCCAAACTGTTGCCATTAATACGGGCATTAATCGCAGGCGTCAATAAGGGACCCTGGACATCTCCCGCCACACTTAACAGCCCCGACGCATCCGGTAAAACGGCTGAAAGATCAGGAACATTTAAACGAAAAGTTAAGGCAAGCCGCTCATCCACGGTTCCTTCAAGCTGTACTGAAGCAGCACCTAAGCGCACAGCGAGATTATCAATTTGCGTTCGTTGCCCTTCTAGTGAAAAAGAACCGCTGCCCGAGAGAGATTGCTCTCGTATTTCGCCACTTAGAGAATCAAGACGTGCCACCAAAGAAGGCTGAGAATCCTCATTTAATTGCCCCTGAGTAGACAGGTTCAGAGACAACTGCCCAGGCCAGTCGGGGGCGAATACGGCGGGATCCAACTCGTGTGCTTGTATGGTTATATCCCAGACAGGAACAGGCATCCAACCCGCGCGGCCTGCGACAGTGACGCGCCCCCCTAAGGTGTTTGCCACAAGATTAAATGCCTCTAACGCTTCGGTGTGGCCTTTAGCATTTAACTGCAATTCTGTGTCAGGGATATCGGCACCTGAAACGCGCGTGGATAATCCAATATGCACTTCACTTAGGTTACCAGAAAGCGTCAAAAGCCCAGAAGGTGATGCAATCAAGGCCGGCTCTACGCGATTCACAAGCGGGTAAACAAGGCCAGTCCAGTTTGCACGGATATCAAACTGAGGGTCACCAAAGTCCGTCACAGACCCGCTCACCAACAACTCTGAAGGCGCATCACCAACGCTCGTCAACAGACGCGTGATATTGACCGCCTGTTCAAATGGCTGAATTTTAGATTCTAATTGAATGTTAGCTGGGCCTGTCTCGGGATGTGATGTTGCCAGTGATAGCCCAACAAACACATCATCCGCATCGCCATCAAGACTGATCTGGCTCACCAGCGAACCGAGTTCTAGTTCAGATACATCCAACCCTAACAGCGACTCTAGATCTTCGGGTTTGAAATTAATATCGATAAAAACATCGTGAGAAAAACGCTCAGACAGATCAACCCAGCCCTCAACATTAATGAAGCTTTCGCGATGTCCAATGCTCAGCGTCTCCAAGGCTATTTTATTTTGATCCGTGTTCAAGACCAAACTAGCGTGATCCAGCTGATACACCTGATCCCCTAATTGAAGATGCAGACGCTCTATTTGTATCTCGCTTAAAGAGATATCCAGTGGCAATTGAATTTCCGGCAGCTCAAATGCCGTTTCATCTGGCTCTGGCGTTTCACTTGAAAGCGGCAGGACGATATTAATATCGCTGACACGTAGACGGTCTAAACAAAAGCGTTGATGTGCAAAACACATCGGCGTCCAGTCCAACGCAATTTGCCCAACCGACACTAAGGTTTCGTTGTCTTTAAAATCGAGGCCATTAATCTGTAAAGGACCTGCAAACGCACCCTCAATCGATTCAATTTCCAGATCTAGCGGCAAATAGGGTTTTGCTATCTTATACGCCAAACCCGGTGCACCGGGTAAAAAAAACACGCCCAATAAACTAAAAAAAACCAATAAAATCAGAATAAAGGGCGATATTAATAAAAGCTTTAACTTCACAAATCAGGTCCCAACGTAAAATGAATTCGAACACCCGAATCTTGTATGGGCGTAGCCAAGTCTAGCCTCACAGGGCCGACAGGTGACTGCCATCGCACACCAAAACCAGCCGATGTTTTTATCTTCTCGTTAAAATTATCAAATGCATTCCCTGCATCGACAAATCCAGCAAGACGCCAGTTCGGAATAAACTCATAATCGACCTCCAGACTTCCAGCAATCAAATGCTGACCACCGATCACCTGCCCTGAACGGCTTTTAGGCCCCAGCGTCTGATAATCGTAACCTCGAATACTATTGTCGCCACCTGCATAAAAACGCAGAGTGGCAGGAACACGATCAAAGTCATCTGTATAGGTTGTCCCCACCTCGACTCTTGATAAAAGCCGCCAGCGCTCACCCAACGAATCCACTCGCTTTCCACTGGCATTTAACTGCAGCAGACTAACATCGGATAACAGTGCCTCAGATGCAGCCGCAACACCGAACGAAATTCGATATCCTTTCTGAGTGTTGAAGCGGTTATCTGAAACGGTTTTTGTCATTTGCAGACGGGGAATTAATAATCGCGTTTGTGTGGTGTCTTGATCAAAACTAAAGCGCTCTTGCTCCAAATCTAAGGATAAAACACCTTCCCACTCATCGATTTGTTTTTGCCAAAAACCACCAAAACTGAATCGACTGGAATCGATAGTCTTAGAATTTTCATCGTAAAAACCCGTCCGCAGACCAAACTGGTCAAAACGCGGATTGCGCCCAGGGATAATATAGCCAGCGGTTATGTCGTTGCGAATTTCAGACAAGCGCATGCGCGCATCAATCTTGTGCCCTGATGAATTCACATAGCGACGATTTAAACCAAGCTGCATACGTGCACCCGTATCGGTCCCAAAGCCAAAACCTGCCTGATACAGAGAGCGAGGGCGTGGGGTTAGATTCACTTCGACAGGAACGGAGCCTTCGGTAAACTCCTCCATAACAGGACGCACTTCAACATCTGCAAAGTAATCGCTGTCAATCAAAGCGCCTTGCAGGTCAATCAATTTCACCACTTCTAGGTAATCGCCTTCCTCAAACCTCGGGTAGCGTCTTAGCAAGCGCTCTTTGATGGGATTCTCGGAAAAACGCAACTCACTAATACGCGTGCGCTGCCCTGTGTTAAAGGTTAAGGTAATTTCAGCTCGATTACGTTCACGATCGACCCGTATGCGTTGTTCTGTGAAGCGACCTAGATAATAGCCTCTTTCCGCTGCCAATGATTGAATTTGACTTTTAAAGCTTTCATACGTGGGGTGATATAAAGCCTCACCCATTTTGAGCGGATTGGATGCCAATAGTGCGATAAACTCAGGGTCTTGCTCGCCTTCACCTAGAATTTGCACGGTCACACGGCTAATTTGCGTTTGGGGGCCTGGCGTAATTTGATACACCGCTCGCCAACCCCCCTCCTGACTTTGTAAGGCGAGATCAAGTTCAGGATTGTAATAGCCAAAGGGTTCTAATGCTTGGCGTATTTCATCCTCTGCGCGCCTATGCAAATACATCAAACGACTGACGCTGGTGACTTCTTGGTTTTCAAGTGATTGAATACTCAAAAAACCACGGACATTATCAGCAATATTATCAGGGACACCTTCAACTCTTAACGTCAGTTCTGACGCCGATAGACACATTGAGCTGGAAATGAGTGCGGCGATGGCGATGGGCTGCAGCTTTCGAAGCCTATTAAGAACTAGAATAGTGAACCTCCCTGCTACAGAAATGCAAATGGTCTTAGCTTAAATGAATATCAATACTATAGCATCGCATAGTTTAGCTAAAGTTTTCCATAACTCCATAGCAATAAAGGCAGTAAAACTGCCTTTATTTTGGAAGATAAGCTGATGATTATGCTTTATTAAGCATACCATGCTCCATCATGATGCCTTCTATTTCGGACAAGCTTGTTGGATCGTCAATCGTTGATGGAATGGAGTATTCTTTTCCATCGGCAATATTGCGCAACAATTTACGCAGTATTTTACCGGAGCGCGTTTTAGGTAAGCGCTGAACAACAAGCGCACGGTTAAAGCATGCAATCGGTCCAATCTCTTTACGGACCATTGCTATCAGCTCTTTCTCTAATGTGGCTTCATCCACTTCGATGCCATCTTTCAACAAGACCAGTCCGATTGGCGCCTGCCCTTTAAGAGGATCATTAATGCCGATGACAGCGCATTCTGCAACCGCAGGGTGTGCCGCAACAATCTCTTCCATTTCACCCGTGGATAAGCGATGACCCGCAACATTGATCACATCATCTGTGCGTCCCATGATGAAGACATAGCCCTCTTCATCCATGTAGCCACCGTCACCCGTTGTATAGTACCCCGGCGCTTCAGCAAGGTACCCAGTTCTGAAGCGCTCAAAGTCACCCCAGACAGTTGCCAGACAGCTCGGTGGCAATGGCAGCTTGATGGCGATTGAACCCTGCTGCCCTCGTGGCAACTCATTTCCCTCGGTATCTAGAATTTGGATGTTATAACCAGGAATCGGTAAGGTCGAAGAGCCTGGCTTAGTGGGCTTGGGTTCAATGCCCATCAGGTTGCCGCAAATGGCCCAACCTGTTTCGGTTTGCCACCAGTGATCGACAACTGGCTTGCCTGTTTTTTCCACTGTCCAATCATAGGTCGGCGGATCTAAACGCTCGCCTGCCATGAAAATGGTTTTCAATGCGGATGTGTCATACGACTTGAAGAGCAAGGCTTCGGGATCTTCTTTTTTGATGGCGCGGAATGCTGTCGGCGCCGCAAACAAGGCTTTTACCTTGTATTCGGCACACACACGCCAAAAGGCACCCGCATCCGGTGTGCGAACCGGTTTACCTTCATACACGAGCGTCGTGCAGCCAGCCAATAAAGGCGCATATACAATATACGAATGACCCACAACCCAGCCGACATCAGATGCGGCCCAGAAGACCTCACCCGGATTCATGTCGTACACCGCTTTCATTGAATACTTCAGCGCAACAGCATGCCCGCCATTGTCCCTTTGCACGCCTTTTGGCTTGCCAGTGGTGCCCGAGGTATAGAGCACGTATAAGGGATCGGTCCCTTTAACGGGCACGCAATCAGCAGGCTCAGCGTTTGCCATAGCCTCTTGCCAATCGATATCTTGCTCAGGCAACAACGCTGCCAGCGCTTGTGGGCGCTGCAAAACAATACAGCAAGCGGGCTTGTGTGCAGAAAGGCGCAGAGCCTCATCAAGCATCGGCTTGTACTCAATGACTTTTTTAACCTCAACACCGCACGAAGCTGACACCACCACTTTTGGCTCCGCATCTTCGATGCGAACCGCCAGCTCATGCGGTGCAAATCCGCCAAATACCACTGAATGAACCGCACCTAAGCGTGCAACGGCTAACATGGCCACTAGGGCTTCTGGAATCATGGGCATATAAATAACGACACGGTCACCTTTCGACACCCCTTGAGCCTTTAGAACACCCGCAAACAGTGCGACCTGATCGCGCATTTGCGTGTAGGTGAACATTTGCTTGGTGTCGGTCACCGGGGAGTCAAAAATAACAGCGGTTTGATCGCCCCGCCCTTGTTCAACATGATAATCCAAGGCCATGTAAGCCGTGTTCATTTCGCCATCTGCGAACCATCGGAGCATTCCGTTTTCATCTTTAGACAGAATCTGCTCAGGCTGCTTGTACCAAGGTAAATCGGCAGCTTTTTCCGCCCAAAACGTTTCCGGTTGTTCAACAGACTTTGTGTATTCAGCATGATAGGACATAAAGCGGGCCCTTTTTATTGGTTTGTATAACTCGTAATTAGGGCTTTTTTATAATTGTAGACAGTTAGCCCTGCTAGAAGCGCTACTTTAACCAAACTTATCCATACTTTAACTAAGACAAAAGGCTAGTAAAACGTCACAAATTCAATTAATACTAGAATATTCATACACTTAATTAAAAAGACAATACTAATTTAATTTCAGTCTGTATTTTTCAATGTGTCGACAATCATTATCCTTATAGGATCGACATCCTAACCCCGCTCATCTCTACCAAGGCTTTAAGATCAGTTTTTTTCAAGACAACATGAATCAGGTTCAACAAATCACCCTACTGTCTGAGGTATAATGCGGCTAAGTAAAGGTTAATCTTCAAAGGCATAGCAAACGTGAGCAAATCAGCAGTATTTACCTCTCTAGAACACACCCTGAATCAGCGCATCATGATTCTTGATGGCGGCATGGGGACAATGATCCAGAATGAAAAACTGCAAGAAGAGGACTATCGGGGAGAGCGCTTTAAAGATTGGCATGTCGACGTCAAAGGAAACAATGACTTATTGGTTCTGTCTCAGCCGGATTTAATTCGTCGAATTCATACCGACTATCTGCTGGCGGGTGCAGACATTATCGAAACCAATACATTTAATGCCACTGTGATTGCCATGGCAGACTACGAGATGGAATCGCTCAGTCGTGAAATCAATTTTGCGGCCGCGCGTCTGGCACGTGAGGCCTGCGATGCTGTCACACAACAAACACCCGATAGACCGAGATACGTTGCGGGCGTTCTTGGCCCAACTAACCGTACAGCCTCCATTTCGCCTGATGTGAATGACCCTGGCTATCGAAATGTATCTTTTGATGAACTGGTCGAAGCCTATACCGAATCCATCGATGCCCTCATCAAAGGCGGATCCGACATCCTGTTAATTGAAACCATTTTCGATACCCTGAATGCCAAAGCGGCTATCTATGCCGTTGAAGATTACTTCGATACCCATCACCTTCGTTTGCCCGTTATGATTTCAGGCACCATTACTGATGCATCTGGGCGTACCCTTTCAGGTCAAACCACAGAAGCCTTCTGGAACTCGGTTCGCCACGCTCGCCCCATCAGTGTCGGTCTGAACTGCGCACTCGGCCCGAAGGAGTTACGCCAATACGTTGAAGAGCTGTCTCGCATCTCTGAGACCTATGTCTCGGTTCACCCGAACGCGGGTCTTCCAAACGCCTTTGGCGAGTATGATGAAACCCCAGAGCAAATGGCCGTCGAAATCAAAGAATGGGCTGAGTCGGGTTTTGTGAACATTGTGGGCGGATGCTGCGGCACCACTCCGGACCATATTCGTGTGATACGTGAGGCAATCGAAGCCCACCCTCCTCGCCAGTTGCCAGACATCACCGTTGAATGTCGTCTTGCAGGCCTAGAGCCGCTCAATCTTGGCGCTGAAACCCTCTTTGTCAACGTAGGTGAACGCACCAACGTCACTGGGTCTGCTCGCTTTCGTCGCTTGGTCAAAGAAGGTGACTATGAAACCGCTTTAGAAGTTGCGCGCCAACAAGTTGAAGCCGGCGCTCAAATCATCGACATCAACATGGACGAAGGGATGCTCGATGCGGAAGCAGCGATGATCCGCTTCTTGAATCTGATTGCCTCTGAGCCGGACATTTCCCGCGTGCCGATCATGCTGGATTCGTCCAAATGGGAAATATTGGAGCAAGGGCTCAAGCGCATTCAGGGCAAAGGCATCGTTAACTCAATCAGCCTTAAAGAAGGTGAAGAGAACTTTATTGAGCAAGCGAAAAAAATTCGACGTTACGGTGCCGCCGTCGTGGTAATGGCCTTTGATGAAACAGGCCAAGCGGACACCTACGCGCGTAAAATTGAGATCTGTGAACGCTCCTACAAGGTATTGACCGAAAAGGTTGGCTTCCCACCGGAAGACATCATTTTTGACCCCAATATCTTTGCAATCGCCACAGGGATTGAAGAGCACAACAACTATGCCGTTGACTTCATCGAAGCCACGGGCTGGATCAAAAAGAACCTCCCCTATGCACAAATTTCGGGGGGGGTCTCTAACGTGTCCTTCTCCTTCCGTGGCAATGACAAAGTACGTGAAGCCATTCACTGTGTCTTTCTTTACCATGCCATCAAGCAAGGCATGGATATGGGCATCGTCAATGCTGGCCAACTCGCAATCTACGACGACCTTCCCAACGAATTAAGAGAGCATGTTGAGGACATCGTTCTTAATCGGCGCGACGACGCAACAGAGCGCATGCTGGAACTGGCTGAAAAATATCGTGGCGATGGCACCGTCGCAGCCGTTCAAGATGCTGAATGGCGAAGCTACTCCGTTGAAAAGCGCTTAGAGCATGCCTTGGTCAAAGGGGTCACTGACTTCATTGACGAAGACGTTGAAGAGTGCCGACAATTGTTTGAGCGACCCATTCAAGTGATTGAAGGGCCGTTGATGGATGGCATGGGCGTGGTCGGTGACCTTTTCGGTGCGGGCAAGATGTTCTTACCTCAGGTAGTAAAATCGGCTCGAGTGATGAAGAAAGCCGTCGCTTATCTCATGCCTTTTATTGAAGCAGCCAAGGCCGATAATGCCAGCACCTCGGCAGGCAAAGTGGTGATGGCCACCGTTAAAGGCGATGTTCACGATATTGGTAAGAATATTGTGGGTGTTGTCTTGCAATGCAACAACTTTGAGGTCATTGATCTGGGTGTTATGGTCTCATGTGAAACCATTTTGAAAACAGCCAAAGAGCACAATGCCGACATTATTGGCTTATCCGGCTTAATCACACCCTCTTTGGATGAGATGGTACACGTCGCCAAAGAAATGCAGCGCCAAGGCTTCACTATTCCTTTAATGATCGGCGGTGCAACAACCTCAAAAGCGCACACTGCGGTTAAAATTGAGCCAGGGTACAAAAACAATCAGGTTGTGCATGTCACCAATGCCTCACGCTCGGTTGGCGTTGCCTCTTCTCTATTATCATCTGAGAAAAGAGATCAGTTTATCAAAGAGATACGTGATGAATATCAAGCGGTGCGTGAACGTCATGCCGAGCGTCAAAAAGACTCACGCCGAGTGACACTCGAAGCCGCACGTGCAAACCAGCACAAAATAGATTGGGACGCTTACACCCCTCCTCAACCGATACAACCGGGCATCCACGTGTTTGAGGACTACGATCTCAACAGGCTTCGTGACTATATCGACTGGACGCCTTTCTTTCAGTCATGGGAGCTCGCTGGGCGTTTTCCACGAATCCTCGATGATGAGATTGTGGGTGAAGAAGCCCGCAAACTCTATGAAGATGCACAAGCCATGCTAACCGACATCATCGACAACAAGCGCCTGCAAGCGCGCGCTGTGCTTGGCCTCTTCCCGGCTAATAGTGTCAATCATGACGATATAGAACTCTATACCGATGAGAGTCGCGAACATTGTCGCATGCGCCTTCATCACTTACGCCAACAAACGCAAAAAATGGAAGGCAAAGCCAACATGTGTCTTGCCGACTTTGTTGCGCCCAAAAACACAGGAAAGGAAGACTGGGTTGGTGCCTTTGCCGTCTCGACAGGGTTTGGTGTTGATGAATGGGTTGAGGAATTCGAGTCTCGACAAGACATCTACAACAGCATCATGGTAAAAGTGTTAGCCGATCGTCTAGCCGAAGCCTTCGCTGAGCATCTACATGAACGGGTTCGCAAAGAGTTTTGGGGATATGCGGCTGACGAAGCGCTCGATAATGAAGCGCTCATAAAAGAGAAATATCAAGGCATTCGTCCGGCTCCTGGTTACCCTGCCTGCCCCGAGCACACAGAAAAAGGCCTACTCTGGCAACTGCTGGATGTGGAATCAACAACAGGCATCACCCTGACCGATAGCTTTGCCATGCTGCCCACCGCAGCCGTCAGCGGCTGGTACTTCAGCCATCCAGAATCGCAATACTTTGGTGTCGCCAAAATCAGCGAAGATCAGGTTGAAAGCTATGCCAAACGCAAAGCCTGGACGATGGATGAAGCTGAACGCTGGCTGTCGCCTAACTTGGGATATGAGCCAGAACAGAACTAGTGATGAGGCTCCTCGGATCCGTTTGTTTAAGGATTCTGGGAGCCGATTCTGTCAATATATCTATAATCAAAGCCCACGCTCTAACATCCCTTTAATTTTGATCGAGCTCGTGCGTCTGAATCCACCAAGTCGCAGCCTCCATTAACAGCTCCGGATCAACATTCTTATTGGCAAAGAATGCATAGAAAGAGACACCTACCGAATCGCCTTTAGACGCTATCTTTTTGTTGCAGATTTCGACAATTTTGGACCTGAGCGCGCTTCTCATTTAAAAGGCCATCCGATACACACGCACATCCCATCCGCCATATTGCGTTTCAGAAAATGCTTGAAATCCGATCTTCTCAAGCACTCTGATAGATGCAACGTGACGAAGTGAGACGATTCCCACGATTGACTCGACATTACATTTAGCGAAGCCGTACTCAAGAACCTTTCTCGCAGCTTCCGAAGCTAAGCCCTTACCCCATTCGGCCTGAGCGAGGCGGTATGCGACTTCCACTACTTCGCCCCCATCCACAGTTGCATTACTTAAACCACAGAATCCAATAAGAGCCCCCGATTGCTTATCGATTAAGGCCCACTGGCCATACCCCTGCTCTTGATATGAACTTCGACAGCCTTCGATGAACTTTGCAGTATCCGCTTCTGTCAATACACCCTTGCTCGAGAACTCCATCACTGATGGATCACCAAGTATCTTGCTGAGCGCTGGCGTATCACTGTTTTCAAGCTCTCTAATCAGCACTCTTTCTGTTTCTGTAACCATCATTCATCATGATCCTTATGTAAACTACGGCCGCAAAGGCTTGTAAACATCTTATGCTCGTCATGTTGCTGACGATTTAACGGCACCTATACTTATAGGTCTTGTATGTTCGAGTAGGTTGAGACCTCAATAAGATTTCCATCGGGATCTCTGAAATAAAATGACGTGATTGAACCTTTCGCACCTGTACGCTTTACAGGCCCCTCCGTGATCGTCACACCTTGATTCCTTACATGCTCCATTGCTTCAAAAAACTCGGTGTCAGTAATGAAGCACAGGTCGGCACTTCCCGTTCTAACATTTTGTGCTTTAGGTTCAAACTCATTGCCGAGCTGATGAAGGTTGATCTTCTGATTTCCAAACTTTAGGGCAACTCGTCCTTCCCCAAAGCTAACAGCTTTCATACCCAACACTTTTTCATAAAAACTGACCGTTGTTGGAATGTCGGCAACCGTGAGTACTAAATGATCGAGGTGGCTGATCTTCATTAAAAGCTCCGCTGGCTGGGATAGTCTTATTCTGCACCAGCTCTTTAAAATCCCACAGCCAAACCATGAGCATACGGGAAAAGGTCTCACTGAATATATGTACTATTATAATCTGGAAAGGTTACACACTGCCAACGGCAAAAAAGGCCTGTGGATTATGAAAATGAGCTAAAAAATGTGTCCGTTGATAAGTTGACTAGTACACACATCTACAACGTTATTATCGATAAATTGAGTGGAGTCGGCTTTAGCAACCTGCTCAAGTGTTAGTTTTGAAAGGTATCTTGTTACTTTGTATCTATTTCCAGATTTTCCAAATTCACTCTGATATACTATTTTTATATAATGAGTTACTAATATGATCGAAGCAAAAAGGAGGAGCGAGATCCGAATAGGTTGGGAATGCACCATCTTATAGAATAGGCTCTCGCATAGACAGCATGAAAGACAATGGCCCAGTTACACAGAAAGAACAAAAATTTGACTCCTCTGACAAACTCATTTCTTCAACTGACTTGAAAGGGGTCATCACACATTGTAATGATGCCTTCGAAAAGATCAGCGGTTACTCCCGCTCGGAACTTATTGGCAAGAATCATAATATTGTTCGACATCCTGACATGCCTGAAGAGGCATTCAACATCATGTGGTCACATCTGAAATCTGGACGCCCTTGGATGGGTATTGTAAAAAACAGGTGTAAAAATGGGGATCATTACTGGGTCAGCGCATATGTAACACCCATTACCGAAAATGGTGAGATTGTTGGTTATGAGTCCGTTCGTTCATCGCCTTCGGCCAGTGATGTTGCAAGAGCTGAAAAACTCTATAAGCGTCTCAAGCAGAACAAAAAAAGAATATCGATACCCAAGTATTTAGTCCATTTTATATTTGCAAGCGTGCTAATACTCCCCGCCTTTCTATTAGGACGTTATCACACCCTTTTGGCGAGCTCATTGTGGCTATCAATAGCTGTCTTGGCGTTTGGCGGATTGCAGTATCTGCAGTTCTCCCGAGACCTTAAATTGATTAAGGAAGAGCTTAGCGGATTCTTTATGCACCCTCTCGCAGCTGAAACATATACAGACAAGCATGGCTCTATTGGTTTAGCGTTGGTTGGCGTCATGAGTCTTAAAGCCCATCTTGATGCAGTTTTAGTCCGGATACAAGACGCATCAAGTGAGGTCTCGCAACAAACAAATGTGGGTCTTAATCTATCCGAGACAGCGTATCAAGAAATCAAAACACAATCTGAGCAGATTTCGATTGTGGCCACCTCAATGCATGAAATGTCATTGGCCATTAATGAAATTTCTGAAAAGGTACAAAGCACTGCAAGTTGCGCAACCAGTGCTCAGCAACTTGCCATGGATGGAAGTCAGTCTTCACAAATTACTCGAAATTCAATAGTAGATCTAAAAAATACAGTCACTTCAATTGGGCAAGCCGTCGACACCCTATCAGTGCAGAGTCATAAAATTGCGGCTGCTGCTGAAACCATTGAAAAAATATCGGATCAAACCAATCTCTTGGCCCTTAATGCAGCGATAGAAGCTGCTAGAGCTGGAGACCATGGCAGAGGGTTTTCTGTTGTCGCAGATGAAGTTCGCGTATTAGCTACCAATACACGAGAGTCTGCACAAAGCATCAGAATGATAATCGATGAGCTCTTAACAAACACGAATCACTCAGTGCAAATTGCAAACCTCGGTGTTGAAAAGGCTGAGGAAGGATTGCAACGCGTTGTTGAAACAGAGGGAATGCTAAATGAAATAGCCGAATCGGTTAATCAAATCTCTAACATGGCTGAACAAATGGCCTCTGCAGTTGAACAACAAGCCATTGTATCTCAGGAGGTCAATGGGCAGGTTGAGAATATCAATACTTTAGCTGATCGGAGCTTATCGAGGACTGAAAGTAGTGCTGATAGCATCAAACACTCAAGGAAAGTAGCCGAACAACTTCATGAACTGGTGAATCGGTTTAAACAAAAACACTGATGCACTCCCCCTATTAGCCTGATGCTCGGCTAATAGGGGACTTTTCGTTGAAGGCTGCAGTTTCAACCAAAAGCATTACACGTGAATTCAGATCACTATAGGTCTTGGATTAACCATATTCTCAGGCTTAAGAATCTCTTGTAAAAGCGCATCGTCAATCAAGCCTTCCTCTCTTACCAGCTCCAGAACACCCTTGCCAGTTTCAAGCGCTGTACGTGCAATGCGCGTGGCGTTGTCATAACCGATGTAAGGGTTTAGTGCGGTAATCAAGCCAATGGACTGGTTAACCAGCTCAAGGCAACGCTCACGATTCGCGGTAATGCCAACAACACAACGTTCACGAAGCATATCCATCGCACGTCGCAGCAAGCGCATAGACTCTAAAATCTTATAGGCGATCAATGGCTCCATTACGTTCAACTGCAATTGGCCGTTTTCAGCCGCCATGGTGATGGCCATATCATTGCCCACAACCTGATACGCAACTTGGTTAACAGCTTCAGGTATTACAGGGTTTACCTTGCCTGGCATGATCGACGAGCCTGGCTGTTGTGCTGGCAGGTTGATTTCGTTAAAGCCCGTTCTTGGTCCACTGGACAACAAACGAAGGTCGTTGCAGATTTTTGAAAGCTTGATCGCCAAGCGCTTCGTCATCCCAGAGAACAAAACAAATGCACCCATGTCAGATGTCGCTTCAATTAAATCTGCAGCCAAGCGCATAGGGTGTCCACACACATTGGACAAGTGCGCGACGGCTAAGTTGGCGTATTGAGGATCAGCGTTGATGCCCGTACCAATCGCCGTTCCTCCCAGGTTTACTTCACGCAGCAAATCATACATGCCAGCGATGCGTTCAATATCTTCCCCCAAGGTGGTAGCATACGCACCAAACTCTTGCCCCAATGTCATGGGCACTGCGTCTTGCAACTGAGTACGCCCCATTTTAATAACGTCATGAAACTCGTCACGCTTGCTCGCAAAGGCGCCTTGCAACAGAGCCAAACTGTCGACCAACTCGGCGTGCGATAACTGCAAGCCAACGCGGATAGCCGTTGGGTAAGCATCATTGGTTGATTGAGACATATTGACATGATTGTTCGGGTGCAAATGCTCATATGCACCTTTTGCATAGCCAAGGTATTCCAGACCAATATTGGCAATAACTTCGTTCGCATTCATATTGGTTGATGTGCCCGCACCACCCTGAATCATATCAACAACAAACTGGTCATGATATTGACCATTGATCAGGCAGTCGCACGCATAATGGATAGCCTCTAAATGTTTAGCTTCCAAATGGCCTGTGTCAAAGTTAGCGGACGCAGCGGCTTTTTTAACCATTGCCAAGCCTACAATCAACTTTGGAAAATGCGCTAAAGGAACACCCGTAAGCACAAAATTCTCTAATGCGCGTTGCGTCTGAACCCCATAGTACGCTTCTTCTGGAACTGCCAAATAGCCCAACAAATCTTTTTCAATACGGTGTGGTTTTTGAAGAATTTCGTCCTGACGCGGAATATCTATAATCATGATGGCTCTCAATATGGATGGTATAAATCAGTGCGACAACTGACTGCATGCGCATTTTCGTACAATTACAGCACTACAATCCAATGCTATTATCAGATATATTATGCAATAAATGCATAATGTGGAGCCTAAGCTATGGATTTTGAAACACGCTGGCTTGAAGATTTTTTAGCCTTGGCGTCGACACAAAGCTTTTCTAAAGCCGCGGAAAAGCGCCATGTAACGCAACCGGCGTTTAGTCGTCGAATCAAATCATTAGAAGAGGCTGTGGGTGTGCAACTGGTGGATCGCACCCGAACCCCGATTAATTTGACGGCTGAGGGGCAGTTATTTTTAATCAGCGCGCGCAGCATCGTCAGTCAATTGCACGAAACTATCACCCGACTTCGAGGCCTTTCCCCACATCAGCAGGATATCCTAGAGGTTGCAGCGGCCCACTCACTTGCCTTCACGTTTTTCCCCGACTGGTTGAACTCACTAGGCAAGCTGACGGATGAAATTTCTATTCGCTTAGTCGCAATGAACGTTGAAGATGCAGTGCATGCCCTGCGGGATGGTCAATGCGATATGATGCAGGTCTACTATGATTCCTATGCAACCTTGCAATTAGACCCCGTCATCTTTCCATCGATACATCTACTCGATACGTCCATGATCCCCGTGTGCAAACCCGATCTCGACGGACAGCCAATGTATAGCCTAAACAGCCCTTCTGATGAACCGATTCCTTTTCTGTCCTATACATCAGGTGCATTTTTAGGCAGAACAGTGCGACTGCTGCTCAAACATCACCCGATTCGTTTACGCTTAAAAACAGTGTACGAAACAGCGATGGCCGAAGGCTTGAAAGGCATGGCCTTGCAAGGGCATGGCATTGCCTGGATGCCAAAGCTCTGCATAGAACGTGAACTGGCGGAGGGACGTTTGGTTGCGTGCGAAGGTGAAGAATGGCAAACACCGCTGGAGGTACGCCTTTATCGCTGCACCTTAGTGAACAAACCCATCGTGAATGCCTTATGGAAAAAGCTAAAGACCTGAATCTCATCCAAAACTAGGCTATGATAGCTGCTATATTAACAATCGATAATAAAAAGGAGTCTAGACTTGGAGCATCAGTTTTGGAAAGACCGCTGGGAGCTAAACCAGATAGGCTTTCATCAAACCGAAATTAACACCTATTTAAGCCAACACTGGAATGAACTCGGCCTATCGGACAATGCGCCAGTGTTTGTGCCCTTGTGTGGCAAAAGCTTAGACATGCTATGGTTGCGCGAGCAAGGACACGATGTATTAGGAATCGAGTTATTCGAGGTTGCCTTAGATGCATTCTTTTTTGAAAATGACATTGTGCCTGCCAAAGAACGCACAGAGCGCTTTGTGGAGTTTAAAGCGGATCGCTTAAGACTTTTAGCGGGTGATTTTTTTCATCTACAAGCAGAAGATCTTGACGGAATTAATGCCGTGTACGACCGTGCGGCCCTCATTGCTTTCCCTCCAGAGATGCGAGTGAAGTATGCAAACCACATGAGCCAACTCCTCAAACCCGGCGCGCATATTATGTTAATCGCAATGGAGTACAAGGACGGAGTGTTAAAAGGCCCACCCTTTTCCGTCAATGAGGCCGAAGTTCATCAACTCTTTGCCGAGCACTTTGATATTCAGCTGAAAGGCGCCTTTGATCGCGCATGGGTAAAAGAGCGATACGTGACCGAGAAAGTCTATTCACTGACCCGTCGCTGATAACATAACGGCGTCCCCTCTTATGAGGCGGGACGCCCTTTCCGCAAGGTCATAAACCCAGCTATACACACCAGAGTAATGCCCGCAAAGGTGTAGATATTGAGTTGCTCTCCCCATAATAACCAACCCATCAATGCTGCAAAAATCACAGATGAATAGGTAAAAGGGCCTAATTGTCCGGCCGGAGCCATGCCATAGGCTCTGCTCAGCAAGAGTTGTGCAATCGTAGAGCTTGCCGCCAAACCCACCAACCACATCCACTGAACCGGTGTTGGCGTGACCCAGTTCAATGCAGCTGGTACTGCCGCTAACAGGCTTCCGAAAAAAGCAAAGTAAAACACAATTTTCTGTGGCGATTCGCTGCTGCGCATGGTTCTAACCGATACCTTGGCCATCGCACCAAGTACCGCCGCAAGCAGCCCCACCAACACAGCATGGTTAATCACCCCTTCATCAGGCTGAAGGATAAATCCAACCCCTGCAAATCCGACGATAATCGCCCATTTTAGGGCTGGATCAATTGACTCTTTAAGCCACCACAACGCAATAATCGGCACAAAAAAGGGTGCCATTTGCTTCAGCATAGCGGCCTGTGCTAAGGGCAAATGCGTCCAAGCGTAAAACAGGCATGTCATCGCGCTCACCCCAATCAGTGAGCGCATAAAATGCAAATGCAAACGCGAGGTTGGCAGTTCTTTTCGCCCTCTTCGCAAAATCCAGGGCATTAGCCAGATCAAGCCCAGCAAGTTGCGCATTAAGACAACGACTTCCAGCGGCAAACCGTCGCCCAGCTGACGAACGAAAATACCACTGGTGACCAGAAAAATTTCGGATGCAACAATTAATGCTGCACCCATGGCAAGAGGACTCAATTCACACTTCCAATGCTAAATTTCGATGCGCTCAAAGCTCTCAGAAAGTGATTCTGAATTTTTGAGGTTGGTAACAACGGCGATACTGGCATGATCAAGATTCAGCCATTCACCTGCAACGCGCTTAAGATCCTCAAGCGTTACCTCAAGTATGCGCTTACGGAATTCTCGACGAAGCTCAGGTGTACGCCCAAACAAACTGGCGTGATAGGCTTGCTTCGCCTCGCCCGCGGGTGAACCCGGTTTGTCGATTGAGCTAATCACACCCAAAATTGCCTCTTCTAGTTTTTTAGGGTCATGCTCTTCTTTGAGCAGCCAGTCTCGCGCTTTCATAAAGTCATCCAGTGTTCCCTCAATGCGCGGGTCACGGTATGAAAAGAAACGGAAGACCGCATCACCATTGTCTTGCCCGGCACCGGCACCGTAGGCGCCGCCTTTTTCGCGAATGGCTCTGTGTAAATAGCCATTGCGTAAAAAATCACCTAAGACGCTTAGTGCAGCGGCATCGGGATGCTGTCCCGTCACCGTTGGAAACGCCATGGCACAGAAGTTAACCTGGGTACTGGTGAGCCACAACTGCTTAACCGACGAGCGCGTTGCTGGCAATCCGAAGGGGGTAAAGTCATTTGTGCTGGGCACATCTGCCCATATGGCTTGCAGACTGTTTTGAACCGCTGCCAAATGATCGTCTTCCGCCACCAATAGGAAACGTCTTGGAGCCAGAGCTATTTTAGCATGCAGCTGTTGCAGAGCCGTTCCTAGAGCGGCCAACTCAGTGTCATCGTCTAGACGCTTATCCAAGGCTTTAACAGATTGGATGCTGGCAAGACCGCTGTTCAAATGTGCCAAGCGCGCAGCAGGGCTCATTCCGGCGCAAGCTGCCATCATCGCGTAACTGTGACCTCTTCCAGTAATGGACTGTTCGCGACGCGTGCGCTGCTGTGCGACGATTTCACGAATCCTGGGCAATTCATCAAAACGTGCATTGGCGAGCGTGTCTTGCATTAAGCTTAACAGTTCTTGCTGCTTGACTTGTAAAGCTTTACCAGACATTACCAAAAAGGCCTTCACGTCTTGCTCGTTGTCTGGCAAACCACGAATACTAACGTGTGCCGAAAAGCTCCCTGCCACTTCACTTTGCAAGGCTTGATTTGCACGATAGTCGAGCTCACCACGACCCAGTTCGGTCAAACAGTGTGAGTATAAGGGTAGCAATGCCAGTTCATCATCCGTAAGCAAGGGTAAATCGATAATCGCTTGCTGATAAATCAAGCCATTGGTCCCCGCACTGTACCAAGTGGCATCCAGCTGGGATAAAGGCAATGCTTGCGACTCCGGCAATTTCAAATCCAGCGGGACATCATCAAGCGTTACACAGGGCAAAACCGAATCATCGTCCACCTGCTGTTGGCGTGCCTCTAAGGCATGCGCTTGATCAATGACCGCTTGAATTTCATCGGGCGTTAGTTGCGATTTTTTGAGTGCAAGTGCTTCTTTCTCGGCAGCATCCTTTAAGCGGCTGATTTGATCATCTGGACGCAAGGTGACGCGCACGCGATGGGGATTATCCAACAACCAGCGCTTGATCAGCGAAGGGATATACTGGGGATCTTGGATTTTATTCCTTAGCATTTCCAGGATCGGATCAATATTAATCGCCGCAAGCGGATCGCCACGATGAATCGCGGATGACAAACCTGCTAAAATTAACTGCAAGCCGAAGGGGTAACCATCACCGGTAATTTCACGCTGACTTAACTCAAGCTGGTGCAATTGCGCCTCGACCATACGCAAGTCGACACCTTCGTCGACAACACCTTGCAGAGTATCCAAAACCAGAGTTTCAAACTCTGATGCTTTATCAACCTCGCTGCCCTCTATACCGCACATGAAGCTCATTTCACGATTGGAGTCTTCAAGGCCACAGAGTGGCGAAGGACCCGACCCCAATCCACTCGACTCTAGAGCTGCCCGTAATGGTGAGCTTGAGTTATCGAGCAGAACTCGTGACAAGAGGTGAGCTTCCATCAACGCCTCTGTATCAATGGATTTAGGCAGCAGCCATCCCAAAACATGATGTGTATGCTCTGATAAATCGGCCTCATCGCAGGCATATGCCTCTTCAACCCTGACAGGTGAAAAATAGCGTTTTTCATCAGGGACACTTAGGGTGATTGGGCTGGCTTCAAAACGATTCAGCGCCTGTTCGTGCATTTTTTCCTGCAAAACCTCGACAGGAATATCACCGAACGTCATGAAGACAGCATTGGTCGGGTGGTAATGGCTTTTATAAAAATCGAGCAGTTGCTCGTAAGTCAGATCAGGGATACACGCAGGCTCCCCCCCTGAGTTATGGTGGTAGGTCGTCTCAGGGAACAGGTAACGCGTCAGAGTCTGCCACAAAACAGATGACGGCGAGCTCATGGCTCCCTTCATTTCATTAAATACAACGCCTTTGTAGACCAACGGCGTGCTTGGATCATCGGCTTTCTCGAACTCAACTCGGTGCCCTTCTTGCGCAAAATCCAAAGGGTCTAAACGTGAAAAGAAGGTCGCATCCAGATAGACATCAAGCAGGTTAAAAAAGTCTTTGCGATTCTGGCTTGCAAACGGATAGGCCGTCCAATCGCTGCTGGTAAAGGCGTTCATAAAGGTATTAAGTGAACGGCGCGTCATCATGAAGAAAGGATCACGAACAGGAAAACGTTCACTGCCACATAAAGCGGTGTGCTCCAGTATGTGCGCTACCCCTCTTGAATCTTCGGGAACGGTTCTGAACGCGACCAAAAAAACGTTTTCATCACGATTCGCCGCAATATGGTAGTGCAAAGCCCCTGTTTTACGGTGTTTGTACTCAAACACTTCAATATCTAACGACTGAATAACCTGAGAGCGAAGAAAATCAAAACTGGCATGTGCGTTCATAAATGAAGAAATTCCTGCCTTAATACTTAGAGTATCAAAATGAAATAGGGATCAGATGTCGAAAGGGTGAACCCTGCAAAAGTGAATCAAGCAGGCGCTTCGTATGACCTTTCAATTTATATAATGTTGATTGTATAGATTCAGATCATGAATTTCAGTGGTTATCAGGATTTTTTCACAATTATGTGTTAGAAGTGAACCTAATCTTGCTTGTGGATTCATATGCAATAGGCACGTAAAAAACGTATACTCGTTCTTTCAATTTTGCTGCAACGCAGCATGACCAACCAACAAGGGGTGTTGACTATGTATGAAGAACTCAAAAACTCTATGCAACCAGTGATGGAAATGGCTGAAATTAACAAAAAAACAGCGGAAAAGCTTATCGCATTGCAGTCAAAATACGTGAATGAGTTTGTCAGCTCAAGCATGGCGCAAATGAAAGCGCTGACGGACATCAAAGATCCTAAAGAAGCAATGGAAGCGCAGCTCAAGTACCTCAAAGAAATTGAGGCCAAAATTGCCGATGTTGCGCAGCAAGAAGTCTCTGCGTTAAGTGAAGCCAAAGCTCAATTAACTGTTTTGATGGAAAAAAACTTGAAAGAAGCGGCTGACAAGTCGTATTTCGCTGAAATGGAAAAGATGGTAAAGAACTTTACCAAGAAATAGTTTTTGTGCGGTGCAATAATTTTGTGCTTGACACCCTTTCCCATTTGAGGTTTCATAGCCTTAATGTTGCAACGCACAATATAGAATTTAACGAGGGATATCTCATGACTGATCCACTTAAAGACCTTCAAGACGCATTCAAACCGATGACTGAATTGTCAGAAAGCCTACTGAAAAATGTTGAAGAGCAGTTAGAGCCTGTTAAGGAAAAACTCAAGCCCGCATTAGAAATGGCTGAAGTCAACAAAAGCACGGCAGAAAAACTGATTGCCATTCAATCAGACTATGTATCCGACTTTGTGAATACCAGCCTTGCTCAGTTTAAAGCGCTCGTTGAAGCCAAAGACCCACAAGAAGCACTGCATCTTCAGGTTGAATACTTCAAAACACTTGATGCTAAATTCACGCATGTTGCTGAAAAAGAATTAGCAGCGTTGACTGAAGCAAAAGACAAAATTACAGAAATTGTTGAAAAATCCTTTGCAGATTTGGGCGATGTTCCTTTTCTAATGCCTGATCTGAAAAGCATGGATTTCAGCAAGTTCGACATTAGCAGCTTAATTCCAACTGCGAAGAAAGTTGAAGACGTTGTTGAAGAAGTCAAAGACGCCGTTGAAGAGACCGCAGAAAAAGCAGCGCCAGCGAAAACAACGCCAGCTCGCAGAGTCTCTGCACCAGCAAAAGCAACACCAACGAGTTAATGTAACGCGACCTTATTGCAACCTCTTTTTTGGCCATGATGAAAATCATGGCCTTTTTTTAACCAACTCTTCGCGAAAGCTCAGGCAAGCGCCCTTCTATCCCCATCGCCAAACGCATGACATGCTCCTTCGCAAAAGGAAGCCGTCCTGCAACCCCTAATCCTATATTGCGCAAAAGTTTAATTGGCAAAACACGATTGCTGAATGCTCTATAGAAAAAATCCATAGACTGCATCATTAGCAAGTTGGGATGACGACGCTCTTTCTCATAACGAGCCAGCCAAGCCATGCTGTAAAAGTCGGAATGATCCTGAGCATCCAATAAGCAAGCCGACAACGCCGCTGCATCTAAAAAGCCAATGTTAACGCCTTGCCCGGCCAAAGGATGTATCATGTGTGCAGCATCGCCGACCAAAGCCACACCGTCATCAACGTAGCGATGCGCATGCTGACGACGCAAAGGGAAAAAACCTCTTTCCAAGATTGCATCTATCTTGCCTAGGCAGCTTGGAAATTGATCGTGAAGGGCTCGACTAAAAGCATCATCATCCAATGCTAGCAACCGCTTAACGTCATTGGGTGTGTTATACCACACCAACGATGCATGGGCGCCAGATAAGGGCAAAAACGCCAAGGGGCCCGTCGGAGTAAACTGCTGCCAAGTGATGTCCTGCTGGGGATAGGCCGTTGTTACAGACGCAATGAGCGCATGCTGAGCATAATCCCATTTTGTAACACCGATTCCCACCGCCTGACGAACATTGGAGTGACCGCCGTCTGCACCAATTAAAAGTCGTCCTATCAGCTCTTGTCCGTCGTCCAAGGTAACAATACTCGACCCAGGCGAGTAGTCGATGGATTGCGTTTTAACGGGGCATAACAAATCAATGTTATCAAACTCAGACAGTCGCTCAAGTAAGGCTAACTGAACGATACGATTTTCGACAATGTTCCCTAGGTAGGGCTCATTAATATCGGCTGAGTTAAACTCAGTTGCGGCTTTGTCCGCATCGGACTCCCAGACTTTCATGCGCTGATACGGGCACAGGCGTCTTGAGGCAATACCTTCCCACGCACCTATGTTTCGCAAGAGGGTTTCCGATGCCACGCTAATGGCCGACACACGTAAATCGTGAGGCTGCTCGAAACTAAAAGGCGCAGGGTACTGGTTTTCCAGAACAGCGACCGAGTAGCGCGACCCGCCCAATGCACATGCAATGGCTGAGCCCACCATGCCGCCGCCCACGATAATAATGTCATATTGACTTTTTTTCATCGCCAACTCCTTACGCCTTCCACTCAAAAATTTGAGTATTAAATTTCTGTAACGCCACCCATATAGGATTGCAGAACGTTTGGAACTTTAATTGTGCCATTGGCCTGCTGATAATTTTCCAAGACAGCAACCAAGGTACGCCCAACGGCTAATCCAGAACCATTCAGCGTATGCAGAAGCTCCGGCTTACCTGTTTCGGGGTTACGCCATCTGGCCATCATACGACGTGCTTGGAAATCACCCATCAATGAGCAAGATGAAATTTCACGATACTTTTGCTGGCCTGGTAACCAGACCTCAATATCATAAGTTTTCACCGCACCAAAGCCCATGTCACCGCCGCAGAGGCACACAACTCGATAGGGTAACTCGAGCAACTGCAAAATACGTTCAGCATGCCCCGTCAGTTCTTCCAATGCCTGCATCGATTGCTCTGGAGCAACCAAATGCACCAGTTCAACTTTTTCGAACTGATGTTGGCGAATCATGCCGCGCGTATCCCGTCCTGACGCACCCGCTTCTGAGCGGAAACAGGGCGTATGCGCTACATACTTGAGGGGCAACTGGTTGGCGTCGATGATTTGATCACGCACCAGATTGGTGACAGGCACTTCAGCCGTCGGAATCAAGTAATAGTTACGATCGCCAAACGGCACTTTAAAGAGATCTTCTTCAAATTTCGGCAACTGACCTGTTCCTTGCAGGGAGTCAGCATTCACCATGAAGGGCACATTGACTTCTTCGTAGCCATGGTCAAGCGTATGGGTATCGAGCATGAACTGAGCCAAGGCACGATGTAGGCGCGCCATCGGGCCTCGCATGACAGCAAAACGGGATCCGGTCAGCTTTGCGGCTGTTTCAAAATCCAATGCAGCGTTGCGCTCACCCACAGCGACATGATCTTGCACATCGAAATCAAAATCGGCCGGAGTTCCCCAACGTCTGACTTCAACGTTGTCATTTTCATCGGCACCTTCGGGCACAGATGCATCAGGAATATTGGGAATCCCTAAGAGCAGATCGTCTAATTGTGCTTGAACCTCTTGCAGGGCCGCCTTGGCTTGGTCAAGCTTTTCACCCAATTCACTGACTTCAGCTAAGAGCGGGGCAATATCCTGTCCCGACGCTTTTGCCTGACCAATGCTTTTCGAGCGGGTATTGCGCTCATTTTGTAAACGCTCTGTTTCGACTTGCAGAGTGCGGCGCTGCTCTTCTAATGCATTGAAGGCCGAAACAGGGAATTCAAAACCCTTTTTTTTCAACAAGCGAGCAACTTCTTCTGGATTGGCACGAACTAATTTTGGATCAAGCATTCAAGACTCTTCCTGGGCTCAATATATCCAGTCATCATCGACCGGAAAGGTCAGAGGGTTAGTAACTAAGAACTGTACGCGATGAACCGCATCAATGAATGAGGAGCATCATATAAAAATCAGACGCATGAGAACATGGCCACTCAGGAAATGTTACCATATTCCGACACAAATATTGCTGCAAATCAGTTTTTTAAGAGGTTGAATAACGCTTCTTTGCGCTTTGTGCATTTAAGCGTTGCAGGTGTTCGAGTTTTTCACCGATGCGTATCTCGAGCCCACGAGAGACCGGTTCATAGTAGCGACGCTGATAAATAGCTTCGGGTAAGTATTCCTCACCTGCGGCAAAAGCGTCTGGCTCATCGTGAGCATAGCGATACTCAGCACCATAGCCCTGCTCTTTCATCAGTTTTGTGGGTGCATTGCGCAGATGGTTGGGCACTTCATAGCTTGGATCCGTTTTTACATCCGCCAAGCATTGGTTAAACGCACGGTAGAGGGCATTGCTTTTGGGGGCACATGCGCAATAGACCGCCGCTTGGGCAATGGCTCTCTCACCTTCAGCAGGCCCAACCCGTTCGAACGCATCCCACGCGGCAATGCAAACCTGCATGGCTCTTGGGTCTGCATTACCGATGTCTTCTGAGGCTATGGCAACTAAACGTCGAGCTATATAAAGCGGGTCGCAGCCACCGTCTAACATGCGGCAATACCAATACAGCGCTCCGTCCGCAGACGAACCACGCACCGATTTATGGAAGGCTGAAATCATATCGTAAAACTGGTCACCTCCTTTATCGAAGCGTCGCCCACCCGCTTTTAAAACCTCATCCATCGTGTCTAAGCCGATCCGCGCTTCATGCGTCTTTGGATCCTGTGTAGCAAGGTCAGACGCAATTTCCAATAAGTTCAGCGCCCGGCGTGCGTCACCATCGGCGGCTTGAATAAGCTGCTCCATCACCCCTTCATCGAAGTGCCATGTCGTTTTGCCGAGCCCCCGCGCAGAGGTTAATGCACGTTCCAGTAACTGACCGATATCCTCCGCAGTTAAAGACCTCAGCAAATAAACCCTTGCGCGGGACAACAGAGCATTGTTGAGTTCAAACGATGGATTCTCGGTTGTAGCACCGATAAATACGACGGTACCATCTTCAACATAGGGCAAAAAAGCATCCTGTTGCGATTTATTAAAGCGATGCACCTCATCGACAAACAAGAGAGTTTTTCGGCCTTTATGGGCTCGAACCTGCTGCGCTTCTTCAATCGCCGCTCGAATATCCTTAACGCCCGATAAAACGGCAGACAGAGTGATAAAGTGCGCATCAACATGGGTCGCGACCAATCGCGCCAAGGTGGTTTTGCCCACCCCCGGAGGTCCCCACAAAATCATGGAGTGTACAAACCCCTGCTCCAGTGCGCGACGCAAGGGCTTACCTTCACCCAGAAGGTGCCCTTGGCCTACGTACTCACTGAGCTGGTTTGGCCGCATTCTAGCCGCTAGCGGCTGATAGGCCTGTTCTTGCATTTCATCTGCAAACAGATCGTGCATTAACGATCACTCTCGTAGAGAACGTCGATATCATCAGGCGGCGTAAACGAAAAAATCGACTCATCCAACTCAGGGTTCAATTGCACCTCTGACAGCATGATGGTTGAACGCTGACCCAGAGTGTCGTCCAACAAAAACTCAGACAAAACCGCATCTTTGAACAACAAGCGAATTCTGGAGAACATCGCCTCTTGTGGAATTTTTGGAATAAGTTCAAACACCTCCATATCGACCGACCGTTGCAAAAGCGTAACCTCGTACATCCGATCCAACTCATGAATACGGCCATTCAGAATCAGGGCTGGCGCACTCTCTGTATTTTGATCAGCAGATTTGCGTGTGGCTTGCTCAAGATCCGTATCGTAGATCCATATGTACTCGCCATCCGACACAATTTCCTGCGGAAAAGGTGTTTCGGTGTTCCAAACAAATTTATCCGGACGCGAGACCGCCAAGTATCCAGACGTCACCTCACCACGTGTGCCTTGCTCACCTGATGAGAACTGCTCAAATCGAGCACTAAAACGCTCATAACCCGTTAATAAAGACGCCAACTGATCAAGCGCATTCGCGTGAACAGGCAACGCCGACATAAACACAAGCCCTACAGCCAGCCTTCGTAAACCTTTAAACATAGACTTCATATCCTCAATTTTTAATCTCTAGGTGGCGGAGGCGCTATCACTTCACGTTGACCATTGGATCCCGCCGGTGTCACAACACCAGCGGCTTCCATGGTTTCAATCATTCTTGCTGCACGGTTATAGCCAATTTTCAACCGACGCTGAACCGCCGAGATGGATGCTTTACGACTTTCCGTGACAAAGGCAACGGCTTCGTCATACAGCGCATCTTGCTCATCATCGAACATTCCACCTGAACCGGCGCTAAACGAGCCCTCTTCCGAGCCCTCTGACACAATTTCGTCAAGATAGTTCGGAGGCCCCAATCGCTTCCATGCCTCAACGGTACGGTGGACTTCATCGTCGCTGACAAATGCACCGTGCACACGGTTCGGAATGCTCGTGCCTGCCGGCAGATACAGCATATCACCATGACCCAGCAGGTTCTCGGCGCCTGATTGATCAAGAATGGTTCGAGAGTCAATTTTGGACGATACTTGGAAGGCTATACGTGTCGGCACGTTCGCTTTAATCAAGCCGGTGATAACATCAACGGATGGACGCTGCGTGGCTAAAATTAAGTGAATCCCTGCCGCCCTCGCTTTTTGGGCAATACGCGCGATCAACTCCTCGACTTTTTTACCCACCATCATCATCATGTCGGCAAATTCGTCAATCACCACGACGATATACGGCAAGGTTTCCAAGCAGGGAGCTGGCTCATCGGCTGGCAGTCCGTAATCACTGGCATTCCACAAAGGATCTCTTAGTGGAACTCCCTCCTCTTCTGCCTGCAACACCTTGTCGTTAAAACCTGCAAGGTTTCTAACACCCATTTTTGCCATGAGCTTATACCGACGTTCCATTTCACCCACACACCAGCGCAATCCGCCAGCGGCTTCTTTCATATCGGTAATGACGGGTGTCAACAAATGCGGAATGCCTTCGTAAATCGACAACTCCAACATTTTTGGATCCACAAGAATCAGGCGCACCTCTTTAGGCGTTGCTTTGAACAGCAAACTGAGCAGCATGGCATTGACGCCAACCGACTTACCCGATCCGGTCGTGCCTGCAACCAATAAGTGAGGCATCTTGGCCAAATTCGTAACGACTGGATTACCTGCAATATCGTTACCTAAGGCTAAGGTTAATTTGGATTTCGCTTCCGTAAACAACGAAGAACTTAACACTTCGCTCAAGTGAACAATCTGGCGGCTTTCGTTGGGTATTTCGATCCCTACAACGGATTTGCCCGGAATAACTTCAACAACACGGACACTGGAAACAGCCATGGATCGAGCCAGATCTCGGGCAAGGTTACTGATCTTACTGGCTTTTACACCTGGTGCAGGTTGAATTTCAAAGCGGGTAATCACAGGACCAGGATTTACTTCAACAACTTCAGCTATAACACTGAAATCCTTAAGTTTTTCTTCCAGAAGGCGTGACATGTGCTCTAACTGTTCTTCCGTGTACCCCTGCTCACTTTTCATTTCAGGCGGGTCCAGAAGCGCTTCGACGGACGGGAGCGTAATACTGGCTTCACGCGTTGCTTGAGAGATTTTACCCGCCCCTTCCAAGTCAAGATCTGTATTGGCGATGGGGGTATGCGTCTCTGACAGCGGCACGATCTTCAAATGTTTCTTAGCTGCCGTCAGGGTGTCTTCTACCATGCGACGAGCGGTAAAGGGCACGACCTTTGATTCAGGCGCTTCTACCACTTCCACCACGTTAGAAATGACCACTCTTTCATCCGAGACTGAAGCAGGATTATCTTCCTGCTTAACGGGCTCAAAAGCGGGTGGATTTACTGGAGCAATAGGCTCCTCCTCAAGTGTAATCTTGAGATCATTTTTGGAAAAAGACGTCAGATCCACGTCGGGCACTTGATCAAATGCTGGCTCTTCGCGCTTGCGAGCCGACATACTTTCGGTTGCCGTTTTGAAGGTTTTGGCCGTAGGCTCTTTTACAGGTGCTGGCTGCACTCTAGGCTTGGGTACGCTCAATTTTGGCATGGGGATACGAATTTGCGCCAACCCAACGATAAAACCGAGCACTTTAAAGGGAATCGCACCGATCCATTCAAGCAGCCTCTGCCATGAGGTCTCCATAAACAATGTCAGGCCAAAAAACATAACGGTCAACGCCACTACCGTTGCACCCGGCACGCTCACCAACGACACCGCAAGGTCGGACAGCGCAAGACCCACCAACCCACCGGCGGTAAAAGGGTAACCCAACACTTGATTCGACACATGAATAGATGAAAGCACACTGATGGGCAAAAGAAGAAAAATAGCGCCCGTAGTCCTTAACATAAAAAATGGGACAGCATCGACAATCCCTACGTGACGTCGCCACATAAAACGAAATGCCGGCCAGAGAATTAAGATGGGGACAATGTAAGCTCCCATGCCAACAAAGGAAAACAGGATGTCTGACATCCAAGCACCTGTTGCGCCAGCCCAATTTGACACATTCGGCTGATAACCTGCATGAGACCACCCTGGATCCTGTGGGTTATAGCTCCATATTGCGATGCACATAAATACACAGCAACCGATAACGACAATCAGACTTGCTTCCTTCAAGACTCTGGCTAAATGCTCCGTAAGTGACATTGGCCTGGACAAATGCTTCGCGCTCAAGCTCTTTTCCTTATTGCAATTAAATATTCAAGATGACAAAACGCTATTGTGCCACAAAATCCCCTGCACTCTGCAGAGATCTGATGTTACTATTGTTGAAATTTTTACGCTCACCCCAACCTAATATGAAAATAGACTTGTTTTCAGCATTAAGGATGCCGTTTAACTATGAGTAATACTCAACACCACCGTTTACTGATTCTTGGGTCTGGTCCTGCGGGTTACACCGCTGCGGTTTATGCTGCACGCGCAAACCTGAATCCTGTTGTAATCACAGGCATGCAAGCTGGCGGACAGCTCACGACAACCACCGAAGTTGACAACTGGCCCGGCGATGTCGATGGCGTTCAAGGGCCTGAGCTGATGCAACGCATGCAAGCGCATGCCGAACGCTTCAATACACAGGTCCTATTTGACCACATTCATACCGCCGAATTACAACAACGCCCTTTCCGACTCATCGGTGACATGGGCGAGTATACCTGTGATGCCCTCATTATAGCGACAGGTGCATCTGCTCAATACCTCGGTTTGGAGTCTGAGGAAGCCTTCAAAGGCAAGGGTGTCAGTGCCTGCGCGACCTGCGATGGCTTTTTCTACAGAGGACAAAAAGTAGCGGTCATTGGCGGCGGCAACACGGCCGTGGAAGAGGCTCTTTACCTATCAAACATCGCTGCTGAAGTGACACTCATACATCGTCGTGACAGCTTACGAAGTGAAAAAATCCTTCAGGATAAACTCTTCGAAAAAGCAAAGAACGGCAACATTCGCATCCTTTGGAATCACCAATTGGATGAGGTGTTAGGCGATGCATCCGGTGTGACGGGCATTCGCATTAAAGACGTCAAGAGCGGCGAAGCGCAATCCTTGGATCTGCAAGGCGTATTCATTGCCATAGGGCACAAGCCCAACACAGATCTATTTGAAGGCCAGCTCGAAATGAAAGACGGCTACCTAAAAATTCAATCAGGACTGGAAGGTAATGCCACTCAAACGAGCATTGAGGGTGTCTTCGCGGCGGGTGATGTTTGCGATCATATCTACCGACAAGCAATCACATCCGCAGGTTTTGGCTGCATGGCAGCGCTGGACGCTGAACGCTTTTTGGACAATTAGGCTAAACAAGATAAGGATCGTCGACTGTGATTTCGTGGCTCCACCCCGAAGCATACACCTTTCCTCCCGTTAGCTTGGCCCTTCGTGATCCCGAAGGGTTACTCGCGGCGGGCGGTGACCTTACGCCCGCCCGAATCATTAGCGCTTACAAACGAGGTATTTTTCCTTGGTACAACCCAGGCGAACCTATATTGTGGTGGAGTCCCAATCCGCGCTGTGTGATTTATCCAAATCAAGTCCACATTTCAAAAAGTTTAAAAAAATCTTTACGAAAAAATGATTTTCGGGTGACCTTTGACCTAAACTTTGAAGAGGTTATGCGCGCTTGCTCAGGACCTAGGCAAAATGCCACGGGCACTTGGATTAGCGAGGAAATTATCGATGCTTATACTCGCCTTCATCGTATGGGGATAGCGCATTCAGTTGAGGTTTGGCGAGACAAACAACTTATTGGTGGGTTATATGGCATGTCGTTAGGCCGCATCTTTTTTGGAGAGTCGATGTTTAGCAAAGAAACCGACGCCTCTAAAATTGCGTTCAGCTTTTTATGCCATCAGTTAAATAAATGGGGGTTTGCCTTAATTGACTGTCAGGTTCACAATCCGCATTTAGAGAGTATGGGGGCCATTGAAATACCCCGGGATACCTTTATTGACATACTCGCCGAGCATACTGAGGCTGTGCCTCATCAAGGGTGGATGTTCGAGATTGATACACAGTATATATTAGGCAGTTGATACCATGAGCGATATGCAAACATTACGTTTTTACGTAACTCCAGATCATGACTGCAGCTACCTGCCTGGCATGAAAGCTAAAACCTTGTTTGTCGATCCTCAGGCCGTGATCACATCGACAACCTACACTCAACTTTCAGCACTGGGGTTTCGACGTAGTGGCGGCCATATTTATCGACCTCATTGTGATCATTGCCATGCCTGCCAATCGGTCCGAATTCCAATCGATTTATTTACACCCAGCAAAACGCAAAAACGCATTTTAAATCGCAATGCCGATCTTTCGGTTCAGCGTGTCATCCCAACCTTAAACGATGAAACCTACCGTCTTTATCAACGCTACATCAATAAACGTCACCGTGACGGCGACATGTACCCTCCTAGCACTGATCAATTTTATAATTTTTTAGTTGAGGGTGGACAAGACACTGGATTTTACGAGTTTCGTGACCCCACCGGAAAATTGATGTGTGTTGCGGTGACGGACCATCTTGTTAACTCACTGTCTGCTCTGTACACCTTCTATGACCCTGATGAAGAACAACGAAGCCTTGGAGTCAACGCTATTTTATGGCAAATAATGGAAGGCAATCGTCGCCACGATCAGTTCCTGTATTTAGGTTATTGGGTAAAAGCTTGCCGCAAAATGAGCTACAAAACAGCATATAGACCCCTTGAAGTCTTAATAGATGGTCATTGGACGCGTTTAATGCAGGAATAATTTTGAATCGAGCAAGTTTTCAGGTAGAATCTTGGCCTTTCTAATTGGACCAGGTTGAAGAACCAGTCTTAGAGGTAACGATTGAATGGCAAAAGAAGAAGCGTTTGAAATGGAAGGGACTGTTATAGACACCCTACCTAACACAATGTTCCGTGTAGAACTTGAAAATGGTCACGTGGTGACAGCCCATATTTCTGGAAAAATGCGCAAGCACTATATTCGCATATTGACTGGCGACAAGGTCAAAGTCGAACTGACTCCCTATGACCTAAGCAAGGGCCGCATCACCTACAGAGCTCGTTAATCACAAGCTCTGTTGCGAAGGAGGCGCATAACGCAAAGCGTGCTTGTGCCCCTAAATTATTTACTTGCCAAACTCACAATAGCTTCGTAAGCTATTGATGCCTTATAAATTTTAGCTCGCTCATTTCTGTCCAAGCAAAATCACCCACCTCTGCCTACTGCCTTTCTTGAGGTCATTTATGAATAACCCTGTACAGGCCCCTCTGGAGACACCGAAACACTGGCGCCTGACGATCACCTACTGGATTATTTTTATATGCATCGGCATGATGGGTGGCATTCTAGGACCCGCTCTTCCCTTCCTTGCAGAGCAAAGCCATTCCAGTATGAGCCAAATTGCTCTTTTGTTCACCGCACGCGCCATGGGCAACATTATTGGCTCACTTGTCTCAGGCCAGCTTTTTGATCGATACGATGGCCACAAAATTCTACTCCTCATGGGAGTGGCTGCAATACTGGGCATGCTCATCACCCCCAGCCTGATGTCGTTAGGCTTGTTGTGCATTTTCGTCTTCATTCTAGGATACTCCGAAGTCTCCTTAAATGCTGGTTGCAATCTTATGATGATCTGGGCACACAAAGAACGCGCCCCACCTTTCATTAGTGCCTTGCATTTTTGCTATGGACTGGGCGCCATGATCATTCCGCTTATACTCATTATGATGCTCGCGCTGTTTGATACCATTCATGCCGCTTTTTGGCTGGTGTCGATTGCTTTAACGGCCATAATGTTGTTTCTGTTAAAACAACCCACACCTGACAACCCAGAGCGCCAAGCACGCGACACTCCCTCGGCCCCGTATGACAAGGCCGTTTTTGGTGGCTTGCTACTGTTGTTCAGTCTATATGTTGGCATGGAGATGACATTTGCCGGCTGGATTGCAACCTACGCCACTTTACGTGGAATCGAGGCTGCGGATGCAGCCATTCTGGTCTCGATTTTCTGGCTAAGCTTGTCTGCTGGGCGTTTGATTGCCATTCCATTATTGCGCCCACATTTGTTTACCTATTTGCTATGTGGATGCTTCGCTCTTGCCGTCTCTATGATGCTGTTAATGTACTTCAACCGTGCATCTTTACACTTGATTACCTTGTTGTTTGGCTTATCCATGTCAGCCATTTTCCCCACTCTCTTTTCACTCGGCAGCTACATTATTAAACTCAATGGCAAGCGCACCGGATTTATTTTCATGGCCGTCGGGACTGGCGCTATGATTGTGCCGTATGTTGCAGGCGTGCTACTTGATCACATGGGAGAAACATCACTGCCTTTGCTGATTTTAGTTGTATTAGGACTAATGATTGCCAATCTGAGCTTTCTACTCATTCGTCAAAAACGCACTCGCAACGCATGACTGAAACGGCTGAGCACCCCTGCCTAGCTCAGCCGCCAATTCCCTAACAGTAAAACCAAACAACCCGCTCATCTCAGACTAATCGACCAAACAATCTGCTTAACAATTGTCACAACAGACGAGTATGATCAGGTATAGATAAAACTAAATGTTCAAATGCCTGTATGAGACAGGCACTACTTGATAAGAAGGAAAAAACTCCATGGGACGTGATGTTGTTGTTTTAAGTGCTGTTCGCTCTGCTATTGGCGCATTTGGTGGTGGTCTGAGCTCTATTGAGCCTCATGAACTGGCTGGACAAGTCATGAAAGAAGCGGTCAACCGCTCAGAAGTAGACCCCAATTTAATTAATTACGTCACTGTTGGAAACTGCATCCCGACTGACTCTCGCTTTGCATACGTGGCACGCGTTGCCTCCATCCAAGCTGGCCTGCCAATGGACTCTGTCGCCATGGCCGTTAACCGCCTCTGCAGCTCAGGCTTGCAAGCCATCGTGACAACCGCACAAAACATTATGCTAGGCGACTGTGATTATGGCATTGGTGGCGGCGTGGAAGTAATGTCACGAGGAGGCTATTTATCCCCTGCTATGCGCTCTGGTGCTCGCATGGGTGACACCAGCATGGTCGACATGATGGTAGCCACTTTAAACGATCCCTTCGGCGTGGGCCACATGGGCATCACCGCTGAAAACCTTGCCGCCAAATGGGACATCAGTCGTGAAGAGCAAGATGCGTTTGCGGTTGAATCCCATGCTCGCGCAACACGCGCGATTGAAGAAGGCCGCTTCAAGTCTCAAATCGTGCCTATTGAAATTCAAACACGCAAAGGGGTGGTGATTGTTGACAGCGATGAGCATGTCAAACCCGGAACCTCCATGGAAAGCCTAAGCAAAATGCGCCCTGCTTTCAAAAAAGATGGAACAGTGACTGCAGGCAATGCATCCGGAATCAATGATGGTGCTGCGTTTATGGTACTTGCCGATGCTGAGGTTGCCAAAAAAGCAGGCCAAAAACCCATCGCACGTATTGTCTCCTATGCGGTAGCGGGCGTTCCCAATGACGTTATGGGTGAAGGCCCGATTCCAGCCTCACGTCTAGCGCTGCAAAAGGCAGGTCTAACACTCGACGATATGGATGTTATTGAATCCAACGAAGCATTTGCAGCTCAAGCCCTCGCCGTAGCGAAAGGACTTGGATTGGACATGCAAAAAACCAACCCGAACGGTGGAGCCATTGCCTTAGGCCATCCAGTGGGATGCTCTGGCGCGTTTATCGCCACCAAAGCCATTTATGAACTTCACCGTACTGAAGGCCGCTATGCGCTGGTGACCATGTGTATCGGTGGTGGCCAAGGCATCGCAACCATCTTCGAACGCCTGTAAGTAAGCTCACGTCATCCTTTCATGCATCGACAATTGATGCATGAAAGGATTGATATTCCTTCGAGCAATGGCTCATTGAACACCACTTCATCACCGCCCTACACACTCAAATCATCGAAAAAATCGATCTATATATCTCAATAATACTGTTTTATCGATCCTAATCCAGTGCTATAACTTAACTGTCACTTAGAACTGGAGATAAGCCATGAAAACAATTAGACAAGTATCGCTGGATTCGCACAAACCTGTGAATGAGCTGATTCTAAAAGAGGGCTACCGAATCGTCAAAACTGAGTTCAGCTTGAATCATTCAATTGTTGCCTGGATAGAAGAGCCCTTGCGTGCAGATCTACCGACTGAGCACTGTTTTTTAAAAGTGATTGAGAACGGTCAACCGGTACCACTCGTATATGAATACGTGAGTTCGGCTTTCAGTCCATTTGAATCTAAAGCGGCTCATGTGTTCAAAGTGCCTGAAAGCTTTGTTAGAGAGGAGCCGACTCGACTTTCAGCGGTTGCGTGATTATGCTTATGAACAGATGCTGAGCACACAATAATTGGTGTCAAAAGCCACACTAGGAGCCGCTTTTGGACAACAAAATTAACTATAAACATCTCCATTATTTCAGAACAATTGCCAAGGAAGGCTCCATTGCTGCCGCCAGCGAAATACTGAAGCTTGCGCCCCAGACCCTAAGCGGACAACTGTCGCAACTGGAATCTGACTTCGGCCGCTTGCTGTTTAAACGTGAGGGCCGAAAGTTAAAGCTAACACCTTTTGGACAGCAGGTGTTTGATTATACTGATGCCATGTTCTCTATTGCAGATGAACTCTCATATTTCCTTAATACCGACCAGTTGATCGAACGCAATATTTTCCGAGTTGGTGTATCCTCTTCCATTCACAAATTGATTGTCTTCAACCTTCTGCAACCTGCATACACGAAAACGCCCAATTTGCATTTAATCTGCAAAACAGGTGAAACCGAACGTCAACTCAACGAACTGCGCAGTCACAAGCTTGATCTCATCATCACCGATCGCCTCAAAGTGATCGACGATATCACCACGTTTCAGATCAAAGAGGTATTAAGTTCGGGCATTAGCCTCTTTGCAGCGCCCAGCATAGCCACCGAGCTGCGCAATAAAGGCTTGCCCGACAGTTTACAGGATGCCGTTTTACTCGCGAACGCTCGCAATGCGGTTTACTTTGAACGCTTAATCGCGTGGCTGGCTAAACGCAATATTCATATGCGCATCGGTGCCGAAATTGATGACAGTGCCTTAATAAAGATTTTCGGCGCACATGGGAAGGGCGTTTTTGCCGCTCCAACCATGATCGCCGATGAAGTCTGCCGCCAATATCAAGTCGAACAATTGCTCGAAATAGACTCGGTACAAGATAAAATCTATGCACTCTACAAGGATATCTCGAACGCCTCTCCTTGGATTGATGCAATATGTTTATCTGGAACAACGTAAACGCAGAGCTCACTCGCACTTTTCGTAAATTACAAAACGCTTAGTTGTGGCTTCAATCACCTCCCATGTCCCTTGAAAGCCCCGCGGGATAACGAACTCATCACCGGGCTCGAGTCGTATAGCAACGCCCTGTTCGTCCGTCACAACACTGACACCCTCTGTAATATGACAGTATTCTTCCTCAGTATAATGGACCTTCCATTTTCCCACTTCACTGCGCCACACGCCGACAAAATACTGCTTAGTCAAGTCTGTATACTCCATCCAAAGTGTCTGCTTTGGATTGCCTTCGAGACGCTTCTCTGCATCCAGATAATACTCTTCAGGCTCGACATCATGCTTATTTAATATCTTTAATTTCATTGTGTTATCTGACATATTTTACCTTAATTATTAGATTCGATATTCGCATTATCTAGACATAGAAAAAGTGCAGCAACCACTTTTAAAGACACCCACGGCTCACTAGGCAGACACTATCCTATTTTTACCCTGATGCTTAGCTTGATACAGTGCAGTGTCAGCTCGGTGCAGTACATCAAGATAGGTGGTGTCAGCAACAGACATAGAAACAACCCCCATACTCACGGTTGCTTTAGTATCGGCCGCTGCAAAATCCGATAACGCCTCAATGAAGCGCTGATGTAATCGCTTTGCCAATTGAAGCGCTTGTTCTTGATCCAGTGCAGGCATGGCAATTACAAATTCATCACCACCAAATCGACAGGCAATATCGTTTGTCCTTAGCTCTGCACTGCAGGTTATGGCCAATGTTTGGATAAGCTTGTCGCCTGCCAAGTGGCCTAGAGAATCGTTGATCACTTTCAAGTTATCGAGATCAAACATCAACATTGCTGTTGGTATGCCATAGCGTGTGAATGCTTCAAAATGAAGTATGAGATCACGTTCTAACTTTCTGCGGTTGTACAAGCCTGTTAGCTGGTCGGTATCACTCATTTCACGTAGCTGAACTTCCAAACAATGACGCTCCGAAATGTTACTGGCAACCCAGAGAACAACATCGTCATCATCCACTTTGAAATCCAAGGATTGAACCCGCCCTTCGAACCAAATAGGTTCGTCAGGCCCCTCATTTGGAAGACCTTTAACATCCTTGTTGCTCAGCTCATATTCGACAATCAAAAGACTCTTGGTCGAGAGCGCTTTCTGAATTTGCTCTAAAAACCACTGGGCTTTGATAGGCTTTATCAAATCCGTAATCCGATGCCCCACAAGCCCCTTGCCATCATGATAATAGCGCGCATCTTTACCACCGAAGACCCCTACGTATCGCCCCTCTCGCGTGAGGATAAAAACAGGGTCTGGTAAGGTGTCCAGAACACTATACATCTGCTCAGCGTTAATCATAATGATTTTTACTCCCGAGTGGCGAGAAGTCATCTTAATCCATTAAATCGAAACTGTGTAGCACTCCTGATCGTCATTCTAAGTGAGCGTCAAAACAGGCATGCATACAGAGATTAACCGTTGCTTAAAAAACAGTTCGGTTTTATAGGCTTGACGCATTTTTCAGGAAAACGCCGCCTAAAGGCGGCGTATATATTTCTAATCAACGCTTTTTTTGGTTTTTAGTGATTTAACCGTCTTTACCATCTTACTGAATTGCCGCTCCTGCGCACGTTTTTCGTGAAGAGATGCCGTGTTTCGCATGTGCTCAACACTCAGTTTCTGGTAGTTGGTTAATCGCCGAGGGTCCAATCGTCCTTGAGCGATAGCCAGTTGGACGGCGCATCCTGGTTCACCTAAATGTTTGCAGTCATTAAAGCGGCATTGGTTGGCTAACGAATCAATGTCTGCAAACGTTCGGCGAATACCCTCATCGCAGTCTATAAGCTGGAGTTCCCGCATACCTGGTGTATCAATCACTACCGCACCAGCAGGGATGAAATGCATGGAACGTGCCGTGGTCGTGTGCCTCCCTTTGCTATCATCACTTCGTATGGATGCAGTTTTTTGTCCAGTATTGCCCATAAGCCCATTAACTAACGTTGATTTACCAACACCAGATGAACCGAGAACCGCCAAAGTGCGTCCGGCTTTACACCATTGTTGCAGTGTATTTATGCAACTAGTGTCTAGCGCATTAACCACTTCGAACATGAGCATGGGGTCTAGGTGCTTAACTTGCTGTAGATAGCTTTCGACATCCGTGCATAAATCCGCCTTGGTCAATACCAATAAAGGTTCTGCTCCAGCATCGTGGGCTAATGCCAGGTAGCGCTCTATGCGATTTGAGTTAAAATCGTGATTTAAAGAGCTAACAATCATCAGCGTATCAACGTTGGCAGCAATAAGTTGCTCGGCAAGTTGGCTACCGGCGGCTTTGCGTTTAAACAACGACTTTCTTTCCAGCAATCGGATAAAGCAGCCTGCCACATCCAATAGTATCCAATCACCAATAGTTATGTGTGGAAAATTTGGGGATGTCATTAAATGACAAGATCCCTTCTCCGTCATCAATTCATAGCCATTACGATGATGAGCAACCACTCGGGCGATACGAGTATTTTCAAATTCCTGCAAACTCAGTTGCTGTTGAAAAAAAGCCTGCCACCCCAGGTGATGTAATGTTGAGGGTAAGTTCATTTCATTTCCTTCCGCGCACAGTCACATACTGCACACACAGTAAAAAGGGTAAGGAACTCTGCAGAAAATTAAGGCGAACCGTTGTAATCGGTTATCAGAGATCCCGGGTCATAAACACCGGGCAAAGGCAGGTTAAATCAAAAAGAGAAAGGTTTAGCTTACTCAGCAGCCTTCGCCGGGTAGGAATTTATTACAATCATCAAACTCTCCTTCTTGGATTAAAAACACACAAAAAGTATATCAGCAGTTTACGGAAAAAACAGTATTTATGAGGCGCTTGATCAGGGTGAAATCTCAGCAACTCGGCATTTTTCAAGATTTTTGGCTCCTCCCACAAAAAAAATGGACACAAAATGTACCGCTTTAGTCATGCACTATTAAGGCACTGTAGGATTTCCGACGTGAGCCCCCCCCTGTAGCCAGCTTAATTCGAGAGACACTGTCTCCCGTATTGGAAAGACTTGGTAAAAACTGCACATGTTGAACAGGTTAGTAATACCAAAGCCTTTGCCAATCTGAAGTAAATAGATTGCACATGATGAATTTGGTAACATGAAGCACTATGAAACGACGAATTTAGTAGGTAGTTAACCCATGGACGCTAAGCTCTTTCAAGAATTAGTCAAAGCACTTAAGATTGGCAAGACACTACCTGATGCTACTTACTTGCACAAAACTGCTTTAGAAAAAGCTTCTTGTGAGTTATTCACTCTTTGTTCGAATGTTGCAAGAGCCCTGGAAGTCGATACCACTGAGTGGGATCTGGTAAAACTCTTTCGTAAAGAGTTCAAAGTTGCATTCTTGTCCTACCCTGATTTTTATAATGAGAGTTACCCCTCTTTAAAACAAAGCATACTAGTTGATCTATCCAAACTCACAAGTAAGATAACTAGCTATAAAGACTCAGACAATCCGCCAATTCTTCATCGAAAGGAGCTAATGGTTTCTGTTGACGACCCACTGAGAGAGCATTTTGAATCTCTAACTAAAGAAGGTGAGCTGGCAGGACTGTATGCAAACCCTTTCAAAATCGGCTTCAAGCAAACTTGGGAGTGCTTGATTGAACAAAAGGGTTATAACCTAAAAGATGGCCGCATCATCAAGGTTAATGGAGATATAGCGCGCGATAACTCATACGATGAATTAAAAGTAGATAGACATCTAACAGCAATCATTCGTTACGAGCTATCGACACCCTTCAAACTCTTAGCAAAACATAACTTCTTAACAGGCGATTACACCATTTTCGACTACGGTTGCGGCCGAGGCGATGATCTAAGAGAACTAGAAGCACATAGCCTAAGCGCAACAGGCTGGGATCCAAACTTTAGACCTGATGCAGAACTAGTTGAAGCTGATATCGTTAATATTGGGTTTGTTATCAATGTTATCGAAGATATTGATGAACGAATCGAAGCACTTCAACGCGCTTACTCATTAGCAAAGAAGTTTACAGTTGTTAGTGCCATGGTTGCTGGCGAGTCTGTGATTTCAAAGTTTCAACCCTATCGTGATGGGGTATTAACGAGTAGAAATACATTTCAAAAGTATTACACCCAAGGTGAGTTAAAAGTTTTTATAGAGCGCACACTTGATACTGACTGTCTTGCCATCGGCCCTGGTGTTTTCTTAGTCTTTAAAGACAAGCTAGAAGAACAAAACTTTCTCTTAAATCGTAATCAACGCACTCACCACTGGAACCATCTAACGAGCGACGAAAAACGTGGCGGATCACATGAGCTTGTATTTGTTAAATATAGAGAACTTCTTGAGCAGCTTTGGAACAAATGCCTAATCCTTGGACGGCTCCCAGCATCAGATGAATTTGATCAGTTTGATGCGTTAGAGGAAAAGGTAGGATCTCCAAAGAAAGCATTGCAAATTATTAACTCTGTATCAGATATTTTGGAGCTAGAAGTCGCTGCGAAGAATCGAACTGAAGATCTAGTTGTTTATTTTGCGCTAAATCTCTTCAGTGGAAGACCGAAGTTCGCAACGATGCCGGAAAGGCTGAAGCGCGATATCAAAGCATTCTTTGGAACCTATCAATCTGCCATTCAAACGGCAACTGAAGCCTTATTCGCTATCTCGGACACGGATCTCATATCGGAAAGTTGTCTATTAGCGCACTCACAACTGCCGTCTTCAGATTACAGACCGAATAAGCATCTGATATTCCATGAAAAATACTTAGAAAAACTGCCATATTCTTTAAGAATTTACGTCGGCTGTGCTGCTCAACTTTTTGGTGAGCTTGATGATATTCAACTGATTAAGATTCATATCCATACAGGCAAGGTTAGCTTTTTAGGATATGAAGGGTTCGAAGACACTCCTCTTCCTCTATTAAAAGAACGTGTTAAGGTTAAGCTAAGAGAGCAAGATGTTGATTACTTTGACTATGTAGAACCTTACACTCCCCCTCTTCTATACTGGAAAAGCAAGTTCATAGATGAATCCTTTTCAGATTTCAAGAAACAAGTTAGTTTCGACAAAAGGCTAGCTAAAACTGGTATCATTGAACCTTCAAAAGACTACGGTCCAAAACGCATAGAGCTTGATAGTCTTCTAAAGGATCAAGGTCTTGAAGTTCGAGGGTATCGTTTTTATTCCATATAGGCTTGATGATGATTTACTTTGATTCCGCTGCATCTTATCCATTGCTCGACGATGTTAAACAAGACATGTTGTGTTCTAACGACATCTTTTTTGCTAATCCATCGTCTTCACATCAGCTAGGGGTTGAGTCATCTGAAATTATTGAACACAGCCGTCAGCTAATCGCAGATGCAATTAATGCCCTCCCAAGTGAAATTATTTTCACTAGTGGCGCAACAGAATCAAACAATCTTGCAATCAAAGGCCACTTTAGCCAGCCTGACTATCAATCTAAGAAACATATTATTATCTCTGCATATGAGCATAAGTGCGTTCATGCAATCACTGACTTTTTAGTTAGAACTTCAGGTGTTAGTGTTTCCGTAGTTAAGCCAAATTGTGATGGTATCGTATCTTCACAAGCTGTATCAGAGCTAATTAGGCCCGAAACATCACTTGTATCCGTTATGCATGTTAATAACGAGTTAGGGACTGTGAATCCATTGAAGGAAATCGGTCAACTTTGCTATGAGCACAACATTCGCTTTCATACCGATGCAGCCCAAAGCTTTATGAAAAAGATGATGGATGTTGATGAACTGAACATCGACTATCTATCAATCTCAGCACACAAAATAGGTGGACCCAAGGGTGTCGGTGCCATTTACATCAGAGAGAGAAGGAATCTTATGCTTGAGCCAGTTATACACGGAGCAGGCCAGGAAGATGGGTTACGAGGCGGGACATTAGCGACTGTTCTGATAAAAGCATTTGGAAAAGCGATAGACTCGTTTCCTCGGAACTATGCTCATATCATTGAACAGGACTTTAAATGTCACCTCATTACACTCTTACGGGATCTAAATGTGCCTTATATTGTAAACGGTCACAGCATACCATCCCTACTTTCAGTCACTTTACCAGACACAGATGTTCAATCTCTCATGAGGTCTACTCAAGATCAATTTTCTCTTGCTGTTGGTTCAGCATGTTCCTCAAAAGAAATTGAAGCATCACATGTTCTGACTTCGATCGGTCTAGATAGAACAACGGCTGATAAAACCTTGCGTTTAAGCTTTCATCATGGAAATGAGTACACTGATATCGAACAACTTGCAGTTGAAATTAAAAAGTATACTCACTAAAGCTAGTAGTCAGTAAGGTACGTATTACTTGTAGCAAGTAATACATGCCCCCCCACCTTCAGCAAGATCATAAACTTCGTCAAGCTCGGTCATTGTACAGGCAATGATGTTGGGGTCATGCAAAGCATTACGTCTTTTTTTCTTATTAAATCTTTCAATCTTCTTTTGATGGTTTTCAATAATTTGTGCTCTTCGTTCAGGATCCTCAAGCGTCTCAAGAGGCTCCCCCTTACCCATCCAATAGAAACGTTCACCGACCGTTGAGTTTGAAGCATCACCTTTTTCAAATTTTTTTGCTTGCTCAAAGAGATCTGGATGATGCTCCATCAACTTTATCCATTCAATTTTTTGCTGATAAAAACAGAAGGAGCAGCCTGAGCGGGAACGCCACTTATAGTATTCAGGTAAATCCAAGCCGTTACGTCGAAGGATGTTAATGATATCAGATTTGACGATACCATCATCTCTAAAAGGCATAACAGTTTCTATAGGCTTTTCAATGGTCATGAAACCTGTTCTATGTGGTTCATCAGCCCTTATACCCACATAGTTTTTTATCGAATAGCCTTGAGCGATAAAGCCATCGACCCATTTTTCAAAAGGTTTTAACTTAAGCTCAACTGTGCACCAGCGATCACGTTGGGATGGCAAGTAATTTCCATTCTTTTTAAGAAAAGAGCTGAATTCGACTTCCCCCCTACCCTCAATTCCGCTAAGAGATCTAGAGTTGAGTCTATGAATATAACCAAGCTTTGCTTCTAACTTGTCAATGAAGTCATTAGTCTCAGGCAACTCATAGCCTGTATCAGTGAAAAAATACTCAATCTCAAGCCCAGGTCGTGTCTCTTTCATATAGAGCGCAAGTGCACTACTGTCTTTGCCACCAGACAGGCCAAGTACGTGTTTCACCTTATCATTCATAACTCTATCTCAGTTCCAAGAGGAAGCATTTCAGTTGTTAAAAGTTCAGTTAAAACTCTTACCCGTTGTGCATTAGTTAGTCCTTCGAGTGATCTACGAAGTTCATCTTTGACTGGTAAAACTTCATTATGAGTCGATGAATTTTGGTCTATAAATTGTTCATATTCGATAACATTACCAGAAGCTTGTTGGAGAATCAGTGCTACGGGTAACAATCCACTTGATGATGCCTTTGAAGAAACAACAACGAAAGACTCATATCTCTTAAACTGTGTGCATAAGTTACGAAGTTTATCATAACCATCGCTGATTTTTTCATCAGTCCAACTATCTTTTCTTACACCAATTACAAGAGCCATCAATTCATCAAAATGATGATTGAAACCGGAATGATCACACCACTTTTGGAGTCTTTTAGCAAAGTTTTCAATTTCCGGTCTACTTGCATTCTTAACCACTTCTGCTGCACGGCGTGACAAATCTTCATTAGGCTCACTATTCAAAAGATCAATAATGGTTGACCTAAAATGGTTTGAGACAATCAAATCGAGCTCTTGAAGTGAATCGATACTAGCTTTTAGAGACTGAGCTAAATTTGCATCACCAAAAATCGATGGGATATCCTCTAGAATCAATTTATAAGGATCTTTTGCCGATAACACTCTATCTCTAAATCGTTTTGCTTGCTGACTTAAATGGTCTGCGTCACCAGCCCGAAATAAATTATGACCGGATGTGCGCTTTACCCATGATGGTAATGCATGAATACGCTGAACTAGCGATCTAGCTGTTGCAAGAATAGACTCTTCAGGATTATCGGAAGAGGCAGAGGCAACTTGTTTAACTAATGAGAGATCAGTTGCGGCTAGCTCGTAAAACTTAACCGCAGCCTCATGGGGGTGCTTCCAAATTTTATTAACGAGTTCTTGATCGAGGCCCGGTATGTAGATCCAATCTTTCGTAGAATCAAAATCGTAGAAAGCCAGATTAGATTCCATTGACTTCAAAAGAGCCATTGCATAAAGCTTGCTAAGCCCTAACGTCAGTCCAAAAGGTGCTTTCATCCAAAGATCATATAGCTCCTTAACAACAACCAGCCCGTCGGAATTTTTGATGAAGTCAACACCTGATTTCCATAACTCATACGCTAATCGTTGCTCTTCATCTAAACTATCACCATCAGCTAGATTGAACCAATCGCCTGCGAATGAGTACTCAGAGTCTGGGGTATGCCATCCTTTGCTCTTAAGACAGCTAAAATAGATTCCTTTCTCTGGTGGAAATGTATTCTGAGGAAGCCCTAAATCAGGGTCTCGGTCATTCTCAAGTATTGCTAAAAGAAGCTTATTTAAGGCAGAGTTAGATGTACCTGATATTTTCATTCTGTTAATCAACTCATTCTGAACAGGCGGACAGCGAGAGTAGATTTGGTCTGCTATGTTACTAGCAAGTGCACTTAATGATCGGCCAGAAACTCGTTGTCCTTTGTAAACCCAATTAGATTTATTAAGGACAGATGACAATGCATTGTCTATGTTGAGGAAACTAGTTTTAATCCTATTTTCAATTTCAGTTCTAGCAATAGGATCTCTGTTTAGTTTCTCTTCTTCCTGCTTATAAAGTTTTTGTAAAGCAATAAGCTCAATCGCAACCACTTCTAGCTGGTCTATAAAAACAGGATCAGCTACAACAATAAAGTCATTATCGTCAAACCGCTCTTTAGCAGCACGACTCAAAGCTCTAGATACGGGTACAACAAAGTTAACGAATGGACTCCCACTAACACCCGTAGGCACTCTTACGTCTTCAAGTTTAGAGACAACCTGCGTATCAGCCCAACGCATTACACCTTTTTGATGATAATGTGAGCTGGCCAGTATCAAGTTTTGATTAGTACAAGCTTCTGTCCAGTCAACACTACCTTTGACTCTGTCGATCCATTCAATGACCAAGCGATTTATATCAAGATCGCTGGCTCTAAAAACTTGATAAGAGTTTAAGTTATGTCTGAAAATAATAATGGATTTCGACTCTAAGAGTTGTAATGCTTCAGAGACTTCATCTCTTGAACAGTTAAATTCAGGTAGAGATCCTATGTATTCGATAATGAATTCTTTCGACGCAAAAAACTTACCTGGCTGTCCTACTAAGGTCAGTAAAGCAACAAGCTGTGTGATAAAACAATGAACATCATTGCCAATGATTCTTGAACGCTCAACGGCATCACAGGCTTCAATCCACCCTTTACCATCTGAAGAGACAGTAATGATGTGACCTAAGTTATGATAGAGATAGTCCCAAAGCCTATTAACTCTGTATAAGGGTAAAAAGTCATCATCTTCTGAGGCGTTAGCAATAAAATGTCTAAAACCATACTGCTCATGTGTCGCTATAAAGCTGAAGAGACTTCTTTCATTTTGAGAAAAACTGCGCTTTGAAATTGGCCCTAAAAGAAGAGCGACTACTGGATCTAAAGGAAGAACTTTAAACAGATCAGCAGAGTTACGGATTTTAAAGAAAGAAGATACGAGGTTTATAGTGTCTTTATGTTCAAGAACAAATTTGGATTGAAGATCATCAGCAACATTGAAAGAGTTAGCGATTAAATGAAGCGACTCTTCGATACTTGGATTAAAAGAATAATCTTTGAATCTACCTTGTACTTTACCCCACTCATTTTGAGTCTTCGTATCACGACCTTTTGCATATGCTGAAAAAGACTGGTGCAAAAAACCAATAATAATTACATTATCATAGCTTTGAACCAAGTCAGCTAATGATTGAAAAAAGTGAAGATCACCACCGTGTGTAGACTGGTAATCTAATGCCTTTCCTAACTCATCAAGAATAATCAAGACACCATCATGTTTACTGATTTTTTGATCTAAAGCGCATTTAATAGCCTCTAAGCAAGCAGCCTCATCATTCAGTGAGCTTGCCAAGTTATTAGCATTAAGAGAGTCTAGAATTGACTGCGTAATTGATGTAACAGGTGACGATAAGCCGCACAAATGTTTAACTACAGCCCATCCTTTTTCACTATTGAAAGCAAAGTCATTAAAGAGATCATTCAAAAGTAAACTTGAAAGCTTTGAAATAGCTTTAGATCTAACTGATGGATCAGTATCTAATAAACAGTTTAGAAAAAGTGCTAAGGTTGATTTTCCGGCTCCGTAAGGCCCAGTAATAGTAAATGCACGCTGTTTCGAACCGACAATTTCAGAAGATAAATTTTCTAATATTCTTAAGATTGAACCATGTGCAATAAAATGATCTAAAAAAAGGACAGCATCAAAATTTTCTTCTGAAACCCTAGCTGATGATTTAAATTGGTTATTTACATCAATACCCTGAATCATTTTTTTGCACCGTAATAGTCATCTAAATCATCTAGCGAACGTTCCAGAAGTACATTCGAAATAGTTACTTGTTTTAAGCCAAGAGAATCAACCCATGAAATATCAGAAGAGGTATACTCAACAGCCTGATCCAATAAATGGCCTAGCGCACTTTCTGAAAGTCTAAAAATTCTTCCAGGTGATAGAGGTTTAGTCAAAATATCTTCAAAGCTGATTACCGTAGAACTATTCATACTACTCTGCTTATTGAAAAAGCATACTAATGCGTAAATAAAGACTTGAATGGGCAGTGTCGGACGCTCATCAAGATCAGATTGATAAAATCCACGCCCTAGATCGACGATAAGTCCCAACTCAGAAAGTGGTGACGTAAAGTAGTCTTCATCAATCATTTTATATCGAGATTTAGAGCTTCTTAAATTTTGACGTGAATAAGTCGATAAAAAACAGTCAACGTCTTTTTTAATAGTTGCTAGTTTCAAATTATCCGAAGAAACCAACCTCAATACATTCTGATCAATCTCTTCGATAAATCTTGTTTTTTCAAAATATACTGAATTTGAGTAATTAAAAAAATATCGGTAAGAAGTCAAATACTCGTCATCGAAATTAAGTAAAAAATGAATTAACCATAGCGACCCAATATCCTCTAAATAAGGATCCTTACCATTCTTGACATCAAAGATATACCGTCCTATGTCTGTGACCTTTTGCTTAGACTTTCTATCTTCAATGTGAAGAGATATGACCTGACAAGATTCTGCCCAATACTTAATGGCATTGATCATGTTTTTACCAACACCTAATTTGCTGATTGCATCCTTGACATGATCACCATCTGAAGATAGCAACCCGTTGTTATCAATGTGATTAATTGCCTTAAACAGCCATCCATAACGTAATGGAAACGTATCATGACCCGTAAACTTAGCTTTCATTCTTACACCTTATAGTCTTGGAGAGCTCCTCCAGGAAGCTATGATACTGTATTTTTATTCACTAGTGAATGAAATCAGGGCAACAGATACTTACTTAATCTCTAATTTTTAAAGCTAATTTACTAGAGACCGCAAGCTAACTATTTGTGAATGCCTCGGTCTAGTTATTTGCAACTTTTCTTCATCTAGACGGTCGACGATGCTCAATAAACTTGAGAGCATCTGCTTTACATCACTTCTGTATGGCAGAGGATCATCGTAAAGTGCATCGTGAAGTTTCTTCGTGAGATATCCAAACGACAGAGCAACATTCTCTTTCATGACTTCATTTAAGAGCCAACGATATGCAGTAGTTTGAGCTAAAAGTTCAAATCTATTCCATTCTGGCTGATCAAGGCTTCCCTCCAAAGGAAAGTCTGAGCAATACAAATCTCTTTTCTCCACAAATAACTCACCTGGCCATATGAGATGTTCGGTTGACTTGGAAAGATCTAAGCCTTCAACGTAATCTGTCATCTTCTGTAGTAACGACAAATCCACCTTAACTGCCTGCCGCCAAAGATTTTCGGCTATAGTCACGTCACTTGCTGTAGCTTGGGCTTCGATTCCAAGTTCAATATTTGGTGACTGACACAAAGCTAGACCTGCAGCCGTTAGGTTACTACTAGATGCAATTACACTTTCATCAAAAAAATAAATTTTTGCGTGGAGAGCTGAAGACATTCCAACATTCACGCCTTTTTCCAATAAAAGCTTAAGCGCATTTAAATCACAAACTCCATTTACGACATCGTCTAATCGTCCACGAACCAACACCCTTGACTCTGACGATAAAGATAAGTAATTGCCAAGCCATTCAGCTGCCGTAGCAGAAATAAATGCAGAGTAGATCCATGATCTTTTAGATGAAGGTAGCAAGTCCTTTAATCTATCTCTGAGTTGTTTTTCATCCAATAAAGCCATTACTGGCACCAATAATCATCAAACAGTTTGTAAAGATCAGACTGAACTCCGTGACCTACAAAATTATCAACCACTTCTAAAATTAAACATTCCTCTGTTCCGCCTACGGACTTACCTCTCAACCCTCTACCGATCATCTGACTATAAAGTACTGCTGACTTGGTTGGTCTCGCTATACAAACCACATCAACTGAGGGAGCGTCAAAGCCAGTACTCAACACACCATAGTTACATAATATTTGATACTCGCCTCGAACAAATTTTCCAATCAATGAATCCCGAGAGCTAGGTGATACTTTTGCGCTAATATGCACTGATTTATAGCCTAGGAATGTAAGTATCGCGCTTACTAAAAACGAATTGTTTACTGATGGGGCAAACAAAATGATCTTCGCCCCTTGATCAAGGAGATTGACTACCTTTTTTACTAATGCGACAACTCGATTTGGATCATCACCCAACTTTTTAAGGAAGCTTTCAGAGAAGTCCTTTCCTTCTTTCAATCCTTTGGATTCACCCGAAGAAATTTTTTGGACTGAGTCATATATTATCGGGTAGTGAATCGCTTTCGACATAACACCAATAGATCTCAAAAACGCGATAGTATCGTTTCTAGTAGAATTAGGGTCTTGAAGTGAGACTATTTGCTGAAAGAATAACTCAGAGAGCTCGGTAACCTCCGATTCAATTGTGCGACCAGGTGTAGCAGTTAAACCCAACAATATACAATTAGTTCTATGATTGATTCTCTTAACAACAGAGGCATATGTTTTAGCTACCGCAATATGTGCCTCATCTACCACAGTTAATGATGTTTGCTCAAAAATGTAATCGAATCGGTTTTCGTCCTTACTAAGAATACTCCAAGCCCCCTGTAGGCTTACAACCGAAAAACTCTTCTCTGCACCGCTAAAATCTTCAATTTGTGATATGTAATCACCCCAAATCCTATTTACTCTAACGTTACAAGTTCCGACATAGTCCCAAACTTCCAAAAAGCATTGTATTGCCTGCTCACAAAGCTCTCTTGTATTCGCCAACCAGACAACTTGCTTTTTACCTTCCGAGTTCAAGTGATCTACAATTGCTTCCATGGCCGTTCTTGTTTTTCCAGATCCTGTAGGCATCTGAAGGATCGCTCTAGATGACGGTGTATTCAATATGGGTTGCAATCGGGTTATGCAGTCGCTTTGATAAAACTTAAGTTTTTTGAAAGGCTTTGTAATTACCTTTGGCATATCCTTTGACGCCGGAAATGAATCAAAGCATGGTTTACGCGGTGCATCTTCTTGCGCTAGAAACCGAGAATCCAATTCAAAGAAGTCTAAGAACTTTAAGTAAGCCTCTTTGTCGGCCAATAAGTAATTCGCCAATTCATCATCTGTGATTGCATCAACAACTCCGAGCTCTGCACAGAATCGGCTCCGAATGTTTGGAGGCACTCCGTAAAAACTCGACACTAGATTTCTTTTTTTTCTAAAATAATCATGATCTTTCAAGCTTGAAACTAAAGAGACTAACTTCTGTTTTGCGCTTAGGAAACCTCCGTCTCGCGAGGACTCATCTAGCTCTGGTATCACTACTTCAAGAAACTCAAGATTATCGTATCCAATTTCCTCCTGAAGCTCTCTAAGTGACCAATATTGCCACATACTTAACCCTCATTTCCTTTAGCAATCGATGATAGCTGCCTTGAGAACTCATATTTCAAATGATCTAAGGCATCAACTACCGCATTCGACTGCTCATCAGCAACAAGTTGGCATGCCAGTTCGAATGCCGCTGCTACTCTTCCTAAGAGGTCATTTGGATTACTTTGTTCTGAAAGTGTTGAGACGAACTTGTTTTTATTATTTAGTTTCACAGATATCTCGGCACCGCTAAACACAATATCATACAAATCTCGTCCACCGAGAGGTTCGATAGAAGTTATTACCATCGCATTACTCTTTTGCGTACGCGCAACTTTTTCAACTCTAGACTTCCATCCGTTTAATCCTTTAAAACCAGTACTTTGATTATCAAAATAGTCTAGAATTTCAGAGTGATGTTTTTCAAATAATTCAAAAATGTCTACGTATCGGTTTCGTCCTAAAGCAATCCCTTTTCTGGTAGGTTTAATTTCTCCTGTTTTAGTATCTTTATAGTAATATCTCACGTTAAGGAGACGAGTTCCCTCAAATTCACTCAATGACATGCGTAGTAGTTTTTTCTCAGGCCCAGTCTCTGAAAGAATAATTTCATCTAATTCTGAATTAGCCATCATTTTTTCCTCCGTCATCTGTCCAAGCCTTTACGAAACTTTTTAGGCATTGCCCCCAAGTCGTGTTCATACTTTCTGAAAAATCACTGACTTTTACTGTTGAATCTGGTTCATGATTAGCTTCTGCTTTAGCATAACTAATTAATAATAAATCGACTAAAGCGGTGATACGCTTCGTTAAAATCCTGAGTTGCTCTGGATCCGTCTCTTCAACTATTAAATCCTCAAGAGTACGAAGCTCAACAAAAAATTCATGCCTAGTGTTGTAGTTCATGAAGATTTTTCCCCCACCATGGGTCACTTCCCAAAAAGTTGGTCCTTTCCACATGTCGTCAGCAATTACATAGGGCTGCGCTTTGAATAACTCTATATAACGTTGCTGTCTAGCTGCTTCCATATGACCAATATTATTTTTCTGAATTTGATCAGCCACTTTTTGGACTGGTTCATCAGGATTGTACTTAGAACCAAGAGTTGTACCTTTTTCAGCCGCTTTCTCAGCTTCACTGTGACCACCATGACGTCCTAGTACATCATCTGTACCTGATATTGCCTCTTCCTCTTCCCTTTTTGCTTTAACCCAAACCTCTCTAACTTGTTCAAGTACACTTTTTCTAGTAGGGGTTATTTTTTCTTTTATAAGTTGTAACAGCTCAGCTTCAGGACGAGCACCTCTCTTAATATTTTTAACTTCGAAAGAACTATCCAGTTCAGCTCCAAAAGATATCTCACAGCCCCACCATCGATCTATTTCCTCAAATTTCCATGAGGGTGATTTATCGAGCACCTTAACACTTGACCAATACGGTACCTGCCCAAAGAAAACCTCCCTTCCTTCTCGTAGAATTGAGATACCTTGCTGAAATTCGTCAATTCTTCGTTCCTTCGCAAAGGGAGATCCACCCGAGCCTTGCTTCGGGCGAAACTCTTCAGGCAATAATGATAGCTGGATTGTTACCTTAGACTCATCTCCAAACTCAGCTCTAAGTTCGGGGTCTTTAATAGGCCAACTAATCACTATTGGAGGAAATGCTTTAGCCGCTGGGTCATCAGGATATAAAGTTTTATCCGTAGTTACATACAGAGGATCATGTGCTTTAACGGTCTTACCATCAATTAAGATTCTTAGACCGCCCCATATAAATTTTCTGAATGTACGACCGAAATAGTGATGTGCTTCAGATCTAATTTTGTCAGCACCTTGTTTCTGACGATCATACTTTTCCCAGATTACAAGAGTTCCTGAATCTAAACCTACTCTATCCTTATACCTTTTAGGCAATTCCGTTTTTATCGGTGCTGGGATTTCTTCCAAAACTCCTTTCGCTACTTCATCCAAATCGACATATGTTGAAAGCCAATCACTACTACCACTGGTCTTTGAAATAACGGTAACTCTTTTCACCTCATGAATTGCGCCAAGAACCATCCCTACACCAAAACGCCCAATACCTTTACGATCATTAAAACGACTAGACCACCCTAACTTTAAACAAGAAGCTAATGTATTAGCATCCATACCACTACCATTATCACCAAAAACTAAACGCTCAATACCAACCCATTTCCCACTAGTAGTAGTTTCAAAATCAACCGTAACGCAATCGGCACCTGCTTGAATTGCATTATCAATCACTTCTCCATATGCACTTAAAGCATCGAAGTCAGAAGATCGAAGGGAATCTAAAGCGTTAGCATCCTCAAAAAAACGTACACCCATGTGGAACCACCCTGTGTATTAATAATTATCACCAGCAAAGAAATATTTAATAAACATTCAACACAACACCTCGAATGAATACCAAAAATAAATTTTAAAAAATTTATTTACAATATTAATAAATTTCTAATACTGTCTTTTCTTTCACCTGGAAGACAAGAGCTATATAAAACTGTTATTGAATTACAAAACCACCTCAATATCACCCGGATCACTACTGATATCTATACAATTATCATTTTCAGCTAGCTGATGTAAAATTTTAAACAACAAAGTATCTATTCCCGTTGGGTCACCGGGGTTTTGATCTAGCCAATTCGTAATTTCATACAACCCTGTGTTACAGTATTCTTCAAATACAGATACCGTCTCACGAAGTCGTTCATCTTTAAGAACAGATCCATCTCTCTTTTCTATTAGGGCCAGAAGATAGATAAATCCGTCTTTTTGATCGCTTGCGTAAGTGTCCAATATAATATCAATCGTTTCACCTTTTAAAGGAGTTCTCCTTCCTAAAGAGTGACCAACCATAGCTGCAAACACCATTAGATCTTTCAAGTAGGTAAAGATGGATTTATTATCTAGGGTTAGTCGTTGGATTAATGCCTCATGATGACGCTCCCTCTTAACACCTACAGTCCGCCAATTCAAAATATTTTCGTCAATATTTATTTCGGGCATTTCATTCAACCTCCATCACAACCACACGATCGATTGGGCAATTATATTTGGTTACAGGCACCTCCTTTCCATTAAAGGTTAGTGTGTGTATTTCAACATTACCTTGTTCACCGGCTATTTCCTCGCAGAAATAATATTCTTTTCCTAGTTTCCCCTCTGATCGCAGTGTTTGACTAACATCTTTCCCATCGTCCTGATACATCAGAACAATTAGCTGATCGACGAGTTTAGGTAATTCTCTTGCCACATTTGGGGCATATTTTGGATCAAGCTTTGAGAAAGGAGCATCAAACACTAAAGGAGCAATCGCACCTGGTGTCAAGATAGTGCTTTCAAGATCTCTTCTCTCCCTCGCAATAGCTATCAAAGATGAAATATATATAAAACTAAGTATTGCTGCTTGACCACCGCTTGGCGGAACTGGTTTACCATTTCGATCTTGTAAACATATCTTTAGGTCGCTAGTAATTGATACTCGATAGTCTTGACGAAGATACTTCTCTAAAAAGGAATCTATTTTTTTTGCAAGTATCTTATGTATATCTTTCTCGGACTGAATAAGCTCTGCTGAAATTTTTTCTTCAACCTGCTCAATCAAATCGATCTTAGCCTTTAGAACTTTTGCTCTGGGGCTTAATCCTTTTATCTTTTTAGCTTGATCTTCAAGTTGATGCTTGCTTTTAATAAGCTCATCAATTTTATCCGTTAGGCGGGTAATACTTCTATCTGTCTCTCGAATCTTGTTTTTTAAGGCAATTCGTTGTTTTTCTAATGAACGAATTTTTTCATCATCAAGCTCTAAGATGCGGCTTGAGACATCCTCTAGTTCTTGTTGCGTTGAATGAATTAACTTTCTAGCCTCACGCACCTCTTTAAAGTTTTCTTCAATTCGTTCTTTAGCTTGTGGCGCTAGAGTCTTAACTGCAGTCAAACGACTCCTTGCCTTTTGGAGTCGGTTGAGAAGTTCCGGGTCCGCAGCTTTTCCAATGAGACTTTGAATTTTATCAAATGCCTCAGTGCCTGGCTGAATACATGAACCACAAATACACTCTTCACGTTCAAGAATATCTTTCACTAGCTGTAAATTAAATGGAGCGGGTATTTTTCCTTTTAGCTCAGATTCATCTATAAAATCTAAAGCTTCATTTGAAAGGTTATATGCAAATGCAACCCACGAATATTCCCTTATTAAACCTACTTTTTTTGTCTCTAAAGTCGCTAACTTAGTTTCTGCAGCCTTAAGGGTTTTGCTAGCCTTTTCACGTTGAGAAATCAACTGATCTACCACTGCAGAGCTTGATGACCCGATTTGTCGCTCTACCGATGCAAGCTGGTCCTCGTATGTTTCTAGTAGTGACTTGTTTTCAGTAAGACTTACTCTTGTCTTTACGAGGCTCTCATCAAAGACCTGAATTCGGTCTTCAAGCGTTGATAACTCACTATCCTTATCAAATTTTTTTAATTCCTGTCTAACCTCGCTTTTAATCTTATTTAGATCATCAAGTGTTTTTTCAGCAACATTAAACCCTAATATGTCACGAATCGATCGTTTTACAGATATATACCCATCTCTCTCAACTACGAGGTCACTACCTTCACCATCACTAATGAAGTACCCTGCCATATCTTTTGGAATGATGCTGTTTACAAAAAGCGATGGAGCTGAGGTCAATTCAACAGTATTACCATCCCACATTACTTGGAAAACTTTGAAATTATCAATTTCTCCACCAGTCCTTCTGATAATGTATTGCGCCCCATTATCTTCAAAATTAAGTGTGACATGATAACTTTTACGCCCCCTTCTTTTTGCTTCCCAATTCAGCACATCTTTAGGATTCTTGAAACCACTCGAAAACTCACCATGCAAGCACCATAGTATTGCATTGAGTAGGTTAGTCTTGCCTACACCATTCAACGCGTAAATAATTGTTGTGTTTGCTTTTTTATCGGTGGAAAAATTAATAGTTTGTTCACCATAAAATGACCTAAAATTTTCGACAGTAACCGAATTAAGAATCATTCTGAATCTCCTGACTGATCTCGTCGATTAGTTCTCTCATCTTTTTTAAACGATCTCTCTCTGGCTCAGAGCCATAGAAACTCTTCCTTTCAATCAAGACCAAATCACGAGCGAGTTTACTAATTAGGCCATTTTCATCTCGTTGTTCATGCATAATTTCATTTACCTCTTAAAGCTAATCTTTTGACTTCGGCCTCAACTTGATACCTATTATTAGCTATCAAAACGAAATCATCTATTCTTTCAAGCTCAGCCTTTCTTAATGCATCCAATGACCGACTAGTGCCAGTAGGTAGAATTACGAAATCATAAATATCTGCTGTAGATTTTCCTTCTGCTTTACGTAGTACTCGTCCTCGTCGTTGGACGTACTGGCGAGGATTTCGTGTACTTGCTAGAATGAATGCCTTATTGCAAACAGGCACATCAACTCCCTCATCTAATACCTTCATAGAAACTAACCCATCAATATGACCTTCTACAAAATTTGACATTATCCTCTCGCGCTCTGAAGAGCTCTCCTGACTCGTAAATCTTGTCGTTTTCCAGCCACAATCTGACAATACTCGTGAAACTGTATCTATAACACGTAAATCACTATCATTAGACTCTTCAATATCTAGGACCTTACCTTCGCCACAATAGAAAAGACTATGAGTTCGTTCATTAGATGGTATTTGACTAACAAGAGCTTTGAGAGATTGTAATTTGTTTGATGCGGCTCCAAGCAGACGACTCCGTCTTCCACAAAGCATAGTCAGTTGATTTCTTTGAGTAAGAGACAATCCATTGTTACCGCTAGCAATGATTTTTCCAATTTCAGCACTTAATGTTTCGTACTCATCTTCTTCCTCGGCTGTAAGGAATACGGGAACAATATGATAGTTATATTCACAAAGAACACCGTCATGAATTGCATCACCTAGTGAATATTCTGCAACAATATCTAGATAGTAAGAATTAATTCTTTCCTTTGCATCATTTGGGAAAGGATTATCGATTTCATCTTCGTCAGATCGGTAAGGTGTTGCTGATAATCCCATACGATAAAAGGCACTAGGCAAGGACTCTCTTGTCTTTTTTGCACCATGATTGTGACATTCATCTCCAATAAACATAATGCAACCATCAGGAATTTCAGAGATTTTCTCCTGAAAATGTGTACTCTCCAGAGTACGGTTTACAACAACAATAGATACAAAATCAATGGCTTTCATCTTTAGATCTAAAAGCTCTTTCTTAAGATCAGACTCCCACTTTGAACGGGACATCCAACACTTTAAAGGATGTATATTAAAATGACCCAGATTCTCAACCCACTGTTTAGCTAACTCCTGATATGGCACAGAAACTATAAGAACAGTCGGCACTTTTTTTGCTGCTCTAGCCTCATATACTTTCGTCGCAGCGTATATTGAAGTGATTGTTTTTCCTGATCCGGTAGAAAGCTTTAAGATTCCTTTGTAGCTATTGCGAATCCATGATTGGATAGCTCTCTTTTGGTGTTCTCTGATCGTGAAACTAGTACCATTAATTGTTTCTGGAACGGCAGGTATGTTGTAGGAAATTTTGTTTCCAAAAAAATCACTTAACTCTTTTTCAATTAGTTGCTGTTCAAAAGGTTCAAGTTCATTGACACTAATCTTAGTTTTAGCCTTTTCTGAAATAGTTTCATAAAACCGAGACGGAACATTAACGGTAACGGTATTTGGTTGGTCACCACTCCAAAGACGTTCAAACCCTTCTACGCAGGGAGCACCGTAAGCTGCAAAAACCTCCTCTTGCCAGCTCTTAAAGACCATTATAGATTCAGCATTATACCCCTCTCCTAATGCAAACACTGTCTCATTTGCTGAGCCTTGAAAAACCAACTTATTCCCATCGCAATCGGTCATCACCCCGATCTTCTCGTGGTACATCCCTCTTTTTCTAAAAGCAAATTTTATTTCAAGTCGGTTAGCTGCGATTAGTAAACTTAATATCGAAAGGTTCAACTGAACTGACTCTGAAGCGGAGTCTAGCATATCATTCAACTTCTGATCTAAGTCATCAAGAAGCTCGTTTAGACGATACCCATGCTTTACCGCAGCAAACTCTTGATCTTCTAATGGATGTCCTATGACAAGTCTCATTTTTCCGTCATTACGAACTAATCCTATGATCCCCTGAAGATTCGATACTAAACTCTGCGAGCTAAAAAAACCTACCGCTCTATCATACGATAACGATATTTTAAGTGCTGGTTGATAAAACTCCATAAAAAGACTTTGATTCCCAGCTCGATAAACTGGGTGCCAATTGAACTCTCTAAAATTTCGCATAAGAGTTAATTAACCACATAATGAATATATGTTTCATAGGGATTTACCATCTTACATTAGAACTTTATTAAAAAGAACATCACACACTTTTCAAAATATTCCACTTAAAAACAAAACTTACAATGAAAAACTTTCATAGTACGACTCTTTATTTCCAACTCTTTAGTCATATTTTCCATTTAGAAGCTCTCTTAGATTACTTTGCTATAAAGGTTTTGCATATTGTTGATCACACTGACCAGTCGACTTCTGAAATGTTCTGGTTCCAGAACATGAATTTCTCCACCATACCCCATCACCCACCACTGAGTCTGTAAATCATCCGGCACAATTGCCGTCAGCGTTACCCACCCATCTTCGTCGGGTTCAGACAAAGATTGATGCTCGCTAATGGGGGTTTCTGACAATAACCAGGCAATCTTGGGTCGAATCTTTGCCACCAGTTCAATATCGCCTTCTCCTATTGGATAGCCAAACGCGCCCTGCTTTAAGTATTCATCAATCGTAAAGTCTCGTCTTTCTCTGTAAACAGCATGACTGTGTTTGCACTTTTTAATTCGATGCAGTGCAAAATGCCGAATATCCTCGTAGTCTCCAACGGTTGCCAGCAGGTAAGTCACACTGTGCCTTGCCACGAGGCCAAGTGGGTGCAGGGTAAATTGCTTTTCTTCTGCTTTGGTTCTACTCAAATAGGTCACGTCTAATGCAGTGCCTTTAAGCAAGGCATCGGTTACCTCTGCCCAGATAAGGGAATCAATAGGGGCCGGTATTAACGCTTTGCCGTTAGGGATCGCTTTAACATGTTGGGTCCAATCACTAAAACCACTCTCTTTCAGTTGTTCTAGGTATTTTCGAGCGGCGGTAAACTGGTTATTGAGCTGCACGATGGCCGCTTGCGGTAACAACCCTTTTAAATACTCTTCAGCAAGCACAAGCGTGAGGGCCGTAGGCGTATCCAACGCAGGCAAGTTGCTTTTAAAAGCGGCATCAAATGACCAACGATAGGGTTTTTGAGTTTTATCGCAGAGCAACGGAAAGTTGCTCGACATTTTTTCGAGGTCGCGCTGAACACTTCGCAAATCCACCTGAAACCCTCGCTCTTCTAGCAGCGCTTGCAGTGTGGTTGTCGCCCTGTATCCGGGCTGTCGAGGGATCAGTTGCAGTAAGGTTAAGTACCTAAATAATGTGTTGTGCTGACTACTCATCCTGATACAGGTCCTTGTTTCCTTTACACTCATCATAGCCAATGGAAGTTAAGATTAAAACAGACTTAAGTCAAAGAAACTAACTTAATTGTTTCTTACACATCACTTTTTGGCTGTTAAACTTAAACGCTGAATAGAGATTTCATACACTCGCCTACACAAACCCAATCGTTCGGCTTTGGCCAGATGTTTTAATGTCATGCTCTCTTTGCAAACCTGCCAAGAGCGATGCGGGTGTGAGCGGTTCGCCCATCACACGGTGATGGCGCTCAACCGTGGCAAAATCACCCGGCGTCAACTGTTGGAGCTTATCCAATTGAGGCTTGCACTGATTTACATCAGCAAGGCTAAAATGATGTTGCTTGGAACGACCGAGATGATTATTAAAGATCATCCAGACTTGCTCAGCGGTTAGATAATTGAAACGAACTTTGAAATCAAACCGGCGAAGTGCCGCTGAATCCAGATGCTCCATGTAGTTGGTGGACATCAGTAAAATCCCTTCGTATTGCTCCATCTGCACAAGCAACTCATTCACCTGAGACACTTCCCAGCTATGCTTGGCTTGTGTTCTTGGGGTCAGAAAACTATCGGCTTCATCGATCAATAGGATACCTGAGTGCTGCTGAGCGTCTTGAAAGGCTTGAGCTAAGGCTTTTTCGGTACCACCTAGATACTTATCGAGCAAGTCTGAGGCTTTTCTGGTAATCAGCGGCATGTCTAACTCTTGCGCAAGATAGGTTGCATAACCCGACTTGCCGGTTCCGGGTGGGCCAAACAGGCAGATGCGCCCCAACCGGCTGCGTTTGAGTCCATGAGTGAGCCGATCCAATGAGAAGTCAGTGTTTGAAAACACGGGGTTATAATAAGGAGTCCTCACCTTTTCAAGCTTATTGTGTTCACGATAACCTAAGGCTTGATAGAGCGAGGCAAGAATGGCATCTATCTCGTGCTCAATGCGCTCGGGCTTACGATAGCCAGAGTTCTGCACCACACGGGCAGCTTGTGATAAGTGTGCAGCATGAACACCTTTTTGTTTAGACAATGACACCAGCCATTCCTCCCTAACCTGAATACCTTTGAGAATCCTTTTTGCAATTTTTAATCTTGCCTTCTCGCATAGCTCCGGCATCTCAAACACTAAATCAAACCGACGTATGTAGGCGGGGTCCATGGTGTGATGGCTATTGGTTAACCAGAAGCTAGGCCGTTGGTTTGACTCTAATACACGATTCACACAGGCTTTATAGTGATTGCTGATTCGATCATTAAAAACATCCTCAACTTCATCAAACAACATCACACTTTTCTTGTCTGAGGCCAACATATGCTGCGCCATTCTAAAGGCAGCCAAACGCCGATCGCCAGGTAAAGGGCGACCATCAGGCCCAGAGGACTTAACTTCATAGAGCGATAACCCCATGGCTTCGGATAACACCCGAACCCATTCGGTTTTCCCTGTCCCGGGTTCGCCGTAAATCAGAATATTGACCCCTGTAAGCCCCTTAGCCGCAGCTCGACGCACATAGTTATAGATACGATCATACATCGGTTGGATATGCTCAAAATCAGACGGCACCAGCTCCGAAGGCTCCAACTTCAGGGTGTTTTGTCGAAAGAGCGCTTCGGGTCCATTTTCTTCGAAGTACAAAAGATCATCGAGACCATCGAGCAATTCAATACCGTTATGGAGACCTTCAGGTGAAACCAACCCACATTGACGCAAGGGTGCGCTGGCATTGAGCGCTTGGCTAATCAAGGTACGTGGGTACCTCAAGGCTATCGAGAGCATTGTGACCAATCGTTGAACACCTGCCCAACGTCCTTGATGGAAGAGTTCAACAACATTGGCTAGATGGGAGTCTTGCTCTTTAATGACCAAGAATCCTAGAATCTCTTGCTCAAGCGTGGACATAGACAAGGAGTCACCCAGGAGCTTAAGGTTACTGCCTAAAAATGCGGTTGGAAGATTCGGTACTGGTGACTGTTTCTTTGCCTCTGATCGTAAAATTCGCAATAGACGTCGGGGGGTCATATCGGCGGTGTCGTCGACTTCGATTCCTAAGCCAACCAATAGATCATCATCAAAATAGTTGCGATTATTGAACATTAAACGATAACCCTGCGCATCGATCAGCAAACGTAAAGCCCACTGACGAACCAGCTCTTCGTTCTGCTCACCGATTAACACTGTTTGGCTTTTGGAGGCATGTAACATCGGATGCATCGCTTACTCCCACTTCAATTGGATAGGTGGGAGTATACGAGATGGATGCGTTAAATTTTGTCGCTGCCAGGAGGAGATTTAGGGTTTAGCGAGGGGCCGTCTACAAACATTCTCGCTCAATTCGTTCTTGATTTTGACCCGCAACTCAGAAATCAGAGTGTACCTTTTTTGGCGGTCTCGAATAGTAGATTGATAACGTTGAGATACGCGGATTTGGCACAAGAGCCGTTAGAAAACGCTATGGAGATGCAGCAAATTAAATTTTATCGACACTTTATCGACAGTAAAGAGAGAAATTTAAGGATAGTTTACGAGAAGATTTTTTGAATGCACCATATCTTTTTGATTTATAACTAAAAGATATGGTGCCCGAGACCGGACTCGAACCGGTACACTGTTTCCAGCGAGGGATTTTAAGTCCCTTGTGTCTACCTATTTCACCACTCGGGCGGTGTTTGATGTCTGCTTACTAAAGTGTGGAGGCTGGAGTCGGAATCGAACCGGCGTACACGGAGTTGCAGTCCGCTGCATGACCACTCTGCCATCCAGCCCTACGCTTTAATAAACGATCAAGTCATTGACCTGAAATATCAAAATCAAGCATTCAAAACTTTGGAGCGGGAAACGAGACTCGAACTCGCGACCCCGACCTTGGCAAGGTCGTGCTCTACCAACTGAGCTATTCCCGCTTAGCTGTTGAAGTGCTTGCCTTCAATGGGTGCGTATTCTACCGAATCCTCACACCACGTCAACACTTTTTTTCAAGTTTTTGTTTTTTTTGATCTTTTGGCTAATTTTTAGCCAAACCCAATTTACCAACAACCACCCATTCTCTCGAATACAGCCGATGCCTTTTCAGTTATAGCTTATCCGCGATTTACCGAAAGATCGCAATACAAGAAGATCTACGGAGCTTAAACTAGATATCATCTCGCATCAGAGGCCAAGCCGCCTTTAAATACACAAACATAGACCAGAGTGTCAGAAGTGCCGCCCCATACAGCGTGACGATACCCACCCAAGCCAATGGGCTATAGACCGGCAAGGCAATTAGCACCAAAATGGCGATCATTTGCAAAGTGGTTTTAATTTTTCCTAACATCGAGACCGCTACTTTTGCCCGCTCCCCAATTTCAGCCATCCATTCACGCAGTGCCGATATCACGATCTCACGTCCAATGATGATAGCCGCTGGAACGGTCAGCAAAGGCGAGGCATAGGCCTCAACCAAGAGGATCAATGCGACGGCCACCATTAGCTTATCAGCAACGGGATCCAAAAAGGCTCCAAAATGTGAGTTCTGATTCAAGCGCCGTGCAAGATATCCATCCAGCCAATCGGTTAAGGCCGCCAAACCAAAGACAGCCGCCGCCACCCAAGAGGCGCTTTGAGAAGGCGCATAAAAAATAACAACAAAGACTGGAATTAGCAGTATCCGCAACACCGTCAGTAAATTGGGTAACTTCATTGAAAACAGCATATATCAATCCTATTGGCTGTCTGGGTGTAAGGTTGCGTAGATTTCCTGCGCAAGGTTACGACTTATGGTAGAGACTTTTGCAATTTCTTCAACACTTGCGTTCTCTATCTCCTTGATACTGCCAAAATATTTCAATAATTCACGGCGTCGCTTAGCGCCAACACCTGGAATATCTTCCAATAATGAACGCTTCCGCGCTTTTGCTCGTCTCGCTCGGTGACCTGTAATCGCAAAGCGATGTGCTTCGTCACGAATATGCTGCAATAAATGCAAAGCCGGCGAGTCTGCCTTTAAGACCTTTTCCTCACCCGTTTGACCATGAACCAACACTTCAAACCCCGCTTTACGGGTCGGTCCTTTTGCCACGCCCACAACAATCACTTCGCTAATTTGCAGCATCTCCAACACCTGCATCGCTTGAGAAACCTGCCCCTTACCACCATCAATAATTAAAACATCAGGTAACTTTCCCTCACCTTTTTTCAGCCGGGTGTAACGACGCTCCAGCGCCTGTTGCATGGCTGCGTAGTCGTCTCCCCCGGTGATATCCTCAATATTAAACGTCCGGTAATCGGATTTAAGTGGGCCGTTCTCATCAAAAACGACACAGGAGGCAACGGTTGCTTCTCCAGAACTGTGACTGATATCAAAACACTCCATGCGCGTGATGGGCATATCCAAATCCAACAGCTCCTGTAGGCCGAGATAGCGCTGGTAAATATTCTCTTTGCTGGTGAGGTGACTGGTGAGCTGTTGTAACGCATTGGTTTGCGCCAATCGCTGCCAGCCAGCTCGATCACTGCGTACCTTATGTAAAATTGCAACTTTGCGTCCGGACTTTTCGGTTAACGCCTGCTCAATACAGTCAGCGTCATCTAGCGCAAACGGCAAGATAATCGCGCTTGGAATATCGCGAACGGAAGACAAATAGTATTGCGCGATAAATGAGGAGAGTATTTCCGAGTCGGTCGACTCTAGGCTGATTTTGGGATGATAAACCTTACTGCCAATAATTCGTCCACCTCGGACATACAAGGCATGTAAAGACACGATACCTTTGCCCGTTGCAAAGCCAAACACATCGGCCTCTCCATCACCCTCAGCCGACACGAACTGCTGCTCTTGAACCTGTCGCAAAGCAGACACCTGATCCCTTAATTCAGCTGCACGTTCAAAATCCAGGCGTTGAGCGGCCTCCTCCATTTGGCTGGCCACCTCATCAATGACTGAATTATTCTTTCCCTCTAAGAACATACGAGCATGACGAATATCGCGCTGATAAGACGCTTCATCAATCAGGTTGACGCAGGGTGCCGTACACCGCTTGATTTGATATTGAAGACAGGGGCGTGAACGGTTTTTATAAAAACTATCTTCACACTGACGAATTTTAAATAACTTTTGCAGTAAATTCAGACTCTCGCGCACCGCACCGCCACTTGGGAAGGGGCCAAAGTAACGCCCCTTTGCACGCTTTGCGCCTCGATGAAAACGCACAGCTGGAAAAGCATCAACATCGGATATAAAAATATATGGATAAGACTTATCGTCTCTAAGCAAGATGTTGTAAGGTGGCTTTTGCGACTTAATGAGATTTTGTTCAAGCAACAAAGCCTCGGTTTCACTGTGGGTTACCGTCACTTCAATATGCTGAATACGCGACACCAGTGCAAGCGTTTTCCCACCCAGGCCCTGGCTTCGAAAATAGCTCGAAAGTCGGTTCTTTAAATTGCGTGCTTTACCTACATATAAAATGGCACCTAGAGCATCGTACATCTGGTAAACACCAGGCCGAGTACTGATCGTGCTCAAGAAGGCTTTACTATCAAAGGGCTGCTCAGAAGTCATGCTTTATGCAACAGCCTTTCGCAGCGCTAATCGCTTATTTGCATTCATATGAATATGGGTTGCTTCTTTATGTATGGCTTGCAGCTGCTCACGCGCCGCATCTGAAATACCCGCTCCTCTTGATAGAGAGACCTCCAGATACACGCCGATTTCCGCATAATAATAAATTCTCGCGTTAAACGACCGCGCTCGCTTTAATTTGCTCAAGGAGATTTGCGCACCATTGACCAAAATATTATTAATATCGCTGTCCGACAACAGGGGGTGGCGGTGGGCATGTTTTAGATTTGCTTGCTCGGCGGCTAAGCGTTCACGCTGCTGAAGACTTCCTCGTGTTGGCATTTTCAAACCTCTATCAATGGTAAGCCCTTACTTTAGATACTTTTAATCCAAAGTGAAAGCCTAGCTCAAAAACAATAAAAGCTGCCGAGGCAGCTTTATGTAGTCAAAAAGCAGTAGGTTTTAACCCTTGCGCGCAGCAGCCTCTGCATCTTTTGCCATTTCTTTTTTCAGGAAACGAACCCCAAAAAACGTAATCACAATCACACCCGCAATGACCGCAACGCTTGGCGCTAGGGAAATCAAACTGTACTTATCAATAAACGTCATAGAACTCTCTCTTAATTATAAATGCATGGACGGCGGATACCGCCCATTGGAATCGTTTAGGGTCTAGCGCCCTTTCGAACGGAATTATAGAGAATTACGACGAACGCTCAAGCCTTTTTAGCAGGCTCGAGGTATCCCATCGACCTCCTCCCATGTTCTGTACATCCGCGTAAAACTGATCAACTAAGGCGGTAACGGGCAATTGAGCACCATTGCGACGCGCTTCAGTTAAGGTTATATCCAAGTCTTTACGCATCCAATCCACGGCAAAACCAAAATCAAACTCGTTGTTTAGCATGGTTTTATGGCGGTTTACCATTTGCCACGAACCGGCTGCACCGTGCTGTATAACCTCAAACACTTTCTCAGCGTCTAGACCCGATTGCTTGGCAAAATGAACAGCCTCAGCAAGCCCTTGCACTAAGCCCGCAATGCAAATTTGGTTGACCATTTTCGCAAGCTGGCCTGCACCCGCCTCTCCCATTAATTTCTGAGAGCGAGCATAAGCATCCAGTACGCCTGAAACCTGGTCGTAATCATGCGAGTCCCCACCCACCATAATACTGAGCACGCCCTGCTCCGCCCCTGCTTGACCTCCAGATACTGGCGCATCTAGACACCCCAAGAATTTGCTTTTTGCAACGGCGTACAACTCTTTGGCCACCTCTGCAGACGCCGTCGTGTGGTCAACCAGAATTGCACCCGCACGCATGGTCGACATTACGCCCTGTTCACCCAAGGTAACGGCACGCAAATCGTCGTCATTACCGACACAGGTCATCACAACATCAGCGCCTTCGGCGGCCAGCGCCGGGGTGGTGGCATATCTCCCCGAGTATTCACTCGCCCAAGCCTGAGCCTTAGACTCTGTACGGTTATACACACAAACGTCATGTCCAGCCTTAGCCAGATGACCCGCCATAGGATACCCCATTGTACCGAGTCCGATAAATGCTACTTTTGCCATGCTACTCTCTCATTTTTGTCGTACGAAAGATCCAATCTCTCTTTGGCAAACTACAATACAAGAATTAAGATATGAATCCAAACTCACAAGAGGCTCTCGTGTTGAAATCATCTGTTTTATCTTTACCCTTAATCCTTGCGCTTATCATCTTCATCAGCGGTTTTTCCACCACCCTCTCGGCAGATGGAATGACGCATCACTTTACTCAGGTAGAAGGCAGCTCGGCCGCTTTAGATGATTATAAAGGCAAGGTGCTGTTGGTCAATTTTTGGGCAACCTGGTGTCCCCCTTGTATCCACGAAATGCCTGCGTTTAACCGACTTCAACAGACGTTTACAGACGAACCCTTTCAAATTATTGCGATTAATGCCGGTGAAGCTCAAGAAACGGTTGTGGAGTTTTTAGAGGCATTTGAGACAGAACTCATCTTCCCAGTTTGGCTGGACCCAGAATGGAAAGGATTTGGGGAGTTTGGCTTGCGCGGCTTACCAACGACGCTTCTGTTTGACAAGGATGGGAATCTAATTGAGCGGGTCGTGGGAGAGAAGGAATGGGATCAACCTGACGTTTATGAACCCATTCGTTCCTTATTCTAAACGAAAAGCCCTTCGCTTACTGATCGATAGGGTTTGTTTGTTGGTGATGACGCGCCACGACCTCAGCGACAATGGCATCCACCATTTTTGCTGAATGCGTGGCTGCCGTTTCTAAAAACTCCTTAAAGGAGACATTCGACTCTTTTCCAGCAATATCGGATAGCGCGCGAATAACAATAAAGGGGACATCAAAACGATGGCACGTTTGCGCAATTGCGGCGGCTTCCATCTCTACGGCTTTAATATCTGGAAATAGGGTCCGCGTTGCTTCCACTTTTTCTGGTTGATTCATAAAGCTGTCGCCTGTCGCAATCAAACCATGAACAGTTGCAACACCTTCTATCTGATTAATACAGAACTCAGCAATATCAGACAATAAAGGATCCGGTATAAATGCAGGTGGCATGCCCGGCAATTGCCCAGGGCGATAGCCAAAGATGGTTAGATCGGCATCGTGATGCAAGACTTCTTTCGAGATAACAAGATCACCCACCTTTAATGAGGGGTCAAAGCCACCTGCAGACCCCGTATTGATCACACAATCCGGCTTGAAATCATGCAAAAGGACAGCTGTACCTATGGCGGCATTCACTTTGCCAATACCGGACTTAAGAAGAATCACATCCACGCCGTGCATGTGTCCTTGATGAAACTCATACCCAGCAACTGAAAAAGACTGACAGTCTGCTAGGGTATTTTTCAGAAGTTCGATCTCCTGATCCATGGCACCAATCAATGCAATACGCAAGGGGGCGTTATTTGAAAATCGCTGTAATAGAGGGCTAAAATCGGTCGGCTGATTGGTCATGTAAACGTTATTTTAAATTAATTAGAAGTGTTGATAATGCTACCATGAGGGACAAAATTCGCAATCAATAACGCTCTGGATTGCAAAAAAACCCTTAAACTTCGAACAACTGAATGTTTTGCCAGCCTAACCTGTCAAATACGGAGAGCGTTTGGGCATCCAGAGGTGCTTTAAAGTGAAGAGATGCCTGAGTGACCGGATGCTGGCAATGCAACTCTGTTGCCATTAACAATAAGCGATGGCAGTCAAAATGCTCTCGAAATAAACGATTATGACGCCCTTCTCCGTGGTTCGTATCACCAACCAATGGATGCAAGATATGCTTCATGTGGCGACGAATTTGATGTTTCCGGCCTGTTTCCGGCTGAACCCTGACTAAAGAGTAACGCGCGACCGGATAACGCCCTACAGGAATAGGCAATTCAACCCGAGCAAGCGTCTTGTAATGAGTGATGGCTGGTTTAGGGGCTTTATCTGGATCGGCGAGTGGATCCGCAAACTTGTCATATATTGGCTTAAGTGCGTAGTCGATTGTTCCTTCATCGTCGGTCCAACCTCGCACAACGCACAGATAGGTTTTTTTGACAGACCCTTCAGCAAACTGCGCATTTAGCGATTTAACGGCGTCTTTATCACGCGCAAACAGGATCACACCTGAGGTGGCTCGATCTAAACGATGCACCGTATGCACGACTTGATCAGGGTAGCGCTCTTTCAAAAGCCCGACCAAGGTAGGCTCATCAGGGTGTGAAATCCAACTCGGATGCACGAGCAAACCTGAGGGTTTATTGACAAGAGTGATCCATTGATCTTCATAGAGCAGATCAAGCGTATAGGTGGATGTTAGCATGAAAAAAAACGACTCCCGACAGAAGAATTTGTGAATTTATTGCATTATAGTCGGTCAAAGACTTGAACTTACGGGAAGATACCCTGATTATTCAACGTTGGACAGACTTGAACAAAAATGAGGACCACTATGGATAAAGTACAAAATGTAGGTTACCGCTCGGAAGAGTCGGTTCTACGCACCAATAAAGTGATACGCCAGACATACATGCTGTTGGCCATGACCATGGTTTTCAGTGCTGTGACGGCGCTAATATCAACCATTATCAATCCACCTTTCTTATTCTACATCGGCAGTGTATTGGTAAGCTTTGGCCTACTCTTTGTTCTGAATCGCAAGCAAAACTCTGCTGCAGCTCTGCCTTTGGTATTTGCATTTACAGGACTTTTAGGGTTTGGCTTAGGGCCTCTGCTCAATCACTATTTAGCAATGCAAGGCGGCGGACAAATCGTCGTAACAGCGTTGGGCATGACCGGTCTGACATTCGTCGGTTTATCCGCTTACGTTATGACCAGCAAGCGCGACTTTAGCTTCATGGGTGGCTTTTTAGCCACGGGTGCTATCGTTATGCTGATCGCAATGGTTGCGTTGCTTGTTCTGCCATTATTTGGCATTCACATGCCTGCCCTGCACTTGGCGTTTTCTGCCTTGGTCGTGTTGCTGATGGCCGGTTTTATTCTGTATGACACCAGCAATATCATCAACGGACACTATCAAAACTACATTATGGCAACGGTCAGTCTGTACCTAAGCATTTACAACCTATTCGTGCACTTATTGCACCTCGTAGGCGTACTTAGCAACGACTAATATCCGTGTCATCAAAGCCCCGTTATCCTAAACTGATAACGGGGCTTTTTTGTTGAATTTAATGAATCAGAGTAATCAACGTGATCTTTACTGTCGTCGTGCATGCATCGCCTTGCCAAAATGCAGCTCCGGAAAGCGCCCTCCGATTCTGCAAAGCCTTATTAAGCGCTGGCCACACGCTACACCGGGTCTTCTTTTATCGAGACGGTGTCTTTAATGGCAATCAACTGATTAGCTCACCTCCAGATGAGCTCAACACGATGCGTGCGTGGCAAGCTCTCGCCGAAGAACACTCTATTGACTTGGTTATTTGCATTGCGGCGGCTATTCGTCGTGGAGTTTTGGACAGCACAGAAGCCAAGCGTTACGAACAGAATCAAACAAATTTAGCCGAAAAATTTAACCTATCGGGACTCGGTCAATTGGTTGAAGCCTGCATCCTATCGGATCGTGTGATTACGTTTGGAGGACAAGGATGAACGCACCCAAGAATATTCTATTAATGAGCCGACGCGCGCCCTATGGCTCCTCCGCAGCCCGTGATCTTTTAGACATCGCGCTCACCTGCTCCGTATTTGAACAGTCGGTTGCACTTTTACTGCTAGACGACGGTGTTCTGCAGCTTTTAACAAACCAAGACCCGCAGGTGATACAGCAGAAAAACCTAAACAGCCTGCAATCCTCACTTTCTTTATACGATATCGAGCAGATCTATGTAGATGCCGATGCGTTAACACATCATGGCATCCGCCATTCTGAACTGCACCTTCCCGTCACATTGCTTAATAAAGTCGAGATTTCTCAACTGATAGCGAATAGTGACGTTGTATTAACCGTTTGAATTAAGTTGGACGCTCTATTTATGACCTCGCTACATACACTTAATCAAGCACCTTCAAATGCCAGCCTTATGCAGAGCTGCCTGAGCAGCCTTCAGCCTGATGATACCCTGCTGCTAATCGAGGATGGCGTCTACTGGTTACTCGATACACACAGAGCTAAATTCCCCATAGCCCTAAACATCAAGGCACTGCGCCTTGATGCTCAAGCCCGTGGCCTACTGCCGCTAGTGCCTGAAGTGGATTTAATTGAAATGGATGAGTTCGTACACTTAAGTGTGACGCATGACAAAATTGTGAGCTGGTTTTGAAGATGACTTCCTCTATATCAGAATTACTGGACGACGAAGGCTACTTACGCAACCTATCCGACTGGTCGGAAGATATTGCGGAACACCTTGCACAGGAGAAACACATTCAATTAACACCCGAACATTGGGAAATTATTTACCTCTTGCGTCGATTTTACCAAAACTATGAACATTCACCGGCTATGAGGCCTTTGTGCAAAGCCGTTGCATTGGATTTAGGAGCCGAAAAAGGCAAAAGCCTACACCTGCTTAAACTTTTTCCAGGCAGTCCGGCCAAAGTGGCGGCTTGTTTGGCTGGGCTCCCAAAGCCGGATAATTGTCTTTAATCATCTATAGGCTTTTCAAGTAGATGACAGCTGTGGGATACTGCATCTATACTGTAATGACCTCAGGTTCACCAGGTTTTCCACTTACATGTGGGCCACTGACAGGAATAACAACATGAGTCTAGAAGCTGCTGCGGAGCAACTAAGAATGCTCCAAAACAACAATACGCATCAAAAAAAGCAAGAAGAAGCGGCGCGTCGCGCGAATGAAGACGATGTCGTTTATCATCAATGGGCTACGTTTCGGGTGAATAAGGAACTCTTCGGCATTGATGTTATGCAAGTGAAAGAGGTGTTACGTTTTGTCAATATCACCCCTGTACCCGGTGCCGACTACTCTGTGCTTGGTATTATTAACGTACGAGGCAACGTTGTAACCGTTATTGACACACGTCGCTTGTTTAATCTCCCCGACTCCACTCTGGACGATAACACGCGCATCATTATTGTTGAGCTCAATGACAAAGAAGTAATTGGGTTAGTGGTCGACAGCGTTGACGAGGTGATTAACCTGCCAGCCAATCGTGTTGATCGAGCACCCAACCTTAGCGGAGATGAGTCAACGCGCCGCTTTGTCCAAGGCGTTTGCTACCATAACAACATCTTGATTATTCTGTTGGATTTAACAAAAATGCTGCTCAGCATTACGCCAACAGCAGAAACCGAGCACATGTTCTGATCGCGACCTAACCACCTTGCTGCTGCAGGTATATCCTAAGCAGCAAGGTAAGGTACTGCTAGGCAGGAACTTTATTAAATAAACGGTAGAAGTTTTCTTGTGTTCTAGACGCCACTTCTTCAATGGTAATGCCCTTAATATCGGCAACACATTGAGCCACTTCAACGACGTAAGCCGGCTGGTTTTGTTTTCCTCTAAAAGGCACAGGTGCCAAATAAGGCGAATCCGTTTCGATCAGTATATGATCCAGAGGCACAGCCTTCACCACCTCTCTTAGCGCTTTAGCATTACGAAACGTGATAATGCCTGAAAAAGAAATCATATAGTTTAAATCGACAGCCGACATAGCCATGTCGAGTGACTCGGTAAAACAATGCAAAACACCCGCTGACTTGGAATTCCCCTGTGATGCAATCAGATCCAACGTATCTTCACGTGCATCTCGGGTATGGACAATAATAGGTAGGCCAAGCTCCCCGGCCACGCGTAAATGCCCAGAAAAACTCACTTTTTGAGCATCTATATGGTCACGGCTATAGTAATAGTCTAATCCAGACTCTCCTACAGCAACCACACGAGGGTTGGCCAATGCAGAACGTAGAGCGGCTTCATCAAAGGGCTGTTCATCGACATGTAAAGGATGCACGCCCGCTGACGCCCAAACACTCTCAAAAGGCGCTATTGCATCCATCATGGTTTGAAATTGAATTAAATCAATCGAAACGCAGAGCATTTTATTGACCTGCTTTGCTTGAGCGGCAGACACCAAATCGGACAAAGATGCTCCGAGTTTTTCAAGATTAATACGATCAAGATGACAGTGGGAGTCAATGAACATTAAAAGAGGCCGTCCTAAAAATCTATTAAAGCGTGTAGGTGCGGCGATTACTGTTTAACGCACCGGCGAGAATATTTTCGATTTTACGAACCAGCGCCGTATCTTCCCCTGACAACTGAATGCCTATTCCTGGCACTCGTCCACCTTGAGCGGCTTTTGGCGTGATCCATATGACCTTACCTGTCACTGGAATTTTATCAGGCTCATCCATCAGCGTGACCAAGACAAACACTTCATCACCGAGGCGATACGGTCGGGAAGTGGGAATAAAAAGACCACTGTTCACAACAAAAGGCATAAAAGATTTATATAAATCTTCTTTTGTCTCTATTGTCAGTGACAAGATCCCGTGGCTTATTCTCGGCACAATTGACATCTTTACAAAAACCCTCGAAGTGTTATCTGACCAACCCATTCCAGCGCATGAACAGGGTTTCGAGCAGAAGCTGGCGATTTGGGTTATGTCTTTCCATAAGACCAACCCGCTCGGCTTGCAACTGATCAATAAGTACAAACAATGCTGTTACATCGGCTTTTTTAGCGACAGCTGACAGCATCTTTTCCATGTCTGTATTGGTTATTTTAGCAGCTTCGGATGCTGTCTGCAGCCTTACAATGTCAACTAAAACACTATAAACCCAACCCGTAATCAATAAAAGGTCTTGTTTTTGCAACTTATCTGCTAATTCCAAGGGTGTAGCTCGTGCTTTTAAAATATCGATGAGTCCTTTCATTAAATCTGCGCGAAGACTGGTTAAACCCTCTTCTTGGTATTTAACGGCCAGCAAAGGTGCATCTTGAGCAATGGAAAGCAACTGAGCGGCCTTGTCGGACGACAAACCTAAACGCTCAACCAACCAGCTTACTGCATGTTCATGCTGGGGTGCTGGAAAGTCAATGCGCTGGCACCGACTCCTGATCGTCGGCATTAATTGGCCCGGCTGATGCGAGATAAGCATTATCAAGGTTCGCTGTCCGGGCTCCTCTAAGGATTTGAGTAAGGCGTTGGCCGCATTTACATTCATGCTTTCGGCTGGATCAACAATAACGACTCGATAGCCCCCTTGCTGGGCTGTACTGTGAAGAAAGTGGGTAAGATCACGCACTTGGTCAACTTTAATCGCTTTGCCTGACTCTTCAGGACACAAATGCACTAAATCAGGATGTGTCGAAGAGGATAACAGCTCACAGCTTTTACAGTGACCGCAGGCCACCCCATCTTCAGGGTGCAGACACAGCAAGGCTTGGGCCAAGCAACGAGCAAATGCGTGCTTTCCCATACCCTGATGCCCACACAGCAACAAGGCATGCGGTAAGCGCCCCTGATCCTGCTGTTCAATTAAACGCCGCCACAAATCGCTGGCCCAAGGAACGATTTCAACATGATCTGTCATTTCTGAACTCTGCTTAGCAAGGCCTGTCGGATTTGTGCTTGCACTGCCACTAGCGGGGGCTGAGCATCAATAATAATAAAGCGATCAGGCTCAAGCTGAGCACGCTTTAAGTAGCCCTCTCTGACACGCTCGAAGAAGGTACGCTGCTCAGACTCAAAGCGGTCCATCTCCCCCCTTGCTTGCGCTCGGGCCAAGCCGACCTCAACAGGCAAGTCGAGCAAGAAGGTTAAATCTGGCCGCACGTCACCCTGCACCAACTGCTCAAGCGAGGCAATCACATCCGTATTCATCCCCCGACCACCGCCTTGGTACGCATAGGTTGCATCGGTAAAGCGATCACAAAGCACCCATGTACCCTGACGTAAACTTGGCAATATACGCTCATGCAAATGCTGCGCCCTTGCTGCAAACATCAACATCAACTCCGCCAACTCATTGACATGCTCCGCCCTAGGCTGCAGTAACACGCTACGCAACTCTTCTGCAAGAGGGGTTCCACCCGGCTCACGCGTCACCATAACGGGGACTTGCAACTCATCCAAGAGCAATGCGTGGATGTACTGCAGATTGGTTGACTTACCAACCCCCTCCACGCCCTCAAGTGTAATGAATAATCCTTTTTGCGACATTACAACTATCCTCCAGGCGACGAGCGGTAATCACTGCGACGGTTACGCTGATAACGATTCACCGCATTGTTATGCTCACGAAGAGTGCGAGAAAAATGATGCGTGCCATCGCCTTTCGCAACAAAATACAGCTCATCACCATCTTCCGGATTCAAAGCCGCCGTAATCGCTTCTCGACCCACCATTGAGATAGGTGTCGGCGGCAAAGCTGGGATTGTATAGGTATTCCAAGGTGTTGGCCTTTGTAAATCGGCGCGTGTGATTCGCCCCTGATAAGCATCACCCATCCCATAGATCACAGTAGGGTCTGTTTGCAAACGCATTCCTAAATTCAAACGTCGCACAAACACACCGGCAATTCGAGGACGCTCACTTGGTACGCCGGTTTCTTTTTCAATGATCGATGCCATGATCAAAGCCTCATATGCAGAACGATAAGGCAAACCCTTCTCAGCCAACTCCCACTGCTGATCTAAAAAGCCATGAAGGGCTTGATAGGCGCGCCTTAGTAAATCGATATCACGACTGCCACGATTAAATTGATAGGTTTCTGCAAGGAACTGTCCTTCCGCTGCAACACCTTCTGGCGCCCCCAATAAAGCCATTACCTCAGCCTCTGACAACCCCTCCAGAGTTGAAACAAAGCGAGCATCAGCAGCGATAGCGGCAAGCAGCTGTTTAAACGTATGCCCCTCAACCAATGTGAAATAGTGGGCTACAACTTCACCTCTGTTCATTTTTTCCAGCACATCGCGCAATGACTGTCCTGGCTGTATTTCATACTCACCCGCTCGAATAGAGGTTATCTCAGGATGCAGACGAACATACACACGCATAAGCTCTAAATGCTCGATCCAGCCCCGCTCTTGCAATTGCTGCATCAACTGCATAAAGCTTGTACCACTTGGCACATTGAAGTATTCCTTCTCTGTTAAAGGCAAAGGCTGCAAGGCTTGCTTTTTAGATGCCTCTAACACCCAGTGCACTGCACCTGCGGCCAAAAGACCTAACAACACAATAACTAAAAAAAGTTTCTTTAACATACGCGGTAACTTGCCTCTAACAATGCTTGTAATTTACGTGTCACAGGTCCAATGACAAATGAATGGGGCGACAGTTCCACCAATGGCCAAATACCAATGAGACTGTTACAAAAAAAGACCTCATCTGAAGCAAGCAGATCATCCAGACGATATCGCCCCTCATGTAAAACAATACTTTCACGCTCAGCCAAGTGAAGTAAATGCTGGCGCATCACGCCCCAGACACCACAACGATCTAAGCTTGGGGTATGAAGCTCACCAGCCTTTACCATGAACAGATTACTCATGGTACCTTCAATAACATAATCATCGATATCACAGACAACGCCCTCTTGCAGGTCTGGTGTCTGCCATTCGGAACGCGCGAGAACCTGTTCTAATCGATTTAAGTGCTTCATCCCAGCCATGCTTGGCGAGAGACCTAAACGCTGCTGGCAAAGCATTGCCTTGATACCAACACGAGCAGGTTCATTGGGATAGGTTGTAGGCGGTAAGTATTGAAGAATTCGTGTGGGAACAATCGTATCCGGCATTCGATAGCCTCGTAGCCCCTCCCCGCAGGTAATCGTAATACGCAAGACTCCCGTCTGATTTGCTAAGAACTGACGAATATCCTGCTCTACTGCTTCTACCACGGATTGAATAGGGATACCAAGACGCTGGCAACTACTGACCATTCGCGCTCGGTGCAAAGACCACAACAGCGGGGTGCCATGCTCGATAGGCAAGGTTTCAAAAACGCCATGACCGTAACTTAAACCACGATCAGTTACGCTAATGTGCTCAGCCGGAACACCATTTACCCAACAAGATGATTGCATCATTTAAAATCGACTTAAAATAACGGCAGAACTGAACATTCAGACTGCCGCAAACAGATAACAGGAGCACGTCACTCTGATAGCGACGTGAACCTAGAGCTTTTTAAAGATTAACGTGCCGTTGGTTCCACCGAAACCAAACGAGTTGGACATCGCTGCCTCGATTTTACAGGGCTGCGCATGGTGAGCAACATAGTTTAAATCACAGCCTTCCGATGGGTTGTCCAGATTGATGGTCGGCGGTGCAACTTGATCACGGATCGCCAATACTGAGAATGCGGCCTCTACCGCGCCTGCAGCCCCCAATAAATGACCAATCATTGATTTAGTTGAGCTCATACGAACCTGGTGCGCGTAAGCACCTAGAACATGCTTAGCCGCATTCGATTCGGCTATATCACCTGCCGGAGTTGAGGTACCGTGTGCATTGATATAGTGAATGGCGTCCGAATTCAAACCAGCGTCTCGAATCGCATTGTTCATCGACATCGCTGCACCCGACCCATCCTCAGGAGGAGCAGTCATATGAAAGGCGTCATCGCTCATCCCGAAGCCTGCCAGCTCACAGTAAATGCGAGCACCACGTGCCTTGGCATGCTCGTATTCTTCAAGAACCAAAATACCGGCCCCCTCTCCTAATACAAACCCATCACGGTCCCTGTCCCAAGGACGGCTTGCCGCTTCTGGATTGTCATTACGAGTGGACAAGGCACGAGCCGCTGAAAAGCCCGCAACACCCAAGGGGGTTGTTGCCATCTCGGCACCACCAGCAAACATCACATCTGCATCACCATACTGAATCATACGCATGGCATGACCAATATTATGCGTCCCGGATGTACAAGCCGTTGTAATGGCGATATTAGGACCCTTAAGCCCAAATTTGATTGCCAAATTACCCGCGATCATATTAATGATACTGCCCGGCACAAAGAAAGGTGACACTCGTCGCGGACCCGATGCATTCAAGACATTATGTGTCTCTTCAATCATCGGCAGACCACCGATACCCGATCCAATAGCACAACCTATGCGTCCAGCATTTTCATCAGTTACTTCTAGACCTGAGTCTTCAAAGGCTTGAATGGCCGCAACCATGCCATATTGAATAAACAAATCCATTTTACGTGCTTCCTTCACGTTCATGTAAGGCGATAAGTCAAAATTCTTAACAGATGCGGAAAAGCGGGTATTAAAGGCTGAAGCATCAAAATGACTGATGTGCTGAGCACCACTTTTCCCGGCTAGAATATTGTCCCACGTATCCTTAACAGTGTTACCGACGGGGGTCAACAGACCTAGCCCGGTGACAACCACTCTTTTGCGAGACATGAGATCCTCCAGAAATTCCGGCTATTAATAGAAAAGCCGCACTATACAGCAAATATAGGTGCGGCTTTTCGGCTAAACCTTGCGGGATAGATTACTTACTGATGCGCGTTGATGTAATCGATCGCTAGCTGAACAGTGGTAATTTTTTCTGCTTCCTCATCAGGAATCTCAGTTTCAAACTCCTCTTCCAGTGCCATCACTAGCTCAACAGTATCGAGCGAGTCAGCGCCAAGGTCTTCGACGAAAGAAGCACTGTTCACGACTTCTTCTTCTTTTACACCCAGCTGCTCTGCGATGATTTTCTTAACGCGCTCTTCAATATTACTCATATCTCTTCCTATTTAACTTTATGACACCATCACATCCCAAGATGCGAGACGCAATTTTATTAGAACCGATAACACTCTAGCAAGCGTGTTGACGGATTTAGTTATTGCTGATCGACAATTATCAACATCTGTACACAAAAAACAATTCTTTAACGCGAATAATGTACATCAAGACATGTACATGCCACCATTGACATGAATCGTCTCACCTGTTACGTAACTTCCACCTTCACCCGCCAAAAAGCCGACAACAGAGGCTATTTCATTGGGCTGACCTAGTCGTGCCATAGGGATCTGTGCTTGCAGAGTGGCTTTATGCTCCTCTGCCAATCCCGACGTCATATCAGTATCTATGAAGCCAGGGGCTACACAGTTCACCGTAATATTGCGAGACCCTATCTCTCTAGCTAATGCTCGAGAGAAACCCTCTAAGCCTGCTTTGGCTGCCGCATAATTCGCCTGGCCTGCATTACCCATTGAACCCACGACTGAGCTGATGCTGATTATACGTCCCCAACGCGCTTTAGTCATGCCACGTAAGCAACCTTTTACTAGGCGATAACTAGAACTTAAGTTGGTGTTGATAACCGAATCCCACTCGTCGTTCTTCATACGCAACATGATATTATCACGAGTAATGCCCGCATTATTCACTAAAATCTCAATCACACCAAACTCATCGGATATGCTCTTCAAGACAGCCTCAACAGACTCAGGAGACGCAACATCCAATACAAGCCCTCGCCCACTATTCCCCAATGCTGCAAGGTAACCACTGATTGCAGCCGCACCCTGATCACTGGTCGCTGTTCCAACCACGATCGCACCTTGGGCTGCCAAATTTTCAGCAATTGCTTTACCTATTCCACGGGTTGCGCCAGTAACCAGCGCGACTTTACCTTCAATACTCATAAGACTTCCTGACAATCTTTATAAACTGAGTGCTTTTTCAAGACCCGCCACATCACAGATTGAAACTACTTCAAGTGACCGGTCAATTTTCTTGTTAAGACCACACAGCACTTTACCGGGACCGCACTCAACCAACGCAGTCACTCCCATCTCGGACATTCGCTGTACTGAAGCCGTCCACAATACAGGATTATACAGCTGCGACAACACATTCTTCTGCAAAATTACGAGATCGTCCGCTATATTGGCATCGACATTTTGCACGATTGGCAAACTGGGCGTAACAAAGTTTAGGCGCGCAAAAGAAGCGGCCAACTCATCAGCTGCAGGTTTCATCAGTTCACAGTGAGAAGGGACGCTGACAGGCAACTCAATTGCGCGCTTGGCACCCGCCTCTTTACAGGCGAGAATACCTCGCTCAACCGCTGCTTTCTCGCCCGCAATAACAACCTGACCTGGACAATTAAAATTCACGGGAGCAACAACTCCACCCTGCTTCGCAGCCTCCAGGCACGCCAATCTGACCGCCTCATCATCCAGCCCTAAAATGGCAGCCATCGCACCAGCACCCGGAGCAACGGCCTGCTGCATTAACTCGCCTCGACGACGAACTAAACGCACACCCTCTTCTAAGGTCAACGCTCCTGCACAAACTAGAGCAGAATACTCACCAAGACTATGCCCAGCCAACACAACTGGCTTCGCTTCACTTAACTGACCCCAAAGACGCCACAAAGCTACGCTGGCGGTTAATAACGCTGGCTGTGTATTTTCAGTCGCATTAAGCACTGACTCTTCACCGCTTTGTACCATAGCCCATAGATCAAAACCAAGCGCTTCCGATGACTGCTCAAAGGTTTCTTGGATAGATGGATAAAGAGCGGCCAACTCTGACAACATTCCAAGCTGTTGAGAACCCTGCCCTGGAAAAACAAAACCCAGCGTATTAGACATATATTCCTCTTATCACCCATCGCAGCCGACATTATACCGCCACAATTCGCCGACGATTCTACACCCTGCGACAGACTACTCTCTAGATAACTGACCCAATTGCGAGGCAATTGTATCACGGATACGGCCCGGCACATCATTATGAATATCAGTAACAGCCTGAGAAATAGCACAAACAAAATGATCTTGGTTTGCACCACCATGACTTTTTATAACAATACCTTGCAAGCCCAAAAAAGCAGCCCCGTTGCGTCGCCCAGGATCTATTTGCTGCTGCAATTCTTTCAAAACAGGACGCGCCAGCCAGCCCAGCATACGTCGATAGATGTTCTGAGAAAAACTGATTCGCAATTTTGAAGCAATAAAGCGTGCCAAACCTTCCGAGCTTTTTAAGGCGATATTGCCTGTAAAACCATCACACACAATAACATCTGCACGATGATCAAACACAGAGTCTGCCTCAATAAAGCCGATGTAATTCAATTGAGACTGCACTTTGAATCGCTCAGCGGCCAAGCGTACCTGCTCATTGCCCTTATAGGTTTCAATTCCTATATTTAACAAAGCCACACGAGGATGCTCAAGCCCCTCGACCGCTTTCACCATTCCAGACCCCATTAAAGCAAACTGCAATAAATGGTCGGCACTGCAGTCTACATTTGCACCCAAATCCAAAAGGTAGCAACACCCTTTCGCGGTAGGAACAGCGCTAATGATCGCAGGACGATCAACACCAGGAAGCATGCCCAGTGTTTTGCGAGCAAGCGCCATCAAGGCACCGGTATTTCCAGCACTCACGCAAGCAGAAACGACACCCTCTTTAACCATCTGCAGAGCTTTAGCCATGGAGGAATGCTGGCGATGCCGAAGCGCATACGATGGCTTATCATCCATTGAGACAGCGTCTTGACAATCAATAACAGTAAGACGGTCTAACAAAAGATCAGAATCGACCAACAAAGGATCAATTAAAGATGACTGACCAATTAAGTAGATATGCAATGCAGGGTGCAGTGCGAGAGCGTGGAGACAGGCGGGAACGGTGATGCGGGGACCAAAGTCCCCGCCCATTGTATCAACAGCGATACTCAGTTTTGGAACCAAGCTTACTCGTCGTCTTGCTTAGTAATAACCTGACGACCACGGTAGAAGCCATCTGCACTTACGTGGTGACGACGGTGTGTTTCGCCAGTCGTTGCATCAACTGCCAAAGTAGGACCCGTCAACGCATCGTGCGAACGACGCATATCACGTCTTGAACGGGATTTTTTGTTCTGCTGTACTGCCATGGTAATAAAACTCCTGGTTTAACTCTTGTCAGCCTTGTTTTTTAACTGGGCTAACACACTAAAAGGGTTAGGTTTTTGTTGCTCTGGACTAACGGTCTCGGCCTCACCAAATGACATCTGCACACTGCAATCATGGTGCAAAGGCACAGATGGCAGCCCCAGAATTAATTCATCTTCAACCAAAGCAATAAGATCTGCATCTTCATCAAGCATAAGAAGCGGATCGTAATACCCTGGTAGGTTTCTGGCCTGCTCCTCATTGAGGACCACAGCAAGGCAGATCTCTTCATCAAGATCCAGTGCAACGGGCTCAAGGCAGCGCTGACAGGTCATAAATACTTTGGCCTGAACACTTCCTTTCACTGTTCGCAAATACTGTTCATCTGTTGAGAAATTCAACTCAGCCTGAGCCGTGCCTGTTTCTTGACATAAAAAAGAAACAAGACGGGGCATCGCTGAAAATTCAACGCTGCCAGTAATTTGCGCTTCCCGCTCAGCAAGCTTACGCGGGTCTGCTTTTTTGGGTAATTGACCGTTCGACATAAGCGCGCAATTCTAGGCACTGAATGCCTTCGTGTCAAAGGGATTCAGGGCTTTCATTCAATTAAATTGTGTTTATCATATGAATACTGGTTATTTTATCAAAAAAAGGCTCTTTATGAATAGAAACATCGTGCTTGCCTCTAGCTCACCTTACCGAAAAGCGTTACTTGATAAGCTTGGATTCGCTTATCGTTGCAGAAAGCCCGATGTTGACGAAACACCACTTGCAAACGAGTCGGCAGAAAAACTGGTCGCTAGATTGTCCGCAGCCAAGGCAGAAGTGCTCGCCACCTTATACCCAGACACCTTAATTATTGGTTCAGATCAAGTTGCCACTATTGATGGTGACATCCTCGGCAAACCGGGATCAAAAAACAATGCGACGACTCAGCTAATGCGCCTATCGGGTCGCTGCGTGCAGTTTTTAACCGGATTATCCTTACACAACACGACGACAGGCATCACGCAAACAGAAGTCGTGCCGTTTAATGTGCACTTTAGGCAGCTCACGCCCGTAATGATCGATCGATACCTTGAACGTGAACAGCCATTTGATTGCGCAGGCAGCTTTAAATCCGAAGGGCTGGGAATCATTTTATTTGATAAACTTGAAGGTGATGACCCCAATACGCTAATTGGACTCCCGCTTATTCGCTTGGTACGAATGCTGGAAAATGAAGGGGTTGAGATTCTTTGAGATGTCTCGCCCCTAAGCGGGCGAGACTCTACTACCAAAACACGTCAACACACCTAAGCCCGCTAGTTTAATTGTGGCACCCACTGAATACTCAACTGCTGACTCAAGTGTTTAGCAATCGAAAGCCCCAGACGATCAAACACACGATCAAAGGGTGATGGTTGATAGGTGTAATTCACCATATGTGGAACCTGAACAACTTCTCGAGCCACGTAACTACTGCTACCAAGACCGTCGATCAAACCCAGCGCCAAAGCTTGCTCTCCGCTCCAGATAAAACCGGTGTAAAGTTGAGAGGTGTCCACCAATCGATCTCCACGACCCTCTTCAACCACGGCAATGAATTGACGATGAGTTGTATCCAGAACCGTCTGCCAGAAGGCCTTATCATCGTCTTTCAGGGGACTAAACGGATCTAAAAAGGCCTTATTTTCACCCGCCGTCAAGGTTCTTCGCTCAATCCCCATCCGGTCAATCAGATCCGTAAAACCGAAACCTGATGAAGTCACGCCGATGGAACCCACTAAACTGGCTTTGTCTGCATAAATTTCATCAGCGGCCACTGCAATGTAATACCCACCTGACGCGCCCAAATCGGTAATCACCGCATAGACTTTTTTGTCCGGATGCAAAGCACGCAAACGCTTAATCTCATCATTAATATAGCCTGCCTGAACTGGGCTACCTCCAGGGCTGTTGATACGCAAAATAACAGCTCGACTTTGATTGGCAGAAAATGCATTGCGCAAGGCCGTTACAACATTATCTGCGCTGGCATCCGCACCATCGGCTATGACCCCTGACACCTCTATAAGCGCCACGTGCTCTTTTCGCTCGACACTCTCTTTTGCACCTGAAAAATCTTTTCCGATAAAAAAAATCGCCAACAATGCGAACAAGTAGCTAAACGTCAAAAACTTAAAGAAGATACCCCAGCGTCTTGAGCGACGCTGCTCAACATTGAGTGAGGAAACGATTTTTTCAATCAAACGCCACTCTTTGCTGTTCGTATCCACTGCCGCTTTTTCTAAAGTCTTTTCCAGCTTCGCATCGGGTTTGGCTTCAGTATACGCCTTATCAAGCGACTCGGTTTTAGCCTGCTGTTCCGGATCATCCCAATGATTATTGCTCACGTAAACCTCCTTTTTAACTTTTAAACGATTCGACGGGAACCAACCCATCCAACCACGTCTCTAGATCGGGAAAATGATGAATTTCTTTTACTGGACCCAATGCCGTCAAGCGATCAATATGGTGTGCGCCATAGCTGACCGCAACCGTATCAATACCTGCGTTATTTCCCATTAACAGGTCATATTCCGTATCACCAATCATTAAGGCTTTCTTACGATCTACGCCCGTCAACCAGATGATTTCATCGAGCATATGTGGATCGGGTTTTGATGTCGTTTCATCCGCACACTTTGACACTTCAAAAAGCACACCCAATCCGGTTTCAGTAAACACACGATCCAACCCCCTGCGACTTTTTCCGGTTGCAACAGCCAAGCGATAGCCCTTGGCCTTCAAACGTTCTAGTGTTTCACGAACACCAGGAAACAAGTGCGTTTTGGTTGGATCTGCCTGCATAAACCGTTGCGCATAAGCGATACGCATTTTCTCAACAAACAGATGATCCGCATCTGGAAAGATGCGCATAATTGCCTCAGGAAGCCCAAGCCCAATAATATTCCTGACCACCTCATCCTGAGGCGGCTCAACGCCGACCTCTTGAGCGGCAGACTGCATACAGGAAATAATTAAGGCTTCCGAATCTATGATGGTTCCATCCCAGTCAAAAATAAGCAATTCGTACACAACACGCTCCAAATTAACTCAATGAGGAATTTTCAACCTGAATAATTCTAACGTGACGATGATGCGCATCCGGCAGGGTCCAGTCTATTGTTTGCCCAACAGACAAGCCCAAGAGAGCACTTCCAATAGGTGCGAAGATCGACAACGTTTCAGTACGCCCATTAATCTCATGAGGATAACACAAGGTCAAATGAAATTGCTTACCACTCTCTTCAACCTCAAATGTGACCGTTGAATTCATTCGAACGACGTCCGCAGGCATCGCATCGACAGGCAGCACTTCCGCTCTCGCCAATTCAGAGCGCAGACCATCAAAACGCTTATCATCACGATACGGCTTTTTATCTAACAATCCCTCAAGTCTATCAACATCTAACTCAGACACTTTAATCGGGGGCAACTCAGACATGTCTCAAAACTCCAAAAAAATAAAAACTCGACTTCCAAGACGAAAAGTCGAGCTCACTCATCAATACGAAATTAAACCGGCACTTCGCCAATACAGAAGATATCGCTGAAAGGATATGCGTAGGCTGATTGCAGTGTAGTTGTTATAAACCCAAACACGCTAAGATTGTGCCAGAGACGGACGACTTAATGAAGTCCAATCACCGATTTTAACCCTTCATCTGCTCTTAAGACGCCCAATGCTAGCGCAAACGCTCTATTTCTTGCTTGAGCGACACAATCGACTCAGGCACCAGAGTAATACGAACGGGCTCACCCTGCCCATCAAGTAACACCATTGCCCCATCAAACACATCATGAAGTGAGGCAAACGTTTTTCCATCCGGCGTACCTAAGTCTGCCACTCTAAATTTGATATCACTTTCGAACGCACCCCGAACTTGGTTTAATCGCTCCATGGCTTCCATTCCCGCTGGCATATAACTTTCATGTACCAAAACAACAACGGGCTTTCCTTCACCAATCACGGATAGATCTGTTGAAAAAGGCTTAACCACTAAATAAGTCAGCACAAGCCATCCCAAGAAACCCAGACCAACCACAACAATCAGCGCTTTAACGGACTTCGCCATGTTCACTCCTCATTACTCTTTGTTGACTGCATATGAACGCACAAAGACAGAGAGGTTCCCAATTTTGATGAAATTTGGAGCTAAAAGCGCTTTGTAAGGACGTCTTTTGCCCAGCAAACCTGTTTAAACTGCTCGGCATCACCACCACGATCGGGATGAAGCGCCATCGCTTGCTGCCGCCATGCTTTTTGAATATTGGATGCATCTGCATCATTCTCTAAACCCAAAATGGATAAAGCTTGCTGACGCTCATCTGATTGAACGGGCTGAGATAAGCCACGCCAGAAACGATGCAACAACCGCTCAACATCTTCAGCTTCTGTTTTGGCAAGCTCATTAAGGTCTAAATAATACGCGCGCAAAGGGTCATTTAGCACAAGCCCAGCATCACCCTGAACATAGGGACGTAACTGAATTGATAAGGTATGAATCGACAAGCTGCCCTTGCCCGCCTCATGCCACTCATCCCGCAAGCTATAAAGATGATGGAACAGCAGAAAATGCGTTTGAAATAGCTTTAAACTGTCGGTGAACGTATCGGGGTCTAAATGAATGATATTGTCCGATTGAAGCGACTTCAATAAGGCAAACTCACTCACCCCCTGTGGATTGGCTTCTAAAATACGCACGATGGCGCGTATATGCTCTGAGTCAGACAAACCCTGCCTCCCATAAGACAGCAGAGCGCGTGTAGACACGGGCTCTGCTGAGTGAGCTTCATGCAGGGGTCAGGGCTTTTGGTGACACTAACACCCCATTGTTATCGGCATACACGTATTGACCGGGCACAAAGGTTACACCACCAAATGTGACCGGAATATTCAATTCGCCGACGCCCTTTTTGTCCGTTTTCATCGGGTGTGAACCCAACGCTTGCACGCCGACATCTAACTGACTGATGGCATTAACATCACGAATGCATCCATAAATGATCAGACCTTCCCAACCATTCTTTTCAGCTTTTTCAGCCAACATATCGCCCAGCATGGCTTTTCGCATCGATCCGCCACCATCAACGACCAGCACCTTTCCCGCTCCAGGCAAGGCAACTTGCTCACGCACCAAGGAATTATCTTCGAAGGCTTTAATCGTCACAATTTCACCTCCAAAAATCTCTCGCCCCCCAAAGCTTGCGAACATTGGCTCCACCACTTGTACCAAGTCTGGATACTGATCACACAACTCAGGCAATAAATCGATCATGCATTTCTCCTTTTTAAAAAATCAGAACGACAAACAGTGTCGCGCATTTATGCTATGAATGCATTACAACTTTTGCAGAACAGCCAAAAGTGCTTGAGCCGGATGCAGTAGCGATTGTTGATCTAAACGCTTAACTTGCGAGCGACAAGAGTAACCCGTTGCCAACAAGGTCGCTTCGCTATCTGGCTTATTGACCACTTCACTCCAACTTAAACTGTAAATTTGTCTGGATAAACGATAATTTTCCGTCTCATGCCCAAAGGTTCCAGCCATCCCGCAACACCCAACCGAAACGACATCCAACGTTTGCCCCAGCGATTGAAAAATAGTCTGCCACTGACGAATTGAAGGCGCAGCTGACGTTTTTTCCGTACAGTGTGGCATCAGTTTAAAATGCTTTTGCGGCAAATCAGCTTTGAAGGACACAGAGCCCAGCGCATCGGCAAGCCACTCCTGTATCAACTGAACCTTCGGCAGCGTATCGCTCACATCCTTATACTCAGATCGATAGGTGAGCGTCATAGAAGGATCGATACCCACTAAAGGAACACCTGTCGCTTCTAACTGCTGCAAAACCTCTAGATTTCGCTCTGCAATTTTGGCAAAGGCCCCCATAAATCCATGCACATGCAAAGGCTTGCCATTCGGCATAAAGGGTGCAACCAGCGCATTAAAACCAAGCCGGCCAAGCAAATCAATCACATCCAACACCAAGGCTGTTTCGAAATAACTGGTAAACGCATCCTGAACAATAATAACTGAACGCTGACGCTGATAATCGCTTAAGCTTTCAATTATTGAAGGTGTCGCCCACTCAATTCCGCGCTCTTCTACGCCCTTTCGAAGCGTGTGCGTACACAACAAAGGACTATCAACCATGCCTATTTTTTTGATCACGGCACGGCCTAAGCCATTTTTCATCAGCCAATTATAAGGCTGAGGAAAACGAGACAGCGCTGGTACCATAAACTCAAGACTTGCGACCATATAGTCTTTTAGGGGCCTTAAATAGCGACCGTAGTAGACCTCAAGAAAACGGGCACGGAAATCCGGCACATTGACTTTGATTGGGCACTGACCAACACAAGACTTACAGGCCAGACACCCCATCATCGCCTCATGAACTTCATGAGAAAAATCATACTCGCCTTTACGCTTCTTCAGGGTATTTTTAATTCTGGATGGCAAAGCTTTAATAAAGCTTGCCTGTCTCACTGCTTGGGCAGCTTCATTCACATCCACGCCCTTCACTGACATAACCCGCAGCCACTCTCTCACCAAAGAGGCACGCCCTTTGGGTGAGTGGATGCGCTGGCGCGTCCCCTTCCAAGACGGACACATGGCATCATTCGGATCATAGTTATAGCAAGCCCCATTGCCATTGCAATTCATGGCTGAGTCGTAGGTTTCACGAACGGCCAAGGGAATTTGACGATCATGTTGCCCACGCGTAGGAACCTCATCAATTTTAAGCAGTTCAGCTCCAGACAAGAGTGGTGTGGCAATTTTACCCGGATTGAGCTGGTTTCGGGGATCAAATGCAGCTTTTACCCGCTGCACTTCTGGGTAAAGCTCACCAAAGAATTCCGGTGCATACTCGGAACGCACACCCTTGCCATGCTCGCCCCACAGCAAGCCTTTATACTGCTGAGTCAGACGCACAACTTCGTCGGTAATTGTTCTAATTAAGCCTTCTTGCGCTTCATCCTTCATATCGATTGCGGGGCGCACGTGCAAAACTCCCGCATCAACGTGACCAAACATGCCATACGCCAAGCCGTGATCATCCAAGACCTTACGGAAATCCATAATAAAGTCCGCCAGATTTTCTGGCGGTACAGCCGTGTCTTCAACAAAGGGGATTGGTCGTTTTTGCCCTTTCGCGTTGCCTAGCAAACCAACGGCTTTTTTACGCATAGCCCAAATTTTATTAATTTCTGTCGAACCATAGACAACAGAAAAACCAAAGCTTTTTGCTGGCTGACCACTCACTTCACGTAAGTGTGTCGTTAATTTTTCAACCTTTTGACGCAAAATCTCTTCGTCATCACCGGTATACTCAATCAGGTTGATTCCCTGAATCGCTGGTTCATGTGCCTCTTGAGGAAAATAAGCTCGAACCGTGTCCCAAACAATATCCCCCATGGCAAGGTTCAATACTTTTGAGTCGATAGTCTCAATTGAGGTCGGCCCCCACTCCATCAACGCCTTTGCATCGCGCAAAGAGGCTTCAAAACTGTCGTACTTTACGTTAACCAAAGCCGAGTACTTAGGAATGGGCAAAACATTAAGCTTTGCTTCAGAAATAAAGGCTAAAGACCCTTCAGCACCACACAAGATCGAATTTAAATTAAAACGGCCCGACTCATCGCGAATATGGGCCAAATCATAGCCTGTCAGGCAGCGGTTAAGCTTTGGAAACTTTTCGTCAATGAGATCTTTATGCTCTGAATAAAGATCATCCAACATGCGATGGACATCAGCAACACGCCCTGGCTGCTGCTTGATGTTGTCCAATTCTTCATCTGACAACGCCTTAGACAACCAACGCTCACCACCCAACCATACACTTTCCAGCTCAAGGACATGGTCTCGGGTTTTGCCATAGAGCACTGACCCCTGTCCACTGGCATCAGTATTGATCATTCCACCAATGGTGGCTCGATTACTGGTTGACAACTCGGGGGCAAAAAACAGCCCATAAGGTTTCAAAGCTGCATTTAATTGGTCTTTGACCACCCCCGCCTGCACACGCACCCAACGCTGGTCAGGATTGATCTCGATGATACGATTCATATACTTAGAGCAGTCAACCACCAAACCATCGGTTAAAGACTGCCCATTAGTGCCTGTACCGCCCCCACGCGCACTTAGCACAATACTGTTAAACTGCGGCTCTGACGCGAGCCTTGCCAGATAAATAAGATCTTGTGCATTACGGGGATAAACAATCCCTTGTGGCAACACTTGATAGATACTGTTGTCCGTCGCTAACACAACTCGGTGCGCATACTCAGGGTTTAGGTCACCTTGAAAGCCACGCGTTTTTAGTGTCTCGATAAACTCAAGATAGAGACGTTGTGTAGGGTTAATATCGACAACTCTTGGAATCATTAGACAGCCCTGAAAGAACCTAGAAAAAATAAGCTCAATGATCCCGCATTCAAGGATCAGGATCAAATGCAAATTATTGATGGAGGCATCAGAAATAACTATGTCAGCCTCTGTTCAGCTTCACATTGGCACACTAGACCCTGTTCGAAGCACGTCTGTATCTGTACACTGCCCTTTGCTTTTTAAGCACATTATTTTGAGGCCAACTGTATTATGCGAAACACGTTTTTTAAATCTTTAGGGTATATCACCTTTTCAACCAGCCTTGTGTTGGCAGGTTTTGCACACTCGGCACCCAGCTTTCAATCTGCCCAACCTTTGTCGGCCGGTGCTTGGCCTAATCATAGTCAAGACCTGTGCGCTGTTGCCAATGAGACATTAAAATATTTAAAACAAGGCCCCAGCTATGACCCACAAGCCATTCATGGTGGAACCGTCGATGGCATAAAAGTTCCAACTCATCGTATTCAAGACACCTTGGCATTTATTTGCCAGGTGTATCAAGAGGACTTGGCAACAGGCGCATCACGGCTGACCGATCCTGATTTTATCAACTCAGCTTTTGAACGTGTGCAATGGCTACCGGATCAAGCCAAAGCAAAAAGCCTAAGCCAAGACAAACCGCTGTTGCAGCGCTTACCGTCCGACCAATTGCTGCTAACAAAATATTATGTGCGCATGGCGGATGGCTTTCCAGCCAAAACCGCGCAGTCACCTCATGCCTTATACGGCCTTCCATTTGATGAAGCACATTTAAGTCTTGAAGAGGCGGATGCACGTAGGGATCAGATCACGCGTTATCGATTTGGCAAACAAGCCATTCTAAGAGGCGCGCTTGAAACACAACCGGCTCTAGCTCCCCCACTGATTTGGTTAAGTCGCGCCGATCTTGAAGGTGCATTATTGCAAGGAACCGCCGTTTTAGAAGCCGACAATCAGCGCCGCTACTTCAACGTGCATCGCAACAATGGCATTGCATACGACCGCACACAAAAACCCGAAGATCAGGAACGTTATTGGTATTTTAAAGAAGTTCCAGGCGTGCTGGGGTATGGAAAGGATGCGGACTATAAAATTCCAGTCAAACCAAAAGTGACCGTCGCTGGCGATATTTTTCAACTCGGATTGGGACGTGTTGTCCTATTGCAAACCACTGAGCATGGTCAACCGACCTACAGACTGACCGTTTTGGCGGACACGGGTGGAGCTTTTCATGACAATCTTTACCAGCTTGATTGGTTAAGTGGCTACTTCCGCGACTGGGACCACTACCACGCAAACAACCGTCATATTGCAGACTACGCTAAAACCTGGCTGCTTTTGAAAAAAGAATAAGCTTTTCAAAGGCTCAGCACGCTCTGCTGAGCCTTTGACGACCGCCTATTTACACCCCTTGCGATGCAAACACCTTTGAAACCAGAGCCTGCGCCTCAACTAACAAGGTGTCTAAATGTGCTTGGCTTTTGAAGCTTTCAGCGTAAATTTTATACAACGCCTCTGTGCCACTAGGACGAGCCGCAAACCAACCCGCCTCCGTGACGACCTTCAATCCACCAATAGATGCACCATTCCCGGGTGCCTCGACATAACGTGCAACAATCTCATCTCCTGCCAAGGTGGATTGAGTCACACTCTTAGGATTCATTGCAGATAAAACAGCCTTCTGCTCCGTCGATGCAGACGCATCTATACGACGGTAATAAGGCCGACCATACGCCTGCGTCAGCTCCTCATAATATTGATGAGGTGTTTTGCCCGTCACCGCAAGAATTTCAGCCGCTAAGAGTGAAGGAATAATGCCGTCTTTATCGGTACACCACACCTGACCACGGCGAGTTAAAAAGTTTGCACCAGCACTCTCTTCACCGCCAAAGCCCAAACGACCATTAAACAAGCCTTCAACAAACCATTTGAATCCTACAGGAACCTCATAGAGCGAGCACCCGCGGCCTGCCACAACCTTATCAATAATTGATGAGGAAACGAGGGTCTTGCCGATTGCCACGTCCTTGGACCATTCGGGTCGATGAGTCAATAAGTAATCAATACACACAGCCAAGAAATGATTGGGGTTCATTAAACCATCTGGGCCTACAATCCCATGGCGATCGGCATCAGGGTCATTTGCAAAGGCTAACTGGAAGCTATCTTTGATGTTCAGCAAGTTTGCCATCGCCGCTGTGCTCGAACAATCCATCCGGATTTTTCCGTCGTGATCCGGCGGCATAAAGGCAAAATCTGGGGATTGATCTTCATTCACTATGGAAAGATTCAACTCAAAGGTCTTGGCAATTTCCTGCCATACTTCAAGTGCTGAACCGCCCATAGGATCAACACCCAAGGTCAAATTAGCTTTTTTAATTGATTCAATATCAATTACTTGCTCAAGATCTTTAATGTAATATTTTACGTAGTCAAATGCCTCAGCTTTGGCCGCTGCTTCGGCTTGATCAACACGCAATACCCCCAACAGATTCTGCTCAAGATACTGATTGGCACGCTGCTCAATCCAACGAGTAACCTCTGCTGCGGCAGGCCCACCATCAGCGGCGTTGTACTTTATACCACCGTCTTCTGGCGGATTATGAGAAGGCGTAATAATCAAGCCATCCGACAGAGCGTCTGGAGAGTGTTGATTATGAACAATGATGGCTCTGGACACCAAGGGCGTTGGTACAAACGCATTTTGAGGATGAACGCGCACGTTGATGCCATTTGCAACCAGCACCTCCAGTGCCGATGCATGAGCAGGTCCTGATAAGGCATGTGTATCCATCCCCAGATACAACGGACCCGAAAAGCCCTGCTCCTTACGATAATCCGCAACGGCTTGGCAGATTGCCAGAATATGATGCTCGTTGAAGGATGCCTTCAATGCAGAACCTCGATGACCAGAGGTTCCAAACGCCACCCGTTGATCGGCAAGGATTGGATTCGGAATGACGTCGACATATGCGTTGAGTAACGCTTGAATATCCATGTTTGACACGCTTTACTTCCTTTGGATTGGGCTTGAGTAGAAATTTGGGAATATCCTACCACGTCAACCAATCTGCGCCAAAGTGAATCCGCCAGAAGTACTTTTAGACTTTGAAACGCCCAACCCTAGCTTGCAAATCATTGGCAAGCAACGCAAGGCCATCACTGGCCGATGCGATATGACTTGAGCCACTCGACAGCTGCTCCACACTATGGCTGATGCGCACCAAGGTCTGACTGACATCATCAGCAACAGCGGACTGCTCTTCAGTGGCAGTTGCAATTTGAGTGTTCATATCATTGATTGTCAAAATGACCCCTGTAATATCTTGAAGCTTATGCGATGCATGCTCCGCGCACTCAACAGCCACATTTGCCTTTGAATAACTGTTATGCATAACATCAACGGCTCGTCGAGATGCATTTTGCAACTGTTCAATAATTTCACGGATTTCCTCAGTGGAGCTTTATGTGCGTGTTGCCAGCGTCCTCACCTCATCTGCAACAACTGCGAACCCACGCCCATATTCACCGGCACGAGCGGCTTCTATAGCCGCATTCAAGGCAAGTAGATTGGTTTGTTCAGCGATGCCACGAATAACCTCCAGTACTTTTCCAATGGACTCTGTATCGTCTTGCAAGCGCAGAATCACATCCACAGCTTTTTGAACCTCTTGAGCCAACAAACCAACCTCATTGGCATTTTTCTTGACGACGACCTCTCCATCTTTAACAGACTGATTACAGGTTTCTGCCGCATAGGCCGCTTGAGCGGCATTGCCTGCAACTTGGGTAACCGTCGCTGCCATTTGAGTCATAGAGGTGGCTGCGAGGGTGACTTCATGACTTTGCTGCTGAACTTGCTGGTTCGTCACCTGGCTTGATGCTGCCAACTGCTCTGCTGCGGCGCCGAGTTGTATCGCCGCATCACTCACTTGCTTGATGATTGATTGCACACCGCCGACAAAGCGGTTAAAGCTCCGCGCTAAATCACCTAATTCATCCTGACGCTCTTCGTTCAAACGCTGAGTTAAATCACCATCACCTGCTGCAATTTGATCCAACGCATAACGAGTAGCATTCACTGGCTTCACAATCATCCGAGAAACAAACACGATAATAACAATCAAAACAAGCAGGGTAATGGAAAAAGCCGTCATCAAGGACACGCGCAGATTCAGCGCCGCCGCCATGACTTCCTCATAGGGCAACGCAACAGCCAAAGACCAACTTTGATTACCCGCGATTGGATAGTATGCCGCGATCACTCTTTGCTGGTTATCCAGTACGAGATCGGAGATTCCCGCTTGCCCCTCCACCATTTTCCTTGAAAAAGAGGCGTATTCGGGTATTGGGGACTCCAATGCATTAACTTTCATGCGTCTGCTCGCATCGGGATGCACAACATATACCCCGCGAGAGTCAATCAGCCAGGCACTGGCATTGTCATCGGACACTTCATCAACAAGCGTGGTTAAGGTATCAAGGGTAACAGTGGCGGCCAACAAACCAATGAGCCGACCTGAGGTATCGAAAACAGACTGCGCCAGTACCACAATCGCATTGCCTGTCGTACCCGAGTAGAGTGGATCGCTGACTACTGTGGTGCGACTTTTTTGGACAATTAACTGTTGAAAATAATTTCGATCCGCTCGGCTCGCTATATTGCCGTTGTGATGATAGGCGTTCCCCTCTAGATCAACAAAAAACATCACTTCGAAATCACTGCCCATACGCTGGCCATAACTCTGAACGAATGCAAAAATCTCGTCGATATTGCCCCCTGTCAGTGCGGATGTCCGAGCCAGCGTTTGAATCACGGTTAAACGCGCATTCACCCAAGCACTGACACTATCGGCACTGGCTAACGCGACCATGCTGACAGCATTTTCACCCTGGCCAGAGACCGTTCGACTGGTATGCTGAATAACTACATAAGCCGCTAGAGAAAGACAAAAAGCTAAAGGCAAGCTGATAATTAGAATCAACCTAGGGGTCATTTTCAAACGGCTCAACATAGTATTATCCTTATTTGACAATCGACGTTGATCTTATCTTAACTACCTTATACGTGAAATCTATTTTTTAAGACGCCAGTCTTTAGACTTACTCTTATTGAATACGGCCAATCACTGCCCCATCCAGGATTGCAATTTCTGGCCTGACATAGGCTTACTAAAGTAGAAGCCTTGATAAAAATAACATCCTAGCTCTTGAAGCTTCTGAAGTTGCTGCTCAGTTTCAACCCCCTCTGCAATGACGTTCATATCAAAGGCTTTACCCATCGCCAGCACACTGCGGATGATCGCTTCATCACTGTGATTGTGTATCAAGTCATGTATGAAGGCTTTATCCACTTTGATTTGGTCGAAGGGCAGCTTCTTAAGGTACGATAGAGAAGAGAATCCGGTTCCAAAGTCATCCAATGAAAAATGCACGCCCACCTTTTTAAGTTGGCTCATTTTCTCAACGGCCTCATCCGTATAGTCAATCAGGAGGCTCTCTGTGAGCTCTAACTTAAGTCGATTCGCCGGTGCTTGAGCATCTCTAAGATGCTGCATCACCCGATCGACAAAATCCTTGCATTGAAATTGCCGAGCACTGATATTAATAGCCAGTGTCCACTTATTTGTGAATGCATTGACTTGCCAAGTGGCCAAGGTTTGACATGCTGTTGAAATAACAAAGTCACCTATCAATAGGATCAACTCCGTTGACTCGGCCAACGGAATAAATTCAGCTGGCGAGATCACACCTTTGGTTGGATGCAGCCAACGTATCAAAGCTTCACACCCTATAATGCTTCGATTTATATCATATTGGGGCTGAAAATAAAGCTCTAGTTGGTTTTGATCAATAGCATGACGAAGATCATTTTCAAGCTCTACAACCTTATTCACTTGCTCCTGCATAAGAGGATCAAAAAAACTGACATTCGTTTGTGCATTAAACTTTGACTGATTCTTCGCAAGGTCTGCTCGCTTGAGTAGCTCATCGGCCGTGCAGCTTTCATTCGCACAATAGACAACACCAAGATTCGCTTGGCTATAAATGAGTTTTCCCTGAATAGAAAAGGGAGTGATGAATGTATTTTGAATATCAACAATTAGGTGTTCTATATCAAACAATGCCTGCTCTGATGTTTGATCTCTGTACTCACAAATAATAACAAACTCATCAGCAGCCAAGCGCGCCAAGCTGGAGTAAACAGGCAAGGCTTCCGTTAATCGCTCCGCCACTCCGCACAAGAGCTGATCACCCGCACGGCGCCCTAGACTCTCATTGACAAATTTAAAGTTTTTCAAATCAATAAGAATCAATGCAAAGGTCGTCTCATGCAGTTGTGTTCGAGTAATCGCTGAACTTATTCGGTCACGCAAAAGATCGATGTTTGCCAGACCCGTGAGCTGATCATATAAATGCAAGTGCTCTATCTGCTCTTTAGACTCTTTAACCTGCGTAATATCTGAAAATGAAGCAACATAATAGAACGATTGGGGATGTACACCCCGAACCTTAGTAATATTGAGATGTTCAGGGAAAATTTCACCGTTTTTGCGTCGATTCCAAATTTCACCCTCCCAATGACCTGCTGTATTTAGCGCGCTCCACATCTCTTTGTAAAATTCGGGTGGATGGTAACCCGAACTAAACATTGAAGGATTGCGACCCACTACCTCGGCTTCGCTGTACCCAGTAATCTGTGTAAAGGCACTGTTCACACGCAAAATTTCGTTTTTCTCATTCGTTATAGTGATCGCTTCGTTTGTACTGAACGCCGCCGCTGCAATCCGCAAATTAGCTGCATATTTTTTCCGCCGCCGGATATCGCAAGCGACCCAAACACTGCCTAGGACGATAGCACAGCCCAAAGCGATGCTAATTTCCAGCAAGTACTTTTCTACAAAATCCCGCATATCAAAATGACTGATCCGGTCTGGATGCACGCGTAACTCAAGCAATATACTTTCTAGGCTCGCATAATCCACTGGAGGGGCAAACCCGTAGTATCCGCCACTGCGGGCCGCTATAGAATCTGGCTGAATCGAAAATAGTGCTTGGGTAATATCACGCACAACAAGTGGATCGATGCTTGGCATTGCCGCAAACGCCCACTCAGGTATAAGTTGGGTAGAGTGCATCAGCGGCAGCTCTGAAGTGTCTTGAGCATTAATAATACGCAGTTGATCCTGGGTTAACTGACCCGACTGAATCATGGACTCAATGACGCCTGAACGAACAAATGCAATATCAACTTGCTTATCTAGCAACAAAGCGATGGCTTTATCCTGGGGTTGCCCTGTAAATGTCACGGTTTGTATATCTTTGGGTATACGAATTCCCGCCTGATTGAGCGTCCAATGTTGAATACGGTACGCGCCCAAAGAATTAGCATGAGCTGATGCGATACGTTGACCACGGATGGCATCCAAGCTGTTTAAATCAGATCGGTCGGAAAGCGCGGCGATTACACCTGCAAAGCGAGCTAAAGGTTGATTTTCATGGCTATTCAATAGCGTTGCCGCAACTGACATCCGCGAGAAGGATCGCATCAAAATATAGTGTTCTGGTTGCGTTAATACAAAATCCAACTCGTTTCTATAGACAGCATCCGTCATGTCATCCATAAACAAAATATGAAACTCTAGCGAATACTGAGGCAAACTTTGATTGAGAATATGAAGGGTTTCCTGCCATTGCTGCTGAGTTGACTCGATCCCTCGAAAAGCCAGTATCCCTATGTGTAATTTCTCATCCTCCTTGGCAACAATAGAGGATGGTAGACTGGCCGCTAAAAATACGAAAAGCAGGCTCAAATAACGCCTAAACGTGATCATTGTGATACACAACAGCAGCCACTCCTATATGCCCGATAATCTAGGCTTTGCAATCAACAGACAAATTGTCCGAGAGTATAGTGTAGCCGCTGTTGAAGTTACTTGTTCCTGATCAATGAATAGTGAGCAAGTTAATTACTCCGTTTTAAAAGACTCCTTTTAAAACGCACCAAAGAGGCTTCCCAAGACCACCAGCAACACCAGTGAAAGTATCGGGAACACCACCGCAACCATAAATATATCCTTATACGCTTCGCGATGCGTGAGTCCACAAATGGCCAGCAGTGTCACAACGGCACCATTGTGCGGCAAACTGTCGAGACCTCCGGTTGCCACTGTTGTCACACGATGCAATAAATCAGGCGAGATGCCCAGCTGATTAGCCAACGCTAGGTACTCAGCGCCAAGCGTTTGCAGAGCAATGCTCATCCCCCCCGAGGCTGACCCTGTAACACCTGCCAACACATTGACAGATAAAGCTAGGGATACCAAGGGGTTACCTCCACCTAGATCGTCAACAAACCCTTTAATAATGTCAAATGCGGGTAACGCCGCGATAACCGCACCAAAGCCAACTAAACTGGCCGTATTAAAGATCGGCAGTACCGAAGCATTCGCTCCATCATCTAAGGTGCGACGTAGCTCACCCAAACGACGCCAATTCATCCCGATAAGCAACAATGAGGCAAAGGTTAAAGAAGCAATAATTGCCCAGATCCCTCTGACCGCATCCAAAGACGTACTGCCATAGATTGGCTCAGCTAGATACTGTGTATCCAAACGAGGTATCAGGTGAGTACTCAGTAAATAGTTTAAAACAATGACCAGCACCACAGGGGTAATTGCCAAGGCAAATGGAGGCAAGCCACTTGCTTTGATGTCTGGCTCAATCAGCGTGACATCAAACCCCTCACCCGCGCTCAACTCCCGCTGAGTTTTATCAAAACTGACAGGCTGATCCTCGTGGGCGCCATAGCCTTCACCTACCCCCTTCGCAAGCTTGGCTTGTCTCGACAGCCACCATTGCCCCAATCCAAACATCACCAATGCCGTGATGATGCCTAAAAATGGAGCCGCGAAGGGCGTTGTCCCAAAATGAGGCATAGGAATTGCGTTTTGTATAGCAGGCGTGCCAGGTAAGGCTGTCATGGTGAACGTGAAGGCACCAAGAGCAATGGTTGCAGGTACCAGTCGCTTGGGAATGTCTGCTTGTCGAAACAGCGCTGCTGCAATCGGATAGACGGCAAACGCCACAACAAACAACGAGACCCCGCCATAGGTCAATACGGCACAGGCAAGCACAACAGCCAGAATGGCTCGCTCTGATCCCAAGTGGCCAACGATTGCTTGACTGATTGCTTCGGCAGAACCACTATCATCCATCAACTTCCCAAAGATGGCTCCCAGCAAGAAAAGCGGGAAATACTGAATGATAAACTGCCCAGCCGAGCCCATGAAGAGCTGAGTATAGCTCGCCATCAAAGGCGTTCCCGCCGCAAAAAGTGTCGCAAGCAGTGCCATAAGCGGGCCTAACAACAAGACACTGATGCCTCGATACGCCAGCCAAATTAATAGCACCAGCGCAAATACAACCCCTAATAAACCAATCATCAGTTACACTCCTTTGTTACGCTGAACAGGTCTAACCGCATCCTCAAGCAACCAATCAGGGTCAAAGCTTGAGCGCTCACCCAATGCATGCTTATTTTGCTCCAACCATGCATCAGTACGCTGCCGCCCTAGATCACGCAAATGGCAAAGATACTCCCACTCAGCATTGAGTTTACTAGAGGCCTCTAATGGCCAAAGATCATCCTCTCCATGAATACAATGCAAACGCATATCACGATAACGCTCGTGCTCCAGCCCCTCTGTCTGAATTAAGTCTCGCAGCAGCATAATGCTACGCAACTCTTTAACCAAACTGGTATTAAACGTGATTTCATTCAGTCGATTGATAATTTCACGGGCGCTGCGTGGCAATTCCTTCCGATAAAATGGATTGATCTGCACCAAAACCAAATCACGCGCATCGCATTCATCGACTAGAGGGTAGAGTGCGGGATTACCTAAATACCCACCATCCCAGTAGGCCTCCCCTTCGATTTCCACGGCTTGAAACATAAAGGGTAAGGCTGCCGACGCCATCAGTGAATCGACCGTTAAATCCGGCTGGCGAAATATTTTAGGACGCCCACTGCGAACATTGGTTGCGGTGACAAATAACTTAATGGCGGTGCAACGATTGACTCGATCAAAATCAACTAAATCCGCCACCAAGTCTCGCAGTGGATTAAGGTTCATCGGGTTCAGTTCGTAAGGCGAAAACACGCGTGACAAATGATCAAAGAACAAATACGAAGGCGAGCTATCAAGACTCCAAGTACCATTGATGCGTGACCAAATATCACGTTGAAAAGGGCTGTTTTTAGCCCCATCACTGACCGCGCGCCAAAAGCGCTCCAACGCAGCGCGTGCACCCTCACGCCCACCCTCTTCCAAGCCATCCGTCAACACCACGGCGTTCATCGCCCCTGCACTGGTTCCACTAACGCCCTCAATATGCAGGTCGGTTTCTTCCAGCAGTCGATCTAAGACACCCCAGGTAAGCGCTCCATGAGAACCACCCCCCTGCAACGCCAACTCAATCGTTTTGCGTTTTGCATTCATGTGTATACCTCTTAATAATCCATTAATATCTAATCATACCGCAATGCAGCATAGCAGATTTTGCCCCATGACTGAAACGCGGGTTTCAGTCACTTAACACTAAGCCTCTTGACCCTAATCAAGGCTCTCCCCCTGAATCTTGCTAGACTTAAGTATCAATATTCATAAGGAGTAACGACATGGCTTTTAGTGAGTTTCACATTCCCGCGCTTAACTTAATGGGCGAAGGAGCACTGCAGAAAGCAATTGACACCCTCCAAAAACGTAATTTTTCTCGTGCTTTAATTGTTACGGATGCGGGTCTCGTCAGTACAGGACTGGTCGATCAAGTGGTGACATCTCTTAAGCATGTCGGCATCGACAGTCGAGTATTTTCAGAGGTACAGCCAAACCCAACCACTGCAAACGTTGAGTCCGGTCTTGCACTGTTACGCAGCAGCGACTGTGACTTTGTGATTTCCTTGGGCGGCGGCTCTCCTCATGACTGTGCCAAAGGCATCGCATTAGTCGCGACAAATGGTGGCAGTATTAAAGATTATGAGGGCGTCGATCAATCTCTACTTCCTCAACTACCTTTAGTCTCTATTAATACTACAGCGGGCACTGCTAGCGAAATGACTCGCTTCTGTATCATTACGGATGAAGCCCGTCATATCAAAATGGCCATTGTTGACAAGCACACCACACCGATTCTGTCAGTTAATGATCCGCTTACTATGCTAGGTATGCCAAAGGGGTTGACTGCAGCCACTGGAATGGATGCACTGACTCACGCAATTGAAGCGTATGTATCCACCGCAGCCACTCCAATTACAGATGCCTGCGCACTTAAAGCTGTCGAAATCATCACTGAGTTTTTGCCTAGAGCCGTAGAGGATGGCCAGGATATTGAAGCTCGCGAGCAAATGGCCTATGCCCAATTTCTTGCAGGCATGGCGTTTAATAATGCATCGTTAGGATACGTTCATGCCATGGCTCACCAACTGGGTGGCTTTTATGATCTACCGCACGGTGTTTGTAATGCCGTTTTACTGCCGCACGTTGAAGCGTTTAACAGCAAAGTCGCCGCTGAGCGTCTTGCAAAAGTAGGCCAGTCCATGGGCGTCATTCCAACAGGTGATGCAGATGCTGATGCAAACACATGCATTGAAGCCATCAAAGCACTCAAGGAGAAAGTTGGCATTCCGCGTGGACTGGCAGATTTAGGTGCCAAACAAGAAGATATTCCAGTATTAGCCGCAAATGCACTCAAAGACGCTTGCGGATTCACCAATCCAATACAAGCGTCCCAAGAAGAAATTGAAGCGATTTTCAAAGCCGCTTGGTAAACTCGAATAAGAACAAGGGCATGAGTATTTAACCTTAAGCCATGCCCTTCTTACCTTTCATCTGCATGTTTAAACACATCGGCTACAACCCGATTACGTCCAGCTGTTTTAGCTTGATAAAGGGCCCTATCGGCCCGTGCAAGGGCAATATCAGGACGTTCGTCTTCCTGACACATAAGGGTACACCCAATACTCACCGTCACGTCAATCGTGTGCTGCTCAAATGTAAAGGTAAAGGCATCTTCAAGGTTAAAGCATTATTTAAGCACGATTTGATCAAAAAATGGCATCATGACCTGCACAATGCGCTGATGCATCTCTCGCCGTTCTTCACGCCCTTCAAAACAAACAAAGCGATCATCCGGCTCTTCCGCGCTCAAAACGGCAAGCCCATGCTCAGTACACACACCTAAAAAATCAAAATGCCCCAATTGTTCAGGTTCGTGATACGTCACAACATCAGGCTTAAGATGCTCAATTAAGTAACGTGACTCGATATTCAGATCAAGTCCTAGGGTGTCTCTAGGCGCACCGAACACCAACATAGGCACATTGATCATTTTCACACTCTCCGGATCAAAACTTTGACTCCCCCCTAAATCAAAAATAGCAAACGCCTTAATGCGTGTATCCGACCAATCCAATTCCATTTGCTGCCGGTCTGTTTCAGTCTTAGCGACCTGCCACTCGTTGAACAAACCGCAAACCAATTCGCCAATATGGTGAACGCAAAAATCATCAAAATGTCGAGCACTATAGCGTGCACCCGCCAGTAACATGGCCGTATGCCCGCCTAGAGAGTGTCCTGCCATGTAAATTTCATCCGATCGAATAGATGTGGACAAGACAAAGTCAGAGGTTAAGTAATCAATCACTCTTGAAATGTCGCGGGCGCGCTGCCACAGCTCGCGCCGCTGATCGGCATCTCGAAAAAAGTGAGAGGTCCCGGGATGGTTAATGGCAACCACTATATAGCCCTGTGCAACCAAAGCTTTCGCTAGCCAAGCTTGATTATGAGCCGTTCCGAACAATCCATGTGATAGCAATAGCACAGGAAATGTACCTACGGCAGGTTCGGCATCGATGATAACCTCAATCGGCTCCCACACGCGCTCCCAATTACCGTGCTCCCAAACAGCATCTGCACTATCATGGGTAGGATACCAAATATAGCCTTCAAGCGTTCGCCCAGATATCGAATCATCAAGGTTTAACATCATCCTCCCTGTCGAAGGATGAGGACTCTTTAGATCCTGTGCATAAAGATTCGAAATACCCAGCCAGCAAGTTAGGATCAGAAGACTGTGCAGCAAGATGCGAATCGGGTTTAGAGTTTTCATGGTTCGTCTCCTTAGACATTCATTTGAACAACACCTCCGCATTTTTGCTAACTACCGGACATTTCGCGCCTTAATTGATGATCAAGGACGTCCTAAATCAGGTTCTAGGACGCCAATCATCGCGCTGTGCGTTTCATTCATCGAATGATTCCATTAGGCTACTGTTGAACTGAGCGCTTCTCTCGTAATTCAGAAACATAAACGCTAGGATACTGAATGATTGCGATTCCCTTGCCCTTTATTGTGTCAATGTTGCTTTTTTTACTGGCATTTTTTTTGTGGGTAAATACCTCCAAAAAAGCGAAATCATCAAGTATTTTTGCTTTCATCTGTGCATTAACGACGACCATCGTTGGCTTACGCTGGAGTGTTGATTGGACCCTATTACGGGCATTGCAACCTGTTTTAGCGTCCTTAGTGCCTGTCTGCGCTTGGCTTTGCTTTAGCCAAGCCCATGGCACGAGAATGAATAAATGGCATGCACTGGGTCCTGGAATCATCACCTTGGGCTCTCTGAGCTACCCTCATTTCCAACCGCCTTTAGATGTTTTCCTCACCTTGATGTATGTTGGCTACGGCATCGCCTTATTACGCTTAGCGCCAACCCCTGCTGAAGACATTAGATTATCCGATACCGAAGGCTTTTCTCAGGCTGAACGTATAGCAGGCGCTCTATTGTTATTCTCAGCCGTCATAGATGGTGCGCTTGCTGTCAACTTTATGTTCTATGAAGGACGCCATGCCATCTATATTCTCACCATCAGCTATGCGCTCTTACTGCCGGCATTGGTGTTGATTATCGCGTGGGTCGGTCTACAAGTTCACACGGTGGAGGTAAAAAGTCATCCCTCTCTTCCAGAAGCACCCTCAGTAGAACTGACACGACACCCGATACTCGACAGTGATGCTCAGCTCATCGTTAATCAGTTTAAACAGTTAATGCAGGATAAGCAGACGTTTCGAGACCCTGACTTGACTTTAAACCGCTTGTCGCGAAAGCTCGTCATTCCATCTCGGCAATTGTCTTCAGCCATCAATCAGGTCTATGGCCGCAATGTGTCACAAGTGATTAATGAGTTTCGAATCAACTATGCCAAACAGCGCCTTATTGAAAGCGATGACAGCATCACCCAAATCTATATGAGTGCTGGCTTCCACAGTAAGTCTAATTTCAATCGCGAGTTCAGCCGTATTACGGGGCAAACACCGAGTGAATTTAGACACGCCTAAATGTATTTGTCATGAATAATCTATTGTAAAAGCTTAATTAGCATGGCTTAATCTTGTTAAGTGATTTAAACAGGAAGTGAGCCGTGTCACAGTTGCTTTTATCCTATTCCAAGATACTGGAAATTGTTGGTGATCTCGTTAAGGTGTATGTGCCCGAACCAGACAGCAACACAACGGGCAATATTGGTTTTGGTGATCTCGCCATTATCGAAAATCCTCTTGATCCGGCTCAACTGCCGGCTTTGGCTCAAGTCATAGAAATGGATCGCGACAGGATTTCATTGCAAGTTTTTTCTGGCACTAAGGGACTTTCCACACAAGCCAGTATTCGTTTTTTGGGTCACTCTATGCAGGTGGCCTTCTCAACAAATATTCTGGGTCGAGCCTTTTCAGGTGTTGGCGTACCCATTGATGGGGGACCTGATCTAAAGGAAGAGCCTCATATCGAGATTGACGGCCCCACCGTTAACCCAGCTCGACGTGTGCTAGCGTCTCGTATGATCCGCACAGATGTGCCAATGATTGATATCTTCAACACCTTAGTCGAAAGCCAAAAGATTCCAATCTTTTCGGTCGCAGGTGAACCTTACAATCAATTACTTGCTCAGATAGGTGCTCATGCCGACGCCGACATTATCGTTTTCGGCGGTATCGGTTTGATATTTGATGATTACTACTTCTTTAAAAAAGCCTTTGAAGACGCGGGTGTTCTTGCCAAAACCGTAATGTATGTTCACTTAGGCTCAGATCCGACTGTCGAAGCCCTTCTGGTTCCCGATATGGCATTGGCCGTGGCCGAACGCTTCGCTGTGGATGAAGGCAAACGCGTCTTAGTTCTACTGACCGATATGACTGCCTATGCCGATGCCTTAAAAGAAGTCGGCGTGGCCATGGAACATGTACCCTCGAATCGTGGCTATATCGGCGATCTCTACTCGCAATTAGCACGCCGCTACGAAAAAGCCTGTGATTATAAAGGGGCTGGTTCCGTCACAATTCTATCCGTGACAACCATGCCAGGTGATGATGTGACGCATCCCGTCCCCGACAATACTGGCTATATCACCGAAGGTCAGTTCTACTTACACGATGGCGTGCTGGACCCCTTCGGCTCATTATCGCGCTTAAAACAACATGTGATCGGCAAAGTCACACGTGAAGACCACGGCCAGATCATGAATACCATGGTTCGATTTTATGCCGCAGCACAGGATGCTCAACAAAAGCAAGCCATGTCATTTGAGCTGACGGAGTACGACCTACGTTTATTGCGTTTCGGTGATCTTTTTCGAAAGCGCTTTATGGACATCAGTGTCACGATTCCTTTGGAAAAAGCTTTAGACCTTTGCTGGAAGACACTGGCCGAATGCTTTGAAGCAGAAGAGTTATTAATGAAACAAGACTTAGTCGATAAGTATTTTCCAGTGGGCTCACAACGGAGTTAATCATGGCTCGATTAGCGCTCAATAAAAGCACATTGAATAAAGAAGGTCGCAAAGTACGTGCCTATCAAAAGTTTGTGCCAGCGCTAGACTTAAAACGCAAACAACTGCTTGCGGCTCGTGCAACAGCTGAGCAAACCCTGAAACAGCAACAGCATGCACTTTTACAAATAGAGCAGCAAGTACGTGCAGAGCTTTCCATGTTGCCCAACTTTCAAGGCAGGGTTGATCAGCTCGTTAGCATTCAATCGATTGAAATAGAACAGGTTAATTTAGTGGGCATCCACTTGCCTGAATTAAGATCGCTCAAGGTGGTGCTTGAACCCTACTCATGCTTGGGCACAGACCATTGGCTGGATCACTTGGCTAACCTCCTCCAGTCGCAGGTCACCCTGCAAGTCCAGCAACAGTTGATCCATAAGCGCTTGGAATGCTTGAATAAGGGTCTGCAAAAAACCACCCAACGTTTGAATTTATTTGACAAGGTATTGATCCCACAGGCACGTCAAAATATACGTAAGATCCAGATTGCCCTAGCCGATGCTGAACGCGCCGGGGTGGTTCGCGCCAAAATTGCTAAACGTAAGCGCTTGGGTGTCGCACTATGAGCATTTTACGACTTAACAAGGTGTCCTTGGTTGGCTTAACCGAACACAAGCCTACACTTTTAGAGGCCCTGCAAGTGCTCGGGGTCATGCATGTCATCCCTCTTCAAGAGGTGGAGCCACGCTCAACGTCAGACGAAAGCGTGAATCCTGAGCGCCTAAAAAGAGCGCTGCAATATTTGTTAAGCAGCCGTGAAAAGCGTCGACAAGTGGTGCGTTTGAAGCAGTTTAATCTGTCTGAAATGCTGGATCGGATTGATCACAATCGCACTCAACGATTAGATTTGATGGCACGTCGTGACTTTCTAGAAAAACGTATTACGGACTTAACCCCCTGGGGCGACTTTATCTTACCTGAGCTAGCGGATCTAGCTGGGCAAAAACTCTGGTTTTACTTGGTCCCCAATTATAAGCTTCCAGCGGTTGAGCGCTCCGGTTTAACCTGGTGCTGCGTGCATCGTGATAATCGTCATGCCTATGTAGTGGTTTTATCCGAAGATGAACCTGATGCGAACCGCATGCCCGTTACACGAACCTTCACGGGCAATATACCTCTGAGTCAATTAGAGCAAAACCTGGAAGATCTTGAAATTGAATTAGAGGCCGTTGAAGCCGAACGCGAAGCCTTAACACGTTGGATCTATCAATTGCAACGCTGTATCGCGGATACAGAAGACCGTGCATTTTTAGCGGATGTCTCGGATCAGACGCTGGACTATGAAGACATTTTTGCAATTCAAGGCTGGGTGGCTGAAAGCAGCGTCGCTGACATTGAACGCTTTGCCAAAAGCCACCAGTTGGCTCTGCTGATTGAACAGCCCAAACCGGATGAATTGCCTCCCACGCTACTGGACAACCCGGAGAAACTTCGCGGGGGCCAAGAGTTGGTGAGTTTTTTTCAAATGCCGAGCTATCGAAGCTGGGACCCTTCACGCGTTGTTTTTTTCTCGTTTGCCGCCTTCTTCGCCATTATTATGTCCGATGCAGGTTACGCTGCCTTAATGGGTTTGGTGCTCATCTACTATTGGAAGGATATGTCGAGCAGTGAAACCTCAAGACGCTTGCGTTCGTTAGCCGTCACGCTGACCGCAACAAGCTTGGTTTGGGGGGTGTTGGTCGGCAGCTATTTTGGTGCCAATGCGCCCTTCTCTTGGCTGGCGACACTTAAAATACTCGACTTACAAGACTTTGACGCCATGATGCGCTTTTCAATTACCTTTGGTGCCTTGCATTTAGTGCTCGCCAATCTAATGATGGCCTGGGTCAGGCGCAGCCAACTTGAAGCTTGGGCATCGGTTGGCTGGGCACTCGCGGTTTTGTCCTGCTTACTCGGATGGCTACAAGTCTTCCATTTTATACACTGGTTCGTATTTGTTATTGCCCTATTGGCCGTCTTGTTAATGTCAAATCAGCAAGACAAATGGCAGTTGCGTCAGGTCATTTGGGGCACCTTAGCACTCACCAATATCACTAAGCTATTTGGTGATGTGTTGAGTTATTTACGACTGTTTGCCTTAGGCCTCGCCAGCGCCTCATTAGCGATTACCTTTAATCAACTCTCAGTCGATGTGGCCAATGCACTGCCGGGCATCGGTGTCTTCTTACAACTCCTGATTTTACTGGCTGGGCACATGCTGAACTTCGTGCTCACCGTGGTCAGTGGAGTCATTCACGGTTTGCGTCTCAACTTAATTGAATTTTACAACTGGAGTTTGGCGGATGAAGGCTATGCCTTCCGCCCTTTCTCAAAACAGGAGGTTACACCTTGGACAACCTGATTATGGCATTAGGCTGGGCAGGTCTTTACGGCCCTATGGCACTTGGCGCGATTGGAAGTATGATCGGCTGTTCGTTAGCGGGTCAAGCCGCTGCTGGTGCACTACTCGAAACAGAAACAGGACACGGGCGCTATATTGGCATCTCAGCAATGCCCTCTTCGCAGTCTATTTATGGGATCGTAGTGATGTTTGCGTTAAGCCGCGAGATAACCCCAGAGAATGCTCCTGGCTTAGCAGGCATAGGGTTGCTATGTGGCTTGGCACTCATGTTCAGCGCGATCTATCAGGGGCGTAGTTGTGCATCGGCCATCAATGTCTCCAAGATTCGCCCTGAGATTTTTGGTATGTCGCTGGCCCCTGCAGCCATTGTAGAAGGCTTTGCCGTGTTTGCGTTTATTTTTGCCTTGGTGATCAGTGCTGGTGTACCAGCGTAGGAGCCGATGATGAATCACACAGAAAAACATCATCCCTCTTCAGGCGTAGAAGCCTTAATTGAGCAACTGCGTGACCAGGGCGTACAAAGAGGACGCGAAGAAGCCGATCAACTATTAAAGGACGCACGGCAAAAAGCCAATCAAATTCTGGATGAGGCGCGTCATGAAGCCGATGTTTTGCGTCAACAGGCCAAAAAAGAAGCCGAACAAACGCGCAAAGCGGGCGAAGATGCACTGAAAATGGCCGCTCGAGATCTGTTGCTTACCTTAAAAGAAACCATGGCTCTAAGTTTTGCAGATCAAGTTGAACGTTTAGTCGAGCAGCAAATGGACAACGACGAGTTCATGCGTCGACTGATTCTTGAATTGGCGGGTAAGGTTCGCGACCAATCTCAATTGAACCAGCATCCGATTGAAATTCTGTTGCCTGACGAGTTTATTGGATTAGATGAATTGCGCCGAAATGCTCATGAATACCGTCAAGGCCATTTAAGCCAGTTTGTTCAATCCTTGTCCGCTGATCTTTTGCGTGAAGGCGTTAGTGTCAGCTCTCACTCAGGTCGTGGATTACGCATACGCTTGGTTGGCAAAGAGGTCGAGATAGATTTGACCGATGCCTCGATTGCTGAAGTGCTGCTCAAACACCTACAGCCTCGTTTTCGTGCGTTGTTAGAGGGAGTTATTCGTTAGTGGCAGATTACTACACACTGGTCACTTGCCTGCCTTGGCTGCCTGAGCAGATGGAAAAATGCAGTCAGTTACCTTTGTCACGGATTGCACTAAACCGACGACTTTCGTTGTTGGACTCGCATGATCATCAAGGCCTTGCTGTTGCAGAGGCACTCTATCACCCGAACTTGGCCAATACGCAGCCGGATCGAGAACGAGTACTGCTCTGGCAAAAGCAAATTGCCGAACTTCCTTCCAGGGTGTTGCAGGAGGTGATTACACAGCGGTTAGAAATACAAACACTCTTAGCCGCATTACGCTATCGACGACGCCCTAACACATCGGCAGAACACTTTTACGGATACGGGCGCTGGACAGAATGGATACGGCAGCACTGGAAAGATCCTTTATTCGCCTTGGAAACACAGATCCCCCTCTTGGAGCGCTGGGGCGAGTTGTTTAATCAGGGGCACACGGGGGAGTTACAGTTTGAGATGGATCGTTATTTTTGGCAGCAACTGCTTGCAGTGGAGCGAAGCCATCATTTTTCCGTCGAGACAGTGGTGTGCTTTGTGTTGCGCTGGGGCATCGCAGAGCGTCGCCTAAAAAGTGATGCAGATGCGGCATTGGCCGATTTTCAACTACTGAGCGATACACTCCTGCACAACAGCGGTATCCAACAGCAACTGAATAGCTTGTTTGAGGACATAAATCGATGAATGGAACACCCGTTACAGCCCGAGTTGCTGGGGTACGAGACGATATCATAACCCTTCGTTTAATGAAGGATGAACATGGCGAATACTACCCCCTCATCAAAAATGAAGTGGTCTACATCTGCCCAGAACGTCGTCCATCCGACCAACGTCAAGAACGCTTGCAAGCAGAAGTATTGCGTGTTCGTCATGGTGAGGCCGATGTGCAAGTCTTCGAGAATACCCGAGGTGTGTCGATAGGAGACCCTGTCGAGCAAACCGAGCGTTTACTCTCTGTGGCGTTAGGACCGGGTTTATTGGGTCAAATTTACGACGGTTTGCAAAACCCACTCGAACTGATTGCCGCACAGCATGGTTTCTTTTTACCCAGAGGATTGGATGTTGAAGGGATTGATAATCAACATTTGTGGGCCTTTCAACCAACCGTTAAAATTGGTGCTCGAGTACGGGCCGGAGATCCACTGGGCAAAGTTCAAGAAAGACGCTTCACACATAAAATTATGACACCCTTCAAGTTGCGTGGTGAACTTGAAGTGACCTGGATTCAGGAAGGTAGCTTTACCGTCACGACTCCGATTGTCAGACTTAAAGATATGCATGGTGAAGAACATGAGATCACCATGCGTCAGTTCTGGCCAGTACGCGTACCCGTTAATCGTGATTTATTGCGCACAGGGTCAAGTGAGCGCTTGTATCCTGATCAACCCATGTTAACGACTCTTCGCCTGATCGATACATTTTTTCCGGTAGCCAAGGGTGGAACCGCCTGTATTCCAGGTCCATTTGGCGCGGGTAAAACGGTACTGCAAAGCTTAATTTCACGCTATTCCGATGTGGATATTGTAGTGATTGTGGCCTGCGGTGAACGAGCGGGTGAAGTCGTCGAAACGATTACCGAGTTTCCCAAAACCCCCGATCCGAAAGGCGGGACCTTGATGGATCGCACCGTCATCATTTGTAACACCTCTTCCATGCCAGTTGCGGCGCGTGAAGCCTCTATTTATACGGGTATCACCATCAGTGAATACTATCGTCAAATGGGATACAACGTGTTGCTGATTGCCGACTCAACCTCCCGCTGGGCACAGGCGATGCGTGAAACATCCGGTCGATTAGAAGAGATTCCTGGCGAAGAAGCATTTCCCGCGTATCTTGATTCCGCCGTCAGAGCACTTTATGAACGTGCAGGACTTGTGCGCACCAATGATGGCTCCGTCGGGAGCTTAACCCTCATCGGAACCGTATCGCCTGCAGGCGGTAACTTTGAAGAGCCCGTTACGCAATCAACACTGAGAACAGTAAAAACCTTCTTAGGCTTGAGTGCTGATAGAGCGTACAAACGCGCCTATCCGGCCGTTGATCCATTGATCTCTTGGTCACGTTATCTGTCTCAACTGGAAAATTGGTTTAATACACACTTAGATCCTGAATGGGTGCCCCAAGTCCGTGACATGCTCAATTTGCTCAGGCAAGGGGAAGAGGTTCAGCAAATGATGCAGGTGACGGGCGAAGAAGGCGTAACCTTAACCGATTATATTCTATGGCAGAAATCCCAGTGCCTTGATCAGGTCTATTTACAGCAAGATGCCTTTGATCCCGTGGACATTTCAACGCCCATCCAACGACAGCGAGATTTGTTTCGTTTACTGGTTAGGTGCTTAGAGGGCCTTCCTGCTCTAGAAACAAAAGAAGCGGTTCGCAGGCACTTTGTGCACTTAACAGGCTTGCTTAGAAACCTAAACTATACACGGCAAGACAGCCCTGACTATCAGCGCCTATGGCAAGAAATCGAAGCGCTTTCGGCACCTCATGATTGAGGGGTGCCGATTTCGATACTTACTTCTACCCTCTTATTCTGTGCTGTATCTTCGCACCAGCACTCAATACTTATTGCACTAACATGATATGATGGGACCCCTCTAAGAACCGCGATCCTATCGTCATGTCCAGCAGAACCCAAATGACACCGTATTTTTTTCGCTTTGTTGTGCTCTTTGTCAGTCTATTCGTTGCATGCATTGCTCAGGCCGATAGACCCATTCTGGTAGGGGGCGACTTAAACTATCCTCCTTATGAATTTCTTAACGAGCAGGGTGAACCGGATGGCTACAATACCGAACTAACCCGTGCAATTGCTGAAGTCATGGGGATGGACGTCAATATCCAATTGGGTAGCTGGGATGACATGCGCAGCCTTCTTGAACAAGGCAAACTCGATGTTTTACAAGGCATGGCCTACTCCACTGGCCGCACCGACAAATACGATTTTTCACCCGCCCATGCTCTGGTTCATCAGTCCATTTTTGCCCGTAAAGGAACTGCAAAAGTAAACAACCTAAATGAACTCGCCGGTAAAGAGATTATTGTCCAGCGTGCTGGAGTGATGCACGACTTTTTCATTAACAGTGGTATTGATGCCAAATTAATTTTAGTGGATACCCATGCGGCTGCATTGCGCCTACTTGCATCGGGTCAATACGATTACGCGCTGGTTGCCAACCTACCCGGCTTGTATCTAGGCAAAGAGCTTGAGCTTTCAAACATCACACCGGTTGGCCGCCCTTTTGGTGCTAATCAATATGGCTATGCAGTGATGAAAGGCAATACCGACCTGCTCGCACAATTTAGCGAAGGATTAGCCATTCTAAAGAACACGGGCCGCCACCAAAAAATTTATGACAAATGGCTGGGTCCACTTGAGCAAGATGGCTTTCCATGGAAAGAAGTCGGACTGATTACGGGCAGTATTTCGGGAATATTACTGGTGATACTGGGCGGGATTGTTGTATGGAACCGTATGCTAACCCGTGAAGTGAGCCGCCGTACTGACGAGCTCAAGCAACAGCAAAAACAACTGATGCAAGCCGACAAAATGGCTTCTCTAGGAATTTTAGTGTCAGGCGTTGCTCATGAAATCAATAATCCAAGCAGTCTACTGTTACTGAATCTACCCGTCATTCAAGAATTTTATTCTGACGCTGAAGAGATTCTAGAAGCCCACTTTCAAGCGCATGGCGACTTTTACATTGCAGGACTTGAATACAGCCGAATGCGTGATGAAATTCCATCCATGCTGCAGGATATGCTCACAGGCGCACAAAAAATTCGCCGTATTGTGAATGATCTAAAAGACTTTGCCCGCGAAACACCTGATGACCTAAAAGAGCCAGTGGACCTTAATGAAATTTTAGAAGTCGCCATCCGACTGGTCGACAATACCATACGCCAAAGCTGCAACCAATTTAAGGTTGAATATACTCAACCGCTGCCATATTTTTATGGCAGCGCTCAAAAAATTGAGCAAGTGATTATTAATCTTATTGTCAACGCATGTCAGGCGCTGGAAACCTCCAACCAAGCCATTAATGTTCGTACATTTCTTAAAGATGAGCATCACCTGTGTTTAGAAGTTTGGGACCAAGGTAAAGGCATCGCGCCTGCGCATATGGCCCGCTTATGCGACCCGTTTTTTACCACTCGACGTGAAGAGGGCGGCACGGGTCTTGGTCTTTTCATATCCAGTAAAATCGTCCAAGAGCATGGAGGCAGTCTGGTATACGAATCCAGCTCGCAGGGCACGAAAGCTATCTTGACCTTTTCAGTTGCTTAGGAAGACCCATATGCAAAAAAATCTTTACCCTCAATTTGGTATTCTGCTAATTGATGATGAAGAAGCCTTTTTACGCAGTATGAGCATTGCATTGGAGCGTAAAGCTGGGTTTACCCACCTATATCGCTGCCAAGACAGCCGTGATGCCATGGCCATGATTACCGAACACCCTATCGGAATCGTGCTTCTAGACATGACCATGCCACATATATCAGGTGACAAACTTCTGCAGACAATTGTCACTGAGCGTCCGGACATTAGTGTCATTGTCCTCAGTGGACTGAATCAAATAGAAACGGCCCTAGATTGCATGCGCCTTGGTGCGTTTGATTATTTTGTCAAAACCACAGAAGAGCAAAAACTCATTGAAGGCATCAAGCGGGCCGTGCGCATGCAAGAAATGCACGTTGAGAACCAAGCATTGCGGCGTCATGTATTAACCAACACATTGGAGCAACCCGATGTGTTCGCAAACATTATCACGCAAGACAAACGCATGCGTGCCGTGTTTCAATACCTAGAATCAATTTCTTCAAGTCTGCAACCTGTGCTCATCACGGGCGAAAGTGGCGTAGGCAAAGAACAAATAGCTCAAGCCATTCATGACCTAAGTAAAAATACAGGTCCACTTGTCAGCGTCAACGTAGCCGGATTGGACGACAATGTCTTTTCTGACACGCTGTTTGGTCATAGTCGAGGGGCCTTCACAGGTGCAGAGAGTGCGCGCTCGGGTATGATTGAGCAAGCGAATGGAGGCACCTTATTTTTGGATGAAATAGGTGATTTAAGCCCAACCGCTCAAGTCAAACTCTTACGCCTGTTGCAAGAAGGCGAATATTATCCTTTAGGCAGTGACCGGCCTAAGCGACTGCGTGCCAGAATCGTCGCGGCAACCCATCAGAATTTAACTGAAAAACAAGCATCCGGTCATTTTCGTAAAGATTTATATTACCGTTTAAAAATCCATCATGTTGAAATTCCAGCCCTGCGGCACCGTGTCGATGACCTGCCCTTACTCTTCGAGTATTTCCTCACCCAAGCTGCAGAGGAAATGGGCAAAACCAAACCCACTATTCCCAAGGAACTGCCCATTTTATTGGCCAATTATCAATGGCCTGGGAATATCAGAGAATTAAAGGCGCTGATTTACGACGCTGTCAGTCGCCATCGAAGCAAAGTACTCTCGATGGAAACCTTCCGCTCAGTTTTAACCAATAATGGCCCTAGTGCGCCTCAGGACCCGTCAGCAAACAACACAGCACGGGTATTTTTTCCAATAGATCAGCCCTTACCATCCTTGCAGGAAATCAACGACCTTCTTGTCGAAGAAGCGATGAAGCGTGCACAAGGCAATCAGTCTCTTGCATCACGTCTCATTGGCGTGTCCCAACCGGCACTGAGTAAACGTTTAAATAAGAAAACATCTTAAACTCACCTCACTAACCCCTATAACCTTGGTTATAACTATAACCAAGGTTATTCCGCAGCCAACTCTCTGATACAAAACCTTTTCTAGAAAATTATTGAAGAGTCACTATTCCATTAGGAATACCCCTTCCAATGATTCCAAACAGATCAAAGCCTATTTTTAAAAACAAAATCAAATACTTAAACTCATCTTCATGATTGGCACAGTGCTTGCTTTAACGAAATCCATCATTGCATCTAGATACGGCACAGGTTGTACCGTCTAGGCATGACTTTGTCCTCAACATTGGGGAATCCAACATTAACAACTCTGACAAATAACAACTAAAAAGGCAGTACTATGAAAGACTCTCAACACGCCAAACAACCCGGGTTTTGGAGCAGAATGCCACTGTGGCAAAAAATTCTGATTGGTATGGTGCTAGGCGCTATCGCAGGCTCCATCATGGGTCCAAACGCAGAAATGCTTAAACCCCTTGGGACACTGTTTCTCAACGCCATACGAATGCTGATTGTTCCGCTGGTTTTTTGCTCACTCGTTGTTGGCGTTACCTCCATGCAGGACACTCGTAAAATGGGGCGCATAGGCGTAAAGTCCCTTGTGTTATATATGGGGACGACAGCCGTTGCGATCACCATTGGTCTGGGATTGGGTATTCTTTTTGCCCCAGGCGCAGGTTTAGAAATGACCGCTCCAGCCGTAGCACAAGCCGCAAAAGAAGCGCCGACGCTGGTCGAAACGCTGCTCAACATGATTCCAACCAATCCTATTGGTGCACTTGCTGCTGGAAATATTCTACAAATTATTATCTTCGCATTGGGTTTGGGTATTGCATTGACCCTGTCCGGCGATATTGCAAAACCCGCAATTGCTGTATTTGAAAGCCTTGCTGAAGCTATGTACACCTTAACGGGCTTGGTCATGAAACTGGCACCTTACGGTGTATTTGGTTTAATGGCCTGGGTTGCTGGCACCTATGGTCTGGAAATTTTGCTGCCTCTAATAAAGGTCATCACTGTCGTCTATATTGGCTGCATCCTCCATGTGGTGGTATTTTATAGCGGTCTGCTGAGTGTTGTCGGTCGCCTAAATCCAATCAATTACTTGAAAGGCATCGTGAGTCCTGCGGCAGTGGCCTTTACCACCACCAGCAGTGCTGGCACCTTGCCAGTCAGCATCAAAGCCGCTCAGGAGGAATTAGGGGTATCTAAAGGTATTTCCAGTTTCGTACTGCCCATGGGCGCAACGATTAATATGGATGGAACGGCACTTTACCAAGGCGTTTGCGCGCTGTTCATCGCACAAGCCTTTGGCATTGACTTAGAAATGTCAGACTACATCGTCATCATCGCCACTTCTACACTGGCGTCGATTGGCACTGCAGGGGTTCCAGGTGCAGGTATCATTATGCTATCGTTAGTCTTAACCACGGTAGGTTTGCCGATTGAAGGCTTAGCGATTATTGCAGGTATCGACCGAATTTTAGACATGGCCCGTACAACAGTAAACGTATGCGGTGATTTGATGGTATCGACACTGGTTGCCAAAAGCGAAAATGAACTCGATCAAGAGATTTATTCCGCGCTTCCAACAGCAAACCAAATCAATACTTAAACAGTCCCGTTTAAGCCTTCCACTAGCGCCAGATGGACGCCGTCTATCTGGCCTTAGATCGCTGATCACCACTTGGTAATCACTATAAAAAGCGTTCTATACTAGGTGCCGAAATGAAAGTATCCCAAAAAGTCGCTCTCTATGCCTCAGCAATTGTGATATTGGCTTTCTCCCTCTACTCGTGGATACAGTACAGTAGTTTGAAAAATGCCCTATTCACCAAAACCACAACAAGCACCCAAGAAAGCAGTCGTGCCTTAGCCGTACAAGTAAATAACTGGTTGAATGGTAAACTCGCTTTAATTGATGTTGCATCACAAGCGATTGACAGTGACTTCTCTAATCAATCCATTCAAAAAACCTTTGATCTACCGATCTACAAACAAGAGTTTTTATTGATGTTTGGGGGACTGGATGCCGAGGCCGTGCGCTTTAGCAATGATCCGAATTGGAACCCGCCGGGTTGGGATGCTCGCAAACGTCCTTGGTACCCTGTTGCTAACGCCCATAAACGCGCCGTGTTTACGGAACCTTACCTGTCGACTGAAGGTGACGTACTGATTTCGGCTGTCGCAAACTTCTATGACAAAGGCCAGTTTAAAGGTGCATTCGGCGGAGACCTGAGTCTTAGAACCGTTTCCGATGCTGTCAACACCCTTAATTTCAATGGGACTGGCTATGCGTATCTTGTCAATGAGGCTGGCAAAATCATCAGCCACCCCGACACCGACCTGAATGGAAAGAACATCACAGAGTTTATCGCAGGTAACCTGCCACAGCTAAGTACCGAACTGACACGCGTCAGTCTAAAAGACGGCAGTCATGCCTACATTACCTTTACCCCACTACCGAACCTATATGGCGCTAAATGGTTTATTGGTGTTGTCCTTGACGAAAACAAAGTGTTACAGGATGTCCGTGAGTTTGGCTGGATTGCGATGATCAGCACCCTTATTGCCGCCGTTATTGCGTCCATTACTCTGTACTTGGTCGTGAGCGGTCTGCTGAAACCCTTGCAAGGCCTGCATAAATCCTTACAAGAGATCAACAGCGGTGATGGCGACCTAACCAAACGCCTCAGCATTGTGAGTAAAGATGAGTTTGGTCAAGTGTCAGCCGACTTCAATCATTTTATTGACTATCTACAAGCGCTGATACAAGAAGTAAAACATTTGTCTAGCGATGTCCGACTCAACACTGACAAAACCGCTGACTCGTCAGTACGATCTGCCAAACAACTGCAGAAGCAATTAAGTGAGCTGGATCAGTTAGCGGCCGCCATGCATGAAATGTCCGCAACAGCGCACGATGTAGCAGACAATGCTCAAACCGCCGCTGATCGCGCAAATCAAGCCGATATTGCAGCAAAAGACGGTGAAGCCGTCGTAATGCGTACAACCCAAACCATCGCTCAGTTGACCGAGCAAATGAGCGGGGTTGTGAATACCATCAATGATCTCGTTGGATACAGTAACAATATTGAATCCATCCTCACGGTTATCACGGACATTGCGGATCAGACCAACTTACTGGCCCTAAACGCGGCTATCGAAGCTGCGCGCGCTGGCGAACAAGGTCGAGGCTTTGCGGTTGTTGCGGATGAAGTGCGCACGCTTGCCCTCAAAACACAAGAGTCCACTAAACAAATCAAAGCCATGATTCATCAATTGCAAGGCGGTGTTAAAAGTGCTGAGAGCGTCATACTCAAAAGTCGTGAAAACGCCAACCAGACACAAGAGGTCGCCAATCAAGCGCGTGATTCGTTGCAGGTCATTCGTAAAAGCATCATTGAAATTAACAATATGAACGTACAAATCGCTACCGCTGCAGAGCAGCAAAGTGCGACAACCCTTGAAATCAACCGCAATACTACGAATATCCGTGATATCAGCCAAGCCGTTGCCGAAGCCGCTCAACATCAAGAAAGCCTTTGCAACACCATGGTGGATCTGACCAACCAACAAGCCAACGCGCTAGACAAATTCAAAGTCTAGTACTCAAGATAGGCTACCTTTGACCTTAAGCCTGCGCGCAGGGCCAAAGGTAGCCTCCAACATCGCCAACACCGCCTCTCAAACACGCCCTGCGACATTATGCCACAACACCTTTTAGATCAGTTGGCTATACAATTCAGCGCAATAATATCGAACTCATTGAAAGGCATGGTTTATGAAGCGACTGATCAGCGCATTGAGCATTACATTTTTACTACACTCGGGCATCTCTTTTGCTGAGATCGTAATCAATGACATTCAAGGCAGAAGCGTCACATTGAATGCACACCCTGAAAAAGTTGCCCTTGGCTTCTACTACGAAGACTACTTAGCTGTTACAGGTGCTGAAGGCTTCAACAAACTCGTTTCGTTATCTAAAGCCCCATGGGAAAGCTGGAGACCCGGCCAATGGAATGCTTACACAGATGCCTTTCCTCCCTTAGCCACTCTGCCTGATTTTGGTAACGCCGAGGATGGAACCTTATCGACCGAAGCATTGATCGCAACCTCACCCGACGTTTTAATTCTCGCGAGTTGGCAGTTTGATTCGATTGGCACAGGCATACAACAAATTGAAGCCGCTGGCATTCCTATCGTAACCCTTGACTACAATGCACAAACACTCGAAAAGCACATCGCCTCAACTCGAATTCTAGGTCAATTGTTAAATCAAGAAGATCGTGCTGAAGCATTAGTAAACTTATACGAAGAAAAACATCAGGATACGCTACAACGTGTTAAGTCTGCGCATAGCCATGGAGCCATCTCAAAGAAAATCTATGTAGAGCTCGCACAAAACGGCCCTGATGCGCAAGGGAATAGCTATAGTAAAGGCATGTGGGGCGGCGTTATTGACCTGCTTCAAGGACAAAACATCGCAGCTGGGCAAATCGAAAACTGGGGACCTCTCTCACCGGAATACATCATCGCATCGCAGCCGGACGTTATTCTTTTAGCAGGCTCTGAATGGCTTAATCGACCCTACTCCGTTCAACTTGGTTTTGGAGCCGATGCATCCTTGACGCATCAACGCATGGAAGCCTATCTCAGTCGTGCAGGCTGGTCGTCCCTCCCGGCTGTTCAGAACAGAGACGTGTATGGCGTGTATCACGGCGGCAATCGCACCTTGTCAGATTTTGTGTACATGCGCGCGATTGGCCAAGCGCTATACCCTGACTACTTCACAGATGTCGATCCTGCTCAAGAGCTCCAAGACTTCTATGCTGAGTGGATGCCTATTTCTGCGATGGGTCTCTTCGTCACACGTCTACAATAATGTTCTTCTCTCTGCTGTCAACAATGCGCAACTCTGCCCTATACAGAATTGCGCTCTGTTTTGTATGCCTGATGATATTGATCGTTTTTGATCTGCTTACGGGCCCATCGGGAATGACTCTTCATCAGGTGATTGTGACACTCTTAGAAGGCCCTAATGGAGACAACAAGGCGTTCTCAACCATTATTTGGCTGATTCGTTTGCCGCAAACCCTCACGGCAATTGCCGTCGGATTTTGCTTAGGTTACGCAGGCTTAATGATGCAAACAATTCTAGCCAACCCTTTGGCAAGCCCCTACACACTCGGTTTTTCAGCCGCTGCTGGCTTTGGTGCCGCCTTGAGTATTCTGTTTGGTGCATCCTTACCCATCGCTGTGTGGATACTGGTTCCAGTGTCTGCCTTTGCATCCACACTTTTAGCCTGTGCTATTATTTATGTGATTGCGCACCTAAAAGGCAGCCACTCAGAAATTCTTGTGCTAGCCGGTATTGCGGTATTGTTCTTTTTCCAGTCGCTACAGTCCCTCCTGCAATATTTAGCAGCGCCAGAAGTACTGCAACAAATCGTTTTTTGGTTATTTGGCAGCTTACTCAAAGCCAACTGGACATCTGTATGGGTGATCACTGCAATCCTCGCCGTGACCCTACCCTTTAGCTTAAAAGAGGTGTGGAATTTAACGACACTTCGACTGGGCGATGACAATGCCGCAAGTCTTGGTTTAAATGTGAACGCATTGCGCAAACGCATTTTTATACATGTTGCACTATTGACTGCTGCCGCCGTTAGTTTTACCGGAACGATCGGATTTATTGGCTTAATATCACCCCATGTCAGCCGCGCCATCGTTGGTGAAGATCATCGATACTCGCTTTTATTGTCCGGTATGATCGGGTCAATTCTGCTGGTCTCTGCGTCCATTTTGAGCAAAACTATTTCAGCAGGAGCCGTTATCCCTGTTGGCATTATTACCGCAATCGTTGGTGTTCCGATGCTACTTATCGTCATTCTGAAAAAACAAGGCTAATCGGCTCATGCTGTTACTCACCGACTATCAGGTTAAGATTGATCACAAAACTCGTTTAAACATCCCTAAAGCCGAATTAAGCAATTCGGGCATAATTGGAGTGATTGGCCCCAATGGCTCCGGTAAATCAACGCTTTTAAAAAGTTTAGCGGGCTTTTTAAATCACTCAGGCAAAAAGCAACTCGATCATCAGTGGCCATCCTCAAATCAAATTAGCTATATGCCTCAAGCCTACTTGGTCAAATCCAAGCTTAAGGTGGAAGATTGCGTGTTGTTAGGGCAACGCGAACAACTGAGTTGGAGAATAACCGAGACTCAGCGCTCAAAAGCGATGGAAATACTCAATGAGTTACAGCTGTCTCATTTAGCTAAACGATCAATGGACTCTCTTTCAGGGGGGCAGCAACAAATGGTACTTCTTGCCCAACGTCTTTCACGCAATCCAACGCTGCTGCTGTTGGATGAACCGACAAGTGCGCTTGATATGTACCACCAACTCGAAGTGTTATCAATTCTACAGTCTTTTATCCAAACCCATAGAACAACGGTTATCATTGCCCTCCATGAACTCACTCTGGCCAGCCGATTTACTGATCAATTAATCATCTTAAAAGAGGGTCAGCTAGTCAGTTATGGAAACACCCATCAGCTTATAACAGAAGCACTGATCAGCCAGGTGTATCAAATCGATTGTCAAATTTTGACAACACATGAGCAAAAACCAGTCGTTGTGCCGATTAGATCCAAACGCTGTGTTTAGGTGTTTAGGTAGGATGTTGATGAATCTGATTCGACCCTCTCGAACGCCCTAGGTCAATTTTGTTCAATACCTCACCCACGCCCTTCTCTATCCTTCATTGCTCAACTCAATGGAGGAAACCATGACCCTTTCAATGCTGTTCACTATGTCTGCTTTTGCTTTAGCAGCATCCATCTCACCGGGACCTGTAAATCTTGTCTGTTTAAGCTGCGGAACGCGCTTTCCGATTCGCACAGGTCTTGCGTTTGTCACCGGAGCAACGCTTGGCTTTATTGCTCTGTTTTATGCTGTGGGATTTGGGCTTTACTCCGTGCTCACCGTGTTTCCATTTATTGAAATTCTGCTACGTTGGTTGGGTGTGGCATTTTTACTTTTTATGAGTTTCAAACTGGCAAGTGACAAGGGCTTCGTGACCGAGAAATCAACCCACCCCACCCCCGGATTTATGACAGGCGCCCTTATGCAATGGCTAAATCCGAAAGCTTGGTTAGCCTCTGCCGCAGGCATAGGTGCGTATACAACCGCCAATGATCCACAACAGGTTGTCGTCTTCGGGTTGCTCTACCTACCCATTTGTTGGCTGTCCTTAAGCGCTTGGGTCTATGCAGGTGTGTTTTTACGCAAACACGTAGAAAACCCTCGCCTGCTTATGTTGATTAACCGTACGCTCGCATTACTCCTAGCGCTCAGCTGCATTTATCTACTGATTGACTAAGGTCCGTCTATATTGATTCGGCGTGGCAGCCATGTGGCGTTTAAAGACACGCTGAAAATGCGGCTGATCCGCAAAGCCAACATTTTGAGCCACGTCGGCAATGGCCTTCCCCGTTTTCAGTTGCGTTCTACCTAGTTGAATGCGTCGATTGAGCAAATACGCATGGGGGGTCATACCAAAGTGCTGACTAAAAGCACGAATAAGGTAGCCCGAGCTATAACCAAAACGTTTGCATAAGGTATCTAGCGAAATCTCTTCTGTGACCTGCTCATCTAAGTAACGCGCAATGTAGAGATCCTCACGATAGCGATAGGTGCTTTTACCAGCTGTAATGGCACCAAGCGACCACTGTGTATGACTGTGCAGCGCATAATTGACCTGACGACCGTCCTCCACCTTGCGCAGTTCAACATACGGCATGCGCGGATCACGCCAAAAAATGGGAAGCGAGGTCTTAGATGTCATGTTTTGCAGCGTCCAACGCTAGTTGAAGGTAGTGTGCGAGCTGTTTATCTTGAATATCCTGCAACACATAAAGCTTGATGTGTCTGCGTCCTTTTCCTGTGCCTTCTAGATGCCCAAGCGAGTCATGAATTTTTGCACCCGACACAAATTCAACCGATACATGCTTTTTGTAGGCAAACACACCGCAAAATTGAACATCCGACGAGAATAAAATACCACCGTACTTCACCTCCTCGGAGATGGGTGCAAAAAGCTCACTGACCAGCGCACGCACCTGTTCTACAAGCGCGTATTGTTCAACACCTAGAACATGAATATCCTCTAATAACGCATCCACTGTTTTACCTTTCATGGTCTGCTCCTTTATTTACGTTGCAGTGACACATCAGACGCAAAATGATGCCACTGTTTGCACCGTTTGCTCAAACACCGGGACCTACAGGCGGGTACTTTATAAACTCTGGCTCATTCTCCATGCGAGCAGATAGGGCAACCAACGCTGGAAAATTCTCAGCGGGTACCAGTGTTGCAAGCATAGACTGAGTAAACTGCCAAGCCACTGCAGACGTAATGCTTGCCTGACTCCGTGAGACCTCAAAGATCGGCCTCTGTAATACCACTTCCTGCTCCAAGCTCTCGTAGGCGGCTAATAGCTGGCATCGCACGCGCTCCATCCAAGGCTCGAACTGTGCTGACGCAGGTCGTAAGTTGCGCTCATACACTATTTGTATAGTCTTTTCACAAGCAGCCAACGCAAGACTGACCGCACGCATCTCATGCTGCATTGTCGCCGCACTCTGAGACCATAGCGAGACTCCTTGGCTTTTGGTTGCCTCGATAAACTGCAGGATGAGCGAGGAGTCCATTAAAACCTCTCCGTCATCGCATATGAGTGACGGTGCTTTAACGACAGGATTAATGCTTTGGAACTCTTCAAATGTACTGAAAACCGATACCGCTTTGTGTTCAAACGGAACACCCAAGCACTCTAAAGAAATAGCAACTCGCCTTACGTAGGGTGAATCAAGCATTCCAATCAATTGCATAGAACCTTCCTTTTAATGCTAAGGAGCCTGTGGGATTAGACATTTTGAAATTAAAAACTCCAGCAAACAGCACGCCCTTTACTATAATCTTTATTCACCCTGAAACAAGCGAATAACACGACCTTCAGCAGAATTGCCGGATCATAGGCTGGTGCGCCGTTGTCGTCATTTCGTTGAGGCTCTGCTTGAATTGTTTGCTCGCATGCGTGCCAAAGTGACACAATGATTGCTTTTTGTATATTTAAGCACCACAATGAAGATGTGACAGTTTGACACAAAGGAGATTACATTATGGCTACCACTTTACCTCGTATCACTGCGAGAGTTGATGTCGATACACAAAACTTATTAACCAAAGCTGCTGCTCTCACCGGCATGTCTAGTATTAACTCATTTGTATTGAATGCCGCAATCGAAAAAGCAAAACAAGTGATTGAACATGAGCAAACACTAAAATTAAGCCAAGCAGATGCCATATTACTTATGGAAGCTCTCGATAAACCAACAACATTAAATGAAAAGCTTAAAACTGCCGCCAAACGCTATGAGACCAAAACCCAATGATGAAAACGGTATTGCTCGATAAAGATAAACACGATAGAAGCCGATTCAACTGCGGAATTGATGCGCTTAATAACTATTTGAAAGTCATGGCTAGTCAGCAAGCTAAAAAAGACAATACTCGAACATTTGTTTTAGAGGATGAAAAAAACACATCACTTATCATCGGCTTTTATACTTTAACAATGACACCCATTGACCTAAAAGCATTGCCCGATAAGTTACAGAAAAAGTATCAGTCATCAACTTCTGGCGGACTCATTGCTCGCTTAGCTATCGATGAACGCTATAAAGGTAAAGGATTTGGCGAATGGTTACTTATCGATGCTCTACGAAAACTACTGGCAGCTAGTGATAGTGTGGCATTTCCAGTCGTTATTGTTGACGCAAAAGATGGTGCTAAACACTTCTATGAGCGCTATGGTTTTAAAGCGTTTCAAGATGCAGAAAATAAGCTATTTATCACCATTTCAGATATTAGGGCAAGTTTAAGCTAGTTTATTGCTCGCCTTTAGGAAGCTAACGAGCCTGTCGGATTAGACATTTTGAAATCAAAATCCCCAGCATCAACAGCCCGTCATTTATTCTAATATTTATTTACCCTGAAACAAGAAAATAACACAACCTTCAGCAGAATGGCCGGATCATAGGCTGGTGCGCCGTTGCCGTCATTTCGATAGCGAGATTCAAACACGCTGAAATCTAAATCATTATCCACGACATGATTCAAATAGTATTCAAACGTACTAGGTTCGATCTAATCCGAAAACCGCAGAGGTATCATCTTGGTTTGGTTGTAATCGTAGTGTTTATACCGCGCCATCCCTTGCCACCTCTGAGGTAAGGTTTAGTTAACGGATTAGCCTTCATCTGTCACATAAGCCAAGGGCTATGGGGCTAATCCGACAGTCTCAACGCTCAGCTCACCGCGCAAACTTTGGGTGGCGGCTTTTATTCATCTTTGTACATAAAAGATGACGGCTAAAGTTTGTCCGGTGGAGCTGTTGGTTAGCATTTTTATGATGCCAAGGCTCTGAGCACAGTTTCCGGTTCTTTAGAAACTACATTTAGAAGAACTAAAGCTGGTCCTTGAGGTTTACGATCCCCTCTTTCCCAGTGACGAAGAGTACTGACACTTATACCGAAAGCTGAAGCAAACTCGCTTTGCGACATACCTACTTGAGCTCGAACTTGCTTTACATCTAGTGGACTGAACTCATGTACAATCGCACTTTTTACTTTACCACCAGAATAATCAATGGCCTCTTGGAGGCCCTGCTTAATACTTGAGAATGCGCTAGTCATTTGAACCACCATAATTTTGCAGAAGTAAACTTGTGAATTTAGCGAGGTCATTGCGCTCAGCTTTACTGAGGTTTGCCTTTTCACCTTTACCAAAAACGGTAAGAAGAAAAAGAGGTATGGCACCATTGTGATAATAATAAATCACCCGAACACCACCGCTTTTACCTCTTCCTTGTGCAGACCACCGTAACTTCCTAATACCACCAGTGCCTTGCATAAGATCGCCTGATTGCGGGTGCGTAGCTAAGTAATTTATGATACTCGCCCTTTCATCTTCTTTGAGCAAGCTCGAAACTCGCTTTTGAAATTCTGGTAGCTCTACGATAGTTTGCATAACACAAACTATAATCCAATGGATCACACCCGGTCAACTGATTTTTTGATGCAATCTGGATAGGGAGACGCCTCACGGCGCCTCTCCTCCCACACCACTGCGCATACGGATCACGCACAGTTGCCCCTTTGTCAGCTGTTCCTTCAACATCATGCAGATCTCTCAGGGTAAGACACGTAGCTTTCCTGACGTAGATGCCAGATTTATGAAATACAGCCTAATCGCAGATGGAAGGCTTTGCGGTCACGTGCCCGCTCGCCCCAGCTGTATCACACCTCAGATCTGGTTCGTGTACATCATCCCGTCATTTTGGATTGGGCATCCGTCAGCACCTGCCTCGCGGCAACACCCTTGCCCTTTTCCTAGCCTTCGGCTCTGCGAACATCAGGCAAGAGGACTTTCACCTCTCTAGTTACGTGTCATGCCCGACACACACGCCTCAATAACCGGCGCAACTTTTCAGCGTCCGGCACCGAAGGCGCGAAGTTAATTGACTTGTTAGCTACCATTTTCCAGAGGAAGGCGGCTAAGCAAGGTTGTCCCAGATGACGTGATCTCGGTAACACCCGCCGACAAGGATTCCTCACGCAAATTTTTTGCCGCCCATCCACCGCAGAAAATGAAATATGGGACGTCACTTCGTATTGTTTGAATAGTCCTAGCCAACGTGATACCAGCTTTCTTATCTTCAGGCCTATCCATATCTGAGATGACAATATCGTATGGACTTTCTTCGAATTTTCTAATGCCCTCTTCGGTATCGAGCGCGATATCTACGATATGCCCCATTTCTTGCAACGATGCTACAAGGTAGCTATTGTTCTTAGGCGTATCATCAACCCACAAAATGCGCTTACTTCTGGCAACAGGCTGTGCCTCAGTGTTTAGTGATATTTCCTCCTTTCTCTCCAAGTGTTTTTCGATTGCCGCCAATCGCGATTGCACATCATTGACGATTTTCCTCTGTTGCTCAGACGCTTCCTCCATCGTTAACTCGTTACCGGCAACTTTGATCGTGAATTTCCGCCCTCGGGCAGATTCGATAAGCGTTTTGATTGGCTTATGAAACTTGTACAGAAAAAAGCCGAATATCGCTGGCCACGCTAAAGAAGACAACGCTGTAATCAGTTTTGACAGAGATTCCATTAGATAGTCCTTTTTACAGCTAACGAGCCTGTAGAAAAACCTAATCTCGACACGTTTTTCTACCAGAGATCGCTGTATATTGTTCATTTTCAATTGCTGACTTTAATCAACAATCAGTTCTTTATCCTGCCTTGATGGCTTTAACTTATGCAGACCTTCGGCAATTGGCTTGCAGAGCCTCATTTAATAGCAAGGGCATTCTGATTTCCACCGCCTTATCCGCTCAATCCACTATCAACATCTGGTTGTAGTCAGAATGCTTGAACTTTGCCATCCCAGAACCTCCGTTTCCTGAAAGTCTTATCAAGGCATAGATGGAGAGGTTTTTCTACAGCCTGAACGTCTGCAGCTGCGGCAAATTGCGAGCACAGGGCAGTAAGAAATCATGGACTACTGGCGTTATAGCTGCCCAAAATTCACACAACAGACCTTTGTTGAATGGGCTGGCCAAAGCGTACGCTTTTCATTTTGGGCGAGGGCCTACTATTACCAACAAATTAGCCGTGCTAAATCACATAATATGGCGATTCGAGCACTGGCATTTAAGTGTATCAGAATCGCTTTCCGCTGCTGGCAAACAAAAACGCTTACAATGAGAGCACCTACCTTGAAAGCCTGAAAAAGCGCAATTCACCGCTCTTAAACTATGCGCCTTCAACGTAAATCATCGCTGTTGTCCACCTCAGGATGTGTTGTTATGTGAATATTCACAAGTTATCAATAAATATTGCCTTATGAACCTCATAAGAATCTTCAGAAATTGCTGCTCTTCTAATTTCAACACCGTTAAAATCACGCGCTGCTTCTATAATTTCTTTGTCTGTAACTCCACAGCTTATACCGAGGATAATTTCTTTTAACTCGATAGTGCTGTCAAAATTTTTAAAGTGTAAATCATTATTCTCATCAAGGCTATTTAGATCAAAGAACACTCTACTTTCCTTTTCATAACTCCAATCTATGAACTTGCAGCACCTTGCAAACTTTACTTTTCGCCATTCATCATCGGTTCCTCCATGGCTTGAAAAAAAAACAATATAAGGCTCTTCTCTATACTCGACATCATTTAGAATCTTATCATCCACATCAAATCCGAGAGCTATACCTTGATGTCTGTCTGCATAATGTGACCATTGTACTGGGTTTCTATAATCTCTACTGAAGCATATCATACCCAGTTCTTCGTTCCATTGCTCTCTTAAATATGTAAAATCATCACGCCAGCCGTTCAATATACGGACAAAACAATCAAAAGGGTCATTTAAGTTATTAATTCTCGACACTTTTATATGTTTATTTTTTAAATTGCTAAGCCCCCAACGACTACTTGTAAAATAATATACTCTCATATGGTTAACTCGAACTGAAGTCTAGTGCAACACATAACAAATAAACGGTTATACAGCGACTCAGCCACATCTATAACTACCTGTTGAACGCCGCTCAGCACTTAATGCTTTTTATGATCGGTGGAGGTTCCGTGGCGTTAGCGCCTTTCATTCGAACCAGCACTATCGTGCTACTCGATCTCAATCCCTTAAAGCTTATTTACTTTGTGGCTTTAATGAACTTTATAGCCACATTTCTGCTGTTTAGCAACACACTCACCTAAACAGGTCACTGGCTCATGACCACATAATTGACAGTGCGCAGGGTATGAACTAACGACTTGAACTGCCTGATCACACTCAACCTTTAGCCCCTGTCCCAGCTGCCGCCGAATCAGAGTCAGTAACAAACATCGTCGCTTAATTGCATTCGATAAAAATCCATAGTGTCGAGGTAGTGCCCCAAGTCAACTCGCAAGGAGCTACTCGACTTGGCAGCGGTTAATAACCTCGCTAAGTAAGCCTCAGTAAGCGACCGAAGGAAGTGCCTCTGGCCCTACTGAATGAAACCGCGAATGCCATCACAACGCCATCTGAACGTCATATTCCTCCGCTAATGTATGCATATTGACGAATTTTTATATGACCCTACTCTCAGGAATAAATATGAACAGCTATGTAACGCCTCCCTTTCTTTCGCTAGCAGGCAAAAAAGGACTGATTACGGGCATTGCCAATGATAAGTCAATCGCCTATGCCGTCGCCAAGGCGATTGTCGAACTAGGTGGTGAAATTATTATCACGTATCAAAATGAAAAAACAGCGCAGTATACTAGACCCCTTGCGGCAGCACTGGGTGCCACAGATTTTCTAAAACTGGATGTAACCGAGCCAGAAAGTTTAGAGACGGTAGTGGCTAAATGTCGGGACGCTTTTGGCGAGATTGATTTTGCTATCCACTCCATGGCCTTTTGCAAAGCCGATGATTTACAGGGTCGGGTGATTGATTCCTCCGAGGATGGCTTTAACTTAGCCATGAACATTTCGTGTCACAGTTTTCTGCGGATGGGCAAAGCCCTTGAGCCACTGATGGCACACGGCGGCGCTTTGATTACGATGTCCTATTTAGGAGCAGAGCGAGTGGTACATGATTATGGCGTGATGGGGATTGTGAAAGCGGCGCTCGAATCTTCAGTGCGTTATATGGCATACGATCTAGGGCCTAAGGGAATTCGTGTTTTCGCAGTTTCACCGGGCCCGATAATGACTCGAGCGGCTTCCGGTATCAGCAACTTTAGTCATCTACTTGAGGCAGACGCGCACAAAGCACCTCTGGGTCGGACGGTGACGATTGATGAAGTCGGAGCCCTAACGGCTTTTCTCTGCGCCAAAGGGTCATCAGGGATGACAGGTCAAACGATTTATGTGGACGCAGGCGCGCATATTATCGCGTAAGGTATTCAATTTAGCCCACTTGAAGTCTAGGTGGGCTAAAATCACAACGCTCAACGACCATCCCCACACTCTTTGCAACACCCATATAAAATAATTTCGTGATCTTCCACCCTAAACCCTGAGGGTGCCATCATCTGTAAATTACCGGGACATGCATCAACATCAAACACACGCTCACATTGTCTACACTGAAAATAATGATGATGTGTGTGCACTTCAAGCTCGTAGCGTGGATTCTGGCCCGGCAGCACCACACTCTTAATCCGGCCTTCGCTCTGAAGGGCTTTGAGATTTCGGTATACCGTCGCAAGTGACAGACTGGGCACATGACACGTTGCTAAGTCCAGAACTTCCTGGGCGAGCAACGGACGCCCGGCTGTCGCAATCACGTCAAGGATGGCTTCATATTGACGCGTTTTTCGTTCCATAGATTTTCACTCATTTATTTTCAAAGCTACTGACCAAAATACCAAGCAAGCACACAGCAACAGAATACTGACAGCTATACATAATTCTTGTCAATTCATTAATGATAATGCATTATCATTAGCAACAAGACAAAAATGAAGACATACGATAACTTAGCGATCAGTTAAATGCCTAAACGGGACACCCTAGATGAATGCGCCACTTCCTGATGTTTCATTAACCGACATAGCACCCACGTTACGCCCTTTGCAGTGGGTGGGTATGCAATCCATTGATATTCCTGTCACTCTTGAGGAAGTCGGTTATCGGCGAGAGCTTCATGCACGTGCCGACGTACAGGTTAACTTACCGACACCCCACATAAAGGGCATTCATATGTCCAGACTCTATCAATTACTGGACAAGCTCAGTCATGGGATGGCGCTTTCACCCGCTCGTTTACACGAACTGCTTGAAGCAATGATCGATAGCCATCACGATTGCCACACCCAGAGCGCTAGATTGCGTCTGAACGTTGATCTCCTAGTGCGCCGACCCGCACTGGTTACACAAGGCCTATCCGGATGGAAGTCTTACCCTCTACGTATCGATGCTGAGTTGATCGATGGAACCTTTCACTGCCAGCTTAGAGTAAGGGTTGACTACTCATCGACCTGCCCTTGCTCTGCAGCATTATCACGCCAACTTATAGCAAACGCCTTCCTTCAGGAATTTGGCCGTACCGCTCAAGTAGAGCCATCAGTCGTAGCATCTTGGCTTCAGCAATTTGCCAGTCTTGCTACGCCTCACAGTCAGCGAAGTGAAGCCGAAGTGACGGTTAGTTTACCCTCTGATGCTGAGATGCTGGGCGCTTTAAAACTCATAGAATGCATTGAACACGCTGTTGGCACTCCTGTACAAACAGCCGTCAAGAGAGCCGATGAACAAGAGTTTGCTGCGCTCAATGGCCAAAATCTGATGTTCGTGGAAGACGCCGCACGCCGCATAGAAGCGGCCCTTTTCGCTTACACGGAACCCCAGGTTCATGTACGCCATTTAGAAAGCCTTCACCCTCATGATGCCGTGGCCTGGACGATGCCAGCTTGAAGGTGCCCCCTTATCACTCAATCAACCGGAGGTTGAGCACCGTATGCCACCAAAATTAACGCTCGATAAACGACTAACGCAACAACACGCCGACCTGCTGATCAAAGGCGGCATCGCCATAACCCCCAGTGGGGCTGAACAACTTGATATTGCCTGTATCGAAGGCACCATCGTGGCACTCGGTGCGCTGGCCGGAACCTGGACAGCGGATACTGAACTTGATGCGCGAGGGTTGCATATACTCCCCGGTATTATCGATAGCCAAGTGCATTTTCGTGAGCCCGGTCTGACCCACAAAGAAGATCTGGAAACAGGTACACGAGGCGCTGTACTGGGTGGAGTCACAGGTATTTTCGAAATGCCGAATACGAACCCACTCACGCTTTGGGCAGATGACTTACACGCAAAGCTCGACGCTGCCAAAGGACGTGCTTGGTGTAATTATGCCTTTTATATGGGCGGCTCTGCGGTGAATGCTGATCAGCTTCACACCTTAGAAAAAATACCTGGATGCGCAGGAATCAAAGTGTTTATGGGGAGTTCTTTCGGCGATTTGCTGACCGATGATGACACAGTGTTACGACGTATTTTAGCAAATGGCCATCGACGCATGGCCGTCCATGCAGAGGATGAAGCGCGTTTGCGTGAGCGAAAAGCAATCGTTGAAGCCAGTCAGGACGTTCGTGATCATACGATCTGGCGCGATGTTGAAAGTGCGCTTAAAGCAACTCAGCGGATTGTTAATTTAGCTGCTAACACAGGGCGTCGGCTGCACCTGTTGCATGTTTCAACAGCAGAGGAAATGCGCTTCTTAGCGAGGCACAAACGCTATGTCAGTGTCGAGGTGACACCCCACCATCTCACCCTATGTGCACCCGAATGCTATGAGCAACTGGGCAGTTTGGCACAGATGAATCCTCCTGTGCGTGAGAAGCGCCATCAAGACGCTTTATGGGAAGCCCTTCGCAACGGACTTGTCGATGTCATTGGCAGCGACCATGCACCTCATACCCTAGACGAAAAAGCGCAACCCTACCCACAGTCCCCCAGTGGAATGACAGGAGTACAAACCCTACTCCCCACTATGCTGAATCATGTAAATTCCGGTCACCTAACACTGCAACGCTTGGTCGATTTAACCAGCGCAGGCCCTGCGCGCATTTTTGGTATTGCCGGAAAAGGACGCATCGCTTTAGGCTATGATGCCGATCTAACCCTAGTCGACCTATCGGCTAAGCGTAGAATTGAACATAACTGGATTGCCAGTCGTAGCGGATGGACACCTTATGATGGCATGGACGTCACTGGCTGGCCGATTCACACGGTCATCCATGGGCAAGGCGTGATGATCGATGAAGCATTGGTGGGGAAACCCATGGGTCAACCCTTACAGTTTCTGGAGATCCCCTCGAAAGCCTTATCTGACGTTTGAGACACCCACCCACCTTACCCAGATCAACGCTTGTCTGGGTAAGGTTACGAGTGAATGATTAGAATGTTAGCTTCACGCCGACATACGCTGAACGCCCCATCCCTGGAACGGCTATGCCCCATGGAATACCATTGATGGCCATTGTTCGACCTTGTCCCATGTATGCCCCACCTGTCGGTAGGCTGTAATTGCGGTCAAACAGGTTTTCTACACCAAAATCCAAACGCACTTGCTTCCAACTGTGACTTGCACGCACATTGACCAAATGATAACCGGAGGTCGTTACCTCATTACGAACCCCTGATACCTTCCGCCTATCATCTACCAGGATTAACTCCATAGCATTGTCCCAATTATTCTTTTGATGACGTAAAGTGAAGCGAGCATTTAAAGGCATGATATTGTAAAGGCTGTCACCACTGTCTCGATTCTTACCATCCGTGTAATTGAGCACTGTATTAAGCCCCCATTGCCCCCAATCATTAGACATCAAGGGCAAACCCATGGCTAAATCAACACCGTATAAACGAGCCGACTGATTGGTAAACTGCAAAACATTAAATTGATCGGCTCCCCAGCTAGACCGTTTGATGGCATCGATATAATCATCAACATGGGTATAGAAAGGCGTCGCACTGATATTCCAACGACGGTCAGGAGCATGCCAATCAAAGGTTGCAGATGCGGTATACGCCGTTTCGGGCTTAAGATTCACATCGCCTATGTAGCCGTTGCCATCTCCCACAAAATTGTTCATAGTCGCCGCCATCGGCCAACTTGACCAAGTGTAGCGTTCGTACACATTAGGCGAGCGTACTTTACGTGCAAGCCCTAACTCAATGTCTAGGGTGTCACTGTGACGATAACGTGCCAACAGTGCTAAATCGATATTATGATCGGTTTGTTTACGCGACTGTGCGTTGAAAGCCGTAGATTCTGCTAGCTGATTGCCAGGCATATTCGCTGCTGCATATCCCTGCACGGCGTCAGCATTCATACGCACATGCTCATACCGAATCCCTGACAGACTGCTCCAACGTTCACTGTGCTGTTGCTCTACTTCAGCAAACACGGCGGTTCGATCACGCTGCCCATTATTGATGTTTAGAAAGGTATTCGGCCCCATACCACCGCCCGAAGCGGTCCAATAATCATCCAAACGGTAACGTTGCAGATCAGACCCAACTCGTAGCAAGCGTGTGTTTGTCAGCTCAATATCGCCTTTTAAACTAACGCCTGTATTGTCACTTTCCGAATACATGGGCATTCCTGCTGCACAGGTACCCGCTGGATCTCCATGGAAACGTATTGGGTCACAAGGGTTTCCTGGCCCAGAGAGGGTTCCATACCAAAAACGCTTATCCGCACCAAAATCCATAAAATGGTCAACCCTTTCATGGTATACGCGCGCTTCCATTAACCCCCAATCAAAATCACGTTTCCACCCAAGATTCACCAGCTTTTGAGTGTTTTTCAGTAAATCCATGCGTTGATTCGGAAAGAGCTGTTCTGGCATCTCCTGATAACTGAAGCGAGTGTCAAAAAGGTTATCACCGGCTTGTATTGCGATACCGAGTGCATGATTCTGCGTATCATAGGCTGTCGAACCGACCTCATCTAAGCGCAGGGTGTGGCCTGGACGATCCGTGCCAGTGAAGTCTTTAAATGCGCCTCCCGCTTTGTAGTTGTCTGCTTGACTCCACGCTCCATCGTATTGAATGTTGATTTGTTCAGTTGCATAACTGGCTTTAAGATTTCCGCCTAATGCATTGTTATTGCTTCGATAAAAGGCACCAACTTCCCCTTTAACCCTAGACTCCTCTCCAGAGGATGCAAATTCAGGTACGGCACGCTCAGCGATAATCGTACCCCCAATACTATCGCCTCCTACACTGACGGGAGTGATCCCAGCGTAGACTTTTAACAGGCTGATATTGCTTGGCTCAACATACGAAAGTGGTGGATTCATGTGATTCGGACATGCAGCAATCAAATCCATTCCATCCACTTTGACTCGTAATCGATCATCGGCCAAACCACGAATAGAAGGTAAACTCGATACACCACCCGCCCCGTATAGGCTCACACCCGGAATATCCCTAAGTAAACTGGCGGTGTCATTGGTAATTGATCGTAGCATTTCGATGTTGGCTGGACTTTGCCTGATAGCGGCATCCATGTTTAGCGGTAAAGGTTTAGTAACCTCTAATCGGGTATCCGCATGCACTGGATTAGCACCTCCTGTCTGACTGAATAGAATACAGGCAATTGCGCAGGATAAGGATGTCGGTTTTACAATCAGCTCTTTTATGTTCACACGCATGTTATTTCCCAAAGAGTGGTATATCCACTTCAACGCCTTTTCTAATCCTAAATGTCCAGAAGACCCTCATGATTAGAAAAAACTACATTAGATATTAAATACCGATAAATTTTATGGGAAAAGCAGGAACATTACGCGTGACATGATGTCGCATCAGGCAGATGACTCTGATCGCGGCATTCCCAGAGCTGAGCCTGAGCGGTGGCTAGTCACCGTATTTCATAAAGACGGCCTCTTCACCGTAACTTGCTAGCTTGCGCTTTAATGTATCACTCGGTGTCACTGGACAAAATCCATAACGCTGCCAATAGGCCTGAGAGCCTTGAACCGCTGTAAGCGTTGCCCGCGAGTATCCAAATTCTTCCGACGTGGTTAAAAACTGCCGCACCAGCAATTGCCCTGCGCCTGTTTTACGCGCATATGGGCTGACGGCTAAATCGTGTAAATAAACACAATCAGGTTCTTTACAAGCTTGATCATTGACTCGATTTAACTCAGGTGGGGCTGATGATGTCCAGGGTAAGGCCAATAGATAGCCAACAACCTTCTCTCCCTCACATGCAACAAAGCAAGTCTCTGGAGAGACCGCCAACTTTGAAGCCAAAGACTCGATAGATTCAAAAACCACTTCTGTATAACACATCGCTTGAATCTCAACGACCGAGGCCAAGTCCTGCAACACCATGCGTCTAACACTAGGCAAACCTGCCATTTACAACTCCAAGTAGATCCGTTAATTAAAAAAGAGCACTTAAGCGTAATGATCTATAGAATTCAACTCAAGTTTTGGTTAATTTAGCGAAGATTAATTGATGTCAATGCGAATGGGTGAATCGGCACCTTATCCAACCCTTAACGCAGTGACAAGAGCTCATGACCGAGATTCAAGGAGTGAACATGGCATCATCATTAGAAGTCAAAACGGCCACCTCTTCCATACTGCTGCTTTGCATCACAGCCTATTTCACATTTGAGATACTTTGGGTTTGGCTGTTTGTTCTTCTGATTGTCTTGCCTGTTTTATCAAGTCGATTTCCAGCCATTGGCTACCTTTTTGGTGCAAGCTTACTACTCACTCCATTCGTGATCATGCGTTTTGACACGTCGGTTTATCTTCTGCTGTTTTCAATCGGAGTGGCTATCTACGGTGGTTTTTTGATCAAATCGACCCACGCTCAAATTACACACCGTCAGGACTCGGCATCATCAACCCCACAAAACGCAACACGCATCGCTGAACAGACTGATCAAACGTCTTTATTTGATCAGATTAAGCAAAGACAACAGGAGCCCCTCCAAACACCCTTTCGGAAGGGTCTGTTCGAGAGCTTAGTTCGTGCCCTCGACGGCATAACGCTTGTGGCCGTTGGATTGGTCAGCATACCGACGTTTCTAGCGCTTTGTTATTTTGGTTTAAAATGGCCAATCGTACTTGGATTCATCACCTTTGCTGTGTACCTGTGGCGAGTAACCCGCTATCCAGACACTCTAGCCATCAAAAACCCTTGGGATCTGCGCTGGCACGGATTAGTGCTGTGCATGTGCTGTTTACTTTGGGTATTGCTGATCAATCTAGTACCTCAACACACTCTACTGAGCTTCAACTCAACACTTCCAGCAATCCTGGCGAGTTCGGCTTGGTTTGAATATGGCAGCCTACTCAGCACTTACTTAAATCAAATCATTACCATGCTCACCACTGGTATTTTCTTGGCCGTGTTATCAATCCTCCCAACAGTTTTATGCCTTCTACTCTTGGGCTGGCTGTTCATTCGCGCGTACCTCGGCCTCTCCGGTGATATTCAGCAACGTTTTGACATTATGCGCTGGCCCTTCGCGGCCTCAATTTTAATCCTTATCATGATTTGGCCAAACCTGGAAACCTTTCACACTTATTTATTTGATTGGATGCTCAACTACGAAATTCAACTCACTTACCTAGTTGAGCTTTTTATTATTGGTTTTTTACCTTGGCGCGTTTGGACGATTATTTTTAAATCACGACGCCAATTGCTTGAATTTCAACGCACGTAAGCCGTTGGCGACCACGAGTAAGCTCACTCCCATATCGGCAAAGACCGCCATCCACATGCTCGCTTGCCCCAGAAAAGCCAAGAGGATGAAAATACATTTTATTCCAATGGCCAACGCAATATTTTGCTTGAGCAATCGCATGCAGAATCTCGACAAACGAATATAGGTGGCGATTTTACGAGGATCATCATCCATCAGGGCTATATCCGCCGTTTCAATGGCCGTATCCGTTCCTGCCGCGCCCATCGCCAACCCCAAATTTGCCTGAGCCAATGCAGGGGCGTCATTAATGCCATCACCGACCATTGCAACCTGATGCCCTTCCTTCATGATGTTTTTAATGGCTTCGAGTTTGTCCTCTGGCATCAAGTTGGCTTGAACATCGGTTATGCCCACCTCCTGCGCGATAGACCTCGCCGTATTAAGATTGTCTCCACTGAGCATAAGGGTACTCAGACCCAGCGCATGTAAGGCGTTAATGGCCTCCTGACTATTGGGCTTCAACGGATCAGCGACTCCAAACAGTCCCAAAACACGAGCATCTTCTATTAGTAATACACAGGATTCACCTTGGGATTCGATCCTTGCAACATCGGCAGTATAGGCTTCTAGGGGCACATTCATGGCGTGCGCTAGACGGTCATTGCCCAAACCATATCGATGCGAGTTAAGTGCCACTTGAAGACCTTGGCCTGGCAATGCAATCAGGGACTCTACCGTCAAGCGTTCACCGACATGCGCCAACGTCAGCGTTTTTGAAACAGGGTGGCTTGAATGCTGAGCGATACTAGAAGCTAGCCGCAGCACGTCTTCATCTGGCATCCCGCTGAGGTTTTTAAAGGATCTTAGCTCTGGCTGTCCCTGTGTCAGGGTTCCGGTTTTATCAAATGCCACGCGATTGAGCCGACTGCCTGCCTCTAAATGACTCCCGCCTTTAATCAAAATCCCTAAGCGCGCTGCTCTGGCAAGGCCGCTGACAATCGTAACAGGCGTAGAAATAACCAACGCACAAGGACAGGCAATGACTAATAAAACAAGTGCTCTGTAAAGCCAATCCAAAAAGGCTCCCCCGAACAAAACAGGCGGTACGAGCGCCGTCGCCAAGGCGATGAAAAAGATAATCGGGGTATAGATGCGCGCAAACTGATCAACCAGACGTTGTGTAGGAGCCTTATCCGCTTGCGCCTCCTCTACACGCTTAATAATTCGTGCCAGCATCGTATTCGACGCCTCAGCTGTCACTTGAAACTCAAACAACTCGGTTTCATTCAAGGTTCCTGCATACACCGAATCGCCCAATTGTTTTTCAACCGCCAGACTCTCACCCGTGATCGCGGCTTGGTTAATAAACGTGTGCCCCTTCAAAATGCGGCCATCCAAACCAATTCTCTCACCTGGCTGCACCTGTACACGCTGACCAATTTTTACCTGTGTCACCGGAAGGCTCTGCCAGTGTCCATCGTCCATCAAGACCCGAGCGGTATCCGGTGCCAGAGACAATACGCTCTGAATCGCATGGCGAGCACGTTCAACTGACTTTTCTTCAATCCACTCAGCCAAGGTAAACAGCACTAACACCATTGCGGCTTCCGCCCAATGGCCAATCAACAGTGCGCAAGTGACCGCTAAGCTCATTAAAGCATTAATGGTTAAGTCGAGTTTAAGGAGCGACAGCCAACCTCGCTTGAGTACCTCTGTTCCACACAACGCAATCGCCACCAACGCCAACATAAGACTGATCCAGCCCCATCCCGGCAATGTCCATTCAATCACTTCCGCTAGCAAAGCAGCACCACCCGCGAATGACAGTTTGACATAGGGTATGGGGCTGACTTGCGCAAGCGCATGGCTTGCTGTTTGATTACTAGAACAGGCTGATGAGCCGCAACAGTTCGACATTTCTGGATCTCCTTGGGTTTTATCACTATAGTAAAAACCCTAAAGTTACTTCAGGGTCAAGCCCGAGGAGAAAATATGCTCAGCATTGGTCAACTTGCTAAACGGATTGAGTGCCCAGTAGAAACTCTGCGTTATTGGGAGAAAGAAGGGCTGCTTCCCGCCCCCTATCGAGGTGACAATAATTACCGTTGGTATCAAGACAGTCATCTTGAGCGCGCTTTGTTTATTCGTAACTGTCGTAATCTTGATATGAGTTTAGCGGAAATCCGTCAACTCTTACGTTACAAGGATCAGCCTGACATGCGCTGCGATCAGGTCAACCGATTATTGGATGAACATATTTCGCATGTGACGGAGCGTATCGCCTCACTTACCTTGCTCAAAGACACGCTAGAGAGTTTAAGGCAACGTTGTGTGACCGAAAAAAATATAGATGCATGCGAGATCCTTGCCGGCTTGAGTTCAGACCAAACACAAGGCTCCACAGAGAAGTGCTCATCACACTTACGCGGGGTTCATCCTGGCTCAGGTCGGAGTATTTAAAGGTAAGGGAGACTCACCTTTTACCGCACGTATGACAAAGTTGCTGTGAATGTCTTTCACAAACGGCAGCATTTGTATTTGTCGAAGCAAAAGCTCGTAATGCTGTAGATCTTTAACCACGACCTCAAGCCGATAATCTGCGGTACCGGAGACTAAGTAGCAACTAATCACGTTTGGCATGGCCAGTACAGACGCTTCAAACTGGCTACTGGCTTGGTCACCATGATGGCCTAAACGTAGGTCAACAAACACGGTCATGCCTAAATCCAGCGCAACGCGATTAAGTGATGCGCGATACCCTAGAATAACGCCCTCTTCTTCCAATTGCTTAACACGACGCAAACACGGCGAGGGGGATAAATTCACCTTGTCGGACAGCTCTACATTCGTTAGACGCCCATTCGCTTGTAACTGATCCAGAATTCGATAATCCAGCCCATCCAGTTTCATCAAAAAAGCCTCAGTTTTCAAAAATGGCATTTATCATTAAAAATAGAAAAACAATTGGCATTTTATGCCATAAAACTGAATTTCGATAGATCAATTCGCAAGGACATGCGCTGCATGTTAGCATCATAATACAGGCTCATTTTAGTAAGGTGTTATTCAATGAGCGCATCAACTCCATCCAAACCTTCCGCTGATTATCGCGTCCTGACACAAGGGAAAGACTTTTACATGGGTGTGTTAGCTGCCCTGATCACGGTGTCTATCTGGTCAGGCTGGTTAATTTCGGTGCGTTTATCCGCGTCAGGACAACTCACCTCGTTTGACTTAGCCGTGATGCGTTATTTAGTGCCAGCCTTGGTCTTGTTGCCCTTTGTTTGGCGTCATCGTGAAAAGATTCGCAATACGCGTTTCAGGTATCTGCTTGGCATGCTGGTTGGTGCTGGTGTACCTTTCTTTTACCTAAGTTCAACGGGGCTTCAATACGCACCTGCAGCTCATGCGGGTTTATTGATTCCCGGCACCTTTCCCTTGTTTGTCACGGCAATGGCGGTGTTAATTTATAAACAACCCTTACACCCCGCTCGCTTTTGGGGGCTGAGTTGGGTGGCCCTTGGAGTGGCCGTGTTAATGAGTCACTCGTTATATCAAGGCGACCTGCAAGTACTCAAAGGTGACCTACTCTTGTTGGGTGCAAGCTTTTGCTGGGCTTTATTTACAGTTAGTTTACGAGTTGCAGGACTTCCACCTCTTGCTGCAGCGGGTTTACTCTGTTGTTTATCCTGTGGTGTGCTCGCGTTTCTTGCACTTATGGGCTGGTATGAAACAGGTATTACCACCGCTTCCTCACAAGAAATTGCGACTCAGTTAGTCACACAGGCTCTTCTGGCCGGTTTACTGGCAGGTTTTTCATATGGTTTTGCAATCAACCGCATTGGGGCTGAAAACACCTCAGCCATTGGTGCTCTCACACCAGTGTTAACGGGTTTAGCCGCTATTCCTTTATTGGGCGAGTCACTGAGCCTTGCGGCCGTATTGGGAATGTTACTCATCGGATTAGGGGCTTACCGGGCAAGCCGAATCCGAGATGCGTAAACACTCGATGCGAATGTGTCACGAGATCAAGGCGAATAGTGCTAGACATGTCAATCGATTAGCACTATTGCCCGGAAGGAAAGCTAAATTAACGAGATGTATTAAATGTTAATCGCGCTTATATAAAGCCTCGATCGTGCTTGAGGCCAAAGAATGTGCATTGATCATATAACCTGTTAACGCACCCGACGCATTTTCAGGGAGTTCGAGTGTTGTAGACAGGGCATGTATCGTAAATTGATAACGGTGCACCCCGTGCCCTTGTGGAGGGCACGCGCCGCCGAAGCCAGTAACGCCATAGTCGTTGCTGATTTGGACACTGCCTTCAGGGAACAGGTTTTTACTCAAATCCCCCGCTCCAGCAGGTAACTCTGTCGTATTTTTAGGAATATTAATTATTTGCCAATGCCACCAACCACTTCCTGTCGGCGCGTCTGGATCGTAGGCTGTAATCGCAAAGGCCTCTGTGCCTTCAGGTGAACCAGACCAAGAAAGCTGTGGTGATAGATTGCCTCCTTCACAACCAAAACCCTGATACTCTTGGGCCTTGCTCATAAACTCGCCGTGCGTTATATCAGCACTGGACAGAGTAAATGAATCAGCCAATGCAGTACCTGACAATAACAAGGCTAAAAAGCAGATGGCCTGTTTGTTTTCGTTGCGTTTCATAAGAGTCTCCATAACTCGTGAAGTAAGAGCACTTATAGTATTGCCTACCCCCCTCATCGAAATAGCACGAAAACCGTCATTTATTCGCCCTAATCGTGCACCTTTGTTTTTCGCAGGTCTGTCGGAGTGATCCCAAAAAGGTGTTTAAACTTTTCAGTAAAACGCGATTGGGACTGATAGCCACATCTCTCTGCAATCCGTCCAATTGGATCAAGGCTGGTTTGAACCAAATGAAGACCATAGCCTAACTTAACTCTATCTTTAATGACCTGAAGACTGGTTCCTTCTGCATTTAGTTTTCTGCGTAAAGTTGATTCACTCATAGCGAGCTTTTCCGTCAGAGTTTCCACACTCAAATCACTAGAAACATGAGCACTAATAATATTATGTAGCTTATGACTAAGGCTCGGCGGTTCTATTATGGTACTTACCTGCTTATAACCCAGATGATAAATGACTTGAAGCATCTCCTTTTTTCGAAGCGCCCAAAAACTGGATGGCATAAAGGTGGACCACTCGATAAACTGCTGCAGAGTATTTTCTAAAGTTGAATCAATACGACCTTGAAAGTAGGTTTCTGTACTGGGTCCTTGGTAACTAAAACAATCAAAATCACTATAGTCAAATTCAATTACTAGAGCAAAATACTCATTGCCTTGAGAGATATTCCTCAAGTCAATGTTAGGACTATTTGATAAAAATATGAAGCTGCCTGTTGGACAGGTTATTTCCTGCTGACTCCCAAGCTTTTTACATCCATTCAGCACACAAATTAATAATGGCTTTATGATAGGAACATTGACGATCCGCTGCTCCTTGACGGATGAGTAAACCGAGAAAGGTAGCTGATCCCTCTCTTGCAGCGCGACTTTTGCTGCGTCTATTAATTTTTCCATAAGATGCAGGCCCTGAATGTGGTAAGCAGTTGCTTAGGCTTATCGTGTTGACTCCTTTGCTCCATGTAGGCAACCGTCCTCATTCTTATTTTTTGGAGACTCAACAGCATAACGAATCTTGTTATTAGAACACCAATCATACGCTTGATTAGCAGAGCCATCGAACCGCCCCTGTCGTTACCAATAAACAGGTTTTGTAGCGGGTTTTTTATTTGTGGGAACTCTAGTCGGAAACTGGTTATCTTGCAACTCAGAAAACTTGATATGACGTCGAAGCCAGTGTGCGTAGTTATTGAGCGACCCTGGAACACAACGCGGAATATTTTCACGATGAGGGAGAATAACTCCAATATGCATATCAGGAAAGTCTTCACGGATCGCTTTTAATGCAGGCTGCATATCCGTATCACCTGATACAAGAACCATGTGACGTATACGTTCTTCAATAGGAAGAACTGTTTGCTTTGCTGCCATTCGGTACATACTAATAGCAATATTGACATCCGTTTCTTTTTCTTCGAGTCTCCATATATCAACTTGATCCTGACGAGATGGAGGCGTATTTCTATCAACAAATCGTGGAGCTTTAGCTGGATCTAGTCGATGTCGTCCTAGGATTACCTCAACCCCCTTTGCTTTGAGCGCTCTGATGTACGTATCTTGGGCCTCTTTTGACTGGATTCCACGTGTCGAAAGTTTAGGCTGTACTGGCGAGGTAAAATAATGGAAAGATATGGGCTCAAATGCTGGATTTTCTATTCGTGCAACAGATGACAGCAGACTAGGAAGATCAAGCCACTTGTATCCCGTACCAGCTAAAAGACCATAGAAAAGGTTATAACCATCGATAAAAAATGCTGTTCGCACAAATTCTAATCCTTGAATGCGAAAAAACCGACACTAGGCCGGTTTTTTCACCCTAACAGCCAGAGAACTAAATCTCTGCGTACAGGGCTGAGTTGTGTTCTAATAATGATACACTTCCGCAAAGTTGTCAAGAACACCCTACAGCCAAACGATATTCCTCAGGTCAATGTTAGGACTATTTGATAAAAATATGAAGCTGCCTGTAGGACAGGTTATTTCCTAAGGTTAGTCACTTGTTAGTGTAGAAAAATCCGCATCAATTATCACTTTTAAACCTCTTAGAATGCGATACGAGCAGTAGCATTATGTGTCTGGAAGCCAGTGCTACATGCGTCTCTATCTCAAGTCGCACATTAAGTCTTCATTATAAGATAGACACCGGCACCTACCAGAACACCACCCGATGCGATCTTCATAGCAGGGTACGCCTTTTTCTGTCGTTTTAGGACACCCGGTAAGGATACGATTTTGCTAGCAGAATAGGCATAGAACAATTTTACACCACCCACTGCAAACACCGTTAAAAGGCTAATCACTATAACGTCTGAAGTATTCAGTGTGGTCAAATCAACAAAAGCAGGAAACAAACTTGCGTAGAAGAGAATGGCCTTTACATCGCCAAGTGTCAGAATTAAACCTGCCAGAAAACTTGTTGACAATGTCGAGGCTGAGTGACCGACAGAAACCTGCGCCCTAGCCTTCGACCGCAAAAGGCTGATGCCAAACCAGATTAGATATGCACCAGCCATATATCTTAGAATCAGGAAAAAACCACCCATCACTTCTGCCAGCGCCGTCATTCCGAAAATGGCCAGAAAAACGAAAATAAGATCTCCGAGTACGATGCCAACTGAAACAGCGGCACCATTTAAAAATCCAGCGGTTGAAGAACGAGCAATAACTAAGGCCACACTAGTGCTAGGAACCAGTGCTAACATTACCATCACGGCAAATAGAACAACTATTTCAAGTATATTCATCACGACCTCTTGGCCTAACTGATAATCCTACGTTAAAAAAGCGCCTGTATCTTTTTTACGTTCAGTATCAGAAAGCTCTGAACACACGGTATACATCCGCTGGTTCATCCAGCGATTATAGGCCGCCATATCTCTAGCCTGAACTGCAAGCATGTAATACTCTCCTTTTAATATGGGTCTAGCGTTCGTGAGCAGTCAATTGTCCCTAGGAATACCTTCTGACCGGCTTAGTTAAGTGATAATTTCTGTGCTGACCTCTGTTTTTACCGAGTTAGCAATAAAGCATTGTTCATGAGAAAGATGGTGGATTTTTTCAAGATCATCTCTTGAGGGAATCCGATCCCCTGAAAACTCTACCTTCGGGCGGAGCGTAACCTTGGTCATGGATATCTTCCCTGATCCATCTTTTTCCATGATGCCCTTAGCATCATCAGAATAGCTTTCCACCACATAGCCTTTTTTGGCTGCAATTGATAGAAAAAAAAGCATATGACAACTCGACAAGGAGGCAATAAACGCTTCCTCGGGATCAACATTTGCTTCAACCGAATAAGGTAAAGGCACTACATGGGGTGACGATGAAGCAGGTACAGTAACACCCCCATCAAACTCCCATACATGGCCACGGCTATATTTATTGTCGACGAAGGGTTCATCCTTACCACGACCCCATTTCACTAAAGCAAAATATTCGGACATTTCATCTCCAACTTAGTGTATCTCCAAAGCTAGAACACCCTATTAAGTTCTGGAGTGGGTTTGCTTGGTGTAACCTCAGCTATTTCCCTCCGGCCAGATCGATGAAGGATCCAGTAACATAGGATGCTTCATCTGATAATAACCAAGCAATAGCATTTGCCACTTCATCAGGTGTACCACCACGTTGCAATGGTATTTGAGGCGCTAAGCGGTCAACCCGATTGGGCTCACCGCCATCGGCATGCATATCGGTATAAATAAAACCGGGCCTTACTGAATTTACACGAATACCCTGAGCGGCAACTTCCAAGGACAACCCTTTGGTCAATGAATCCATCGCCCCTTTAGAGGCTGCATAATCAATATACTCAAAGGGCGAGCCTGTCCGTGAAGCAACAGATGATACATTCACGATAGCGCCTGTCGATTTATTTCGATTGATAAATTCACGTGAGCAAAGAAAACAGCTCGTTACATTAGATAACATAACTTTGTTAAATCGTTCAACATCCATGTCGGCAAGACACGACTGAGGATACAAAATGCCTGCGTTATTCACTAAATGTGTAGCATGGCCATAGGTTTTTTCGGTTACATCGAATAACGCTACAACGTCAGTTTCTTTGGAAACATCAGCTTGGTACGAAAACGCTTGACCACCAAGCGCCGTAATCTCAGCAACGACAGCCTCGGCACTTTTGGCATCTGAGCGGTAATTGACACAGACAGCATACCCTCTTGATGCTAGCAACTTCGAAGTTGCCGCACCAATTCCTCGACCACCGCCAGTAACGATAACGACTTTATTCATCGTATTTCCCCTGATAACACGTGATTCGAAATCACCCACCACCTTGCAGTTACCTATCCGACACGACGAGTGACAGGTTGAACAGGGAAATGGATATATCGCCAGTAAAGTCTTCTTCTACTCAAAATGAGTCTATGTCTTCACCAAACATAATTCGATGACCTTCTGGTGTCGCGACACCAAACTCACGCATGCCCCAAGGCTTATTGGACAGGGCTTGAAAAATTTCGGCTCCGCGCTGCATATAATCACGGTAAATGTCGTCAATGCCCTCACAGTTCACATAAGCAAAGTACGAATGCTCATGTGTATCGCGCGCTGGGACTTCGTCTGGGCAGTGCCCAAGCATGACATGAAAGCTGCCAAGGCTAAGAAATGACCAGCCCTCTACGCGAAATCGTACAGAAAACCCAAGCTTGTCGAGAAAGTATCTCTCGGTCATTTCGACATCATTAACGGCTAAAACATGCTGGGTTGCTTTCACTTCAAACATTGACGACTCCCACTGCAAACATGTGCAATTTTACAATAAAAGATAGGCTGCCACTGTACCTGTAAGCAATCGATCAATACCGGACGTACCCGACCTCGTATCCAATATCATTTGGCCTCAACCACGTCTTTGATCACACGTCCCAATTCAGCAATCGCAGTGTTTCTGTCCTCAAAGGACGCTGTCGTTTCTGTTATGTAAAATGCCACAACTATCGGTAAGCGCTCTGGCGGCCAGATTACCGCCGTAATAGCTCTAGACCCAAATCCACCCGCTCCCGTTCTATCGGCTATAATCCATTCTGCGGGCATACTTGCTCTGAATAAGCCGTCAGCCACTTTATTTCCGACGAGCCACTCTCGCAATTGGCTTTTAGAGTTAGGGGACAAAACATCACCCAGCAGCAACCCTTTAAGATTAGCCACCATCGCATTGGGCGTAGTTGTATCTCGATCATCACCGGGAGTCGCCTGATTCAGCTCTGTTTCCCAGCGATCCAATCGCGTGACATTATCGCCGATTTCCCTCGCGAACTCAGTCACGACCCCTGGCCCACCCATGGCATGTAAAATGAGATTTGCAGCCGTATTATCACTGGTCGTCATCGTCGCTTCGCATAACTCAAAAAGGGACATTTCCCGATTATCGGCATGCTGCTCTGTAATGGGTGAGTAAGTCACAAGATCGGATTTTGAAAAACTGACTGTTCTTTCAAGTTGCTCTTGATTGCTATCAACACGCTGAAGCAAGGCAGCACAGGCTAATGTTTTAAAAGTACTGGACATAGCAAACCGTTGGTCCGCATTGTATTCCCAACGCACTCCTGTCTCCGAATCATACGCAGAGAAACCGATCCGTGCATCAAGCACATTTTCTATGCGCTGGAGTTCAGTCATCAGGGCATCGTCCTGAGCCTGTACCAAAACCGAAGGGAGCATCAAACATACAGACAAAATACCGCTTAAAAAAAGCGGGCCACGGCGTTTACTCATTCCTTACACTCCTTTCAAAATAAGAGCCTTCCTGAATCCTTTTTCATAAGACAGATTCACGACGCTTACTCAGGGCTCAACCCTAATTCTTTTTGTTTACGCTTGCTCAGCCCGAGCGACACAATACGATAAGATTCTGACAAATAATATCTTAACTCTTCGTCCAACTCACTAGATGTGCCTATTTGCTGGATCCATTTCATACCACGATTGGCAAAGTAAGGCGCGGGTATGTACCCATCTAACTCGCTGAGAAGATCAAAATTCAAACTTGAGACTTTAAATGTAAACGCCGGTTGTTTGTTCTTTCCCCATCCACCAATAGCAAACACCTTGCCGCCGACTTTCCAAACCTGCGAGTTTCCCCATTGCACAACGTGGGTAGTCGCTGGAAACGAACCACAAAAGTGATTGAACTCATCATAATTCATGTTTGTATTTCCAAGCCTTAAAATTCCGTCATAACCCGCATGTGTTACTCATTGCGACTACTCCACCTCACTGATCAATGCACCATATCCCTGCATTTCCATCTCCTCAATTGGGATAAACCTCATCGCAGCGGAGTTCATGCAATAACGTAAACCCGTGGGGGCTGGGCCATCATTGAATACATGCCCCAAATGTGAATCGGCAAAGCGGCTACGCACTTCGGTCCGGACTGAGAAAAAGCTTCTATCCTCTTTTTCCACTACCCAATCGGCATGAATAGGTCGAGTGAAGCTGGGCCAGCCAGTGCCCGAGTCATATTTGTCACGAGATGAAAACAGAGGCTCTCCAGACACAACATCGACATAGATTCCGGCTCGTTTCTCATCATTGTATTGATTCCTGAACGGACGCTCCGTACCGTCTTTTTGAGTAACGTAATACTGCTCCTCAGTCAGACGCGCCTTGAGCTCACTGTCGCTCGGTTTTACAAATGTATCTGGATTAAACCCCTCCGCTTGGATTGATTGTGAGCGAGATGCCTGAGAATTGGCAGCGTCAGGTACGTCGATATTTTGTGGACGGTACAACGTGTAATCCACCGCTCTATCACTCCCCCAAACGGCATCGATGAACTGGTAACGCCCTGAGTTGCGTGTATAGAATGCATACCGTAGTGGATTCTTCTTGTAATAATCTTGGTGGTATTCTTCAGCTTCATAGAAAACTTTGAAAGGGACGATTTCAATGACTACGGGGTTGTCGTATCGACCTGATGCTTCCAGTGCCATCACCGCAGCATCTGCCGCGTGTTTTTGGGCTTCATTATGATAAAAAATGGCTGGGCGATATTGCTGACCTCGATCAACATACTGACCTTCAGCATCCGTCGGGTTAGCGGTACGCCACAGCGTCTGCAAAAGCCCTTCATAGGTGATCACTGTGGGATCATAAAAGACCTGCACGGCCTCCGTATGACCCGTCAGCCCACCTGCCACTTGCTGATAGGTTGGATTAACCTCATCCCCTCCGCTGTAACCGGATACCGCCTCTACTACTCCAGGTACCTTTTCAAAGGCTTCCTCCACGCACCAAAAGCACCCACCTGCAAAGGTAGCAATGGCCAACGTAGGATCATCGGGTGCGTATTTAGAAGTGGCAGCGTTGGATGCGTTGAGGTGGAATCCTGCCAGCAACATGACCATTGCCGTGAACATGAATAGCGCATAGCGTTTCATAAACTTACCCTCTTATCCTGTGAATACTGGAATCAATTTAAATGAAGCGCATCACAGGCCGTTCTCAAGTTTGATGTGTTTTTATCACATCGGTTCAATTTGATACGTATACGGGTAAACCCATGCAGAAAGATGCTCTTCTCTCTGCTTATTTTTCTATTCGAATGTCTTAGGCTCTGGCAACACAATCAGAAATCCACTTTATTACGCAGTGTCTTTGTTTTACCACGCTGAGTTTTTTCATCTACTCGGCGGCGCTGAGAGCCCTTGGTGGGTTTGGTTGCTCGGCGTAATTTAACCGGTTTAGTGGCCTCCTGAATCAATTCTTTCAGCCGCTGCAGAGCATCCTCCTTGTTCATTTCCAAAGTACGAAAGCGCTGAGCTTTGATCACAACCACCCCATCTTGGGTAATCCGCTGATCCGAATAGCTCAGCAACCGTTCTTTATAAATAGGCAGCAAAGACGATCGCTGAATATCAAAGCGTAAATGCACGGCAGACGCGACCTTGTTAACGTTTTGCCCACCCGCTCCTTGGGCACGAATCGCTTGGAATTCAATTTCCCAGTCAGCTAAGTGAATATTTTCAGTAATTTCGAGCAAAAGAGCCTCTTTGTTAAGCTATTATCTGCTGATCAGTATAACCGAAATGATCGATGTAGTTGCAAGGTGCAATTTAGCTGGACTTTATTGCCAATTAAAGCGATTAATGAAGTTCTAGACGAGCAAAAGGAAAACACCATGTCTAAAATCACTCTAAGTGGTTACATTGAAGTACCCGCTGAAGACCTAGAGGCCATTTGCCTTGAGCTACCAAACCATATTGCCTTAACTGAACAAGAAGCAGGCTGCTTGCTTTTTACTATCACACGAGATCCAGTAAACCCAAATCGCTTTGACGTATATGAAGAGTTCACCGACAAGGCCGCGTTCGAGCAACACCAAGCCAGAGTCAAGACATCCCACTGGGGCTTGGTGACAAAAAATGTCGAACGCTTTTATAACATCACGAAATCCTCTTGAACAATGCCTTAGGCTGATTTCGCATAGTTGGCCACTTGCTGCAACCACTTATCCCGTTGTTTCTCATTTGCATAACGAACAGGGCCAAACGACGTAAGCTTAACGGGCTTAATACCGGAAAACTCAAGGATCGTCTTCTTCATTTGATGATGCCCCGGCATCGAATAAACAAGTCGATAATACCAAGGCGGGGTGTCCATTGTAACGATCGCATGGGCACTGCGCCCAGCCAGTAGCTTGTCCCAGAATTGAGAGTTTTGGCGATATTTAAAGGCATATCCCGGTAAAAACACTCGATCAAACATTCCTTTTAGAAGCGCTGGCATGGCTCCCCACCAAGTTGGGTACACAAAAACCAAGTGATTTGCCCAGGTGATCGCATTTTGTATCTCTAACAACCCCGGCTCTAACTCTTGGCGCTGGTGGTAACCATGGCGTAAAATTGGATCAAACTCGATTTCACCTAGCTTAAAGTATCTAACTGAGTGTCCAGCATTTAATGCCGATTGCACGTACATTTCCGCAAGTGAACCGCAAAAGCCAGATGCATCAGGGTGACCGAGAATAACAGTTATGTTTTTGGGCATTCTTGTTCTAATCCTTAGACGATAGCTCAAAGTGTGTGTGTGATTAATCCGTTGATCTTCCCCATAAATCACCAAAACGATCTCGGTGACACAGGTACAAACGAAGATCAAATTCAAGTTGATGGTAGTCGGGCTCCATATAACAACAGAGCTTGTAAAACGCCTTGTCATGCTCTTTTTCACGCAAGTGCGCAAGTTCATGGACCAGAATCATCCGCAAAAATGGCTCCGGAACTTTACGAAATAAAGAAGAAATCCGAATCTCGTTTTTCGACTTCAATTTAGCGCCCTGCACTCGTGATACGTAGGTATGTAGACCTAAGGCATTATTAATAATATGAATTTTATCATCATATACCACCTTGCTGATCGGCGTTGAACTGCGCATAAACTGATTTTTAATGGCCTGAGCATAGTCATACAACGCCCTTTCTGACACCAGCTCATGCACTTTTGGATACTTGTTCTGCAACCAAACACCGGATTTGTTGTTATCCAACAACGCCAGCGCCTGCAGCTGAACTTGTGGGCTGTAACAACTGAGGTAATTGAGTATTTTTGTCTGACTCATAAAACTATGTATCACCCTACTAAAAAGGATAGGCCTTTTTAGTGGAGACCTCCTCTATACTGTTTTGGGGTTACGCCAAAGTGGTTTTTGAACACTTTGCTCATGTAACCCACATCTGTCATGCCCACTTCCTCTGCCAAACGAGACAAAGAGTGATGGCTGTGGCGTAACCGCCAAGCGAGATGTTTCAAGCGCATTTCTTGCCAATAGCTGCGTGCCGTCACATCAAAATGCTCCATAAACAGCCGATCCAATTGTCGCCTGCCCACTCCAACCTGAGCCGCTAAAGCTTCAATACGCATAGGCTCCCCAAGAAACTGCCGCATCAGTGCCAAGGCTCGACTCAAGTGCCGCCCGATATCCGGTTCAGAATGCAGAGACTTAAGACGATGGCTCGTTTCGCGTGTTTCGTCGACCAGCATATCGGCCAACCCCTTCAGGGCTTTTTCGCGGCCACAATGTCGACTCAAGAGTTCGGTCGCCAGATCAATTGCAGCACTGCCACCTGCACAACTGATCCGCTTACCATCCAGCAGATAGAGCTGCTCCGTGCTCATTGAAATATTGGGGAACAAGATAGCAAATTCACGTGCATGTCGCCAATGCACCGCCACTCGATGGTTCTTCAAAAAACCCGCCTGAGCCAATAAAAAGCAAGCATTATCAATACTCACCAAACTCAATCCATGCTGGTTGGCTTGGCGTAATATCGCACGGTAATGCGTCGCTAGCGCCGCACTCGCACCCGCTTCTCGCGCACCAAAGATCACCAAATACTGATAGGCCGACCAATCCAAATGCTCTGGAGTGGTCTGAATTTTGACTTCAACCCCACAGCTTGCGGCGACACTGGCACCTGTTTCATAACCAAGTACCTGCCAACGACAATAACGCTGCTGACTTAAGTCTTCATCATCAGCCGAAAAACGCAGCTTATCAAGAAATCCACCGAATGGAAGCAAGGCAAAACCTGGCAGCGGTAACAATAGAAAACCAACATCTGCGCGCTTCATGCAGCACCTGTCCAAAAAATACCAAACAATGTCTAATATTTACACATATAAAGCTGAATGTCGCCTGCATACTGAGCGCCATATTGGACAGTCATCTCGCTCAGGAGTTTTGCATGACACTGGAAACCTGGTTAATTTACCTTGTCGCCACACTGGGTCTATCGTTGACTCCAGGACCCAACAGCTTACTGGCGCTAACACATGGCGCAATCCATGGACCGACACGCACACTGAAAACCATTGCAGGAGGTGCTGTTGGTTTTGCATGCGTGATCGCACTCTCAATGTTTGGCATCGCGTCTCTGCTAACGCTGGCTGAGGAGCTGCTGCTGGTCATGAAAATTGTAGGCGGGTTATATCTTGTCTGGCTGGGTATTCAAGTCTGGCGCTCACCCGCGCCCGGGCAGCCCGGCATGTCCAGTGACGGTGTCTGCGGTTGGAACATGGCACGCCAAGGGTTTTTAGCGGCGCTCTCAAACCCTAAAGTCATCCTATTTTTTGGCGCGTTTCTCCCACAGTTTATCAATCCAAACAACGATCTCTGGATACAGTTTTTAATTATGATGCTGACCTTTGTGTTAATTGAATGCCTTGTCGAACTCTTTATTGCAGGATTCGCCAAAGGTGTTTCCAACTGGCTAGGGCGCTGCGGAAAGCGCTTCAATCAAGTGTGTGGCAGTCTGTTCGTGTTAATTGGCGTGGGGCTCCCGCTCAGCAGCTAGAGCCCTACTCAAACTAAGGACGACGCTTGAACGTCGAGGAGTAAATGGCTGTCGCTTGCCAAGGTTGCACGGACTCAGTGGCGTTCTGTTGAAGCATATACAGTGTATTGATGACTTCTGCGCCATCCTGAATTTGCATTAAACCTGAAAAAGCGGACACCCAATGCCAAGAGGGATCGGGCGGTCCTTCAAGGCTTCGCCAATTGACCGTAAATGCGATGGCTATGCTATTGCCAACTGGATCGGGATCGGCTACCCCCATAACGGGGTATACACCTGTCGCCCCTGTATCCGACCGATACTGTCCACGAAAAGTACCATCCGCCTCTAGTGGACCTATCTCCATCACAGAACCAAACTCATTGACCCATACGCCACTGATACTGACCTGAGATTGGACAGCGTTGGCCAGTAATACCGAGGGTTCAACGTGATCCCCATCGCCCAGCATAAAGGCTGAATATACCGTATCCAGAAAAACCGACCCGACCACTAACAATTCATCTGGTAGACCTTCTAAATATTGCACACCTAGATCCCATTGAGCCGGGCCCACCTGCATAAAATACTGTCTTGGCGTCAAACGATACGAAACACTGCCAAGTGTCAGATCCAGCATTGGGTAACCCGAAAGATCCGCCTCACTTGTAACCGTCGTTGGACGACGACCCTCATCGGTGATCGCTTCTATCATCCGATGAATAATCGCATGCCCACCTTTAAATACAGACGAGCCGGTATCTAACACAAAGTCAATCTCTTTGCCGATAGAACAACGCCCAATCTGCAGCTGATCTAAGCAGACACTCCACAAATAGCCTAGCTCACCCTCCAAGGGTTTAAGCGCTAAACAATTGACACTAGTAGGATCATATAAGGTTTGGTCTAAGGCGCCGAGAAGACAGCGCCCTTCACCACGAACAGGATCAAACCAAAATGAAGCAATTGCATGGCGAATCAAGCCCTGATTTTTCAACTCTTCCAGCAACGCACTGGGTTGTTTGCAAGGGATCGATGGAATCGCAAAACCACCATCACAATCCAACTCACTAAACTGCTGACCTTCATAACTCACAGCTAAATAGAGACTCATGGGTTCTGCAAACGGAACCAAGCTGCGCTGACCGGCATGTTCATAATTGAGGTGACACACATCATTACCTATCACCACGCCCATACTGCCCCAAGGGCCAAAGGAAACACTGGTAGGCGCTTGCCGTCCTGGAACAAAGGTCGTGGACGCCTCAGGATTGAAGGCCGTATGCAATCGACAAGCCTCGGTTGTACAGGAGCTGGCTGTCACCCAGGTATTGACCGTTCCTGTATCCAACATGATTCGTAAAGGTTGAGGAGGTGTTCCTACACCAATCGTGGTCGTCCATGGCGTTGCGCCATTATCCGTTAACACCCCGCGAGTCAGTGTGAATTCAACAAAGGGAGTGTCCGTAACATCGGGTCGCTCAGACTTGTGAGCATCCATCGGGTTTGGTTGATTCATTCGAACGCCTTCGTGTTTTTATGAGTAAGAGTTATGCCGCAATACACACCTGATTACGGCCACTATGCTTGGCACGATAAAGCGCTAGATCCGCAGCAAATATCAACTCCTCTACAGACCCAGTGACATCGGGATAGGCCACAACACCCACGCTGATGGTAATCGTACCTAAATTACCGCCAGCATCCGTCCAGCACTCAGATTCGATACAACGACGCAGCCGCTCTGCGATTTCGATTCCCTCCTGCAGGCGAGTCTGAGGCAGCACAGCAACAAATTCTTCTCCTCCGTAACGACCCGCATAATCAACCGTTCGAATCGTATCGTTAAGGATGGTACCAAAGCGAGACAACACCTCATCCCCCGCTTGATGGCCAAACTGATCATTCACCTGTTTGAAATTATCAATATCAATTAACAAGACACATAAAGCGCACTCATAACGCTCCGCACGCGCCACATCCTCATATAAGCGCCTCATGAGCTCATGGCGATTGTACAGCCCTGACAGAGAATCGTGCGTAGCCAAGCGCTGCAACTCCAACTCCATGCTCTTACGATCTGTAATATCAAAAATAAGCCCCTCGATACAATCGACCCCATCAACCATGACATTGCGACCTTGCTCCCACACCCAACGCTCCGTTCCATCTTGGCGAAGAATGCGATACTCCAGTGCAAATGGCCGTTCTTCTTTACGCGCGGCTTGCACTTCAGCCCACAAACGTTGGCGGTCTTCAGGATGGGTAATATCAGTGAAGTTCATTTTCGCAGATCCAACAAACACAGAAGGCGAGTAACCCGTTAATGACGAACAACCATCACTCACAAATGTCATCGTCCATGTCTTATCATTCCTGCAACGATAGGCCATACCCGGAAGATTCGACATGAGCGTTGCCAACTGACGTTCACGCTCAACAAGGGCATGTTCTGCTCGCTTACGTGCGGTAATATCTTGGCCGATTGCAATAGAGCCCATCATTTCGCCATCATCATTGAAGAATCGACGGGAATTCCAAGCGATGATTTTCTCTTCGCCAGACTTGGTACGAATACGAGTTTCAAACCCTTGCACCTCAGTGCCATGCTCAAGAATTTCGGTGACTTTAGCACCGATTTCTGCACGATAATCAGGTTCAGGGTAGAGCCATTCCCATATTGCTGGGTCGCCTTGCACCTCTTCACGGCCGTACCCACTTATCTGCTCAGCCGCTTTATTCCAAACAGTTATGCGCCATTGCGGATCAAGAACATTGATCCACACCAAGGCATTATCGATCACGTTTTCACGAAATTGATCCAATGCTCGTAACTGCTTACGCTGTTGGATATCGCGTTGCTTCGCGGCTTTGGATTCCCGCTGCCAATGACGCAACGAAAAATACATAATGAGTGACATAGCCAAGACAAAAAAAGCACCCTTGACTAAGCTAATAGAAATGTAAAGATTGGGATAGCGCGCAGTCAAATACATACCCAACCACTCAGCACCCACATATAAAACGCTTACCACTATTAAATGGATACCCAAAAGAACGGGGGTTTGAAACGCTGTTTTAGTGGATTTGTCTCGTTTCATCTCAGGCTATTCATAAAAAGTTCTCTTATTATCCTATCGTATAGATGTTACAAACATCCTTTCAGGAACCTGCGCAAGCAATTCGAGTATAAACAGCCTTTAAGATTAATCAAAGCCCCCAACGTGATTAGGCTCTTCCCCAAAAGGACACATTGATTATGCGAACAAAAGGCAATTTAAAATACCCCCTATTTAGTAAAATCCGTTAAAATATATACTTTTTTACAGAACGATCTCTTAATGGCCAAATCAGGTTCCACGACAACATCCAAAGCCCCCCAATTGCATCCACGCAATGTGCATCAAGGGCGTTACAACCTGCAAGCTCTTACGAGCAGCCACCCCGCTCTTGCCCCATTTATACGTGACAATCCGAAGGGTGATGCCACTATCGATTTTACAGATGACAAAGCTGTTCTCTGTTTAAATGCAGCACTCTTAGCCCATTATTATCAGATTAAATATTGGCAGATACCCGATGGCTATCTCTGCCCTCCCATTCCAGGGCGGGTAGACTACATCCACTATGCAGCAGACTTGCTGGCGCGCTCCAACCAACAGATACCTCCTCAGGGGCGACGTGTTAAGGTTCTGGACATTGGTTGTGGTGCAAATTGTATCTACCCCATCATTGGCGCACGTACATACGGCTGGCAGTTTATTGGCACCGACATTGATGTGATCGCTGCGCGCTCAGCAGAGTTGATTGTTCAATCAAATAGATCGATCAGCAAGCATATCCAGATCCGTTTTAACGCTTCAGCTGACGACATTTTTACCAATGTCATTCAGCCTTCAGATCGCTTTAGCCTAACCCTGTGCAACCCTCCGTTTCATGCATCTCAACAGGAGGCCGAATCAGGTAGTCAGCGCAAGTGGCGAAATCTAAATATAAAACCAAAGGGCACACATAAAGCTCATCTTAACTTTGGTGGCCAAGCGTCAGAACTCTGGTGCGAAGGCGGTGAACAGGCATTCTTAATGCGCATGATCCAACAAAGCGCCCGCTTCGAATCACAGGTATGCTGGTTTACCAGCTTAGTCTCAAAAGACAAAAACATACCGCTATTAAAAAAACAGCTACAACGTGTCGGTGCCGCTCAGACACAGGTTATTTCAATGTCTCAAGGACAAAAAATCAGCCGACTATTGGCCTGGAGCTTCATGGATAAGAAAGCACAAGAAGAATGGGCACTAACACATTGGAAAAACTAAATAAAATATCTATTTTATTACACACTTATTGGAGTTAAAGCATGGACATCGGTGATCTAAGAAACGAATACTGCCGCGCAGGACTAACCCGGGAAAGCCTTGCTTCAGACCCGTTTACGCAATTTGAACAATGGTTTATGCAAGCCAATGATGCAAAGATACACGAAGTAAATGCCATGCAGCTTGCCACCGTATCCCTTGAAGGAAAACCCAGCTTACGCACCGTACTGCTCAAATCATTTGATGAGAAGGGCTTTGTCTTTTTTACCAACTACCAAAGCCAAAAAGCCCAACAGATCGATGCAAACCCAGAAGTGACAACACTTTTTTTCTGGAAAGAACTTGAACGTCAAGTTGAAATCAGTGGCCGAGCCGAAAAAACCTCAACATTAGAGTCGCTGAAATACTTCACCAGTCGTCCACGTGGAAGTCAGCTGGGTGCTTGGGTATCAGCACAAAGCTCTATCATCAGCTCGCGCAGCCTTTTAGAAATTAAACTGGATGAAATGAAGCGTAAATTCAGTGCAGGTCAGATTCCTCTGCCCGATTTTTGGGGTGGGTATCGTATAGTGCCGCATACCATTGAGTTTTGGCAGGGGCGGCCTGACCGATTGCACGACCGTTTTGAATACCGCCGTACACCTTCTGAAGAATGGAAAATAGAGCGACTCGCGCCTTAAGATAGCCAGACGAGCATGACACACATGAGCAATCCGCCCACCAGCGAGCGTTGGGACATCTTCTGCCGAGTCATCGATAATTTTGGTGATATCGGCGTGTGCTGGCGCTTTGCACGCCAACTCTCTGCGGAGCACGGCATACACGTGCGTCTTTGGCTGGACGATCTAAGCGCCCTTAAAAAAATATGGCCAGACGCCTGTTTGGATGACGAGCAGCACCTTGCGGGCGTATACGTGCGCCTCTGGCCAGACCCTTTTCCATTGATGACAACAGACGATATCCCTGACGTAGTAATCGAAGCCTTTGCTTGCGATATTCCCGACACCTATGTTGTCGCCATGAGCCAACGGCCCTGCCCACCTCGATGGTTCAACCTTGAATATCTAAGTGCTGAAGACTGGACTCAGGACTATCACACCTTGAACTCCATGCACCCACAATTTGCACTGAACAAGACATTCTTTTTTCCAGGGTTTCGTCAAAATACGGGTGGGCTTCTGCGAGAAAAAGGGCTCTTATCCAAACGTGATCAACTTCAATCGCACGCTGACAGACGCGCACAAGCCCTGAGCCAATGGGGTGTCCATGCTCATGCAAACAGCTTGATTGTTTCGTTGTTTTCATACGAAAACAGCGCACTGCACGCTCTTCTTGACTCGATGAAACAGGGTGATCGAACGGTTCTCTGCCTGATCCCCGATGGCAAAATACGCCCAGCGGTTGAGCGTTGGTTGAAGATCGATACTATGCATGAAGGAGAAGTCTACAGATCGGGTCAACTTCGTCTCCAACGGCTTCCTTTCTTGCCTCAAGATAGTTACGACACCCTGCTGTTTTGTTGCGATATTAATTTTGTGCGCGGTGAGGATTCATTTGTGCGGGCACAATGGGCCGCTCGCCCTTTTATATGGCATATCTACCCTCAGGAGGACGATGTGCATTTGGAAAAACTGGACGCATTTCTTGACCTCTATACAAAACGCCTGAAAGATAAAGAAAAACAAACAATTAAATCGATTTTTTTGGCCTGGAATCAAAACTTAGGCGCTTCTCATTTATGGCAAGAAATACTAGACTTACTGCCTATCTGGAATGAACACTCACATACTTGGTGCCAACAACTCAATTCACAAGCTGATTTAGTTGAAAATTTGGTGCATTTTTCCAGAAAACCGCTATATTAACCCGCAATTTTATCCATTACGTTGAGAGTCAACCATGAAAACAGCTCAAGAACTGCGCGCTGGAAACGTTATCAGCATCAGCGGCTCACCCTGGGTCATCCTAAAAGCCGAATTCAGTAAATCTGGCCGCAACTCAGCAGTTGTTAAAATGAAACTGAAAAACCTACTGTCCGGTATTGCGACAGAGTCAGTGTACAAAGCCGATGAGAAGTTTGATGACATCATTCTTGAGCGCAAAGAAGTCACCTACTCTTACTTTGCAGACCCTCGCTATGTGTTTATGGACACAGACTACGAGCAGTACGAAATTGATAAAGAAGACCTTGAAGGCGTGATGGATTACATCATCGACGGCATGGAAGATGTCTGCGAAGCTGTATTCTACGAAGGCAAAGTTATCTCTGTAACCCTTCCTAACACGATTGTTCGTGAAATCGTCTACACTGAGCCTGCTGTTCGTGGCGACACCTCAGGTAAAGTGATGAAAACTGCAAAACTTGCCAACGGCACTGAGATTCAAGTATCTGCTTTCTGTGAAATCGGCGACTCTGTCTCGATTGATACCCGTACAGGTGAGTACAAGGCACGCGTTAAGGCGTAACGAATCCCCACAGTCTTATTTGCCCAAGAACAAAGCATGCACTTTACTTGGGCAAATACTCATGGTTGGTGATAGCCTAAAAATGCCCCGAACAGCTCGTCTTTCTCCTCAGTGGATGACATCCTGCAACTGATTGAAAAACTGGCCAAGCTCAGAGACGCAGGTGCCATTTCCGAAGATGAATATCATTCTAAAAAAACGGAACTGCTGAATCGGATCTAGATGATAGGCCTTGGCTGCGCAAAGCGAAGACAAGGCCATAGATGCCGGACGCCCCACTTGATCAGATGAAAACGAGCCTTTCCGCATGATAAGACAGTCTGTTGCAGAAAGGGTATTAGGGACTGTGCTGCTGCCTCATGCTGTCGGCAATCACTAGGCTCAAAAACTCGAGCCCGGCTGTTTCAAAAACTCGATTTCTTCAGACGTAGATTCCCGGCCCAGGATCTGATTACGATGCGGATAGCGTCCAAAACGATCGATGATCACCTTATGCTTGAGTTCGAATTGATAGTTTTCAGCCGGTGCATACTCTCGGTACAAACGCTCCGCCTCGACATGAATGAGCGCCGACTCACTGTGCATGTACGGAAGCAACAAAAAGGCCCGTTCTGTTTCCGAAAGCTGCTCATGCAAACCCGCAGCCACTGCCTCCTGAGCTAGAACCAATGCCATCGCATCTTGTGAAAACGCAGCCGGAGTATTACGGTAAATGTTTCTTGAAAACTGATCTAACACAATAATTTCCGCTAGACGCCCTTTCACCTCTTTCCGCCATGTGTACAGCTCACCTTGCGATGCTTGCGTCAGAAGCGCGCCAAACCGCGTTTTGATCTGCTCATCAAAGTCCGAGTCAGCAACCCACCACATCTTTGGATCAATGTCTTCAAACCAGAACTCAAGAACACTGTTGTACATGACAAACTCCTCTTTTAACCGCAGATGGCTTTATTACCTGCTGATTACCTTAAACACCCAAAAAAGTCTCTAAATCCAATCCCAAGAACTCTGTCCCAGGAACTGGATTACTTGTCACAGGTGGATGTTGCACGAACCCATACGACTTATATAATCTCAAGGCAGTCTTGAACTCAGGCAGCACATCAAGGCATATTTTCTTATAGCCGCTACTGATCGCTTCATGCAATATTCTCTCAACCAACTTAGCACCTAACTGCCTGCCACGAGCACTTGGTCTAATATACACCCGCTTCATTTCACATGTAGCGTCATCCAACTTTCGAAATGCAGCGCAGCCAACAGGGTGCCCATCTATTCTCAACAGAAATATTTTGGACTCGTCAGCACTGTACTTCTCAGTCAACTGGCCAAACTCCTCGTCATTACCCTGAAAAGAAAGATCAACTGAAGTGCTATCAATATATTCATGATACAAATCAAGCACATCTTTTAAGTCGGCAGGAAAAATTGCCCTTGCTAACGTATACAAACCCCTCTCCTAACAAAACAGTTATAATTGTTCATGCTGCTTTTCCATTTCCAGCTCCACCCTTAACGCTGAATGTGCATCATTCGCTGCGTATTTTATCTGATGCTCATTCAGCGGATATATTGCCCAGTTTGATCTTTGCGCACTCTTGGTGAGTCGTTGATTAAACAACATAGCCACCGCGACTCTAGCACCAACCTGTTGCTTTACATTCACATATCGCATCACTTTTGAAGACAGCTCTTCTACGTTGATTAAGGTTATTCCATACTTTCGGAAAAGAAGCTTTCTGTCTTCCTTTAATCCAAAACCCACCTTCTTTATTTCAGGATTGGATAATATTTCCTTGAGAACAGCCATATTTTCATGGAATTTAGTAGGGAATAAATACGCTGTCGTTTCTGTGGCAATTTGGATCAGGTGAGGCCCATCACTTACCTCTCCCTTTTTAAAACAGGGTTTACTCTCTGTGTCGAACCCTACACAAGCGTGCTTTTTTAACTCTGCTACTGCACGTTCAGCATCTATCTTGTTTGCCACAACGATGATGTTGTCCTGCCCAAGACCCTCATAAATAGGTAAGTCTCGGATCTGCTCCTTTGTCGGCCTTTCCATTGCGTTCCTTATTTTAAGAGAAAATGCCCTATAACATCGACGTTCAGAGGGTCCCTGCTTGCATCACACCCTTTGACATTAAAGCACAGTATTTTAGGGTTCGGCACCATATACAAACAAACCATGTCAGGATTATTGTAGCCACAGACTCCCTACCCGCTTTGCTAAATTTAATCCCACTCAAGCCCGTAACGCTTTGTACATGATGTAACTATCAACATGCCCCAATTTTCCATGGCGATAAGCTCTTGGAATTGTTCCGATAATCTTAAAACCCAATTTTTGCCAGAGCTGTACCGCCACTTCATTGCTCGAAACAACTGCGTTGAATTGCATAGCTTCAAAGCCTAACGTCATCGCCTGGTCTTGGGAATGCTCACAGAGCCGTTTGGCAATCCCTTTGCCACGCGCGGCTTCGGTTACCATATAGCCACAATTGCACACATGATTACCGGGCCCCATCGCGTTCGGCTTAATATAGTAAGAGCCCAGTATCTGCTGATTTTCTTCAAACACAAACGTCTTCATTGGCATTATGCACCAAAGCTCATAAGCCTCCTCGAAACTCATTTTTGGATCGAAGGCATAGGTTTCTTGCGCTTGAATAACGGTCTCAAAACAAGGCCAGAATGCCTCGAAATCCGATTTGGTCATTTCTCTTATCACGTAAATGCTCTCCTAAACGTCAAACCTTGCCCTTGTGAACGATTGATTGGTAATTGCACCATCACCAATCCGGTGAATCACTATACGCCGACGAACTCAAGCCGCCTACAAAACACCTTCCAAAAACGCCAAGAAACCCTCTGGCTGATCCCACATAATAAAGTGATAGGCATCATCAATTTGCATTAGATTGGCTGTACTGGCTTGGGCGTAAGCCGATTGATAAAGACTCGCCAGTTTCTCTGCCGTTATTGGCATGGTCTGGTCATAGGCAAACAGAACATAGACAGGAGCTGTAATTTGACCCAATAGATTTCTGGCATCATAGGCGATTACCTCTCGGGACAATTGAGCATAAATAGCACGATTCGTGGTGTTGGCCCAAGTCACAATTTTTTCAACTCCCTCCGTGGACTTAACCATTACCCCTGCAGCCTGACGGACATAGGCTTCATACTCCGTTGCACTCATTGCCAGAAACTGCTGCTCTAAACTCATCGCAAATGGAGCCACTTGTGCCGACGTCGCTTGGGCATTGAATAGCAAACTAAAAAAAGGCAACGCATCCACCACCACAACCTTACTCACGGCATCTGGATTGGCACTGCCAACCATTAAAGCCAAAAGCCCGCCCATTGAGTGCCCGATCAGCGACGGTGAATCCAATCGAGCATGCTCAATATAGCCAAGGAGGTCATCACGTAAAGCGTCTAAATAATGTTCAGGCACTGAAGACGGTGCTTTGCTTCCGGCAAAGCCTTTGATCGTCACAATATGAACTCTATAACGGGACTGAAGCTGATCGACAGTGGTATCCCACACCTCAGGTGCAGAGGCCAGCCCATTGACTAAAATAATATCATGCCCCGAACCTACAACCCTCACTGACACAGTGTTCGAGTCAAACTCGGTCGCATGAAGTCCGGTACTGCAGAGAAGTAAAATCCATAAACACACTAATCTTTTGACCATTTTTAACTCCCAGATATGAATAACATCTTTCGCCTTACGTAACTATACCTGTTAATGTTTGATAGGGTTCGCTTCTAAAATCGTGAGTTAAACGATAGCGAACGGCTCGCGCCTTTTATCACCGCCCTCTGAAGAGATCCGTCAAATCGTTATCACCTTCGCGGATCGTTTGCGGGAAAGCAGGATGCTCCCACATGCGTTGCAATACACGCCGCACCGCTGGGCGATGTGAATGATCAAAGATACTGCCATCTGGGAGCATGCCTGGGAGAATACCCTGCGCTCCTCGGAGGCTGTTAAATGCAACTGAACTAGCGATACGCATTATATTTTGATCGGAATATGCCAATGTCAGCAGAAACTCCAAAAATTCCGCCAGTTGATCAGGCGGCAAGTCAAGCATGGCAGCAGAGGCCCCTGCTTTTACGCCAAGTGCAACCGATGGGTCAGCGACAAGCTGTCGAACCAGAAAGCTCCACCCTGAAGGGTTTTGCCTGATCTCCTGAAAAAAATCGGTGCTTGGTGGACTGAACCAAATATCCGGGTATATTGTATCAAAATGCTGCTCCGCCAAGACCTTAAACTCTTCATATTCCATCTCTACCTTCCTGATACTGTGATCTCGTGTTATGTTCCATAGCATGCCAGACAGGACAATCAACAATCCCATCACAAGCACGATAAGTATCTTTTTACTCACTCGCCCTCCTCAATCTTTACTTCAACTCCTGCCGATGGGTAATTTATGCTGTTTTGACCGTCATTTACACTCGTACGGAAGCCCCAGTCATTATTAACTACATCTTCACTATTAGCCGAAATCGTCCTACCCTGCATAATCACAACAGTGTGATGACAGGCGTTAGTCACTTGCGCAAGTCCAATGCCGCCCTTTGGATATGCGATAATGCCAACATGACCGGATGCCAAAGCACTTTCCGATTCAATCGCCAGAATTGATCCTGGCGATACAGGATTGCGCCCGTTCCGAAATTGGATGTTGTGCCACTCAGGTGTTGGATCGGATTCGGAGTTATTTTCTTCAGCCCAATGACGCGCCAATGCCGGGACAGTATTATCCCCCCTAAGCCAACTCAACCGACGCGCATAAGTATAGGCTGGGGAGCTGCCATACACTTGCTCAATCATATCGTAGACAAAAAAATTGCACTTGTTGGTTCCACGCCTCATCGACATTTTACCGTCAAAGGACTTCACCTTTTCGATGAAAGCCCACCTCGTACTACCGACCTCTAGCAAAGCTCTCTCCACCAGCGCATCCGTTCCCGTAAACAGAGTTTCGATCATGTAGTGTCCACACGGGATATTGGAAAACGTAACTTCTCCGGTGTTTGTAGTCTCCTCTCGCCGAATCGGGCCAGAAATTTTCACTGTAACTTCACCCCCGATCAGCACTTTGCTGTCGCGCATATATGGCAGCAGGGTATCCGCATCGTTGCCATAATGGAGTGAAACCGTGAGCTCGCCCGAACAGGGTGCGACCACCGCATCAAAATCCTGTCGAGAAGCATCATTGGGAGGAAGTATCTCTTGAGTCGTCATAGGCTTGACCTTATTTGTGTCTGGACCATCCGTAAAAAGTCCTCTGCACGTCTAGCATCATCGCGGTCGCTTTGTTCAAGTGTTTTCCGCATTTGCTCATCAAAGGGTTCGTATCGAGCTCCAAGCAAAACAAAACCGGCCAGAGCGTAACGAATAGCATAGGCAGACCGTATGGCATGGCTCTCAAGGTACGGCAATTCGCACCTAAACGACGCCATTATTTCGTCATCTGTCGGAAGATCAGCATAGTGAGATTTCATCCAAGCCAGAGTTTCGCATAGGAAAGCCTCTGCACGTGCTTTACGCAGGTCTTGTAGCAAAGCTCCAGACAACACGAACGGTCGAGCCTCCGCCAAAGACTTCAGACTTAATCTGTAAACACTCTGGCGCAGTGCGGCTAGGATGATTATTGGGCTGCCATTTAGCGATAACATATTGCTGGCCATTTGATGATCAAGCCTTTCACAAAAGCCACGCAGGCACGCCCCCTCCCAAAACCTGAAATAAAACCACTTCCCATCTTCATCCTGCACCTTTGTAAATTTACGCAGATGCTTACGTACCGCATCAAACCCAGCCCTCGAACGCAGAAAAATACCGAGTTCCTTGTCCCAAAGACCACACACGCCATCAGGGCCAGTAAACAGACGACGAGTAAAATCGTTGTCCTCGGCTAGCTCGACTAAGTAGGGTGCGTACTCGGCCAGATCTTCTTGTGCTTTACCCTGAAACAAAGACTGATGCCGAAGACCCGAGTCTTCCAGCAAACTGGTTAGCAAATAAGGCATTTTGGCGGCATCTAGCACTGCATAAGTGACCAGCGGCGGGACTTCATCACCAAACTCGACAGAATCGGCCTCAGTCGGATCACTGTGACCGAACAGCGCCTCGCGCAGTGCATCAGGGACATTTTTCTTCGGATGAACACCGAATTGCGCATCCAAGGGAGTGATGGAGCCGAGCTCTTCGATCTGAAGCCAGTTTTTATCTTGCTCTGCTGCATCACCCGAACCCGCCAGCCTTGTCATCACACCCAGCGCAACACGCTGCTGCCCATCACTTAGTGAGCGCACCAATGCCGCAGCATATGCAGCTTGATCTGGATATTGCTTTACCCAAGAGGCTGCCGGCAACACCGAATCGGACCAGAAAAACTGATACCCCTTCGTACTCAGGGCATCTATGACCAGCACCTCATAATCCTTTCGCTCCAAGCAAAGCGCTGCGGCAATCAGGCCCACCTGTTCCGCCCCTCGTGAGGCATAGCAATGGCTAACAAAGGGGGTCATAACATGACCTCATTGGATGAGGGAGTATTAACGCATGAAGATTTTTGTGAAAACATCAATGTAACCTACTGTTTAGCAGGACTGATGCTCATAGAAGAACAAGGCTGATGGCCGTTTGGCTCAGCAAAATGTGACGTTCATCCATGAAGCAACGACGGCTTCCTTGTTATAAAGCGGAAATCTTAACAATTAACAGTCAGATAGTTCAACCAAAGTTTACAAAAGCAGCGACATCGCCCTACTCTTGCAAACAATCAAAACCCAGCACCACTCTAGAACAACCAAGTATGCAAAAGCCGACCCGGCGCAAACGCAAACCCGCCCGCAATCAGAATACCACCGACATAGACACCAATCATATTATATTGATGCGCTCTATAATCATTATTGCGCGCCGCAAAAAATGCCGCAGGTACCGAATAGAGCACCACAAAACTGAATAAATGTATAAAGCCAAAATGACTCAATAATGTCGGGCCAACCTGTGCGGTCATAAACAGCGTAATGAACGCAGTTGACAGCATGAGCAACATATAGACCTTTCCTAGCGCTCTATGCTTCGACGTGCCTTTTCTGTCTAACAATAAAAACGTCCCTAGCAAAAATGCAGGCACAACCGTGGCAAGGTGCATATATGCCAAAAAAATATAACTCATCCTAGACCCCAATCCGTTTATAATAACGCCTTTCGCTTCTCACTCTGCATTTAACTCATTAATAAAGGTTTTTATATCGGGTAGATCCGCATACTGCACCGCGTTATCCGCAATCGAATCCCAAGTCGCTTTTGAGCTTGTACAAAGATGCGCAATAACCTCGACAGAAGCGGCATCGATGAGCGCACCAACCGGAACCCAGTAATAAGGCATTCCTCGAAGCATATTGGGAACCGGTGAGCCACAATTGCTACAGAAATCGGATGTAAAACCCGACTCCTTGACCCAACTCTTAATATGACTGCGACCTGACACCCACGAGAATTTTGCCTCCGGGACTATCGTACCCAAATTTGAAGAAGTTCCACTCTGGGCTCGGCACAAAGTGCAATGACATTGATAAGCTCTAACTTTTGGCAAATCCAATTCAAATACGGTTTGACCACACAAGCATTTCCCTAGCATTAAACACCCCTATCAAAAGCCAAAATTACCGAAATATTCAAAAAGCCCATATATCACCCAGCATTATGATGACACAACACCTAGCGCTACCCTAGGATAAGGGATGGCTCTGCAAGCATCAAACACAACGGATCGCTTTATCAATAAACGCCTGATATTCTTCCTTCGGAACAAAAGATCCACCCGTTGTCCAAATCAAATGCGTACTCTTGTCCATTACTTCCTCCAATTGATGGTTCCGAATCCATGCCCTACCCTCTGGCGTATTCAGCATCTGAGGCCCTAAGCATCCAATCGCCGCTGACGGCTCCACCTCGATGTTTTCCAGCTTTTTCAATTGAAGTAAATGCTGGTACAAAGCAGCATCCTCCGCTGTATAGACCCCTGCCAACTGATCTCGAATCGCATCACAAACCCACTGAGACGCCTGACCTACAGCTAAACCATCCGCTTCAGTATCAATCGTTAAATCAAACTCGTACACACTCACTGGCTCCGCTCCTGGCCTACCCGCCATACCCAATAACATACAAGGAGCCTGAACGGGTTCAGCAAAAAAGCAATGCACATGCTCACCAAACATCGCTTTCAAACCAAAGGTAATTCCACCTGGCGCACCACCCACACCCGCTGGAAGATAGACGAATAAAGGATGATCCGAGTCAACCGCAATCTGTTGCTCCTCCAGCTGTGCCTTTAAGCGTAATGCGGCCACTGCGTATCCCATAAATAATCTCGGTGAGTTCTCATCATCCACAAAATAACTGCGCGGGTTCGCCTCCGCCTCCGCTCGTCCCGCTGCAACCGCAGCGCCATAGTCTGCATCGTGCTCAACCACTTTCACACCGCGCTTACGCAAACGGTCTTTTTTCCACTCTTTTGCATCTACCGACATATGCACGGTGGCCTGAAAACCAAGTGCCGCCCCAATAATGCCAATACTAAGCCCAAGATTTCCCGTGCTACCCACCGCTATTTCATACTGACCGAAAAGCGACCGAACCTCTGGCTGCAGTACTTTTTGATAATCGTCATGGATATCTTTTAGAACTTGATGTTCTAGCGCCAACTGTTCAGCAAAACACAGCACCTCATGAATACCGCCTCGCGCTTTTATCGAGCCAGCGACTGGCAAACCATGATCGGCTTTAATCAAAGTGCGAGCACCCATGGGCGTTATTACCTGATGTAAATGAGGCACCAACAACAATGGAGACTCAATAATCCCATCACTAACGGCAAGCTCAGGAAACAACTGACATAATACAGGCGCAAAACGCGCTAAACGTGCTTGCGCTTCATACATCTCTAGCACATCGGGCTTTGCAGGTGCAGAGGAAGGCTCTTGATACTTTGGGTTTAGCCAGAGTAATGGTTGTCCTTGCCTGATCTGGCTTTGTTGTTCTTGGGTTATTGAGAGGTTAATCATGAATACTGACCTGTATTTATAGAGTTAATACGCCAAGTATTGCTTGATTTAACGCGACCATCAAACGATAGTTATTAAACCTATCTTTAGTTTTTCTAAACACAAGGATATTGTCACAAGAACTCAACGCACACTGATGAGCTAGGAATTTTTGGAGCCAATTGAATGTTAAACGCCAGAACCCTAACCGCATTAAGAATTTTTGAGGTGGTGGGACGTTTAATGAGCTTTTCGCGCGCAGCTGATGAGCTTTGTGTGACCACAGGGGCCATCAGTCAACAAATTCGTAAGCTGGAAGAAGAAATAGGTTCGCCTTTGTTTGTTCGCAGTGCTCGCTCGCTCAAAATGACAGCAACCGGAGAAACCCTATTCGCAAACATTGTTCAACCGCTTAACACACTCGCCCTTGCGGTCGACTCTGTTAAGACTCGGGACACCGAACGTATCATTCGCCTTAAAGCCACGCCCTCCTTTGCACTTCATTGGCTGATACCTCGCTTAACCGAGTTTCATCGAACTCATCCCTTCATTAGGGTCGAAGTGCTCGCGGCGCTCAGTGTCTTAGACGATGCACCTTTAGACTACGATATCGCCATCGACTACAGCCCAAGCCATCGAGCGAGTGAACATAACGTAAGGTTTATGATGAATGAATATTTACTTCCCGTTATGTCACCCCATTATCGCGGCAACCGGGATTGGACTGCAGCAGAGGCTTGGCAAGACATTGCCTTCCTCCATGATACCGAAGCTTGGGCGAATGCTGATCGACATAGCGAATGGAACGTTTGGCTTACGCAAATGCAAATCCAGCCACTTCAAAATGCGGATCATTACTACTTTAACCGTGTTGATATGGCCATTGAAGCCGCCGCTGCAGGCCTCGGCGTTGCAATGGCTCGCCTCTCACTTGTACAGGATAACTTGAAATCGGGTCGACTCATCGCCCCCTGTGAAAGGGTGATGTCACCTGCCAGTTACTGGTTAAGAGTTTCTGAAGCTCGAATGGAAGATCCTCATATACTTGCCTTGGTTCAATGGATTGGGGTGCAATGTGAGGTGTCGAAGGTACTAGAGTAGTTTAAACGTTTGAGTTTGGATGGTTTTGAAATTCGATTTCTTCAGGAGGAGGCCTCCGGCCCAATATGTCATTTCGGTGCGGGTAGTATCCAAAACGATTAGATAATAATATTAGGGTCGCTTTGGAATTACTGATAAGTGAAGCTATCGAGAAAAACGATATGCAAACCCAAACAAAGACAAACCGATTGCTGACCAGATAAGACCAACAATATAATTGCCTATTTGGGGGCCAAAGAAATGAGAGAAAAGCAATCCTAAACCACAAATAGCCCTGCAACTCAAATCAGACGAGACAGATAATGTTTTAAAGCCAAGAGTGTAACTTGCACCTAAGATTAAGCAAAACACACAAAGCAATGTAATTAGCAAAAATGGTTTTAATTTCATGTAGTGTTAGCCCTCCATGATCAGCTAAAAAGACATAATCGGCATTATTAATTGAGTGGAATAAAAATTAAAATAAATCGCTTAATTTGAATAAAAAATGGAGGAAATTGAGACATCAGCTACATATTATATAAAGCAATAATAAGCATAAAATATCCAAAACAGCATAATAAAACCAACTCTACCTCTTCAAAAAAAACTCTCTATGTAAGGATTTAAAAATGGAATCGCGAATTCATATATAAACATAATAAATAAAAAAATTAAAAAATAAAACAACATCCCCATTAGCTTACTACCAGAAAACCTCCTAAACCACCATGAAGAGAAGCTAAGCCAAAACAAAAACATAGGGACAATTAATATGGATGCAACAATAGCACCGAAAATTGAGTTAGGCCGAACTACCAAGCAGGCTACTATAATAAGCAACGCTAAATTTTTTAGGTAGCCAAAACGATCTTTTTTATATAAAGGTATATTAAGCTCTTTCATTATTTTATTTATCTATCAAGTCACTTCATCAACAATCCAATAGAAAATCCTGAATCAAACCATATTAAAAAATTTTATTTTTATTTGCTTTATGGATAAAAAATCAAGAACATCAGAAATAAAACATTCACTAAAACCAGCCCCCAAAGAATTTTTTGACGAAATCAGGAGCGTATTTAGGACACCAAAATTGTAAAAAAGCTTGAAATTTATCACTTAAATTATCGAATTTACAGCTAAACGCATCAAGTGTCAAAAGGCATCCTCGGATTTCTAACAATTTTAACAACTCTGGAATCACCGTTATCTCATTGCTTTTTTCCGCTGTTTTTCAGTTGTTCAATCATCATACTACTTTCAATACAAAATGCACTAATCATATGGATTGCACCGTGTCGACGACTCTTGTCGTAAGAGTTACGAAGCGTCTTTCCATCAATCGCAATAATGCTGCCTTCTATTAATGTATGGCAGCTTTTCATCCATTCAGAAAAACATGTTTGCATCTGACTCGGATTCAACCTTGCGATCACGCAGGCAATCGTATTGTGACTCGGAATTCCATTCTCAACATCGCCGTAGCACTTCAACCATTCAAGATGCGCTTCACCAAAATCTGCGATTTTGCCTTGAGCCTCCTCCGCCCACGACCTCACGACCATAACCTTGCCCTTTGGCTAACCTTCGGCTCTGCGAATACCTAGTACGAGGACTTTCACCTCGCTAGTTAACTGCCATGCCTAGCACACACGCTTATATAAAATGCGGCATCAACAGTCCGGCCTGCATTCCTCAGCAGGCGAACTGGATTGACTTGGTATACGTTTTTCCACGTTACCTTTGTAACGATCATTGGCACTAGATAAATGATAAAAATTATCTGGCATAGACATCGTTACAGGCCCACCTTTTGTGTATAATCCCAGAAAATTACCACTCCGAAATATAAGACGGCCACTGACAACTTCTGGAGTTTTATATGAGCTGATGTGCGAGGTGGATAAATCCATACAAGCGCTCCAATAATTATCTTCATTACCACAAAGGTTCTCTTTGTAATATTTTATACGTGATTCAGCGACACTTCTGCCATGCTCTACCCCTATCATTGGAAAATAAACCCAAATGAAGAGAAATATGGGGATGAAGAACAAAACAATTAAAGAAAAGTACGATGCAACAAAAGCCATCAGGGACTGCTCTTTAAGGATAAGCCACCGTAATGGCACATAAAAAAGATAAAAAATTGCTTTATTATTTTCTCTCATACTATATATTTTTTATATAATTTTATATTGTGTTTTCTAGGCGCCTGTATTTTTATCTTCTTGCTTTGACCCGAAGATTCCATCCAAATTCTTGAAAGAAGATAAACCGATCCTAATATTGTTAAAAATATCGGCAACTTAAATTTTGCAATTGCAATTATTGATGAAGCCCCTAGCTCTCTGCTTGCAGAGTAAGTCCAGAACAGAACATCAGAGCTTGGTAATGGAAAAAAACCATATTCAAAACCAAATCGATCAATGTAGCCTTCATAGTATGAAAGCCCGTGTATGTATAAAGCGTTGCCCAGCAAACCTGATCCGATTACAACGAGCATGAGACGCTTTAGTAATTTAAGTATCGTATCTTCCATATCTTAATCAGTAATATTCGGTAATCGTGGTAGAACAACCCTTTACTGAGCAGCCCCACGCAGATCCGGATCTGCGGAATATCGCATCCGGATCTTCAGTTATATATTCACGCGTGTAAATCACGCACTCAGTACCAATCAACGTGTATAATGCGCTTACTCACTCTTGATCGCTAAATAGAACAAATAGGGCGGCTATACAGCAGAGCAACCGCATCTATAACTGCCTACTGAACGCCACTCAGCACTTATTAATCCGGCAGCAGTTCCCCTTCCTCCTCAGTTTGCTTTGACTCTCTACTACGCAGCAGTCCGCCCCTGCGCTCTGCATCGGTACTCTGACCTCGTTGGGTCTCCACTTGTGCGTCTCCCTTATCATCAGAGCCACAGGTTCTCATGTTCCATACTAAAGCCTGCTCAGAATTCATGCCGCCTCTATGCCGGTTGCCGCACAGCCCGTTTCCAGCTCACGTCTGTACTCGTCCTGGGAAGACGCTAATTTCCCAGTTTCGACAACATTTTTTACATATCGACACTTCATCGACGGTTCACTTTCGTTCATCTCTTCTGAACTTACCTGACAGTTAATCATACTGCCTTTTTCCCTATCGCTCACGACATGCACTCTTAATACATGCCGCATAGGGCGGTTTGATTCCTGCATCTGGTTGCCGGAACCGAGGGGCCTGCCCTCATCTTTAATACAGCAAGAAAGGGGTTAGCCTTTCGTCATGACACACGAGCGCAGCGGAAATTTTGTCCCTGTGCCTGCGCTTGATACTCATTGAGCCTTCTCCCTCAGCCTAGCCAGATTGGCTAAGCTGAAAGGCGACGAAACCAAAAGGAGAAGACCCAATGAGATTTTATACTACACAACATTCGTATTATTGTGGAATAGATTTACATGCACGGTCTTTACACGTGTGCATTCTGGATGAAACCGGTGAAACCATCCTGCACCGCGAAATCAAAGCACGACCAGAACCCTTACTGAACTTATTAACGCCCTATATCGGCAACATTGTTGTCGGTGTTGAATGCATGCACTGCTGGTACTGGGTTAGCGATTTCTGTGCTCAACATGGCATCGACTTTATTCTGGGCCATGCGCTTTACATGAAGGCTATCCATGGCGGCAAAGCCAAAAATGATCGCATTGACTCCTATAAGCTATAAGATCGCTCATCTTATTCGTGGTGGCAATTTTCCGTTGGCTTATGTGTATCCACCCGAGATGCGTGCTGCTCGTGACTTACTCCGTCGTCGTACCCGTATCGTTCGGCATGGTGCCGATTTAAAAGCGCATGTAAAAAACACCACCAGCCAATACAATTTGCCACCGAATAACCTGGATCTAAAATACCCTTGCGCTCGGGAAGCAATGCGGAACTGCTTTGATGATGTGTTCGTGCAACGCAATATTGACCTGGACTTAAACATCATCGCGTTTTACCGCCATGAACTCAGCTCAATTGAGTGCTTTATTGAAAAGCATGCCAAGCACCACAACGGTCGAGATTACCACATCCTCACCAGCTTCCCTGGCATTGGTCGCATTCTGGCACTGACTATCCTGTACGAAGTCGGTGACATTGGCCGTTTTAGCACGGTACAGGACTTTGCGTCGTACAGTCGGCTTATTAAGTGTAAAGCGGAATCAGCAGGCAAGAGCTACGGCACCCAAGGCAATAAAATTGGCAATGCGCATCTGAAGTGGGCCTTTGGCGAAATTGCTGTGCTGTACCTGCGCGGTAACGAAAAAGCAAAAAATTACCTGTTTAAAACTACAAAAACGCATGAGCAAAGCCAAAGCACTCTCCGCCCTAGCGCATAAGATTGGTCGCTGCGTGTACTACATGCTGAAAAATCAAAAGGTGTTCGATGAAAAACGTTTCCTAACTGGTTAAGTCGTGGGGCAAGGTGAGCTGAACGTCTAACTGGAACACCCTGGCTGATGCTCAAATGAAGATTGGGTTACTATAAGCTCAATCACCTATCTTCTGGCACACAGCCGTAGCCAGATCGTTTGATTAGACACCTTGCCGCCGCGCACTACCATCAGCAAGATGGTTTGCACCTGTACTGAGCCTGAAACTAACTGGCTTTAAGCCCGTCACCTTGAATAGTGCCAGCAACAGGTTAACCGATGAATGTCCCGGCTTTGGCTTCCTGCGTCGCTCTATCGCCTACATCCTTGTAGGCGTGGTGCCCCTGCTACCAGTACGGAAGCTGAAATCAGCAGGCGCTCATTGAGCATGAGATAAGAGAGCCCCGATATGTGTTTGTTGCAGGCTATCGCCTAGCAACCATGATGACAGATGAAGCAGTCTATCTTGCTGATGGATAACAAACTGGCCGCTAACGCGGCCAGAAGAGCGGTTTTATCTATTGACTCCGGAGAGGCTCATATGTGTTAGCAGGACTTGTTAAATATAATAGATTTCAATTCGTCAGGTGTAATAGTATGTCCTTTTCGGTGTAACATTGAATGGCAATTTGGACATACTGGAATTAGATCCTGAACTGGATCAACTTTATATTCCTTTTTTATTTCTGATAATGGCACTATGTGATGAACATGGATAAACTCCTTGCCACGTTCACCATAGGTTTTTTCAAAGTCAAACCCACAAATCTTGCAGAGGTACCCAAATTCATCTAAACAAGCCTGACGTGCTTGAGGGTCTCTTTCATATGCATTAACTGTTATAGTTTTTTTTGCTCCCTCAAAAATCGAGCTTCCACTTCCAGTAGTTTCTTTACTTTGGGTAACTTCTATTTTAACAGCTTTAAAAATATCGCCCTCAACTACCAATTTTCTTTTTTCTATTAATGGATTAAATCCATTGGCTAATGTCTCACCTTTTTTATTCTTCTTAGTTTTAGTCTCAAAAACTAAAAGATCGTATCCATCATTTATTATTTTATATATATGTTTTAAAGAGTGTGAATAACCATTTCTCGACCATGAAGGACTTAAAATCACATCCCCATTTTCTGCATTCAAACTAAAAAGAATCTGCTTTTTTGAGTCATTACAATATGAGTATTTACCTTGAGTTGATTGAAATGAGAGACCCATAACTCGATTAACAAATTCTGTTCGTGTTTCGTTTGACATTTCAATCCCTATTTACACACAAATATTATGATTGGAGTGCGGACAAATTAGATCCAACTAACGAGCCTGTCGAATTACACATTTTGAAATCAAAATACCCAGCATCAACAGCCCGCCCTTTACTATAATCTTTATTTACCGCCCAAATCGATGATCTGAATCACCTATTCAAACAACCTACACTCAATAACTGATGGATTCAAGGTTACTTTATCCGCAACTCTTGAGCTCCACCTTGTTGTTGCCTCTGTGTCGCTATTTTTTCAATATTGTGTACCATGCAGTACATTAACCACTGCGGATTGACCTTGGTTTTACCCCTTAAGGTGAATCGATTCAATCCTTTGTACTTTACAGATTGCCAAACACGGATTCTACCGTGCCCAATCGCTGACTGTAAATCGGCCGTAAGCGCTTCGCTACCTGACCACCACGCTCTTTACGGCGTTGAGCCTTGGCTTCATTGAAAGTGATCGAGTCTGCAAATCTTGGATCACGTTTACGGAACTGATTGGTTTGGTTGTAATCGTAGTGTTTATACCGCGCCACCCCTTGCCACCTCTGAGGTAACGTTTAGTTAACGGATTCTAGCCTTTATTTACTACGTGAGCCAAGGGCTCTGGGACTAATCCGACAGTCTCAACGCCGCGTTAACCAGCCGGAAAATCGCACAGCGTTTTGGTGGTCCCGGTCAGCTTGCTGGCCGAAGTTGAACGCTTTGTTAAGCATTTTTTAAATTTTCAGATATTTTTTGTAAATCAGACGAAACCCTGTCATTCATGGAAAAAACCCCGTCATCGATATCAATAAGCCTTCCATTATAATAAAGCTCCCATATGTATCTATATAGCTGGTCTAGAAAGTGTAAGACCCCTTCTAATTCAGAAATCGTTATTTTTGCAAATAGATCTTTTGTGTTATCAACGGTATCATCATTTAAATGTGCAAATACCTTGTGCCTTACTGGCTGTATCTTGTCATCAAAGAGCTGTTTTACTGCCTTTACTTTTAACCTTATATTTTCAAAGTCTCTTAATGACGGAGTGTAAACATTAGCTTTATATTCTTCAGTCCATAGCTCAGAGCCTTTTCTAACAGCTAGAGATGCTTTAGAAAAATCGTTTATGTTCTTTTTACAGGACCTTACAAGCTTGAATATCGAAATAGATTTTTCATTACAGTCGAATACTCTACCTAAGGCCACATAGTAGCTCATTTGTAGTGTATATTGACTAATGTTCCAGTATGCGGCATTTCTATTAAAAGCAGAGTATGCACTTCTATCTGAAGAAGCTAAATCATGGAATGAGTGCCAAGCACTGTACGACATGATTGCTTTATCAATTTCATTTCTAAAAAGATTTAGCTGCCTGACTAGGTCGCTCATACATTCACCCCTGTATGCTTAATGAGCCTGTAGAAAAACATAATCTCGACGAGTTTTTCCGCCAGAGCCCGATCTATATTATTCATTTTCAATCGCTGACTTCAGTCAGCAATCACGTATTTAATCTGCCTTTTAGCTTTTACTTTTACATACCTTAAGCAATTGCCCCTTCAGAGCCTCATTCAGAAGCCATCTCATCCTGATTTCCGCCTCATCCGCTCAATTCACCGTATTTCGCTAACTTCTCTACATTATGCACCAAACAGTACAATTGCCACTGACCCTGTACCTTGTTTTTACCTCGTAAGCTAAAACGGCTGAGTCCTTTATTGGTGCCAATATTGCCGAACACAGGCTCCACAACAGACATTCGATGGCTATAAATTTGCTTCCCTTTAGGACTATCCACTCGGTGCTTCATCCAGTCAGTATAGGTCGGCGCACGCTGATCATTAAGTGCAATCGTCATCTTGGCTGACTCTGGATCAGTGATATTGCTCTTCACTTCCTTACTGCGCTTGCCTTTACCCATCCTTGGCTGGTTCTGCTTTAAAAAAGCATCGATCTTATTGGCAGCAGCATTCAGTGTTTGAATGGTTTTAGTCTTACGATTATGACGTTCCAGTGATTCTTCACTTTCACAGGTATCTTTTTCTTGATGCTCACTGAGATGATACTGGATCAAGCGCTTGAGCTTGTGACGCTTCTGTTCCAGTTCTTTAAAGGTGCCAGACCATTCCTTGGATGCATTAGAGCGCATCTTACAACCATCAATGGCAAAGAGCTCATGACCCAACAATCCTTGTTGATCACAGATGAGTAGCACTTGTTCAAATAAGGCTTCTATTGCCTGAGCTCGGCTACTGACAAAGTGAGCAATCGTGGTGAAGTGCGGCACGGTGTCGCAAGATAAGGCTTTGAAGATGATATTCGTTTCGCAGCACCACTGGATCTCACGGCTGGAGGTAATGCCCTTTGTGTAAGCAAATAATATAATTTTGAGCAGTATCGCAGGGTCGTATGCTGGACGACCTTCAGCATCATTTTTATAGGGCTTTTGAAAAGCCGATAGGTCGAGTTTTTCAGAGATCAGGTAATGCAGTGCAAATTCAAACGTGCCAGGTTGGATCTGTTCTAGGTAGTGAATCAACACCATCGACATCTGGTTGTAGTCGTAATGCTTGAACTTTGCCATCCCAGAGGCTCCGTTTCCTGAAAGTCTTAACAAAGCATAGATGGAGAGGTTTTTCTACAGCCTGAATGCCGCAATCACGCGATAGTCGCGTGCATTGCATTAGCAGTTGTTCATGTACTTTTACGCTACTTTGCTTCTTTCCAAGGGCAAGTTCCAGCAAACTCCTGTGGATGAAACGGTTTTCCAGTGCCCGGGTTAAATGCGTTTATAATTCGTCTATTTCCTACATCAGCACGTTTAACTCGTCGAGTATAATTACCATCCTCACCACACTCTTCAACCTCTACTTCAAAAACACGGTCCGACCATTCTTTCGATAAAATATCGTCAGCATAGAATCCGATGAAACCTGGGTTTATAGCTAAATCTTCGGGTTCAGAGCGAGATATATGGAATAACTCTATACTCTTACCATGGGGTTCATCAATTTTTCCCCACGAAAAGGGTTTAGAGGTAAGTTTTTGACCGTTTATAAAGTATTCCTGCTCTATCCATAGAGGGTGATCAATCACACGAACATCAAGACTTCCTACCACAAAATAGTTTTGATCAGCTCTCGGCTCTATAGATTTTTTTATAACGTTCCGCGCTCCGATTTTACAGCGATTATTAAAAAATTGGATTCGTCTAAGCTGCATTTGACCTGATCCATAACCGATCCATATACCGGTACCCTCTACCCATGCGCCTTTACCTCCCACCATCCTTACTTCAGACGGTTTTAGTTGCGAAGACCTTTTAGAATCCAAATAAAGGGCGCAGTCACCATGACTAAAGGTTCCATCAATTTCAAAATAAGCTGACTCATTTATATCTTCCCCATATTGACCAACTAAAAAACGCCCTGAGTCAATAAAAACATGAAATGGAGGGAAATACATATCAAGCTTGATAATGGATAATTCAGATTTATTATTATCCTTTATAGCTTCGAAAAGAACTCTTTGGGGTGAGCTTTTGATTGTCAAACGACACCCTACTTGCTCAACATCCCAGACATCAATCGGCCCAATCCACTCATTGTTAACAATTCTAAATAACTCTTTCCCAAGCTGGTCATAAAAAATGCCCGATACTGAATAGGCATCTGTTTCACTAGACTTTTGATATGAAAGAACGTCTACACCATCGATATTTATAATTGACCTAAACTCTTTGAACTCACTTGAACCTAGACTTACAGATAATTCTTTCCCATAGTGAATAAAGAACTCCTGATCTGAGGGGCGCTTTACGAAGGAAGAGTTTTGAATCGAACTATATTTTTCAGAAACATGCTCTTTTGGGATTCTCCCTTTGGTAACTAAAGTGTGACAAGTAGGGCAGAGCAACGCCATTTTGGAAGGATCGTGGGATTTAGCATCGACAAATGGTGGATCAATATGCTCATAAGTATATATTGCAGATCTGCAAATAACACATCCAAATCGACTATTTTGGCGAACAGCTACTTTAACCTTAGAGGGGATGTTACGAGGCAGGCCATGCCTATTGATATTGCTCATATTTTTATTCCCCTACATGACACTTCGGAATTAGTGGGTAACTCGCAATGCTAACGAGCCTGTCGGATTAGACATTTTGAAATCAAAATCCCCAGCATCAACAGCATCAACAGCTCGCGCTTTACTATAATCTTTATTTACCGCCCAAATCGATGATCTGAATCATCTATTCAAACAACCTACACTCAATAACTGATGGGCTCAAGGTTACTTTATCCGCAATTCTTGTACTTCATCTCATTGTTATCCCTGTGTCGCTATTTTCTCGATATTGTGCACCATGCAGTACATTAACCACTGCGTATTGACTTTGGTTTTGCCCCTTAAGGTAAATCGATTCAGTCCCTTGTTGCTTTCTAGATTACCAAACACGGGGTCTACCGTGCCCAATCGCTGACTGTAAATATACCGCCCCATCGGGCTGTCTATCTTTTGCTTCATTTTCTCAATAAGCCCCGGTGCAGCTTTGCGATCACTCAGTGCAAAGCTCACTTGGCGTCCATCCGTTTGATTCACCCGGCGCAGGCACTGATGCTTTAATGGGCAATCTCGGCAATTCTGTCGATAGCCTTGAAAGCTAATCATGTCTTGGTCGGCAATCTTACCCTTAAAGCTTGTTAGGAGGTTCGATATACATCTTCGTTTTGCGAGTAAGTTGCTTGCCCCTTACTTACAAGACGATCCCATACTTTTGTTGCATCACATGTTCGAAATTCGCCGGGGTTTCCCTGCACGGGGCTCGATCTTACAGTCTTTCCGGTATTTCTTACGATATCGACTATAAGCGCTTCCGGTATGCCCTTCGCTATATATGCAGGCTCACGATTGTGGTACATCGCAATTATCTGGAGCTCGCCTCCCACCTCTTTTACCGTGAGCTGGAAAAACTCATTGGATGGAGGCATAGGGTCTGAGTACACCGTATAAGTTGTCTCGTGCCGCAGGGTATCTTCATCAGAGTTGTAAGTGAATGTCCTTTGCGTACCAAATTTATCAGTACAGTCTAGTGTATACATACGTCTTCCTAACGAGTCCGAAGAAAAACCCAATTCTGACAAGTTTTTTCCAGCAGAACCCGAGCTATATTACTCATTTTCAATTACTGACCTCAATCAGCAATCACTTATTTACCCTGGCCTTTTAGCTTTAACTTTTATAGGTCTGAACCAATTGGCCTTTCAGACCCTCATTCAGGTGCCATCTCATCCTGATTTCTGCCATATTCTCTCAAATCTACCGTATTTCACTAACTTCTCTACATTATGCACCTAACAGTACAATTGCCACTGCCCCTGAACCTTGCTTTTACATCGCAGTCTAAAACGACTGATCTTTTATTAGTGCCAATGTTATCGAACACAGGCTCCACAACAGACATACGATGACTATAGACTTGCTTCCCTTTCGGACTATTTATTCGGTGTCTTATCCAGTCAGTGCAGGTCGGCGCACGCTGAAATACCCTGCTAGAAGCGCTTGCTGTATCCATTTCGTCAGGATCTTTCAGGCACACTTTAAACAATTGGTGTCTGCTAATCCCCATATTACTAAGACCGATATCTTCGTGGATTGCTTTATAAAAACCCACGCTACCGCCCTACCCGTGATCCATCACAGCATCCAAATATCCCAACAAAATATCAAACACCCATCCCTAAAAAAACGCTATCAATCATTTGATCCTAATACAGTTAATCAAAAATAACCATACAAAATATATAATCAATACCAAAGGCCAAGCATCTACCCCCAATGCATTTAAGCACACCCTAATCAAAAATCCAGAAAACACCGATACGCTCAACGGAAGAGGTGTGTTGTCGCCACTCAAGACCATCTGTCGCCATGGATGGCGACAGTGAGGCTCCAGGGATGGATTCACGCCGTGTCTGGAGTGGTGATGACACACCTCGGCCCCCTGCTCCAAAACCTCCCAACATCCGCCCCACCAATGAGCAAGACTTTCCACCCCAACCCTTGTAATTTCCCACATCACCCCTATATCAGAGCACATGAATACACCCAACGCACCCTACCAAGGTAAGTCTTAACCACAAATTTTGAGAAACACTATGTCTGAAGCCTACGTGGTCACCTGCCCCCACTGCCATCGAAAAAACAAACTGCCCGCCTCACGTCTTAACGACGCACCCAACTGCGGCGCCTGCAAACAAGCACTCTTCGAAGGCAAACCCTTAAATCTCAACAGCCAGAATTTTGATGCACACATCAGTGCAGACTTACCCGTACTCGTCGACTTCTGGGCACCCTGGTGTGGCCCCTGTCGTCAATTTGCACCGATCTTTGAACAAGCAGCCAAACATGAAGAACCGGGATTACGCTGTGTGAAAGTCGATACCGAAGCCGAACCCATGCTAGGATCTCGTTTTGGGATACGCAGCATTCCGACATTAGTGATGTTTAAGCAGGGAAAAGAAATCGCGCGCCTATCAGGGGCTTTACCGCCCTCTGAATTGGCACGCTGGATACAGCAGGTACTTAGCTAGCAGACTCATCCGGAGCCGCTTGCGCATCGCGCTCAGCGGCTTTACGTTTTTGCTGATTCAAACGACGAATCTTATCCGCCAATGGCCCCGTATTATGCGCCCCACGGCGACCCGCCGCTGCCGCCTTCGCCTCTTTCTCAGCCTCTAAACGTGCCTTCTCATACACTGAAGCCTGCTTCTTACGCTCCTTGATCGCCTTGCTACGACGACTCTCGTAACTTTCGGGATCAGCCAAGCGCTCCTGCTTGCGAGGGGTAAAAACCAACTCGTCTTGATGTACTGCGCTGCGTCGTTTCTTTTCGCGTGTCATAGTTTACCTTCTGTGTTTTCTTCAGCGGCCTCAAGTGCAGCCAATCGTGCCGCTTCTTCTTTCTCTTGCCACTCAGCGGGGGTTTCAAAACTGATACGACCCAGTTTTCCGCCACGCATTTCGTTAATTAAAATTTCGGAGGCTTTATGTCGATCCACCACCCCTCCTGGTCGCAAACAACCACGCTTTCGACCGATCTCATCCAAAATTTGATCCGCCGTATCAGGCAAATCAGTGATCTTATAACGGCCCATCAAACGACCCGCATAATGGTTCGCCATAAACTCAGCCGCAAACGCCGCCACCAACTCATGCTCAATGGCCGTGTCCTTAATGGCACCACTCACCGCCAAAAGATAACCCGAATCGATATCCTCAATCTTAGGCCAAAGAATGCCCGGCGTATCTGACAACGCCATACCATCCTGCACTGTATAACGCTTCTGATGACGCGTAATCGCCGGCTCATTGCCCACCTTCGCCAATTTACGCCCCATCATGGCATTCAATAACGTGGACTTCCCCACATTCGGAATCCCCATGATCATCGCACGTACTGGCCGATCCGCCTTCGCACGCGCAGGCACCAACGACTTACACAAACTGCTAATGCGCTTAATTAACGCATGATCACCCTGATCAAGACTAATCGCCTTGATGCCCTCTTGATCATTAAAATACGCCAACCAATCATCAGTGACCATTGGGTCCGCTAAATCTTGCTTATTCAACAACTTAAGCACTGGCTTACCCTTGCGTAGCGTTTCCACCAAGGGGTTTTCGCTAGAGCGCGGCAAACGCGCATCCAACACTTCAATTACAACATCGACCTCATCCATCACCTCTGCAATTTCTTTGCGGGCTTTATGCATGTGGCCAGGAAACCAGTTAATTCGACTCATGACGCTCTATGGATACTCTTCATTCAAGATAACGCCATTATACACGCCCTTGAAAAAGAACCTTGCTTAATTACTTAAAAAACAAAAAAACCAGCTTCGATTAAAAAGCTGGTTTTTTTATCAAACACAAAACTTAATTAAACGTTAAATCACGATCACCCTGCTCATCACGGATACGCGTGGGCAAGCCCATCTCGTTCAGCAACTGCAAGAAAGGCTGCGGAGGCAACTCCTCAACGTTCACCATGGTGCTCACATCCCAATCACCCTTGGCAACCAGAATTGCAGCCGCAACAGCAGGAACACCCGCCGTGTACGAAATCCCTTGGCTACCCACTTCATCGTAGGCAACTTTATGATCGGCCACGTTATAGATAAAGACCTCTTTATCCTGACCGTCCTTTTTACCCTTCACCAAATCACCAATACAGGTTTTACCTGTGTAATCCGGTGCCAAGGAAGAAGGATCCGGCAACACCGCCTTAACCACCTTTAAAGGCACAACCTCTAAGCCCTCAGCCGTCACAACCGGTTGCTCCGACAAAAGACCTAAATTGTTCAATACGGTAAAGACATTAATGTAATGCTCACCAAAGCCCATCCAAAAGCGCACATTCGGCACCTTCAAATTCGCGGACAAAGAATGCACTTCATCATGCCCAGTCATGTAAGAGGTTTGCACCCCTACCACCGGAAGATCATCCGTACGCTTCACTTCAAACATTTTATTTGAAGTCCACTCGTTGTTCTGCCAAGACCAAACCTGACCTGTAAACTCGCGGAAGTTTATTTCAGGATCAAAGTTGGTCGCAAAATAACGCCCATGACTGCCCGCATTGATATCGATGATATCGATGGAATCAATCGAGTCGAAATATTCACGATCCGCCAATGCCGCATAGGCATTGACAACACCCGGATCAAAACCCACACCCAAAATAGCCGTAACGCCCTTCTCTTTACACAGATCACGACGCTTCCATTCGTAGTTGGCATACCAAGGGGGTGTTTCACAGATTTTTGCAGGATCTTCATGAATCGCCGTGTCCAGGTACGCAGCCCCTGTATCAATACAGGCACTCAGCACAGACATGTTGATGAAAGCCGATCCGACATTGATGACCAGTTGAGACTCAGTCTCTACAATCAGCGCCTTAGTCGCTTCAATATCCAATGCGTTTAAAGCATAGGCGTTAAGACTACCCTGCACTTTCATGCTGCCCTTTTCTAACACACTGGCAATAATATGCTCACATTTTTCAATGTTTCGGGAAGCAATCGCTATATTTCCCAAAATATCGTTATGTTGCGCACATTTATGAGCCACTACTTGGGCCACACCTCCAGCACCAATAATCAGAACATTTTTTTTCATTTCTTTCCTCAACTCCACTTTTTAACATGGGCCGAACAATTTACCCCTCTTAATAATTAAGAGAGGTTCTGGACAAAGTCGTCGAAGGTAAACTCCCTGATCAGCTCAACGCGGCCATCCAACTGGCGTACTGCGATTGATGGCATTTGCACGCCATTAAACCAATTCTTTTTCACCATTGTGTAACCAGCGGCATCGATAAAAGATAAACGATCACCCGCTTTCAGCGGCGCATCAAATCTAAACGTACCAAAAATATCACCCGCCAAGCAGGACTTACCGCACACCATGTACTCGTGCTCACCTTCACAGGGGGCCATCTTGGCGCTTTGCTGGTAAATCAATAAATCTAACATATGTGCTTCGATGGAGCTGTCCACCACCGCCAGGTTCTTACCATTAAACAACGTATCAAGCACCGTGACTTCCAAAGTGGTCGATAAAGTAATGGCCGCTTCACCCGGCTCTAAATACACCTGCACACCGAAGGTTTGTGCAAACTGCTTTAAGCGTGCGCAAAAGGCATCAACAGGATAGCCCTCACCCGTAAAGTGAATGCCACCGCCCAAGCTCACCCACTCAACTTGATGCAAAAGATGACCAAACGTTGTTTCAATTTGCGTCAGCATTTCATCAAAGCGATTAAAGTCGTCATTTTCGCAGTTATTGTGGAACATGAAGCCAGAGATCTGATCGATCACGCCTTCGATTTTGACAGGATCCCACTCACCCAAACGGCTAAATGGCCGTGCCGGGTCAGCAATAATAAATTCAGACGTGCTGACACGCGGATTCACCCGCAGGCCACGCACATGATTAGAAGACGCTTCAGAAAAGCGCTGTAACTGACTGATAGAATTAAAAATAATCTTGTCAGAGCACGCCAAAACCTGCTCTATTTCATCATCAGAATAAGCCACACTGTAGGCATGCGTTTCTTTACCAAACTTTTCTTTGCCTAAGCGCACTTCAAACAGTGACGACGAGGTCGTGCCGTCCATGTACTCGCGCATCAGATCAAAAACCGACCAAGTCGCGAAACATTTCAACGCCAACAGCGCCTTTGCACCGGAATGCTCACGCACATACGCGATCTTTTCCAGATTGCGCAATAAACTTGCCTTATCGATAAGGTAATAGGGGGTTTTGATCATGTCAGCTCCTCGTACCCTGTAATCTGGTCAGTAGACGGATAGCCCTACAGCCAATAAAACGCGCGATTATAGTGGAAAGCTTTCTATTCTTCGAGGAAAACTCTCAATTCATGCATAAAAAACCCTAGCACTAGGCTAGGGTTTTTATATGACATTAACATGACAACCGAAATGAATTAGTTTGCAGCCGCACGCGCGGCATCAACCCAGGCATCAAACGTCGATTGATGTGCTGCAATCCATGACTGCGCATGACGCTCAATTTGTGCAGGGCTGTCTTCGCCATTACGAACCAGCATATTCTGTGCGCTGACATCATTCACAGGCAGACTCATCACCTCAAACAGCTTCGCAGCGGCAGGGTTGGCTTCGGCCCAGGCTTTGTTCGCAACGATACGCATCGAGTTAATATCGAAGCCGTAGTTACGACCATTCGGCAACTCGGTGTCAGTATCATTTGGGTTTGCCGAGAAAGGCACCTCTAACCAAACAACATCGGTACCCGGAACAAGAATGCCCGATACCCAATAAGGCGTCCAGGTGTAATAAAAAATCGGCTCGCCTTGCTCATAACGCGTGATGGTATCGGAGATAATCGCCGCATAGGAGCCTTGATTATGGTTGATTTTGTCTCGGAGATCATACGCATCTAAATGATGCTCGATCACCCCTTCACAACCCCAACCCGCCTGACAGCCCGTTAAGTCGGCTTTTCCATCACCATTGTTGTCAAACAAAGCTCTAATTTCTGGCTTGGCAAAATCGGCGATATTGGTGATGTTGTGCGCATCGGCGGTTTTCTTATCGATCAAATAGCCTTGTGCCGCACCTTCTACATAATGCCCTGCACGGTAAAACGCATCATCACTGCCAGCATTTTCATACATTGTATTGTGCAAAGGAAACCAGTTGACGGCGGTGTAGGTCGCGTCACCATTTGCAATGGCTGTATAGCCGGCGCTGTAGTCGACTTCTTGAATCGGCTTAACATCATAGCCTAAGGCTTTTAGCGCTTCGTTCACGATGACCGTTTGAAAGGCTTCTTCCGCAATAGGGCTGTGAACAGCTTGAACACTTACACCACTGCCCGGCTGAGCCATTGCAAAGCCAGAAACGCTCAACAGACTGGTGAATAACAAGGTATGTTGGGTTCGTTTACTTAGCATTCTATTCTCCTTGGGAGTTTGATAATACCTAGTTTTTAGACTGGGTTTTGAATTGGCGATAAATCCAACCGATAGGGCCTGATTCATACCAGTGTCGTGTTCCGCGCTCACGCGCGTCTCGTCCGAGAGACTGTGTCATGCGATCCAGCAGGATGGCCAACATAACGATTCCGAGCCCACCCACCGTCGCAAGACCAACATCCAGTCGACCTATGCCCCGCAATACCATTAAGCCCAAACCCGGCACGGCAATCATCGACGCAATAACCACCATCGATAACGACAGCATCAGGGTTTGATTCACCCCCGCCATGATTGTGGGCACGGCCAAAGGCAATTGCACACGGTAAAGAATTTGACGACGACTGGCGCCAAATGCCCGCGAGGCCTCAATCAAGTCGGCCGGCACCTGCTTAATACCTAAATGGGTTAAGCGAATAAGCGGCGGCATGGCAAAGATAATGGTGACGATGACGCCCGGCACGCGCCCAATACCAAACAGCATAACAATGGGCACCAAATACACAAAAGCAGGCGTGGTCTGCATCGCATCCAAAATCGGCCGCAACGCACGCGCGAAACCTTCACTGCGTGACATTAAGATTCCTGTAGGAATCCCAATCAAAAGACAGAAGAAAACAGAGGTCAGCACCAAGGCCAAGGTGATCATGGACTCATCCCAGACACTCATGGCACCCAAAAACACCAAGGACACAATGCCGCCCAGCGCCAAGCGCCAGCCAGACACCTGCCAACACACCAGTGCAAAGAGCGCGATCACCACAAATGGATGGGCACTGGTCAGCGCGAGCGTGAAAATTTCAAGCATCCAATCAACAGGTTGCTTTGCAACATCAAAAAACCCTCGAAAATTTTCGACGAGGTGCTTCACACCCGTGTTCACGATGCCGCGCAAATCAAACCATTCCACCTGGAAGGGATCAAGCCATGTATTGGTGATGGGTGCCTGCTCGCTGGATGCAGTCAACCAGCTTGACCCAGACGCTTGCGCATCCGCACTGGGGGCATTCCCCCAAGGGTCTGAGGCCATGGATCTGTCTGCCGGAGGTGCTGCGCTTGACCAAGGATCTGCAGTTTCGGTAGTGGTGGTCATGGATTCGTGCCCTCTTCTCTATCCAGCGCCTGCAATAACTGCGCTCGGGTAATCAGACCTAGGTATTGTTGGTGATCATCGACAACTGGCACGGCACAGGGTGCTTGCGCAATAACGGAAATAATTTCACTTAATGACGCGTCGGCGTTAACTGTCGGCAAATCCAATAAACACGCAGCCATGAGTGACTTACCTGATTTTTCAGCCGACCAAAGCGAGGCAAGGCTTACAATACCTTCAAAACGCCCCTCTTTATCCACGACATAACCGAAGTCTCGATCTGCTTCTTGTAATTGTGCAATCGCCGCCACGACACCGCCTTCGAGGGTTTTGCGGATAATGGTCGATTGCTTGCGACGGCAAATGTCTTTGGCGGTAAACACCTGAGACACATTCACCCCTTGGAAAAAGGATCGAACATAATCATTCGCAGGATTATGCAAGATATCATCAGGGGTTCCGACCTGAACCACCTCGCCGCCTTGCATAATGGCGATTCGATCCCCTATGCGCATGGCTTCGTCCAGATCATGCGAAATAAAGACAATGGTGCGCTGATACTTGGCTTGCAGTTGAACCAACTCATCCTGCATACCTGTGCGAATCAGTGGGTCCAGTGCCGAAAAGGCTTCGTCCATCAATAGTACTTCCGGGTCGATTGCCAACGCACGTGCCAACCCTACGCGCTGCTGCATTCCACCCGACAACTCATCAGGATACGCATGCTGATGCGCCTCGAGCCCGACCTGCTGCAAAGCCTGCAGGGCTTTTTCATGGCGCTCGCTAACCGAAATACCTGCGAGCTCCAAACCAAACGCTGTGTTTTCCAAGACAGACAAATGCGGCATCAGTGCAAAGGACTGAAACACCATGCTGATTTTTTTGAGTCGAACGTTACGCAACGCCTCGTCAGACATGGCGGCAATATCGTCACCATCAAGCAGCACTTGGCCCGCGCTGGGCTCTATCAGACGGTTAAGCAAACGTACCAGAGTGGATTTTCCTGAACCAGACAAGCCCATAATGACGAAAATTTCGCCCGTATGTATTTGGAGAGAGACGTCCTTTACGCCGAGCGCCATGCCCGTTTTGGTAAAAATCTCGTCTTTACCCATGCCTTGTTTTGCCATTTCGATGGCTTTTGCTGGCTCATCGCCAAAGACTTTATATAGATGTTTAACTTCGAGTTTTATGCTCACTCGCCAACCTTAGGTTTCGTTAATATCAAGCCTCACAATACATTGCATTGCAAAGCACTTATTTAACTTACCTAATTTTTAACGAAAAAGCAAAAAAGCCCAGGAGAATCTGGGCTTTGATAGGATTACTTCATAGAGATTAGATAGAAGCGAGCCTGAACAGGCTCAGAAGAGGATTAAATCGGCGCTTCCTTGAGCAGCAAATGATCAAAAGCGTCTTTTGTTTCATCGTAATACAACACATACGTCAAGGTAATCGAACTATCACCACGACCTATCACCTTCAGTGTCCCCGTATTCATTAGCTTTCCTATTAAGCTTTGCTCCAACAAAACGCCATCAACTGCGCGCAGATACAACTCCTGCTTACGTTGAAACAGCAAACCCGAACGGCTCGTCAACCGATGGCTTGTCACCTCATCCCTTAGGGTCAGCGGGTGCAACAACTTGGCAATGGCTTTTATAAAAAACCAAACAGCGACGGCCAAGATCGCAAGACTCACCCAGAGCGCGGGTATGCCAAAGCCAGCACCAAAGTACTCACTCACGGTATCACGGTACCACTCAATGACCGCCCATTTATCCCAAAAAGGCTGTGCACTGTTGGCGTTTTGCGACAACAAATAGAGCCCTATCGCAATAAACAGACGCACTAAACCCGCTAAGTAAATGAACGGATGACGCTTAATGACTAGGCGCGTGACTTCATTTTCTAACATAATGGCGATCTCCCTGACGCATTGAAAATAAATGGGGTTATACGGATGTATGTGACTGTGACACAGCACAAGGATTAAAGTTTAACATCTAAGCATGGCAATTTATCGTTCATTGAACAGATTCACCACCCTAGCCGTGACTGAACAGTTAGGCGGGCTCAGTCCTTGCCCAACCGAACCACTGAGCGCAATTTATAACTGGAGCCTGGGTGCGTCAACAGTGCAAAGCTGATCAAACGCTCGCCCGACCAAGTCCGACGGCTCACTTGCAGGCATGGCATTGTTGCGTCCACCTGCAGATACGCCCGCACCTTTTCATCTGGCAAGACCGCTTCAACGATATGCTCAATATCGGTTGCTGGACAGGTGGCCGACAGATACTGATTGGGGGTTTGCGCTAAAAAATCTTGCGCTAAATAATGGGGCACAAGATCGGCCGACACATAGCGGTCTTCAAGCTGGATCGGGACTGAGTTTTCTTTATGAAGTATTAAGGAATGGTAAACGCGGCTGCCTGCCATAACACCCAAGCGCATGGCCACCCACTCAGAGGCCAACACTGCTTCGAGCTTGATCACATCACAGGAGTAGACATGCCCCCTTAGTTGAACCTCCTCGGCAATGTTGCGTATGTCGGTTAAAGGCGACTCGGCCTTAGCATCTGACACAAAGGTCCCCAGCCCTGGATAACGCACCAACAGCCCTTCTTGCACCAAATCCCTTAATGCTTTGTTGACGGTCATGCGACTGACAGAGAACTGAGCCTGCAACGCGGCCTCTGTGGGGATTCGATCACCGGACACAAACTGCTTAGCTCGAATAGCATCCGATATATATTGTCTAATCTGCTGATAACGCGGCTGTCTATCCACTCAAGTTCATCCCACTTAACGAAGGGCTCAAATTGTAAAGACAATACCCCTCTTAAACAATTGCGACAGACGTCTCAGACACACAGAAAGGCGGGCATGCCATAGCACACCCACCTCGCTTGGATATAAGCGCTGACTTAAAAGCTTGGCAGCAAACCGGGGGTTGCGTAGCCATTAAATGCACCCTGTTTGACCAATTGCTTGGCTTTTTCAATATCAGGGGCAAAGTAGCGATCTTTATCGTAGAAGCTCACCTGATCACGCAGCACGGCTTTTGCAGATTCAATGAGCTCGCTCGATTTTAACGGGGCACGGAAATCCAACCCTTGAGCTGCCGACAGCATTTCAATGGCCAGTATTCCGCTGGTGTTGTCGGCCATTTCAATCAAGCGACGTCCGGCAAAGGTTGCCATTGACACATGGTCTTCCTGATTCGCCGAGGTCGGCATGCTATCAACAGAAGCCGGATGCGCCATGCTCTTGTTTTCGGATGCCAGTGCGGCTGCCGTCACCTGCGCAATCATAAAACCTGAGTTAACACCGCCATTGTTGACCAAAAACGGCGGCAACTTGCTTAAATGGGTGTCAATCAAAAGCGCCATGCGTCGCTCGGATAACGCACCGATTTCAGCCAAGGCCAGTGCCAAGTTATCCGCCGCCATCGCCACGGGCTCTGCGTGGAAATTACCGCCAGAGATAAATTCATTCTGATCAGCAAACACCAGCGGATTATCAGAAACAGCGTTCGCTTCGGTCAACAATACCCGAGCTGAGTGACGAATTTGCTGCAAACAAGCACCCATGACTTGCGGCTGGCAACGCAATGAATACGGATCCTGTACTTTTTCACACTGGGTATGGGAGTTGCCCACATCTGACGACTCACCCAACAAATAACGGTAGGCAGCGGCCGTATCAATTTGTTCTTGATGGCCTCTGACCTCGTGGATGCGGGCATCGAAAGGACGGCGACTGCCCAATGCCGCCTCAACCGAGAAGGTGCCCGCCACAATAGCAGCGGCAAACAAATCCTCTCCCGCAAACAGGCCTTGCAAGGCAAAAGCAGTCGAGGCTTGTGTGCCATTTAACAGCGCCAACCCTTCTTTGGGCGCAAGGGTGATTGGACTTAACCCTGCAATTGCCAAGCCTTCCGCGCCACTCATGCGGCGACCTTGATAATGCACTTCCCCCTCACCCAATAAAACAGTGCTCATGTGTGCCAAGGGTGCTAAATCCCCCGACGCGCCCACCGATCCTTTTTGTGGAACACAGGGGTAGACTTCAGCATTGACCAACTGAATCAACGCATCAATCACCTCATTGCGAATGCCAGAGAAACCTCTTGCCAAGGAGTTGATTTTGAGGACTATCATCAGACGCACCGTAGAGTCGTCCATCATGTTACCAGTGCCAGCCGCATGGGATAAAACGATACTGCGCTGCAAAAGCTCCAAGTCTTTGGGTTCGATGCGGGTGTTGGCCAGCAAACCAAACCCCGTATTGATACCATAAACCACACGATCCTCAGCGATGACCCGCTGAACAGCGGCATGGCTTTGATCAATCAGCTCGCGACAGCTGGGGTCAAGTGACAGTTTTACAGGCTCAAGGTTAACGCGGCGCAAATCGGCCAGCGTCATTTTTCCAGGTTGAATCATTAAGTTAAACATGGTGTCTCTATCCTATTCGGTTATCTAAGAGAGGGAAAACCACCCTCTCTGCCTTAGACTTAATCGTTCAACATGGGCAGATCGAGCCCTTGTTCCCGCGCGCACTGTTTAGCAATGTCGTAGCCAGCATCGGCATGACGCATCACGCCCGTGCCTGGGTCGTTGCGTAAAACCCTAGCTAAACGGCGATGCGCAGCATCTGTTCCGTCCGCCACGATCACAACACCCGAATGCTGACTGAAGCCCATTCCAACACCACCGCCATGGTGCAACGAAACCCAGGTGGCACCGCCAGCGGTATTCAACAGCGCATTTAGCAACGGCCAATCGGATACAGCATCCGATCCATCGAGCATTGACTCGGTTTCACGGTTTGGACTGGCAACCGATCCTGAGTCCAGATGGTCACGACCGATCACGATGGGCGCCTTTAACTCGCCTGTTTTGACCATTTCATTAAAGGCCAGCGCCAAGCGCGCACGGTCTTTTAATCCTACCCAGCAAATACGTGCAGGAACGCCCTGAAAGGAAATGCGCTCGCGTGCCATATCCAACCAATTGTGCAAATGCGGATCGTCTGGGATCAACTCCTTCACTTTTTGGTCGGTTTTATAAATATCTTCAGGATCGCCAGACAAGGCAGCCCAACGGAAAGGCCCTATTCCTTGACAGAACAAAGGACGAATATACGCAGGCACAAACCCTGGGAAATCAAATGCATTCTCCACGCCTTTTTCAAAGGCCATTTGACGGATATTGTTACCATAGTCAGTGGTGGGCGCACCTTTTGCTTGCAAGGCCAGCATGGCTCTAACTTGAATCGCCATCGACTCTTTGGCCGCATCGACAACCGCTTTTGGATCGGTTACTCTCAACGCCTTTGCTTGCTCCAAGGTCCAACCTTTTGGCAAATAGCCATTCAGCGGATCATGGGCACTGGTCTGATCGGTCACAACATCAGGGATTAGGTTACGCTCAACAATTTCGGGATAGATATCCGCGCAGTTACCTAAAAGCCCGATAGAAGTGGGTACGCCGGATTGTTTGGCTTCCTCAAGTTGCTGCAAGGCTTCATCAAGTGAATAGGCTTTTTTATCGACATAGCCTGTTCTGATTCTAAAGTCGATTCGGGTTTCATCACACTCAACTGCAATGCAATGGAAACCCGCCATGGTCGCCGCCAAAGGTTGAGCGCCGCCCATGCCTCCGAGTCCGCCTGTTAACACCCAACGACCTTGTGTGTCACCTTGATAATGCTGCTTAGCCATGGCGACAAAGGTTTCGTAAGTGCCTTGCACTATCCCTTGTGAGCCTATGTAGATCCAAGAGCCGGCCGTCATCTGGCCGTACATCATCAGCCCCTTGCGATCCAACTCGTTGAAGTGCTCCCAAGTGGCCCAATGCGGCACCAGGTTAGAGTTTGCAATCAAGACACGCGGTGCATCTGCGTGAGTTTGGAACACGCCAACAGGTTTGCCCGATTGCACCAACAGCGTTTGATCGTCTTCCAAGCGCTTTAGCACCTCGACAATTTTATCAAAGCATTCCCAATCACGTGCGGCACGGCCAATACCACCATACACAACCAAGTCCTCAGGACGCTCTGCGACATCTGGATGCAAGTTATTCATTAACATGCGCAACGCGGCTTCAGTTAACCAACTTTTACATTGACGCTCTGTCCCAACAGGCGCTTTGATGACACGGGAGGGGTCATGTCGATTTGCGTTCATTAGCCTTATCCTCTTGTTATAGTGTAAAACAGACGTGCCGCAACACGCGCTGTGTGGTTGTCGATATCATAGGTAGGGTTGTATTCAGCGATGTCTGCCACGGCAAGCTTGCCTGTTGCTTTAATCTCGTCGATTAACGACTCGATAACCTCAAGACTCACACCGCGTGGTGCAGGCGCACTCACTCCTGGCGCGACGGCTGCCGGAAAGACATCCAAATCAATGGTTAAATAAATCAGATCGCAATCCTTCATGAAGCTTGCCAATTGCGCACGAGCGGAGGGCAGATCCAGTAGCGTCAGGGCTTTATCCTTACGCACGCATACGTTTAATGCATCCGCCCGTTCGAAGAGCGCTAGCGTATTGGCCGTTTCACTCACACCAAAACAGGCGTAATGAAAATCGATATTCCGTGCGTTACAGGCCTCGGCGATTTGATAAAAAGGTGTGCCCGAACTGCTCTGCTCGGCTTTTCGCAAGTCAAAATGCGCATCAAAATTGATAATGCCGATTGTAGGTCGCACGGAGTGATCGGCGATTGAACGCTCAAGATGGGTCACTAAACCTAGCCAAGAACCATAGGCCACTTCATGCCCGCCCCCTAGAATAAACGGAAAGCCTCGATGCGCTAACACAAGAGCGACCTGCTCGGCCAAGGCCAGGTGTGCCGCTTCCAATTGCCCATCCTGGCAGTCGATGTTACCTGCATCGTATACAGGCAGGTTGGTTTGCCAAGGCAATTGACTCAAAAAACGACGCAATTGATTAGGCGCGTGCGCGGCTCCGATGCGCCCTTGGTTTCGCTTCACTCCCTCATCTGAACAAAAGCCGATGACGACAACGCCCTCCGCGGAAGGTGACTCTGAAGGTGCAAAGGGCTGGACACATTGATGCAAGCGCAGTGACAGCTCAGGCACTTCTTCACGATCGATACGCCCAGACCACGCCTCTTTCATAAAGGACTCATGCATGGCTAATCTCTCCATTAAAAACACGCTGATACACGGCTCTTACCCCACATTGATAGGCCAAATCGGCGGGATGCTGCACATCCCAAACCACAAAGTCAGCTAAGAAACCGGGCCGTAATTGGCCTAAACTCTCCCCCATTCCCAGTGCCGACGCTGCGTGGCGTGTAACCCCCGCCAAGGCTTCTTCTGGCGTTAAACGAAACAGAGTACAGGCCATATTCATCGCCAAACGCAAGGAAGCAAAGGGAGATGTACCGGGGTTTAGATCCGTTGCCACCACCATGGGCACTTGATGCGTGCGCAACAGATCAATCGGCGGCAGGCGTGTTTCTCGCAGGAAGTAAAAGGCGCCTGGCAGCAGCGTCGCTTGGGTCTTGGCCGCCTTCATCGCTTCAACACCCTCTTCATCAAGCCATTCCAAATGATCAGCCGACCAAGCCCCATACCGCGCAGCAAGTGCGGCTCCGTGTTGCTGGGATAGCTGCTCTGCATGAATATGAATACCCAAACCATAACGGTTGGCCGCTTGAAACAGGCGCTCACTCTGTGCCGCACTAAAACCAATGGACTCACAGAACACGTCAACCGCATCAACCAGCCCTTCAGCAACAGCTAGAGGTAACAGCTCATCACAGATAAAATCGATGTACGCATCTGAGCGATCTTTGTATTCAGGTGGCAGCGCATGGGCAGCTAACAGTGTTGTTGATATACGCACAGGAAAGAGTTGAGCTAGGTGCCGTGCCACTCTCAAAAGCTTGAGCTCTGTTTCTAAATCCAGACCATAACCTGACTTAATTTCGACACAGGTCACGCCTTCGGCCATCAATGCCTGCAAGCGCGGCACAGACTCGGCCAGCAACTGTTCAAAACTGGCCACACGCGTGTGCTGGACACTTGAAAGAATTCCACCACCCGCCTTGGCAATTTCTTCATAAGTAGCCCCTTGCAAGCGCATTTCAAACTCTTTAGCACGGCTGCCTGAATAGACGAGATGCGTGTGCGCATCAATCAAACCCGGTGTAATCCAGCGACCTTGCACATCCTGAACATCCAGTCCTTGCAATGCTTCGACATCAAGGTTGGACATGGACTCAATATGGGTAATTCGACCCTCTCGCACACCAATTAAAGCGTCATTCAGAACACCATAGGGCTCTGTCGAGTCAATGCTTTGGGTTGCAAGAGTGGCGTTAATCCAAACCCTGTCGCAGGCGCTGAGGTCAACCATGTTTTATCTCTCTGTAAGTCGTTATAAAACTCGAAATACATAATGTATATATTTGTATATACATTAATAGATAAATGACGATTGATCAAGGCTTCGCGTTAAAATTTTATCGATCAAATGTGAGAGCGATAAAAAGCTCGCTGAGCACCTTCAGGAAGACGTACACAGAAAATGGGTCAGTAAAACAGACGGCCTAGGCCCGCATTGCAGAAACAGGAGGATTCGTTTTCGATTGTGCAGCATCAAATGGATAGTATTGAATCTCGACCTCAACATGACGCACTTGATTTTGATAGGCTTGCTCCATGCGCAACTGAAAGCGACGACGCAGGGGCTCGACATGACGCTCAAACTCCAACTCTTCAAGACTGGGCAGTTGATCTGTCACTTCTATACGAAGGGAATGCAGTTCCGCACTTACACCCGCTCTGAGGTGCGCGCGTAAAAAAATACGATAGCTCGATTGGCGTTGAGATACACAGCCCTGCCCTGAATAGGCCTGAAAGTAAACGTGATTGAGACTTTCCATCGGTTTCCTCCTAGTCACATAAGCACCGCACACGACTAAAAATATAAACACGCCAGGAGGTATAATTGACGAGCAAGCGGTAAACGAAGCGGAACGCGCTTTAGCTCATTTATATACCGCCAGCAAGTTGCAATTAAATCAGCGGTTAAGATTTGACCAGAACAATACCAGAAATTGAAATTTGTTCAAGGAATCCAACGGTTTTTTTGTATCAATACGCCTTTCGACTTAAATCCGGTACATCCCCTGACTAAACCCTTCGGCAAAGCGCAGCTGAGTTTTAGCAATCATCTGTTCAGGAACGCAGCGCAGAGTGATATCCCGAAGTTTGACGGCTACAGGATTTTCAAGATGGGCAAATTTACCTGCCCACCACGAGAGTCGACGCACAGACTTAACCCGACCATGACGCATGCGCTTCAAGGCCTCTGCACTCGCTTGTTTTTGAGTCAATAACCGATACAAACACCACGCATCTTCCATTCCCAACGCAGCGCCCTGCCCTAAGTTAGGGGTCACGGGGTGTGCAGCATCGCCAATCAGAATCACCTTTTTCTTCCCCCAACGAACAGCACGATCACACAAAGGATGACAGAGCCAGAGCAAATCAGGGGTCAGATATGAAGCCAACTGCTCTCCTTTTTCACCAAACAAGCACAGCCTTGTTTGGTCTGGAACAAACTGCTCAACGGGGTCTTGTTCTAAATGACTGCTTACCCAATAGACATAGGTCTGTTGACATCCAATCGGAATAGCCCCTAAACGATAGCTGCCTTTAAACAGCTCGATGGCCCGATCCTCAAAGGGTTTAGCGTTAATAACCGTTCGCCAGCACCATTGACCGCTGTACCGATATTCTTGTGAGGTATAACAGGTGTGACGGATCGAAGAGCGCAATCCGTCTGCGCCAATTAAGTGAGTTGCCACCAATCGCTGATGATCACTGAGTTTAACCTCGACACCCAAGGGGTGCTCTTTCCAATCGACGATGGAGGTCGATAGAAAAATTTTAGATGCTGGAATCAAACTCAACAGCAAACTGTGCAAATCACCACGATGAACACCTAAGGCAAAGTCATTTCCCCACCGAATCACAGCGGGTCGATGACAAGCCCCTAAGCTCATTGATTCAACACATGTGCTGAGCTGTAGCATTTCACGCAATAAGCCCAGTTCTGACAAGACAGCTTGCGCATTGGGTTGCAGCAGCAAGCCCGTACCAATGGTATTGAGAACTTCAGCACGTTCAACAACGCAATATTCTTGGCCTGCTTTTTCGAGAAGCGCAGCTAAGGTAAGCCCTGCGATCCCCGCTCCTTGTATTACAATCATATCCAATGATCCAGTTTATCCATAACGCACGCGGTGCATTCCTTAAGCCCAACCCCCTTATCTGCAACACATTATCCAGATAAAGCCCTGATTGAGTTCGTGCGACGTTAATTCACAGTCGCACTTTTTAATATGAATCACGTCACAAATCAAGAACAAATGTTTGTTTAGTACAATTGTATGGCTTATTGAGCCATAACCTACCTACTGCTATTCGACGCATAAATTTTCCTCAGAAAATACAGGACGGGATAGTCAGAATAAACGCATCCGCAGCCAGTCATGCAACGGATGCACATTGTTGATTTAACTCTAAGCTTTCAACACAAATTAAAAGGCATCAGACAACTTCGGTTCTGGATAGTCAACCGATTGCACCGGGTCTTGCTCCATGACTCCCCAGCGTTTTTCTAACGGAATGACGCCCGCCCAAACAGGCCATTCATAATCGTCAGCATCGTCAACGGGTGGCGCAGCCCTGACTTTACAGGATGCCTCTTGGATTTTAAGTCGAACAATCCCTGTAGCTTTTAATTCTGTTTCAGTCATTGGTCTTAACTGTGCCCAACGCTCGGGAGATATTTTATCAACAAACCAGCGCAGGGACTCTGTTTGCTCTTGTTTGTCGGTCACAAGCTCAGGAATGCCAAACAGTGTGACCGAGCGATAATTAATCGAATGATGAAAGGCCGACCTCGCCATCACCAACCCATCGAGTTGGCAGATATTAACGGCAACAGGCTGTCCTACGGACAGATTTCGGGCGTGACTATGCCCGTGCCAATATAGATAATCCCCCTGACGCCAGTGGCAAGTCGGTGTAATAAACGGCTGACCCTCTACACACTGAGACACATGGCACAGCAGAGACGCATCTATAATCTGATGTATGCGCTCAATCGAATAATCGGCACGCTTTGGCCCCCGCTTTACTCGTGTTTTATCTGTTACGGCTAGATTTGATTGCATTGCATGAACTCCATCCACTCAAAAAAGATAGTGCTATCCTAGGGCGATCTGGCTAGTATAAAAATATCCAGTTTTTACTTTTTTATACAGGCCAGATTAATGGACACCTCATATGGACACCTCACTTAGCAGCTTAACGCTTTCAATCAATCCAGATGAGGGTAAGCTCTACCTGCAGTTGATCCATCAAATCAAATCCGCCGTGCAGTCTCAACGCTTGACCACTGGCAGCCGACTGCCCTCTTCTCGTGCGTTAGCCTCGGCATTAGGCATCTCTCGTAGCACGGTGAGCCAAGCCTACGATCAATTGCTGGCTGAAGGGATTTTGGTGAGCGAGCCCAAAAAAGGCGTGTTCATTGCGCAAACGGCGAATTCACAGCTGCACAGCCCAGAACGCCCGTGCCCAACGCCCAGCCCAGCCTTAAAAACAAAACGCTTTGACTCAGGCATCGACATTGAGGTTTTTCCTGTCAAGGAGTGGGCAAAAAGCATGCGCAGAAGCTGGCTTAACCCCGATCCATCGGTTCTAAAGGGTGAGTACTGGCAGGGCTTACCCAGACTAAAACACGCGATTGCGGACTATCTTTATCAACTCCGAGGTCTCACTATCTGTGCAGACCAAGTTTTTTTAACCGCTGGTAGCCGTGACTCTTTGCACTTACTGCAGCAAACTCTCAGGCACCTAGCCCCGAAAGCGACCTTTTGGCTGGAAAATCCAACCTATCCTCCGCTCATCAATGCTTTTCAAGGCTTAAAAGCCCCTGTGCGTTTCTTACCCATTGATGCCGATGGAACACGCCCTCCACCCAGATCCGAGCAAACCTCCGTGTGTGTATTGACACCCAATCGCCAATATCCACTGGGCACGTCGATGTCGTCGCAAAGACGTGATGAGTGGTTTAAACAGATGGAACAATACCCCTTGTGGATTATTGAGGACGACTACGACAATGAGTTTGTCTATCAAGGACACTCCGGCGTTCCACTGATGCAGATGGATAGGATGAATCGCATATTTTTTATGGGAAGCTTTTCTAAAGTGCTATTCAGAGGCTTGCGCTTAAGCTTTGTCATTGCCCCTCTACCCCATTGTCGCGTCATCAGCCAAGTGCAAACCTCTATCGCTGGCACGGTTTCGCTTTCAACTCAACCCGCCCTCGAGGACTTTATGCTCAGCCGAGCGTTTGGTCGTCATTTGAATCGAATGCGGCGTCATTATCGACATAAACGTGATCATCTAGTATCACTTGTAGAAGACAACCTAACCATTTGGTTTAATTGGACCAATCCATTAGGTGGAATGCATCTTACGCTTCATTTCAAGACAGACTGGTTGGAAAAAAAACGACCAATATTCTGGGATCAACACATTGCGGTTGAACTATTCAAGCAACAGATTATGCTCTCATCTTTATCTTCACATTATGCACCCAATGCACGATGCATCCCCTCAAAGGTTTTACAAGGCTTTGTCTTGGGTTTCACTGGCACGTCATTTGAAGACATGGCACTGATGATCAAACACCTAAAACAGTGTCTTTTAACGATTGATGCACTGAGCTAAAAATTCCGCCACGGATAGAACCCGTGACGGACAAACGGCATCTTCATGGTTTACAGGGCCATAAGTCACTTAGATGCCGGGCAGATAATAGACTTGCAAATCACTTAACTTATAGCACTCTCTAACTCGGGAACAGCCTCAAACAGATCCGCCACCAGTCCATAATCGGCCACTTGGAATATCGGGGCTTCTTCATCTTTATTGATCGCTACGATCACTTTTGAATCCTTCATCCCGGCTAAGTGCTGAATCGCACCCGAAATACCCACCGCAATGTACAGATCCGGCGCGACCAACTTACCCGTCTGCCCCACCTGCATATCGTTGGGAACGTAACCGGCATCCACTGCTGCACGCGAAGCACCCACAGCCGCACCCAGTTTATCGGCCACCTTGTACAGCATGTCGAAATTCTCGCCATTGCCTAAGCCACGTCCGCCCGATACAACAATGCTGGCCGCCGTCAATTCGGGGCGATCAGATTTTGCCAAGGCTTCATGGCTAAAGCTAACATCTGCGCTTTCAAACACAGACTCTACGCGCTCAACACTGG
>NZ_VYTY01000006.1 GCF_009821115.1 Nitrincola alkalisediminis | reverse complement strand
AAAAACGTACATCTAAATGAATTCACATATAGGTTGCTTGTTTTTGATTAAGCTTTAATGCCTAACCTGAACAAGCGCCCACACGCATTACCTGATTAATTTTTTAAAGAGCGTCTTGGGCAACTCGGTGTTTTGAGTCGTCTCAAGCGAGGTGCGTATTCTACCGAACCCCTCGTCAGTGTCAAGCTTTATTTTCAAGAATTTTTAAATCATTTTCTCGAAACATCTACCTGAAAAACCACCAACCACTTCTTAATCTGCATTTGAATCAAACACTTAAAAAGAAGCCCCGCTTCAGTGACTTTCCCCCGGAAGGGCTTATCTCTCAAGCGAGGCGCGAATATTAAAGAGGTTTTTGGGAGAGGTCAACTACTTTTTAAATTTTTATTTAAAACTCTCGTTATTTAGACAAATACCTCTTACGCCTTAACACCCATAGCACTGGACCAGACAAGGCATAAACCACAAACAACAACCACAGAAAAACGGGCGGGCTAATTGATATCACGGCGATAGCCAGCACAATGGCCGCCAATATAACAAAAGGAACTTTACCTTTTAGATCAACATCCTTAAAGCTGTAGTACAACACATTACTTACCATCAGCACGCCAGCCAAGCCTACATAAGCCGCAATAATCACTGAAAAATCCTCAGCTGAAAATTCAAAGACCGTGCATACCCATATAAGCCCGGCAACCGCTGCAGCTGCAGCAGGGCTTGGCAAACCAATAAAGTAACGTTTATCAACAGAACCTATTTGCGTATTAAATCGCGCCAACCTCAGCGCGGTCCCAGCCACATAAATGAACGCTGCAAACCAACCCAACTTACCCAGATCATCCAAGGCCCAAGTAAAGGCAACCAATGCGGGTGCAACTCCAAAAGAAACCATATCCGCTAACGAATCATACTCAGCACCGAATGCACTCTGCGTATTTGTCATGCGCGCAACACGCCCATCCAAGCCATCAAAGAGCATTGCCACAAATATCGCAATGGCAGCTGCTTCAAATTGGCCATTCATCGATGCTATAACGGCATAAAAACCAGAAAAAAGGGCGCCCGTTGTAAATAAATTTGGCAATAGATACACCCCTTTAGGAGGGCGCGCCTTTTCTTGCTCACAACCAGCAGCTAACAACTCATCTTCCTGCTCTGGCTTTTTGTGGTTGTCTGTCATATACATCCTGCTATTTACATGAAATTTAAATGCATTCTACTTCAGTTAATCACAAACACTCAAACTGTGTCTGCTCGACACTCTAATCTTAGCAAAACACATAAAAATGATCGTGCCCGCGCAAGTTTTCCGAACTCTCTATTAACGCGCCCAACTGGAAACAACCCCAATTTTATGTTGATTTTGACTTAACCAGACATCCGCTTGCATCCTTCCTCGATCGCGCAAACTTTCAAGGAAGCTCTTTCGAGTATCAAATTTTGAAATTGATTCCATAGAGACCAACAATTCGTCGGGCTCAATGAGATGAAAACGCGCTTGCCGCCAGCGCTTCTCTTCTTTACCTAGCAGCCAAGGCACTTGCTTAAGATGGTCAATATGCTCCATCGCATCAGAGATTTCTCCGACAAATGACGATTGGAACATGATTTCATGCATTCTCTCTTGAATCGCCTTAGCTGTAACAGGCACATCATTGCGCACCAGCGGTTGCAACAAGATAATCAGCAGATCAGCCGTCGAGGTATCTCTTATCAACGAACGAATCATTGGATTGGCCGAGAACCCGCCATCCCAGAAATAGTCGCCGTTTATTTCAACCGCCTTATGAAGGGTCGGCAAACACGCCGAAGCCAGTAAGCATTCGACTTGTAATTCATGCTCTCGGAAAACTCTAGCGCCCCCTGTTTGCACATGCGTTGCAGCGATATAGAGTTTTATCTCTTTTTGCGAGCGTATCCGCTCAAAATCCACTTGGGATTCCAACAAGTCTTTAAGTGGATTTATATCAAAGGGATTAAGGTCATAAGGCGATAAATGCTGACTCAAATTTCGCCACCATTCAACGTGCTTGGGCTGAGTTAGCAAGTCTGGAGTAGCTATACCATACCAAAACTGACTCAGCTTTTCTCTCGCACCGACGGCACCACCTTCCAACCAACCCTGCACCAATGCGATTGCATTCATCGCACCGGCACTGGTTCCACTAATACTGTCGAAGCACAGCAATTCCATTTCAAGTAATCGATCCAGAACACCCCAAGTAAAAGCACCGTGGGCACCTCCACCCTGCAATGCCATGTTCAATTTAATCGCTTGCATATGCTCCCTCCATTGAGTTGGTAACACCTCAAGACTAACGCCTTTACCCCTCACAGCCTAGATATACTTTTACTCTGGCTATAAAAAAACCCGCAAATGCGGGTTTTTTTATAGCTGAATCGCAATTAGTTCTTAGACTTATCAACCAATTGGTTCGCTGTAATCCAAGGCATCATTTCACGTAACTTACCACCAACCTGCTCGATTGGATGAGCGGCATTATTACGACGACGTGCAGTCATAGAAGGATAGTTGGTCGCACCTTCTGAAATGAACATTTTAGCGTATTCACCATTCTGGATACGCTTCAAAGCATTACGCATAGCTTCACGTGATTGCTCATTAATGACTTCAGGACCCGTTACATACTCACCATACTCTGCATTGTTAGAGATGGAGTAGTTCATGTTAGCGATACCGCCTTCGTACATGAGGTCAACGATCAATTTCAGCTCATGCAGACACTCAAAATACGCCATTTCTGGAGCATAGCCAGCTTCAACCAGGGTTTCAAAGCCCATTTTAACCAACTCAACGCAACCACCGCACAGTACAGCTTGCTCACCAAATAAATCGGTTTCTGTCTCGTCTTTAAAGGTCGTTTCGATGATACCTGTTCTACCACCACCTACACCTGCGGCATAAGACAGTGCAACGTTCTTCGCATTACCGGATGCATCTTGGAAAATCGCAACCAGATCAGGAATACCGCCACCCTTAACAAACTCAGAACGCACAGTATGACCTGGCGCTTTCGGCGCAATCATGATTACGTCTAAATCTTTACGCGGCTCTACTTGGTTGTAATGAATAGAGAAGCCATGCGCAAATGCAAGCGTCGCACCCTGCTTGATATTCGGCTCAATTTCAGCTTTGTACAACTGACCTTGGAATTCATCAGGCGTCAAAATCATGACCAGATCTGCTGCCGCAACAGCCGCTGGAACATCAGCAACTTTTAAGCCTGCAGCTTCTGCTTTAGCACGTGAAGACGAGCCTGGACGTAAGCCAACAGTTACATCAACACCGGAGTCTTTTAGGTTGCACGCATGTGCATGACCTTGTGATCCATAACCAATGATCGATACTTTTTTACCTTGAATAATCGAAAGATCACAATCTTTATCGTAATACACTTTCATGTCTGACAGCCTGTAGTAAACATTAATGGGGGTTACACTCTGTGTGTAATGCGCCTACTTTAATCCAAGTTCCTTGTTGCGTAAAATGATATATTTGCAACACTATGTTTCATTATACGAGATAATTAATATGGATACGCGAAGCTTAAGCCACTTCCTGATGCTTGCAGACACCTTACATTTCCATCGCAGCAGCAGCGCCTGCCATGTCAGCCCCTCAACTTTGAGCCGAACGATTAAGCAACTCGAAGACGAACTGGGGGTTGCGTTGTTTATTCGAGATAATCGTAGCGTCTCTTTAACTCCTGAGGGTAAGCGACTTCAAACTTACGCGCGTGAATCCTTGCTTCAATGGGAAAGCTTACGTGCATCCCTACAATCCGATTCCCGAGACCTACAAGGGGAACTCAGCATTTATTGCTCTGTAACCGCAAGCTATAGTTTTTTATACGATATTTTAAGTGATTTCAGACGCGAACACCCTCGAATCGAAATAAAACTCCATACTGGCGATCCAGCTGAATCCATTCAACGGATAAAATCAGGGGATGAAGACATTGCGATTGGGGCAAAACCCGATCACGTACCGCAAGACATTGCCTTTCGCCCAATCACAACCTCTCCTCTGGTGTTTATTGCACCGGCGACAGCGACCCATTTCAACCTACCCACTCAATCTCATGCAATTGACACAGAATGGTGCTCGGTCCCGATGATTGTGTCTGAAGCAGGCCTAGCCCGTAAGCGCAGCGATCTATGGTTCCGCAACCTAGGTGTAAAGCCGTTAATTTATGCGCAAGTGGCAGGAAATGAAGCCATCGTCAGCATGGTTAGTCTAGGCTTTGGCATTGGCGTTGTTCCCTTAATTGTATTGGAAAACAGCCCTCTCGCATCAAAGGTACAATTATTAGAGGTTCAACCCGCACTCGATCCTTTTGAAGTCGGTATGTTCGCTCTAGAGAAAAAACTAAAACACCCACTTATCCAAGCCTTTTGGTCGCTATCCGCAAAACGAAAGGGTATTCTGCCCTCTCCGAATAAACCCTAATTTTTATCAGGACTTAATCGCATCATGACCGCTGACATGATTTTTGTTTTTACCTTATTAGGTGTCACCATCGCTTTGTTTTTGAGTAACAAAATACGAATGGACACCATTGCATTACTTGTCGTTATTGTCCTCGCTCTGTCTGGAATCATTACGCCCTCAGAAGCCGTTTCGGGATTCGGGAATTCAGTTGTCATCATGATTGCTGGCTTATTTGTCATAGGCGAGGGGCTTTTCAAAACAGGAGTGGCGGCCAGTGCAGGCAATTGGTTATTAAAGGTCGGCGGCGATAGTGAACAACGCTTATTACTCTTTTTGTTACCCGTCGTGGCACTGCTCTCTGCTTTTATGAGTTCGACTGGTGCTGTCGCATTACTCATCCCAGTTGTGTTAAGTATGGCTCGCAAATCGGGGATGCAACCCTCTCGCTTGTTGATGCCTCTAGCATTTGCTGCATTAATTGGCGGCATGTTAACCCTCATTGGCACACCACCCAATATCATTGTGAGCGCACAAATGCGTGAGGCAGGCTTTGAACCCTTTGGTTTCTTTTCATTTACGCCGATTGGATTGGCGATTTTAATTGTCGGGACAGTGTATTTAGTGTTTGTAGCTCGACATCTATTGCCTAAAACCGAAATTCGAGACCCGGATAACAGCCACCCAAGCCTTATAGAGTTTTCTGAACGCTATGCAACCCACCACCAACTCCACAAACTGATTATTCAACCCGAGAGCCAACTGGCCTTTCACACACTCGCCGATTTGGGTCTGAGATCAGAGTATGAAGTGACGGTTGTTGGTATTCAACGCAAAGGCACTTGGCTTTCCAGCCTAATGCCCGTTTTAGCCAACACTCAGATGAGGCATTTGGATATCCTCTGGGCGTATGGTGATGAAGCAAACATCCATCGCCTTTGCCAAGCTCTTCATTTAAGATCACTTGATTTTCATGACGCCGAGCTGGCCAAAGTAAACGAAACCTTCGGGCTAGCGGAGGTCTTACTGCCTCCGTCATCGACGTTAATCAACCTTTCCTTAAAAGACTGCCGCTTCCGTGAAAAGCACAATTTGAGTGTGATTGGGGTAAGGCGAAATCGAACACCTTTAAATACAGAATTTTCGCATACTAAATTGGAGACAGGAGACACGCTGCTTCTTGCGGGTAGCTGGCAACACATTCAACAACTGGAGCAACATCGAGACTTTGTGATTCTCGAAACACCCGCTGAGATGCAAGAAATTCCGGCAACGGCTGAGAAGGCCCCCATCGCGCTTATTATCACCCTAGGGCTGTTAATCACCATGACGTTTGGTTTTATTGCCAATATCACGGCTATTCTAATCGCCGCACTTTTAATGATTTTAACCAAATGCCTGAGTTTAAATGATGCTTACAAGTCACTGAATGCAAGCAGCTTGGTCCTAATTGCAGGCATGCTACCTCTCGCCTTGGCAATGGAGAAAAGCGGAGCTCTGAGCTATGTCGTTAATCTCTTGGCCAACGAATATGGACATGCGAGTCCTCTGATGCTGTGCGCTGGCTTCTTTTTATTAACATCACTACTGAGTCAATTTATATCCAACACCGCCACCACGGTTTTGATTGCACCAATTGCACTGACGGTTGCACAAATGCTGGGAATTCAACCGGAGCCGTTTATGATTACGGTCGCGATTGCGGCATCAACCGCCTTCGCCACTCCCATTGCCTCTCCTGTGAATACCTTGGTTGTCGAACCTGGACAGTATCGATTTGCGGATTTCGCCAAGGTGGGCATCCCTCTTCAGCTCATCGCACTGTTGATTACACTTATTTTACTTCCGATTTTCTTCCCCTTCTGAAGTCTGAACACATAAAAAAACCCGCAGAGTGCTGATCACTCTGCGGGCTTAATCATTGCACGTCTTTAAAATCAGACCGCTAAAACTTTTTCGCCCCTAGAAATACCGGAGACACCTGAACGTACCACTTCCATAATGCAGGTATTACCCAAAGACGTAATAAAGGCATCGAGCTTTTCACTTGATCCCACTAACTGCACTGTGTAGGTATTCGGCGTGATATCTATGATCTGACCACGGAAAATATCAGCCGTACGCTTAATTTCTGCACGCATCTGACCATTTGCCTTGAACTTAATCATCATAAGCTCACGCTCAATATGATCACCCTCGGACAAATCAACCACTTTGACCACATCAATGAGCTTATTAAGCTGCTTAGTGATCTGCTCAATGACACGATCGTCGCCAATCGTTGTCACAGTTAAGCGTGAAAGGGTCTCATCTTCTGTCGGTGCAACGGTCAAAGATTCAATATTGAAGTTACGCTGAGAAAACAGGCCAACAACACGTGACAAAGCACCCGGCTCGTTTTCCATCAAAACTGAAATTATATGTCTCATGATCAGGTTCTCTCCGTCTTACTCAGCCACATATCACGCATAGAACCTCTAGGTACCTGCATGGGATACACATGTTCGAACGGATCTACCATAATATCCATAAAGACTAGGCGATCTTTCATCGCAAAGGCTTCACGCATTGCGCTTTCAAGCTCTGAGTACTTAGTGACTTTTATACCAACATGACCATAGGACTCAACCAGTTTGACAAAATCAGGCAGCGAGTTCATGTAGGATTGTGAGTGACGAGACTCGTAGTTCATGTCCTGCCATTGACGCACCATTCCTAAGGATTGGTTGTTCAGACATATAATTTTGACCGGAATATCATATTGCTTACAGGTCGAAAGCTCTTGAATATTCATTTGAATACTGCCTTCACCCGTTACACAGACGACTTCCTCGTTCGGGAAGTTCATTTTTACACCCATGGCGGCTGGCAAACCAAAGCCCATCGTACCGAGACCGCCGGAGTTAATCCAACGATTAGGTTTGTTGTACTTATAGTATTGAGCAGCGAACATTTGGTGCTGCCCTACGTCCGAACAGACATAGGCGTCCCCTTCTGTCACTTTACAGAGCATTTCAATGACCTGCTGCGGCTTCATCAGCTCGGAGTCGTCTGTACGATAACGACCGCCGTGACGAGCACGCCACTCATCAATCTGCTTCCACCAGGCAGCAATCGCCTCTGCATCTGGACGCTTCTTGCTTTCTTTAACCAACTGGATCATATCATCCAATACCACTTTTGCAGGCCCTACAATTGGAACATCTGCTTGAATGGTTTTAGAGATGGAGGCGGGGTCAATATCGATATGCACGATCCGCGCCGTCGGGCAGAACTTATCCACACCATTCGTCACGCGATCATCAAATCGAGCACCAACAGCAAGAATCAAGTCACTGTGATGCATCGCCATATTGGCTTCGTATGACCCATGCATACCTAGCATACCGACAAACTGGCCGTCCGTACCCGGGAAGCCACCCAATCCCATTAGCGTATTGGTCACTGGATAGTTCAGCAGATGAGCCAACTCAATCAACTCACGGCTCGCATCACCCATGATGACACCGCCGCCGGTGTAAATCATTGGGCGCTTAGCCGCTAGCAGCATATCAACGGCTTTACGAATTTGACCAGAATGTCCTTTTGTCACAGGGCTGTAAGAACGCAGCTTAACGGACTTTGGATACTCATACGGAAAACGCTCTGTCGGAGCTGTCATGTCCTTCGGAATATCAATCACCACAGGCCCTGGACGACCTGTCTGCGCGATATAGAAGGCTTTCTTAATAATGCTTGGAATATCTTCAGCACGCGTAACACTAAAGTTATGCTTAACGATAGGACGAGAAATACCGAGCATATCCGTTTCTTGGAAAGCATCTTCGCCGATCAGAAAGCTCATGACCTGACCGGTAATCACCACCATCGGAATTGAATCCATATAAGCGGTTGCGATCCCCGTCACAGCATTGGTTGCACCTGGTCCTGACGTCACTAACGCGACACCTGCTTTACCTGTTGCACGCGCATAGGCATCGGCCATATGCGTTGCAGCTTGCTCGTGACGCACTAGAACATGCTCGACTTCATTCTGCTGAAACAGTGCATCATACACATGCAGCAGTGCTCCGCCTGGATATCCGTAGATGTACTTAACGCCCTCATCTCTGAGCGCACGTACGACCATTTCTGCGCCTGATAGTAATTCCACAATCGTTTCCTCTACTCAGCACCGATCTCATGTCGGTAGTAAACAGTTAATGTTCTGTATGCGGCGCTGACAAGAAAAAGGATCTCTCGCTCTGCCAGACCTGTCTGAGATATAAGCTGGGTATTGCTTAAACTGCCATCACCGTGGGATTTCCTCATGGGCGATGACAAAAAATTAGATTTTCCCAAATAGCCCGCTATTTTGTCATCGAGTCAAGAGACTATCAACTACTAAACTCATAAGTTTTTAGTCTAAAGCGAATGCGTAATAACCCTTATCACAAGCTCTGTTTAATTTTGCATGAAAAGTCTAAGCTGTAGCACTATACTGACAACTGATTCTTTTGGGGACTTTCGGCATGAGTAACATTACAGAGATTAAAAACAAAGAACGTGTGATCAATGAGTTAATGCGCTTTATTCGCAAGGTTCTTGCAGATCCAAGCATTTGTGAAGTGGCGCTTTCGGTTGCCAGAAAACACATTGATAAAAAAGACGCGGATCACTTGATTGCAGAAGAGCTGTCGTCGCTGACAAGCGTCAAAATTCCAGTCGAGTTTAATGAAGCAGACAAGCTTTTTTTACATGTATTGAAAGAAGTCGTTAGAGACGAGCAAGCGCTTTATTAAGAAGTACTTTGTATTTTCCATCTATTACAGAGTCGGCCATCGTATGTGGCCGATTCACGTGCAATAGCGATTTTAGACTCGTTGTTCTGGATCGCTTACTCACCTATACCCGTCGTAAAGAGTGCATCCTCATATTACCGTCCTGGGAGAATAAATGAACGTTGCCATTATGGGAGCCGGTGCTGTTGGTTGTTATTATGGTGCTATGCTTGCTTTGGCAGGGCATCGAGTGGTTTTAATCGGACGCACACCCCTTGTAGAAGCCGTCTCGACACAGGGCCTGATCCTCGAAAAGGAAGGCAAGCGTTTAGTCACGCAGGTTGAGGCCAGTACCGACCCATCGGTTGTTGCAGATGCTGATTGGATTTTAGTCTGTGTAAAATCGGGTGATACCGAGCAGGCAGGACGCGCAATTGCGCCATATATCCCAGCACCTTGTCGTGTGTTCAGCTTACAGAACGGTGTATCCAATGCCGAAACACTCGTCAGAGTTCTAGGGCGTCCTGTCACACCCGTGGTGGTCTATGTTGCCAGCCGGATGAACGGTGCAGGCGTAGTGCGCCATGAAGGCCGAGGCGATCTCGAACTGTCAGGCCAAGATTCACAGGAAATTGCCGCCCTTCTTAACGTCTGCCATATTCAAACACATGTTTCGGGTGATGTAATGAGCGCGCTCTGGGCCAAACTTGTGATTAATTGTGCCGTGAATCCACTCTCGGCCATCACGGGATTACCCTACGGTAAACTGGTGACGCTAGACGGCATACCGCAACTGATGGAAGATATTGCACATGAGGCACTAAGCGTTGCTCGCGCTGAAGGTGTGTCGGTGCCAGCCAGTGTCTTCGAAACGATTCGCACCCTTCCAATCACCATGCCCGAACAATATTCATCAACAGCACAAGATCTGATGAACGGCAAACCAACGGAAATCGATTTTCTGAATGGTGAAATTGTTCGACGAGCACACGCACATGGTATTCATGTTCCAATCAATCGCACACTGACGTTGCTGGTAAAAAGTGCTGAGGCCAAGGGTAAAGACCAGGTTTCAACAATCGGCAACACAAGCTTGCTCAGATAAAACCTCACTCCCCGACCCAAACACTCACCTCCGCATGCGCCGAAGCATCCTGTTTCAACAAATCAACCATTGCAGACACTCCCGGTTTAAGGACGGCTTCCAAGTTCCACGGTGGATTAATAATGAGCATTCCACTGCCGTACATCCCCTGTTCAGATGGCTGCTTCACATGCAACTCAGACAAAAGCATATTCCGGATACCCGTGCGTCTGAGATCCTCTAGCATAAAGCGCCAGCGGTTCGCCGGTAATAATGGATACCAAATTGCGTAAGTCCCTATTGGCCAACGCTTGTACGCCATGGTGATAAAACGAACAACCTGTTCGTATTCTTCTTTCACTTCGTAGGAAGGGTCAATCAATACTAAACCGCGATTGGGTTTGGGGGGCAATAAAGACAAGACGCCTTCATACCCGTCACGATGGTGTACAGACACACGCGGATCTCTGCGAAAATGATGTTTGAGGACGTTAACTTCGTTAGGGTGCAGCTCCATCAAGTGCAACTTGTCGGCCTCACGCGCCATGTAGGCCGCGATTGCAGGCGAGCCGGGATAGGATAGCAACTCATCGCCATTACACTGTTTTACGCACTCGAAGTAGGCTTGCAAACTCTCATTCACTGAAGGCTGCGTCCAGAGCTTTGCGATACCCTCCTTGAATTCCAGTGTCTTAAGGGCTTGATCATCCGCTAGATCATACGCCGCTTTACCGGAGTGAGTCTCAAGATAGCTCCAAGGTTTTTCCTTCCGGTTCAAGGACGTCAACAAGGCAACCAAGGTATGATGCTTATGCACATCCGCGAAATTACCCGCGTGAAAACCATGAAGATAACTTAGCATTACAGACGCCTCAGACAATCAAAAGGCGAATTTTACGTTTCTATTGACTGGATAGCAAAACTTGTCAAAAGAGGATCACAGCACCCTCTGATAGGGTTTAACCCTCCTTATGACGCTTTAAAACCAACAGATCATGAAACAAGTGTTTTTTGTGAAAATAAAAGAGGGAGCTGATATCAAGCCTTCCCCACAAGTCGTATCGCAAGACTCATGGGGAAAAGCGAGGTGTACGCAATACATTTATTTGAACGAGAATTGCTCGTTTTCAACCTCCACTTGAATCGTTGCGCCGGGCAAGTAAGCGCCCGATAAAATTTTCTGTGCCAGCGGGTTTTCAATCCATTGTTGAATTGCTCTTTTTAGTGGCCGCGCCCCATAAACAGGTTCAAAGCCGACATCCACCAATTTATTTAACGCAGCCTCTGTTAAATGAATCGAGAGGTCTTTTTCAGCGAGGCGTTTGTGTAAACGTTCTAACTGAATCTTCGCGATTCCCGCGACTTGCTCTTTGCGCAAGCTATGGAAAACAACCACCTCATCAATACGATTGATCACTTCGGGTCGGAAATGATTTCCCACCACTTCCATCACCGCCTGCTTCATCAATTGATAATCGTCATCGTCACTAAAGCCCTGAATCAGGTCAGACCCTAGATTCGATGTCATAACAACGATGGTGTTTCGGAAGTCGACCGTCCGTCCTTGCCCATCGGTTAAACGTCCATCATCTAAGACTTGCAGCAATATATTGAATACATCTGGATGCGCCTTTTCAACTTCATCGAGCAGCAACACCGAATAAGGCTTGCGTCGCACCGCTTCAGTCAAATAACCGCCTTCCTCATAGCCGACATAGCCTGGAGGTGCGCCAATTAAGCGAGCGACCGAATGTTTCTCCATAAACTCGGACATATCAATACGAACCAACGCATCCTCTGTATCAAAGAGGAAGCCTGCTAACGCTTTACAGAGTTCTGTTTTCCCGACACCCGTTGGGCCTAAAAACAAGAAGCTACCACTGGGACGAGCCGGATCAGAGAGACCTGCTCGTGAACGCCTAACAGCATTTGCAACCGCAATCACGGCTTCATCCTGTCCCACAACGCGTCCGTGTAGAGCATCTTCCATGCGTAACAGCTTGTCGCGCTCCCCTTCCAACATTTTACTGATGGGAATGCCCGTCCAACGCGAAACGACCTCTGCGACCTCTTCTTCTGTTACCTTATTCCGTAAGAGTTGCGTTGTCTGTGCGCTGTGCTCCACTTGACTGGCCATTTTCAACTGCTTTTCGAGCTCGGGGATACGGCCGTACTGCAACTCTGCCATTTTCGCAAGATCACCGGCACGGCTGGCTTGTTCCATTTCCACTCGAGCTTGATCCAACTGCTCTTTAACACTTTGTGATCCTTGCAGGCTGGCTTTTTCAGCCTTCCACACCTCTTCTAGATCTGAAAACTCTTTTTCTAGCTTGCTGATCGTCTGTTGCAGTTCTTGCAAGCGTTTCTGGGATGCCTCATCCTTCTCTTTTTTCAACGCCTCGCGCTCCATTTTGAGCTGGATTAAGCGTCGTTCGAGACGATCCATTTCTTCTGGCTTAGAGTCCATTTCCATACGGATACGTGAACCCGCTTCGTCGATAAGGTCGATGGCCTTATCTGGCAACTGACGATCTGTAATGTAACGCTGACTTAGCTTAGCCGCTGCAACAATTGCGGAGTCTGTGATATCAACACCATGGTGAATTTCGTAGCGCTCTTTAAGGCCGCGTAAGATTGCAATGGTGTCTTCCTCTGTAGGTTCATCCACGATAACTTTCTGGAAGCGACGCTCTAACGCAGCATCCTTTTCAACGTATTGACGATACTCATCTAGCGTTGTCGCACCAACACAATGCAACTCACCACGCGCGAGTGCGGGCTTCAGCATATTGCCCGCATCCATTGAGCCTTCGCCCTTACCCGCCCCCACCATGGTATGCAACTCGTCAATGAATAAAATAATTTGACCTTCTTGTTTACTCAATTCATTCAAAACGGCTTTGAGACGCTCTTCAAACTCACCTCGAAACTTCGCGCCTGCAATCAGGGCACCCATGTCTAATGACAGTACGCGTTTGTGCTTCAAGCCCTCGGGCACTTCACCGTTAACAATGCGTTGCGCCAAACCTTCGACAATGGCGGTTTTACCCACTCCAGGCTCCCCGATCAGAACCGGGTTGTTTTTAGTGCGGCGTTGCAAAACTTGGATCGTGCGCCGAATTTCGTCATCACGGCCAATCACTGGGTCCAATTTGCCAGACTCCGCACGCTCGGTTAAATCCACACAGTATTTATCCAGAGCCTGACGATTTTGTTCGACATTGGGGTCCATGACTGCAGCCCCTCCGCGCATATTGTTAATAGCGGCCAAGAGTTTTTCACGATCCACGCCTGCCTCTTTCAACACCCGCGAGGTATCGCCCTTGTCTTCCAGCATGGACAAAAGCACAAGCTCGCTGGCCACGTACTCATCACCGCGTTGCTGGGCCATCTTGTCGGTTAAATTAAAAAGTCGAACCAGATTTTGTGAGGCACGGATATCGCCATCCGGGTTTTTAACCTGCGGCAGCTTATCCAGTGCTTCAGCTATTTTGCGCGTTAACTGAGGCAACTGAGCGCCCGCTTGGCTCAGCAATGGACGAATAGAACCATCACGCTGCTCAAGAAAGGCAACGAGCAGGTGAATCGGTTCTATGTAGTTGTGATCTTTACCAACAGCGATGGATTGTGCGTCGGATAACGCTTCTTGTAACTTTGATGTAAACTTATCGGGTCTCATTGCCCACTCCTTTAATTCATTATGGATACCCGAAACACACAGACAGGTATCAGATAGTGAATTAAATGGGGCTAATATGATCGCAATTCAAGTGGTGATTATTTAATCAGCCTTCAATCCAGATCAAACTGGCCATACGTCCAGTCTCGCCATCTCGGCGATAGGAATAGAAGTTTTCGTGGTCGGTAAACGTACAAAAGTGACCGCCGTAAACATACTTCACTCCTGCCGCATGTAAACGGATTCGTGCCAGTTCATAGATATCGGCCAACCATTTTTGATGGTCAGTAGGAGAGATAGCAAACGCACGCTTTGCTTGTGGGTGTTGTTCACAAAAGCATTGATACACTTCATCACCCACTTCGAATGCCATCGGACCAATGGCAGGGCCCAACCAAGCCACAACCTGCTTGGGATCATCAAAGATAGACAAGGTATTCTCGAGGACGCCAGCTGCCAAGCCTCGCCATCCTGCATGAGCAGCTGCAACACGCGTCGCGGCCCGGTCACAGAATAGTACAGGCAAGCAGTCCGCCGTCATAATCGCACAGGCCTCTCCGGGTTGGTTTGACCATACTGCATCTGCTTGACACTCTGGGCCCGATGCTTTGACTAGATTGATACCATGCACCTGCTCTAGCCAACGTATGGGCTGTGTTAACCCCGTCACTTGCTGAAGAATTTTTCGATTTTCCAGCACGGCCGCAGGGTCATCGCCCACATGAAGGCCTAAGTTAAACCCCGCATAGACACCTTCACTCACACCGTCATAGCGCGTCGTTGTAAAGGCGTGAATACGAGGGCTTACATCCCAATCTGCTCGTATCAGTTTCATAGCTCATAGTCATAGGTTTGAGCATCGTCTTTTAACACGGCTAACAAACGTTGGAAGTCATCCGGAAGATCGACCTCCCAACTCATTTGCTGACCCGTTTCAGGATGCCAGAGTTCAAGTTTTTTCGCATGCAAAGCCTGTCGACGAAAATGCTTAAGTACGTCTTGCATCTCTTCGCTTGCACCTTTGGGAAGACGGAAACGACCACCGTATAATGGGTCACCCACTAAAGGATAGTTGATATGAGACATATGCACACGAATTTGATGCGTCCGTCCTGTTTCTAACTTTAGACGTATATGCGTGTGCGCTCTAAATTTTTCTAAAACACGATAATGTGTAATAGCTTCCTTACCAACGCCCACAACGGCCATTTTCAGACGATTGCGCGAATGACGTGCCATTGGCTCATCAACACACCCCCCTCCGGTCATGACACCGTGCGTCACGGCTTCATATTCGCGTCCCATGCTGCGGTCTTGTAACTGCGTCACTAAGTCGGTTTGTGCGGCAATGGTTTTAGCGATTACCATCAACCCCGTAGTCTCACGATCCAAACGATGGACAATACCCGCTCGCGGCACATGTGCGATTTCAGGACAATGGTGCAAAAGGGCATTCAACAGAGTGCCATCAGCATTTCCCGCGCCCGGATGGACAACTAAACCACTGGGTTTGTTGATGACCAGTATGTGTTCATCTTCAAAGACTATGTTCAAAGGGATGGATTCAGCGGCATGGCGTTCATTCGCTTCAATTACCACCGATACTCGAATTGTCTCGCCGCCGTTCAGCTTATCCCGTGGGCGTTTAACTTCGCCGTCAACCAGCAATGTGCCCTCTTTGATCCAGCCCTGCAAGCGCGAGCGTGAATAGTCAGGAAAAAGTTGCGAAACCGCCTGATCCAATCGCAGTCCAAACATTTCGGCAGGAACCTGACACACTAACTCAATTGCTTCTGACATCTATTTTAATCTTATGTAAACGGATATTTTGGGTTGGCTTCCGGTTGTGTTTTAATAGGCCGGAAAATATAGTGTCTCAGTATACCCGAATCCGGTAAAAAGTACCGAATTCACAACACATCTCAGGATATAGCAATATGCAATTTGTCAAAGTGATTTGCGCTCTGATCATCCTTAGTATGCTTTCGGCTTGCTCATGGTTTGGTCGAGACAAAACCATCCCCGACATCCCAGAGCAAGTCATCTACAACGATGCCATGAGCGCACTGGATGCCCAAAACTTTTCACTGGCCATTGAAAAACTTCAATTGCTTGAGGCTCGTTATCCCTTCGGTCGCTTCTCGGAGCAAGCCCAGCTCGAATTAATTTATGCTTACTTCCGCAATAATGAGCCCGCCGCTTCGCGCTCAGCGGCAGACCGCTTTATTCGACTGCACCCGAATCACGATAACATCGACTATGCTTACTACATGAAAGGCTTAACGTCGTTTGAAGAAGACCGTTCATTCTTGGCACGCTTTCTTCCTCTTGATGAGACGCAGCGAGACCCAGGAGCCGCCCTCGACTCGTTCGAAAGCTTCTCGGTTTTACTCAACCGTTACCCAGACAGTGAATACGCACCGGATACACAGCGCCGTATGCAGTATTTAAAAAACCGCTTGGCTACCTACGAAATCCATGTTGCTAGCTTTTACATGAAGCGTGAAGCCTGGGTCGCAGCCGCCAATCGTGGACGCTATGTGGTTGAGAACTTCCAAGAAACGCCTGCCGTACCCGATGCACTGGCCATCATGGCGGAAGCCTATACCAAACTGGGTTTGGATGACTTAGCAAAAACGGCCATTGATGTACTGAGCCTCAACTATCCAGACTATATCATTCGTCCTTTCGCGCCTCAAAACTTTGACTTGCTGTATACAGCAACCTTTGGTCTGATGGGATCAATTGAGCCCGCTGTTCCAGCTCGCCCTGTTAACCCAGAGAGAGCCAGAGCCATGCGAGTTGATGGAAGTATGCAACCTGAAGGAGGCAGTCAAACTGGTGGCCGCTCATGGTTGAACCGTATTACCTTTGGTACGTTTGGTGATGACGGACGTGTAGGCGAGCCAACACAATAAATCGTAGATTGACTGAATAACGCCTTAGCTCGACTTCACACATGAGAGAAGTCGAGTTAAGGCGTTTTTGTTTACACCTAAAGAGCTAGGCTCACAGACAAGGGATGTATTGAAGGCAGCTTAAAACTCGACTCTCGTAACACTTAAATGATATGTTACGTTATAACAGTTTCAATCTTTCTACGAGGAGCCCCTATGAAACGCCCATTCATTCAATCCAGCCTTCTAGTCACAGGCCTGAGCATGTCTTGGTTTGCGCTCGCCCATCAATCTCATTCACACTCAGCGCACCCAGATCATGACCATGCCGCTTTACACGCGCACGTGCACGGTGAGGCCACTCTCGATGTGGTATTTGAAGGCAATATGCTGCTTGCAAGCTTAGAGGCACCGGCAGCCGATATTGTTGGCTTCGAGCATCTGGCGACGGATTCAGAGAGCCAAGCCAAAGTTCGCAATGCTGAAGCACAATTGAAATTGGCCGAGACCCTTTGGGCACTCCCATCGGCCGCCGCCTGCGAATTGAAAGACGTCAGCGTCAACCACGAGTTACTGGCAACATCGGACCACGATCACGATCACAAACATGATCACCATAAGCATCATGATCACACACACGGTGCAGATCACAAACATGACCATGACCATGACCATGACCATGACCAGAGCCAGCATAGTGATATTCAAGTAGAGTACAATTTTTTCTGCGAACATCCGGAACATTTACAGGCCGTTTCCATCCAACTCTTTACGTCGTTTCCATCCTTGCACAACATCAGCGTACAAATGATTACGCCACAAGGTCAGAAAGGACTTACCTTAAGCCCAACACAACCAAGGCTAACGTTTAACGAATGACACAACCCTGTTCTGTATCGCTTAACCAGCTCGTTTTTTCGTGGAAAAAAACCCACACACTGCTGAACATTGACTCGCTCACCTTGCACAAAGGTGAGCAGGTCTTTGTACAAGGCCCCTCAGGCAGCGGTAAAAGCACGCTACTAAACCTCCTAGGTGGTGTGCTTTTGCCTCATTCTGGCGAGATTTCACTCCTCGATACGCCGTTATCAACGCTGAGTCAACGCAAACGTGATCGCTTTCGTGCTGATCACATCGGTGTGCTGTTCCAACAATTTAACCTACTACCCTACTTGAGCGTTGCTGACAATTTGCTTTTGCCTTGCCAGTTTTCTAAGCTAAGACGCGAACGCACCCTTAAGGAATACGGCAGCTTGAGCGCAGGCGCACATGCACTGCTCGAAGCACTGGATCTAGCCGACTATATTCATCACCCTCGCCCCGTTTCCCAGCTGTCCATTGGTCAACAGCAACGCGTTGCGGCGGCTCGAGCATTAATCGGAGCTCCTGAAATCTTGCTAGCAGATGAGCCAACATCGGCACTGGATGCAGACACTCGCCATCGATTTATGAACTTACTGTTACAACAAAGTCGTCAACACAACACCACGCTTATTTTTGTCAGCCACGACTTAGAATTACGTCACCCTTTTGACCGAGTCATCGATTTAAAAACGCTCAACCCAGCCTACAGAGTGAACTGACCTATGCTCAAGCTTGCTTTACTCAGCATCTGGAACAGACGCGGCACGATTTTTTTAACGCTCCTGACCCTGTCCATAAGCGTCACGCTCTTGATGGGTGTGGAAAAGCTACGGCATGATACTCAACAGAGTTTTTTCAATACAGTATCAGGAACCGATCTGATTGTCGGTGCGCGCAGTGGATCACTCCCTCTCCTTTTGTACTCGGTGTTTGGCATTGGACAACCCACCAACAATATTCGCTGGAGTTCATATCAACAAATTGCCTCACAAGAGGCTGTTGCCTGGACCATTCCGATTACCCTCGGTGACTCGCATCAAGGCTTCAAGGTTATTGGCACCGAAAACAGCTTTTATGAACATTTTAAATTTGGACGCCAACAGTCACTCTCAATGGCTGAAGGGCACTTCTTTGACGACCTTTTTGACGTTGTCCTAGGGGCGGAGGTAGCCAGAGCCTTGGGTTATGACCTAGGTGATTCCGTTGTGATTGCACATGGATTGGGTCGAGGTAGTTTTGCTCAACATCAAGACAAGCCGTTTAAAGTCGCTGGTATTCTCAATGCAACCGGTACTCCAATTGACCGCAATCTGTTTATCAGCTTGGCGGCTTGGGAGGCGATTCACATTGACTGGAGGGCTGGTACACGCATCCCCGGCATGAACTTGGATGCAGAGACAGTTCGGACGCGTGATCTCACCCCAAAAGAACTGACGGCCTTCATGGTAGGGCTTAAATCCCCCATGGCAACGTTCCATATGCAACGTGCCATCAACACCTATCGAACAGAACCACTTCAGGCAATTCTGCCAGGTGTTGCGTTGCAAGAGCTCTGGCAGGTTCTGTCCATCGCCGAAAAATCCCTATTAATCGTTTCGGCCTGTGTCATTTTTGCAAGTCTCACAGGGATGTTGGGTATACTGCTCACCAGCCTGAACGAGCGCCGACGCGAGCTGGCTATATTGCGGGCGGTCGGTGCAGGCCCCCTTCGAATCATGGCGTTATTGCTCAGTGAGTCGGTATTTTTAACCCTGCTCGCCTCGGCACTCGGCGTAGGCATGATGTATCTGCTGGTTTTTTGTTTTCAAGATTGGATTGCACTTGAATACGGAGTCTTCTTGACGCTTAATGGCCTCACTCCTGACCAGTTTCGCTTATTGCTGTGGATTCAGCTCGCAGGATTGATCACGGGACTGATTCCAGCCATTAAGGCCTATTACTACACATTAATTGATGGCCTAACGCCAAAAATATAATCGAGACAGAACATCATGCGCTTTTGGATATTGATGATATTGCTGATTCCACTGGCTTTTCCCTATGCCACGGCCCAAACACCTAGTGAGACAAGCGCAACGGAGCTGATGTGGGACGATCTCATGCCTGAGGACTATACACTCAGTTTATATGACCTATTTGGTGAAAGTGCAAACACCTTTGACTCGCTCGATAGCTTGGATGACTTCAGCCCCGAAGCGGAAGCACTCATGGATCGGATGCTGCAGGTTTTGGCATCAGCGCCTGTCCGAGAAGAACTAGACGGTCAAATCATCCGCATTCCTGGGTTTGTTGTACCCTTAGAAGCCGATATGAATCGGGTAACGCGTTTCTTTCTCGTACCCTATTTCGGGGCTTGCATTCATGTTCCACCTCCGCCCTCAAACCAAATCATTAATGTTCACTTTGAACCGGGCACACGGGTCGACAGTCTGTATGATGCCATATGGATCGAAGGACGCTTGAGCACAGAAACGTTTAATCATGAGATGGGAACATCAGGCTATACGGTTGAAGCCGTTATCATTGAGCCGTATGACTTTGATGAAGCAGAGGAAGGCGAATGGTAAATTCGCCCTGCCATTATAGAACCTGACTACTCTCCAGCACGCCAGCCCGATGTAATCGGGTAGCGCCGGTCTCGTCCAAAGCCTCTTTGAGTGACCCTAGGGCCAATTGCGGCTTGACGACGCTTGTACTCATTTATATCCACCAAGCGGATAACCCTGTTCACCACCTCTGGTGCAAAACCGAGTGCAATAATCGCGTCGGCACTGAAATCCTGCTCAATATATAGCGCCAGTATCTCATCCAATACATCGTAATCAGGCAATGAATCCTGATCCGTTTGGTTAGGTGCCAATTCGGCTGAAGGCGCTCGATCAATCACGCGTTGAGGAATAATTACAGAACGCTGGTTACGATACGAGGCCAAACGATAGACCCACGTTTTGGATACATCCTTAAGAACATCAAAACCACCTGCCATATCTCCGTATAACGTGGAATACCCTACAGCCACTTCACTTTTGTTGCCTGTGGTCAACACCAAAGACCCTGTTTTATTGGAAATGGCCATCAACAGCACACCCCGACAACGTGCCTGAAGATTCTCTTCCGTCGTATCGGCATTGAGCCCTTGGAAACGATCACTCAGTTGCGACATAAAGGTGTCATAAATCGGTTCGATGGAAATAGCACTGTACTTAACCCCCATCAACTGAGCTTGCCGTTCGGCATCCTCAACGCTCATAGATGAGGTGTATCGAAACGGCATCATCACCACCTCTACTTTGTCAGCTCCTAACGCATCCACCGCAATAGCGGCGGTCAAGGCCGAATCGATGCCGCCTGACAGCCCCAGCACAACACCTTTGAATCCATTTTTATGAACATAGTCTCGAACCCCCAGCACCAGTGCAGAATAAAGACTGTCTTCATCATCCGGCATGATGGCCGATGGCTCAACTGGGTTTACTCGGCCCTCCCATAAGTCCACATCCGTATACGAAAGGCTTTCTTCAAAATGTGCTGCCAAATAGCACAGCGACCCTTCACCATTCACCACCATCGATCCGCCGTCAAACACCAACTCATCTTGGGCGCCAACTTGATTGACATAAAAGACCGGTGCCGCACAGGCCTGAGCACAGGCCCGCACAACTTCTAAGCGCTCTTTCACCTTACCCTGATGAAAAGGTGAGGCATTCAGACTCAACACCAGATTAACCCCTTGCGCTTTTAACTGCTCCACTGGGGCACGGTGCCAAATATCTTCACAAATACTTAAACCGACCTTATACCCCTTGTACTCGAATACACCTGGCTGCTCACCCGGCGAAAAGTAGCGACGCTCATCAAATACCTGATAATTGGGTAAACATTGTTTCGAGTATTCAAACAGCACAACACCGTCACGAATAACAGCGGCATGATTGTACAACTGTCCGTTTTTATGAGCAGGATAGCCGACAACAAGGGTAATCCCTTGAACCTGTACTTTAAGTGCCAAAAGGGCTTTTTCGATTCGTGTTTCTAGACTCGGGCGAAGTAACAAATCCTCCGGAGGATACCCTGAAAGGGCTAATTCAGAGCAAACCAAAATATCCGCTTGCTCCTCATCGCGCGCCTTGCAGGCGGCCACTATGATTTTTTCTGTATTACCAGGTATATCACCTACCAGAAAATTTAGCTGGGCCATAGCGACCCGCAACTGTGTGCTCATGCCGATGTCGTATCCATTACTGAAAGGGTTACTAAAATACACTCGCTATTTTGCATGGTTTATCTGCCCAGAGCCAGACCTTGACTCACCTATCCCAGACTTGTGTCAATAACCTACGGACTCACGCCGAACACGACCCGCCAAGGAGATAACTAAATTATAGCCCTTGTCTTGATTGACTGAGCGCACTCGAAACGTGCCATTCGAATACCCCGTCACCGTTCCATCCGCTTGATACGTCAGACTATCACCCCGATTCCAAAGAACCTGCCCATTTCCCGAGAAAAAATGGACCCTTAAGACTTCGTCATTCAAGGGGTCATATTGACGACTCTGATGAGTATCAATAAAAACCAATACGCCGAACCATTCAGAGCCACCATTGATCTCGTGCCCCACACATTCTAATCCATTCAACGTTCGGCATAGGGTGACCGATTGTCGATGTGTCACAGCTTGTATTCTGGCATAGGACAAGAGCGACACTAAATCCAATGCCCTTGTTTCTTGCCTCATCTTTTCCGACATATCTGAAAATGCAGGCACTCCCTGCAGTAACAAAATGGCTAGCAACAACAGTGTCACCATCAGCTCAAGCAACGTGTACCCCCGCATCCTGAAGGCACTCATATCAGCTCCAACCAGTCGCGAACGACAATCACGTTTTGCGGGTTCTTCTGATCTAAAGTCACTCGAACCTGCTTAAGTACTTCCGCACGCTCGTGGGTGATCACTCCGCCCTGGATAACAAAGCGTAGTTTAGACCCGAGAACTTCAACCTGGGTGTAATCAATCTCTGAGAAAAATACAGCGTTATACTCATCTGACGGCCATTCATATCGAATAGAGTCCGTTGCTACATTGATGCCATTCTGCATAATCTCCGGATATTGACGCACCAATTCTGCAACCCCCAGCTGAATGGCAATCAATGCATCCTGATGAAAACGGGCTGACACGCTCATTCGCTGCTGAAGCTGCGCCTGCTGAGCCGATCCCATGACAACCATCGATATCATGCTAATGAACACTAACACCATTAACAGCACGGTTCCTTCTTGCTTCATTCGTCGCATATCACACCTCCCTGTGCTTATGGGAATTCTCTTAACGTTGCTGTAAATCGATGCCCCTCACTCCACATCAAGTCTAGATCAAACAACACCATCACTATGGGATCACAACAACTGGGCACACTCTCAATCTTCGAGAGATCCTCTAGAGATTCTGAATGCACATAGGCAAAGTTAAGTGAGGTGATGCCCTGTATTAAGGCTTGGCCGTTGCATCTAAGCTGATCTTGCTCCACTGCATAATGCTCGTGATATATCTGATTTTCTGACTGCAACTGACCCAAGCAGTTTCGAGCCCCCTCACCGCTCTGCAAGGTCAAAAACAACTCAAACTCATTACTGGTCAGCTCCACTCCTTGTGCCTGACGCACACTGCTGCGCAGTCGCTCCACAACAAAACGCAAGGCTTCTTGATCACGATCAATCAGCTGTTGGTAACGCCACGTCTGTGTGGACGAAACTAGCAAAAGACTCACCATCAGCAGGATAAAACTCCCTAACACCAAGGAAAGCAACAGTTCGGTCAAGGTAAATCCGTGTTGCTTCATCAGGAGCACTCCGCCCACTCAATCGGTAAGACTAAGGACTCACCTTGGCGTTGAGCACGTATCCACAGGCCTTGAGCATTGGCACGTGTATTAATCGTCTCAAACAAGTCCTGTGTGACGGTCGCCTCCAACCACTGATCGACAATCTGAGTATAGTGTAGGTTTGGGTGGCATCGTGCAGCCCACAATGACTCATTCAAGTCGGATAAGTACACCTGTGCGCGTGTCATGTGATAGCGGTTCAAGCTGGTCCCAAGCGAGGCTAATTGAAAATGGGTAATTACCAAGCAGCCAGTGCTCAGCAAAGCCAACGCCAACATGACCTCAAGTAAACCTAAACCGCGTTGAGGAGATCTTGCCTTGGGCAAGGCGGCAATAGAGAGACGCTGCGGGAAGCGTCTAAACGACGCAATGAAAATAGACATTTTGAATCATCCTTGATTTATGAAAGAAAGAAGCGAATCCTTGCTTCTTAATCGTGATTAACCTTAGACAAAGCGCCAAAGATTTTCAAGCCCTCTAGATGCATCAAGAAGACGGTGTACAGGGTTGAACATCCAACACTTTGACTTCAAACAGTAAGGTCTGGCCCGCTAAAGGGTGATTAAAATCAACCGTCACTTTCGAATCATCAAACTCAGTAATCACACCCGGCACCTCTCCGCCTGGCTCCTGAAATGAGACAACCAAGCCTGGCTCCAGGGTCAAACTCGAAAACTGACTGCGCGGCATCACTTGGATATTGGATGGGTTATGCATCCCAAATCCGCGCTCCGGCGCGATCGTCAAATCCATATGATCCCCCACCTTCAAGCCAACCAGTGCTTGTTCAAAACCATCGGGTAAATTGCCATCCCCAAAAACAAATCGTGCAGGCTGCGACGCAAAATTCGAGTCGACCACCTGACCGTCTTGCAGCTTAATTGCAAAGTGTAAGGTAACCTCTGTACCCTCACCGATGACATACTCACTCATTTTAAACCCTCTTCAGACGACGATGTCATCAATTTCCGACGTTCTGCCAAAAACAACATATCAATGATCAACAACAATGCACCTAAAGTGATCGCTGTGTCGGCAAGATTGAAGGCTGGGAAGTACCAGCCACCATAATGCAACGAAATAAAGTCAACAACATACCCATGAATGATACGGTCATACAGGTTTCCTAGAGCTCCCCCTAACACCAAAGCGAGTGCTAAACGCATCCACCACTCTTGCGCGGGCGTCCGCTTTAGCCAGACCAAGAGGAAGACGCTCATGCCGATCGCGATCCCTGCAAAAAACCAACGCTGCCATCCTCCAGCACCGGCCAAGAAGCTAAATGCCGCGCCGTAGTTGTAAAGCAAGGTTAAGTCGAAAAAAGGCAGAATTGGTACAGGCTGCGCATAGATCAATGCCGCATCGGCCCAGTATTTGGTGCCTAAATCCAATACAATCACTAACACCGTTATCCATAACCAGCGCAAAGCGCTGGTTGAGTTGTTTACATCAGTCACAGCCCGTTCCTGTTTTAAGCAAAGTGACGCACTTCACCAGCACCCACGACATTGTCAACACAGCGACCACAGAGCTCTGGATGCTCTTCATGCTGACCGACATCCTCACGATGATGCCAGCAACGTGTACACTTAGGTTGCTCAGACGCTTTGATCTGGACTTTTAGACCCGCAAGGTCCGTTGAGCGTGCATCAACTGCATCCTCAATGGATTGCAACTGCGCCGACGACGTGATGAGGACGAAGCGCAACTCATTGTCGAGCTTCGATAACAGTTGCTGTAACCTGTCATCCACATACAACACCACCTCTGTCGCAAGCGATGCCTTGACTAACTTTTCATTACGGGCCTCTTCAAGACACTTATTAACGGCATCTTTGACAGCCATAATTTGCTGCCAGTAGGCATCATTCATTTCGACGGTATCGTCTAGACGGAATAAGCCATCGTACCAAGTGGTCAATAGCACGCTCTCACGACGTTCACCCGGCAACACTTCATAAATTTCTTCCGCTGTGAAGCTTAAGATAGGTGCAATCCAGCGAGTCAGCGCCTCTGCTATGTGGTACAGCGCCGTTTGACATGAACGGCGTGGCAAACTCTCTCCTTGCGTGGTGTATTGACGGTCCTTGATAATATCAAGGTAAAAACCACCTAACTCTTGTACACAGAAGTTGTGCACCAGTTGATAGACCTCCAAGAAACGGTAATGTTCATACGCGGCACAAATTTTCTCTTGTAAACGAGCGGTTGCATCAACCGCCCAGCGATCAAGCGCCAACATATACTGAGGCGCAACCAGGTCGCTGTCAGGATTAAAGCCATTTAAATTCGCCATCAAGAAACGAGCGGTATTGCGTATACGACGATAGGCATCCGATGTCCGCTGCAAAATTTGCTTAGAAACGGCCATTTCTCCCGAGTAATCCGTCGCAGCTACCCATAAACGCAAAATATCTGCACCCATGCTGTCTGTTACTTCCTGGGGTGCGATCACATTCCCCAAGGACTTAGACATTTTGTAGCCCTTCTCATCGACCACAAAACCGTGCGTCAAGACTTGTTTGTAAGGTGCCACACCATTAATGGCAATCGATGTTTTTAAGGACGACTGGAACCAGCCACGATGCTGATCCGATCCTTCTAAATACATGTCGGCTGGAAAGGTTAACTCTTCTCGCTTGCGTAAAACAGAATGGTGAGTGACACCCGAATCAAACCACACATCCAGCGTATCAGTCACTTTATCGTACTGCTCGGCATCGGCCCCCAATAGCGCTTGTGCATCCAGTTCGAACCAAGCATCTATACCTTCAAGCTCAATTTTTTCAGCCACTTGCTCAAGCAGTGTCAACGTATCCGGGTGCAGCTCACCCGTTTGCTTGTGTGTAAACACGGTGATCGGGACACCCCAGGTCCGTTGACGTGATACACACCAATCTGGGCTCTGTTCAAACATACCCTCGATACGTGCCTGCCCCCAATCCGGGAACCACTGCACACCTTTGATGGCCTCTAAGGCATCACGTCTTAGGTGTTTATCATCCATTGAAATAAACCACTGGGGCGTCGCTCGATAGATCAATGGCGTTTTTGTGCGCCAGCAATGCGGATAGCTGTGTTGGAACTTTTTCAAGTGCACCAGCTTGCCTTCGCGTGTTAGGGCATCGGTGATCGGCTCATCGGCTTTGTACACATGCAACCCAGCAAACTCACCCGCACCCTCAGTGTAGGTGCCATTGGCTTGCACTAAATTGAGTGTTTCAAGACCATAGGCCTGACCGACCACAAAGTCTTCCATACCATGATCAGGGGCTGTATGCACAGCGCCTGTACCCGCATCAGTCGTCACATGATCGCCCAAAATGACGGGGACCTCACGCGCAAACAGTGGGTGGTGCAACAAACGCCCTTCGAGCGCTTGCCCGGAACAACGGCCTAACACTGTAAACTGCTGAATACCCCAACGTGCCATGATGTCGTCCACCATGTCAGCAGCAAGCACCAGACGTTCACGGCCTTGATTAATGGCAACATCAACCAAGGCATAGTCCAATTCCGCGTTCAAGGATACCGCTTGGTTCGCAGGGATGGTCCAAGGCGTCGTTGTCCAGATGACAAGAGATACCGACCCTTCACCCGCGTCTGAAGCAAATAAATCCACAGTAGATGCTTGATCAACGAAGGTGAAGCGCACATCAATCGCGGTGGATGTTTTTTCTTGATACTCCACCTCTGCTTCAGCCAAGGCTGACTGACCGACAACGCTCCAATAAACGGGCTTGTACCCCTTGACCAAATGGCCGTTCTCAATGATGCGCCCTAACGCACGCACAATATTGGCTTCAGTCTCAAAGTTCATTGTTAAGTACGGGTTGTCCCAATCACCGATCACCCCCAAACGAATGAAGTCAGCCTTTTGCCCAGCCACTTGTTCACTGGCATATTCACGGCACTTCTGACGGAAATCACGGTAAGGCACTTTATCGCCAGCACGACCAATCATCGTTTCCACTTTGTGTTCGATCGGCAAGCCATGGCAATCCCAACCTGGGACATAGGGCGCATCGAAACCACTGAGTGTTTTAGATTTTACAATCATATCCTTGATGACTTTATTCACCGCATGTCCAATATGAATACTGCCATTGGCATACGGAGGGCCATCGTGCAGGATGAACTTTGGACGACCTTGACCTTCAGCGCGCAATTTTGCATAGAGGTCCATTTCAGACCAGCGTGCCAAGCGCTCGGGTTCACGTTGAGGCAAGTTACCACGCATCGGGAACTCTGTTTCAGGCAAGTTCAGTGTCGGTTTATAATCAGTCATATCTGTTCGCTTCCGGAGATGGGTTTAGCCCCGGCTTGCAGCGCAAACCATTCACGGGCCAGATCTAGATCAAAATTAATTTGTGTTTTGAGGGCATCAAGCCCATCAAAGCGCTTTTCAGGGCGAAGGAAGTGCAAAAAACGCACCTGCATCAACTGCCCATAAAGCTGCTGATCGATATCAAACAAATGGGCCTCAAGCACAGGCAAGCGTCCATTGACCGTTGGCCGCATGCCCACATTGCAAATGGCGGGATAGTCTCGGCCTTGCACTCGCGCCAATACGGTATACACACCCTGCAAAGGGCATCGAAACCGGTGCATACGAACATTGGCGGTTGGTACACCTAATTGGCGACCAAGTTTTTGTCCATGAACCACACGCCCTGTGACCGTATAGGGGCGACCTAACAAACGTTCACTGAGCTCAAAGTCGCCTCGCATCAAGGACTCTCGGATGCGGGTACTACTAACACGCTGATCCTCTATTTCGAAGGTGTGGGTATGCTCAACACTAAAGCCATGCGCATGCCCCGCCGCTTCAAGCATGGTGTAATCCCCTGAGCGATCACAGCCAAAACGGAAATCATCTCCCACAACAAAGTGTTTGACCTTCAAACCATTTAGCAAGAGTTCATCGACAAATGCTTGAGCAGACATCGCCCTGAGTCGACTGTTAAAGGTTAAGCATAATACGCGATCCACGCCTTGCTTTTCGAGCAAGCGCACTTTTTCATCGAAGCGTGTCAAGCGTGGGGGAGCATCATTGCCTGCAAAAAACTCACGCGGCTGCGGTTCAAAAATAATCACAACACTCGGCAGATTATGCAACTGGGCCTGTTCTTTGACTTGATCGAGGACTTTTTGATGGCCTAAATGAACGCCATCAAAATTACCAATCGTCGCAACGCAACCACGATGTTTATCCCGCAGATTGTGTAACCCTCGAATTAATTCCATATGCACACGCTTCAATATAAAAAATCTAAGGGACGAATTATAGCGTAAATGCAATCACTTTATCAGCCCTGCACTACGCTAAACCTGAGCCCGCAAATCCCGCAGACGCAAGCCGGCGACCAGCAGAACCACTCCATACAAACCAGCACCTAATACCACTAGAGCGGTGAGCTTGAAAACTCGGTCCCATAAGTCTGCGTCTAGCCAAACGTCTGCCGAACCCACCCAGTACAAAAGCCCTGCCAACATAACACTATTTGCCAGCATCATACGCACGCCAACGGTTAACCAGCCGGGCTGCCAACGAAATACACCTGCTTTAATTAGACCCATCAATAACATACCTGCATTCAGGAAGGCCGACAGTGACGTTGCCAACGCAAGCCCCACATGGTCAAAAGACCAAACAAGCATCAAATTGAATAGCATATTGGCAACCATTGACCATATGGCAATTCGTACAGGTGTTTTCATGTCTTGCCGTGAAAAATACCCGGTTGCCAGCACTTTAATCAGCATGAATGCCAAGAGCCCAACAGCATAGGCGCGCAAACTCATGGAGGCCATTAGCACATCTCGATCCGTCATTTGCCCGTAATGAAATAACGTCGTAATCAAAGGCTCAGCCAAGACAAACAAGGCCAGCGCGGCAGGCAAGCCAATTAACAAAATCATGCGCACAGCCCAGTCCAACGTCCGCGCAAAGGTTTCATCACTTTTTGCCGCATGATTGCGTGACAAGGCTGGAAGAATCACCGTTGCGATGGCGATACCAAACACCCCTAAGGGCAATTCAACCAGACGATCTGAATAGTACAACCACGACACACTGCCCGTTTGTAAAAAAGAGGCCAGCACTGTATCCAGTAACAGATTAATTTGTGCCACCGACACGCCAAAGAGCGCAGGAACCATCAACGTCATAATGCGCTTTACACCCTCATCCTGCCAACCCAGCTGAGGCCTTGGCAACAAACGAATCCGGGCTAAAAACGGCAACTGAAACAAGAGCTGCATGACACCGGCGAGAAACACACCCCAAGCCAATGCTAGCACGGGGGGGTCAAAGAAGGGACTTAACCACAACGCAGACCCGATCAAACACACATTCAGTAGCACTGGCGTGAAAGCAGGCACAGCAAAACGCTCGTAACTGTTCAAAATAGCACCACAAAAGGCCGTTAAGGAAATCAGCATCAAATAGGGAAACGTAATCCGCAGCATGTCAGCCGCTAACGGAAAGCGTTCATCTTGGGCCAAATAGAACCCTGGCGCAAAGACGGCAGCCAAAACCGGAGCAGCCATCATTGCCACTAGACTCAACAGCAGCAGAATCATCCCCAAACTGCCCGCCACTCGATTAATCAAAAACTGAACAGCCGAATGGTCTCGCTGAGTTCGGTATTCAGACAACACGGGCACGAACGCTTGCGCAAAAGCACCTTCTGCAAATAAGCGTCGTAAAAAATTGGGAATTTTAAACGCAACAAAAAACGCGTCCGCATGACCACTGGCACCAAAGTAATTGGCAACCACAACATCTCTGACCAACCCCATCACACGAGACAGCAATGTCATCAAACCGACAAGCCCACTGGCACGCAACAGTCCCACTTTAGCTTTTTCCTTGTTTTCCAATTTCTTCCTGCCCAGAATCTGTTAATATAACGCCGTTGAAAAGCCCAAAGGCCCAACCTTACGTGACTGCCCTATAAATGGCAGATGATAACGATGTTTGTGACGGACTCCTAGCAAGAATTTTAATTTCTATTGCACTCATGGGTTGACATCCAAGCCGTTTACATGAATAATTTCGCGTCTGATTTTCGGCACTTCTTACCGCCGTATTTTTGATCAACCTAATGTTTAAAGGAGCCAGACTGTGGCTAATTCCGCAGGATCCCGTAAACGTGCTCGCCAGGCGGAGAAGCGTCGTCAGCAAAACGCTAGCCTGCGCTCCATGGCGCGTACTTATTTGAAAAAAATCATCAAAGCCCTCGACAGTGGTGACAAAGCCGCTGCTGAAGAAGCTTTCAAAACTGCCCAGCCTATCCTGGACAGCTCTGTTAGCAAAGGCATTTTCCACAAAAATAAGGTTGCTCGTCATAAGAGCCGCCTGAGTGCGAAAATCAAAGCCTTGGCTTAAGATGCACAACGCTGAATACTAAAAAACCGGCCAAGGCCGGTTTTTTTGCGTCTTATTCATAACCACATAAATGCAAATACACACATAACACGAAACAATGCTGCGCAACCCTGCAAAACACGATCACGCAAGCAATCTTAAGCCAACACCATATTGTCACGATGAATGAGCTCAGCCTCACCCACAAAACCCAAAATTGATTCGATATCTCGAGTAGGCTTACCGGCAATCCTTCGCGCATCATCAGCGCCATAGTTTACCAACCCCCGAGCAATTACCGCCCCGGTCTCATCAGCAACCACCACCATTTCTCCTCGAGAAAAATCACCACTCACATCAACCACTCCCGCCGGCAACAAACTCCGCCCCGAAGACGTCAGCGCAGACACCGCCCCCGCATCCACCACCAAGGTTCCACGCGCCTGCAAATGCCCTGCAATCCACTGCTTACGCGCCGCAACAGGCCCTCTATCAGGCGTCAACAACGTCCCTAATGCCTCTCCCGACTTCAACCTCACCAACACTTCAGGCTCACGCCCACTGGCAATCACCGTTACAGCTCCAGAGCGAGCCGCCAAGCGAGCCGCACGCACCTTTGTGGCCATACCACCCCGCCCAAGCTTACCGCCATCCCCAGCAACAGCCAGAACACGCTCCTCCTCAGCACGCGCTTCAGAGATCATCTGCGCATCGGGATTATGACGCGGATCCGCATCAAACAAGCCCTTCTGATCCGTTAGCAAAATCAGCGCATCCGCCTCGACCGCATTTGCAACCAACGCACCCAGGGTATCGTTATCACCAAAGCGGATTTCACTGGTGATAACCGTATCATTCTCATTAATGACAGCGACAACACCCAATTCAATCAGCGTTCGCAAAGTTGAGCGCGCATTCAAATAACGTTTACGATTTGAAAGATCATCATGCGTCAGCAACACTTGCGCCGTATGGATACCGTGGCGCATAAACTGCGCCTCCCAAGCCTGCACCAAGCCCATCTGACCCACAGCAGCAGCAGCCTGCAGACGATACACCTCCGACGGGCGATCCTTCCAACCCAAGCGCGTCATACCTTCGGCAACCGCTCCAGAGGACACGAGAACAATCTCCGTACCTTCTGCCCGCAAGCGAACCAACTGATCAACCCAAAGCGCTATCGCCTTTTGATCCAATCCCTTTCCATCATCTGTCAGCAATGCACTGCCGATCTTGACGACCCAACGGCCTTTTTTTGCCAACCTATTACGACCTGAGCTCAACTTTAGCGTCTCCGTCAACGAACATATTCCACTTCGACATCGTAATCATCGTCGTCGAAATCATCATCCCAATCAGCTTCTTCGCGCTTCGCACGCATCTCTTGACGCAAGCGCTCGAGATTCACTCGCGCCTCATGATCAATAATTGCACGCGTGGCTTGCTCTTCATCCAACAAGGCTGGATTTTCAGCAATCGCGGCAACTCGCGCATCCAAGAAGTCCTGCAAATCATGCACCAACGCCTGCAAACCCATTTTATTCAACGCTGAAATAGAATAAACAGGTCCCTGCCAATCCAACGCATCAACAACAGCCTGACACGCCGACTCACGCTCATCTTCAGGCAGCAAATCCAACTTATTCAACACCAACCAACGTGGCTGCTGCGCAAGCGTCGCACTAAAGCGCGTTAACTCACGCACCGCCACCTTAGCCGATTCTGCTGGAGACTGCTCATCCCATGGCGCCATATCCACCAAATGCAACAACACCCGATTACGCGCCAAGTGCTTCAAAAAGCGTATCCCTAAGCCCGCCCCCTCAGCCGCACCTTCAATGATTCCCGGTATATCGGCAACCACAAAGCTTCGATGCGCTTCTGTTCGAACGACACCCAAATTTGGAACCAAGGTCGTAAAGGGATAATCCGCCACTTTCGGACGAGCCGCAGACACAGAGCGAATGAACGTAGACTTACCTGCATTCGGTAATCCCAACAACCCTACATCTGCAAGAACTTTCAATTCCAAACGCAAATTACGCAACTCACCCGGAGATCCTTTTGTTGTCTGAGTCGGACTCCGATTTACACTGCTCTTATAACGGGTATTCCCCAGCCCATGGAAGCCACCTTGCGCCACTTTCTCTCTTTGGCCGATATAGGTTAAATCCGCCAGCACTTCATCCGTGTCCACATCAACCACTGTGGTACCCACCGGAACCTTAAGCACCAACTCTTCACCCTTACTACCTGTGCAATTTGCACCACGACCCGGCTGCCCATTCTGCGCATTGTATCGGCGGGTAAAGCGATAATCGATCAGCGTATTGAGACTCTCGTCCGCCTCAACCCATACCGATCCTCCATCACCTCCATCACCCCCATCAGGTCCACCCTTCGGGATGAATTTTTCACGCCGAAAGCTCATACAGCCGTTTCCACCCTTGCCCGCTTCTACGGTAATCGTTGCTTCATCGACAAATTTCATCTTTTTTCCTCCCAAAGGATTTAAACCCAAAATGGGCAACTCACCCGCCAACGGACTATCCACATCCTTATGACAACATTGACGCACCAACATCCATAAACGCATATAAAAAAAGCCCCGCTAAGCGGAGCTTTTTTCACAAAACCACTGGCCGCTTATGCTGGCACTACAGTCACGTACTTACGCTTCTGAGGACCTTTAACGACAAACTTAACCACACCATCCGCTGTTGCAAAAAGAGTATGATCTTTGCCCAAACCGACGTTTGGACCTGCATGGAACTTAGTACCACGCTGACGAACCAGAATGTTGCCCGCCAATACCACTTGACCACCAAAACGCTTAACGCCAAGACGTTTCGCCTGTGAGTCACGGCCGTTACGCGTGGAACCACCCGCCTTCTTATGAGCCATTGTATCTATCTCCTATTCAGTTGTCGGATCAAATCACACCTGAAATCAGGCACTGATACCGGTAATCTTAACTTCAGTAAACCACTGACGGTGGCCCTGACGCTTCATGTGATGCTTACGGCGACGGAATTTGATGATGGTCACTTTCTCACCACGACCATGCCCAACAACCTCAGCAGAGACTTTAGCACCTTCAACAACAGGCGCACCTACTGTTACGTTATCACCATTACTAACCAACAATACGCGGTCAAAAGTGACACTTGCGCCTTGCTCAGCTGGCAATTTTTCTAACTTAATCGTTTGGCCTTCCTGCACACGGTACTGCTTACCGCCGCTAACAATTACTGCGAACATTTTCTTCTCCAAGTTATGCACTGTCCGGCTACTAGGACGAAACCTATTTCTAATGGCATACAAATCAAGACATTAAACACCTTACCAACTCAACTAAATGAGATAAAGGTGTGTTTGGCTCGGGTACCATATGATAGGGAGCGTTATTTGGACAGGCTCAGGGGCGGAGATTATACAGATTTAGGAAATACGGTTCAAGCCAATAAACCCGCTATTTCAGGGCAACCGAGCCTCATTTTGCGTTAAAAAAGCACCCTGACATCGATTGAATCTTGACATAGCCCCTCCTTCTCCCTAGCATGCCAGCAACATTAATTGAGCCGGCCTGACTTCAAAACATGCAGCCACACCAGTTAAACCCGATTATCGAACCCCAGTTTGATGCCGTTACGGACTTTATACTCAATCACTTAGGTTCTAACGTTCCTCTTGTCGAAAAGATGGGGCATTATATTGTCGAAAGCGGCGGCAAACGTTTACGCCCGCTTTTGGTTCTGCTCAGCGCCAATGCCTGCCAGTATTCAGGCTCAAACCACATCCAACTGGCGGCTGTTATTGAATTCATACACACCGCCACGCTACTGCATGACGATGTCGTCGACAACTCCGAGTTACGCCGCGGCAATGCCACCGCCAATGCCAAATGGGGCAATGCGCCCAGCGTTCTTGTCGGTGATTTTCTTTATTCTCGCGCTTTTCAAATCATGGTCGAAATAGGCCGCATGGAAATCATGCAGGTTATCTCACACGCAACAACCATCATTGCAGAAGGCGAAGTTTTACAACTGCTTAACCAACGCAACCCTGACATCACCGAAGATGCCTACATGCAGGTTATCCTTGGCAAAACAGCCATGCTGTTTGAAGCCGCCACTGAGTGCGGCGCTATTTTAGCCGAGGCCTCTAGCGAATCCCAAGAAGCCATGCGTTTATATGGCCGCCATTTAGGCATTGCGTTTCAAGTGATTGATGACGTCATGGATTATCAATCCAGCAGCGAAGAGATGGGAAAAAACGTGGGTGATGATTTAGCCGAAGGCAAGGCAACACTCCCCCTCATTTATGCCATGCGCACAGGCACCCAAGATGAAAGAGATGTTTTACGCCAAGCGATACGAAAAGGCGGGATTGAACACTTACAATCGGTACTGGATATCGTTGCAAGAACCCAAGCCATAGACTACGCACTTGAGCAAGCACGCCATCAGTCTGATCTCGCCATTGCCGCGCTCGATGCAATACCGAACTCATCATTCAAAGACACGCTGATCACGCTCGCCAAGATGGCCACTCAGCGAAAACATTAAACCGAACCTCAAGACCAAACCGCACAGTCATCACTCAAAAAGATGCAGGTTTTAATGGGTTGCGCATTAAATAATCAACTCTGACTAATGTCAGATAGGCCATGAAAAGATATAATAGCGCCTATTCATTTTTGCAATCGGCCCTTGGATAGATAAAAACCAATGACTAGACCCTCCTCTTTTGAACGTGAAGACCTATTAAAATGCGGCTACGGCGAAATGTTTGGCCCTGGCAACGCACGACTCCCTGTCGGAAACATGCTGATGATGGATCGCATCATTAGTATCACTGAAGACGGCGGTGAGTTTGGTAAGGGCGAAATCATCGCAGAATTGGACATTACACCTGACCTTTGGTTTTTCGACTGCCATTTCCCAACCGATCCCGTGATGCCAGGCTGCTTAGGCCTTGATGCTATGTGGCAGATTGTTGGATTCTTTTTAGGCTGGAAAGGCAACAAAGGGCGTGGACGTGCACTCGGTGCCGGTGAAGTGAAATTCACAGGACAAGTACTGCCCACCGCAAAAAAAGTGACCTATCACATCCAACTTAAACGCGTTATCGAACGTAAACTGGTGATGGGCATTGCAGATGCAACCATGTCCGTCGATGGTCGCGAAATTTACACCGCAAAAGATTTACGTGTAGGGTTATTCACCTCCACCGAAAATTTCTAAAATAATAAAGCGTGTACTCACGATTTGTGGCTACACTAGATACTATAGACAGATAAACTTACGTTTTCGTACAAAGCAGAGAGAGTCTACACATGCGACGCGTTGTGGTTACCGGTATGGGAATCGTGTCTTGCCTTGGCAACGATACTGACACAGTTTTGGATTCACTGAAAGAAGGCCGCTCCGGCATACGTTTTCAGCCAGAATATCAAGCTCTTGGATTTCGTAGTCAAGTTGCAGGCAGCATTGATATCGATCTCGATAGCCTGATTGATCGCAAACTGCGTCGTTTCATGGGCAATGCATCGGCGTATGCCTACCTTGCCATGCAACAGGCAATTACGGATTCTGGCCTTACAGAAGACCAAGTATCCAATGTTCGCACAGGTCTCATTGCAGGCTCAGGTGGAGCCTCTTCAGCCGATATCGTCGAAACAGCTGACATCCTTCGCGATAAAGGTGTTCGACGCGTTGGACCCTATCGCGTAACACGCACCATGGGCTCCACTGTATCAGCCTGTTTAGCCACACCTTTCAAAATCAAAGGCGTCAACTATTCCATCACTTCCGCTTGTGCGACCAGTGCACACTGCATCGGCAATGCGATGGAGCTCATACAACTGGGTAAACAAGACGTTATTTTTGCAGGCGGTGGTGAAGAACTGCATTGGTCCCTCAGTGTCATGTTTGATGCAATGGGTGCGTTATCCAGCAAATACAATGACACTCCCGAAAAAGCCTCTAGAGCCTATGATGCAAATCGTGATGGGTTTGTTATTGCGGGCGGCGGCGGCATGCTCGTTCTTGAAGAACTTGAACATGCAAAAGCCCGTGGCGCAAAAATATATGCCGAACTCGTCGGTTATGGCGCAACGTCGGATGGCTATGACATGGTTGCCCCTTCTGGTGAAGGAGCCGTGCGTTGCATGCAACAAGCCATGGCAAGCGTCGACGGCCCAATCGACTACATTAACTCCCATGGCACCTCTACGCCAGCGGGTGACATTCAAGAACTGAAGGCAATGAAAACCCTGTTTGGTGATCAAATGCCTCCAGTCAGCTCCACTAAATCCTTGGCAGGTCACTCATTAGGGGCAACTGGTGTACAAGAAGCTATTTACTGCCTGCTAATGCAGCAACATAAATTCATCTGTGCCTCTGCAAATATCGAAACCCTAGACCCTGAAGCAGAAGGCTTGCCCGTTGTCACTCAACGCATGGACAACGTCGAACTTGAGCGTGTCATGTCGAACAGCTTTGGCTTTGGCGGTACCAATTCTACGCTGATTTTTCAACGATACGCTGGCTGATTCTTAGCCAAAAAAATGCCGGTGTAAGAACCGGCATTTTTTTTGGATTTCAGGCTAGGTTAGGCCCCCAGCAACTTCATACGTTCAAGCATCCACTCAGTCACTTCGGCATGCACATCTTCAACACTGCGTCCTTCCGTCAAGACTGCAGGGCCAATATGAACATCGATAACTCCCGGGTACTTAACGAATGACTTACCAGGCCACAAGCGCCCAGCATTATGCACAATCGGCACAATCGGCACGCCAGCTTTCACAGCCAACATAGCCCCGCCCTTATTAAACTTCCCTTCCTCTCCCACTTTAACCCGTGTTCCTTGAGGGAACATCACAATGGGAATATCTTCACTTAGGCGAGCCGCTCCTTGCTCCAACAGCTGTTTCAGCGCTCCTCTGCGCTGTGACCGATCCAAGGCGATCGGCTTCAGAAGACCCAACGCCCAACCAAAAAAGGGAATCTTTAAAAGCTCTTTTTTAAGGACTACCACCTGTGGACGAACAAGGATTTGAAAATATAAGGTCTCCCATTCACTTTGATGGTTACCCAGAACAACAAAAGCGCCCGCATTTGGTAAATGCTCTCGCCCTTGAACTCGTGTATCCACCCCACACATCCACTTTAACCAGGAGATGTAGAAATAATTAATGCCAGTAAAAAAAGCAAAACGTTGACGAAAAGGCAGGAAGGGCCCGATTAGTAAACAGGGAATAGAGTAGAGTATCGTGATGGGGTAAAAACCAAGGGCAAATAAAAAGGCTCGAAATTTAAGCATGAGAATCCGCCTCATTTTGCGTTAAGGATTCAGCTTCACGTCGATTGTAAACAGGATTTGCATACATATTCCGCAAAAAATCTTCGGCTCGACCACTGACCTGAGCCAAGCGTGCCGCAAAGGCTTGCTCTGTTTTTGCATCAATGGATTCACCTGCCGCCACTAAATTGGATGGATGCAAGTAGTAGTCCGAGCGTATTTGACGGTCAATCTCCTGCGCCAACTGTTCTGGTGTTTCATAAATACCCCGGATAGGCTGACCAAACGACACATGCACATGACCTTTAGCCCCGGTAATACCTTTCACGATACTGTCGATATCTTCATATTGGCTTTTTTCGTACTTACCCGTCTCTTCTATTGCCGCCAACTCTCGTGCTTTCATTGCATCACAAGGATCGTATTCATAGGAGATGGAAACCGGCACAATATTCAGGCGCGTCACCATCTCAGCGAAACTACGCTGCTTACGATGCGACATATAAAACATTTTCAATAAGGTAGGGTCTGTTCTGTCATTTCCATCTTTTGACCGCCCTTCGCGCTGAGCAATCCAAACAGAATGGCCCGTCATAATGCTGTGGTCAATGTATTCTGACAGCTGCGTCATGGACGCCATCATTTCTCGCGGCGCTTTTAGCGAGCGACGCACAATAAAGCTCTTATTCAAACGCATCAAATCTGACACGTAGGGCTTTTTTAACAAATTATCGCCAATCGCAATTCGAACAGTATTCATACCATACTGGTACAAAGCCCAATTCACAAAGGCCGGGTCCATCGCAATATCACGATGGTTCGAGACAAACAGATACGCCTCTTGAGGGTCCAATTGATCGATACCGCTGCAACTCAACCTCGAGGTTGTTCGCGATATCATTTTTGTCATATAGCCCGCAATCAACGTTTGGAAGCTAGAAACCGTCTCGATTTCACCTACCTTAGCCGCTAACGCAATCCGGACTGCAGGGCGTAAAATGCGCAAAACCCATTTAGGCAAACGTGGGAACTGATAATGAGTGATAACATCTACAAACTCGTTATCACGCAACATACGTCCAAGGACCTCTGCGACTTCGTTGTCTCGATAGGGACGTATTGACTGAAAAGGATCAACCACTTGACTATGTTCACTCATGTTCTTAAAAACAGCCTCAGGGGACAAATGGGCTGTATTTTAGCTGTTTTCAAACGAAAATGCAGCGTAGTCCAACCAATAGCCTTACGAATGATGGTATTTTGATGAGTGCGCAGCATACCAATCGGCAAATGCGTCCTCATCCAATGCACGACTAAAGTAAAACCCTTGAAAGAACTCACACTCAAGCTGTTTCAATAATGCCTGCTGTGCTTGCGTTTCGACCCCCTCCGCCACCACTTTCATTCCTAAATTGTGCGCCATATTAATAATGGTGGTGACGATTGCCATGTCTTTCGTTTGTTCTTCTAAGCTCTGGACAAAGCGTTTATCAATTTTTAATCGATCAACCGGGAAGTTTTTTAAATGCGCTAAAGAGGAATACCCAGTACCAAAATCATCGATAGACAAGGACACGCCTTGCTCCTTCAATTTATTCATTACCGAGAGTGATTGACTCCCGTAGTTCATAATGATGCTTTCGGTCAACTCCAAATCCAGAAACGAGGGCGGCAGTCCTGAGCGCTGAAGCGCCTCGAACACTTCTTGCTCAACGCTGCCCAAATTAAACTGAACACCTGACAGATTTACCGCCATAAACTCCAAGTGGATACCCATGTCAAGCCAGTGTCGCATTTGCTGGCACGCCTGACGCAACACCCAGCGACCTAAAGGGATAATCAAGCCGCACTCTTCCGCCACGGGTATAAACCGATCAGGCCCTAATAGGTTCTGTTTATTTTGGTGCCAACGCACCAACGCTTCTGCGCCAACTACACGCTGAGTATGCGCATCAATCACAGGCTGGTAATGCAACACAAATTCATTATCTTTGAGCGCTTTGCGAATGCTATTTTCTAAATCTAAACGGCATCGTGCTTGAATTGTGAGCTCTTCTGTAAAAAATCGATACGTATTACGACCAAGACTTTTTGCCTGATTCATGGCCGTATCCGCATATTGAATAAGCTCGGTGGCCGTTGTCCCATCTTGGGGATACAAGCTAATGCCGATACTGGCTGCGCAGACAACTTCTAATCCAGAAGACAAGACAATCGGCTTTTGCATGAGTTCAAGTAAAGATTCGGCCTTCTGTGCTGCGCGCTCTGGATGAGAGAGACCTTCCAATACAACAATAAATTCGTCCCCTCCCGTCCTTGCCAGCGTATCCTCTTTACCCAAATGATGACTCAAACGTTGAGCCAGAGCCTTTAAACACCCATCACCTTCTTGATGACCATAGCTGTCATTTATATTTTTAAATCGGTCCAAATCAAGGTACAGCACCGCCACTTGTCGATCTTGCCCCTCGGCCTGATCAATCGCATGGTCAATGCGAGACAAGAGCAACAAGCGGTTTGGCAATTGAGTTAAAGGATCATAGTGTGTCAGTGTCTGAAGACGCTGTTCAGACTCCTTCTGATAACTCAAGTCGTTGAATATACCCACGTAATGGGTCGCTTGCCCCTGCTCATTAACCACCGTATTCAAGGACAAAAACTGTGGAAACACCTCACCTGTTTTACGACGATTCCATATCTCACCTCGCCAACTGCCCGTCTCCGCCAAACTTTTCCAAAGAGTTTGGTAAAAGGTGCGATGGTGTCGGCCTGATTTTATAAACCCTGGATTTTTGCCTAAGACTTCAGCTTCAGCATAACCAGTAATTTCGGTATAGGCTTTATTGACCGCAAGAATCGTCGGCTTCAGGTCGGCGATCAGCACTCCCTCACTGGTTGAATCAAACACAGCTTGAGCTTGCCGCAGGGCTGCATTCAGCTTTAATAACTCTCGATGCTCTTTACGCAGCTCAGAGGTTCGACATACTTTTTCAAGAAACGCAGCCAGCTCATATAAATAACCGTCATGTTTTGAGATGAAATCGTCGATGCCCAAGTGCAGCGCTTGTGCAATCACCTCTTCACTCCCCTGCCCTGTAATCAAGACCAAGGGTAAGGTCAATTGCCGAGTATGGCGAAGCTCTCTTACCAGTTCTAAACCATCTTTTCCGGGCAAACGATAATCAATCAAGACAAGATCGAACTCGGTGGGCTCGCTTGATTGCTCTGGTAGACGATCCAACACATCTGATGCGGATGACACCAAGGTCAGTTCGATATAAGGGGCATGTGTCGCCATAAAACGCAATGCCAAATCGGCATCATACGGGTTGTGCTCAACGTAGAGAACACGGATATGGCGACTTAAGTATTTAGGAACTGAACGAAAGCGCGCAAGTGCCGAAAACAAACTTGCCGCCAACCCTGGCAAATAGTCATTGCGTTTAACAACATATTCATCCGCACCTTGTTTGAGTGCGGCCAAACTAGACGCCTCATCACCTTGGCCTGTCAGTATCACCACTGAGATCGGAACACCCCGCTGTCTAACCCAAGACAGCGCTTCGAGCCCAGAACCATCAGGCAACCTTAAATCGGTTAGGAGTAAATGATAGTCATGGGATTGACTCAGCTTTACCATGCCATCGGCAAGGCTCGAGACTATATCAAGCTCAATCATGGCATGATGTTGTTGGAAATAGCGTCGTGTCAGATCTGCATCAACCGCATTATCTTCGATGTACAGTACGCGCATACTTATCGAGTCTCTGGGTGGTTAAGCGCACACCAATAAAGTTCTATCTGTTCAGCAACATCAATAAACTTCGCAAAGTCAACTGGCTTCACGATATAGGAATTGACACCCAACGAGTAAGCAGTCTTCATATCCACACCTTCAGATGAAGAGGTCAAAATAACAACCGGTATGGTTTTGTAGACGGGGTGTTGCTTGAGTTCTTTAAGCACCTCTAACCCATTCACCTTCGGCAGTTTTAAATCCAGCAGGATAACTAAAGGGGTACGCTCACCCGCATCCCAGCGTTCTATGTACGCTAATGCTTCTTCACCGTCACGCGCCACTTCGATTGGATTCAAAAAATGTTTGCGCTTAAAGGCACGTAAGGTCAAATCCAAATCAACGGGATTGTCCTCTACCAATAAGATCGGTTGCTGAAGATACGCCTGCGTCATAGATCAAACTCCAAAATAAATAGTGCACCCTTGCCTAGCTCACTTTCGGCTCTGACCTCACCGCCCATCCGCTGCATAGCTTTTTTAACCAGAGCCAATCCAACACCTGTCCCTGGAAAATCCTCACGTCGGTGAAGGCGTTGAAATATCTGAAAAATACGATCATGATATTTCATATCAAACCCGACCCCATTGTCCTTAACTTCAAGCACAAATCGAGTATCTGTTACTCGTCCACGAATTTCAACAATGGGCGGCTGCCTATTGATCGAAAACTTAAGCGCATTCGTCAAGATATTCCGTATCACTAGCGCAAAGCCATCTGGATCCAACTCAAGCTGACAGGAAGGTAGGTCGATTGTAATTTTGGCCTGAGGGTGAGGGTCGGTCTTTAAGGAATGCTCAACCAACTCTTTAACAAATAGACTGACATCAAACGCTTGTGCTTGGAGTGTCTTACGCTCAATACGCGAGTAGGATAATAAATCTTCTATGAGTTGATGCATCTGCCCTACACCATCCCTGATGTTGCGTAGAAAGGTTTCACCTTCTTCATCCAATTGGTTTCGGTAAGCCTCCATTAATAACTGGCTGTATCCATCAATACCCCTCAAGGGCGCCTTAAGATCATGCGAAACACTGTAGGTAAAGGCTTCCAGCTCCTGATTGGCAGCCTCAAGCGCGTTTGTTCGCTCTTCAACTCGCTGTTCCAACACATCATTTAATTCACGTATTTGCAGCTCAGACCGTTTAAGCTCCGTCACATCGACAACCACTCCATAGATGATGGCGACGTGCCCCAATTCATCCCGAACCAACCAGGTCCGATCATCAACCCATAGCTCCTCTTGATTAGCGCATAGAATGCGATACTCCTGACGATAATCATCGGGGCCATTGGCTAAATAATGGGTAACCTCGGCTAATATTCGTGCTTGATCATCGGGATGAATCAGATCAAAGAAATGTATTTTACCTTGGATAAAATCTTCAACCGAATACCCCCAGCTATTCACACTTTCACTGACGAAATTGACAGGCCAGCCGGGCAAATTCTTCCATTCAAACACAACAATCGGTGAGCGATTGATGAGGCCCACTAAGTGTTTTTCACGGTCAAGCGCTAACGACAGATGATCGGCCATCCGGTTAATCGCTTGGGCAATTTCTGACATTTCATTTCGACCTGAGATGTGACAGCGCGCTGATAGGTTACCTCGCCCGATCTGGGTCAAGGTCTGCAATACCGCTTTGCTGCGCCGAAACCAGACAACATACATGGCAATGGCCAGCAACATGGCCGCCAATAAAAATGTGACACCGTCTTTAAAGGTCATTCTCAATACTTGTGTGCGATAGTAGGCCATCTGCGGCGAGAGATCGCGTACCACAATTAAATGTCCGTACTCTAGAGCGAGGTATCCGATGAGTGTAAGAGTGTTTGAGGCTCGTTCCACCTCAATCTCTGAAGATGCGTTTAACAAAAGGTGGCTGACCGTACTCATCAGCAAAGCATCGTTGTCGAGAAGCGTTGAGTCAAACGATCTACCGGGTTCAAACTCAGATAGACTCATGACAAGATTGAAATCTTGATCCAATATAAAACTGTACCGAGTCAGTGCTCGCGTGGATGAAATAGAGAATTGCAGCTGTTGCTCATCAAATCGTGCTTGATTATGCAAATCATTCAGCGGTCGTTTTTGCAAGGTCAGATAATCCCTAAGCGTATCCTGTTCGGAGGCCAGTACTAAGCGCTCCAAACCGTCCATTTTTTGCTCATGATTATAAAAAACGCCTAATATGGCCACCACAGCTAAGAGGACGGGCGCCAAGATGCGCCCTGGGATCTCATTTATTATGGGGATATTCATTGATCTCCTTTCTCTATCCCTTAAGGTGTGCTTCTAGCGCCGCGCGCTGCTCCGACGTCAGCGGCATCGACTTGCCCTCATTAAAATTATAGCGAACCAACGCAGCTTCGCCCTTAGACCCAAGTTTTCCATCTTGCCATGCTTCCTGATACACACTAAAAGACGAATTACCAATGCGACTGATATAGGTTTTAATCTCTACCGGACTGTTCAAAAACAGCTCACCCACAAAGTCGACTTCAATGCGTGCTAAGATCAACTCCCAAGTCTTTGGGTTTAAGTCTGGCGTAAACAACTTAAACACATCATTACGGGCCACCTCAAACCATTGCGGAACACGTGTGTTGTTGATATGGCCTAAGGCATCAGTGTCGTAAAACGCAGGCGTAATCGTGAAACTAAACATATTTGCATCCTATTGTTCGTCGTGAGTCAACCAAGGTCTTAGTACACCTTGGCAATTGATCTTCACTTTAAGCCGAGCAAACAATAGATACAACCCTGCTAATTTACGATGAAGAAATAAAGCATCTACCGGTGGTGAGTGCCAGTAGCCTTGCCCAAAACTGAGTTCCATCCCCTGATCACGCAATCGTCGCGCTAAATCTGTGCTGGAAAAATCATAGGCATGATCAGCTTTCAAGGGCTCCAACGCTAAGCTAAACAAACGCATCACTGACGCCACTTGCCCTTCATTGACGGACTCACTGAAATACCCAATCTGGCGAGCCGCCTGCTCCATCAACTGCGAATCGCCCTGCACACCTGCTGTAAACAGCGCTCGGTATGCATCACAGATGGTTTTAGAGTAGACGCGTGTTGCGCCAAAGTCCAATAACACTAATTGTGATGTGGATGCATCGTAGAGGTAATTAGCAAAATTAGGATCTGTTTGAACTCTTCGAAACTCAAATAGCTCTTGAAAGAATAAGGACAGTAGGGCTTCGGCAACCTGTTGGCGGATGCCGTGCGATAGAGTTTCGACGCTCTCTAACGGCTCCCCCTGTTCATAACTCATCGCTAAAACATGCTGAGTACTGAGTTCAGGAATATACTCTGGTACGCGTATCTGTGGATTCCCCACCAGAGAATCTCGGTAATAGCGTAAGTGCGAGGCTTCTTGCTGGTAATCAGCCTCGGCATGAAGTTGCACTTTGGCCTCTTCAATCAACTCCGTCAAATCCAACCCCGCAGGCAGTAATCGAGACAGTTTAAGTAAGGACACGACATTATCAACGTCGGAGTCAATACTCTTTGCAACACCGGGATACTGGATTTTTAAAGCGACAACTTGACCATTTAACAGAACAGCGCGATGCACTTGGCCAATTGAAGCCGCGGCAATCGGGGTAAAACCAAACTGCTGAAACGAAGCCTGCCAGTCATTGCCAAAACTTTGCTCAAGGACCTCAGCTAACTGCAACATCGGCATCGGCGTCGCTGAAGCGCGCAATTGGGATAAAAGCTCCGACAGTTCCGCTGGCAAAAGATCACCTGCATCCATTGACAAGAGCTGTCCAACCTTCATCGCTGCACCACGCAAATGTGCTAGCTTTTCGGCCACGCGTTTCAGATTTGCGGGCGTCAGCAACACATCTTTCGGACTTGGTCGATGACCACTGCTGTATTGTCGAACACTTTCTGCAACAACCCCTCCCGCGACTCGCGTCACGAGACTGCCTAAGTGCATGATTCTGGATAAACGCCCTGAGGGCACGGCTTTGGTTTTGGGTTGCATAGTGCTTTCTCCTTTTTATTCAGTACGAGAAAGCACGAAGCATGGCTCACTGCTTACACAGCAACCTGACGGCTAAAAAATCTCGTTTGGCATCAGCCGCTCTGGCTCACTGATACTGGGTGGGTTGGTGCGAATCGGCATTTGCTCTAACAATTCGCTCTTTTCAATAATGATCTCTACGCGACGGTTACGTGCCCGATTCGCCTCGGTATCATTCGGAACTAGGGGACGACTGAACGCATACCCAGAGACGGTAAACCTCGCTTCATTGGTACGAGGATCAGAAAACAACTCATGGGCAACGGCTAAAGCTCTCGCCGCTGACAAATCCCAATTTGATTCAAACTGTCGACCAACATATGGCGTACTGTCCGTATGTCCTTGTACTGTAACCCGCCCTGGCACCGTTATCAGTACATCACGAATTCTCTCTAGCACTGGAATATAATCATCCTGTATCCGAGCAGACCCTTGCAAAAATGAACCTCGCTCCCGTACACGAATAATAATACGCGTACCATCCGTTTCAACCTCAATTGACCCTTCGCCAATTTCAGCTGACAGTGCCATAGCGAACTTCATTGCGTCTTGTTGAGCTTGCTCTTCTTGCTGTTGGCGCTGCTCCTCTTCCGACTCAGCTTGCCGTTCTTCCAATACAGACTCACCGACTTGTGAGCGCACATCCAGCGTATGCAACTCAACATTGGTGGTCATTTGTCTGACTTCATTTAAAGGCGTTGGCTCAGGACGGCCTGGGCTAAACTCTCTGGCAATGATTGACGTCCCTTTCGGAATATCTTCCACCTTAATCTGTGCTTGAACACCAAATGCCTCTCGCATCGAGCCCGCCAGTTGTTTAAATCTCAGAACGTCCATTTCCGAAAACGACAGCAGCAACACGAAAAAACACATGAGCAACGACATTAAGTCACCGAAAGTTGCCAACCATGCTGGCAACCCCGGTTTACAAGGAGGACAGTTGCATTCTTCTTCTGCACTCATCCTAACTAACCCTCGTTCCCTGCTGCTTTACTCGCCCGTTTTTTCTCAGGTAAGTAATTTCGTAACATTTGCTCAATAACACGCGGGTTTTGACCGGCTTGAATTGCCAACAACCCATCGATAATGAGCGCATTGTTTAGTGCTTCTTCGTTACGACGTAAATTCAATTTATCCGCAACAGGAATCGCAAACATATTCGCGAGCATCGCTCCATACAGGGTGGTTAACAACGCCACCGCCATCGCCGGGCCGATTGCTTTTGGATCGCTCATGTTGGACAACATTTGCACCAAGCCCACTAGCGTCCCGATCATGCCCATCGCTGGCCCTACATCTCCCATTGCAGAGAAGATCTTGGCTCCAAAATCATGACGATCATACGTCAAGCGAGCCTCTTTGTTCAGCAAGGATTTCACAACATCAGGATCATGGCCGTCTACCAATAACTGTATACCGCGCTGCATAAAGTCACTGGAGACTTTCTTATCCTCCAGCGATAGCAACCCGCCTTTCCGAGCGGCGTCCGCCATTTCAACGGTTTCGGCAATAATGCTTTCTGGACTGACGGATTTGAACATGAAGGCTTTCGCAGCCACTTTCCCTGCCGCTAAGAATTGCCCAAGTGTAAACTTCATGAGCACGACAAAAATAGTTCCGCCCATTACGATTAACAAGGAAGGCGGGTTAACGAAAATCCCAATATCGCCGCCCATTACCATCGCTGAGATAATAATTGCGAAGCTGCCTATCAACCCTACGAGCGTAGCTATATCCACTGAATACCCCTCAACAAGCGAAACTTCCCAAAACCCTATTCGAATTCGGTCTATAATAGCAGATTTATACCCTTGTTCATCGATTAATGAAACACCAAAATAGATGATTTCATTGACCGCGCGTTTAAGGTTTCGTAATTTGCTAGACTGAAGTCAAAGAGGATCCTGATAGATGACGACCGAAAGCAACCCCATCAGTTTTGAACAGTCGATCGCCCGCCTTGAGGCCCTCGTCGAAAAAATGGAACAAGGCGATCTTCCCATTGAAGAAGCATTAAAAACCTTCGAGGAAGGCATTTCATTAACACGTGAGTGCCAAATGCAACTCGAAAAGGCTGAGCAACGTGTGAATGTGTTAATTGAAGAAAATGGCGAAGCCGTGGCGTACCCCTTCAAAGACGAGGCACAATAATCGTGGATTTATCGGCGCAGCTAAAGCACTACACTGCTTTAACAGAAGAACACCTTAATGCTCAAATTCCGGCGCAAGTAGAACTCTACCCCTACTTACAAAATGCTATGCGTTACTCTCTGTTACAGGGCGGAAAACGCATACGCCCAGCGTTGGTATTCCTTGCCAATGCATTTTGTGGCGCTGATGACGAGAAGGCTCTGGCACCGGCTGCGGCCATTGAAATGATTCACACCTACTCGCTGATTCATGACGATTTACCCGCCATGGACAATGATGAACTTCGCCGTGGCAAACCCACCTGTCATATAGAGTTTGGTGAAGCCAATGCCATTTTAGCAGGTGATGCGTTACTGACGCTGGCCTTTGAAGTACTCAGTCGGCCCTCACCGCTCTACACACCTGAGTCTCAGCTCAAAATGATTCAGACACTTGCCGTTGCGGCAGGCCACAGAGGGATGGTGGCCGGGCAAGCATTTGATTTAGCCCACGAGGATCACCCTCTGACACTGGATCAACTCGAAGCCATGCATTGTCATAAAACAGGGGCGCTGATTTCTGCAAGCCTGACATTGGGTGCGCAAGCAGCCGACTGCCAAGATCAACAGGTGCTGCAGGACTTGTCTAGGTTTGGTCGTATTATTGGACTCGCCTTTCAAGTGAAAGATGACCTGCTCGATATCGAGGGCGACACACTAACGCTTGGCAAACCCTCAGGCTCAGATCTCGCACGCAATAAGCCCACCTACCCAGCCTTACTAGGCCTTCAAGGTGCCAAGGACAAACTTCTCAGCTTGCAAGCACAAGCCCACACATGCCTGCACTCCTATGGTTCCAGTTCGTCTGCCTTATTGGCACTCGCTGACTATATTGTTGAGCGTGATCATTAATGTTAGACACCTTTCCACTCACTCGCCCCAATACTCCGCTGCTCGATCTAATCGATACGCCTGATAAACTGCGTACCCTATCGCTCGAACAGCTCACACAACTTGCCGATGAAGTGCGTCTATGGCTGCTCTACTCAACTGCACAAACCGGGGGACACTTTGGGGCAGGCTTGGGTGTGGTTGAGTTAACCCTAGCGCTTCACCATTGTTTAAACACGCCGGATGATTTTCTTGTCTGGGATGTGGGGCATCAGTGCTACCCCCATAAAATTTTGACAGGTCGCAAAGACGCTATGCTCAGCATGCGGCAAGCACAGGGCTTGGCGCCTTTTCCCAAGCCAGATGAAAGCCCCTACGATGCGTTTGGGACAGGTCATTCCAGCACCTCAATTAGTGCTGCACTTGGCGCTGCATTGGCATTCCGATTGAAAGGATTGTCTCATAAAGCCGTTGCGGTGATTGGGGACGGCGCCATGACTGCAGGAATGGCGTTTGAAGCTTTAAACCATGCGGCTCATACCCAAGCGGACCTTCTCGTCATTCTTAACGACAATGACATGTCGATTTCACGCAATGAAGGTGGACTCGCAACCTATCTGGCCAATAATTTAAAAAATAAGACTGATGGTCAAACAACTGCCGCGCTGTTTGAAGCCTTAGCGTTTGAATATACAGGCCCTATTGATGGGCACAATCTGCCGGATCTCATCGCCAACCTGGATCGCGTATTGGCGGCTAAAGGACCACAATTCCTTCACGTGATTACCCGCAAAGGCAAAGGCTATGCGCCAGCGGAAGCCGACCCTGTCGGTTTTCACGCGATTAGTAAAATAGACCCCTTAACACCGCCGAAAAAACCAACACCCTCGCCCAAGTTTTGCAATATTTTTGGGCACTGGCTATGCGAAAAAGCAGCAACGGATACGCGTATCGTCGCTATCACACCCGCCATGCGCGAAGGCTCTGACCTAGTGCATTTTTCTGAGTTGTATCCTGACCGTTATTTTGATGTTGCGATTGCTGAACAACATGCGGTTACCTTGGCGGCTGGATTAGCGATTAAAGGTATGAAGCCTGTCGTCGCTATCTACTCGACGTTTTTACAACGCGCCTATGACCAAGTCATACATGATGTGGCCATCCAAAAGCTCAACGTTGTGTTTGCAGTTGACCGTGCAGGGTTGGTGGGTGAAGACGGTGCAACACATGCTGGCAATTTTGACTTAGCCTTTATGCGCACGCTTCCCAATATGACGTTACTGACTCCCGCAAATGAAGCAGAGTTAGTGCAAGCCTTAGAGTTCAGCCATCAGCAATCAGGGCCAGTGGCTGTGCGTTACCCGCGTGGCACTCCCGAAACATGGGGGCAGGCTGTCGAGACACCAGCCTACCCAACACCCTATGTTGCTTACCAAGGCTCGGAAGCGATTGCCCTATTGAATTTTGGTCCCCTGTTGGCGAGAGCACAAGCCGTTGCCGAAGCCTTAAACATCACCATCTTCGATATGCGCTGTGTTAAACCTTTACATACAGACATGCTCACTGACATTTGCCGTCAATATCCAACGCTCATCACCTTAGAGGATCACAGCCTAGCGGGAGGGGCCGGATCGGCCATCAGCGAGTTCTTACACACGCATCGTATGTGCAATCGACTTGTCTGCCTGGGTATACCGGATGAGTGGATAGAACATGCCACGCGAGAAGAACAACTGGAGGCGTGTGGTTTATCGATTGAGCAAATGCGCGCCCGCATACTTAATCTGATAAACGAATAACCCTTATTTGAAGCTTAGCCAAAACGGATCCTAGATGGGGATGGGTATTGATTAAATAGAGCTTAGCCCTCTTATCGTAACGCCACTCTTCAGAAATTGATGAAGAGTGGCGTCAATCTCTGCGAGCTTAAGAAGCATCATCGGTCTTAAAATGCTCTTCCTGCATCATGTGACCCAGCTTACCCATTTTGGTTTGCAAATAGTGTTCATTGTGACGATTTTTGCCGACTTGCAGTGGAACCCTTTCAGCCACGGGCACGCCTGCCAACTCCAACGCTTTGACTTTACGCGGGTTATTGGTCATTAACCGCACAGACTCAACGCCCAAATGGCGCATCATCGGCAAACAGATTGAATAGTCGCGCATATCCGCCGCAAACCCTAACTGTTCGTTGGCTTCAACCGTGTCGGCACCACCATCTTGCAGGTGATAGGCTTTGATTTTATTTAACAGGCCAATCCCTCGCCCTTCCTGCCTTAAATAAAATAAGACACCTCGACCTTCTTCTGAAATACGACGCAAAGCCTCTTGCAACTGAAAACCACAATCACAACGTAAACTGAACAGTGCATCACCAGTCAAACATTCAGAATGCATTCGCGCAAGAACAGGCTCGGCTCCAGTAACGTCACCGCACACCAAGGCCACATGCTCTTTACCGGTTGCAGTATCATCAAAACCGACCATGGTGAACACACCCCAAGGGGTAGGCAATTTAGACTGAGCAACAAATTCTATTGACAAGGGGATATCCTGTTAAGAAAAAACAACCAGCAACAGCTGAATAACAATTAAGGCATAGACACCTGCGATCACATCATCAAGCATGATGCCCATACCACCCGCAACGCGTTTATCAACCCAAGCAATCGGCCAGGGTTTCCAAATATCAAACAACCGGAACAATAAAAAGCCAATCAGCACCCAGATCCACTCCGCGGGTACCGCAAAGAGCGCGATCCAAAGCCCGACAAACTCATCCCAAACAATGCCACCATGATCGTGAACCCCTATGTCATCAGAGGTCACATGGCAGAGCCAAACCCCTACAATGAAGGCCACGAACAACACCAGTAAATAGGCATCTGTGGATAAATGGCTTAACCCCCACCATAAAGGGACGGCAGCCAAGGTGCCAAAAGTACCTGGAGCGACAGGTGCAGCACCACTGCCAAAACCAAATGCCAAAAAGTGCACAGGATTGGACCAAACAGATGCAGGGGTCTTAGCCATTTGAACTCCTAAAATGATCGTAACCATCGTGTGTATAGTGAACCTGATGCCCATTCTCATAAACAGTCAAGGCAGGGGTCTCCGTAATCACACCCACACAGGTTAAGGGAATCGACAATGCCTGCGCTGTACGCTGACATTGCGCCCAGTGCTCGGATGGCAGGGTCAAACAAAGTTCAAAATCCTCTCCACCCGTTAATGCCCATTGCCGTGCAAGCGCGGGGCTGCCAGCAAACGCCAGCAGCTCTTGAGATAACAGAATGGCATCTGTGTCAATCCGAGCTCCAACCTGACTGGCGTCAAGAATATGTTTCAGGTCGGCCAAAAAGCCATCGGAAATATCAATCGCACTGTGAGCAAAGGGAGCCAACGCGCGCGCCAGCTCCACCCTCGGTGTCGGGGCATAAAACCGTTGGCGTAGATGAGCAATACTTGACGTATCGGGCTCATTTTTTAATAAAGACTCTAAGCCCCCTTTGCTTTCACCCAAATATCCCGTGACCGCAATAATGTCACCAACCTGCGCACCCGAACGCTTTAATGCCAAATCAGGCTCGACAAACCCATGAACCTGAACACTCAATGTTAAAGGTCCTCGAGTTGTGTCACCACCGACCAGTTGTATCCCTAAACCTCTCGCCGTTTCAGCCAGACATGCAGCAAAGGGCTCTAACCAGTCTTGATCAAAGCTCGGCATTGAAAGGGCCAGGGTAAACCAAGCCGGCGTTGCAGCCATGGCCGCCAAGTCACTCACGGCCGCGCACAGCAACCTTGAGGCTACTTTATCCCCCGGCGTCCCTGGCAAGAAATGCACGCCCTCAACCAGCGTGTCAATTGACACCGCCAGTAACTGCCCTGCTGGAGGGCATAAAAGCGCACAGTCATCACCTATGCCTAAATAGACACTCGGGTCACTTAATGATTCCCGCGCAAAATAACGACGAATCAGGTCAAACTCACCCATCAGGAATGACGTCTAGCCACGATTTCAGCCGAACGCGCCTTTTGTGCCAATTTATCCAGAACACCGTTCACATAGCGATGACTATCCGTGGCGCCGAATATTTTTGCCAGCTCTACACTTTCGTTAATGGCCACTCGGTAAGGGACATCTAAACGATGGATTAACTCATAGGCACCGATTCTCAAAACCGCTAATTCAACGGGATCCAAATCCTCGACTGAGCGATCGATAAACAATGAGAAGGCTTCATCCAAGGCTCTGGCCTCGTTCGAAACGCCTTGCAACAACTGACTGAACAATTTCACATCCGTATCGGACATGTCATTGTTCACCCGAAACTGAGCTTCAATTTCATTGATCGGCATCCCCGCCATTTGCCACTGATAGAGTGCTTGCAAGGCATAACTACGGGCATTACGACGCATGTCCGTCATGGATGTCTTGGCTTTCTTTACGGGCTTATCCTGATCGGCTGAATCACTCATGCTACTCACGCCTCTAATTGACGCATCAAACTGACCATTTCGAGTGCTGACATTGCTGCTTCAGCCCCTTTATTGCCGGCCTTGGTGCCAGAACGTTCAATCGCTTGCTCAATGGAATTGACCGTTAAAATTCCGTTGGCAACCGGAATATCGAAATCCATCATTACTTGTGCGACACCTTTGGAGCTTTCTGCCGATACGTATTCAAAATGCGGCGTTCCTCCCCGAATCACAGCACCCAGCGCGATGATGGCATCGTCTTTCTTTTGTGATGCGATTTTTTTAACGGCCAACGGAATTTCAAATGCACCGGGTACACGAACGATACGGATGTTCTCATCCTTAACCCCATGACGCTTAAGTGTATCGAGAGCACCTTGTAACAAACTCTCAACAACAAATGCATTAAAACGTCCAACTACGATGGCATATTGACCATCCGCACTGACAAAATCACCTTCGTATACTTTCACAGACATAGCTTCTCTTTCCGTCATTAATTCTGGTATGGGATGTATTCTTCAATCTCAAGGTCAAAACCCGAAATTGCATTAAACTTCATGGGCGAACTCAGTAAACGTATTTTACTTACACCCAAGTCTCTTAAAATCTGCGACCCTGTGCCCACCGTGAGATAAGCGCCCGATGCACTGACGTTCACCTTAGAGGAAACACGTTGATGCTGTTTATTGACCAGTTGATCGACAGCAACACCCAGATCGATTCGGTGTCCGGTATCCAACAGCAGAACCACACCCTTCCCTTCTTCAGAGACGCGTCTCAAGGCTCGGCGCATCGTCCATTTAGTCTCATCGCCTGGCTGTACACCGACGACATCACGAAGCACTTCCGAGCGAATGTGCACACGAACCAACGTTGGCTCTTGAGCAGAGATTTCACCTTGATACAGGGCTAGATGTGTGCAGTTTTTAATTTCGTCTTTATAGGTAACAAAATTAAAATCACCATATTCTGTTGGCAACACACCTTCACTCTCACGCGCGATTGTGTGCTCGTTTAGGGTTCGGTAATGGATCAGGTCTGCGATGGTTCCGATTTTTAACCCATGCTTAGTTGCAAACTTTTCTAAGTCTGGACGGCGCGCCATACTGCCGTCATCATTCATGACTTCAACGATCACCGATGCAGGCGTCAGACCCGCCAAGCGCGCCAGATCACAACCAGCCTCCGTATGACCTGCACGACTTAAAACACCACCAGGCTGCGCCATTAATGGAAAGATATGTCCCGGCTGTACGATATCATCGGGTTTGGCATCTTTTTTAACCGCTGCATGCACCGTATGCGCACGATCCGCTGCAGATATTCCCGTTGTAACGCCAGACGCCGCTTCAATTGACATGGTAAAGTTCGTCGAGAACTGGGCACCGTTGCTCTGCACCATCAATGGCAACTGCAACTGTTCGCAGCGCTCACGCGTGAGCGTTAGACAAATCAAACCTCTTGCATGCGTTGCCATGAAATTAATGTCTTCCGGCCGCACTTTTTCCGCCGCGATGACAAGATCGCCTTCATTTTCACGATCTTCATCGTCCATCAGAATAACCATTTTACCCTGACGTATATCTTCAATAATCTCTTCGGGGCTGTTCAGCTCCATGATTGACTCCACAACGCTCAACGGCGTGATAAATAACCCTGTTCAGCCAGTTTTTCCATGGTCAGACCTGTGTCTGATGGCTCATGATCCTGATGACTTGCAGAGAGAAGACGCTCCAGATATCGAGCAATCAAATCCACTTCAAGATGTACTTTACGACCCGCCGTGTAACCATCAATAATGGTTTCTTTAGCGGTATGAGGGACTATATTGAGCCCAAAGCAGTCATTATCAACCGTATTCACAGTTAAACTCACACCGTCTACGGTAATGGATCCTTTAGCAGCAATGTACCGTTGCAGGGAGGCCGGGGCGCGCAGCGTAAAGCGTATTGAACGCGCATCATCATGGCGCTCCACCACTTCGCCAACACCGTCCACATGGCCGCTGACAAGATGCCCTCCAAGGCGGCTCGTGGGCATTAATGCTTTTTCGAGATTCACTTTTTCGCCGACTTTCAGCAGGTCAAAACGGGTATGCGCCAGCGTTTCACGTGAGACATCAGCCACAAAACCATCACCGGGTAGCTGCACGGCCGTTAAGCAAACGCCATTCACCGCAATACTGTCGCCTAATTTAACATCGGCTAGATCTAACTGCCCCGTGCGAAGGTACAATTGCATATCACCTTCTCGCATTTGGATATCGGCAACCTGACCCACCGCCTCTATTATACCTGTAAACATTCTTACTACTCCGAAAGAAAACGCCATGTCATACGCATATCTTGACCGATCAGACGACAATCATCCAACGCTAAACGCTTTTGATCCTTCATTTGCGTCAAAGGCAGCGTCATTAGCGGGCGAGCGTCACTCCCCAATAGCGTCGGTGCCATATAGACCAGCAGCTCATCCACACAGTTGGCCTCAACAAAGGCACCCACTAAATGCGCCCCCGCTTCAACCAAGACTTCATTGATCTGATACACCTCAGCCAAATGCGTCAGCAAGGACACCAGATCCATCCGACTCTCGACGGTGTTGAGCTGAAGGGTCGTGCAGTGGGTCGGCCAACCCTCTGTTTTTGTAACCGATGATGACGTGACATGCAAAACAGAGCCGGTTGACTGTAGCATTTTCGCGGTCACGGGCATTCGCCCTTGACGGTCCAACACGACACGCAAAGGCTGCGGCAAATCCGTGCCAATCCGAACCGTCAGCTCAGGATCATCAGCCAACACAGTGCCGATCCCCGTGATGATCGCAGCACTTCGCGCACGCCATTGCTGAACATCCTGACGCGCATCGGCTCCCGTAATCCATTTGGATTCGCCACTTTGCATGGCTGTTCGGCCATCCAAACTCATCGCCATTTTGACACGAACATAGGGCAAGCCTTTTTCCATTCGCTTAATAAAGCCTGGATTAAGGGCACGCGCTTCAGACTCTAGCAACCCTGAGCTAACCTCAATGCCGGCCTGCTTGAGCTTTTCTAACCCCCGCCCAGCAACCAGTGGATTCGGGTCCGTCATTGCAGCCACCACGCGACTCACGCCCGCATTAATTAACGCATCGGCACAAGGGGGCGTCCGACCAAAATGACTGCAAGGCTCCAACGTGACGTAGGCCGTTGCGCCTTTCGCACGTTCTCCTGCCATGGCAAGCGCTAAGGCTTCGGCGTGGGGTGAACCGGCTTTTGCATGGAAGGCCTCGGCCACAACGGCATTATCTCGCACTAAGACACAACCAACGCGCGGGTTAGGATGGGTTGTAAACAAACCATTTTTTGCCAACCGAATTGCTTGAGCCATGTAGCGATAGTCATCTGCGCTAAACATACGAATCACGTGTTTGAAGGAATGAAATTAAAGTCGGACATTGTCACTGCCCTGCTGATCTTCTTCAAGATCAAGCTGTCCGTCTTTTTGTAAGGAGAGACGATCAATTTCGCGGCGAAACTCGTCTATATCTTGGAAACAACGATAGACCGAAGCAAAACGAACATAAGCCACCTGATCCAGCTTGCGCAGCTCAGCCATTACGGCTTCGCCCACTTGGCGAGAGGGCAACTCCCGCTCCCCTGCCGCGCGTAAGCGGTGCTTAATTCGAGTTAAACAGGCTTCGACATCTTCAACACTGACAGGACGCTTTTCAAGCGCACGCTGAATACCTGCACGCAGCTTATCTTCATCAAAGGGCTGACGCGTGCCATCGTTTTTTACCACCTTCGGCATCAACAGTTCAGCTACCTCAAAGGTCGTGAAGCGCTCATGGCAGCTGATGCACTCTCGGCGACGACGGATTTGCTGACCCTCGGCAACAAGCCGAGAGTCAACAACTTTGGTTTCATTGGCGCCACAAAATGGACAGTGCATGCATGCCTCAAAGCTAAAGAGCGTTGCTAATGCCGGCCGTTCGCCGGCACAGACTTAATTATAAACAGGGAAACGAGCACAGATGGCTTTAACCTGCTCTTTTACCCTTTCAATCGTACTTTCATTGTTGATATCGTCAAGAATATCACAAATCCATCCAGCCAACTCTGTTACTTCAGCCTCTTTGAAGCCACGACGCGTCACAGCTGGTGTGCCAATACGCAGACCTGATGTCACAAAGGGTGAACGTGGATCATTCGGTACAGAGTTTTTATTGACTGTAATGTTAGCACGACCAAGGGCCGCATCGGCATCTTTTCCGGTCACATCTTTTTTGATTAGATCAACCAAGAACAAGTGGTCATCCGTTCCACCCGATACGATATCAATACCGCGCTCTAGGAAAACCTTGACCATGGCTTGAGCATTTTTAACAACCTGTGCTTGATAGGCCTTCCACTCAGGCTCCATCGCTTCTTTAAAGCAAACAGCCTTCGCTGCAATAACATGCATTAAAGGGCCGCCCTGAGACTCAGGAAAAACAGCAAAGTTAAGTTTTTTCTGCAGCTCTTCATCAGCACGCGCAGACAAAATCAAACCACCGCGTGGACCACCGAGGGTTTTATGCGTTGTTGTGGTGACCACATCGGCGAAAGGTAACGGCGATGGGTAGACACCTGCAGCAACCAAACCTGCGATGTGCGCCATATCGACAAACAAATACGCACCGACTTTGTCTGCGATATCGCGAAAACGCTGCCAATCAATCACACGAGAGTACGCCGAAAACCCGGCGATGATCATACGGGGTTTATGCTCTAGCGCCAGCGCTTCAACCTGCGCATAATCCAGCTCACCCACTTCATTCAATCCGTACTGAACGGCATTGTAAATACGGCCCGAGAAAGACACCGCCGCACCATGGGTTAAATGTCCACCATGTGCCAAGCTCATGCCTAAAATGGTATCACCGGGCTTACACAGGGCCATGAAGACAGCGCCGTTGGCTTGAGAGCCTGAGTGTGGCTGTACGTTGGCATAGGTTGCACCAAACAAGGCTTTTGCACGATCAATTGCTAAGTCTTCGACAACATCAACATACTCGCAACCACCGTAATAACGCTTACCAGGGTAGCCTTCTGCGTATTTATTGGTGAGTTCAGAGCCTTGCGCCTGCATAACGCGCGGGCTGGTGTAGTTTTCTGATGCGATCAGCTCAATGTGCTCTTCTTGACGCGTCGCTTCTGACTGCATCGCGGCCCATAGATCCGGATCATAACCGGCAATTGTCATCTCTTTGCTGAACATGGCTTTCCTCTGAATATAAGCGCTAGCATCCGTAAACGGGACACCTCTTTAAAGTGCATCATTATAGTACAAAATCTTTACGTTCTGCACATGAAAGCGGGTCAGGTTTGCATGAGTAATTAGCATTCAGCCTAGCCAAGAGGTAGAATTCAAGACTATATTTCCCGTAACCCATAAACAACAGCAGGCATTGTCTGATGGCTCAGTACGTTTACAGCATGAATCGCGTGGGTAAAGTTGTCCCACCCAAGCGCGAAATTCTCAAAGACATTTCATTATCGTTTTTTCCTGGTGCCAAAATTGGCGTACTGGGTCTTAACGGCTCTGGTAAGTCCTCCTTACTCAAAATCATGGCCGGTGTAGATCAAGAATACATTGGTGAAGCACGCCCCATGCCAGGCATCAAAGTAGGCTACCTCCCCCAGGAGCCGGAACTGGATGACAGCAAAACCGTTCGCGAGATCATTGAAGAGGCCGTGGCTGATGTGAAATCAGCCCTCTCCGAACTTGATGCGGTGTACGCCGCCTATGCCGATCCCGATGCCGATTTTGATGCGTTGGCTAAAAAGCAAGGCGAGCTTGAAAACCTCATTCAAGCCAAAGACGGCCATAACCTAGATAATGCGCTTGAACGTGCCGCGGACGCCCTTCGCCTTCCACCTTGGGATGCAAAAGTCGGTGTTTTATCTGGGGGTGAACGTCGCCGTGTGGCACTCTGCCGCTTACTGCTCGACAATCCTGATATGCTACTCCTCGACGAGCCCACCAACCATTTGGATGCTGAGTCGATTGCATGGATTGAGCGCTTTTTACAGGAATACCCAGGCACCGTAGTGGCCATTACCCATGACCGTTACTTCCTCGACAACGCGGCTGGCTGGATTCTGGAGCTAGACCGTGGACGCGGCATTCCGTATGAAGGCAACTATTCGTCTTGGCTTGAGCAAAAAGATCAACGTCTAGCCATCGAAGCCAAGCAAGAAGCCTCTCACCGCAAAGCGATTCAAGCGGAGTTAGAGTGGGTACGCCAAGGTGCCAAGGGACGTCAAGCCAAGTCAAAGTCTCGTTTGAAGCAGTTTGAGGAAATGAACTCACGTGAGTTCCAACAACGCAACGAAACGCAAGAAATCTACATTCCACCCGGACCTCGCTTAGGCGACAAGGTGATTGAGCTCCATAATGTCACCAAGTCCTATGGTGACAAGCTGTTGTTTGAAAACCTGAGCCTGTCCATTCCGCCCGGTGCCATTGTCGGTATTATTGGTCCAAACGGTGCGGGTAAATCAACGCTATTTCGCATGATTAGCGGCGAAGAAAAACCGGATTCAGGCGAAATCGAACTCGGAAGCACCGTCAAACTGGCCTATGTTAACCAGTCACGCGAACTTGAGGGCGACAAAACGGTTTTTGAAGAGATCTCGGATGGTCAAGACATCATCACCGTTGGCACCTATCAGACCCCAGCACGTGCGTACTGTGGTCGCTTCAACTTCAAAGGCTCGGATCAGCAGAAGTTTGTCAAAGACCTATCAGGGGGTGAGCGCAACCGCTTGCACATGGCGAAACTGCTGAAAGAAGGCGGCAACGTTCTCTTACTCGATGAGCCAACCAATGATCTCGACGTCGAAACACTGCGCGCACTTGAAGAGGCCATTCTGGCCTTCCCAGGATCAGCCGTGGTTATTTCGCATGACCGCTGGTTCCTGGACCGTGTCTGCACACATATGATTGCCTATGAGGGTGAGTCGAAGGTTGCCTTCTTTGAAGGCAACTACACCGAATACGCTGAAGACTATCGCAAGCGTTATGGTAAAGACCATCAACCTGAGCGCATTAAATATAAGCGAATGACATGATTACGCCGTACCCGATGGGTATAGAACAGTTCGCCTAGCACTACAAGGGTCTGATGATAAGACGAAACGTCTTTACATCAGACCCTTCGTAATTAAAACAATGCATCTAACCGAACAGTCTAGATATACGAAACACAATTCATCGTCTAGAATGTGATTTAGAACTTGGCAAAAAGGTAGCTGAACGTGAGCAATATTCTCAATGACCGTCGTCGCTTCACACGCATTCACTTTGACGCAGAGTGTGAGGTTCATTTTACGGGCAGAGCAATCGTTATGCAGCTCGTCGACATTTCGTTTCGCGGTGCATTACTGACCTGCAAAGAGACACTCAATCTATCGCTGGCCGAACCCGCCGAGCTTTGCATTTACTTAGCGAACGACATCTTAATTAAAATGCAAGTTTCGCTTTCCACTCGCGAGCATCCTCACTATGGTTTCGTCATTGAGGAAATAGACATAGATAGCATGTCGCATCTGCGTCGTTTAGTTGAGCTTAACTTAGGGGACGAGACATTGTTAGAACGAGAGCTCGAGCAAATGATTCTCGATGAATCTCAAATATGATCCAGTGCATCAGATAATCGCGAAACACCAATAACCTGCAAGCCCGCGATTGGTTCTTTAGGCACATTTGCTTTGGGAACAATTGCACGTTTGAACCCATGTTTAGCTGCTTCTCGTATGCGCTCTTGGCCATTAGGCACCGGACGAATTTCACCCGACAGCCCCACCTCACCAAACACAATCAAATCTTGCGACAACGCCTGATCGCGAAAGCTGGAAACGATGGCCAGCAATAGTGCGAGATCCGCGCTCGTTTCGAGCACCTTAACGCCACCAACAACATTGACAAAGACGTCCTGATCACCCGTCATCAAACCACCATGACGATTCAACACAGCTAACAGCATCGCTAAGCGGTTCTGTTCAAGGCCCACCGCTACGCGGCGCGGATTCGACACATGAGACGTATCCACCAGAGCCTGCAGCTCAACAAGCAAGGGACGCGTTCCCTCCCAAACCACCATCACGACACTTCCTGCGCTCACCTCCTCCCCGCGACTCAAGAAGATCGAACTGGGATTGCGAACCTCTTTGAGGCCCGTTTCGAGCATGGCAAAGACACCCAATTCATTGACGGCACCAAAGCGATTTTTATGGCTTCTCAAGGTACGAAAACGACTGTCTGAAGACCCCTCAAGCTGCAACGAACAATCGATCATATGCTCAAGCACCTTAGGTCCTGCCAGAGAGCCATCCTTTGTGACATGTCCGACCAAGAACAATACGGTGCCTGTTTGCTTAGCAAAACGTGTCAAATAGGCAGCTGATTCCCTCACCTGAGACACAGAGCCAGGTGCCGATTGAACATCCGCCATATGCATCACTTGTATTGAATCAATGACCATTACTTTGGGCTGCAATTGCATGGCGACATCGCAAATCGTTTCAACCGAGGTTTCAGACAACATCTTAAGGTGATCTGCTTTTAAACCCAGCCGTGCCGCTCTCATCGCGACCTGCTGCAAGGACTCCTCACCCGTGACATAGAGTGCCGGATACTGCATCGCCAAATGACACAGCGTTTGTAGCAGCAGCGTACTCTTGCCTGCACCTGGATGGCCACCAATGAGCACCGCCGAACCCGGCACTAAACCGCCACCTAATACACGATCCAGTTCTCCCGTTCCCGATGATATGCGCGGCATCTCGGCCAAATTCACATCACCTAAGTTAATCACGCGCTGAGTGGTTTGACTGCCAGAAACGCCCGCCCCTCCAGCATAACCATCAAAGCGAGCCCCTCTCGAAGTCGACGACGCAGCAACGCTACTTAAACGCACTTCAGTTAACGTATTCCATGACTGACACGCCGTACACTGCCCCTGCCATTTTGAATATTCAGCACCACAGTCATTGCACACATATGCCGTCTTCGCTTTGGCCACGTAACCCTTCCTGATTTAGTTTGCTTGCAGTTGGTGAACGCGCTGCACAGCGCGTTCATATGCCACGTCGGTCTCGTCAATCGAACCCACACAAAAGTTAAGATCCGTGATCAAACCATCGTTTAAACTGTAAATCCAACCATGCACTGTCAACTCCTGACCACGCGCCCAGGCTTCACGTACAACCGTGGTATTGCAAACGTTTTCAGCTTGCTCGATTACGTTCAATTCACACATACGATCAAATTGCTGATCACTCGCCTGCCAATCACCAATGACCTCTCGATGCTTCGCATAGACATCACGGATATGCCCCAGCCAATTATCAATCAAGCCATGCGCATGACCATCCAATGAGGCTTTTACCCCCCCGCAACCGTAATGACCCACAACCATAACGTGTTTTACTTTTAAGACCTGAACGGCATACTGCAAAACAGATAAGCAATTCATATCCGTATGAATCACTAGGTTCGATACATTGCGATGAACAAACAGTTCACCCGGTAACAGATCTACAATTTCATTTGCTGGAACGCGACTGTCAGAACAGCCAATCCATAAATACTCGGGAGCCTGTTGTGCGGCTAACGTCGGAAAAAATTCAGGGCTCTCTTCCCGAATACGTGCAGACCACTCCTGATTACTTTTGAATAGCTGACTGAGTTTTTTCATTGAAAATAATGCCCCATAGTATTAAGACGTATGATATTGGGCGCTAAGCTCATGCACAGCATCGACAAAAACACCTGCATGCTCGGGATTAACAAATTGATGAATACCATGGCCCAAATTAAAGACATGACCTGTACCAGAACCGTAACGCTGAAGAATATCCGCAACCTCAGCACGTATCCGCGCAGGCGACGCATATAAAACCGACGGATCCATATTGCCCTGCAAAGCAACCTGTTGCCCCACACGACGACGTGCATCATCAATATGCGTTGTCCAATCCAAACCTAACGCATCGGCCCCCGTTTTTGCCATGACCTCTAACCATTGTCCACCATTTTTTGTGAACAATATGACCGGAATTCGACGTCCTTCATGCTCACGAATCAGGCCTTTTACGATCTGTTCCATATACGCCAGCGAAAAGGTCTTGTACATTTCTGGACTAAGCACTCCCCCCCAGGTATCAAAAATCTGGACGGCCTGAGCACCGCTGCGAATTTGCTCATTCAAATAGTCGGTCACAGACAACGCCAGCTTGTGTAGCAACACATGCATGACGTCGGGCGTGGCATACATCATTTCTTTTATATGACGGAAATCTTTGCTCGACCCACCTTCAACCATATAGGTTGCCAAGGTCCAGGGGCTACCCGAGAAACCGATCAAGGGCACGCGACCGTTCAACGCCGAACGAATGGTTTTAACTGCATTCATCACGTAATCCAGATCACGGGCCGCCTTGGGTACAGGCAAAGCAGCAACATCCGCTTCGGTGCGCAGCACTTTTTTGAAGCGAGGACCTTCCCCAGCTTCAAAGTAAAGACCCAACCCCATTGCATCCGGAATGGTCAAGATATCGGAGAAAAGAATTGCCGCATCTAGATCGTATCGTTCCAAAGGCTGCAGCGTCACTTCACACGCCAGCTCAGGGTTTTTACACAGGCTCATAAAGTCTCCGGCCTGCGCACGTGTTGCTTTGTACTCGGGTAAGTAACGCCCAGCTTGGCGCATCATCCACACAGGGGTAACGTCAACAGGCTCACGCAACAAGGCTCTTAAAAAACGATCATTTTTCAATTCGGACATAGGGAAAAAATCCTATTTCTAAGCAATAATGAATTTGCGCACATTGTACCCTTTTCGTGAACAAAAAGGGGAAGGAAAACGCTGGACAGTCACAAACACGACGATGGTAGGATGCAAATTAGACTTGTTATCCCTAACCACTTATTATGGGATCATTAGTTTGATATTGTTCTATTCAAACACCCGATGCCGATGTCCTTATTATGGTAAAGAAAGCCGAAGTCGTCAGTTTGCCCGAAAAGGCTGACCATCATGATCACAGTTACCACCAGCTTGTATTTGGTTTGCAAGGGGCAACTGAGTTTGATGTCGCCGGGGCCGCACAGCCCGTCAGCTTAGGGCAAGGGTGTGTTTTACCCTGTTCAACTGATCACGCCTTCTGGGGCATGGGTGATAATCAAATTATCGTCATTAACCTACCCATCCAAGCGGAAGATCCGTCTTTACAAAAACGCATTGACCTACTCTTCAAGCAATCAAAATTTATCAACTGCAGTAGCGAGCTGCAGATTCTAATCAGTGCGCTTAGCCGCGAAATGCAACAAAGCCCGAACGACCCGTTTCTGCAAAGCGCCTGCAGTCACACAATTGTCTGCGCACTGCAACGACACCTCGAACAGCAAACACCTTATCCGGCTCGCTTTTATGGTCGGATTAATATGTCACTGATCGATAGTTACATCGACCTTCACATTGATCGTAAAATTCTGGTCAGCGAGTTAGCGGGATTGGTGTTTTTAAGTTGCAGTCAGTTTTTTGACCGATTTCGTGAGCAAACAGGAAAAACACCCCAGCAATACGTTCTCAATCGACGTTTTGATGCGGCACTGAAAGCACTGACAGAAACACGAGAGCCGCTTGCACAAATTGCCAGTCGTTTTGGATTTGCCAATCAAAGCGCGTTAACACGTGCCTTTAGCCAACACCTCAACATTTCCCCTGCCCGTTATCGAAAACAGTTTTCTCTGGCATCGGAGAATACGCCAAAAACTCCGTAGAAACTGGCAAGACCTGAACTAGCTTTTATTATTAGAGTGTCGCCATTGTCGGTTATCAGCAACATTTAGCTTGCTGACACTAAATTCTGAGGGTTGCACTATGTTTAAAGCAAGCAATGTTCTTGATTCGACCTGGGTTAACCAGTCGACGTCAGAGATCTGGTCATCTATCTCTCCTCTTTACTCCATTGATGAAGACACTTGGCTAAGAGAGTTAATGCCTTTAGCCAAGCCCAAGGATCAAGAGCTGCAAAAAGCGGAGCAATTGGCAACGTCCTTAATTGAACAGGTGAGAGCCGACGGCGATGCCATTCACATGATTGATGCACTCCTACTGGAGTACAGCTTAGATACAAAAGAAGGCATTCTTTTAATGTGTCTAGCCGAAGCCCTCATGCGTATTCCGGATGCAGACACGGCAGACGCCCTAATTCGAGACAAACTCAGTGTTGCCGACTGGAAAAAACACTTACGTAACTCTGAATCCCTGTTGGTCAATGCCTCTACTTGGGGACTGTTACTGACAGGTAAAGTTGTGACCATGGATGAGCGTGAAGATGGCTCACCAGCCGGCATTATTAATCGCTTAGTCAATCGCATGAGCGAGCCTGTTATTCGTGCGGCTATGCAACAAGCCATGAAAGTCATGGGCCACCAATTTGTTCTCGGGCGCACGATCAGTGAAGCCATGAAGCGCGGTTCTGATTATCGCAAGAAAGGCTATACTTACTCCTTTGACATGCTAGGTGAAGCAGCCCTGACCGCAAAAGATGCTCAGAAGTACTTTAATGACTATATGAGCGCCATCGAGTTCACAGGCAACTTCCAAGACCCGAAAGCGAAAGGACCTAGACCGAGCATCTCCATCAAGCTATCTGCTTTACACCCCCGTTATGAAGTCGGCCAAGAACACCGTGTCATGACCGAACTCTACGATCGTGTTCTGACGTTAATTCAAAAAGCGCGTTCATTGAACGTCGCGATCACCGTTGATGCTGAAGAGATGGATCGTTTGGAGATGTCTCTTCATCTCTTCGAAAAACTGATTCGCAGTGAAGCTTGTCAAGGCTGGGGCGGTTTTGGTTTAGTTGTTCAGGCCTATTCAAAGCGGGCTTTACCCGTTTTGGCATGGCTGAATGCGCTGGCGCGTGAAGTGGGCAATATCATCCCTGTACGACTGGTGAAAGGCGCTTACTGGGACAGCGAAATCAAGCTGTGCCAGCAGCGGGGTTTGAGTGGATACCCCGTCTACACCCGCAAAGAAGCTACCGATGTGTCCTACTTAGCCTGCGCACGCTTTTTGTTAAGCGAGTCAGTACGTGGCAACATTTGGCCACAATTTGCCAGCCACAACGCTCATACTGTTGCCAGCATCCTGACGCTCGCATCACACAGGGACTTCGAATTCCAACGTCTGCACGGCATGGGCGATGCCCTGTATGATCGAGTGTTGACCCAATCCGGCGTCACGGTTCGGATCTACGCACCCGTGGGCAGCCATAAAGATTTGCTACCCTATTTGGTTCGCCGCTTGCTGGAAAATGGCGCAAACAGCTCATTTGTCCATCGTCTTGTCGATGCGCGCTGTCCAATTTCGGAATTGGTGCAACATCCTTGGACGACCCTCAACAGCCGTCAAACGCTGCACAACCCGAATATTCCCTTACCTTCAGCCATTTTTCACGATCGTAAGAACTCGTTTAGCCCGAACATTGAAATTGAAAGTGAATGGCTGCCCTTCCGTGACAGCGTGCAGTCGTTTTTTACCAAGCGCTGGTCCGCTCAGGCACTGATTAACGGACAACCTCACTCAAGTCTCCCAAGCCATGCTGTGGTCGCCCCACACAATCACAGCATTCAGGTAGGAGAAGTCAGCTTTGCTAATGCTGAACTCGTCGCACTCGCGATCACAGCGGCACAAGAGGGCTACGAGACTTGGAAAACCACCTCGGCCCACACTCGAGCGGATGCTCTACGCCGCTTGGGCGACCTGCTTGAAGAAAACCTTGCAGAGCTTGTCGCGCTTTGCCATCTTGAAGCAGGCAAAACAATTCAAGATGCGATAGATGAGGTTCGTGAAGCGGTCGATTTTTGTCGCTACTATGCCAATGAAGCCGAGCGCATCAGTGACGCCCCCATGATGCTAAAAGACATCGATGGCCATGCACGCCCTTGGCAGCGTCAAGGTCGCGGCATAATTGTTTGCATCAGCCCTTGGAACTTCCCGCTAGCAATTTTCTTGGGTCAAGTCACCGCCGCTCTGGTGGCGGGCAACAGTGTGATTGCTAAGCCCGCCGAGCAAACCAGCTTAATTGCCTACCGAGCCACCGAGCTGATGCTTGAAGCAGGCATCCCCGCCAATGTCATCACATTGCTGCCGGGCGATGGCGCAGGGGTGGGAGCGCCTCTGACAAGTAACGTAAACATCAATGGCGTTGCTTTCACAGGCTCTACCGAAACCGCGCAACTCATTAACCGCTCTCTGGCTGCAAGAGGATGCGCACCCGTTCCGTTTATCGCCGAAACAGGCGGCCAGAATGCCATGATCGTCGATTCAACCGCCTTACCCGAACAGGTCGTCAATGATGCTGTTTTATCCGGCTTTGCATCGGCAGGTCAACGCTGTTCAGCGCTACGGGTATTATGTGTGCAAGCCGATATTGCCGATCGGATCGTCGAGCTTTTACAAGGGGCAATGGCAGAGCTGACCGTTGGTGATCCTAGACTGCATCAGACAGACGTTGGTCCTGTGATTGATGCCGAGGCACAAACGGGATTATTGAACCATATTGAAGCCATGAAAAAGAGCGCTAAGCTTTTAGGGCAAACGCCCCTAAGCCCTACCTGCCAGGAAGGCACATTTGTCGCACCTACGGCATTTGAAATTCGAGCCCTCAGCGAGCTCGGACGTGAACAATTTGGCCCGATCATTCACCTTCTTCGCTTTAAAGCAAGTGAAATGGACAGCTTGATAGACCAAATCAATGCATCCGGGTATGGTCTTACTCTCGGCATCCACACCCGAAACGAGCGCACTGCGGCTCAGATCGAATCCCGTGTGCGTGTGGGCAACTGCTATATTAACCGCAATCAAATCGGCGCAAGTGTCGGCGTCCAACCCTTTGGAGGGCAAGGCTTGTCCGGTACAGGTCCAAAGGCCGGTGGCCCACACTATGTTCAACGCTTTACCGAATTAAGACTTGTTGAGGAGCTGCACTAATGGCTAGCCTATCCGATAACCGAATTGCAAATGCGCTGTCTGCTTGGGATGCATGGAATCATCAAGGGTTTATTAAGCGCAGTGAACGTTTACAGAAAATACACACACAAATCCCGCAAGCAAACGATGTCAGAAGCGTTGGCCTTCTCAAGCACTTGCTGGAGCAAGCCGCAACGCTTGAACAAATTACGACCTTGCCAGGGCCAACAGGTGAAAGCAACGAGCTATATTTGAATGGACGTGGTATTTGTCTAGTCTGCGCCGATGGAGCATCGACCTATACGGCCTTTTTGGGTCAAGTCTTTGCAGCTCTCGTTGCGGGCAATGCCGTATTGCTGCACTGGCCTGAAGAACAAGCCTGGTGTGAACAACTGGCCAGACTCCTTCACCAAGCCGGTGTTCCTGAGCCTATTTTGCAAGCGGTCTCGGATTTGACGCTGAATCAGGCACTGGAGCTTGATCATTTAGCTGTATTTGCGTGCGTCTTACCGATGAGTCGAGTGATCGAACTCAATGCCTTAATCGCTAAGCGCTCTGGTCTGCTCGTACAGGTGGTCGCAGAAACCGATCCTGTGCAATGCACAGCGCTTCTTCAACCCGATCATTTGTCACGTTTTGTCACCGAACGCACACGTACCATCAACACCACCGCCGTCGGTGGTAATGCCACCCTACTCGAACTGGGCAGCAGCGCTGTCTGATTAGAGACCCTACTTGATTTAGTCCTCAAGTTTTAGCCATCCTCGGATGGCTTTTTTACTTGCGAACTTCAGCTCATTAAGGCAAGGTTAGGTCATCGTATGACTGGACGCCCAGACCCTAAACAAAATGGACAAATGCTCTTTTTTACTCAAGCCTTTATTAGCTCTGTTGCTCGTATTCACTACGCTAGCCTTCCATGTACATGCAAGTTTGCTAAACACAGAAGAGCGAGCGTTTATTGATAAGCATGGTCCTATCTCATTAGCCGTAATGTATGACTTCATCCCCTTTTCGTTTGTTGAAAATGGACAACACACAGGCCTAGTTGCCGACCTTGTACAACTCCTCGAAAACAAAGCCGATATTCAATTCAAGATCGAAATTGACGAATGGGCCAACAACCTTCGTAAGCTTGAAGAAAAGCAAGTAGATGCCATTGCCGATATTTCCTATCGCCCGAATCGTGCTCACTTTTCATTATTCACCACCCCGTATTTTGAGATACCAACCGTTATTTTCACGCGGGCCGATTTTGGGGGCTACCGCGGTCTTGAGGATTTTTCGGGCAAACGAGTAGGTGTGCTCAACAATATTTTTTACTTGGATTTATTACAGGCCTTGCCTGGTATTGAAGTCGTAGAATTTCCAGACTATGAACACCTGATCAAAGCCGTGGCCTTTGGCTCCATTGACGCATCCATTCAAAATTTAACTTCAGCCCAACACTATGCCACTCGTCATGCATTAACCAATATTCGAGTAGCAGGTGAGTTCCGCATTGGCGGCGTAGGTCGAGAAGATTTACGTTTTGGCGTACAACCCGAACTGGTGATAATTCACGACATCCTCCAAAAGGCAATGGATGCCATCACACCCGATGAATGGCGACAGCTCACACAACGTTGGACCGATGTTGTGACCTTAGAGCGCATCAAACAACAAACCTTGGCGCTGACGCCTGAGGAACGTGAGTACGTCCGACAAAACCCCGTTATTCGTGTCCAAAACGAAGCCAGCTTCGAGCCATACAACTACAATGAAAACGGCTTTCCTACAGGACACTCCATCGACTTAATTCGCTTACTGGCTGCACGCGTGGGTTTGGACGTTGAACCTGTATCTGGCCATACCTGGAGCGATTTCATGCAAATGATGGCTCAGGGTGAACTTGACGTCATGATGAACATTGCGCCCAACGAATCCCGCCAAGAAATCATGGAATTTACAGGTCCTTACATTCGCCTCGCTCAGGCGGTTTATCAGCATAAAGATCACCTCCCCATTCAACGTCCCGAGGACTTCATCGGCAAAACACTGGCGCTTCCAGATGCGTTTTACAACTATGAGTTTTTCAAAAACCAACCTGACATTCAGGTCATCCCAACCGAGGACAGCATCGCAGCGCTCATTCTCGTCAGTACACAAGAAGCCGACGCGACCTTAGAGCTACTCAGTGTTGCCAACCATCTGTCAACAAAATATGGCATTCCTGATTTACGTTCAAATAGCTTACAAGATACCCGCTTTGGGCGCCCGATCCCTCTACACATTGGGGTACGCAAAGATGAGCCTATGCTGAAAACCCTTCTTCAAAAGTCAATGGATGCTTTAACAGAACAAGAGAAAAGAGAGCTGCAAGAGCGTTGGATTTCACGTACCCATGCCTCAGCCCACCATGTTCATTTAACTCGTGAAGAACTTGAATGGCTTGATCAGATACCTGCCTTAAGAATCTGCGCTATTAGTGAACGCATGCCCTATGAGCGCATCGATCAGAATGGACAATACTATGGCGCGATCGCGGATATTATCGAAGTGTTAAAGAATAACGCAGGCCTCACGACACGACTGAGTCGACAACCCCACTGGCAGGCCGCCTTAGATGCCTTAGAAAACAATCTATGTGACTTCATTGCAAATGCCCCCTCTATCGACGGTCATCAACCGAGCGTTTCCACTACTTCCAGCTATTACGAGACCCCCATTGTCATTGCCACTCGCCAAGATGCATTTTTTATCAACAACCTTGATCAAACTAAAGATCAAACCTTTGCAGTCCTCGCGTTTAGTGAAATTGAGGCATTAATCCGCTCACGCTTTCCCGACACGAAACTGGTTTCTTACCCAAGCACTGAGGCGGGATTGGATGCCGTGCGTAAATACGAGGTCTTTGGATACATCGATAGCCTACCTTCACTGGGCAATACCCTGAATCGCTCAGGTCGAGACAATTTAAAAATTGGTGGACAACTGGATATTGCCTATCAGTTTCACTTTGCCGTGCAATCTCAACACCAACTCCTACTCGACCTGCTCAACAAGGCACTTCTATCCATTACCGATGAAACCAAAGCCCAAATTGAACAGCGATGGATGCAAATTGCGATCAGCAAGCCTGCCGACTATCGACTCATATGGCAGATAGGCGTCGTTGCATTGTTGATTATTATCGCGTTCATTATCTGGAACATTAAACTGGCCAAGTTGAACATTAGAGTGCAACGCGCCAACACCCAGCTGTTAGAAGTGCAACGAGAACTTGAAATCAAAAACCGCCAGTTAGAGCAATTGGCCATCACCGATCGTCTCACCCGCTTGTATAACCGAATGCGCCTTGAAAAGGCCTTTGAGGAGATGATTGACGAGTCAGAAAAAACAGGACGTATTTTTTCCGTTCTGCTGATGGATATCGACTTTTTTAAGCGAGTCAATGACACCTACGGCCACTTATGTGGAGATGCCGTACTAACCGACATTGCCTCGATATTGAAAGGCCATTGCTCAGCCAACGCAACACTTGCGCGCTGGGGAGGAGAAGAATTTATGGTTATTTGCCCAGATATGACCTTGGATGAAGCGACAACACATGCGGATATGCTTCGACAGTTAATTGCTGATCATCAATTCCCAGACGTCGGAAGCTGTACGGTTAGTATTGGTGTGACCCAATGGCAATTGGGGGACAAGCAAAAGAGCCTTACGCTTAGGGCAGATACGGCTTTGTATCATGCGAAAGAGCAAGGGCGGAATCGGGTTTGTGCTCTTTAATACGAGGTCAAATTAATTGACACACCAGCATCCAGAGTATTCTTCATCAGTCAAACTTAACAGCGTAAAAGTTGTTATTAGAGTCATTGTGTTTGCGCAGGCTGTTGCCATACTTCTTGCTCTTGCACCCGGACTTAGTGAGGACAGATGGTATCGCCTTGGCTTAAGTACTCTATTTATACAATGGGTTGCCCTGCTTTCACTCGCAATTTTACATTTTCTTTCAAAGACTTTGCATAAACAAACACTCCACACTCAGTGCAGCATCGCTTTATCGGTTTTACTGATTAACACCACAGTCGTAAGCGGTTTTGCATACTGGGTGCTCATACTGATTCAATGGCAATCTGAAACATCATGGTTCGCGTTCACTCTACAAAACCTACTGATTGGTATTGTTGTTGGCATGATCGGAATTGAGTTTTTTGTCATGCACACCGAGCGCAACCAGTACATACAAGCCCAATCACAAGCCGAACTGAATGCCTTACAAGCACGGATACGCCCTCATTTTCTCTTTAACAGCCTTAACACGGTCGCTGAGCTTACACGTCAAGATCCAGAATCAGCCGAGACAGCATTATTAAACCTATCCAGCCTTTTCCGTGCGGCAATGCACGCTGCGGAAGCAACACACCTAGATGAAGAAATACGCTTAGTAAAAGCCTATCTAAATTTAGAACAATGGCGACTCGGCGATAGGCTACGAGTCGAATGGCAACTACCAGATAATATACCCAACGTGTCAATGCCTCTACTCACCCTACAACCGCTGGTTGAAAATGCAGTTAGGCACGGAATTGAAACATCAGCGGAGGGAGGCTGTGTTCTAATAAAGGTGTGCGCCCTAGAACAAACACTGCAACTGACCGTCGAAAACCCTATTTTTCAACATGCACGCAGTGCCAGTGGCAACGGCATTGCGCTTGAGAACATACAGAAGCGGTTGGCTTTGTTCTACTCGGAGCAATCCACCCTCACCACAGTTCGACATGATGATACTTATCAAGCTATTCTGACACTGCCTCTATCCGTGGAAAACAGCCATGAGAACGCTAATAGTAGATGATGAACCCCTTGCTAGAGCTCGGCTCAAACGACTTCTGAACAATCACTCGGGATTTGAGTGCGTAGGTGAAGCCAGTAATGGTGAGGACGCTATACAGATGGTGCTGTCACTAGAACCTGATTTAATCTTACTCGATATAGAAATGCCATTACTGAATGGCCTGCAAGTTGCCGAAAGGCTCAATGAACTTGCTCTGCCTCCTGCGATTATTTTTGTCACTGCCTATACAGAGCATGCACTCGATGCCTATCGGGTAGGGCCATCAGACTATTTAGTTAAACCCGTCGATGCAGAACGACTCAGTGAAGCCCTCACGCGTTTAGGCACTTACACCAAAGCACATATAGAAAAGCAGGAAAGCTTAAACCCTTGGTTAAGCTTCACACTGGGAGGAGCATCGCGTCGCATCCAGCTCAGCCAAGTCTTATTTTTTATGGCCGACGAGAAATATGTACGTATGGTTTTTGAAGGTGGAGCAGCATTAATCGACTTGTCACTGAAACAGCTAGAAGATCAGTACGGCGAGCACTTACTGCGTATTCACCGGAAAACACTCGTCGTAAAAAAACGCATTCTGTCTCTAAGCTCTCAAGAGCATCAGCACTTTATCCACCTTATAGGTTATGATCAGGTGCTAGATGTAAGTCGCCGACTCTACACTAAAGTCCGCGACTCTATTCAAACGCGTTAGATACCGTTCATCCTAGAATTTTGACCTTCCATCGACTGACGCTTGGCGGACAGATCATCGCTTGCTAAATTAATATTACAGAAAACCGATTATAGGTCTACTTTCAAAATGTTTCGACATCAAACTGGTTTAACGCTAATAGAAATCATGATCACGCTTGCCTTATTGGCAATTGTATTGATGATCGGGGTGCCTAGCTTCCAAGGTTTTACAGAAACAAGTCGAGCTAGAGCACTTACCAACGACCTGACTTCGGCGCTGCAGCTTGCTCGTTCAGAAGCCATCAAAACCCGATCAGAAATGCGTGTATGCCCCAGTGTAGACCAGCAGACCTGTAGTGTAACCGTTGACTGGAGTAGTGGATGGATTCTACTTGATACCACCAATAATACTTTAATACGTGTATGGCAAGCCCCTTCGGGAGCAAACACCCTTACAGGTCCTAACAATGGGGTGAGGTTTAGAAGCAACGGTATGTCGAGCAGTGAAACTTTTAATCTGGTGGTCGGTCGATGCACTCGAGAGATTGAAACCGGCACCACAGGACGAATTAACTTTGGGGAGCTCGATTGCTCATGAGACATCAAACCAACCCTTCGCAACGCCGACAGAAAGGGGCAACCCTACTGGAGGTGTTAATTGCAACAGTAGTGATTTCTATTGGTCTTTTAGGATTGGCGGGATTACAAGTTAAATCTGTGCAAAATAATTACAATGCTTATGTTCGCTCTCAGGCATCCTTGTTGGCGTCCGATTTAGCAGAAAGAATGCGTGCAGCTCCTCAGCAGACGGCGGATACCTACTTAATTAACAGTTTTCCAAACCTTGCAGAGTTTAACGCACTTGACTGTGGAACAGTCGACAACCTTGATTTAGACACCGCTGCTAAAGACTTACTTCAGTGGCGACGCTCTGTTTTTTGTCTTTTACCTGAGGGTAATGCTCGAGTGACAAGATCAGCTCTCAACAATAATGTTATTAACATTGATATACGCTGGAGCGATCCGCGCAGCGGCAATGCAACCGAAACCCTTAGTTACACAACAGAGATCTAATATGAAGCAGACAATGCCCACTTCACAGAAAGGTTTCAGTCTCGTAGAACTCATGATTGCACTTGTTTTGGGGCTAATCATTATTCTTGGCGTCACCTCGGTCTTGTTAAGTAACTTACAAACCTACAGCCTGACCCAAGGCCAATCTCAAGTTCAAGAAAATGGGCGCTTTTCACTGGACATTATTGGCCAAGACCTACGCATGGCGGGTGGATGGGGCTGTTCTGGTGCGCTGTTAACACATGAACAAGCAACGTCAGGCACATTATCTGCGGGCTTCATGCGCAATACGTTGGCGAGAAATGCAAGCGGAGAAACAAATGCACAAAAATACGTTAAGAAGTTTGAACAGGGTATCGAAGGCCACCGTTTTGTCAATAATGCTTGGTCTGGCGATAGCAAAGTGACTGCCTTATTCGGAAATCTAGCTGTAGATACTACCTCCGACATTGTGACAATACGTCGTGGAAGCACGTTCAGTGCACCTGTACAAAACCACTCAGGAGGCACGATTACATCTCCGCTCGGCTCGCAGATCATCGCCGCTTCAGAACCCGCTTTTTTAATAACATCAGATTGTCATTATGGTGCAATTGCCTTAACCACTGTTAACGGTAACAACCTTCTATTAGGAAATAATATTGCATTAGGCAGAGACTTTACCGATGGCATAGTAGGACAGGCTCACCATATCACGTATTTAATTGCCACCAGCAGCATTGACCCCAACACATCAGCGCTCTGGGCTGTGCGTTATAATTTTGCCACTGATCAGGTCATTCAGGAAGAACTCATTACTGGGGTCGAGTCAATGCAAGTTCTCTACGGTATCCCAGCAGGTAATAACACCAACACCAACTACGTTGCAGCAAATGCGATTAATCGTTACGACTGGGAGCAGGATGACTGGAGCAACTCAACTTGGCGAACTATTCAAGCGGTTCGAATCAGCTTGGTCTCCGTCAGCCAAGACACAGGACTTTCTCCTGTTAATCAAACAATTCGTATAGGTAATACAAACGTTGTCATTCCCGAAGGTCGACTTGGACAGCTTTTCACTAGCACTGTTTCTATCAGGAATAATCCAGAATGAGCACTAAAAGTCTTTTTCCTAGCCAACGAGGCGCAGCTCTCATCGTTTCGTTGGTTATTCTAGTCATTGTCTCGATTATAGGCGTATCCGCTATCCAGTTAACGCTCGTACAAGAGCGTATGGCAGGCAATCAACATGATCGCAACATGGCTTTTCAAGCCACTGAAGCGGCTCTTCGTGCGGGTGAACGAGCGATCAGAGCAAACAACTTTATTGAACGAAATACACCCTTAACAACTATTGCCACCAACAACTGGGCGGGCTGGACAGCTGATGCTGTCACAGTTGCACTAAACAATCCTAACTTGTCAGCCAACCCTGCTTACGTTATTTCCACACCGGTACGTCAGCGGGTCAATCTGGATAACTCGAATCCAATATTTGTTGAAATATTCCCCGTTACCGCTCGCGGGAGTGGCGAAACGGCTCGTGTTGCGAATCAGCCATCGACAACCGTTATTTTACGATCCAATTTTTTACTCTGAAGCCATTAGCCTCAGTTAAGTCGCAGGAATTGAAAATGAATATTTTCGCAAAACACTCAACGTTATCGCCAACAACAGGGCTTTATGTCGTACTGTTTGCTCTGGGCTTAAGTCTCGGATCAACGCACGCACAGGCACAAACTAATAGTTGTATTGCATCCGAAACACGACGTATTGGTAGCACATCTCTCCTATTTCCCAATGATTCCCATACTTTTTCTCAGTTTGTCTCCTCACCGAACTTGCAACTTGAACTGATCAACAATGTACAGCGCTGTACCTCCTCTCGCTACAGTGTATCGGGCAACACGGTCAATACAACTTCTCGATGTGTAGGTGACTTCAGAGTTACGGGAACACTGGCTAATTGCACACCAACAACGCCTCCAACTCCAACTCCAACTCCCACCCCCACTCCCACAACGGGATTGAACCTATCGCAGACGCCGTTTGAAGCATCCGTACAAGTCGAACCTAATATTCTATTGATTGTTGACAACTCCAACACCATGGTTGAAAACGTCAATGGTTCGGTGGCAGCCTCTTGCGACCCTGGACTGACTGCAAATTGTATCGCGGGCAGCATTCATCCTGAGAGTAAATCTGAAATCATCAGAGGTGTGGCAAGGGGGCTTGTTCAAGATTATGAAAACAGAGTAAATTTAGGCCTGATGGCCTACCAACAGCATCCACTTCGAGCCAGCAGTTCTAATGATGGTGGTAGCATATCAACATCGATACAACGCTGGAGTTTATTTGATCGTATTTATGACGTCAGTTACAGTCCTTTAGACTATGATGCCAGCTTTTCAGGCAACCCTTGGAATGACACAAAAAAGCGTTTTAGAATTCCAAATCCTGTAAGCGCAGGTAACTTTATTCATTTCAACGTTCGCGTACCCGGCTACTCATCGGCAAGCGTTGCTGACTCAAAGCAAGACTTCTGCATTACAACGGAGTCAGGCACCAATTGGCAGAATGAGCCCTTTGGTTTTAACTGCTATTCTATCAAGACAGGCACCTCAAACTCTCTAAATGTCACCACAGGTGGTTACTCCTCATTGAATGGCGGCACCAGTGGTAACTTAAATGACAGCGCGAGAGCGCGTGGCGTTACTAACTGGGGGCAACGTATGGTTGCCTTGCCTTATAACCGTACAGAATGGGTAACCATTGGCTCACCCGGGAAGGGTTATTTACATATTCCTATCGCTCCACTTGATGCAACGCACAAAGACAAGATTCTGACCAAAATTGCCACATCACCCAATCCAAATACAACAGCAAGTCTTAGTACCAGCTTACCGACAGACCCTAACACTGCGTTGATTAATGCAGGACTAACCCCTTTAGAGGGTACACTCTATACAGCTAGGGACTATCTACAAGGATTAACAGGTACTTCTAATTTCGGTACGGCTCAGGGAAGTGGTAATGCGACCGCCCTACCTAACTCCTGTGATAACGATGCAGCAATATGGCTCACGGATGGTATGCCTTCCGTAAGCCAAAATGGCACGCCTCTCGGTGCAAATACCACTCAAGCGCTCGCAGATGCCGTTGCAGCGGCTGCAAGCTTCCACTCTCAATCAGGAGCTGATCTATACGTAGTTGGTTTTGCAATGCCGCCGACTGTGGCAGCTGATTCCCTGACACAACTTGCGAATGCTGGCAACACACCTGAGCCTTTCCTGGCAACCGATGCATCGGGCTTAAACATTGCATTACGCAGTATTTTTGAAGCCATCCTAGCCGATACTCAGTTGACCTCAACCAGCGCGGCTGTGAGCAGCAGCAGAGCATCATCCAGCACCAATGTTTTTTTAAGTGAATATACAAGCCAAAACTGGAGCGGACGTATTCGTGCACAAAACTTTGCCACACAAGACTTAGCTTGGGACTCAAACATTACCTATCGAACAGCTATCACTAGCACCCCCATATATTCACGTAACAGTTCGACTAACGCCGCAATTCAACTTAACCCGAATAACTTAACCAATCTCTCTGCTGCTCAACAAGCCGCACTGAATATATCGCCTGTTTCTAATACTACGGATGGACGTGCAGCAGATCGCATTCGTTGGTTATATGGTCAAACACCAACAGGCATGCGAAGCCGCAATAATACCGAAGGTAACTTATTACCAATGGGCGACATTGTCGGTTCTACCCCTAACTATTTTGGTGGTCGTCAGTACTTTGGTAACAATATTCTGCCAGGAACCGAAGGCAGTAGTTATTCAAGCTTTGCCAACACTAACCGCTTTGAGGCTATCTATGTCGGAGCCAATGACGGAAAGCTGCATGCATTGAATGCGACAACCGGAGCACCCTTGTTTGCCTATATACCGTCTGAATTACTCTTACCTAAATCAGGCTCCGACGCCGCTCAAATTAACACGTTAATGAATCCATCTTATACACATCGTTACTTTGTTAACGGGAACACAACTATTCGTGATGCGTACATTGATGGTGCATGGAAATCAGTGCTAGTCGGTACAATGGGAGCCGGTGGCAAGACAGTCTTTGCTCTCGATGTGACCAATCCAAGCACATTCAGCAGCAGTAATGTTCTTTGGGAGTTTACCCATGCAGATCTGGGCTATGGTGTGAACGATGTGGCAATCGTACGGCTAAAGTCTGGTCAGTGGGCAGCCGTGTTTGGGAACGGCTATAACTCAACAAACCATGGCTCGAGCCTATTTGTTGTTAACTTATCCGATGGATCTCTCATTCGCAAGATTGATGCCGGTAGTGGTACGGTCAACAGCCCCAATGGCTTAGCTCCTGCCTTAACCACCGACTGGTCAGAACTTAATTTAATCACTAACTTTGCGTATGCAGGTGACCTTAAAGGCAACTTATGGAATTTTGATCTACGCAATGCCAATCCGGCTAATTGGACTGCTCGTCTTGTCTTTACAGCAACAGACGCCAGCGATGCAGCTCAACCCATTACCAGTCGCCCACAGATAGCTGCTCACCCGACCGACGCAGGTAAAATCATTCTTCTCTTCGGTACAGGCAGCTATTTTAGAGTCGGAGATAACATCCTAACAGGTTCTCAAACGCAAAGTTTGTATGGCATTGTGGACACTGCAACAGGCATGAAGGTCAATGAATCCATCGAAAGGGAGGATCTGTTAGCACAAACGATTGCATGGCAAGGAACAAGGACGTTCGGAGCATACACGTATGAACTGCGTCAAGTTTCAAATAATACGCCTCTTGCCAATACAACCCTTTATGGCTGGTACTTAGATTTAGATAGAAATCTCGGGGAGCGTGTAATTAGCACACCGATACTGCCCTTACGAGGTGAATCTTCACGCGTTACGTTCAATACATTGATTCCGTTAGAAGGTAACGACCCCGTTTGTGATCCACCGACACGAAGTGGCTTTGTCATGACAGTTAATCCGTTAACGGGCGCCCGTCTTCAAAGAACTATTTATGATTTGAATAAGGATGGAAACTTTGATTCGGGTGATACTTTATCTGATCATGTCGCTCAGGGATTATCTGACCCCTATTTATCAGGTGTTCGCTTTGGGTCAGGTGAGCAAAGTACCAGCATTTTAGATGATGGTGTTCAAACACTGATTGATGGCACTGGCGAAACACTCGATCTAGAAGATGAAGTCAGTTCGGGTCGTGTATCTTGGCAAGAGTTGCGATAGTATTGGATTTTTAAGGATTAATGCGAGGACAGCATGCATAACTTTACACCAAGACGAGTGAAAGGATTCACTCTGATCGAGTTAATGATCACCGTGGCTATTATCGGTATTATCGCTGCAATTGCGTACCCGAGTTACCAAAATAGTGTGATTAAGAGCAACCGTACGCAAGCTCAGGCTTGCATACTGGAAGCCGCTCAATTTATGGAGCGTTTTTATACACTTAATGCAAGATATGACCAGCAACGAGGAACAAATCCTCCCGTTGCTGTTGCACTGAATTTAAACTGCATAAATGAGATTAACCGGAATTACGCATTAGGATTAGTAGCGGCTAACTTAACAGCAAACACATACAGTCTTAGAGCAACGCCCGTTGCTAACTCTACTCAAGCAAATGATAGGTGTGGGAGCTTAACCCTTAACCATCAAGGCTTGAAGGGCGTTATCAATGGTAATGGAGCAACTGTTGCTGAATGCTGGTAAGTTGTACCCATAAAAAAACCTGCTGTACTCATAGAGTAAAGCAGGTTTATCTGAGACTAAGTTAAACCTCCAAATAATCCAAAATCCCCTCAGCCGCCTTACGGCCTTCATCAATTGCCGTCACGACTAAATCAGAACCTCTGACCATATCGCCTCCCGCAAAGATTTTTGGATTAGTGGTTTGAAACGCAAAACGATCAATTGCCTTAGGTTCAGCACTGGCATCAACACGGCCATCGTCATGCAAAGATATATTGAAGTCTGCAAACCAAGGCGCAGGGCTCGGCCTAAAACCAAACGCAATGAGTACCGCGTCCGCTTTCAGGATCTCTTCAGAGCCTTCGACCACTTCAGCACGTTGGCGGCCATTTTGATCTGGTTCCCCCATCTGCGTTGTCACGACTTTTACGCCAACGACCTTGCCATTCTCCCCGACGATTTCAACGGGTTGACGATTGAAGACAAACTTGACGCCTTCTTCTCTCGCATTCACAACTTCGTTTTTAGAGCCAGGCATGTTGGCTTCGTCTCGACGATACGCACAGGTCACAGATTTAGCCCCTTGGCGAATCGAGGTACGGTTACAGTCCATCGCCGTGTCGCCACCACCCAGAACCACCACGCGCTTGCCTTTCATGCTGACGTAATCTGACGGATCTTTTTCATAGCCTAGGCAATGGTTCACATTCGAAATCAAGAACGGCAGCGCTTCGTGCACTCCGTCCAAATCTTCGCCCGGAAAACCACCTTTCATCGATGTGTAGGTGCCCATGCCTAGGAACACAGCATCGAATTCTTCAAGCAAGGATTGCATCGTAACATCTTTACCCACTTCCGTGTTCAGGCGGAACTCAATGCCCATACCCTCAAAGATTTTACGACGACGTGACATCACTGACTTTTCGAGTTTAAACTCAGGGATACCAAAGGTGAGCAAACCACCGATTTCTGGATAACGATCAAATACGATTGGACGCACACCGTTACGAACCAGTATATCGGCACAGCCCAAACCCGCTGGACCTGCACCAATAATTGCAACGCGCTTATCAGTCCAAACAACATTCGACATATCCGGCTTCCAGCCCATCGCAAAGGCAGTGTCGGTGATGTACTTCTCGACCGAGCCAATGGTGACTGCACCAAAACCATCATTCAGCGTACATGCGCCTTCACACAAACGGTCTTGCGGACAAACACGACCACAGACTTCTGGTAGGGTGTTGGTTTGATGGCTCAGCTCAACGGCTTCAAGAATGTTGCCTTCAGATACCAACTTCAACCAGTTCGGAATGAAGTTATGCACAGGGCACTTCCATTCGCAGTAAGGGTTGCCACACTCAAGGCAACGGTGCGATTGATTTGATGCCTCTTTCGGTTTAAACGGTTCATAAATCTCAGCAAACTGTTTTTTACGAACAGCGGCTTTAACTTTTACAGGGCCTTTTCGACCCACTTCCATAAATTGGAAATCATTACTTAGACGGTCAGCCATCTTTACACCTCATTCGGTGGTGCTGCAGCGCAGCACCGACCAAGATTCATTACCCTGCTGATTATTCAGGACGCTTACGGATACTGTTTAGCAAATCATTGATACCCGTTGCGTAGGGTTTTACTAACCAGAACTTACCAATGAGCTCATCAAAGTTTTCAAGGATCTCTTGTCCCCAAGCACTTCGCGTTTCACGGGTGAACTCAATGATGGTTGAACGTAAATGGTTTTTATGCGCTTCCATCTGCTCAGTGGCGATACGGTGGATATCGACAAGTTCGTGGTTGTACTTATCCACGAAGCTATTGTCTAAATCCAACACGTAAGCAAAACCACCCGTCATCCCAGCACCAAAGTTGTAACCCGTGCTTCCGAGTACCGTAACAACACCGCCCGTCATGTACTCACAGCAGTGGTCACCCGCGCCTTCAATCACGGCATGACAACCTGAGTTACGAACGGCAAAACGCTCACCCGCCTGACCCGCCGCAAACAGCTTACCGCCTGTTGCACCGTAAAGGCAGGTGTTGCCCATAATGGAGGCATCTCGGGTTTTGTATGTGACTTGTTCGAAGGCTCTCAGAACAATTTTGCCTCCGGCCATGCCTTTGCCTACGTAATCGTTTGCATCCCCTTCAAGATAGAGATACTGGCCGCCAGCATTCCACACACCAAAGGATTGCCCTGCATGGCCTTTGAAGTTGAAGATCACAGGCTCATCCGACATACCCAGGTTGCCATGATGCTTCGCGATCAAGCCAGAGGTTCTGGCACCGACGGAGCGATCACAGTTGGTTATCTTAAGCGCCCACTCACCGCCGAGTTTTTCAACAATACTAGACTCAGCCAAGGCTTGCATCTGTGAGTTTAGTCCACCTGCATCATAGGGCTCATTTCGAGCTTGCTGACAGGTGTGTGGGTAATCCTGAGGTATTCCGGCTTGGCTAAGGATTGGAGACAAATCAAGGTTCGCCTGTTTTGCCGTTTCACCTTCAATGATTTCCAGTAAATCAGTACGACCGACCAGCTCTTCAATACTGCGAACACCCAATTGCGCCATGAGCTGGCGCGTCTCTTCTGCCACAAAACGGAAGAAATTTTTCACCATTTCAACGGTGCCACGGAAGTGGTCATCCCGTAAGTCCGCACGCTGAGTTGCCACACCAGTTGCACAGTTGTTTAAGTGGCAAATACGCAAGAACTTACAACCCAAGGACACCATGGGCATGGTTCCAAAGCCAAAGCTTTCTGCACCCAACATGGCCGCCTTCACGACATCAAGGCCGGTTTTTAAGCCCCCATCCGTTTGCAAACGGATTTTTCCGCGCAATTGGTTACCGCGCAGTGACTGATGTGCATCCGCTAAACCTAGCTCCCAAGGAGAGCCTGCATAATGAATCGAGGTTAAAGGCGAAGCCGCCGTGCCGCCGTCATATCCAGAGATGGTAATTAAATCGGCATAGGCTTTTGCAACACCACACGCGATCGTACCTACACCGGGACGTGATACGAGCTTAACGGAGACTAAGCCCTCTGGGTTGATTTGCTTTAAGTCAAAAATCAACTGCGCCAAGTCTTCAATCGAGTAGATGTCATGATGCGGTGGTGGAGAGATCAAAGTAACACCCGGCACCGAATAGCGTAAGCGTGCGATCAGGGCATTCACTTTACCGCCAGGTAGCTGGCCACCTTCACCGGGTTTCGCCCCTTGAGCCACTTTGATTTGCATAACATCTGCACTCATCAAGTACTCAGGCGTCACACCAAAACGTCCAGACGCGATTTGTTTGATTTTTGAGCGCTTGATCGTACCATGGCGCGCGGGGTCTTCACCGCCCTCACCCGAGTTCGAACGACCACCCAACTCGTTCATCGCCACGGCGAGTGCTTCATGTGCTTCAGGCGAGAGAGCGCCTAATGACATAGCCGCCGTATCAAAACGAGCGAAAAGGGCTTCAGCAGGTTCAACCTCAGATAATGGAATGGGTTTAATATCTTTACGAATACTAAATAAGTCACGAAGCGTCGCCACTCCACGCTTATTCACTAAGTCCGCATAACGCTGGTAGTGTGCAGGGTCCCCCGTGGATACGGCTTGATGAATCGCCGTCACCACATCAGGGTTATACGCATGGTACTCGCCACCGTGCACATACTTTAGCAAACCACCTTGCTGGATAGGTTTACGTACACTCCAGGCCTCTTTAGCAAGCAGGGATTGTTCTAAGTGGAAGTCTTCAAAACGCGCCCCTTCGATACGGCTAGCCACCCCTTTAAAACAAAGGTTAACCACCTCGCTCGAAAGACCGACCGCTTCAAATAGCTGTGCTGAACGGTAAGACGCGATGGTCGATATGCCCATTTTGGACATAATTTTCAGCAGGCCTTTGTTAATGCCTTTACGGTAATTTTCGTGGCTAATTAATGGCTCAAGTGTTATTTCGCCCGTACGACAAAGATCGTTCAAAACGCGATAAGCCAAATAGGGGTATACAGCCGTTGCACCAAAGCCAAAAAGTACGGCAAAGTGGTGAGGATCACGAGCTGTCGCCGTTTCGACAATAATATTGGCACTGGTTCTTAGACCTTTATCAACCAAATGCTGGTTGACCGCACCTGTTGCCATCGCCGCATGAATGGGTAGCATGCCACGCTTAATGTATGCATCGGTCAAGACCAAAATCACTTTTCCACTGCGTGCCGCTTGCTCTGCTTTCTCGCACAGCTGTTCTATCGCAGTTTTCAGACCCACTTCAGGATCGTATTGCATATCCAGCATCGCTGACTCAAACCCTGAGAGGTTCGATTCACATAAACGACGGAATTTGCTAGCAGACAAAATAGGCGACTTTAAAACGATCCGGCGCGCATGCTCCGGAGTTTCTTGGAAAATATTGCGTTCTGTCCCTAAACAGGTTTGCAATGACATGACAATGGCTTCGCGCAAAGGATCAATCGGCGGGTTCGTCACCTGCGCAAACTGCTGGCGGAAATAGTCATACACAGAACGGATGCGTTTGGACAAAACGGCCATGGGCTTATCGTCACCCATCGAACCTACGGCTTCCATTCCCGACTCACCCAAAGGCCGCAATACCTGATCACGCTCTTCAAATGTCACTTGAAACATTTTCATGTGCGTTTTCGTTTCTTCAGGGTCCATTTCACGGAAGGAAACAGACTCTTCAGTAAAGCTCATTGTTTGCTCAAGTGGTACTGCGTTTTCTTTTAACCATTTACGGTAGGGCTGACGCGACTTCAGCTTTTCATCAACATCAGCGGTGTGAAGTACGTCACCTGTTTGCGTGTCAATAACGAGAATCTGCCCAGGACCGACGCGGCCTTGAGCCTCTATATTCGCGGGATCGTAATCAAACACACCGATTTCAGAGGCGGTACAGAGCAAGCCATCTTTTAACATGACCCAACGAGACGGACGCAAACCGTTACGATCCAACATACAGACAGCATAACGACCATCGGTCATTACCATACCCGCAGGACCATCCCATGGTTCCATGTGCATAGAGTTATACTCATAGAAGGCACGAAGGTTGGAATCCATGGTTTCAACATTTTGCCAAGCCGGCGGCACAATCAGACGCACCGCACGGTAGATGTCCATGCCGCCCACCATCAGGAACTCAAGCATATTGTCCATACTTGAGGAGTCAGAACCCGTTGTATTCACAATTGGCTGTAAAGACTCAACGTCAGGGATGAGCGGGGTTGCAAATTTACTGCTGCGGGCACGTGCCCAGTTACGATTGCCTTCAATCGTATTGATTTCGCCATTATGCGCTAAGAAACGGAAGGGCTGAGCTAAAGGCCAGCGAGGTGCCGTGTTGGTCGAAAAGCGCTGATGATAGGTGCAAATTGCCGTTTCAAGACGTGGATCACCTAAATCTCTATAAAAAGTCGGTAAGTCCACGGGCATCATTAAGCCTTTATAGGAAATGACTTTGTCGGACAAACTGCAAATATAGAAATCAGGATCATTCGTCAGTGCAATTTCGGCTTTACGTCTAGCGGTGAAAAGACTGATGGAGAACTCGCGTTCATTTTTCCCGCAAGAATCAACAAACACCTGTTCAATTGCAGGCATTGTATCCTTGGCAATAGGACCCAGACAGGCATCGTCAGTTGGCACTAAACGCCAGCCATAGACTTTCAGGCCTTGCTTTTCCAGCTCAGAATTCAGGCAAGCGCGTGCCGTCTGTGCTAATGCAGACTCACGGGAAAGAAACACCATGCCAACCGCGTAGCGGTCAGCCAATTCTGTTTGCAAAGTCTCTCTAGCAACCGCACGCATAAATGCATCCGGCTTTTGCATCAGCAGACCACAACCGTCACCGGTTTTACCATCTGCTGCGATACCCCCGCGGTGAGTCATGCAGGCTAGAGCCTGAATAGCTTTCTGCAGGAGACCATGACTTGCGTGTCCTTGCATGTGTGCCATCAGGCCAAAGCCACAGTTGTCTTTAAATTCACCTGGGCGATACAGACCATTGCTCATAAGCCAATCTCACTAAAAAATCATAAATATCATGGCATTTAAAAACACCACACACCACTGAGCCCTTATCTTAGCGATAAAAAAGGGGAGTCTATGCTACACCCCTAAAGGGAACAGAACAATTTTTTAGCAGTCGAGGGGCAGCTGAAATTTTTTCAGCTAAAGAGGACTATACTTTGTAGTCCTCAATAATTTATATATTTACGTTACTGCGGTAGCTTTTGTATATCCGCTTTGACACTGGCAATCGATCGTGCCCAAGGGTTGGTATCCCTGAGCTCTCTGGGCAATTGGTTCACCGCCTCCATCGCTGCCGACCGAGTATTATACTGTCCGTAAACCACAACATGCCATGGTTCATCCCTAAAAACTGTCCTAAAATAATAGAATCGGTGAGGTTGCTGTTGGGAACGTATAAATTTAACCACGCTATCTTCCGATCGCGCACCTAACACCTGCAATGTATAACCATTGTCAGGCCAAGCCATAAGCTCTTCGGAGCGAAGCGCTCCGGCAGTTGTATTGGCAGCCACCGACGTAACGGGAGCTGTCGGTGGATCTTGCCGTTCAACTCTCGGCGCAGGTGTGGGTTGTACGGGTTCGGGTGCCGCTGGCCTCGCTATCGGCGGCTCGGGTGCTGGTGCGGCGGGTGCTGGTGCTGGTGCTGGCGGAGCCGGAGGCGGTGTTGGAACAGGCGCTGGCACAGCAGGAGCTGGAGGCGCTACAACCTGAGCAACCTCGGCCACAGCAGTGCTTTCATCAGCCTCGGCTACAGGCGGTATACTCTCAATAACAGGCGCTGGTGCAATACTCACTTCTGCTTGAGCCAAGAGCGTATCAACTGCATCCATTTCTGACACAGGTGCATCAAGCACTTCTTGCAGCAAGGCTTCTTGTTCTGCTAAGCGCTCTGCCAACTCATTCCGGGCAACCACTTCAGCGCCTTGCTGCAATGCATCACCTGCTACAGGCGGCATTGGCGGAACACTTATTTGTGCCACTACGTCCGTCTGCGGCTCGCTGGACGGCAAATAGTGCCAAACGGCAAATCCGGTAATGGCCAGAAGGACAATACCAATACCCGCCAAATGCAACGGCGGTATAGGGAAAGCTGCAGAGCGCGAACTTAACTCACCGCTTTTTAACAGCTGGACAACACCCATGGTTAGAGCGGACAGATTTCCCCGGCTGCGCTCTATGACCTTTTTAAGGTGCTTAGCATTTAATTCTGCATCATTAGGAAGAAGCGAGGCGATAAAGGCCTCGGACTCCTCTTCATCCAAGGGGAGCAAAAGCTGCAAATGGATACGGCCTTCAAGCCGATCATAAAATCCAATATCTTGTAGACGTTCTTCAAAATCTGCTAAGCCTGTCATTAACACGTGCGGAGCGGATTCTCCCGTCTGCAAGAGACCAACTAGCAACTCTAATGCGTTATCACTGAGGAAATCAGCATTATCAATCAAAATCTGACAGCTTAAGTCGACTTCAAATAAAGCGCGAACGTGTTTATGTACTGCGACTAAACGTTGCCGATTATCATTTAAATCTGGATCATCTAAGCCAAACGCGTCGACTAAGGATATCAGCAAACCTGTCACATCGGTTTTAGAGTCTAAATCGATACGGACCAGCCGCTGCGTGCGCTCAGACGCCAGATTTTCGACCTGAGTCATTAAAGTCGAACGTCCACTTCCCTCCTCACCCAGCAGCAAGGTAATAAAATCTGAAAACCGCACCATATGGTGCAGCTTTTCAGCCAGCTGCAGCCGAGAACGTGTTTCAACATAGACATGATGAGACAAAGACATCTTATAAACCTATCGCCAGCAAGTACATTTACGCCGTCATCTCAGTGATGGTGGCAGACAAATGCTCAGATGAAAAAGATCCAGTTACGACACCTCTACCAATCTGTTCCAATAAAATTAAACGCAAACTTCCATCAACGACTTTTTTATCAACCGCCATCAGTTCACGAAAATCAGACTCCGACATATCTTTTGGCGGCTTGACAGGTAAACCTGCAGCGATAAATATGCGCTCAATACGCTCTGCATCTGCAATAGTTAACCACCCCTCCTTAAGAGACAAGCTAACGGCCATCATGGTTCCCGCTGCAACGGCCTCTCCATGCAGCCAAGCACCATACCCTGCATGAGCCTCTATAGCATGACCAAAGGTATGTCCAAGGTTTAATAACGCACGAACCCCTGACTCTCTTTCATCTTGTGCAACAATATCGGCTTTAATACGGCAAGACTTGTAAATCGCAGTTGCCAACGCCGTCGGATCTTTTGCACGCAAGGCTTCCATGTTGTGTTCTAACCAGTCAAAAAAATCAGGATCATAAATCAAACCGTATTTAATGACTTCAGCCAGACCTGCCGACAACTCTTTATCGGGCAGGGTATTCAGCACCTCAGTATCGGCAATGACAGCGACAGGCTGATGAAACGCACCGATCATATTTTTTCCCATGGGATGGTTTACACCTGTCTTCCCACCCACCGAAGAGTCAACCTGTGACAGCAATGTCGTGGGTATCTGGATAAAAGGAACTCCACGCTGGTAACAGGCTGCAGCAAAGCCCGTCATATCCCCTACAACCCCTCCACCTAAAGCAATTAAGGTTGTGGTTCGATTATGACGGCAGCTTAACAATGCATCAAAGATCAGGGTCCAGTGCTCAAGTGTTTTGTAAGCTTCGCCATCAGGCAAACGAATCACATCAACTTTAAAGCCTGCCAAGGATGATAAAAGCGTATCAAGATATAAAGGAGCAACCGTTTCGTTGGTCACAACCATCACTTGTGATGAAGAGATATGTTGAGCTAACACATCGGCACGTATCAAATCACTGCCAATATAAATGGGATAACTTCTTTCACCGAGCTCAACGTAAAGGGTTTCCATGAACACACTCCTGGAATAAGCCAACAACAGGGATTTTATGCTTGATTGAGCTGACGAACGTGACGCAATATTTCGTTCACCACGGCACGCGGGTGTCGACGATCGGTCCGCACAATAACATCCGCACAACTTTTATAGAGCGGATCACGTTCAGCCAAAAGCTTTCTCAATACCAACTCAGGATTCTCGGTTTGCAAGAGGGGACGGTTTCGATCTTTTGCAGTTCGTTCAAGTTGCTGCTCGATTGAGGTCAGTAAATAGATAACCTGACCCCGGCTTTGTAAGTTCTGACGATTTTTCTCGCGTAAAACGGCTCCACCCCCTGTTGCCAGAATGATGTTGTTCATTGATGTTAAATCATCAATTGTACATGCCTCACGATCACGAAAGCCTTGCTCTCCTTCAACATCAAATATCCACGGGATATCAGCACCCGAGCGCTCTTCGATGACTTTATCAGAGTCAATAAACTCAAGACCCAGCTCATGGGAAAGCAAACGCCCTATGGTGCTTTTTCCAGCTCCCATAGGGCCAATGAGAAATATATTCAATCAGTAAACCTACTACTGTACTACAAGGGATTCCCGAATCATGGTTGGCGTAATGAAAATCAACAACTCACGTTTGGTTTCACGCTCACGCTTGTAGCGGAACATATTGCCAACAACTGGCAAGTCACCCAAGACAGGTGTCTTACGAATTTCGTTTTCGATGTCATTTCTAAACACACCACCCAACACAATGGTATCACCATCGTTCACCACAACAGAAGTCTCCAGTTGGTTGGTGTTAATTAAAAGTTCACCACCTAAACGGTTGGGATCGAGCGAGTCCTGAAGAATTTTCAAATCCATCGAGATACGATCACCAGGATTGATTTGCGGCGTCACTTCAAGACTCAACACAACTTCTTTAAATTCAAGGCTGACTTCACCGTTTTCAACCGTCTGGAACGCAACTTCTTGACCTGATTTAATCACAGCAGGACGTCCATTGGTGGTAATGACCTTAGGTTGAGAGATGATTTCAACTTTATTATCACTTTGCAAAGCCGAAAGCTCTGCTGAGAGTAACAATCCACCCCCAAGGTAGCCAACACGCAAAGCGGATGTGGGGTTACCCACGCCAAAATCAACCATTCCGGGCATTGATGGAATCGAGGTATTACCCGACCCAGGAACGGACGGTACTCCAGGAACCGAACCTGCGCCACCGCCTATTGAGAAATCATTCCCACTTGGCGTGGAGTTATGCAACGCTCCCCAACGAACCCCTAACTCCCTTGCAAACTCTGTTGATGCTGTCACTAAGCGAGCCTCAACCAGCACTTGCGACACCTGAACATCGAATCGGCGCAGAGTTCTACGAATCTGCTCCATTTGCTCACGTGTTTCACGAATCATCAAAACATTGGTTTGATCATCAGCCAGCAGGAAACCACGCTCAGTTATCAGTCGAGCTTCTTCTAAACGACTTTTCATGTCAGAAGCACGACGGAAGTCAATCTGCACAAACTCAGTCAACAATGGAGATAACTCAACAGCCTGCTTCTGGCTTTCTATTTCAATCCTCTCACGTTCTGCAATTTCGGAAGCCGTTCCGACCATCAACACGTTACCAATCATGCGTTGATCAAGATTCTTGGATTTCAAAATAATGTCTAAGGCTTGATCCCAAGGGACATTCTTTAAGCGCAGGGTTGTTGTCCCACCGACATTGTCACTCACAACCAAATTCTTCTCAGCAACTTCGGCTATGATTTGCAACACAGCGCGCACTTCAACATTTTGGAAGTTTAAGTCTATGCGCTCACCGCTATAAGGAAACTGATTGGCACGTAGCTCTTCCTGCTCATTGCGCGTCAAGGGTATGAAGTCAACGAACAACTGGTTACCCGTTTGGTACGCCATGTAATCAAAAGGAGCTGAAGATGGACGCATCAATATTGTTGTACTGCCACCCACCGACATCATATCGATGAAAGATAAAGGGGTTGCAAAGTCCTGAACATCAAAGCGACGATCCATTCCATCGCCAAGACGTGTATCGCTGAGCGTCACCACGACATTACCACCTTCACGGTTGACATCAAGACGTGCCTGATCGTTGCTGAGGTCGATAATCACTCGTCCTTGGTTGCCCTCTAGACGTTTGAAGTCAAGATCACGAATCGTTGTGCCCTGTGACTGAGCCGTTACTGTGTTGCTGGCTCGAACAGGTGCGTCGGATTGTCTTGCAACAGGAGAGGAAGCTGCATCTAAGGTTACAACAACCTGTGAGTTACTTAACTCGACATTATGCCCAACCGTACTGTACAAGTTTGCAACCACCCGCAAACGCCCATCCGCCTCAACAAAGCTAAGATTATCAACCACACCTGTTTTTACATCGATTGCTCGAGAGCCTGCACCATTGCTAGCCCCCCAAAAGTCCATCACTAAACGTGGTGGGTTATCAATGACATAACTGGTAGGGACAGTCGGTGTTGAATCAAACTCTAGCTTCAACTCAACCGATTGACCGGGTAATGATACAAACCCAGCCCGCTTAAGCTCAGCGCTTTCAGCGATCCCTATGGACGTTAGCACCACTAATGCTGTAGACAAATAGCGGCCAACAATTCGGGGTACCCCCCCCATTTTTACTTTAGTAAATGTGCTCATAGTCATTATATTCACAATTTGCGTCCCTTAAATTTACTCGGGGAGTACGATTATGCGTGGACGTTTCATCCAGCCACCACGTCCGTTTGAGACAATCTCAGACAGTTCGATTCGACGCTCATTTAGCATCACAATCTGCCCATTATCCAAGCCAAGGAAGTCCCCCACACTCACGCGGTGAACCTCACCTTTTGGATCAGCAACCAAAGCCCAAAGTGCATCGGTGTCTCCAGGCTGGGTAATAGTGCCTACCATCAAAAGATTATCAACAGCGAATTCTTCCAAATAGTCTTTAACACGAGCAGGGTCAGGCGAAACATCAGTAATTTCCTGAGGAATCTCAGCCACGACTGGCATTATGGGTACAAATGGATTGCGGAGACTTGATCCTTCATACACAAATGCCTCATAAGGCCTGAAATCAGGTAGAGGTTCGATTTGCCCCACTGGTCGAGATGAGCGCTCAGCAACAAATGCTCGCAAATCACTGGTATCTTCAACATAGGTACAACCTACGGTGAGTGACATCAGCGGAAGCAGTGACAGCAGCAAGCGCCTCTTAATGGATGCGTTTCCTTGACCAAACTTAATCTTGTTCATAGCGATAGGTCTTTGCATTGATTGTCATTGTGAGGTTTGATCCTGCAACCTCTCTAATGGAGTAGTCGTGCAGTGTCACTATACGCTCAATGGCGGATACACCACTCACAAACTCACCCATTTGATGGTAAGTACCACTGACTTGAATATTGATAGGAAGCCCTATGTAAAATTGCTCTTTTACTTCAGGCTGCAGTGCAATCAGCTCAATATTTAAACCAGCATTACGTCCAATATCCGAAATATCCTCTAATAATCCTGGAACTTCTTTCTCTGTTGGCAATTGCTTCAAAATCTCTGAAAAGCGCTCTTCAACATCGGCCATTTGTAAACGAAGCGTATCTAAGCGTGCGACTTGAAAGGCCTTTGACTCAAACTGTGCTCGAAGATCAGGTTCTTGGCGTATCTCACGTTCTAAAATCGCTTCTTTATCGACGACATAAAAGTGAATTCCCAAACCTATAACAACCCCAAACACTAACAAATAGGCGATGAATTTTACGCCGACCGGCCAGTTCCCCGCTGCATTGAAGTCGAGGTTGTTAATATCAAAACCACGAAACGCATTTTTAAACACATCTGATTTCATTGCGCACTCCCTGCATTCGGGCGTGTCATGCCAACCGTTAATATAAACTGGCGCATGCCATCCGTCGAGCTTACTCTGGCTAGGTTTGCTTCCGCAAACCAAATGGACGACTCCATATTACGCATCAATGCCGATACATCTCTGTTCTGCTCAGCATAACCATTTATCGATACCTGATTCCCACTGCGAGAAATCGACGTGTAATGAACACCATCTGGCAATACGCGGACGAGTTCATCGAAGTTACGAACGATCAAAGGGCGTGAACCTTGCAAGTCTTCTATGGCATTAAGCCGTTCAAGCAATTGCTCACGCCTACGAGACAACTCCTGAATTTCAACTAACTGACGGTCAAGATTCGCATTTTCAACACGCAAAAACTCGTTACGTGCTTTTTGCTTGTCCGTTTGCATATCGATGTACATACCTGTTGCAAAAATAGCAAGGCCGGCAAAAATAGCAGACCCCACTACATTGCTTATAAAGCGTTTCTGCAGTGCTTGATTTCGTTCTTCTCGCCAAGGCCTTAAATTAATTCGCGCCATATATCAGTCCTATTGATCAAAGCTGCGCAATGCCAGCCCGCATGCTTTAGCCAACATAGGGGCAACCCTATGAAGACGTTCCTGATTTAGCCGTGGGCTTACCAGCATATTGGTGAAGGGATCCGTTAAAACCGCACGAATGCCCAGTTCTTCTTCTAATCTGCCACAAAGATGAGGGATTCCCGATACCCCTCCTGCAAGGTAGCACTTATCAAGTTGCCCATGAATTCCAGAGGAGTAGAAAAACTGTAGCGCTCTAGAAACATGCTGTGCAACCGTATCGGTATACGGCTCAATCAGCGACTCATACACTTCTTTATCAAAACTATTTTCACGAAGTGATAACTCCGCTTCTTCGTGCGACATACTATAACTTTGCTGAATAGATGCAGATAGATCCGCGCCACTAAATGCCTGTTCACGGTTATACACCAGATTACCATTTTTAAATACATTCAAACCTAAGGTTGATGCACCTAAATCAACAACTGCATGCAGCTTATCACCGGATTTAGATTCAAGTAACGAAAGCATACGCTCCATGCAATAGGTGTCTACATCCACTACACCGCATTTCAATCCAGCGTTAACGACGGCTTCTTCACGTGACTCAGAGCTTTCTTTACGACAGGCAACGATTAAAATTTCGTTAAGATTTGGGTCTTTGGCAACCGGGCCAAGCACTTCAAAATCAAGCGCAACCTCTTCGAGGGGGTAAGGTATAAATTGGTCGGCCTCGACCTTGACCTGATCTTCGAGATCAATGCCCGTGAAAAGATTATTTATTTGAAGACGTTTTGTAATCACAGCGGAGGAAGGGACTGAAACAACCGCATGACTGTAACGGCCGCCGCAGATCTTTAGACCCCTTTCGACGGCTGAGGAGACCTCATGTGGAATCTCTATTTTACCGTCGACGACGGCACCTGCCGGGAGATGCACTATGGCATAGGAATCAATCTGTGTATCCCTTCCCGATCGAGACAAGGCGACCAGCTTCACAGATGAAGAACCTATATCAACTCCTATCCAACCGGCTGACTTTTTCCTGAATAAGCTGACCACTCTAATTTCCTTTTCCGGAGAAGTTCAATTTGCAGGACAAAATCGGACTGTCCTGATGTACAATTAAAACTTCTGTTAACTGTACTGTAAAGCCCTGCAGTCGATATAATTCACTTTACGTTCATATTTTTTTTGTTAAAGGCTAACATGCACGCATTAAAGATTACTATCAAGCTATTTATTGCCTTACTGATTCTCATTCTGATATCTGGCTCACTAGGGGGCTACTTTATCTGGAGACATTTTAGTCAAAATCTTCCAGACGTACAGGAACTAAAAGAAGTAAAGTTCCAAACGCCACTTCGTATTTTTTCAGCCGATGGTAAACTCATTGCTGAATATGGCGAGCAACGGCGAACACCTATCGAGTACGATCAGATCCCAGAACACATGATCCAAGCTATTTTAGCGGCAGAGGATAGTCGTTTCTTTGATCACTTCGGTGTCGACCTCAAAGGCCTAGCTCGTGCTGGCTTCCAACTCATCAGTGGGAGCGACGTGCAAACAGGTGGCTCAACCATCACAATGCAAGTTGCAAAAAACTTTTTCCTGACTCCAGCGCGCACCTTAGAGAGAAAATTCACCGAAATACTTTTATCACTAAGAATTGAGAAGGAACTCACGAAACATGAAATCATGGAGCTCTACGTCAACAAAATATACCTAGGTCAGCGTGCATATGGTGTTCAAGCCGCCGCTAATATTTACTATGGTAAAGACATTAGTGAACTCACGCTTGCACAAATTGCCACTATAGCGGGACTACCGAAAGCACCATCTGCAGCTAATCCAGTCAGCAATCCGCGCAGGTCCGTTGAAAGACGCAATTGGATACTCGGCCGTATGCTAGCACTTGGCTACATTAATGATCAAGAATATGAGCAGGCTATCGTTGAACCCGAAATAGCACGTTATCACACAAGCGACATTGAACTCTCTGCCTTTTATGTTGCCGAGATGGTTCGAGCTGAAATGTTTAAACTCTTTGGCGAGGATGCATACTTAGATGGCTACTCTGTCACGACAACCATTGATAGTGAGTTACAAGCAGCAGCTGATCAAGCCCTTAGAAAAGGCATACGTGCATACGGCGAGCGTCATGGCTACCATGGGCCTGAAGCCAAGATTACAATACAGGATACAGACTCAGAACAAGAGCTCTCACGAAAATTGAGAGAGTTCTCAACGTTTGCTGACCTTCAGCCTGCACTCGTTATTCAGGTCGGAGAACGAAATGCAACTGTTTTGCTACGCAACAACGAAAAGGCTGAGCTTTCATGGGATAGCTTAAAATGGGCAAGAAAACACATTAACGTAAACTCACTGGGACCCGTTCCATCAAAAGCCAGTGACATACTTGCCGTTGGAGATGTCGTTCGCGTCATTCACAAAGAAGACAACAATCTGGAATTTAGCCAATTACCGAGAGTTCAAGGCGCTGTTGTCGCACTTGAAGCAGATACAGGCGCAGTAAAAGCCTTATCCGGTGGTTACAGTTTTGCCATGAACAATTTTAATCGGGCAACGCAAGCCTATAGACAACCTGGCTCTACATTTAAGCCCTTCCTGTATGCTGCAGCCATTGATGGCAGCTATACAGCTGCAACAGTCGTCAACGATGCACCGATTGTTATTGAAGACGTCAGCTTACAGGGTGAATGGCGCCCCGAAAACAGCTCCCGTGACTTTTCTGGACCAACCCGGTTAAGAGAGGCACTTTACCGGTCCAAAAACCTTGTTTCAATTAGGCTCATGCGTGATATTGGCGTTCAGTATGCACGTGACAAAATAGTTGAATTTGGCTTTGAACCCGATAGAACACCAGCCAACTTATCTCTATCACTTGGCAGCTCTGATGCCACCCCACTCCAGCTCACGTCGGCCTATGCTGTGTTCGCAAATGGCGGATATAAAATAGAACCCTATTTCATCAAAACAATACACAATGAAAACAACCCAGTTCATTTACCCGAACACAGCGGCAATGCTTTTAAGGATACAAACTTGGCTCTTAACATACGTGACAGGGAAGAGTTACGGATTATCCAAGCCTCAACAGCTTATATTTTGTCCGATATACTCAAAGATGTAATCAGACGAGGTACAGGACGCAGCGCACTTAGCTTAAACCGACCTGATCTGGCGGGAAAAACTGGGACCACAAATTCTCAACGCGATGTTTGGTTCAGCGGCTTTAATCGTGACATTGTTGCGACAGCATGGATAGGATTCGACCAGCCAGCCCCTCTTGGTAGACGTGAGTTTGGCGGAACAGCTGCGCTGCCCATTTGGATCGACTTTATGCAAACCGTAGCAAAATACTACCCTGTTAAGGAATTTGAAAGACCATCCGATGTTAGAACGGTTTCAGTTGATCCCAATACAGGGCTACTGGCCTATCCAGGACAGTCAAATGCAATCCCTGAGCTCTTCCGCCAAGGAAGCGAACCCACACGCCAAGCCAACAGCCCTGAAGCCAGACAGCAAGGTTCAGTTATCGAATCAATTTTTGATTACTAAACAGGTCCGCACGAACCACGAACAGAGCCTTATCATTCACTGGGGTTTACAGCTTCAGTGAATATTCAAAACACATAAAATGAACAAAAAAAACCCCGCACATGCGGGGTTTTTTATCGATACGAGAAATTAATCTTCAGAAGTATCATCAACTGCAACTGCGTTGACTGGACGATCGACCAGTTCAACATAAGCCATTGGCGCATTATCACCACGACGGAATCCGCATTTAAGAATGCGAACGTAACCGCCTGGGCGTTCTGCGTAGCGAGGACCCAGCTCGTTGAAAAGCTTACCAACAGCTGCATCAGAGCGCGTACGAGCGAAAGCAAGACGACGGTTTGCAACACTGTCAGATTTAGCCAATGTAATTAAAGGCTCAGCCACACGACGAAGTTCTTTAGCTTTTGGCAAAGTCGTTTTGATGAGCTCATGCTCAAACAAAGACACTGCCATATTCTTAAACATCGCCTTGCGGTGTGCACTTGTACGATTTAAGTGACGACCAGATTTACGATGACGCATTTTCTAAATCCTTAACAACTTAGTGTTAGAAGGCTAACTTACGAGGCAGCTTTATCATCATTCCGGAGACTGGCAGGTGGCCAATTCTCAAGACGCATGCCTAAAGACAAACCTTTAGATGCAAGTACATCTTTGATTTCCGTTAGCGACTTCTTGCCCAAGTTAGGAGTCTTCAACAACTCTACTTCGGTGCGTTGAATCAAATCACCGATATAGTAAATTTGTTCTGCTTTAAGACAGTTAGCCGAGCGAACTGTCAACTCAAGATCATCAACGGGACGAAGAAGTACCGGATCAATCTCAGGATCATCAGATTCAGTGCGCGATTGCTGCCCTGCATCCTCTAAATCAACGAATACAAGTAGTTGCTGCTGCAAAATTGTAGCTGCACGACGAATGCATTCTTCTGGATCAATTGTACCATTCGACTCTATATCAATGATCAACTTATCAAGATCTGTACGTTGCTCAACACGCGCACTCTCTACTTGATAGGATACACGTAAGACCGGACTATAGCTGGCATCCAGCAACAATCGACCAATCGTACGAGACTCATCCTCATCAGTATTACGCGAGTCAGCTGGCACATAACCGCGACCACGCGTAACGCGCAATTGCATATTAAGACTGCTGTTGCCATTTAAATGCGCAATCACATGTTCAGGATTTGCAATCTCAACATCTTGTGTCAGCTGAATATCAGCTGCCGTCACTACGCCAGGTTCGGATTTACTAATCGTAAGTGTCGCCTCATCTCCATTAAAGAGATTTACAGCAACACCTTTTAAGTTCAGGAGGATCTCAATGACATCCTCCTGAACACCTTCAATACTACTGTATTCGTGCAATACTCCATCGATTTCGACTTCAGATATTGCACAACCAGGCATTGACGATAGCAAAATACGGCGCAGCGCGTTGCCAAGGGTATGGCCAAAACCGCGCTCTAGTGGCTCTAAAGTCACTTTTGCGCGAGTTTTGCTGATTTCTTGCACGTCAATGTGACGTGGGCTAAGAAACTCGTTTACTGAACGCTGCATAGTTCCACCAGTCTCTGTTCAACAATTACTTCGAGTAAAGCTCGACGATCAGATGCTCGTTGATGTCAGAAGCCAAGTCACTACGCTCAGGAAGTGCCTTGAACTCACCTTCCATCTTGCTTGCATCAACACTCACCCATTCAACAGGTGCGCGTTGTGCTGCCAACTCAAGCGCATGCTTGATACGGAGTTGGTTTTTAGACTTCTCACGGACAGCAATTTTATCACCAGCACTTACTTGGTAAGACGGGATATTTACAACTTGACCGTTAACAGTGATCTGACGATGAGAAACAACCTGACGAGCTTCTGCACGTGTTGAACCAAAGCCCATGCGGTAGACAACATTGTCTAGACGGCCTTCTAACAACTGTAACAACAACTCACCAGTCGCGCCTTTACGACGCGCGGCTTCTTTGTAATAACCGCGGAACTGACGCTCCAGTACACCGTAAATACGACGTACTTTTTGTTTTTCGCGAAGCTGTAAACCGTATTCGGACAAACGGCCGCGGCGTGCACCATGCACACCGGGAACAACTTCAGCTTTGCACTTACTGTCTAGCGCGCGAACACCACTCTTCAAAAAGAGATCTGTTCCTTCACGACGGGACAGCTTGCACTTAGGTCCAAGATAACGAGCCATTATACCGTCTCCTGATTAAACGCGACGTTTTTTCGGTGGACGACAACCATTATGAGGAATAGGTGTTACGTCCGTAATATTTGTAATTTTGTAGCCACAACCATTCAAGGCGCGAACAGCAGATTCACGACCAGGTCCTGGACCCTTTACAAACACGTCGAGATTCTTAAGTCCGTATTCCAAAGCTGCCTGACCAGCACGCTCAGCCGCTACCTGAGCAGCGAAAGGCGTACTTTTACGCGAACCACGGAAACCGGAACCACCAGAAGTCGCCCAAGAAAGTGCATTTCCTTGACGATCGGTAATGGTAACAATTGTGTTATTGAAAGAAGCATGGATGTGCGCGAGCCCATCAGCAACTTGCTTTTTAACTTTTTTACGAGTGCGATTACCTGGCTTAGCCATATTCGGGAATTCCTATCGCTTACTTACGGATCGGCTTGCGCGGACCTTTACGGGTACGTGCATTCGTTTTGCTGCGCTGACCGCGAACCGGAAGGTTACGACGATGACGCAGACCACGGAAACAACCAAGATCCATAAGACGCTTGATGTTCATGTTGACTTCACGACGAAGGTCACCTTCAACTGTCAACTTGGTAATTTCACCACGAACATTATCGAGCTGTTCTTCAGACAGATCACCGATCTTTACGCTTGGATCAATACCAACTGCTGAACAGATTTGTTTAGCAGTGGTGCGGCCGATCCCGTAAATGTAAGTCAGAGAAATTACCGCATGCTTATTGTCAGGAATATTGACGCCAGCTATACGGGCCATTCAATGTACTCCATATTAATGCTCTATCACAATGATAGAGTCTTATCATTCATTTGTTCGTGGAAGGCGCGCAATAATACACTCTGGTTAAAAATAAATCAACCCTGCGGCCCCCACGGCCATATATTACTTTGTTAACCTTGACGTTGTTTATGTCTTGGTTCAACTTTGCAGATCACGCGCACGGAACCGTTGCGACGTACGATCTTGCAGTTACGGCAAATCTTTTTAACAGACGCGCGTACTTTCATGATCCACCTCAATCGAGCTTAGCGCAGCAAACCTGCGCCGCCCTTAAGATTTGATTTCTTCATCAGGGACTCATACTGGTGAGACATCAAGTGTGATTGCACCTGAGCCATAAAGTCCATAACCACTACAACAACGATCAACAATGATGTACCACCGAAATAGAACGGTATGTTCCAAGCCACCACCAAAAACTGGGGCATTAGTGATACAGCCGTGATGTACAAAGCACCAAACAAAGTAAGACGCGAAAGCACAGTGTCGATATAGCGGGCTGACTGTTCACCAGGACGAATTCCTGGAATAAATGCACCTGATTTTTTCAGGTTATCAGCCACTTCTTTTGGATTAAACATAAGAGCCGTATAGAAGTAGCAGAAGAATATAATTGCAATACCAAAAAGCAAAATATGCAAAGGCTGCCCTGGACCCAAGGCCAAAGCCATATCCTGCAGCCAATCCATTCCTTCACTTTGACCAAACCACTGCCCCATTGATGCAGGAAACAGAAGAATACTCGATGCGAAGATTGGTGGAATTACACCCGCCATGTTCACTTTTAAAGGCAGATGACTACTTTGAGCGGCGTAAACACGACGCCCTTGCTGACGCTTTGCATAGTTTATAGTGATGCGACGCTGAGCACGCTCCATAAACACAACAAACGCAACGGTAGCCATTGCAAGTACCGCAATCAACAGCAAAGCAAAGATATTGAGATCACCTTGTCTAGCCGCCTCGAAAGACTGGCCAATAGCACTTGGCAGACCTGCAACGATACCAGCAAAGATCAGAATTGAAATACCGTTACCTATGCCTCGCTCAGTTACTTGCTCACCAAGCCACATCAAAAACACAGCTCCGGAAACAAAAGTAACAACCGCAACGAAGTAGAAACTAAAATCAGCAGCAAACGCAACCCCTTGACTGGCAAGCCCTACAGACATACCAAATGCTTGGATAGTTGCCAATACAACCGTACCATAACGGGTGTACTGATTAATTTTGCGCCGACCTGACTCTCCCTCCTTCTTCAACTGCTCAAGTGTAGGACTCACCGCCGTCATTAACTGCATAATAATAGATGCAGAAATGTAGGGCATAACACCCAATGCGAGAATACTCATACGCTCTAAAGCGCCACCTGAAAACATATTGAAAAGACTCAGGATCGTTCCCTGGTTCTGATCAAACAATGCAGCAAGACGATCAGGGTTAATACCGGGTACAGGAATATGAGCCCCTATACGGTAAACAATGATCGCAATCAAAACGAATCTAAGACGAGCCCAAAGCTCCCCTAAACCATTTTGCCTTCCTGCCGGTATTTGCCCTTGCTTTGCCATTTACGCCTCGACTTTACCGCCTGCAGCTTCAATCGCAGCCTGAGCACCTTTAGTGACTTTAAGTCCACTTAGAGTGACTGGCTTAGTGATCTCACCAGACAGAATGATACGAACAGTTTTAATTTCCTGCTTAATAACATCTGCTGCTTTAAGCGCATCGATGTTGATCAACTCAACATTCATGCTGCTTAGTTCATTTAAACGAACTTCAGCTACATAGCGTGATTTACGTGAAGTAAAACCAAATTTTGGCAGACGGCGATGAATTGGCATCTGACCGCCTTCAAAACCTGGATTTACGCTTCCGCCGGAGCGGGATTTAAGACCCTTGTGACCGCGACCACAAGTTTTTCCAAGACCGGAACCGATACCGCGACCAACGCGCTTTGGAGCCTGCTTGGCACCAGCACCCGGGCGTAATGTATTCAAACGCATAGGGTTACTCCTATTACTCGCTAACAACACGAACCATGTAGTTAACTTTGTTGATCATACCGCGCACAGAAGGGGTATCTTCTACCTCAACTACGTGACCGATACGGCGCAGACCTAACCCCTTTACGCACAACTTATGTGCTGGCAACTTACCAATCGTGCTGCGGTATAGGGTAACTTTGATTTTATTTGACATCGCTTAGTTCCCCAGGATCTCGTCAACAGACTTGCCACGCTTCGCTGCAATATCTTCAGGTGCTTTCATTGAAGAAAGACCGTTCACTGTTGCACGAACAACGTTTACAGGGTTCGTTGAACCATAGCATTTTGCCAATACGTTCTGCACACCTGCAAGCTCAAGGACAGCACGCATCGCACCACCGGCGATGATACCTGTACCTTCAGATGCTGGTTGCATATAAACGCGTGAAGCACCATGACGCGCTTTAACTGGGTACTGCAAAGTATGACCATTTAAAGACACGCTCACCATATTACGACGAGCCTGTTCCATTGCTTTTTGAATTGCAACAGGAACTTCACGCGCCTTGCCGCGACCAAAACCGATACGGCCATTGCCGTCACCGACTACAGTCAGAGCTGTGAAACCGAATATACGTCCGCCCTTCACAACTTTTGCAACACGGTTAACCTGGACCAGTCTCTCCTGGAGTTCACCGTCTTTCTGTTCGTGATTTGCCATATTAAGAAACCTTTAGAATTCCAGGCCGCCTTCGCGGGCGCCCTCAGCCAAAGCCTGAACTCGGCCATGGTATTTATAACCAGAACGATCGAAAGCAACTTTAGTAACACCAGCAGCTTTGGCACGATCTGCAATCAGTTCGCCAATTTTACGAGCAGCTGCAATGTTGCCAGTAGCACCAACACGCAGGTCTTTCTCAATAGTTGAGGCGGCCGCAATAACTTTAGAACCATCTTCAGAGATGATTTGCGCATAGATATGACGCGGAGTGCGATTTACGCACAGACGTACTGCACCGAGTTCACGCATTTTAAGGCGAGAGCGACGCGCACGACGAATTCTAGCTTGATTTTTTTCGTTCATGACCCAGCCTTACTTCTTCTTAGCCTCTTTACGGCGTACTTGTTCATCAGCGTAGCGAACCCCTTTACCTTTATAAGGCTCTGGTGGACGGAACGCGCGAATTTCAGCTGCAACCTGACCGACTTTTTGCTTATCTGAACCAGACAAGATAATTGTCGTGTTGTTTGGTGTTTCAGCTGATACACCTTCAGGCAGTTCATAATCTATAGGATGAGAGAAGCCAAGTGTAAGGTTGAGAACATTACCTTTAGCTGCAGCGCGGTAACCAACACCGATCAACTGCATGGTTTTCTGGAAACCTTCATTCACACCAACAACCATGTTGTTGACTAAGGCACGCGTCGTACCAGAAAGCGCAATTGACTGCTTGCTTCCATCACGAGCGGCAAAGGTTAACTTACCATCGACTTGCTCTAAGCTTACAGAAGGATGAACGGTTAAATTTAACTGTCCTTTGGCACCCTTGGTAGTAATCTGCTGACCATTGATTTGAATCTCAACACCAGCTGGAATCACTACGGGGTTCTTGGCAATACGTGACATAGAACTCCCCTTAGAATACCGTACAGATAACTTCACCACCGACACCCGCTTCACGAGCGGCACGATCGGTCATTACACCCTTGCTGGTTGAAATGATGGCAATACCTAAGCCATCAGACACCTTTGGCAACTTAGAAACGTGACGGTAAATACGAAGACTTGGGCGACTTACGCGCTTAATCTGCTCAATTACCGGCTTGCCTTCAAAGTACTTGAGCTCAATGCTCAAAACAGGCTTTACATCACCTTCAACTTTGAAGTCAGCAATATAACCTTCATCCTTCAGAACCTTTGCAACAGCAACTTTCTGCTTGGAAGAAGGCATAGAGACTGCTGACTTTTCAGCCATATTACCATTACGAATACGTGTAAACATATCCGCGAGGGTATCTTGCATACTCATGCTTATATTTCCTCAAATGTGCAGCGCGGTGCGGTAGCAAAAAACGGATTTTTTTTGCCCAGACCACCGTGCTTACCGTTTACAAGCTTACCAGCTTGCCTTTTTCAAACCAGGAACATCACCGCGCATCGCAGCTTCACGCAGTTTGATGCGTGACAAGCCGAACTTACGGTATACACCGTGTGGACGACCTGTGATTTGGCAACGACGAACTTGACGTACTGGACTTGCATCACGCGGCAATTTCTGCAGCGAAATCTGTGCTTCCCAGCGCGCTTCATCAGTGCTTGCTGGGTTAGCGATTATTGCCTTGAGTGCAGCGCGCTTAGTTGCATATTTTGCAACTGTTTGTTCGCGCTTATACTCACGGTTTTTCATGGATGTTTTAGCCATTAGTCTACCCTTGAATTATTTACGGAACGGAAACTGCAAGGCAGTCAACAGAGCACGACCTTCATCATTCGTTTGAGCCGTTGTCGTGATAGTAATATCAAGACCACGAATCTTATCGACTTTATCGTAATCGATTTCTGGGAAGATGATCTGCTCTTTTACGCCCATGCTGTAGTTACCACGACCGTCAAATGACTTAGGGTTAAGACCACGGAAGTCACGAATACGCGGAATAGAGATATCAACCAAGCGATCAAGGAATTCCCACATACGCTCACCGCGCAGGGTTACTTTGCAACCGATAGGCCAGCCTTCACGAACTTTAAAGCCAGCAATAGACTTGCGAGCAAGAGTAACGATCGGTTTTTGACCTGCGATTGCTGTCATATCAGCAACAGCATTTTCAAGCTGCTTCTTGTCGCCAAGCGCCTCACCAACACCCATGTTCAAAGTGATTTTGGTAACACGTGGAACAGCCATGATATTAGGGCTATTCAGCTCTTCTTTTAACTTAACTTTGATTTCGTTTTCGTATAGCGCTTTTAATCTAGACATTGCACCAACCTCTCTCACTTATCACCAACGACGATTTCGCCGTTAGACTTGTAGAAGCGAACTTTGGTGCCGTCTTCGAGCTTCTTAAAGCCTACACGATCACCCTTGCCAGTCGCAGGATTAAAAATAGCAACGTTGGAGGTTGCGATAGACGCTTCCTTCTCAACAATACCACCCTGCTGACCCAACATTGGATTTGGCTTAACATGTTTTTTGATCATGTTGATGCCTGAAACGATCAGACGATCATCAGATAATACGCGCGATACTTTACCGCGTTTACCCTTGTCTTTACCAGCAATAACTATGATTTCATCATCACGACGAATTTTACGCATTTGATTACCTTGTCCTTTCCTGCCTCCCTCTCATGCTCAAAAACGCCAAACCCGTTAAGGCATGGCGTTCTTAAGAAAACATCTGCAATTGCAGTATTTTCAGAGCACTTCAGGCGCCAGGGAAATGATCTTCATGAACTTCTCTGAGCGAAGTTCACGCGTTACTGGCCCGAAGATACGAGTCCCGATAGGAGCACCGTTGTTATTCAACAAAACTGCTGAATTAACATCGAAACGGATGATTGAACCATCCGGACGACGGACACCTTTACGGGTACGTACTACGACAGCCTTAAGCACTTGACCTTTCTTCACCTTACCGCGAGGAATGGCTTCTTTGACAGTCACTTTAATGATGTCACCAACACTCGCGTAACGACGATGAGAGCCGCCAAGAACCTTAATACACATCACACGCTTAGCGCCGCTGTTGTCGGCGACATCAAGCATCGATTCAGTCTGAATCATGGTCTACCCCACAAACTGTTATGCTGACTGCTCGATAAACGAGCAATCAGTTCAATGGAGCAAAGGCGCACTATATTACACCTCTGCAGCACGCTCTTCAATCTCTAAGAGTGCTTTATTTGCGCTCTCTTGAATTTGAACCAAGTTCCAGGTCTTTGTTTTTGACAACGGACGAGATTCCGCAATCGTAACAACATCACCAACTCGGCACTCATTCTTTTCATCATGAGCATGCAGTTTGGTGGAGCGACGAACAAACTTTCCGTAAATCGGATGCTTTTCTTTACGCTCAACCAGAACTGTGATGGTTTTATCCATCTTGTCACTGACTACCGTACCGGTGACAGTGCGTACACGTTTTTCTGCGCTCATTAGACACCTGCCTTCTGGTTAAGTAGGGTTTTGACGCGAGCGATGTCGCGACGAACCTGGCCTACCAGGTGATTCTGAGCCAACTGGCCAGTAGCTTTTTGCATGCGCAGATTAAACTGATCCTTTAGAAGACCCAGCAAAGTTTGCTGAAGCTCTTCAACGGACTTTTCGCGCAGTTCAGTAGCTTTCATTACATCACCGTCCGTTTAACAATTACTGTAGAAACAGGTAACTTAGCAGCAGCAAGGTTAAATGCTTCAGTGACCAGCTCTTCGCTTACACCACTGATTTCAAACAGCACTTTACCTGGCTGGATCTGTGCTACCCAATACTCTACGTTACCCTTACCTTTACCCATACGTACTTCAAGGGGCTTGGTTGTAATCGGCTTGTCTGGAAACACTCGAATCCAGATCTTACCACCACGCTTTACGTGACGCGTCATAGTACGACGAGCCGCTTCAATCTGACGCGCTGTAATGCGACCGCGACCGGTTGCCTTCAGAGCGTACTCACCAAAGCTGACCTTGCTGCCACGCTGCGCTAGGCCGCGGTTACGGCCTTTCATCACCTTGCGGTACTTTAGTCGTTTCGGTTGCAGCATTGACGTTTACCTCACTTAGTTCCTTTCTTCTTAGGCGCATTTTTCTCAGCACGTACCTGCTCGATACCACCAAGAATCTCACCTTTGAAGACCCAGACTTTAACGCCAATCACACCGTAAGTTGTGTGCGCTTCATAAGTAGCATAGTCAATATCTGCACGGAGAGTGTGAAGCGGAACACGCCCTTCACGATACCACTCCGAACGCGCGATTTCTGCACCACCTAGACGACCACCCAGCTGAATCTTGATGCCTTTTGCGCCGATACGCATTGCATTTTGAACCGCGCGCTTCATAGCACGACGGAACATAACACGACGCTCAAGCTGACTAGCAACGCTTTGCGCAACTAACTTAGCATCAAGATCTGGCTTACGAACTTCTTCGATGTTGATGTGAACTGGCACACCCATCATTTCCGATACAGCAGAGCGCAGCACCTCAACATCTTCACCTTTCTTCCCAATTACAATACCAGGACGAGCAGTATGAATAGTGATTTTTGCATTCTGAGCCGGACGCTCAATATCAATGCGACTTACAGACGCATTTTTGAGCTTATCTTCAAGGTAGCTACGCACCTTGAGATCGTTCAGCAATTTATTGGCATAGCTTGACTTGTCCGCATACCATACTGATGTATGGTCTTTGACGATACCAAGGCGTATACCGGTAGGGTTAACCTTCTGACCCATATCGAACTCTCCTAGCCGTCAGTTAATTAGTCAGCCACTTTAATAGTGATGTGCGAAGTGCGCTTGCAGATACGATCTGCGCGTCCTTTAGCACGTGGCCGAATGCGTTTCATAGTCATACCTTCGTCAACGAAAATCACGGCAACGCGCAATTCATCAACATCAGCACCTTCATTATGCTCCGCGTTTGCGATAGCAGAATCCAGAACTTTCTTGACTAAGTCAGCACCTTTCTTGTTGCTGAATGTCAGGATATCCAGAGCTTCGCCCACAGACTTACCACGGATCTGATCTGCGACCAGACGGGCCTTCTGGGCGGAGATGCGGGCGCCTTTATGCTTGGCGACAATTTCCATCATCTAACCTCCCTTACTTCTTTTTGGCCTTCTTGTCGGCTGCATGACCGCGGAAAGTACGTGTTGCAGCAAACTCACCTAATTTATGACCGACCATATCCTCAGTGATAAACACTGGAACATGTTGACGGCCGTTATGTACTGCAATTGTCAAACCCACAAAGTTTGGAAAAACCGTGGAGCGGCGAGACCAAGTCTTGATCGGGCGCTTTTCATTTGCTTCAATTGCAGCTTCTACCTTCTTCAACAGGTGAAGGTCGATAAATGGACCTTTCTTCAGTGAACGTGGCACAGCTGATTCCCCTTATTTAGCGCTACGACGGCGTACAATGAGCTTATTAGTACGCTTGTTCTTGCGGGTTTTATGACCTTTAGTCGGGACACCCCACGGTGTAACCGGATGACGGCCACCAGAGGTACGACCTTCACCACCACCATGCGGGTGGTCAACTGGGTTCATTACAACACCACGAACCGTCGGACGCACACCACGCCAACGTTTAGCACCCGCTTTACCTAATTGGCGAAGAGAATGTTCAGAGTTGCTGACTTCACCCAGCGTTGCACGGCATTCAGCCAGCACTTTACGCACTTCACCAGAGCGCAAACGCAGAGTTACATAACCTCCATCACGGGCTACCAACTGAGCCGACGCACCAGCAGAACGTGCAATTTGCGCACCTTTGCTTGGCTTGAGCTCAATACAGTGAACCGTACTACCCAGAGGAATATTTCTCAGCGGCATAGTGTTACCGGTTTTGATATCAACCACGTCACCAGACATGATCTTAGCACCTGCTGCAAGACCCTTTGGTGCGATGATGTAGCGACGCTCACCATCTGCATACTTGATCAAAGCAATATGTGCTGTACGGTTTGGATCGTATTCAATACGCTCTACGATTCCAGGAATACCATCTTTGTTACGACGGAAGTCGATAATACGGTAGCTTTGCTTGTGCCCACCACCGATATGACGCGTAGTAATACGGCCATTATTGTTACGACCACCGGTCTTGCTTTTCTTCTCAACCAACGCAGCAAATGGCTTACCTTTATGAAGGTCAGCACTTACCACCTTTACGACGTGACGACGTCCGGCAGAGGTTGGCTTAGTTTTAACGATTGCCATGATTTAACCTCTCTTATTCGCCAGCCAAGAAATCAATTTCTGAACCATCAGCGAGACGAACATAGGCTTTACGAACATCAGAACGCTTACCAAAACCGCGAACAGTACGCTTAGTTTTGCCTTTAGCATTCAGAATGTTCACACCATCAACTTTTACGTTGAAAAGCTGTTCAACTGCTTTTTTGATTTCAGGCTTAGTAGCATCACTCGCTACACGAAATACGACCTGCTGAGATCCATCAGCAACAATTGTTGCCTTCTCGGAGATGTGTGGACCCAGCAACACTTTAAAAATGCGCTCCTGATTCATGCTAACACCTCGTTAATTTTGCTCAAAGCAGACGCTGTGACTACTACTTTATCGAAGCCAATAAGGCTGACCGGATCAATTGCAGCAACATCACGCACATCAACATGCGGTACGTTACGTGCAGCCAAGTATAAATTGGCCTCAACCTCTTCGGTGATAAGCAGTGCGCTTGTCAGATCAAGCTCCTTCATCTTACCGATGAATTGCTTAGTCTTAGGCGTTTCCATCTGAAGAGAATCAACAACGACCAAACGGTCTTGTCTAACCAACTCAGAAAAGATGCAACGCATTGCAGCACGGTACATTTTTTTGTTTACTTTCTGCGAATAGTCACGTGGACTCGCAGCAAACGTAACACCACCTGAACGCCATAAAGGAGAACGGCTTGTACCAGCACGTGCACGACCAGTACCTTTTTGACGGAAAGGCTTAGCACCACCGCCAGATACTGCTGAACGATTCTTTTGAGCTTTGCTACCTTGACGACCGCCATTTACATAAGCAGTAACAACCTGGTGAACTAAAGACTCATTAAACTCTTTGCCAAAAATCAGCTCGGATACTTCGACCGAACCGTTGGCTCCTGTCAGATTTAAATTCATGTTAACCCCTTCAGCCGCGTGCTTTTACAGCAGGTTTAACGATGACATCACCGCCAGTAGCGCCAGGAACAGCACCTTTTACCAGCAGCAGGCTACGTTCTGCATCTACACGTACAACTTCTAATGTTTGTACAGTGCAACGCTCATCACCCATGTGACCCGCCATCTTCTTACCCTTGAACACACGCCCAGGAGTTTGACACTGACCAATAGAGCCAGGAGCACGATGAGAAAGTGAGTTACCGTGGGTCATATCTTGGGTGCGGAAATTCCAGCGCTTAACACCACCCTGAAAACCTTTACCTTTACTACGACCGGTTACGTCAATTTTCTGACCGACTTCAAAGCGCTCAACTGTTAGTGAATCACCAACATTGATTTCTTCATCACCGGAGAGACGGAACTCCCACAAACCACGACCTGCTTCAACACCTGCTTTTGCAAAGTTACCAGCTTCAGGCTTAGTCAAGCGATTCGCTTTCTTAGTCCCAGTTGTAACCTGTACAGCGGCATAACCGTCAGTATCGACAGTTTTAATGCAAGTCACGCGGTTCGGATCCACCTCGATGACAGTGACTGGCACGGACACGCCATCTTCTGTGAAGACACGGGTCATGCCCGCTTTACGTCCGATAAGTCCTACAGACATTTTATTACCTCTTGCCAGTTGAGTACGGGGCTGTGACCCACTATGGCTGCCCATTACAGAGCATTCCTCAAATAGCGCTTCATTAAGTTATTAATTCTGCGCAGCTTGTTTAGCCCAGGCTGATCTGCACTTCTACACCCGCAGCAAGATCTAGCTTCATTAGAGCATCAACTGTTTTTTCAGTTGGCTCAACGATGTCCAGAACACGCTTATGCGTACGGATTTCATACTGATCACGTGCATCTTTGTTCACGTGAGGTGAAATCAGAACGGTAAAACGCTCTTTGCGAGTAGGAAGTGGGATCGGACCATGCACCTGTGCACCCGTACGCTTTGCAGTTTCTACAATTTCCTGCGCGGACGAGTCAATCAGGCGATGATCAAAAGCCTTCAGACGAATTCTGATTTTTTGGTTCTGCATTCTGATCACGCATTTCCTGTTAATTTCGTTACGGCAATAGCCGACCTCCCCTTACTAGAGGGGACGCAAATTTTACTCATATGAGCCCCTGCGGTCAAGCCATCACGGTATATTTTTTAACCAGCAAAAAACTTTCCTCAATTGAGCCCTACGAAACACCTTAAAAACAAAAAACCCTCCGAAGAGGGTTTTTTAATCAATCATTACAATTACGCAATGATCTTAGCAACAACGCCCGCACCAACAGTACGTCCGCCTTCACGGATCGCAAAGCGCAGACCTTCTTCCATCGCGATTGGGTTGATCAGGGTAACGGTCATTTGAACGTTATCACCTGGCATCACCATCTCAACACCCTCTGGCAATTCACAAGCACCTGTGATGTCAGTGGTACGGAAGTAGAACTGTGGACGGTAGCCTTTAAAGAATGGAGTGTGACGACCACCCTCTTCTTTGCTCAACACGTACACTTCGCCTTCGAACTGAGTGTGCGGCTTGATTGAACCTGGCTTACACAATACTTGACCACGCTCAACGTCGTCACGCTTAGTACCACGCAACAACGCACCAACGTTCTCACCTGCACGACCTTCGTCAAGCAGCTTACGGAACATCTCAACACCTGTACAGGTTGTCTTAGCCGTGTCACGTACACCAACGATCTCAATCTCGTCACCGACTTTCAAAATTCCACGCTCGATACGACCGGTTACTACCGTTCCACGACCAGAAATTGAGAATACGTCCTCGATTGGCATCAAGAACGGACGATCTACGGCACGCTCTGGCTCAGGAATGTAAGCATCCAAAGTCTCAACCAGCTTTCTTACCGCGGTAGTACCCATTTCGTTGTCGTCTTCGCCGTTCAACGCCATCAACGCAGAACCGATAACGATTGGAGTGTCATCGCCTGGGAAGTCGTACTGATCAAGAAGCTCACGCACTTCCATTTCAACCAGTTCCAACAACTCAGCATCGTCAACCATGTCCGCTTTGTTCAAGAACACAACGATGTATGGTACACCTACCTGACGTGACAACAGGATGTGCTCACGCGTCTGTGGCATTGGGCCGTCAGCTGCTGAACAAACCAGAATCGCACCGTCCATCTGTGCAGCACCCGTGATCATGTTTTTAACATAGTCAGCGTGCCCTGGGCAGTCTACGTGCGCATAGTGACGTACTGGTGATTCGTACTCAACGTGTGAAGTTGAAATCGTGATACCACGCTCACGCTCTTCTGGTGCATTATCGATACCGTCAAACGCTACCGCTGTACCACCCCAAACTTCTGCACATACGCGAGTCAACGCGGCTGTCAAAGTCGTTTTACCATGATCAACGTGTCCGATTGTTCCTACGTTGACGTGAGGCTTGTTACGTTCAAAAGCTTTCTTAGCCACAGTTATTTCCTCTTAATCAATATTTGCTTAATCAGCCTAGCTTAATTACAGCTTCAGCGATGTTATTCGGTGCTTCACTGTAGCAATCAAACTCCATAGAGTAAGTTGCACGACCTTGCGAAGCTGAACGCAGATCAGTTGCATAACCAAACATTTCACCCAGTGGCACCTGAGCGTTGATGACTTTGCCCGATACTGTGTCTTCCATTCCCTGCACCAATCCTCGACGACGGTTGAGGTCACCCATCACATCCCCCATGTACTCTTCTGGAGTTACTACTTCAACCTTCATCATAGGCTCAAGCAAACACGGGCTCGCTTCTTGGGCGTACTTCTTAAGCGCCTGAGATGCTGCAATTTTAAACGCCATTTCGTTGGAGTCAACTTCATGGAAAGAGCCATCATATAAACGTGCCTTCAAACCAATAAGCGGGTATCCTGCGATAACACCGTTCTTCATTTGTTCCTCAACACCTTTCTGAATCGCAGGAATGTATTCCTTAGGAATCACACCCCCCACGACCTCATTGATAAACTCTAACCCTTCTTCGTCACTCGGACTAAACTCGATGACGACATGGCCATATTGACCGCGACCACCTGATTGACGAGCAAACTTATGGTTAGCTACAACAGATTTACGGATTTTCTCACGGTAGGCAACCTGTGGCTTACCGATATTTGCCTCAACTTTGAACTCACGTCTCATACGATCAACAATGATATCCAAATGAAGCTCACCCATTCCAGAAATAATGGTTTGACCCGTTTCTGGATCCGTCGCAACACGGAAGGATGGATCTTCTTGCGCTAGCTTGCCTAAAGCAATACCCATTTTTTCTTGGTCAGCTTTAGACTTAGGTTCTACTGCCACTGAAATAACAGGCTCTGGGAACTCCATACGCTCTAGTACTATGCGATTATCTAGATCACAAAGAGTATCCCCTGTTGTTACGTCTTTCAGGCCGATAAGGGCAGCAATATCACCCGCACGTACTTCTTTTATCTCTTCACGAGAGTTGGCATGCATCTGAACCATACGCCCAACGCGCTCTTTCTTCTGTTTTACAGAGTTATAAACGCTGTCACCAGAACTGAGCACGCCAGAGTAAACACGAATAAACGTTAACGTTCCCACAAAGGGATCTGTTGCGATCTTGAAAGCAAGTGCTGAGAAGGGCTCATCATCGTCAGCTTTACGCGCTGCCAATGTCTCATCCTTATCATCAAGCGTACCCTCAATAGCTTTAACTTCTGTTGGTGCTGGCAGATATTCAACAACCGCATCCAACACAGCTTGAACACCTTTGTTTTTGAATGCAGAACCACAAAGCATTAGAACAATTTCATTGTTCAACGTGCGCGCACGCAAGCCTGCTTTAATTTCCTCAAGGGACAACTCTTCTCCACCAAGATACTTCTCCATAAGCTCGTCACTGGATTCAGCGGCGGTCTCAACAAGTTTCTCTCGTAGCTCTTCAGCTTTTTCCTGAAGATCCGCTGGAATTGCTTCCAGCTTAAAAGTCATCCCTTGATCGGCTTCATTCCATACAATCGACTGCATTCTGAGGACATCTACAACACCCGTAAAGGTATCTTCAGAGCCAATTGGGAAGTTAATTGGCACAGTCGTTACGTTTAAGCGCTTCTGAAGTTGCTCTTCAACTCGGAAGAAATCCGCCCCAGCACGGTCCATCTTATTGACGAACACCATGCGAGGCACTTCATACTTATTTGCCTGCCGCCATACCGTTTCAGTTTGTGGCTGAACTCCCGAGGATGCACACAGAACAACAACAGCGCCATCTAGCACACGAAGTGAACGCTCAACTTCAATCGTGAAGTCTACGTGACCTGGCGTATCGATAACGTTGATGCGATGCTCTTCAAACTGTTTATCCATACCACTCCAAAAAGTGGTAATAGCAGCAGAGGTAATCGTGATACCACGCTCCTGCTCCTGCTCCATCCAGTCAGTGGTGGCTGCACCATCGTGCACCTCACCGATCTTATGAGATAAGCCAGTGTAAAAAAGTACGCGTTCTGTAGTCGTGGTTTTACCAGCATCTACGTGCGCACAGATACCTATGTTACGGTATCTGGATAGCGGTGTTTTACGAGACACGGCATAATCCTCTGATGTTTAGAAGCGATAATGCGCAAAAGCCTTGTTGGCTTCTGCCATGCGGTGCACATCTTCACGTTTCTTAACGGCTGCACCACGACCTTCTGCTGCATCAACTAACTCACCCGCCAAGCGAAGAGCCATTGACTTTTCACCACGCTTACGAGAAGAGTCAACCAACCAACGCATCGCCAGAGCCATACGACGGGAAGGACGAACTTCTACAGGTACTTGATACGTTGCACCACCTACACGGCGAGATTTAACCTCAACCACAGGCTGTACAGTTTCGAGCGCTTTGTCGAACAATTCCAACGGATCTTGTTTAGTGCGCTCTTGAATTTTATCCATTGCACCATAAACGATGCTTTCTGCAACGGATTTTTTGCCACTGATCATCAAATGGTTGATGAATTTAGCCAGTGTAATGTTACCGAATTTTGGATCCGGCAGGATCTCACGCTTCGCAGCTACGCGTCTTCTAGGCATGATAAGCCCTCAATAATATTAAAAGGTCTTCAGGTTGAACAGGATATCTAAGATACCTGGCCTTACTCTTATCGTCTTTTTCGGTTAAGCGCTGCAGCATTCTCTCCGGATCTGGAAAAGCTTGGCTGAAACCACTTCGCCGTTTTGGCGACGAATTAAGACTTAGGACGTTTTGTACCGTATTTAGAACGAGCTTGTTTACGGTCATTAACGCCTGAACAGTCAAGAGCACCACGAACGGTGTGATAACGCACACCTGGTAAGTCTTTAACACGACCACCACGAATCAGAACAACACTGTGCTCCTGTAAGTTGTGACCTTCACCACCGATGTAAGAAGACACTTCATAGCCATTGGTAAGGCGTACACGACATACTTTACGCAATGCAGAGTTAGGCTTCTTAGGTGTGGTTGTATAAACGCGGGTACAAACACCACGACGCTGTGGACAAGCTTCTAATGCACGAACATCACTTGCTTGAACTTTGCGCTTACGCGGCTTACGTACCAACTGGTTAATTGTTGCCATTTAAGCAAACTCCAACTTGGTTTGTTTTCACCATATAAAAAAACTGAGTATTTCTACTCAGCCTCATAAGAGGGCGTGAATTTTAACCAATTCATGCCCTTCAGGTCAATTACTGTCTGTTTTTTAATCAGAGCTAGTCATCGACGCATTTAGTGCAGCGGTTAACGCTTGCTGAACTTCTTCAGCACTCACGCCGATGCCATCTTGTGACAAACGACGCTTACGTTTCCGCTCGCTGTGGTACGCCAATCCAGTACCCGCAGGTATCAAACGACCTACCACAACGTTTTCTTTCAATCCACGAAGAGCATCACTCTTACCGTTAACAGCACCTTCTGTTAATACGCGCGTCGTTTCTTGGAAAGACGCAGCTGAAATGAAGGACTCTGTCGCAAGAGATGCTTTCGTAATACCGAGCAACACACGCTCAAACTTGGCTGGGAACTTCCCATCTGCCAACAAGCGCTCATTCTCAAGACGTACAGCAACGTATTCAACCTGATCGCCCTGTATGAAATTACTGTCTCCAGAGTCAGTAATTTCTACTTTACGAACCATCTGACGCACAATTACTTCGATGTGCTTGTCGTTGATTGCTACACCTTGCAAACGGTAAACGTCTTGAATCTCGCTAACGATATACTTCGCCAATGCATTCACGCCCAAGATACGCAAGATATCATGTGGGTTTGACGGTCCATCTGAGATAACCTCACCCTTCTCTACTGACTCACCTTCAAACACGTTGAGGTTACGCCATTTTTGAATCATGATTTCGAACGGCTCGGATCCATCATGCGGAGATATCAAAATACGGCGCTTACCCTTGGTCTCTTTGCCGAAGGAAATGACACCCGATACTTCTGCCAGAATCGCGTATTCTTTAGGCTTACGTGCTTCAAACAAATCCGCAACGCGTGGAAGACCACCCGTGATGTCCTTGTTAACCGTACCCTCTTGCGGAATACGTGCCAATACATCACCGATTTGCACTTCAGAACCATCGTTCAAGTTAACGATTGCCTTAGGTGGTAACAGGTACTGCGCAGGCATCTCTGTACCAGGGTAGCATAGATCGTTTCCAGCAAAATCGACCAATTTAATCATTGGACGAATATCTTTACCGGCTTGTGGACGATCCTTACTTTCTAAGATTTCAATCGTAGACAGACCTGTTAAGTCATCCGTTTGACGCTTAACGGTTATACCGTCTTCTAAACCGACGAAAACGATTTTACCCTGCATCTCAGAAACGATTGGGTGAGTATGTGGATCCCAGTTCGCAACTACAGCACCGGGTTCAACACGACTACCATCACGTACTTTTATCATGGATCCATAAGGAAGCTTATAACGCTCACGCTCACGACCATGCTCATCCGTAACACCCAACTCACCTGAACGGGATGTTGCAACCAAGTTGCCATCGGTTCGCTCAACAAACTTCAGGTTATGTAAACGGATTTCACCGCCATTTTTCACCTGAATACTGTCAACAGCTGCAGCCCTGGAAGCCGCCCCCCCGATGTGGAAGGTACGCATGGTTAACTGTGTTCCTGGCTCACCGATAGATTGCGCTGCGATAACCCCAACAGCTTCGCCGCGGTTAACCTCGTGTCCACGACCCAAATCACGACCATAACACTTAGAACAGATACCGTGGATTGAGTCACACGCGATGGCTGAACGCACAGTGACTTCGTCGATACTGCTAAAGCGCTCGTCATTTTCTAGACGATCAACCCATGCCTCATCAATCAACGTACCCTTTTCGATCAGAACATCTCTGCCTGTCGGATCAAGTACATCCTTAGCCACTACACGTCCTAGCAAACGCTCACCCAAGCTGACAATAATATCGCCACCTTCGATCATTGGCTGAACCAACAATCCATTTTCGGTACCACAGTCTGTTTCTGTAATAACCAAATCTTGCGCAACGTCAACAAGACGACGCGTTAAGTATCCAGAGTTTGCTGTCTTCAATGCGGTATCGGCAAGACCTTTACGCGCACCGTGTGTAGAAATAAAGTACTGAAGTACGTTTAGACCTTCACGGAAGTTTGCAATGATTGGCGTTTCGATGATCGAGCCATCCGGCTTAGCCATCAAACCACGCATACCGGCCAACTGACGAATCTGTGCAGCACTACCACGCGCTCCAGAGTCGGCCATGATGTAAACAGAGTTAAATGACTCTTGGTCAACTTCTTCACCTGCCGCGTTGACAACTTTATCAACCTTCAGGTTATCCATCATTCGCTTCGCGAGAACTTCGTTTGCGCGCGACCAAATATCGACAACTTTGTTGTACTTCTCGCCCTGGGTTACAAGACCTTCCGCAAACTGACGTTCAATTTCAGTCACTTCAGCATCAGCTGCTGCGATAATAGCGGGTTTCTCATCCGGAATAACGAAGTCATTGACACCAATTGAGGCTCCTGACATTGTTGCTTGACGGAAGCCCATGTACATCAACTGATCGGCAAAAATAACCGTTTCTTTCAAGCCGCAACGACGATAAGCCTCGTTTAGCAGCTTAGAAATCGATTTCTTCTTCATCGATTGGTTAACTAACTCGAAAGGCAAGCCTTCGGGCACAATATCAAACAACATTGCACGACCCACTGTTGTATCGCGCAAGGCAGTAATCTCTTCGACGCCTCCGTGGATATCACGAATAACTTCGCGAATACGCACTTTGATACGCGCTTGCAGATGCACTTTGCCTGCACCATGAGCACGCTGCACTTCTTTGATATTCAAGAAATGCATGCCTTCACCCTGCGCGGCAATCCGCTCACGGGTCATATAATACAAACCCAGTACTACGTCTTGTGACGGCACAATAATAGGCTCACCGTTTGCAGGTGACAAAATATTATTGGTGGACATCATCAGAGCACGCGCTTCCAACTGAGCTTCTATAGTCAGTGGAACGTGTACCGCCATTTGGTCACCGTCGAAGTCAGCGTTATAAGCTGCACAAACAAGTGGGTGTAACTGAATGGCTTTACCTTCAATCAATACAGGTTCAAAGGCCTGGATACCTAAACGGTGTAGCGTCGGTGCACGGTTAAGTAACACTGGATGTTCCCGGATAACTTCATCCAAGATATCCCATACCAATGCCTCTTCTCTTTCAACCATTTTCTTCGCTGCTTTAATGGTGGTTGCATGCCCACGCAATTCAAGCTTTGAAAAAATAAATGGCTTAAAGAGCTCTAATGCCATTTTCTTTGGAAGTCCGCACTGATGTAGACGCAGTGAAGGACCTACCACGATAACAGAACGACCTGAGTAGTCGACGCGCTTACCTAGCAGGTTCTGACGGAAACGACCTTGCTTACCTTTGATCATATCTGCAAGCGATTTCAGCGGACGCTTGTTTGATCCAGTGATTGCACGTCCGCGACGACCGTTATCAAGCAGCGCATCTACCGACTCTTGCAACATACGCTTTTCGTTACGCACGATGATGTCAGGTGCGTTCAAATCCAATAAGCGCTTGAGACGGTTGTTACGGTTGATCACTCGACGATATAAGTCATTGAGATCAGACGTTGCAAAACGCCCACCGTCCAGAGGAACCAAAGGACGTAAATCCGGTGGCAATACTGGCAATACTTTCAGAATCATCCACTCAGGCTTATTGCCTGATTTAACGAATGCTTCCATCAGCTTCAAACGCTTAGACAGCTTTTTAAGCTTAGTTTCAGAGTTGGTTTGCGGAATCTCTTCACGCATGCGCTGGCATTCTTCTTCCAGCTCGATGGATCCCAACAACTCTTGGATCGCCTCGGCACCCATTCGAGCGTCGAATTCATCACCGAACTCTTCTAGCGCTTCGAAATATTGCTCATCATTCATCAACTGCCCACGCTCTAGCGTGGTCATGCCGGGATCAATTACAACAAATGATTCAAAGTAGAGTACGCGTTCAATATCACGCAGCGTCATATCCAGCATCAAACCGATACGGGATGGCAGAGACTTCAAAAACCAAATGTGAGCAACTGGTGAAGCCAGTTCAATATGGCCCATGCGGTCACGACGAACTTTGGTCATTGTGACTTCTACACCACATTTCTCACAGATAACACCACGGTGCTTCATGCGCTTATATTTGCCACACAAGCACTCGTAGTCCTTGATTGGGCCAAATATTTTCGCACAAAACAAACCGTCACGTTCCGGTTTGAAGGTACGGTAGTTTATAGTCTCAGGCTTTTTCACTTCACCATAAGACCAAGAACGGATCATGTCCGGGGATGCCAACGTAATACGGATAGAGTCAAACTCTTCTGTTTTACCTTGATTCTTCAGCAGATTCAGCAAGTCTTTCATTGTCTATAGCTCCTCGCGGAGTTCTCTGTGGCAGCGCCCAATTCGGGCGCCACCTTGGTGATCTGTTAAGGTCTTAGTCGCTTTCTAACTCGATATCAATACCGAGTGAGCGTATTTCCTTGATCAATACGTTAAACGATTCAGGCATACCAGGTTCCATGCGATGATCGCCATCCACAATGTTTTTATACATTTTGGTACGACCATTCACATCGTCCGACTTGACCGTGAGCATTTCTTGAAGCGTGTAGGCCGCGCCATAGGCTTCGAGCGCCCACACCTCCATCTCACCAAATCGCTGTCCACCAAATTGGGCTTTACCACCCAATGGTTGCTGAGTCACAAGACTGTACGATCCTGTTGAACGCGCATGCATCTTATCGTCAACCAAGTGGTTAAGCTTGAGCATGTACATGTAACCAACGGTCACAGGGCGGTCAAACTTGTCACCCGTGCGTCCGTCATACAGGGTCACTTGACCACTGTCGTCCATATCCGCTAAACGCAACAGTGCTTTAACTTCGGCCTCTTTGGCTCCGTCAAATACTGGCGATGCCAGCGGCACACCCGCTCTTAGGTTACGCGAAAGCTCAAGCAACTCTTCATCGGTAAAGGTGTCTAGCGCTTCTTTGCGCGCAACTTCTAAACCTGCATGTTGACCATTGTAAATCTCGTTCAAGAAACCGCGCAGCTCATTAACTGTTTCGGCTTTCTCACGCTCTTGCTCAAGCATACGGTTAATCTTACGACCGAGACCTTTCGCTGCTGCTCCCATATGGGTTTCGAGAATCTGACCTACGTTCATACGCGAAGGTACACCCAGAGGGTTCAGTACAATATCGACTGGCTCGCCGTTCTCGTCATATGGCATATCTTCAACAGGCATAATTACAGAAATTACACCCTTGTTTCCATGACGCCCTGCCATCTTATCACCCGGCTGGACGCGGCGCTTAGTCGCAACATAAACCTTGACGATCTTCAATACGCCTGGGGCAAGATCATCACCCGTTTGCAACTTACGCTTTTTGTCTTCAAAACGCTTGTCTAAATTGTCACGGCGCTCTTCAAGCTGAGCTTGCGCGTGTTCGAGCATTTCTTGCGCATCTGTATCTGCAACGCGAATTTTGAACCATTCACTGCGTTTCAAGCCACTCAAGAATTCAGCGGTAATCTGCTCACCCTTCTTGAGACCTGCACCACCATCTGCCGTCAAGCCAACCAGAACTCTGGCCATACGCTCGAAGGTAGCGTCTTCAACGATCCTGAATTCGTCATTTAAATCTTTACGAATGGCATCCAGCTCATACTTTTCAATTGAACGCGCACGTGAATCTTTTTCAACACCATCTCGTGTGAAGACTTGAACATCGATAACTTTACCGATAGTTCCACCTTTAACACGCAATGACGTATCTTTAACATCCGATGCTTTTTCACCGAATATTGCACGTAGAAGCTTTTCTTCAGGCGTCAATTGGGTTTCACCCTTAGGTGTCACTTTACCAACCAAGATATCGCCAGGTCCGACTTCTGCACCTATGTGCACTATGCCCGTTTCATCCAGTTTGCTGAGCGCTGCTTCACCGACGTTAGGAATATCAGCTGTAATCTCTTCTGACCCTAACTTCGTATCACGCGCAACACAGGTTAACTCTTGAATATGAATCGTGGTGAAACGATCTTCTTGCACAACACGCTCGGAGATCAAAATGGAGTCTTCGAAGTTGAAACCATTCCACGGCATGAAGGCAATACGCATGTTCTGACCAAGCGCGAGCTCACCCATATCAACGGATGGACCATCTGCCATGATGTCACCACGAGCGACTAAATCGCCTGGACGCACAATCGCACGCTGGTTGATACACGTATTCTGGTTTGAGCGAACGTATTTGGTGAGGTTATATATATCAACACCTGCATCGCCAGCTTCAGTCTCGCTATCGTTTGCACGAACAACGATACGACTGGCATCGACAGACTCGATAACACCACCACGTTTTGCAACCACACAAACACCGGAGTCTTGCGCTACGCTACGCTCAATACCTGTTCCCACTAGAGGCTTCTCGGCCCGAAGTGTTGGCACAGCTTGACGTTGCATGTTCGATCCCATCAATGCACGGTTGGCGTCATCGTGCTCTAAGAATGGAATCAATGCAGCAGCAACCGACACGATTTGGCGTGCAGATACGTCCATATACTGGACTTTTTCGCGTGGCATCACCGTAAATTCGTTTGCATGACGCACTTCAACTAAGTCTTCAACCAGCTGGTTGTCTGCATCCAGTTTTGCAGACGCCTGAGCGATAACGTAGTTGTTTTCTTCAATTGCTGATAAATAGTCAATCTCGTCTGAAACTTTGCCATCCAGCACTCGGCGATACGGCGTTTCTAAAAAGCCGTAATCATTGGTTCTTGCAAACACGGCCAAGGAGTTGATCAGACCGATGTTCGGACCTTCAGGTGTTTCGATAGGACATACACGCCCGTAATGCGTAGGGTGAACGTCACGAACCTCGAAGCCTGCACGCTCACGTGTCAGACCACCTGGGCCTAACGCTGAAACACGGCGCTTGTGGGTAATCTCTGATAATGGATTGTTTTGGTCCATGAACTGAGACAACTGACTTGAACCAAAGAACTCTTTGATTGCTGCTGCAACGGGCTTAGCGTTGATCAGATCTTGTGGCATCAGGTTATCTGACTCAGCCATGCTCAAACGCTCACGTACGGCACGCTCAACACGAACCAAGCCGACACGGAACTGGTTTTCAGCCATCTCACCAACAGAACGAATACGGCGGTTACCTAAGTGGTCGATGTCATCAACAACCCCTTTACCGTTTCGGATATCGATTAAGGTCTTCATGACATCTAAAATGTCATCTTTATCTAAGATACCTGAACCTGTTTCTTCACTGCGACCTAAGCGACGGTTGAACTTCATACGACCGACGGCCGACAAGTCATAACGGTCTTCAGAGAAGAATAAATTTTCGAATAGTCCTTCAGCCGACTCTTTAGTAGGCGGCTCACCAGGGCGCATCATTCGATAAATTTCAACAAGAGCCTCTATTTGATTACGTGTGCTGTCAATGCGCAACGTATCAGAGATATAAGGTCCGCAGTCCAAATCATTTGTGTACAGGGTTTCAAAACGCGTAATTCCTGACACCATTAAACGCGTGATCAAATCTTCGGTGATTTCTGTATTTGCAACAGCCAACACTTCACCCGTTGACGGATCAACAACATCACGCGCGGTCACCTTCCCTGCCAAATATTCTGACGGAACGAGCAACTGCTTCATGCCCGCATTTGTCATTTGACGCGTGTGACGGGGCGTAATACGACGACCAGCCTCAACAATCACGTTTCCTTCAGGGTCTTTGATCTCGAACGACATGGTTTCACCACGTAAGCGTTCAGGGACAAGATCCATCCAGATTTGATCTTTTTCGAAATTCCAACCAGTGGTATCGAAGAAGATTTCTAAAATCTCTTGTGTGCCATAGCCTAATGCACGCAGCAATATAGACGCCGGTAATTTACGGCGACGATCGATACGAACAAACAGTGCATCTTTAGGATCGAATTCAAAGTCAAGCCATGAGCCACGGTAAGGAATAATCCGAGCTGAGTATAAAAGCTTACCGGATGAATGTGTTTTACCCTTGTCATGATCAAAGAAAACACCTGGTGAACGATGCAACTGCGACACAATAACGCGCTCGGTTCCATTCACAACGAAGGTACCGTTTTCAGTCATCAAAGGCATTTCACCCATGTAGACTTCTTGCTCTTTAATGTCTTTAACTGCTTTCGTAGACGAATCACGATCGTATATAACCAGACGCACTTTGACGCGCAGTGGAGCTGCATAGGTAATACCGCGCAACTGACACTCTTTGACGTCAAACACGGGTTCACCGAGGCGGTAACCAACGTACTCCAGTGCAGCATTTCCGGAATAGGATACGATTGGAAAAACAGAATTAAATGCCGCTTGGAGTCCAGATTCATCGCGTCTGCCCGCGTCTGCCCCCAGCTGCAGAAACTTCCGATAGGAGTCAAGCTGCGTCGACAATAGGTATGGAACATCCATGACCTGGTTTAGCTTGCTAAAATCCTTACGAATTCGTTTCTTCTCAGTATATGAATAAGCCATCAGTGTTCCCCAGCATGTGCACCTAGTTGAGAAGCCAGTCCAGAAGGGGATCTTCCAGTCTGTTTTGCCGTTATATTTTTGCTGTCATTTAATAACGGAAAAAGGCCGGTGACTCTATGGTCACCAGCCATACGCTTTTTAAGCAGGTTATGCGGCCTGCAGCGCATTGAAGCGATTACTTGAGCTCAACTTTAGCGCCGGCTTCTTCCAGTGCTTTCTTGAGTTCTTCAGCTTCTTGTTTAGAAACGCCTTCTTTAACAGTTGCAGGCGCGCCGTCAACCAATTCTTTAGCTTCTTTCAGGCCAAGACCTGTAGCGCCACGAACGGCTTTGATGACGTTAACTTTCTTATCGCCAGCTTCAGCCAGGATAACGTTGAATTCAGTCTGCTCTTCAGCTTCAGCTGCTGCAGGGCCTGCTGCTACAACAGCGGCAGCTGCAGTAACACCGAATTTTTCTTCCATCGCTTCGATCAATACAACGATGTCCTTAACAGACATTTCAGCTACTGCATTGATGATATCTTCATGAGTCAGAGACATTTTTGATTCCTGATAATCTGATTGGGTATTACCCATTAAACTCTTTTCAAACAACCTTCGCTAATGCGTTCAGGCAGCCTGCTCTTTCTGGTCGCGAACTGCTGCCAGTGTACGTACCAACTTACCAGCTGAAGCTTCTTTAAGAACGCTCATCAGCTTAGCAACGGCTTCGTCATAGGTCGGCAAGCTAGCCAGCATAGCGATGTCAACTTTTTCGCCTTCGAATGCTGCTGCTTTCAGTTCAAACTTGTCGTTGCCTTTCGCGAAATCTTGTAGAATACGCGCACCAGCACCTGGGTGCTCGTTTGAAAAGGCAATGATAGATGGACCAACAAATGCGTCTTTGAGACATTCGTATTGGGTACCGTCTACTGCACGACGTGCCAGTGTGTTACGAACAACACGCAACCATACACCATTTTCACGAGCAAGCTTACGCAAGCTTGTCATGTCGGTTACTGAAACTCCACGAGAGTCAGCAACAACGGCGGATAGAGCGGATGCAGCAGCTTCCTGGACTTCAGCGACGATCGCTTTTTTGTCTTCGAGTCCTAATGCCACGATTTACTCCTGGATTGAGTCTTTCGACTATTTACCAAATTCCTGAAATGTATATTTCAGGCAGTGAGTACGGTGGTTTTGATTCTATCGAATCACACCGTCTGCGCAGGCAAGTTACCCATTAAGACAATCTAAACGCTAGATTGTCACCTGCGGTCTTTGACGGCCTTCGTATTCTGTATGACAGGTCACGAAGACCCTCAAAATCTTTTAAACTATTATCAAGCGTTTAAGGACGACTGATCAACAACTAAGCCTGGGCCCATAGTCGTAGACACTGTTACTTTTTTCAAGTAAACACCCTTAGCCGAAGATGGCTTAAGCTTTTTCAGTTCAGCAACTAAAGCATCAATGTTTTCTTTGATTGCATCTGCAGCAAAGCCAACTTTACCTACTGAACAATGGATAATACCATTTTTATCGGTACGGAAACGGACTTGTCCAGCCTTAGCATTTTGAACCGCTGTAGCTACGTCAGGCGTTACAGTGCCAACTTTTGGGTTTGGCATCAAACCACGTGGACCTAAAATCTGACCCAACTGACCGACAATGCGCATAGCATCAGGTGTTGCAATAACAACGTCGAAGTCCAGATTGCCAGCTTTTACTTGCTCAGCCAAATCCTCAAAACCAACAACATCTGCACCTGCAGCTTTTGCTTTTTCAGCATTATCGCCTTGAGCAAACACAGCAACACGAACATCTTTACCTGTGCCGTGTGGCAATACAGATGAACCACGAACCACTTGGTCTGATTTACGCGGATCAACGCCCAAGTTAACCGCAACGTCAATTGATTCAACAAACTTAACGGTAGACACTTCGGCTAATACAGAAACTGCATCTTGAATAGAGTAAAGCTTACCCGCTACTACTTTTTCACGAATTGCTTTTTTACGCTTAGATAACTTAGCCATTACTCGTCACCTTCTACAACTAGGCCCATTGAACGCGCACTACCAGCGATCGTACGTACAGCAGCTTCCATATCAGAGGCTGTCAAGTCTGGCATTTTAGTTGTGGCAATTTCTTCCAACTGAGCACGAGTAACTTTACCCACTTTCTCAGTGTTTGGACGTGCAGAACCACTCTTAAGACCAGCTGCTTTCTTCAACAAAATTGCAGCAGGCGGTGTTTTGGTGATGAACGTAAAGCTACGATCACTGTATACAGTGATAACAACAGGTGTTGGCAAACCTAGCTCAAGACCTTGAGTTGCTGCGTTAAACGCTTTACAGAACTCCATGATATTGACGCCATGCTGACCTAACGCAGGCCCTACTGGAGGACTTGGGTTAGCCTGGCCTGCTTTGACCTGCAGCTTGATATAAGCATTAATTTTCTTAGCCATTAAGCTACTCCTTTGGGTACAAGCGCCTTTAAAAGGCTCCCCTTAACTACCATTTATATAAAAACAAACACAGAGGTTTGTATTTAGACCTTCTCAACCTGACGGAACTCTAGCTCCACCGGCGTTGATCGACCAAAAATTAAAACAGCCACTTGCAAGCGGTTCTTCTCGTAGTTAACTTCCTCAACAACGCCATTAAAGTCAGCGAAAGGACCATCGTTAACTCGAACCATCTCACCTGGCTCAAACACCGTCTTGGGCTTGGGCTTATCCGCTCCACTCTCAACACGTTGCAGTATTTCGTTTGCCTCACGATCCGTGATGGGTGCTGGTTTATCTGCGGTTCCGCCAATAAACCCCAACACTCTTGGGGTACTTTTTACCAGATGCCATGTCGCATCATTCATAACCATTTGAACCAACACATAGCCTGGATAAAACTTACGCTCAGACTTGCGTTTCTTACCATCACGTATTTCAACAACTTCTTCAGTTGGCACCAGCACATCACCAAAGAGATCCTGCATCGAATGCAATTCAATACGCTCTCTAAGGCCATTCATCACACGCTTTTCAAATCCAGAATAGGCATGAACCACATACCAGCGCTTTTTTTCTTCTGTACTCATGCCAGAACTCCTAGCCAATTGCCCCGGAAACTATCCAGCCGAGCAGAGAATCAAGCCCCCACAGCATAAGCGCAACCACTAGTACTGCAGCAAGCACCATAAGCGTTGTTTGCAAAGTTTCTTGACGCGTCGGCCAAACCACTCTTCGCATCTCGCCTTTAGCATCTTTAAACAGCTTGAACCATAGCTGACCTTTTGCAGTTTGCAGCGCAACAAAGCCTGCAACACCCGCTAAAACAATAAGCGCCAAAACACGGTAAAGCAGAGACTCATCTGAAAAAATTGAGTTTCCAACCACACCGACAGCAATAATCAGGACAACAACAGCCCACTTAATGCTATCCAGTTTTGACCCTTCAGAATTTACTTTTGTATTCACGCCAGAAGCCTCGGCTTATTAGGTAAGCTTACGCTATTTGATGCCAATCTCGACTGAGATTGGCAGGCCAGGAGGGACTCGAACCCCCAACCTGCGGTTTTGGAGACCGCTGCTCTGCCAGTTGAGCTACTAGCCTACTGCATAATAGGGAGGCAAATTATAATGCACTCCCTACCAGTTTACAACACTTATTTTAAAACTAATTACGCAATGATCTTAGCAACAACGCCCGCACCAACAGTACGTCCGCCTTCACGGATCGCAAAGCGCAGACCTTCTTCCATCGCGATTGGGTTGATCAGGGTAACGGTCATTTGAACGTTATCACCTGGCATCACCATCTCAACACCCTCTGGCAATTCACAAGCACCTGTGATGTCAGTGGTACGGAAGTAGAACTGTGGACGGTAGCCTTTAAAGAATGGAGTGTGACGACCACCCTCTTCTTTGCTCAACACGTACACTTCGCCTTCGAACTGAGTGTGCGGCTTGATTGAACCTGGCTTACACAATACTTGACCACGCTCAACGTCGTCACGCTTAGTACCACGCAACAACGCACCAACGTTCTCACCTGCACGACCTTCGTCAAGCAGCTTACGGAACATCTCAACACCTGTACAGGTTGTCTTAGCCGTGTCACGTACACCAACGATCTCAATCTCGTCACCGACTTTCAAAATTCCACGCTCGATACGACCGGTTACTACCGTTCCACGACCAGAAATTGAGAATACGTCCTCGATTGGCATCAAGAACGGACGATCTACGGCACGCTCTGGCTCAGGAATGTAAGCATCCAAAGTCTCAACCAGCTTTCTTACCGCGGTAGTACCCATTTCGTTGTCGTCTTCGCCGTTCAACGCCATCAACGCAGAACCGATAACGATTGGAGTGTCATCGCCTGGGAAGTCGTACTGATCAAGAAGCTCACGCACTTCCATTTCAACCAGTTCCAACAACTCAGCATCGTCAACCATGTCCGCTTTGTTCAAGAACACAACGATGTATGGTACACCTACCTGACGTGACAACAGGATGTGCTCACGCGTCTGTGGCATTGGGCCGTCAGCTGCTGAACAAACCAGAATCGCACCGTCCATCTGTGCAGCACCCGTGATCATGTTTTTAACATAGTCAGCGTGTCCTGGGCAGTCTACGTGCGCATAGTGACGTACTGGTGATTCGTACTCAACGTGTGAAGTTGAAATCGTGATACCACGCTCACGCTCTTCTGGTGCATTGTCGATACCGTCAAACGCTACCGCTGTACCACCCCAAACTTCTGCACATACGCGAGTCAACGCGGCTGTCAAAGTCGTTTTACCATGGTCAACGTGTCCGATTGTTCCTACGTTGACGTGAGGCTTGTTACGTTCAAAAGCTTTCTTAGCCATCTTGAATTCCCAATCTAAGTTTGTTGACCTAAGGCCATAAATACAACAAAGGGCAGACATATTACTATATCTACCCTTAACAATACATGGAGCTCATGGGCGGAATTGAACCGCCGACCTCACCCTTACCAAGGGTGTGCTCTACCCCTGAGCTACATGAGCGAATTTGGAGCGGGTAGCGGGAATCGAACCCGCCTCTTCAGCTTGGAAGGCTGAGGTAATAGCCACTATACCATACCCGCCGGGCGTAGCTGATCGAGGTGGTGGTGGGAGGTGGATTCGAACCACCGAAGCTCTCGCGTCAGATTTACAGTCTGATCCCTTTGGCCACTCGGGAATCCCACCACATCGATTTACATCTTGATCCTTCGTGGTGCCGGCACCAGGAGTCGAACCCGGGACCTACTGATTACAAGTCAGTTGCTCTACCTACTGAGCTATACCGGCGTTGCCATCGAAGTGGTGCGTATATTACTGAGCGGAATATATCTTTGCAAGCCTTATTTTGATTTTTTTATACTTTTTTTTAAAAAATCTTTTTTCTTAGGTTTACCGCTCATTCAGCAGAATGATGGATTCCTCCGAGGGCGAAGAATCGATACGCGGTGTCGGCGCCGACTGATTTTGAAAAAACCAAAAACCAGCCAAAACATTTAACAACAGCACAAACATTAACATCCAACGCCAGAACATTGATCCGCCCACGCTAACCCCTCCATCACCAACTCAGGCTCCCATTGAGCTCTTCGCAAATAATCCACCAAGAAATGCCCATCCCCGCCGGTTACAACAAGACTCTGGATGCCTTTCTCATCGGCTTGACGTTGTATTTTTTCTGCCAAGGCACTCAATAGATAACTGCTTCCATTTTTAACACAGGCCTCCGTTGTGACACCAGGCGCTTCATCCCAGCCAAATGACTGAGGATCGAACTTAACCCTTGCTGTGTTGTTCAGCAGAGAGGTTTGCATCATTCTAAGTCCTGGGATGATATACCCCCCCAAATGCTGTCCTTGCGCATCTACCCAATCGACGGTGATGGCACTGCCGCAATCGATCACACAGAGGCCTGAACGCTGACGCTGCCATGCAGCTAGCATGCCGAGCCAACGATCTACGCCCATTTTTTCGGGCCTTTCATAGGCATTCACTAAGTCATACATCTGCGCTACAGATTGAGCAAAAAACACCTGAGAGCATATCGCCTGTAAAGACAATCGCAAGCGCTCATTGATCGCATCACTGGCAACAGAGGCAACACGAACACGCGTCACACCAGAAAATGCCGCATCCTGTACATCTCCCGCTAGAAACGCTTCTGTACTGGCACGCTGGACAGCTGTTTTCCCAACCTGCCCCACAACCCTCCATTTTAGCTGTGTATTTCCGATATCAATTTCAAGTACTTTCGGCAAGCCGGACACTCAACTCTCCCCCATGCAAAGCGTGCACGCCATCCGCTCCTTCAAGCAACAATGCGCCTGAGTCATTTACCCCCTGACATACCCCTTCCCAAGACTGCGAAAGCGTCTTAACAGACACTATCTGCCCCTTAAATGCATCTGCTTCATTCCACTGCGATGTAAAGTGTGCAAAACCCTGCTTCTCAAACACGCTTAGCGCAGGTAACAAATGTTTTAAGAGCATAATCAATAAATCAGTACGACTGCAGACCAAGCCCTGAGACTTCAAGTCCGTCCACGGCTGATCTATTTCACAAGCGATACTTGCAGGCATCGCAACATTAATGCCGATACCGATCACCACTTGACTCTCAATGGAGGTATCACCTGACACTTCGATCAACACGCCAGCTAATTTTTTTCGCTCGACAAGGACATCGTTTGGCCATTTTAGCGCAACATTCAACACTCCAAGTTCGGTCAAGGCCGAACGAATAGCCATACCTACCACCAAACTTAAGCCTTCAAGCGCCGCAACACCCACACTAAATCGCCATGCCAGCGAAAAGCATAGATTGGCCGCAAAGGGACTCGCCCAAGTACGCCCGCGCCGACCGCGCCCTTGCGTTTGTTGCTCAGTGACGCACAAAGCACGATGATACCCATGACGAAATGCATCCATCGCATCCGTGTTTGTTGAGCCGGAGCAAACACTCAGTTGCAAACACTCAATCGAATTCAATGCAGGATGATGCAACGCCTCCTCCAATTGATCCCCATTGATAAGATCCACTCCTCCGGGTATGCGATAGCCTTTGCCACGAACACTGGACACCTCCAACCCCACCGCTTCCAGCAGCTTAACCTGCTTCCATATCGCCGTTCGACTTACCCCTAGCTTAGACGCCACCAGGCTTCCCGAATGAAACTGACCATCCGATAGCAACCTTAACAAATCAAGGGTGGTCGCTCCTATTGAAGACGGCGCAGTGAGTTTAGCGATCATTCTGAGCTCGCTTGATAGACAATAAAACTATATGGATACGGGTTAGGCTCAATCGCATTAAAATCTTCTTTTAAAACTTGCTGCCATTTTTGCGCATGTATTTCTGGGAAATACGCATCCCCCTCGATTTCCGCATGCACCTGGGTTAAATACAGACGCTCTGCCAAGCTCATTGCCTGCTGATAAATCTCAGCACCGCCTATAATCAACGCTTCATCAACCCCGTCAATCAGCGCCTGATGCTCGGCCAATTCAATGGCAGCCTCCAAACTATTCACCACTTTAACTCCGGGTGGCTGATAGGTTGGGCTGCGCGTAATCACGATATTCAAACGCCCAGGCAAAGGACGACCGATAGACTCATAGGTTTTACGCCCCATAATAATGGGCTTACCCTGAGTAATCCGCTTAAAATACTTCAAATCCTCGGGTAAATACCAAGGCAACTTATTCTGCCGCCCAATCACGCGATTCGTGGACTGGGCGACAATAATCGATAGACGCATAACAACCTCAAATAGCAATAGGTGCTTTGATGGGCGGGTAGGGATCGTAGTCCAATATCTCAAAGTCATCATATTCGTATTCAAACAATGAGGCAGGCTTGCGCTTAATCACAAGCCTTGGTAACGGCCTTGGCTCTCTTGATAACTGTTCAGCTACGATATTGGGATCCGAGATGTGGTTATGATACAGATGCAAATCACCAAACGTGTGCACAAACTCCCCGACCGCCAGATCGCACTGCTGCGCAATCATGTGCGTGAGTAGCGCATAGGACGCTATATTAAATGGGACACCCAAAAAATAATCTGCACTGCGCTGATAAAGCTGACAACTGAGCGCACCCTTTGCCACATAAAACTGAAATAATGTATGACAAGGGGGCAAAGCAGCTTTCCCTAACCGAGCATTTTCTTGTGGACTTAAACCCTCATCAGGCAAATCAGCCGGATTCCAGCCACTGACCAATAAACGGCGAGATTCTGGACGGCATTTAATTTGCTCAACGACGTTTGAAATTTGATCAATGGTACGGCCATCTGGACACTGCCATGACCGCCACTGTTTGCCATATACAGGCCCTAAGTCTCCATTTTCAAGCGCCCATTCATTCCAAATGGTCACCCCCTGTGCCTGTAAACGTCGATTATCCGTACTGCCTGATAAAAACCATAACAGTTCATGAATTACAGACTTCATATGCACTTTTTTTGTGGTCAATAAGGGAAAGCCTTCTTGCAAATCAAAGCGCATTTGTCGACCAAACAAGGATCGAGTGCCCGTCCCTGTTCGATCACCTCGATCTTCACCTTTATCTAAGATCTCTTGCATCAGGTCTAAATACGCCCGCATGTGCAAACTCCATCAGTCATACTGTTCAACTTTATTTAGCTCGCCTTACGATAGGCCAGCGTCAGGAATACAACCCCACATATAACCATCGGCAGCGACAGCACTTGCCCCATGGTTATCGCATTAAACGCCAAGTAACCCAATTGTGGATCGGGCTCCCGCAGGGTTTCAACCGCAATTCGAAACACACCATACAACGTAAGAAACAGTCCGGAGACCGCCATACGTGGCCGAGGTTTTGCAGAGAAAAACCACAGAACACTAAACAGGACAAAGCCTTCCAAAAACATTTGATAAAGCTGGGATGGATGACGTGCCAAACCGTCTCCTGCAGCTGGAAAAATCACTCCCCAGGTTTGATCCGTCGCCTTACCCCACAACTCGCCTCCAATAAAATTGCCCAAACGCCCCGCACCGAGACCAATTGGAATTAATGGCGCAACAAAATCACCAATGTCAAAGAAGGATTTTTGATACTTTTTGGCAAAGATGGCCAAGGCGGCAAGCACACCCAGAAAACCACCATGAAAGGACATCCCACCCTCCCAGATAGCAAATAACCACAGAGGGTCTTGAAGAAAGTAATCAAAGTGGTAGAAAACAACATACCCCATTCGACCACCCAGAATCACACCAACAGCACCCCAAAAAATCAGATCGGATACCTGTTGCTCACTCCATCCTGATCCTGGCTGCGCGGCTCGTCGATTACCCAACCACCAAGCCGCACCAAAGCCCACCATGTACATCATTCCGTACCAGTGGATCTGCAAAGGACCCAAAGATAGCGCCACGGGATTTATTGCATGTTCCCACATTTTTATATCACCTAATTAAACACTAGAAACCGCATCGCAATCGCAAACAAAAACGCAGCAAAACACTTTTTTAATACGGGCTGCGGAAGCTTATGCGCAAGCCGCGCCCCCAGACCCGCAAACAATGAACTGCTAATCACAATCCCCAGAAAGGCCGGAAGATACACATAACCCAAGCTCCACTCTGGAAGCGATTTGTCTAATCCTACCCAAATATTGGTTAATGCACCCATGACCGCAATTGGCAGCCCACAAGCCGCTGACGTTGCAACTGCACGACGCATTTCCTGACGACGCCATGTCAGATAAGGCACTGACATCGTCCCGCCGCCTATGCCAAAAATTGAAGATGCCCAACCAATGATGCCACCCGCACCCGTCAGTTCAATGCCTGTCGGCACAGTACCGCTTTGTTTCGGCTGCAAGGAAAAAGCCATTTGCAACGCGACCAACAAGGCAAACACCCCTAAAATCATTTGCAATACATGCCCTGGTAACAACATGGCTGTATTTACCCCGAGCATCGCACCTATCACTATCCCCAGTGCCAAAGAGCGAAATAGAGACCAATCCACTGCACCTTTGGCATGATGCGCACGAACTGAACTAATAGATGTAATCACAATGGTGGCAAGTGAAGTCGCAACCGCCATGTGTGTTAGATGCTCAACGGGCATCCCTTGCGCTTCGAAACTAAAAATCAACACGGGGACTATAATAAGCCCTCCACCAATACCAAACAGCCCTGCAACCAGTCCTGCAAACGCACCTAGCGCTAAATATAGCGCTATAACCATCAACATAGGGGATTCCTTATCTATCCAATAGACTATTCTTTTTCAGGTGTGGCCGGGCGCGTCAAACGCGTCAAACCAAAAGCCTTCAACGAACGACGCAACTCTTGATGTATTTCTTCAGCGTCATGCATCATTCTAACACGGTGCAGCAGTTGACGAGCATCCTCTAAGGTGACCTCGCGTATCGCGTATTTAACACGCAGTAGATTGTTTGCGTTCACAGATAAGACATCATACCCCATCGCCATCAATAACAGCGCGCCACCCGGATCGGCCGCGATTTCACCGCAGATTGACACGTGTTTTTTTTCTTTATGCGCCTCGTGCACAATAAAATCCAACGCTTTTAGAACAGCTGGATGATACGAAGCGTATAGACCGGCTACCCGCGGATTGTTCCTATCGACTGCAAGTAAATATTGCGTAAGATCATTCGAACCAACGGAAATAAAATCAACCATGCGCGCAAAGCGTCGCGCTTGATAGACTGCAGCGGGCACCTCGATCATCACGCCTATAGGAGGACGTTTGACATCATAGCCCTCATCTCTCAATTCATGACATGCACGCTCTATCTGTCGAATAGCCTCTTCAACCTCATGAAGGCTGGTCACCATGGGCAACATGATTCTCAGATTGTTCAAGCCGACCGATGCCCGCAACATGGCCCTAACCTGCACCATGAAAATTTCTGGGTGGTCCAATGTCACTCGAATACCGCGCCAACCTAAGGAGGGGTTTTCTTCGTGAATAGGAAAATACGGCAGGGCTTTATCTCCACCGATATCTAACGTACGCATGGTGACAAGCGCAGGAGCAAAGGCCGCAAGCTGAGTTCGATAACTTTCAAGTTGTTCCATTTCACTCGGGAAACAATCACGAATCATAAACGGAATTTCGGTACGGTATAAACCTATCCCTTCAGCACCTCGTTCTAACGATCGCGCAACATCTGCCGCCAATCCCGTATTTACCCATAAGGGCAATCGATATCCATCTTTGGTAATGGCGGGCAACTCTTTTAGCGCATTAAGCTGATCCAGAACAGCTCGCTCATCACTCAGAATACGGCCATAGGCTTGTAGCAACTCTTCCGAAGGATTGAGATAAACACGTCCGCTGTAACCATCGACGACAATTTCACACGCATTCAAGCGCAAATACGGAATATTGGCCACACCCATCACTGTAGGAATACCCATAGATCTCGCCAAAATTGCAGCATGGGAGTTACCGGAACCACTGATGGACACAAGCCCCGACAACTTTCCTTCAGGCACCATACCCAACATAGCCGGCGTTAACTCATCGGCCAATAGAATCGCATTTTCAGGGTAGGTAACGTCATTGTGCACCTCGTCTTGAAGGTGTCGCAATATTCTTCGACCCAAGTCTTTAATATCGGTTGCACGCTCACTGAGATAACTGTCGTCCATGGCAGAAAAGGCGCGTACATGCTCACTGATGACCTCTTTTAAGGCACCCTGAGCCCACGAACCTGCACGAATACGATCCGACACTTCCAATGCCAGCGCATTGTCATCAAGCATGCGTAAATACACATCAAATAAGGCACGCTCATCAACGCTTAAGCGTTCAGATAAATTAGCCGCAACCTGACGTATCTCATCTCGGACGGCTTCGAGCGCTTGATTAAAGGCTTGCAACTCCGCTTCGGGATCATCCGTGGTTTTATCCGGCACTGTGTCCAGATCGGCAGGCAAGGATACAACGATCACTCGACCAATCGCGACACCCGGCGCGCCGGATACCCCTTCATAACGTACATCCAGTTTGCCGTTCAGGGATGCTCCTAAGGCGTAATGATTTCCGGTGGCATGAGAGTGCGCAATAATGCCCGCCAATTGTGCAGACAGCGTGACCAAAAATGCCTCTTCACTCTCATCAAAACGCCTTTTTTCGTGCTGCTGCACAACCAAGACACCCAAGACTTCACGTTGGTGAATAATAGGAACCCCTAAAAAGGCGTGGAAGCGCTCCTCTCCGGTAATTTGCAAATAATGAAAGGAGGGGTGGGTAAAGGCATCTTGAAGATTAATCGGCTCGGCGCGCTGTGCGACCACCCCCACAATGCCTTCATTTAGGCCTAAGCTAACATGACCCACGGCTTCTTGATTTAAGCCATGCGTTGCCATTAATACATAACGTTGCACCGTTTTATCCAACAAGAAAACGGAACAGACTTCCGTTTTCATGGCTTTTTGAACACGGCTAACAATGATCGACAACACTGCATTTAGATCAGGCGCGATACCCACTTCCTGAACTATTTTGCGTAACACATTTAAGATGCTCATGTTGCCACTCCCCAGCGTTATTATTAGATGTTCGTATGCAGTCGAATCAGCTTAGGAGACAACTCCTTCATGGCTTTCCGATACACTTCACGCTTGAACGACACAACCTGACCCAGCGGATACCAGTAACTCACCCACTGCCAGCCATCAAACTCTGGAGAGTCCGTAAGATCGATCTTCACGGCCGTATCCTTACTTAGCATCTGCAACAAAAACCATTTTTGCTTTTGCCCAATACAAACAGGATGACTGTGTCGTCTCACCATGCGTTTGGGCAAACGATAGCGTAACCATCCCCGAGTCACTGCAAGAATTTCGACGTCGTTTGCCGACAAGCCTATTTCTTCTTGCAATTCCCGATACATTGCCTCTTCAGGTGATTCATGGTCTTGAATCCCACCCTGAGGAAACTGCCACGCATCCTGGCCGACTCGCCTTGCCCACAGTACCTGACCCAGCGAGTTCACCAGGATGATGCCGACATTCGGTCGGAAGCCCTCTGAATCAATCACAATATTTTTACCTGAGTATTTCTTTATAGTCTGTTTATTGTTCCACATCTACGGGTTCACGCAAATAGCCATCTTATCCGATTGGATTGCATATCACCCATGCTTCAGTCTAAGCTATTCTTTCTATTATCACTCAATGCGCCTAGTTTCATTGTATTTCTGAGAAATCTCTGCATTAAACCCCGTAGACCTTTGTTTATACAATGCATTAGAGCATATGATTGCGTCATTTTAAAACAGGACTTGGAGTATCGTACCGTGAGGCTGGCTATTTTTGATCTTGATAACACTCTGCTCGGTGGTGACAGTGACCACGCATGGGGAGCGTTTTTATGCGAAAAAGGAATTGTGGATCCACAGGTCTATCAAGATGCCAACGATTACTTCTACAAACAATACCAAAACGGGTCATTGGATATTGTTGAATTCCTAAGTTTCGCTTTAAAGCCGCTTACTCAGCACCCTATCGCTGATTTACAAGCCTGGCATCAAGAGTTTATGCAAACAAAAATCGAACCCATCATCCTCCCCAAGGCACTTGCGTTGCTCAAACAGCACCGAGACCAAGGGGACTATCTTCTTATCATCACCGCCACGAATGGCTTTATCACTCGCCCTATTGCCGAGCGCTTTGGCGTGGACGATATTTTAGCGACCGAGCCCGAATTCTTGAACAACCAATACACGGGCCGCTTTATTGGCCGCCCTTGCTTTCAAGATGGAAAAGTGACCCGCTTGCACGAGTGGCTTGAAAAGACTGGGCATTCGTTAAGCGGCAGCTATTTTTACAGCGATTCTTGCAACGACTTACCGCTGCTCGAAAAAGTGGACAACCCTGTTGCCGTAAATCCCGACGAGATTTTGACCAAGGTTGCTAACGAGCGCGCTTGGCCAATTATGGATTTACGCTAGTAGCCTGGCAACACACGCATGAAGCAGGCTTTAAGATAATTCGTTTCGGGGATAGCCGGATGCATGGGGTGATCTGCACCCTGATGACCTAGCGCAAAGACTTGCGCGCTTCGATCAAGCTCTCGGCTATTTCCGCGTAGAATATCGATCAGGCTTTCTTGGCTTAAATGCATTGAGCAAGAGCCTGATACCAACACACCGTCACGACTTAACAAACGCATGGCGAAGTTATTGATCCGAGAATAGGCCCTTTCACCATTGCGAATATCTTTGCGACGCTGAATAAACGCAGGCGGGTCAACCACAACCACATCAAAGCGTTCGCCCTCAGCGGTTAAGGCTTTGCAAATATCAAATGCATCGCCTTTCAATCCCTTAAAGCGTGTTTCACCTTGATTGAGGCGCGCATTCTCTGCAGCAACGTCTAAGGCTGTTTGCGATGCATCGACACAAATGACTTCAGAGGCTCCAGCTGCAAGCGCTTGTGCACCCCAGCCTCCGACATAACTGAATAAATCCAGCACACGCTTTCCTTTGACCAAGGACATCATTCGGGCACGATTTTCCCGATGGTCATAGAACCAGCCCGTCTTTTGGCCATCCAGAACGGGTGCCACCAACGACACGCCATTTTCACTCAGCGGAGCTAACTCTGGCACTTCACCCTGAACGACTTCGACATAACTATCAAGCCCTTCGAGGGCACGCATTTTCCCATCGTTACGCAAAAGAATCGCTTGCGGTGTGAATACCTTGTTCAAGGCATCCACAATATCGGCCTTGACGCGCTCCATCCCTGCGGTGGAAATCTGGACAACGAAAATATCGTAAAAGCGATCGATCACCAAACCTGGTAGACCGTCTGACTCACCGTAGACCAAACGGTAGCAGTTTTCGGAGAAACAGCGTTCACGTAAAGCAAGCGCTATATTCAATCGGTGAACCAGCAACGAACGATCCAAAGGGTATTTAATATCGCGACTGATTAAGCGACCACAAATAAGATTGTTAGGATTGACGTAGGCTAACCCTAGCACCTTTCCTCGCGCATCTTGTACACACACCTGCTCACCTGCCTCGAACTGCTTGAGTGGCGAAAGCTGTGTGTTAATTTCGTTGCTGTAAATCCAAACATGGCCAGCACGCAAACGCTTCTCAGCACCTGCGTTTAGAATAAGCGGTTGAAAGTTCATATATATCGCTTTAGAGAAGCAACCTACGATTCATTCGTAGGTTGTTTGTGTAAAAATCACAGAGTTATCAGCTTTCTGATTCGCAATGCTCTGCGTAACCATCGGCATCCAGCAAATCGTCTAACTCCGCAGGATCGCTTATACGAATACGGAAGAACCAACCGTCACCATAAGGATCTGAGTTCACCAGTTCTGGTGCATCTTCTAAATCTTCGTTAATCGCAATCACTTCACCTGTAAGTGGAGCATAGATATCAGAAGCCGCCTTAACAGACTCAACGACACCTGCATCATCACCCGCTGCCAGCTCGTCGCCCACCTCTGGCAGCTCAACAAACACGACATCACCCAGCAGATCTTGCGCATGGTCCGTGACACCAATCGTGAAGGTTCCATCACCTTCATCACGAATCCACTCGTGACTAGCGACATACTTTAATTCAGCGGGAATGCTACTCATACTTAATCCTACCTGTTTCAGGAATATACTTGTTTACCGTTTCGAACAAACGGTGGCCTTACTATCTTGACACAAACTTGCTTGCCTCGCATATCCACTTCAGCCGTATCTGACTGAGTGATTGGCAGTCTTGCTAATGCAACAGAATAGCCCAATGTCGGTGAAAAGCTACCACTGGTAATCTCACCGTCTTGCCCTTCTGCCGTAATCACTCGTTGATGGGCGCGCAACACACCGCGTGACTCCATCACCAATCCAACCAGCTTATAGGCTGGCCCCTGAGCTTTTTCAGCTTCTAACGCCGTGCGTCCAACGAACGCGCGATCTTGTGGTTCCCAAGCAACCGTCCAGGCCATATTAGAGACCAAAGGTGTGACGTTTTCATCCATGTCTTGGCCATAGAGGTTCATTCCTGCTTCTAACCGTAAGGTGTCTCTGGCTCCCAAACCACAAGGCTTTACTCCAGCATCAGCCAGTTGCTGCCAAAAGCCTGCGGCTTCATCTTCAGGTAGCATGATTTCTAAACCGTCTTCACCCGTATACCCTGTGCGCGCAATAAACCAGCCTTCGGACTCATGACCTTGAAATACATCCAGTTCATCTATTAAGGCTTGGCGGTAGGAACTCAAAACGGATTTGGTTTTTTCGATGGCCTTAGGCCCCTGAATGGCTATCATGGCAAGCTCAGGCTGCTCGGTTAAGGCGACATCCATTTTAGCGGCACGCTCAGACATCCAACGCAAATCTTTTTCACGCGTAGCGCAATTGACTACGAGTCGATAGCCTTCACCGACGACCTCTGAGTCCGTCATTAAATAGACAATCAGGTCATCGATAACACCCCCCTGCTCATTCAGCATGGCGGAGTACAAAGCTTTGCCTTTTTGCTTCAAACGAGCGACGTCGTTCGCAAGCAACAAACGAAGATATTCCCGAGCATCTGGGCCTGTTACATCAACAACCGTCATGTGTGATACATCAAACATGCCTGCGTCTGTACGAACCTGATGATGCTCCTCTACTTGGGAACCATAGTTCAGTGGCATATCCCATCCACCAAAGTCCACCAGTTTGGCTCCCATAGCAAGATGCATAGCGTGAAGTGCGGTTTTATTTCCCATGAAGTTACTCATCTGTACGGCATTCTCAAGCGAACAATCTCACACTGCTCTGCTAGGTCGTGCAAAAAAGGGATATTAATGTAGCGACAAAGCAACTCTAATTCAATTATGAGGCACGTCTACTGTAAGTTTTTTTCACTGGCGATAACAGATATTGGCGTGCTCGCGCAAAATCGCCATGGCGTTTTCTTTCAATATGATCAAGCGTATCCAAGTCGTTTTGAAAACCTCTCGCCATTTGCTATCCATTTTGATGCGTCGTTGCAACAAGCACCTAAGGCTCCCCATGGAGGATTACATGGCGTATTTGCCGACGCATTACCTGATGGTTGGGGGTTGTTACTGCAAGATCGTGTTTTTCGTCAGCATGGCCTATTACCAGCCAGTATTACCGCAATGGATCGCCTAGTAGACTCCATTTGCATAGTGCATGGGACTTACTGGATGCTGGTTTTCGTTCACCGAGCTTGGATTACGAGGATCTTATTAAAGCCACCAGGATGCTGTGTAAATCACCCACCGCAGGCCAATCGCGGCACAAGTGATTAAGGAACTTATTGAGGTTGTATCCGATTTCAATAAGGTTGCAACCACATTAGGGGTCACATGCCAGACCGCCTGTTTAATCGCCGAACAGATAAGAAACTCCACAAACGCTATAAATAGAACGCTTGGTTAAAGATTGCGTTCAGAGTACGGCTATGGCACCATTTTGAACAGCCTCTGATCAAACTCCTGTAAGATAATATAAACACAAAACAGTTATAAACCAAATTACTACGGCTCTAAGTGGAAAAACATAGGGGGAATACAAAATAACTCCCAACAGCCAAATGACTCCTCTAGAAGAGTACATTTTCTCTAAGATCGCTTTCTTTAACTGATTAAAAGTACTCGCATCAAAACGCTCTAACTGAACATTGCAATACAAAAAAAACCAAACAAATACAACAATCCATGCTATAAATCCGACTGTACTAAGCATACTGGTCATTCGCCTATTTTTCAAAAAATGTTAGAAGCTTTTTAATACTGTTGATTGGTTATTTTTATCAATATTCACATACAGCATGTTTATTTTCATCCCTCAAAATCATAGAAATAAGCACATCTAGAATTACCACATGTGCTAGTAAAGGTAGCATTTTCTATGCTTCTTCTGAAAATTATTTTAAACAAACCGGAACCACTGTAAGAAAGAAAATAAAGATCCATACAAACGGCGCTCGATCAACAAACAGCCACAAACTTAGAAACATTACGATTCCGATCCTAAATGGTAAAATCACAACCCCTATGAATTTAGCTTTTTTAATATGCAAAATTTGATTAAAGCACTCTTTACGAACCTCCTCTGGAGTACAGCCTTTTGCGACCAAATCCAAGCTCACCCCTATTTTTATCGGCATATAAAATACAAGGACAACACATAAAACAGGTCGTATAAAATTAAAAAGCAAGCATAAACTTTCCATGCACTCTAAGCCCATCCTGCTTTCTTTGAGCACTGAACATACAATATTTTCAAGAAAGCTTAAAATTAATCAAGTCAAACTGACAATCCTATTAAGAGTAAACTTATCCATCTATTTAACCTTAAACACGCACAAAGAAATACGTACAACAAAAATATCTTGACACAAAGTCAAAGCTTGAAAGATTATCACAAATAAACAATAGTAAAAATTCATAAGAAAACCCTAACCAAAAATAACTGAACGCAGACAGAAGAACAACTAAAAGGCTAAAGCTGCTGAAATGACGTGTGATTTCGTCAGCCACGTCAACTCCTCTTAACAAGAGCTTTATGAACTCATCTTCGCGAAAAAACCTAAAGCTAGTTGGATACTACTAGCATAACCGATAATTATTACCTGCAATTATTACTAAAAATTTCATAGTAAGCATTTTGAACCAAAAACCTATCAATTGCAAAAACTTCTCTTTCAGAAAGATTATTCCTTGAGTTAAATGCCGCACAATCTTGGTCTGACAAAATATAATAACTACCACTCTGCAAGTTCAAAGTAGCTTTTGCAATAATATATGATAATGAATCACTAAAGTAACCATCATTAACTTTATTATCAAAACTAAATCTTAAGACTTCGCTGAATCTTGACATATAATCAAAACCAATATACAATCTAAACTTATCAGGCATATCATGCATAATTAAATAGTCACTATAATCGATACCAAAAAACACAATTATATCAGCAATAAAAATGTACTTCTCATTATCATCATAGAAATCAAAATCTTCAACAAAACGGTCTATACTTTCTCTTAAACACTCGTCACTTTCACAGCTATCAATATAAAATTGATTAAATATGAAATACATAGCGTTATACATACCCAAATCATATGCTTTATTTAAGTAAATCAAACCAGAATCTCTATCACCAAAATGCATTTTTGAAAAACTATAAAAAAATGCACACCTAGCGTCCTTATCTTTACAAGTATAAACAAGGTCAACAATTTCATCATACTCTTCCATTTTAACTTTTAGGATAGAGAGATAAACATTAAAGTCGACCCTATGCTCATCTTTCACAGCATCATGAATTTTTTCACAAGCCTTAATTCTTAAGATATTTTCTCTTTCTATTTCAAAATGACTATCAACCCAAAAACCAGTTTCTGTCATATAATCACAAGTTATTAAATCATCTTTACAACCTGATAGAAAAATCAATAACACAACAACTACAACTCTACTTACCACAGAAGCCTCCACCATAAAAACAAATGATTTTTTTAACTGGCCCACACATCGTTTTATACATATAAAAATCATTTAAATAACTAAGTCAAACACATGGCGATATCTTGACATATACTACTCCCTTAATTTTTTAAAGACTTCATCAATTGCAACAACACATGAGGTATTTTTACGGAAACTAGCCGCCAAAATAAGTGGAAAATCAACGCTTAACATGACAAGATCAACCAGTTCGTCTCGTGTAAAATAATCTATTCCAGATATAATTAACTGAGCACCAGACTCTTTTCCTACTATACATTGCGCTAATCCATAGTGGAATTTATCAATATAAACAAACCAATCATCAGCATTATCGACATTAGAAATTTCATTGCCTTGCCAGTTTTCGTCATAGAAAAATATTTCTTTTTGAAGTGCTTTTTTTATATCGACATCATCAATATTTTCTACAAGCTCTTTTCCCTTATTTCTGACCACATCCAAATCTAAAGTAATCTTTCTATCTTGTGAGAGATATATCGCGTTAATTCGATTTAAAAGATTCAGCCTATTAACTGTAAGTTTTGACAACGCAACAATATCAAGCTTATTCCCTCTCATACGCTCAAAGTCTTCAATCAACTTCTGAGCTTCATATAAATCCACCAACAAAACATCTAACGGCTTATCATTTTGTTTTGATAATGCAATAAAGCGTGCAATTTTAATAGTTCTTTCAATATCATTTTCTTGTGAAGAAAATGGATTCTTCAAATAAAAGTAGGGCAATGTTTTCACAAACCAACGATTGTCTGGATAAAAAACCCAAGAATGCTTATCCAACCACCTCATTGAGGTTAAGTGAAGAATGAAAAAAATTACAACAAGATAAAACAATGCATTTATTATAGACAGGCGTCGTAACTTTTTCATGCAGCCATCCTAAAAGCATTTGTTGTCGTCGATAAAACCCAATAAATCATATTTTTTTGTTCAACATTCAAGTCTAATCGATAGATATCTGAGCGACTGCCGCTTTGAAATCTATCATGTTCTTTGTTATTGGTGTTACCGCTGCCCTTTTCAGTAAGAGTGTTATCTAATATATCAGTGACATCCTCTCCCAACGCTGACATCATGGTCTTAAACGATGCCATATTAAGCGAGTCGGCTAACCCGATCCCGTGAACAGATCGCACGAACTCGCTTAACATTTCCATTCCTTTTTCATGGTCGTCTACGATCAACTCAGAAAGACTGCTAACAACTCCAGACAGATCCCCGACAATGCTCTCTGTTTCCGCATCCCAGCCATAGCGAATATCAAGGAACAAGTCTTTCAAGTGACTTCTTGCCATCAGTTGGCCGTAGACCAACTCTCTCAAATCATTCCAAGCACCCAGTAGAGCAATCGCCGCACCCGCATTTGGGTTAGGATCGAGCGTATAGCCCACCCATTTAGTACCCCTGAAGCGCTCAATCACCTCCAACCGTCGTGCATCACCAATCACATTCCCATCAATCTTCGATGCACGGCTATAGGGGTCCACATCTTGAACCCCTGCCCAATGGTAAATGATATCGGTAATCAAATTGTCTCGCTCTAGCCGAGTATCAGCAGCCACAAAAGCACCCACCAATGACTGTAACCTTCCAGAATCATCCATCGCCATGGCCTGGTGCAAGTTACGCACCAGACCGTAGCCACGGGCATCAGGGAGGGCTGAAATATCGCCAGAGACCTCCACCCATTCCGTTGGAATACTATAAGCTGCATCAGTCTGGAACCATACGTCAGTCGCAGTGCGGGTCTCACCTTCGGTAGTAACAAAACTGCCTAGTTGGCGATGCTCATTGCCATTGGCGTCGATATAACTGGAGTTATCATAAGCGACATTAATCGCCTGAATGCCAACGTCCTCAAGCGTTAATAATTCGCCTTCGTCGGTGCGTCCATTAATATTAGCATCAACCCACACACGCAATTCAGAGAAGATTGGATCATTGGCATCAATGATGCCATCACCATTAGTATCCAGTTCAGCTAGAGCGGCAAAGCCATTCACAGCCTGCATGCCATTGGACAAGCGTGTTTCTGAACCGAATAGTTCTTGTCCTGAGTCTATCACGCCGTTGGCATTTCGATCCCACACTAATAGACCGTCACCGGAACCAACCCAGCCAGTGCGTTCTGCAAAGCCATCGCCAGCGTGGTCGAAATTAATTCCTGCAGATAAACCAAGAGTGTTGATGCCACTACCATCAAGGTTAAAGATGATCATATTAGCTAAATTCAATTCTCTATAATAGCTATCAACTCCCGTTTCAAAATCAGTCAATTTAGTATCTTTTTCACTGTTTTCAGAACAACCGCTTATGATCGACATGAAAACAAGGATATAAATCACTAAGACAACCTTAGAAAACACCCATATATTTTTCGATGAATACTGAAACTCTTTTTCAGACAAACCAATACACTTTTTATTCACAAACCCACCTACAAATCAATTTTAAAAGAACAAATCGAGTGTTTTTACTATATTGATATATGTATCTAATTTATTATTAACCTGTCGGAAGCTTCTATCGTTTGAAGGCCCGTTATTATGCATCTTTCAATCATGACATTGCAGATACCTGAAGAACTTTGCGATAGGCGGCTCTCGGTATTCTGCTAATAAAGTGGGGTCGATTAGGGTCGAGGGGCACTTCCTGTCGCATTTTTTCTCGCCAATTTTTAGCACCTTTAGGAGGCTTGCCATAACTCACCTCATCCCCACCAACGATAATGGCGTGGCAGGTTGGGTGTTGTTTTTGGATTTTTGCCAGTGCTCGCATGAAAATATGGAAGCCACGGTAAGGCTCAAGGTTGCGTAAATGGATCAATTGAACATCAGGAGAGTGTGGCCAAGATTTCGCAACCTCTCGAACTTGACCGGGAAAAGTATGATGAAGCATTAGAGCGGCCGTAAGCAAAGTGCTTTTTGGCGGCTGGGTAACAGCGTTGCAATGTATTCCCTGCACGATTCATTTTCCCTATGATTTTTTATTCCTACGAAACGCTAAACCCTGCTTAGAAAAAAATCAACAAAAAAGCTTGATCTGTCATTTTGCACTACCCGCCTTGCTCTAGCGACAAGCCGTGCAAAAAATAAACAACCACACTCTCCCTCAAAACACCCTAATGGGTGCTCGACACAGAGGCGGCAAATCCCCTTTAGTGCCCATCGCCATGGCTACCAAATGATTTTTCACCGGAGCCAGTTGGTCAAGACCCTTCATGCCCAAGCTTCGCAACAAACGAATGGGCGCAGGCCTGTGTCCAAACAGACGGCGAAACACTTCCATGGTCGCGGCCATTTTGATATTTTCGGCTCGTCTTTGCCTCTGAAACCGACGCAGTACCGCCAGTGATGACAAAGACTCTCCTGCCTGATGCGCTTGCGTTAACACATCTGCCAGTGAGGCGACATCCAAAAAGCCAAGATTGACGCCCTGCCCCGCCAGAGGATGAATCGTATGCGCTGCATCACCTATTAAGGCTAAGCCTGTATCAACGTACTGATGCGCATGCCTTTGGCGTAAATTTAATGCCATCACTCGATCAGCCACTCGTATGTCACCTAGCCGCCCCCCCACCGCATGAGTAATCGCTTGTCCTAGTGCCTCGTCTGAGAGCGCTTGTAAGGACCGCGCATGTGCAGGAGAGGTGGACCAAACCAATGATAAATAGTGTGGGGAAGTAGATGCTAGAGGCAATAGTGCCAAAGGGCCATCCTCGGTAAAAACCTGCCAACAGGTATGTTGATGACTCTGCTCACTGATCAAGGTGGTCACCAACGCATGATGACCGTAATCCCACTCCGTTGCACCAATACCCGAGAGCTGCCTAGTTTTTGACAACGCGCCATCGGCCCCAATCAACAGCGGTGTATGAATAATGTCACTGTTGGTCAAGGTGATCTGACGTCCACCGGCTGCATCGGGTGCGCTCAACGCTGACAGGCCAACACCTTGCATGATTTCGATCTGCGCATATTGCTGAACAACCTTGAGCAACGCCGCATGTATAATACGGTTTTCGACGATATGACCTAAACAGGGTTCATGCAACTCATCCGCGCTGAAATGAATTTCGCCACGCCCCATACCGTCCCAAACATGCATATCGGTATAAGCGGCCGCACGCAAGCCCTCAATAATTGACCAAGCACCCAAAGAGTCTAATAGCTGAGACGATGCCTTTGTCAAAGCGCTCACGCGCACATCAAAACGATCACTTGGCAGCGCATCTAATGCACCACTCTGCTCAAGAGCCTGCTGCTCAAGCAGTAGAATACGCAACCCCGTCGGCGCTAAGGCGGCGGCTAACGCCAAGCCAACCATACCGGCACCCGAGATTACCAGATCAAAACGCATTGCTGTCTCAGACATCGTCTTTCCTCTTAGATCCTTAGTGCCGGATAATCCAAGCCCATTGCCGAGCGTGCTAGCAAGGTTTTAAGCAGTGGGCTCACATCCAATAACTGCAGGCCTAAATCGCGCCCCAGTGCTGAAATGCTATTCGAGTTGGAAAACAACTTCATCGTTTTATCGCTAAACGCAATGGTTCTGAACTGATCTTGGCGGCGCTTTTGCTCAAAGGCTTGCAAGGCTTCAAGATCGCCCAATGCGCGTTGTTGACGACAGCTGGCCAGGATTGTTTCGGCTAAGTCTGTCACTCCGCGCAAGGCAAGGTTATACCCCTGCCCGGCAATGGGATGCAGCGAGTGCGCCGCATTGCCGAGCATGACCAGCCCTGTTCGGACCTGTTCTTGAGCCACGGTCAGCTTTAAAGGATAGTGATAACGCTCACCCACTCGTATAAAACGTCCAGCTCGATAACCAAATGTCTCTTGTAATTCCTGAAGAAATGCCCTGTCCGATAGATTCAATACCCGATCAATGGATGCCTCAGGCAATGTCCAGATTAACCCACAACGCTGCTCATAGCCTTGAGGCTCACTGGGTAACAAGGCCATGGGGCCTGTGGCCGTAAAGCGCTCATAGGCGACACCCCCATGTGGACGATCAATGCTGACATTGCTGACCAATGCATACTGTTGATAACTCTCTTGGCTATATGGAATACCCAGTGTGTTTCGTAACTCGGAGCGCCCACCATCCGCCATCACCACTAATTGCGCCTGACACTCATAGCGGTCACCGCCCGATTGCACCTCAACTTTATACCCCCCAGCCTGATGCGTTAAAGACATCACCTCTGCTGGACAGATTAAATCAACAGCCCCCTGGCCCTTGTCCCTAAGGTGATCCAGCAGCACACGACCTAACCAATGATTCTCGACCACATACCCCAGCGCTGGAACGCCTTCCTCTTTAGCATGCAAACGCGCCGCACCAAAATGCCCTTTATCCGAAACATGAATATGCTCAATCGGGGTCAAGTGCTCTGCCAGACGCTGCCACACACCCGTGCGTTCATAAAAGCTTCGTGCTCCAAAGGATAGTGCCGTTGTTCGAGCATCGTAGCTCGGCTGATAGGGTTCACCAGGACTCGGCATTGCCTGTGCTTCAATGACAGCAATGGACAGTCCTAAGGAGTCAGCAACGGGTAGAAGCGCCGTCGCTAAACTGGCGCCGACCATTCCACCACCAATAATCAATAGATCGTATGTGGGTGCCATTACAGACTCCTAACGCGCCATCAAGGCTTCTATTTCATCGATTTCTTTGGGCACTGAAGCCGTCAACACATGATGACCTGTTGCTGTTACCAGCACGTCGTCTTCAATTCGTATTCCGATGCCTCGCCAACGCGGATCAACGTCCTGATTATCCGCCGCTATATACAGACCAGGCTCTACAGTCATGACCATTCCCTCTTCCAGAGGCCGCCAATCCCCTTTTTGCTTGTACGCACCCACGTCATGAACATCCATACCCAGCCAGTGCCCTATTCTGTGCATATAAAAAGGCTTGTAGGCACCGGCTTCAATCAATTGATCGACCTCACCTTTCAACAAACCTAGCTCAAGCAAACCTTCGGTTAACAGCCTTACAGACAAATCATGAATCGCATTCCAAGGCGTTCCCGGCTTAATGGCCTCGATGCATTGCTTTTGCACGTCAAGTACGAGCCCGTACAAGGCTTTTTGCTCTGGTGAAAAACGCCCATTGACCGGGAAAGTGCGGGTAATATCACTTGCATAGCAATCCAGTTCGCACCCCGCATCAATCAAAACCAAATCGCCATCCTTCAGCTCAGCGCTATTCTCTATGTAATGGAGAATACAGGCATTCTGACCGCCTCCAACAATGGGCGTATAGGCTTGAAAACGAGCGCCTTGCATTGCGCAATAATGCTGGATTTCAGCTTCTAACTGATACTCCATCACACCCGGACGACACACCTGCATCGCACGAATATGCGCGTGTGCAGAAATATCGGCAGCGCGCTGCATGAGCGCAATTTCAGCGTCATCTTTAAACAGGCGCATTTCGTGTAGCAAATCATCAATCAATCCAAGCTGACTAGGGGCATGACGGCCTTGGCGTGACGCCTCACGTAATCCTTTTAACCAATTCATAACCTTCGCATCAAACTCAGCGCTCTGGCCCCAGGCATAATAAAGTGCCTGTGTACCGTCCAACAAATCGGGCAGTTGCTTGTCTATATCGCACAGGGTAAAGGCTTGATCCATCCCATATTGACTGACGCAGCCTTCTGGACCTGCTCTAAAACCTGTCCAGATTTCCATCGCTGGATCACGGGGCTGACAAAATAGAATGCTGCGACCTTGATCCCGACCCGGCAACAAAACCAACAGTGCATCCGGCTCATTAAAACCCGTCAGATAGTAAAAACTACTGTCTTGTCGGAAAGCATACTCCGCATCTCTATTTCGAGTTACCAAACGGTTCGCCGCGATCAGTGCAACGCTACCGTCAGGCATTTTTGACATAAGCTGTGCGCGTCGTCTGGCGAAAACAGATTGATCTAATGTCATCAACATTCAAATACCCCTTAATGCAAGACTGCCGGTTTGTCCGATGAGTCGTCCACATCGGGCTGATTATACTCAAGAAACACCAAAACCAAGGCCATGCGCACATACTCAGCCACTTCCATGAAATTTGCCTCGTCACCAGGCTCTTCCTCTGAGTCCGCTTCTATCTGCGCAATTTGAGCCAAGTCTTGAATCGCCTCATTCACTTGTTCCGACAAATGCTTCGTTGCCACCTGCATCCCAAAGCCAGCAAGAAAACCACTGCACCAACTCCCCAGCGCATCAACTCGATCACCGAGCGCTTGATCATCGTCAGGCAATAATAATTCTACGGCCAAAGAGTCCGATTGGAGTTGCACAAGCGTTGCTTGGTAAACGCTCAGCAACCCTAGTTTAGAGGCTTCTTGCTTAAAAGCACTGACGTCGGTCAGGTCCGCAAGCATTCGGAGTAATGTATCAGGGTCAAATCGTGCTCCTGCCGCCACATGACCTGCAATCACCCCATGCAGTTCTGAGGGCGAAAGGGTGAGAATGCCTTCTTCTATCAGTGCATTCGCAAGCGTATCAAAATCAGGCAGTTCTGTAGGGAATATATCTTTAGACATAGCGCATCGCATTACTCAATGATGAATGAATGTTGATATGCTAGCATTTACTGAAGAGAGTATGAACAAAAGCACCGATTGACCCCGTAGCGTGCGCTGTTTATATTGACGCTAACGCTGAGAGGAACCTGTACGTCATGAGTGAACACTATTTTGATGCGCTCGAACATAAAATTGATCGATTAATTACGCGCCTTGAAGAATTAGAGCATGAAAATGTGCGTCTTAAAGAACAAGAAGTTCGTCTAAGAGATGAGCGCAATCAATTGCTAACCCTTAACAACCAGACTCAAAGCAAAGTTGAGGCAATGATTGCCCGACTCAAATCATTGGAGCAACGCTCATGAGCGCATCTCGCAGCGTGACCGTCAAACTTCTCGATAAAGAGTACACCATTAGCTGTCCAGACGGAGCCGAAGCCGAGTTGCTGGCGTCGGCCGATTACCTCAATGAAAAAATGCGTGATATACGCAATACAGGGAAAATCGTCGGGCTGGAGCGCATTGCGGTGATGGCGGCATTAAATATGTCGCATGAGTTGATGAAGAACAAAGAAGAACAACGGCACGTTGTTGAAATGAACTTACGACGTATCAGTAATAAAATTGATCGAGCGCTGAACGATAAAAAAGGATAACACCTGACAATTGTCTTAAATTTGTTATAATAGGGTTGTCTCCTAGGATGTTCGAGAGTTGGTTAAGTCCCTCGAGCCTATAAATTCCTACTTGGCGGTGTTACTTTGGTGTTGTGTGCATGTCCGAACTTTCGGAAAGCCTAATACGCCAGATAATGCCTCCACTCTGAACCTCACGGTTCAGGGCCACAATCAATATCGGCATTCTGGGAGATCCTGTACACACCATGTCGACCGCCATCAAAAAACAAACACTTCGCCAACAGATGCGGAGCGCTCGCCGAGCCCTATCCCCACACCAGCAACGCCAAAACGCCCGTCTCTTATGCCGAACAGTTACGTCTCAGCTCTGGTTTCAACAGGCCAAATCTATCGCGCTCTATTTACCCAATGATGGTGAAATAGACCCAAGCCTTCTCATCCAGTACTGCTGGGCATCGGGAAAAAAAGTATACCTACCTAAGCTGCACCCCACAGCCAAGCATCGACTTATTTTTGTGGCCTACACCGCAAAGAGCAAAATGCGCCTGAATTGCTACCGAATTCCTGAACCTGTGATTCAGGGACTCAAACCAATACCGGCTTGGGCTTTAAGTTTGGTCATGTTTCCATTGGTTGCATTTGATCAAAACGGAGGCAGATTAGGAATGGGGGGGGGCTACTATGACCGGACGTTTAGCTTCAAGCATCTGTCTAAAGGTATGAGTTCAACAAAGCTTATTGGCTTGGCACACGATCTGCAGAAAACAGAGAATTTACCCACCGAGTCGTGGGACATCCCCCTGCAGGGCATTGCTACGGATAAACACTACTATCCTTGTTAAGCACCGAATAACGCTAGGACTAACTGTTGAAAACCTGCTGAACTAATGAGGCTATCTCGGGGGCACTTTGTGAGACACCAGTCATAACCGTGCCCACAATAAAGAACAATACTACAACCAGAATAAGGTCAGGACTCCTTTTCATTCACTCGTATCTCGCAATTGTAATAGGTTAGTGACAAACTCGTCGTGCGAAATAGGCGCTAGATGCTTGGCGTGCAAACGAACGTAGCGTTCTATAATTTAAAACTATCGACGCAATAGTTTTTCACATCCAGAAATAAAATCAAGCATTAATTCGCTTTACCACGAAAGTCGTAAAAAAGCGCTAAATTTACCCGACAAATGACAAAACCAAGGGTAAGGTCACCATCGCAAAGAGCGTTTGTGCCGTGATGATCGCGGCCATCAATGGCGCATCGCCCCCAAGCTGACGAGCAAGAATATAGGCAGACGTGGCTGTAGGCATAGCGGCAAAAATGATCAGCACTTGAGAGGCCAACTCGGACAACTGAAACCCATAGGCAACCCCCCACGCAATAACAGGGAACAACAGAAGTTTGATTGCCGACGAGACATACAGCACCCGCCCGGACGATCTCAGTGCATTCAGGTTAAGCGCAGCCCCCACGGACAGTAATCCTAAGGGTAATGCCATTTGCCCTAACAACCCGAGAGTAGCAGAAATCGTCGATGGCAACCCACCCAGTTGATTGACAAGAACCCCAGCAAAACAGGCAAGAATCAGTGGATTAGTCACGAGCGCCTTAAGCGTGGGCAATAGATTGGAGCCAATACCCTTTTCACTGGAGAACACCAGAACGCAGAGTATATTAAGAACAGGAATCATCACCGCGGCAATAATGGCAGCCACCACTAAGCCCGCTGATGACAAGAGTGCCGAAGTGGTGGCCAAGGCAACGAAGGTATTAAAACGCATACTGCCTTGATAAAACGACGTGTAGGTTGCAAATTCAACCTCTAAGCGTTTCTTGAGCAACATGCAAATGCCACTGACGATGGCCAACAGGACCAAAACAGCCAATACAATTCGTACAGACTCTCCTCCTGAAAGACTGGCCTGACTCAAACTATTCACCAATAAGGCTGGAAACAGCAGGTAGTAGGTAAAACGCTCAGCGGGCGCCCAAAATCCCTCACCCGGAAATCCGTGGCGGCGAGCCAGAAAACCTATCATCAGCAACGCAAAAATAGGCACTAACGCAGAGATGATCTGTAGCATCGCCCTTCCTCAAACCTTCGGTGAATAAAGGCATCTAGAGAACACCAGATGCCTCTGCTGAATCAGTCGACTGAACGCGCTTGGAGCATTTGACGCCCCTGTTGCACAGCCCATCTCACTTGATCAGGTGCGGTGCCACCAATATGATTCCGAGCGGCGACGGATCCATCCAGCGACAACACATCAAACACATCGGCCTCTATGATTGTTGAAAACTGTTGCAACTCGTCAAGTGACATTTCACCTAGGTCTTTCTGTGTGCGAACACCATAGGCGACAGACAATCCAACGATTTCGTGCGCATCACGGAAGGCAACACCTTTGCGAACCAAATAATCAGCCAAATCCGTTGCGGTTGAAAAGCCTCTCAGTGCGGCTTCTCTCATGACGTCTTTACGAGCTTCAAGCGCAGGGATCATATCTGCAAAGGCTCTCAGGCAGCCTTTAACGGTATCGACCGTATCGAACAGCGGCTCTTTATCTTCTTGATTATCTTTGTTGTACGCCAGCGGTTGAGACTTCATCAATGTCAGCAACGACACCAAATGACCGTACACGCGTCCACTTTTACCGCGAACCAATTCAGGCACATCTGGATTTTTCTTTTGCGGCATAATTGAAGAGCCCGTACAGAAACGATCCGGCAAGTTAATGAAATTAAACTGTGAGGATGTCCACAACACCAACTCTTCAGACATACGTGTCATGTGCATCAGCAACAAACTGGATGCTGCACAAAACTCGATGGCAAAATCACGATCTGAGACGGCATCCAACGAGTTATTAGTTGGTGCCGAAAATTGAAGCAGCTCTGCGGTATAAAAACGATCAATCGGATAGGTTGTACCCGCCAATGCGGCAGCACCTAACGGCAGAACATTAATCCGTTTCCGGCAATCCACAAAGCGCTCGTAATCACGGCTGAGCATTTCAAACCAAGCCATTAAATGATGACCGAACGTGACGGGCTGCGCCGTTTGTAAATGGGTAAAGCCCGGCATGATTGTATCGGCCTCACGCTCAGCCAGATCTAACAGCCCACTTTGTAAACGACTGATTTCGTCTAAAATCAAATCCGTTTCATCACGCATATACAAACGGATATCCGTAGCGACTTGATCATTACGTGAACGGCCTGTGTGTAACTTCTTACCCGTAATGCCAATTTTACGTGTTAAGGCGGCTTCGATGTTCATGTGCACATCTTCGAGTTCAATCGACCACTCAAACTCACCTCGCTCGATTTCCACACGGATTTCGCTTAACCCGCGAATAATGTCATCACGCTCCACATCACTTAAGACGCCAACCTTTGCCAACATACGCGCATGCGCAATTGATCCCTGAATATCCTGTCTAAATAGACGCTGATCAAACATGACTGAAGCGGTAAAACGAGCAACGAACGCATCGGTAGGCTCCGAGAAACGTCCGCCCCACTGTTGATTGGTTTTTTCACTCATGTTGAGATCTCCGTGAAGGGCTAAAAAATAAACGCAATTATACCAATGTTATCATCATAATGGACGTAGGATTTCGCCTGAAACACTGTCTTCTGATACAATCCCATGTATTTTAAGATGATTAATCGCGGTGACAGGGCCCACATTATGAGCAGAACCATACGAATTGCTACGCGTCGTAGCCTGCTTGCTCTTTGGCAAGCAGAATACGTGAAATCCGAATTGGAACGTCACCACCCCGAATTAACGATCGAGTTGGTCACAATGGTCACCCAAGGCGACAAAATCCTCGACACGCCCTTGGCCAAAATCGGAGGCAAAGGGCTATTCGTCAAAGAACTGGAAACCGCCATGCTCGAATATCGAGCAGACATAGCCGTCCACTCTATGAAAGACGTGCCTATGGAGTTCCCTGAAGGATTAGGCCTTGCGGTGATCTGCCCTCGCGAAAAGCCGACAGATGCCTTTGTCAGCAATCATTTCAATTCTCTGGATGATTTACCACTGGGCGCACGCGTTGGCACCTCATCGTTACGCCGAGAAGTCCAAATCCGTGAACGTCGCCCCGACCTAATTGTTTCAAGCTTACGCGGCAATGTGCAAACACGCCTTGGTAAACTGGATGCGGGAGAGTTTGATGCCATCATCCTTGCGACCGCAGGTTTGATTCGCCTGCAACTTGAAACGCGCATCCGTCAGGAAATCCCCGCTGAAGAGAGCCTGCCAGCCGGCGGCCAAGGCGCGGTTGGGATTGAGTGTCGACTAGACGATCATGAACTCATCGCACTACTCCAACCTCTGCATGATCTTGACACCGCTGACCGAGTCTTGGCCGAGCGCGCCATGAACCGCCGTCTTGAAGGTGGATGCCAAGTACCCATTGGATGCTACGCTCTGCTAGAAGGGGATCAGCTTTGGTTACGAGGACTGGTCGGACGCCCAGATGGCACCCTTGTTTTGCGAGATGACATTCGCGGCCCTAGAGATCAAGCCGAATCCTTGGGCATCACCCTTGCCGAACGTTTATTGGCGGCGGGTGCTGATGACGTGTTAAAAAGTGTTTATGCATCACATGGATAAACCCTTACAAGGCCGTCATGTCTTGGTATTGCGGGCAGCGCATCAAAACGCTGCTCAATGTGAACGCTTGGCGCAGCTAGGGGCACAGGCCGTCGCACTTCCGGCATTGGAAATCGAGCCTGTTACCGAGATAAATACAGCGGACTATTGGCCATTAAAAGACAGCATCCAAAATATCGATACCTATCAATTCGTTATTTTTGTAAGCCCTAATGCAGCTGAATGTGCGTATGACTGGATCGATACCTATTGGCCTCAATTGCCCATCGGCGTCGAGTGGATCGGCATTGGCCAACAGACCTGCAAACGCCTGCAAAGTTTAGACATTCCGGCTTGGTCTGTTGAAATGGGCTTCGACTCCGAAAGTTTACTGGCGGACGCGCGTCTTCAAAGGGTTGCAGGGCAACGCGTCCTCATCCTTCGCGGACAAGACGGCCGACGTCTTATTTACGACACACTCACCCAACGTGGTGCTAAAGTCGATTATAGAACAGTTTACTATCGTCGCTGCCCCCGCTATTCTGAACAGGTTATTTATGACGCTGTGATCGCTCACCCACCTGCTGCCATTCTAGCAACCAGTGGCGAGGTGCTGACCAACCTATTGTCCATCGTAGGCCAGCTTTCCACAGAGCAGCGCCAATCAATTTTTTTAAGCTTGTTAATCGTTCCCAGCCAAAGAATTGCTGAATTAGCACAAGGTTTGGGATTCACCCGGGTCAGGGTTGCGTCTGGACCAGATGATGAATCAATGGTTCAGGCAATACTTCCTGCCAACGAATTGGAACAACCGGCATGAAAGACACACCAGAGAAGAAGAACGATAGCACGACCAAGAAAACTCAACCTGAACAAACGGCCCCTGCAACCGATAGCAATCGTGCAGATGAGCCAACGCCTTCCAGCCCTGACACTAACGAAGCAAGCGCAAGCGACCCAAGTGCATCCGCAGCGGAACCTAGTGCCGAGCCCAAAATAGCGTCTACAGAAACACCCACCAAGCCTGAAGTGGCGCCTGTGACCCAACCCAACTCATCGAGCTGGTCAGGGAAGGTCGCTTTAGTGTTGTCAGTGGCGGCGCTGGGTCTAAGTGGCTATATGTATTGGTCCAGCGAGCAATCTCGCACTCAACTGCAACTTCTCTCTGCAAACCTAGACAGCGCACTAGCCAGTGCTAAAGCGGACAGCAGCGAGCGCATCAGCGGCCTTAGTCAACAGTTAGGCCAAGTTCAAGAGCGCACTGAACAACTGCGCTCATTGAGCACACAAACGGAACAAAGCATCGAAACGCTGCATGGCCGCTTAACGCAAGCCGTACAACAAATGAATGCACAACAGCAGGTTGCCGATAAAGACTGGTTACTGGCAGAAGCTGAGTACTTACTGCGTCTGGCTAACCAGCGCGTCTTAATGGAAAATTCGGCATCAGGCGCCTTGGCTCTGCTCAGATCCGCCGATAAGGTGTTACAAGAAGCTGACGATGTTTCGCTATACCCAATTCGTCAAAGCTTAGCGGCAGACATCAGTGCTTTGGAAGGCGTGCCAAGACTGGACGTGGAGGGCATTTTCTTACGCTTAAGCGCAATGAGCCAACAAACGGCACAACTGCGCATGTCTCACCCCTCTGATCAACGCCAACTACCCAATTTATTGGATGATGTGACACCGGACTCTTTAAAAGAGAGCTGGGGAGCAGGCGCCAAAGCGGCACTCAACAAAGCCATGGACAAGCTGGATCAACTGATTGTTATTCAACACAGAGATGCACCGATTGCTCCCTTATTGGCCCCGGATCAAATCTACTATTTACAGCAGAATCTCCACTTAATGTTTGAGCAGGCGCAGACCGCCCTTTTACAACGTCGTCAAGGCGCATACGAAGAGAGCTTATCGAAGGCATCAACCTGGATCGGAGACTACTTTGACACAACAGAAGCCAATGCTATTTCATTGCTGCGTGCCATAGAAGAACTTAAATCCTTCCAAGTCGCGCCAGAGCTGCCTTCAATTGCCACGTCTCTCAACGCACTCAAGGATCACATGGCTGAAGTCAGACGCTTACAAAGAGAAGGAGGCAATTAATGAAACGTTTCTTTCTACTGGTGCTCATCGTCTTAGTCGCTGGTGCATGGGCTGGTCAGCTCATGATGCAAGACACTGGATATGTATTAGTGGCTTTCAAGCAAACGACGATTGAAACCACTCTTTGGGTATTCTTAATTGCGGGCCTTATCGCCTTTTTCATTGCTCATGGCCTTGTGAATCTGTTTTTTAACACTCACCTGCCTTGGGAGAAATTCCGTAACTGGCGTGAAAAAAGACAGCAAAAAGCAGCAAACAAAGAAACCCTTAAAGGCTTTTTACAACTGTCACAAGGCGACTGTTTGAAGGCACAGAACTTGCTCAGCCAATCAGCTGAAAAGTCCGGCGTTCCGCTGATTAACTACCTTGCAGCCGCACGTGCCGCCAATGAAGGTGGTGACCACCAGAACGCTGATTTGTTGCTAAAAAAGGCCTTAAAAGCAGCCCCTGAGGCCGACGTAACCATTAAAATCACTGAAGCTCAATTCAAGGTCAACCGTGGACAAGTGGAAGCCGCACTCACGCTTCTGTTAAACCTTCGTCGGACAGAACCGCGAAACAAACAAATTCTAGTTCTGCTTAAAGAAGTCTATGTGGGGCTCGATGACTGGCAAGGTCTCGTTGACCTCCTTCCAGACCTAAAAAAATACGAAGCACTGACCAACTCGCAGTTGCAGCGCATTGAAAAAGACGCTTGTTTGGGTCTTCTTAAGCAGTTCAAACAGCAAAACACCCTCACCGACGAGAATGCCGTCAAGCATTTGCAAAGCCTTTGGGTTACCTTACCCAAAACAGTTGCGAAACAAAATGACGTGGTGGCTGAATACGCCCAGCAACTCATCGAACACAAGGGGTTTGCAGCAGCCGAAACCTTACTGCGCGAGACGCTCAACAACAGTTGGAGTGAAAAACTGATTGAGCTGTATGGACAAGTACAGATCGCCAAGCCACGAAAGCTTCTTGATCAAGCGAAGGCATGGCTTTCCGCACACCCTGAGAGCCACGGGCTAAGATTAGCCCTTGCTCGCCTCTCCCTTCTCAATCAAGAGTGGGAAGAAGCCGCTGAGTATTATCAAATGACTCTGGCGTCTCAGGAGACACCTGAACATCTCGCAGAATACGCAAGACTTTTGAAGCATCTCGGCAAACCTCTTGAGGCCAGCGAGCAACTGAATCGGAGTATTGAGCTTCTGAGCAGCCAACTCCCTGATTTACCCTTGCCACCCCCGGCACTCAAAGCAACCTAAACACTGCACTACAGGATGCATAAAAAAAGGGTCTGTTATGACCCTTTTTTTTACAGCAATACACACCAACTTAAACCTGTCGCACAGGCCTTGGCGCATAGGCAAACGCATCCGCAAAGATCTGATCTTCCTGCACGCCTTTGTCTTCCAACACATCCACTAATGCGTATACCATGGCAGGTGACCCACTAATGTAAACCCTTAACTGAGTCAGATCACTCGGCAGGTCTTCTTGAATTGCGCTGGGCAACATTCCTTTACGCCCCATCCATTCAGCATCCTCCTCGCTCAAGACTGGCACAAAGTGCACATTTTTATGCTCTTTGGACCACTGATGCGGCAAATCCACTAAATACATATCTTCACGCTGACGAGCCCCCCAATAAATATCGATGGGATTCATCACTTGATTGGCGAGCAAATGCTCAACCATACTTTTAATTTGAGCAAATCCTGTGCTTGCGGCCACAAAGATTAAGTGCTGCTCAGGCTTCAATCTGTGTACATCTAGGCAACAGGTCCCCATACCCAAGGTGACACGCACCTGTGGCTGGGTCTGCAGATGCGTCAAGATTGCTGTATTTAAAAGGCTCTCGGGCATCGCACGGATATGCAGTTCCAAATCGCTGCTTTGATCAGGTGCAGACGCAATCGAGAAAGATGCTTTGCGCCCATCAGGCAATTCTAAATCCAAATATTGGCCCGCAATAAATTCCAACCGTTGCTGAGCGTCTGCCAAACGTAAACGGACTCGATACACATCATGGTTCAATAAACTGACATTGACGATATCTGTCGTGTAACTTTTCAATTCTGTGCTCCTCCAAGGATATCTAGACTATCCCACAACTCATCCACTCGCTGCTTGATGTCATCACTCATCGCAATGGGCTCTCCCCACTCACGCTGAGTTTCTCCAGGCCATTTGTTGGTCGCATCCATCCCCATTTTGGAGCCTAAGCCAGAAACAGGAGATGCAAAGTCAAGATAATCAATCGGCGTATTTTCAATCATGACGGTATCTCGAGAAGGGTCCATTCGTGTGGTAATCGCCCAAATCACGTCTTTCCAATCGCGAGCGTTGACATCATCATCACAAACAACAACAAACTTAGTGTACATAAATTGGCGCAAAAATGACCAAACACCCAACATGACACGTTTTGCATGACCAGGATACTGTTTTTTAATCGTCACAACCGCCATCCGATAAGAACAGCCCTCGGGTGGTAAATAAAAATCAATGATCTCGGGGAACTGCTTTTGCAATATCGGCACGAAAACTTCATTCAGAGCAACCCCTAAAATGGCCGGCTCGTCCGGTGGCCGCCCCGTGTAGGTGCTGTGATAAATCGGGTCTTTACGGTGCGTAACTCGCTCAACCGTAAAGACCGGAAAACGATCCACTTCATTGTAGTAGCCCGTATGATCCCCAAACGGCCCTTCATCCGCCATCTCATCTGGGTAAATATACCCTTCGAGAACAAACTCAGCGCTTGCAGGCACCTGCAAATCATTGCCAATACACTTAACCAATTCCGTTTTGCCACCGCGCAATAAACCTGCGAATGCATACTCCGACAGCGTATCAGGAACCGGAGTCACGGCACCTAAAATAGTCGCGGGATCAGCTCCCAATGCCACGGCAACGGGAAACGGCTGCCCAGGATTTGCCTGTTGCCATTCACGGAAGTCTAGTGCTCCCCCACGATGGGCCAACCATCTCATAATCAGCTTATTGCGGCCAATGAGCTGCTGACGGTAAATACCTAGGTTTTGACGCGGTTTATTCGGCCCACGCGTGATGACCAGTGGCCAAGTCACTAAAGGTCCAGCATCTCCCGGCCAGCAGGTCTGAATTGGCAGCTGATACAAGTCAACATCATCACCCTCAATGACATATTCCTGACAAGGTGCCGAACGTACCAACTTAGGCCCCATATTCAAGACGTGCTTAAACACTGGCAGTTTTTCCCAAGCGTCTTTAAAACCCTTAGGCGGTTCAGGCTCTTTCAGCTGTGCCAGCAACTTACCCACATCTCGCAACGCCGAAACAGACTCTTCACCCATGCCTAACGCAACACGCTCAGGGGTTCCAAACAGGTTAGCAAGGACAGGGTATTTAAAGCCAACAGGGTTTTCAAACAATAGCGCAGGCCCGCTGGCTCGCAGCGTTCTATCACAGATTTCAGTCATTTCCAAAACAGGATTGATAGGCTGTTTGATGCGCTTCAGTTCACCGCGCTGCTCCAGCATTCGGATAAAATCTCGGAGATCTTTGTATTTTGGTGTAGACATGGCAATAACTTTTTTGAGAGCGGTAGCGACGCCAAAGCGGTCGCTACCTGTTTGAAGATGTTACACTTACGTCAGCAACATCGAAATAGATCGTTACTTACGCTTCATCGACAAGAAGAACTCATCATTTGTTTTGAAATCTTTTAGCTTATCAATAACAAACTCTGTCGCCGCTGCGTCTTCCATTGGATCAAGTAACTTTCTGAGAATCCACATACGTTGCAACTCATCTTCCGTGGTCAGTAGGTCTTCTCTGCGCGTACCGGAACGACGAATATTAATCGCTGGGAACACTCGTTTCTCGGCCACTTTACGATCAAGGTGAACCTCAGCATTACCCGTTCCCTTGAACTCTTCGTAAATGACTTCGTCCATTTTAGAGCCCGTATCGACCAGCGCCGTGGCAATAATGGTAAGGCTTCCACCTTCTTCAATATTTCGAGCGGCACCAAAGAAGCGCTTGGGGCGTTCTAAGGCATGCGCATCAACACCACCCGTTAATACCTTACCGGAGGATGGAATAACTGTGTTGTAGGCACGCGCCAAACGTGTAATCGAATCAAGAAGGATAACAACGTCCTTTTTATGCTCGGTTAAGCGTTTTGCCTTTTCCAACACCATTTCAGCCACTTGAACGTGACGTGATGGCGGCTCATCAAAGGTTGAAGCTACAACTTCACCTCTGACCGTACGCTGCATGTCGGTCACTTCTTCAGGACGTTCATCTATCAAGAGGACAATCAAGTAGCAATCTGGGCTATTACGCGTAATGCTGTTGGCGATATTTTGCAGCATTAAGGTTTTACCCGCTTTTGGCGGAGACACAATCAGCGCACGCTGACCTTTACCCATAGGTGAAACCAAGTCAATGACGCGTGCCGTAATATCTTCGGTACTGCCATTTCCCACTTCCATCCGAATGCGGGACTGAGCAAATAAAGGGGTGAGGTTTTCAAAAAGGATTTTGTTCTTGGCATTTTCAGGACGGTCGAAGTTGATTTCACTGACTTTAAGCAGTGCAAAATAACGCTCACCGTCCTTTGGTGGGCGAATTTTACCTGCAATGGTATCGCCCGTTCGTAGATTAAAGCGTCGTATTTGGCTAGGTGACACATAAATGTCGTCGGGACCTGCCAGGTACGAAGAGTCTGCTGAACGCAAAAACCCGAAGCCATCTTGCAGTATCTCCAAAACACCATCGCCGTAGATGTCTTCTCCACTGACGGCATGTTTTTTCAAGATTGCAAAAATAACATCTTGTTTGCGAGACCGAGCCATATTATGTAGGCCCATGGTATTTGCGATCTCTAGAAGATCAGGAACACTTTTTAATTTTAATTCGGTAAGATTCATAGTTTCTTTGGATGCAGCCAAGAGTGGGCTGATATTGAATGGTAGCCGGAGGATTGATTGGAAAGATTAATTACAGCAATCGAAACTAAAGGTAACGATTATTGTACCTAGTAACATCTAACGACACGTAAAAGATAAGGGAAATATAAAGATTTTATGAGCTGGTGTCTAGTTTTCTGATAACAAAATGCGCGATATACCGACGTAAATCGCGCATCCGTTTCAGCAATTACAGATTTGCATCAATAAAAGCTGACAACTGTGACTTCGACAATGCACCTACCTTAGTCGCTTCAACGTTCCCCCCCTTGAACAGCATTAACGTTGGGATTCCGCGAATACCGAACTTTGGCGGCGTTTCGTTGTTTTCATCAATGTTCAGCTTGCACACCTTGAGCTGCCCTTCGTATTCCTTAGCGATTTCCTCAAGGACAGGGGCGATCATCTTGCATGGGCCACACCACTCCGCCCAATAATCGACCAAGACGGGGCTATCAGACTTCACCACCTCATCTTCAAAGCTTGCGTCGGTGACGTTAACAATAATATCGCTCATGAACTTCTCTCTCCATTGCACTTGGTGCTTTGTAATCGATTATACATGGATAATAACACCAGTTTTTACTGATTGTGAACTGAATATTCATAGGTATACCCTATCACCTAGATAGTGAAAAGCTTCTTAAGCACGAAAGGGTCTGGCAGAATAGGCATTTAGCCAGTACTCTCTGTTAAAAGTAAATTAGAGATTAGAATCAATGTACGAACAATCAGCCACAATTGATCCCAATAAACCCGGCGCATTGATGGCGGCCATCGACATTGGATCGAATAGTTTTCACATGGTCGTCGCACGCTATGTTGAGGGTGAATTAAAACCCATTGATATCATGTCGGAAAAAGTACAGCTTGCATCCGGTATGGACGACGAAGGGCTTTTAACACCTGAAGCACAGCAAAGAGGGCTCGATTGTCTGAGCCGATTTGCTCAACGTTTAACGGAGCTACCTCGCCGATCAATACGTGCGGTTGCAACCAACGCGCTACGAGAAGCCCTTAATGGCGATGAATTCGCACAGAAAGCAGCTCAAATCTTGGGCCTACCGATTCAAATCATTGCTGGACATGAAGAAGCACGTCTTATCTACTTAGGTGTTTCTCATAGCCTTGCAGACGACTCAGGCAAACGCTTAGTGATTGACATTGGCGGCGGCAGTACCGAGTTTATTATCGGCGAACGCTTTGAACCCCAACTGCTCGAAAGCCTACAAATGGGATGCGTAAGCTTCCATGAAGAGTTTTTCTTAGATGGAAAAATTACTGAGTCTGGCTTTTACAAGGCCAAAATGGCTGCACAACAGGAGCTTTTATCCATCAGACGCAACTATAAGCGCTTAGGCTGGAGCAGCTGCGTGGGTTCTTCTGGCACGATAAAAGCCACCTTGCAAGCCTGCACAGAACTCGGCCTTTCGAATGGTATGATTACACGCGAAGCTTTAAACAAACTTAAAGCTCACTTACTTCAGGTCGGACATTCGGACCAACTGATGCTTTCGACGATTAAACCCGAGCGCAAAGCCGTATTACCTGCAGGGGTCGCCATTCTCGATGCCGCCTTTGAGTCGCTGGATATTGACAGCATGGCATTTTCGGATGGTGCGCTTCGCGAAGGTGTACTTTACGATATGGCTGGGCGTTTACGCCATGAAGACGTGCGTGAACGGACAATCAATGCCTTGATGCAACGTTACCACATTGACAGCAAGCACGCCTATCGCATTGAAGCTACTGCACTGATTCTGCTCGCACAAGTCAAAGACGCATGGCAGCTGAATGATCCAGAATTCCATGACATGCTCTGCTGGTCAGCACGCACTCATGAAATTGGATTGACCATTTCGCACAACCGTTATCATCGCCACAGTGCCTATTTACTGCAACACTGTGACTTGGCAGGATTCAGTCATTTAGAGCAGCAAATGCTGGCCTTTTTAGCCAAAGGACATCGTCGCAAACTCCCTAAAGACGAATACAAAACGCTACCGGACGAAAAACGCGATGCGTATCTGCGTTTGTGTCTTTTGCTTCGCTTGGCCGTCATCTTTCATCGTAGCCGTAGCAAAGCACGCTTACCGGCCTTCAGCTTGCAAGTCGATGGTAATAAGCTACACCTAAGCTTCCCGTCAGGATGGCTTGACCATCATCCACTGACATGTGCAGATCTTGAAAATGAATCTGAATTTCTAAAAAGCATGGACTATAAGCTTAAAGTCGACTGACATGTAAAAAGCCACTCCACGTGAACGATGGATTGAACGCTACAAATGAAGGCTACAAAAAAGCCCTTGACGCTGACCGCGATCAAGGGCTTTTTTATATGAGTGTTAGACGCTTACAACTGTGGACCTGCTTTAATGATCTCTTCAGAGACACCAGAGAATTTCTGGAAGTTATCAACAAACTGTTGAATCAAGTCTTTTGCAGCGGCGTCATAGTCGGCCGGATTCGCCCAAGTTTCGCGCGGATTCAACAAAGAAGAATCAACCCCTGGCACCTGAGTCGGAACGGCAAGATTGATACCTGGCAAATGAACCAGCTCACAATCTTTTAGCGCACCACTTTGAATCGCACTAATGATACCGCGCGTCGTCGGAATGCTGAAGCGCTGACCCGTTCCGTAAGAGCCACCAGTCCAACCTGTGTTCACAAGGTACACGCGTGAACCAAAGGCGTTGATACGCTTCATCAATAAGTCAGCATAAACATGCGCTGGGCGTGGGAAGAAAGGTGCACCAAAGCAAGTAGAGAAGGTTGACTTAATGCCACCACCTGAACCCATTTCAGTTGAGCCGACCAAGGCTGTATATCCAGACAAGAAGTGATACGCTGCTGCTTCTTTGGTTAATACAGAAACAGGTGGCAAAACACCCGTTAAGTCACAGGTCAAGAAGACGATGGCTTCAGGTTCTGCACCCTTGTTGTCAGACGAGCGCTTTTCAACGTGCTCAAGTGGATACGCACAGCGACCGTTTTCGGTCAGCGACGTGTCGTTGTAATCTGCGACGCGTTTTTCATCCAACGTAACGTTTTCAACAATTGCACCAAATCGAATCGCATCCCAAATAATGGGTTCATTCTTCTGGCTCAGGTTAATGGTTTTAGCATAGCAACCACCTTCAATATTGAAGACAACGCCTGTTCCCCAACCATGCTCATCATCCCCGATCAAGAAGCGCTCAGGGTCTGCAGACAAGGTCGTTTTACCTGTACCCGACAATCCGAAGAACAGGGTTGTAGAGCCGTCTTCGCCAATATTGGCTGAACAATGCATAGGTAACACATCGAACTCAGGCAACAAGAAGTTTTGCACAGAGAACATGGCTTTTTTCATTTCGCCAGCGTAGCGCATGCCCGCAATTAGGACTTTACGCTCGGTGAAATTTAGAATGACGCAACCATCACTGTTTGTACCATCACGCTCTGGCTCACAGACGAAGCCAGCGGCATTGATAATTTCCCACTCATCTTTTGAATTAGGGTTATACACGGAGGGACGAATAAAGAGATTTAAACCAAACAGATTTTGCCACGCGGTTTGCGTTGTCATTTTAACTGGAAGGTAATGATTGTCATCCGAGCCAACATGCACATAGGATACAAAGCGCTCTTCATCATTCAACCAATTGGCCACACGATCCCATAAGGCATTGAATTTTTCAGGATCAAACGGTCGATTCACCTTTCCCCAATCCACGGTATCGGCAGTGGTCGCATCCTTAACGATAAAACGATCCATCGGTGAACGCCCGGTACGCTTACCGGTTGTGACAACCAGTGCACCATTATCAGCCAGCACACCTTCTTGACGCTGTAAGGCGCGCTCAACTAACTCAGCTGGGCTAAGGTTCTGATGTGCAATTTTGACGGTTTCTGTAGTCATTACTAATTCCCTTGGCGCTATGCCAAAAAATTACTGAAGAGCCTTAAAGACCCCTGCCAAGAAGCCTCGGTGAGTACCCGCTAATCGCTTAGGTTACACAGATGTCCGAGCCTAAATACTAATACTTTTTCACACTCTAAAGGCCGACTATTATGACATAAAAAAGCGCGCATTGGGACAATGCAGAAACTCTTCTCATTCACAAATTTGCCTAGCTAGACTAAGGTTTAACGTATCTTTGCAGTTAGTGCAATACGGAATCTCCCGCGCCACCCTCTTGGGACGACTCAGCAAAAAGGGATTTAATGTCCGTTTGAGTAAACAAATAGCGCTCATTACAGAATTGGCAATCAACCTTTAACACACCATCGCTCTCTTCAGCGGCGGCGTCTAGCAGGTCAGATTCAGCTAAGAGCTTGAGTGCGTTCTCACTTCGTTCCCGGGAGCAGTCGCAATAAAACGCAAGCGTTTGCGCTTCAAAGAGCCGACACGCCTCTTCGTGAAATAAACGATAAAGCAGTGTCTCATTGTCCAATGAGAGCAACTCGTCTGCTGACAAGGTTCCCGCTAAAAACGTAATTCGCTCCCAGTCGTCGACACTCGCCTTCGCGCTGGGTAGCATCTGCAACAAAAGACCCGAGGCTTGCTGCCCATCGGCTTGCAAGTAGATACGTGTCGCCAATTGCTCAGACTGCTTAAAGTAAATCTCTAGGCATTTAGCGAGCGTTTCACCTTCCAAACCCACCACGCCTTGATAACGCTGTCCACCCGCAGGCTCTAGCGTTAGAGCCAAACGCCCATCCTCTAGCAGCTGTGCAAGACTGGTAACATCTGGAACATCGCCATCAATTCTGGCAACAGCTCTTACCTGCTGATGGTGTGTGCATTCCGCCATTAACATACGCACGGCACCCGTGCCTTGCGCTTGCAAAATCAGTCGTCCCTCAAACTTTAACGTCGAGCTTAATAACGTAACGGCCGCCATCATTTCGCCTAACAGTGTTTGGATGCTTGCTGGGTAGCTGTTACGACTCAATACCGACTGATAGCTTTCCTGCAGCCCTGTCACCACACCTCGCACATCTAAATCGTCAAACAGTATTCGTTGAATTTTATCCGGTGAGCTCATTCACAATTTCCACCTTAACGGCTAACTCTAAGAGTGGAGCCGGCGCACTTGCGCTGTTACCATAAAGAAATATTTTAACATAATGGGTCTATTCATTCGTATGACAAGCTCAAAACCTTTTTTTTCAGATCAATGGCAGCTACGCCCACTGATTATCTTTCATGCAATTGCGTTAGCGCTCCTGCTCAGTTTTGTGTGGCCAGCGGGCTTTTTTGCCTGGAGAGCCGCGGATGAGCAGGTTTTCTTTGCATTAAATTCATCCCTTGAGAGCGGCGGAACTTGGGCTTGGCTCTGGGCTTGGGCAAACACACGCTACAAAGACCTCGCATTGGCGGTCGTGATGCTGTGCTTTCTCATTTTCCCTAAACTGGGCATTCCTCGTGCAGAGCTCCAAAAAGCCTTTATCGGCTTTGTGGTATTGCTCTGCTTACTGCTTCCATTACGCTATTTTTTCTACGAATTTGCGAAAGCGATGGATCTAACAGGACCTAGCCCCTCTAGAGTACTAGAGCCTGCCTATTTACTGACTGAGCTATTCCCCGGCATCCCCGCTAAAGATGCCTCATCTCGCAGTTTCCCCGGAGACCACGCAACCATTTTGTTACTCTGGGCCGGTTACCTACTCATGAGCGCTCGTCACTTGATGGCGTATGTGGCGGCTATAATTGCAACACTGATGATTTTTCCAAGACTGGTCGGAGGCGCGCACTGGCTCAGTGACATTCTCGTTGGCGGCTTAGTCATCGCACTGCCTATCCTTGCTTGGGGCTTCTACACCCCCCTGCTTCACAAGTGTACGAACAGCCTTGCCAAGCACCTTCAACCTTTGTTTCACCTAGTCAGCCGAATTCCACTAGTCGGAAAACTGGCTTTTTTTGATGCCAGTCGAGGCCGGGACTAATCCCAGCTCCCCTTAATACGCAGCAACTCCCGACGACTTTTTTTATCCGGTCGATGCTCGGGAGCGCTGCCGTAGGTTTTGCGTTGCTCTGCTGCAATCTCTCGTTTTTCAATACTTTCTTGAGTTTCACGATACAAGCGCTGAGCCTCCTCGGCTCCTCTCCTCTGGTCGGCAAGACTCACGACAACAATGGTTTTTTCATCAAAACCTAATCGGAGGGTCAGCTCTGCGCCTATCTCAACCATTTTGCTACTTTTTGCACGCTGTCCATCATAATGCACTTTACCGCCTTCAATCATTTGCTTGGCCAATGCACGCGTTTTATAAAATCGAGCGGCCCAGAGCCACTTATCTAATCGCACTTTTGATTGGCTAGAATCATAATGTTGGGTCATTCGTTGGCATCACCTCTTCAAAATCATGAATTGCATTAAAGCGATCAACACTGCGCGCAGGCAGTTGACTATCGGGTTGAGCGATACTCAGCAAGTAGCCGACACCATAGCGAGCAGCGGAGTTAAGGACAGGGAGACTATCATCAATCAACAGGGTTCGTGGAGCTGAGAAGGGCTCTCTCTCCTGTAACGCATGCCAAAATGCTTGATCTTCTTTCGGCACCTTAAACTCGTGTGACGAAATCACCGCATCGACCATACTGGCCAACCCTGTTCGTTCTAACTTTAAATTTAAGCTATCAGGGTGCGCGTTGGTGACAATCACACTGCGTTTGTGTGATGTTTTTAACGCCTTTAAAAAACTCGGCACATTCGGACGAAAGCCAATCTTTTCGGCCACTTCATGCTTTAGCGCCGCAACAGGCAAGCCCAACTCTTCTGTCCAATAATCCAAACAATACCAACTGAGACGCCCCTGCTCCTGCTTTATGCGCTCATGCAGCCATTGCTTTGCTTCACTTGGCTCAAGCGCATGCACTTGCGCATAGCGCATAGGCAAAAACTCCAACCAAAAATAGGAGTCAAAATGGAGATCCAACAAAGTACCGTCCATATCCAACAAAACTGTGTCTATCGCTTGCCAATCCAATATCATCAGTGAAACACTTACCCTATTGATTAAACCTATCTCCAGTATGAACTGATCAATTTGATTTTTGAAGCTCATCGAGTTATTCGCCAAAGGAGCCACATATGCACACTAACCTCCCGCCCATTGAGTCATTACTTGAATTGGTTCGCAACGCCGGTGACGCAATCATGGAGGTGTATCATCAAGATGAATGGGACACACAGTTAAAGGCGGATCAATCTCCTGTGACCGCCGCAGACTTAGCCGCTGAACGGATTCTGGCCCAAGGCCTGAGTGTGCTGACCCCTGACATTCCCATTTTGAGCGAAGAAGCACAGATACCTGATTGGTCAGAACGCCAAGGCTGGACTCGCTACTGGTTGATTGACCCACTAGACGGTACGCGTGAGTTTCTACAACGAAATGGTGAGTTTACCGTTAACCTTGCGCTGATTGATCAACAAACCCCCATCTTAGGCATTGTGTATGCCCCTGCAAAATCAGCGTTTTACTGGGGAGGCACCCAGTTAGGAGCTTGGTGTTTAGAAAATGGATTGCCAAGTCCCATTCAAACTCGTGCAATTGAACACACCGTTCATTTACTCACCAGCCGCCGCCATGGGCGTAAAGAAGCTGAAGCCGTCGCTCAAGTATTAAAAGATTTCGACGTCAACACCAGCGCGATGGGGAGCTCTCTCAAACTTTGCTTGATTGCCTCAGGGATGGCTGATTTATATCCCCGAATGACACCGACTAGCGAGTGGGACACAGCGGCAGCACAGGCGATTTTGGTTGAGGCAGGTGGAGTATTGCTCAATGCCAATACACTGGAGCCTTTGCGCTACAACACCAAGGACTCGCTGGAAAACCCTGCCTTTATTGCATTGGGCGATACATCTCTCAACCTTGAAAAACGTCTTAATTCTGAATCTTTCAACCACTGAACCTTGTTTTTCAAGCAAGCGCCGCAATATAGTGATTGATATGTGTTTAATCGAAGGGGCTGACTCCTATTAAAGACAAAAAGTCACATTTTTTGTGCCGTTATAGAATGTCAATTCGGTGATATGATGGTACAGATTGCGTGAAGGCGTAATTCTTTTCGTAACGTTAAACACCAACTCCTGTCAAATTAAAGGTGATTATAATGAGTTTTGAACTGCCAGCACTGCCTTACGAGAAAAATGCACTTGAACCCCATATTTCTGCAGAAACCTTGGATTACCATCACGGTAAGCACCACAACACCTACGTTGTTAAGCTGAATGGCCTGATCCCGGGTACTGAGTTTGAAGGCAAGAGCCTAGAAGACATCATCAAAACGTCATCTGGTCCTGTTTTCAACAACGCCGCTCAAGTTTGGAACCACACTTTCTACTGGCATTGCCTTGCACCTAATGCTGGCGGTGCTCCGACAGGTGCTATTGCCGATGCTATTAATGCCAAGTGGGGTTCTTTCGAGAAGTTCCAAGAAGAGTTCAATGACAAAGCCGTCAATAACTTTGCCTCTAGCTGGACTTGGTTAGTTAAGAACGCTGACGGCTCTTTAGAAATCGTTAACACCAGCAATGCTGGCACTCCGATGACCAATGGCCAAACAGCGTTGTTGACGGTCGACCTTTGGGAGCATGCGTACTACATCGATTACCGCAATGTACGCCCTGACTACCTGAAAAGCTTCTGGGCACTTGTAAACTGGGAATTTGTAAACCAGAACCTAGCGGCTTAATATCCACAACCAGGGTATAAAAGCTCTGCGCCTCAGCGCGCGTACTTTACAGAAAAGACCGCATTCAGCGGTCTTTTTTATGTATCACGCAAGCCATCCTCCTGGTGAGCGATGGATCAACGAATTTTAACAATCGACAATCGTTCCTCAATGACCGCGATACGCTTTCTCGTATCGGCAATAAACGCCTGCGAAGCTTGAATTGAGCCTAGATCCCCACCTTGGTTTTTCACAAAAGCATCACTCATTTGTGTTTCACGCAGATCTAACCACTCATTCTGCTCTTTAATTTCACGCGAGCGCGCCAGTTCAGGCAAGTAATCCAAGAGCTCATGAAACAGCACATACAATTGCGCATCATATAAGTAGGCTAGATTTAAAAGGGTCTGTAACCGCTCTGGATCTTGCGATTGCGTTTGTCGCGCCAGCAAAATTTCGAATTGGAGAATAGGCTGCTGGTAATTTGGAAACCAATTGAGTGCCGTTATTTCTGGCGAAGAGAGCCGCTGTTGAGCGCCAAAATCGATGTTGCTCGACTCACCTACAACGGCCGAAGAGCCAGTGGAAGGTCTCGCAATCTCAGTGCAACCAGACAAACTAAACAATAGCGTCAGGCAAACTAGCCCTGCCGTTAATCTCATAGGTGTGTATCCTATTGGTACTTTACGTTAATCTTCTAACAGGCGCTCAACAAACGGCCAAACATTGTCGAGTATCACGGGTTGTGCCTGTGCATTCGGATGAAGACCATCAGACTGCATGAGATCCCAATTAAGTGCAACATTTTCAAGTAAAAAGGGAACTCTATCAACCTCATAATGGTCTGCTACTTCTGTGAATAACTCAAAAAAAGCGTCGCCGTAACGCGCTCCATAGTTAGAAGGGATGCGTATACCAATTAACAGAACTTGAGCATCAGCAGCTAAGGATAGCTCAATCAAAGTGGATAAGTTTTCACGGATAACAGAGATGGGGGTTCCTCTTAATGCGTCATTCGCACCCAGCTCAATCAACACCCACTGAGGTGTATGAGTGGCGAGCAAAGATGGCAGACGATTCAAGCCACCACTGGTCGTTTCGCCACTCACACTCGCATTGACAACTTGATAGTCGGCTGATTCTTGAGACAATCGATCAGCCATAAGAGATACCCAGCCTTCAGACGGCGAAATACCATAGGCAGCTGACAAGCTGTCACCTAAGACCAATAGGGTTTTCGCCTGTACGGTGTTAACCAAACCGATTAATAGCAATATGGATATGAGATAACGCATGACACTCCTTACCCCTGATGGATTCATTCTTGAAGCTCAGAATGTCGCAAAATCCTTTCCAGCACAAGAGCAACGGCTCGAACTCTTCTCCGCACTCTCGCTTCAAGTCAAACCCGGTGAGAGTTTAGCCATTATCGGTCGATCCGGCGCCGGTAAGTCCACGCTATTGAGTTTACTGGCAGGCCTTGACCAACCCAGCTCAGGACACATTAAACTGGCAGGACGCGATTTGTCCTTGATGGATGACGCACAGAGAGCGGCCTTTCGCTCGCAATATATCAGCTTCATTTTTCAATCCTTCCATCTACTACCCGAATTAAGCTCGCTGGACAATGTACGCCTGCCGCTGGAAATACGTGGAGACAAACAGGCCGAGCAACACGCACTCCAGTGGTTAAAAGAAGTCGGTCTTGAAAAGCGCGTTCACCATTACCCCGCTCAGTTATCAGGCGGTGAACAACAACGCGTTGCCATTGCCCGGGCCTTTGTTACATCGCCGCAATTACTCTTTGCCGATGAACCTACCGGAAACCTGGATGATGAAACAGGCCAACAAATCATTGAACAACTGTTTAGACTAAACGCGGAACAGCAAACAACGCTCATTCTGATTACGCACGATCCAGATCTTGCTTCACGCTGCCAACGTTGCGTCACGCTTAATAATGGGCACTTAACTGAGAGGTCGCTATGAGCGCTTCTGTTCGCATACTCAGACGCCAGATGCAAGGCCAGCTGCGCACAACGGAGTGGCGGGCCTTACTCATTGCCACGTGGATCGCGATTACCCTAACAACCCTTTTATCGCTCCTCGGTGACAGACTCGAACGCGGCTTACTCCGTGAGAGCGCGTCCGTCCTTGGTGCAGACATGGTGTTAAGCAGCCAACGCCCCATTCAAACTCTCCGCTTACAGCAAGCCACAGATGCAGGCCTAACCAGCACATCGGTCATTCAGTTTCCAAGCATGATCAGTGCAGGTGACGAGATGATGCTGAGTTCGGTGCGGATCGTGCAATCCCCCTATCCCTTACGAGGCCAAATTCAAACTCGCCCCTCCCAAGAAACCGACATCCCTGAGCCAGGGCATGCCTGGGTCGAAGCCAGAGTGATGTCACAGCTGGGCCTTAGCCTCGGTGACAGGATTGAATTGGGGTACACCGAACTCATCGTCAAAGCTGAACTGATCAGCTCTCCCGACAGGGGCAGCGGATTCAGAAGCTTTAGTCCTCAAATACTGGTCAATGAGGCGGATCTTGAAGCCAGTGGGATTCTTGCACCCGGTAGTCGAGCCGAATTCAGGCTTTTATTGTCGGGATCAAGCGAACAGGTGACTGCCTTTGCGCAGTTTTTGAAGGAAAATCTCGGTGATGAAGAGCGGCTTTTTTCACTTCAGGATGAACAACCCTTAGGCGGCAATGCCTTGGCTAGCGCATTGAGCTATCTGAAACTCACGTCATTGATTGCACTTTTACTGTCGGCATTAACCATATTCTTAAGCCTTAAGCGCTTTAGCCAAAGCCAGCACCTTCGCTGCGCTTTGCTGTTAAGTCTCGGCATGACACAGCGCTCAATGGTTGTATTGTACTTGATGCAGCTGGTATTGGCTTGGGCCGTACTTGCTCTTATGGGCTCGTTTACAGGGATCGCGCTGGAGCACATGGTTTCACGCTGGCTAGATGAGCTCCTCCCTCAATCCCTGCCCGCTCCCGCTCTTTGGCGCTATTTTACCGGTGCGGGTGTTGGCCTAGCGCTCTTGGTTCTACTGGGACTGCCGCCCATTTTGGGCCTATCAAAGGTTTCAGTCAGTGCGCTCTTTAGAGATGAAGATATCAAAACCGAACGGCGCGGGTTGGCATTACAAGTAATGTGTGCCCTGCTTCTGCTCGTTGTGTTATTGAGCTTCCTAGAAGCACCTATGGCGGCATTCATTTTATTGGCCTTCTTGCTCTTGGGTGGAGCCGTACTGGGCACCATCGCCCAATTCTGCTTGAAACATCTTGCCACACCTCTGGCCAAACGGCTGTTGCTGGGGCGTTTATTGGTCATGCGCCTACGCCAACAACGTCAGTGGCACCGTTTACAGTCTGCGGTTGCGATTTTGCTTTTAACACTGCTGAGCGTGGTGTGGGTGAGCCGTACAGACCTGCTAAAAGATTGGCAGGCGCAAATCCCTGACGACACACCCAACTACTTTGTCGTCAATATCCAGCCTTGGCAAACCGAAGGGCTACAGAGCTTTCTTGATGACGCCAATGTGAATGCCGTGTTTTTTCCGATGGTCAGAGGTCGCATCACCACCCTGAACGGAGCACCCATTCATGCCCAAATGACGCCCGAACAACTTGAGCATAATACGCTAAATCGTGAGTTGAACTTGAGCTGGAGCAATCAGGCACCTGCACACAACATCATGACCGAAGGCGAATGGTGGCAAGGCGAGACATCCGGCCCGCTGATCTCAGTTGAGGAGGAAATGGCACAAATTTTAGGGCTGAAGCTCGGTGATGTCTTAGGGTTTGATTTAGCAGGATTAGAAGTAGAAGCTCAAATTGCGAACCTACGCAGCGTCGAGTGGACATCCTTCCAGCCTAATTTTTATGTCATTTTTGACGAAGCAACTCTGAATCAATTTCCTGCGACCTATATTACGAGCTTTCGTTTAGGGCAAGAGCAACAAGAGCTGGCAAATCAACTCGTACGAGCATTTCCATCCTTAACCCTAATTGATATCGATCAAATGCTGCTGCAACTCAATCAATGGTTGACGCGCTTAGGGGATAGTTCGGCACTGATTCTTGCGCTGAGTCTCGTTTGCGGCGCCATGCTCATGTTGCTAACCCTGCAGCAAGCCTTAGAGCAACGTCGCTATGAGGGCGCTTTACTGCAGACGCTTGGAGCAAATGCGAAGCAAACCCAACAGCTTGACCTATTAGAGCTAATGTTACTCGGAGGACTGTGTGGATTCATGGCGGCCATCATCGCCGAAGGCATTATTGCCTTGCTCTACATTCATTTGCTGGACATTGCACCGCAATTGCATCTCGGCCTTTGGCTAACATTACCCTTGGCAAGCTTTGCATTTTTCACCGTAAGCGGCGCGTTACTGCGAAAACGGCTCACGCTTGACCAATGTTACCGCTTATTAAGAGCCCACTAGAGTAGAGAGAGCCCCATCAGGGGCTCTTTTTACATTACGAACGTGCGCGCAGCTCTTCAACACCAGCGGGTGTCGACATGAGCACCACATCAGCAGGACGGTTCGCAAACAAGCCATTCGTCACCACCCCCACTATGTTATTTAAGAAACGCTCAAAGGCTTTAGGGTCGAGTATTTCCAAATGATGGACATCTAAAATGATGTTGCCATTATCGGTGATACACCCTTCTCGATACACGGGCTGCCCATCCAGTGCAGCCAACTGACGTGCCACATAAGACCGCGCCATTGGAATGACCTCTATCGGTAAAGGAAAGCGCCCAAGCACATCCACTTGCTTACTTTGATCGACAATGCAAATAAACTCTTTTGAAGCGGCCGCCACTATCTTCTCACGCGTCAGTGCAGCACCTCCCCCTTTGATCAGGTTGAGCGCACCATCAAACTCATCAGCGCCATCAATGTAAAACGCTAAGGATCCCGCACTGTTAAGATCAAACACCTCGATGCCAACTTGACGTAAACGCTCGGCGGTTGCCTCCGAGCTAGCAACCGCTCCTGCAAACTGATCACGACAGGATGCCAACGCCTCAATAAAACAATTGGCCGTTGAACCCGTACCGACACCGATAATCATGTCTTTTTCGAGACGAGGTCGAATCATGTCAACCGCCGCCTGGCCGACAGCCTTTTTCATTTCATCCTGTGTCATCACTTTTCACCTATTGTTGGCAGAATAATCGCTAATTATACGCAACACCTTACCATGCTTGTAGACGCTAGAGGTTATAGCCGATAACATCAGTTCTCTTTTCTTATTCACTTTGGCAAACTTGGTTCGTTATGGCTCACCGGTATATCAAAAAAATTCTTGAAGCTCGGGTTTACGATGTTGCAGTCGAGACCCCTCTCCACCTCGCTCCCTCTCTTTCCAGCCGATTGGGCAACCGAATTTTATTGAAGCGTGAAGACATGCAACCCGTGTTTTCCTTCAAGCTCAGAGGTGCCTACAACCGTATGGCTCAGCTGACCGAAAGTGAAAAGGCGGTAGGCGTCATTACGGCCTCAGCCGGAAACCATGCACAAGGTCTAGCTATGTCGGCAAAGGCAATGGGCGTAAAAGCCACCATTGTCATGCCAAAAACCACACCCGAGATAAAAGTCAGCAGTGTAAAAGCTCGAGGTGGGCGTGTTGTCCTGCATGGAGACACCTTTGATGAAGCGCAAGCGCACGCCAAACGGCTTGTCAGTGAAAAAGGCTACACCTATATTCCACCTTTCGACGACCCAGATGTGATTGCCGGACAAGGCACGATTGCGATGGAGATCCTTCGTCAGGAAAGCGGCCCTATCGAAGCCGTATTTGTGCCCGTCGGTGGTGGTGGCCTCATCGCGGGTATCGCTGTATACATCAAATACCTGCGCCCAGACATTAAAGTAATTGGCGTCGAACCCGAAGATGCGGCCTGCCTTAAAGCCGCGCTCGAAGCGGGTGAGCGAGTGATCCTACCGCAAGTCGGTCTCTTTGCAGACGGAGTGGCGGTCGCACAAATTGGCGAGCACACCTTCGAATTAGCAAAACAGTTTGTCGATGAAGTCATCACAGTAACAACGGATGAAATCTGCGCCGCCGTTAAAGATATATTCGATGACACTCGCTCTGTATGCGAACCTGCAGGTGCGCTTGGCGTTGCGGGCGTCAAAAAATACGTTGAACGTGAAAAAATTTCTGGCCAAACCCTGATCGCTATTGATTCGGGCGCGAATGTTAACTTTGATCGTTTGCGACACATTGCTGAACGCTCGGAGTTGGGTGAAAAACGTGAAGCGATTATCGCGGCAAAAATCCCTGAGCGCCCAGGCAGCTTCAAGCAGTTTTGCACAGCCCTCGGCAAGCGCAATATTACCGAGTTTAATTACCGCTACAGTGATGATAATCAAGCCATCATTTTTGCGGGTGTTCAGATCAAGCCAGACAATGATGGCCGCAAAGAGCTTCTCGATACCCTCAAAGCGCATGATTTAGAAGTGACAGACCTGACGGATAACGAAATGGCGAAAATTCATATTCGTTACATGGTCGGTGGCCACGCACCTGCGAGTGTGACCAACGAAGTAATTTATCGATTTGAGTTTCCTGAGCGCCCCGGTGCATTAATGCTATTTTTGAATAAACTCGGTGGGCGTTGGAATATTTCAATGTTTCACTATCGCAATCATGGTGCGGCCTACGGGCGTGTCCTTGCAGGCATGCAAGTGCCTCCTGAAGAACGTAGCCTAGTTGCCACTTATCTTTCTGAAATTGGCTACACCTATTGGGAAGAAACCGACAACGACGCCTATACACTTTTTCTAGGCTAAACCATAAAAAAAACCCTCGCAAGCGAGGGTTTTTTACAGGCCTGATTAAATAAATGAGACCTTAAAACAAAACTTACTTCTGAGCGTCGTTCAAGGTATGACCTTTTTCTTCCCAGAACTTAGCTGCACCAGGGTGAACAGTGTTGACGATACCGTCTAGAGCACTTTCAACCGTCATTGCAGAGGCAGCGCTAGACACAGAACGCATGAACTCCAAGCCGCTGTCTGAGTAAACTTCAGACACCATGTTGTAAATCATCTCTTCAGACATGTGACGTCCAGTAACCCACAAGGCTGAGTCTTGAATGGTCACTACATCGTAGTCTACGTTCGGGTAAGTTCCCGCTGGGATGGTTACCTGAGCATAGTAAGGATGATCATTGAACAATGTTCCTTTCTCAGCCGCTTCATACACTTGCAACAGTTTTACACGATTGCTGGTAGCCGCTTGGATAACAGATGCATTCGGGAAGCCTGCAAACACCCACAGCGCATCAATTTGACGGTCACCCAACGCAGAAGCACCTTGGTTGTAACCTATGTACTGAGGGCTGATTTTGTCCCACAGACCAACACCTTCAAAGAAACGCTGTGCAGATGCTGCCGCTCCAGAACCCGCAGGTCCTACAGCAACATTTTTCCCAGCCAGCTGACTTACATCGGTGATGCCAGCGCTATCCAGTACAATCAAGTGCGCAGGCGCACCAAACATGTAAGAGATCGCCTGAACGTTACGGTAACGACGGGTATCGTTCGTCAGCTGACCTTCTGAACCTAAGTAAAGATCGCCTGAGTAGACAATACCAAAGTCCGCATCACGCGAGTTAACACGTCTTAAGTTCTCAACGGAACCCGCTGATGCCATATTCGACACGTCAACGCCGTCAATTGCACGTGATAAACGTGTTGAGATGCCATTAGAGAAAAACTGGAAGGTACCGCCATCTGGACCACCGGAAAACGCCAAACGCTGAACCGATTGAGCACTGGCCATAGATGCAAAGGTAAGGGACACAGCCGCAACTGCTGCTGCCGCTAATGAAGCCGTTTTTTTGAAATTAAACATGGCTGACATAAAGATTTCCTCTTTTGTATTTATCATTTTTTATGGGTGTATCACGTTTTGCTTTCACAAAACAATTCATCTTGCTCAGATTCGAACGGTCAATACCGGAACCTTCGCTTCACGTATCACTCGCTCAGCCGTTGAACCAACGAGTACTTTTTCGATACCCGTCCGCCCAGCTGTGCCCAGTACAATGAGGTCCACTGACTGGGTATTTGCAACACGTAAAATCTCTTCTTCACTGCGCCCGATGACAACATCGGTAACTAGCTCAATACCTTTTAGCTTTTCAGAAGAAAGGTATTGTTTACAAAAGTCTTTCATATCTGCAATCGCATGGGTCTCGACCTCGCGCGCAAAGATTTCGACCACTTCAGCAGGTAAACGTCGGCGACGCTTATCCGTCAACTCAGTGATGACATGCAAAACATAGAGCTGAGCACCCGAAAGGTGTGCAATCTCCAACGCATGTTGGCATGCCTTATACGAGCCTTCAGAAAAATCGGTCGCGAACAGTATTTTTGTATACAACGCCATAATCGTGTCCTTTATTCAGGCTTAGTGGTAAGCGCTTCAACGCCACTTTGTTTGGTCACATCACGCTGCATCCAATACACGACCGCAACTAAGGCCAAACCGATTGCATCAGAGATCAGCGTTGGCCAGTAGAGTGCAACGGTTGCAACTCCAAGTATAATCCACTCAAGTAATGTCGTTTTACGACGCGCGTAGCCGATGGCAAATGAACAGAACGCAATGGTTCCCATCACCGCCGATGTGTACGCAATCAAAATGTCAGTGGTCGAGCCATCTAGCAGCATTGCGGGTACGAAGGCAAACAGCAGCGGCATGATGTACAGCATTTTTGCGAACTTGAATGCGGTCCAACCGGTTTTCCATGGATCTGAACCCGCAATCGCCGCCCCAGCATATGCCGCCACACACACAGGTGGTGTTATGTTGGAGTCTTGTGAGAGCCAGTACACAATCATATGTGCCGCAATGACAGTTACACCCAAATCACCCAAAGCCGGTACGGCAAGGACAGCAACGATCAAGTATGCCGCCGTCACTGGCACACCCATGCCCAAGACCAGGGAGGCAATCGCCACTAGCACTAGAGCCAACAATAAATTACCGCCAGCCATTGAAATGATGAGATCTGAGAATTTAAGGCCCATACCGGTCAAGGAGATCGTACCCACGATCACACCAATAACCCCCATAGTAGCCCCTACAATCAGCGTATTGCGCGCACCAATTTGGATAGCATCCCAAATCTCACGTGGGCCCATGCGCGTCTCTTTTTTGATCCAGCTAACAGCGATACAGGACAAGGTCGCCCAGAATGCCGCATTGCCTGCAGAACGTCCACTTAACAGTAGAACGGTAATGATCACGAGTGGCAGTGCAAAGTACCATCCCGACTTCAAAACCTCCTTCCAGTGCGGTAACACTTCACCCGGAGTACCAATCAAATTGTGTTTTTTAGCTTCAAAGTGAACCATCATAAAGATAGATAAGAAGTAAATGAACGCAGGCCCTATGGATAGAATCATGATGGTGGAATACGGCGTCCCCGTCAATTCCGCCATTAAGAAGCCACCCGCACCCATGATCGGAGGCAAGAACATTCCTCCAATAGACGCAGCAGGCTCAATTGCACCGGCAACATGTGGTTTAAACCCTGCACGTTTCATCATTGGAATGGTGAATGCTCCTGAGGACACGGTATTCGCAATAGCACTACCGGACACTGAGCCAAATAAGGCTGAGGACATAACAGCTACTTTTGCAGGCCCCCCCGCAGAACGACCCGCCAAGGCCAAAGGCAATTCAATAAAGAACTTTCCAGCACCTGATTTTTGCAAAAACGCGCCGAAGAAAATAAATAGAATAACGTAGGTCGCCAGAACACTCGCCATCACACCAAACACGCCGTTGGTCGTCAGGAACAAAGAGGTTGCTAAACGTTCAATACTAAAGCCACGGTGAGCAAACAACTCAGGCAAATACGGGCCATATAAGCCAAACGCAATCATACCAATACCGATTAAGGTAATGGACCAGCCTAACACGCGTCTACAAACTTCAAGCGATAAAATCAAACCCACTATACTGATGAGATAATCCAACTCATGTTCGGCACCTGCACGGTAGTTTAATTGCTCAAATTGGCTGATCCAGTACATGACTGACGCCGTTACCATTAAGCAGAGAAGAATATCGCTGGCCGTTGGAGTGCTGGTAAAACGCTTCGCCATCCACTGATCCAGTGGCACCAATAAAGCCGCAAAAGGCAAGGTTAATAAGAATATCCAGCCCAACAAACCAAACTCTTCTGCATAGGCAACGCCCAATCCATCATATCCGGCAGTCTCTTTAAACATCATGACTTGCTGATAAAGTGCGTAAGGTGATTCAAATACAAAGAAGGAGTTAATTAATATCGATATGAGAAAACCAGTCAAAATCGATAAGGAGATAGCCATTCTGCGTGATCCGGCGGGGTAAAGCAAAAACACCAACGCAAAGGTAATCAGGACATACACACCTAAGTGGTATTGTGTGCTTAAGGCTTTGAAACCAGCACCATAGAAATAGATCAAAACCATTATGGCGCCTAACGCCGCGACTAACCACTTCCAGACCCCACCGAGCCGACGCTCTGTTTTGGCGTCTTTCTCCATGAGCTCTTTTAGCTTGGCTCGCTCTTCTGGGCTGAGTGCATCAAGCGACTTATCAGTATCAGACATTTTTCTTAACCTCTGGGGTTGAGTTAACACGGTCAAAACTTATGTTTATTGTGGTGACACAGTTGTAATTAACTTTAGTCCAGATTTACTGTTTACCAAGCTTATAACTGCGCGATGTACCATGAGCAATCTATAAGCAGGATATATGCCAACTCAAAAATTTATCAGACTTATCAATACATATCATAAACTTACATGCACCGTATAAATTATACATGTCCATACACTCAATGAGTTTGGCGACTAACCATCCATATAAAAAATCAAATTGGCGGATTTCCACACATTTATTTCGTTATGAATCAGTACACTTACAATAGGTGCGTTATTGTAAATGCCTGTTATACTTGCTTTCTGATTAAAACAAGACTGTACTCTTTTTATTGTTGAGCACTGAGGTTGAAGATGTCTATTAAAACAAGAGTTAACCTATCACTCCTAGCCGTATTTTTTATAGTGCTCATCACATCACTCACTGTTATTTATCGCAGCGAATCGTCGCTGGTCAGTCAAGTTGCCACAACCACCACCATTGATACGGCCGACTCTTACTTCGATAGCATCAATATTCTGATGCTCAGCGGCGCAATGGGCAATCGTAAAGCCTTACAAGACAAAATACTCAGCAATGAGTCCATTACTGAAGCTCGGATTCTTCGCAGTGATGCCTTAAACAGCATCTATGGCCCCGGTTCTAGCGACTCTGTGGTTCGGGACGACTTGGATCGGCGCGCCATGCAAGGCGAGCGAATTATTGAAGAAACACGTGATGGTAACGGCCACCGCTTAACCGTTATTCTCCCCATGAAAGCCATCCCGGATTACAAAGGCACCAACTGTATGCTCTGCCATCAGCATCCAGAAAATACGGTTTTGGGAGCGGTTCGTGTAACCTATTCCTTGGATCAAATGAACCAAGCCATTCGAAGCAACATGATTAATGTTGCACTGATTGAACTTGCATTATTTATTGCAGGCATATTGATGATCAGCTATGTCTTAAACCGCGTGGTGATTTCACCGCTCAATCGTTTCGCGAAGACACTGCATCAGATTGAAGAACATAATGATTTTAGCCTACGAGTTCCAGTCGATGGAAAAGATGAGATTGGGCGTATGTCCATGGCAGCTAACGCACTCCTCTCCAATATTCAAGCCAGTTTGCAACATGTGAGTGACACCGTCTCAAAACTCTCAAGCTCTAGCAGTCGAATTAATCATATCGCTCAGCGCACCAGCGGCTCCGTGATGCATCAACAAGAGCAAACATCCTCGGTCATGGCCGCGATTACTCAGATGAGCCACTCGACTGAGAGCGTCGCGTCAAGCGCAGAGGAAACCGTTGCGGCCTCCGAACTTGCCAGACAAGAAAGCGAGTCCGGTCGACGCATTACCGATGATGCGATCGACTCTATTACCCATTTACGCCAGAACATTGAACAAGCCACTCGTGTTATTCACCAATTGGACCAACAAAGTCAAAATGTTGATACCGTCCTTGAAGTGATTCGCAAAATTGCTGAGCAAACCAACCTGCTTGCGCTCAATGCGGCGATTGAAGCTGCTAGAGCGGGCGAGCAAGGCAGAGGGTTTGCCGTAGTGGCAGATGAAGTACGAACACTGGCCAGTCGGACGCACTCATCAACGGAGGAAATCAACACTATCATCTCCACGCTTCAAGCTGGCGCGAGAGAAGCCGTTCAAGCGATGGAAAGCTCTCTAAAAAGTGCAGACTCGGGTGTCACACAGGTTGAAAACTCAACCCGTGCATTTGCCACCATCGCCACCGAAATTGAGCGCATAAACAGTATGAACCATCAAGTCGCTCAGGCTATTCATGCCAACTCAGACGTTGCCAATCAAATTGATACTAGCATTCAAGCCATAAACCACAGTACAGACGAAACCTCGGAGCATGCTCGCTTCCTAAACGATGTTTCACGTGAACTGACCGATCTTGCGACACAGCTGGAGCAGATGCTATCGCGCTTCAAGCTGTAAGAGACTCATCGACCTAGACAAGAAGGCTATTTGTAATCTTTTTTGTCTAGGTCGTACTTACGCATTTTGTCGTACAGGGTTTTGCGCGGCAATCCCAAGCTATCCAGCGTATCTTTGATTGAGCCTGCATGGCGTGACAGTTCAGTGTGAATCAAGGTTTTCTCGAAATACTCCACCTGTTCCGGTAAGGTCATGGCTCGTCCTACGGGCGCTCCAGTGATCGGCCGGTTATCAAAATCAAATGTACAACTTTCACCCAAGAGCACGTAACGTTCAGCGAGATTTCGCAACTCACGTACATTGCCAGGCCAATCATGCAACATCAAACTGCGCATACGCTCGGCAGACAAGGGCAACACCTCTCGACCGTACTGAGCTGACGCAATCAGCGAGAAATGATGGAAGAGCAAAGGAATGTCCTCTCGCCGCTCTCGTAAGGGGGGAATATCGACACGCAGCACATTTAATCGATAATACAGATCTTCTCGAAATTGCCCTTGTTCGCACAATTGGCGCAATTCCGCCTTGCTGGCAGCAATAACACGCAAATCCAAATCAATCACCTGATTCGAACCTAAACGCTCAATTTGTCGATCCTCCAACACTCTCAGCAATTTGATTTGCAAAGAGAGCGGCATGCTTTCAATTTCATCCAGAAAAAGCGTTCCACCATTGGCATGCTCCAGCTTACCAATACGCCTAGATCGAGCATCGGTGAATGCGCCTGCCTCATGCCCAAACAACTCACTTTCTATGAGCGCTTCGGGCACAGCTCCGCAGTTAATCGCCACTAAGTTCTTTTCTTGACGTGAGCTGTGCTCATGGATGTAACGAGCCAATAAGTCTTTACCACAACCCGTTTCAGCCATAATTAGAATGTCGGCTGAAGTGTCCGCGATTGCAGACACTAAACGTCGCAACTGTTGCATTTTTTCTGACTTACCAATCACCCTTGGACCTGGCGCACTTTGCGCCTCCAGCTCCATTTTTAAATGACGGTTTTCAAGGGTCAGATGCCGCTTATCCAAGGCCCTGCGGACCACATCCAGCAGCAACTCAGAAGCAAAGGGCTTTTCAATAAAATCGTAGGCGCCTTCTCGAATGGCTTTGACAGCCATGGATATGTCCCCATGTCCGGTAATCAAGATCACGGGTAAGGTTGGGTCTTTCGCATGAACTTTACGCATCAACTCCAAACCATCCATGCCCGGCATATTAATATCGGTAATAATCACGCCTGGCCAGTTGTCATCCACCAGGGCTAAGGCGTCCTCACCTCGGCTTAAGGCAGAGACATCATAGCCCTCCAGTTCTAGAGTCTGACCCGCGGCAAGGCGAACGTGCTTTTCATCATCCACCAGTAATACAGGGCTGTTCATTGGTTGCATAGGTTATTTTCTCTATACGCGTTCTGACGGTGAGGGGCACTCTATATGACCCGGAATGGAGGCCATCGGTAGACTAATCACGAAGACAGCTCCTCCATCTGCATGATTTTTGGCTATCAGGCTTCCTTGTAAGGACTCAGCAATACGTTGGGAAATGGATAAGCCTAACCCCAGCCCTTGGCCAGCTGTTTTTGTTGTATAAAAGGGCTCAAAGATCCGCTGTGGATCGTTGATACCCGGCCCATAATCTCTAAAACTTATATCTATCATGGACTGAGACGAGGTTAAACTAACATCAATACGCGGATTTTCATAACCTTCCATCGCTTGAATAGCATTCGCTAACAAGTTTACAAACACCTGCTCGAGCCTCAAACTATCGGCCGTTACATAGACCTCCTCAAGACCTGAAGGCCAGCTTACCTCGATCCCCTCTTTTTCGAGCTGCCCATACATGACGGACATTGCCCCATCACGAACCGCTTTTAGACACACAACCTCACTCTGTCCCGTGCTTTTGCGTGAAAACTCTTTTAAAGGATGTATAATTTTTGCCATACGCTCCGTCAGGCCACTAATCTCAGACAGATTACTGGATACCACTTCAAATCGGCCCCGCTCCAGAAAAGCCTTGGCATTGTCAGCATAATGACGAATAGCCGTAAGAGGTTGGTTAAGCTCATGATTAATTCCTGCAGCCATTTGCCCAAGCACCGCCAATTTTGCCGTCTGAATTAATTCATTCTGGGTATGACGATGCTGAGACATCTCATCCAGTAATCGCATGTTAATCTGACGCAAATCCGAGGTTCGCTCTTCAACACGAGATTCTAAGGCGTCGCGGGCCTGCTGCAAACGTTGCTCATATAGCTTACGCTCCGTAATGTCATGAATGGTTAACATAAATTGACGCTCACCCGCCACTTCCATGCGACCGATTGTTAACTCAATTGGGAACCAACCACGGCCTTTATGATAGGCCTGTGCTTCGATCGTGAGCTCATCCGGTGCGTCGGGTGCATCATTCATGATATGTCGCCAACACACGGATCGATCGGCCTCTGATAACAGCTGGCTAAAATAGTGCTCTCGGATTTCATCCGCTTTAATACCAAAGAGTTTCTCAGCCGTGGGGTTGAGATACCGCATCAACCCTTGTTCATCTAAGGTGATCAAACCTGCATGGGTGTTGTCGATAATCGCGCGGATTCTAGCTTCTGAGGACTCTAGTGCCCGGTGCTCCCGTAGCTGGAAATCTTCCCGTTGCTGAACAATACGATAACGCGCCAAGAGCACCATAACGAGCAACACTGTCGCAACATAAATAAACGCCACATGCGTCAAGGCACTGATCATGCGCTGCTCGACCGGCTTTAAACTCGCTAAAATTGTGACATTTAAATCCGCATCCGGCATGGAGCGTGACATTTTTAAGTATTGTCGCGACGTCAAAACCTCTTGATCGTCTCGATTTTTGTCCAAAATATCCGTCAGGGTAATTAACTGAGAGCCCGATGGCAGCGTATCTCTTTGAACAATGTCCAAAGGGTCCAAATCATGCGCGCCGTATCTTAGGCTTTCAACCACACGACGACGCTCATGTGCCGCTAAGGGGCGCAGCGTTCTAAACTTCCATTCAGGGCGTGTCGAAATGAAAATCACATCATCATTGTCCGTTACCAAAATGTCCTGCATGGGATCATTCCAATGATCCTCAACATCATTTAGGTCAATCTTCACAACGACCACACCTTGAATTTGTCCAGCCTCGTAAACCGGATAACTAAAAAAATACCCCCGCTGTTGAGACGTCGTGCCTAATGCAAAATAACGGCCAGACTGCCCTTTCATTGCATCGATAAAATAAGGTCTAAAACTGAAATTCCCCCCCACGAATGAACGGTCTAAAGCCCAGTTACTCGATGCAACCGTTTCACCCTCTGCATTCATTAAATAAGTATCGGATGCCCCAATGGTTGCATTCACATCTTGTAAATAAAAATTGATGCGCAATCTATCTTGCTCATTCATAGGAAGCGGAAGAATTGAGGCCAGCTCCGAGTAGCCAGACAGAAGCTTGGGTAAATCCTTGTATCGATCGAACTTTTGTTGGACACTCAAAAGATAGCGGTTAAGATCCGCTTCCGTTTTTCGCTCCAGTTCGGCCAGCGTTTGGCTGCGACTGATGTGCGCTGTTTGAACCATCAGCAGCGCAAACACAACCAATAGAACGACCACAATCACGGAGCGACGTCCAAGTCGTTGTGAGGTACTATCAGCTAGATAGGATGAATTCATGTGTCATGCCCTGATTAGCGAAGGGTATATGGCTTTAATGGTTCGTTTAAAATAGCACAACTTTAGTCTATATACTTTAACACTAACTTTCACTTTACATTTACCCATAATTTAAAGTGCCTTTTTCGTCCATCACACGTCACGAACAGGTCTGCGTCAACCTAAGGATACCCATGCACATTGAACTCAAATTGGCCAAAGAGCTAGACATTGGACAGCATCAAGTCTCAGCCACCCTCGCACTTTTGGATCAAGGGGCCACGATTCCCTTTATTGCCCGCTATCGTAAAGAAGCGACTGGCGGCCTCGATGACACCCAACTGAGAGACTTACACCAACGCCTGTTGTACTTACGTGACTTGGATCAGCGGCGCACGGTTATTATCGAGCAGATCAGCGAACAAGGCTTACTGACCCGCGAACTCAAAGACGCTCTGCTCAGCGCCGATACCAAATCGAGACTTGAAGATCTATACCTTCCCTTTCGCCCAAAACGGCGCAACAAAGCACAAGAAGCCCGTGAAGCCGGTTTAGCCCCTCTAAGCCAAACCATTCTGCAGCATTATCAAGACGATCCAAAAGGCGTTGCGCCTTCCTTCATCACGAAGGTTCCCCCCTTCGATACACTTGATGGAGTATTAGAGGGCACCAAGCATATCCTATTGGAAACGCTCACAGAACAAGCAGATGCCCTAGGTCACCTAAGACTCCAGCTCTGGAAGAAGGGGATCCTTAAGGTTCAAGTCGTTAAGGGGAAAGCGCAAGACGATAGCAAATATCGTGATTACTTTGAGTATGAAGAAGCCATTGCGAAAATCCCATCACATCGGGCCTTGGCTATCCTTAGAGGCCATAACGAAGGCGTGTTGAAATACGCCCTTAATTTACCTGAAGGCATGCTAGACACGCCCTTTTTCACCTTGGCTCAAGCCGTCAAGGTTCAGTATGCAAATAGTCACCCTTGGTTAAAGAAAGTGATTGAAGAGGCATGGAGTAAACGCTTAAGACCGCAACTTGAAACAGAGCTGGTGAAGCAGATGCGTGAAAGTGCGGATGCCGTTGCCATTGATGTGTTTGCCAAAAACCTGAAAGATTTATTATTGGCAGCCCCCGCTGGCGCGAAAGCCACACTGGGTTTAGACCCAGGCCTTCGCACAGGAACAAAACTCGCAGTCGTTAGTGCCACTGGCCAACTCCTAGCGTATGACACCATTTATCCCCACGCCCCGCATCATAAGGAAGCACAAGCGCTCGACACGCTGACTCGCTTGATCAAGAAACATGATGTTGAACTGATTGCGATCGGAAATGGAACGGCCTCACGAGAAACGCAAACCCTAGTGAGCCAACTGCAAACACTTATCGGACAATCGGCACCTACCGCTGTGTTGGTCAGCGAAGCAGGTGCATCCGTCTACTCGGCATCTGCCTTGGCCGCCGCCGAGTTTCCCGACCTAGACGTGAGCATCCGCGGTGCCGTCTCCATTGCTCGGCGCTTGCAAGACCCGCTTGCCGAATTGGTTAAGATTGACCCTCAGTCGATTGGGGTGGGTCAGTATCAACACGACATCGACCAGAAGGCCCTTGCCAGCAAACTTGATGATGTGGTCGAAGACTGTGTGAACTATGTCGGTGTCGATTTAAACATGGCCTCTGAGGCCTTACTTAGCCGTGTTGCAGGTCTCAATTCGACCCTAGCCAGCAATATCGTGGCATGGCGAAATGCATCCGGTCGCTTTGAGCAACGAAAACAACTGTTAAAAGTGCCAAGGCTGGGACCAAAGGCCTTTGAACAGTGCGCTGGATTCTTACGCATTCGTAACGGCGCTGAGCCTCTAGACAATTCGGCCGTTCACCCCGAATCCTATGACCTTGTTGCAGACATTGCGCGCTGTGTCGGCATGACGGTTCCTGAACTGTTAAATCAACCGGCTGTTCTAAAAACCTTGACTCAACGTCAAATTGATCAGCTCTCGACTGCGCGGTTTACGCTGACGGACATTTTAAAAGAACTCGAAAAGCCCGGCCGAGATCCACGACCCGAGTTTCAGTCCGTCCGATACGATCAACGGGTTCAAACACTTCAGGACCTGCAAGAAGGGATGCGACTGGAGGGGGTCATTACCAATGTAACCCCCTTTGGCGCGTTCGTCGATATTGGCGTGCATCAAGATGGACTGGTGCATATTTCACAATTGGCCGACCGCTTTGTAAGCGATCCACATAGCGTTGTACAAACAGGGCAAATTGTTCAAGTGCGCGTTTTAGAGGTGGATACCCACAGAAAGCGTATTGCTTTGTCGATGAAAAGTATAAATTAAATATCACATAGGTCGATTTCAGGACTGCATTTCAGCATGACTGGTTTATAATGCAGTCCTCATTTTTGACTGAATAGGAAGCTGAGTTTTGTCTGCAACCTTTGAGCAACATCTGCACCAGCTTGTCAGTAACGGACATGGCAACCTTCTGACACAGTTACAACATGGCATCGAGAAAGAGGGCCTGCGTCTTGATGGGCATGGGCATCTTTCACAGACCCCTCATCCCAAAGGACTTGGCTCTGCGCTGACCCACAGCGAGATTACGACGGACTACTCAGAAGCGCTGCTTGAGTTTATCACGCCCGTCTTCCACAACCCTGAGGAGATGATTCGTCATCTTGAGGATTTACACCGCTTCAGCTACGGTGTTTTAGCCGATGAAGTGATCTGGGGTGGCAGTATGCCTTGCTACATTCCTTCTGAAGATTCGATTCCTGTTGCCGAGTATGGTCATTCCAACATCGGTAAGATGAAACACATCTATCGGCTGGGCTTACAGCATCGCTACGGGAAAATGATGCAAACCATTGCGGGGATTCATTACAACGTCTCTCTTCCTGAGCAATTGTGGCCCGTCTACCAAAAAATGTGTCAGTTTGATGGCAGCATGAGTGATTTTCGCTCGGCCAGCTACTTTAAACTCATTCGTAATTTCCGTCGTCACAGCTGGCTATTATTGTATTTATTCGGTGCATCACCTGCCCTTAGTCAAAGCTTTTTGAAGGGCAAAGCTCACCAGCTGGAAACGCTAACACAGGACACACTCTATTTACCCTATGCCACCTCGTTACGCATGAGTGATCTGGGCTATACGAACAAAGCCCAGTCGAGCTTGAATATCTGCTTTAACCACCTGCAAAGCTACACCGACTCCTTGCGCGAAGCGATTCGAACCCCTCATGCACCCTATGAGGCCATTGGTGTAAAAGTTGATGGACAGTATCGACAGCTTAATGCCAACATTTTGCAAATCGAAAATGAATATTATAGCGACATTCGCCCTAAGCGTGTTGCTGAGTCTGGCGAAAAGCCGATACACGCTCTGATGACAAAAGGCGTTCAATACATTGAAGTGCGCAACACCGACATCAATCCGCTCATTCCTATGGGCATCAGCACAGAGCAAGCCTACTTTTTGGATGCATTTCTCGTGACCTGCTTACTCAGTGAAAATGATGAGCTATCATCCGACGAATGCGAAAGCATTGCTCAAAACCACCAGCGCATCGTAACACAAGGCCGCGCACCGGGTTTGACCTTACTCAGTGATGGCGTGGAAGTGCCGCGGGAAGCCTTGGCCGATAGACTACTGGACAAAATTGCAAAGACCGCCGCTGTTATGGATGAAGCCAATGGGTTTAGCTATCACAGCCATGCTGTTGAACAGCAGCGACGCTCTGTCCAAGATCCGAGCTTGACGCCCTCTGCACAGGTGTTAGAGCAGTTATCTGCCTCAAAGCTCAGCTACCACGACTGGATGTTTCAACTCAGTCTCAAGCACAAAGCAACATTAAGCCAAACACCCCTTGATGCCGTTATTCAATCCCGACTCGACAATGAAGCCATAACCTCGTTGCAAGAACAGGCCTCTATTGAAGCCAATACAGCAGTGGATTTCGACACTTTCTTGGCGGATTACCACGCCCGCAACTAGCTCACTGCTTCATTCGCTCGCCTAGTGCGCTCTACTGAGCCACTAGGCTGGTGAAAAACAGGTCACTGATTTGTGGGGCACCTGTTTCTTCAATCAAAAGGCGCTGCACGCTGTTCAGTGCTTTCTGCGCTAACAATGACTGAGATTCAATCGTCGACAAATCTCGTTCGCCCTGCTCCAAAAACAGGAAGACCAACTCATTGCGAATATGCGGAAGATGTTTATCAACATCTAAACGTGAACCATTTTCAGCGACTTGCAAAGTGACCTCTGCTTTCACGAATCTCAGCGGACCTGACTGAACCTGGCCAAAATTCGTTGTAAACGGCTTAAGCTCAACATAGCCAGGATACTCTTGCGCTTGCGCCTGCCCTACGCAAAGAATAAGCGCTAAACCTAATAATAGTCTTAATTTCATACGATTCTTTTCCTCGCTCTATTCATGTACGCCAAGCATCTTGCCTGCTCTATGATTCGCTGACCAGTTGTCGCTTCCAATCTCTGGCAGTAGTATTATGATAATTCACTTAAAGGTGTATTATGTGAATCATAATAACGTAAATAAACCCAGTACACCTTCTTGTCAGCAGGAGATCACTAAAATGCTTGAAAAATGTCGCAATGCCAAGGAGCGCTGGGGCGGTGTTAGCCGAATTATTGACCACTGGCTGGAACAAAGACAAGCGCTGATCAGCACGTTTATCAAACTCCCTGACCAACCTGTAGGTGAGCCCCTCAATAACTACATCGGTCTTTTCTGCTCCCAGTTAATTGACTACTTGTCATCAGGCCACTTTGAAGTCTATGAACAGCTTCTGCGTGAAGGTGATGAGTTTCATGATGGCAGTGTTGAAAAAGGCCAAAAACTTCTCTGCCTAATTCAGCGCTCAACGGATATGGCGCTTGACTTCAATGATCAAAACAACGGCTTCACAGAGCCCACACTCAGCGAGCTACGTGAGTTTCTCAATTCACTTTCGACCCTCGGTGAGGCGTTAGAAGAGCGGTTTGAAATTGAAGATCAAATGATCGCGGTGCTTCACACGTCTCACAAAGAGCAAGCAGCCGAAGCATGAGGCTGAGTCGACTGCTATTGGCCGCCAGCTTCGTATGTACGCTAAGTGCATGCGATAGCACAACGGGACCCGAGCGTTGGTTTGATGCCACCGCTCAGGGAGCGATGAGTGCCAGTCTCTCTAATTCTGGGCGCTATGCCATCGTTGGCTCATCTGATCACGGTGGAAGCCTTTGGGATATTCGTCAGGCTGAACGACTATACGACTGGAACCATCAGGCCGGGGGTTTTAGTGACCTTATCGCCGCAGGCTTTTCACCTGAAGGTGAGTATGCCGTGACCGCAACCACCATGGATCTTGTCTTATGGCAGGTGTCAACAGGGGAACCCATCTGGTTTTGGAGTGCTCCTGGCGAAATTCTTGATTTAGCGGTGTCACCTAATGGTGACTTTGCACTCTTAGGCCTTGCAAATCATCAAGCCGTTTTCTTTGATGTCAAACAAGGCGGTATTCGGCAAACACTCCGACACCCCGCTCGAGTGCGCAGTGTTGCACTCAGTGCCGATGGTCGTTTTGCACTCACTGGTGCCGATGACTATAGAGCTCGATTCTGGGATCTGGAAACAGGGGACCTCGTATCTGAGATTTTACTCGACAATATCGTCGACAGTGTCGCCCTATCCCCCAATGCACAACTTGCCTTCAGCTCAGGCGCACTCAGCCAAGCCGTTCTCTGGGATACGCGCAATGGTAGCTTAATCGGCTCTATCAGTGGCAATGAGACCTTTTTTAAACGGCGGTTGACGCACCTTGCTGCGCGTTTCTCAGACAATGGTGATCGCTTATTAACGGGGACAGCCTCTGGCAGCGTCTTTTTATGGGATACGAGGGATGGCAGACAACTAAGGCATTGGCAAATTCAGAAGCGCGACGTTTATGGCCCGGTAAGCACAGGTATATACGATGTTGCCTTTGATGCTGACTCAACCTACATTGCAGTTGGCAGCAATGGGATCATCAACATTTTAAGATAACCAGCACAGCTGCTGAATGGCAACTGCGCTGGCATGATCATCTGTTACTCAGGATTGACTTCAAGCAGCTCAACTTCAAAAATCAGTGTTTCATTCGGGCCAATTGCGTTGCCCATTCCACCTGGACCGTACGCCAACTTAGCCGGAATCACCAAGCGCGCTTTTCCACCTGGCTGCATTAGCTGCAAGCCTTCTGTCCAACCTGGAATCACACCATTTAGAGGGAAGGATACAGGCTCACCACGTGCGTACGAGCTATCGAACTCTGCACCATTGATCAACTCACCACGATAATGCACTTTGACCGTGTCCGTTGCACTTGGAGACGCACCTTTTCCGGCCTCTATGGCTTCGTATTGCAAACCAGAGTCGGTGGTCACTACACCCGAACGCTTGCCATTTTCAGCCAAGTACTCTTCGCCTTTTTTCAGGTTTTCTTCAGACAAACGATTAAACATAGCACGTTGTTCTTCCATACGTCGCTCTTGGTAAGCCTGCATCACCTCTCCAACTTCCTGAGGCGTCATTAAGGGCTCACCTTGGCTATACACGGTTTCTACGCCCCGACGAAAGGCATCTACATCCAACTGATCGAAGTCCTGAAGCAAATTCTCACCTAGAATTAATCCTAGGCCATAGCTTAATTTTTCATTTTCAGATGTCAGTGTCTGAGCTTGAACGACAGCGGCTGACAAGAGAGTGCCCGTAAGTGCAACGGCCAGTGTAAGCGTTTTCATGAAACGTTCCTTAGATGATTCCATCTTTATTAATCAATTCGTACCCAGTTAGTGAACTTTACAACCACAAAGTTCACTCGATACTCAATCATCAGGCTTATTTTTTATAGCCTCCCTGACGAGAGCATCAGTGTACTGCTTGATCGACTCAGGCTCAATCTCTAGCGATTGGATATAGGTGTGTATATTGTCCTGCATGATTTGTTCTACACCAAGATCTACCGCTAGCGTTTGCATGTCCATCTGACTCAATTGCCACAAATGGTACAAATCAATACGCTCTGCTTCTAACTCCACTTGCTTAAAGTGCTGGTAACATTCAGGATAGTCGTGACGCCAATCGCTTTGTCGAAAGTGATAGCGCAACGCACGCAATGGGCCCAACAACTCTTTTTGCCATGCAAGAACCCTTTCATTTAAAGCGCTAGGAAAGGGTTTGCGCTGGTGGGCCAACCAGCACGCGAAAAGCACAGGGTTGATCTGTACACCTTGTGCCTGAAGAGACAAACAGATATCTTCAACTCCCGCTTGACGATAAAGCTTCAACGCATAGTCCCATAAGGGATTGTTATAGATCATATCAGGGTAAATCCGCACAATGATTCAGTTACAGAACCTTAGCATACAACGTGGTGTTCAGCTCTTACTAGACGAAGCCAACTTGACACTTCATAGCGGCTGGAAAGTCGGTATTATTGGCAGCAACGGTGTGGGCAAGTCAACGCTCTTCCAACTCTTGCTGGGAAAACTGCACGCGGATGCGGGCGACTTATTGATGCCCAGTCACCTGACTCTGTCTCATATGGCTCAGGAGGTGGTTGGGTCAGATCAGAGCGCCATCGATTACCTTTTAGACGGTGACCTGCGCCTTCGTGAACTTCAAACTGAACTGCAGCAGGCCGAAAGTCATCACGAATCCGCTCAGCGCATCGGCGAATTGCATGCCGAACTCGAAAGTATTGACGGCTATCGTGCCGAGGCACGTGCCCATCAGTTACTATCAGGACTGGGATTTAAGCCCACTGATGCCAATCGCTCTGTCGCTTCATTCTCTGGTGGCTGGCGCATTCGTCTCAACCTTGCTCGCGCCTTGATGTGCCGCTCAGATCTCTTATTACTTGATGAGCCAACCAACCACTTGGACTTAGATGCCACACTTTGGTTGGAACAATGGCTGAAAAGCTACCCAGGCACACTCTTATTGATCTCACATGACCGAGACTTTCTGGACAATGTTGTCAGTCATATTGTGCACATGTCGGCCAAAAAATTGACCCTTTATAAAGGCAACTACACGGCCTTTGAGCGCGCCTTAGCGGAACGCTTATCACAGCAACAAGCTGCGTTTGAAAAACAACAAGAGCGTATAGAGCAGATTGAGAGCTTTGTTCGACGCTTTCGCGCTAAAGCCAGTAAAGCGAAGCAAGCGCAAAGCCGTCTTAAAGAACTTGAGCGCATGGAGCAAATTGCCCCTGCACATATCGACAGCCCCTTTAGCTTCAGTTTTCAATGCAGCGATAAAATATCTTCGCCACTCTTAACCCTATACGAAGCCAATCTGGGTTACGCCGCATCCACTGTGCTACAGAAGGTATCGTTATCACTCACCCCAGGTGAGCGCATCGGACTGCTTGGCCCCAATGGGGCGGGCAAGTCGACCTTTATTAAAACCCTCGTCGGTGATTTATCCCTCATGTCGGGCGAAAAATCGACTGGGGAGCATTTAAAAATCGGCTACTTCGCACAACACCAACTCGAAGCCTTAGACCTCGACGCATCCCCCTTTCTTCACCTGCAACGCCTAAGCCCTCAAGCCACAGATCAAGAAATACGTAATTTTCTAGGAAGCTTTGGTTTCGTTGGTGATGATGCATTAACGGAAATTAAGCGCTTTTCAGGCGGAGAAAAAGCACGAGTGGCCTTGTCGTTAATTGCATGGCAAAAGCCAAATCTTCTCCTCATGGATGAGCCGACCAACCACTTGGATCTTGAAGTCTGCTATGCCCTCACCCTCGCTTTGCAATCCTTTGAAGGCTCATTGATTCTGGTTTCACATGATCGGCACTTATTGCGCAATACCGTTGATCGTTTCTTACTGGTGGCCGATGGACAAGTATCCGAGTTCAAGGGAGATCTAGACGATTACCAAACTTGGCTCACCCAGCGTCGACGTCAAGATAAAAGTGAAGAGAGCAAACCCGATGAAACGGATGCATCAAGCAACCGCTCATTGACGGCGGCTGAGCGCAAAGAATTGAAACGCCAGCAAGCCGAGCAGAGAGCGGCCCTGCGCCCCTTAAAGCAACTCATCGAACACGATGAACGCAAAATTGCCACACTTGAACTGAAACTAAAAGAACTCGAAGAAAAACTCAGCGATACTGATTTATACAGTGCATCCCGCAAGGCCGAACTTACTCAGCATTTAGAAAGCCAACGACAGCTGCAAAAAGAGCTCAGCGAAACCGAAGAAAACTGGATGGAGCGCTTAGAGGAATATGAAGAGAAAGAAGCCGCACTCAGCCAAATGGGCTGAGTGCAGTAGCATCAATCCTGTTCCGCTATAAACTGCTTAGAGAGTGCTTCAAGGTGTATATAATGATCTTGAAACTCAGTCATTGCCTCTTGCGTGATTGCAAGCGTAAGACCCAATTGGGACAAAACACTTTCATCGATATGCTCGTCAATGGGACCGTCACATAGGTGCTGTTGTCTGAGCAGCTGAATTGAGATTTGTAATAGCTGCGTATAGGCATTTGAATCGTCTTCATTTTGAAAGCGTATCGCATGACAAACTTCAGCGGGTAACTTCCAGCTTTCAAATAGCCAAGCCGCAAGCTGCTCTCGCGTCAGCTTTAATAGTTGCTTCTCAATTAAATGGATGGATAAGTGAGGATTGGCTTCGATGTAACGCGTCAAGGTCGAAAATTGGGCCGGAAACAAATGCGCCAACAATAGATAACCAAAGTTATGCAACAAGCCTGATAAATACACTAAGCCGGGCTTAGGTCGCTGATTGACGGGCATTCGTAAAGAGAGCTGTTCAGCAAACGCCGCAACAGAAATCGACTCCAACCAAAAGGGCGTTGCACCTCTCACGCCTGTATCGGGAATATGCAACACTTTGCCCATGGCAACGCCTAAAGCTAAGTTCACGACCAGATCGAAGCCCAATACACGAATCACAGCATCCTCAAGCGAATCCACTTTACCAGGAGCGGCATAATAGGCTGAGGTTGCCCAGCTCATCACCTGAGCAGATAAGGAGGCATCGAGTCTGACTATATCGATCAGAGCCTGCACACTGACGCTCGAATCACTGCGCAAATTAACAAGTTTCTGCGTTGTGGGGCCAAAGCTAGGCAATGCAAGCGTTTCATCCAAACGCTGCTTAACACGTAGCGCCGAAAAGCGCTCCAATGCGAGTGAAATTGCTTCGACATCACTCACAGCGGGTACCTGAGCCATAATAGACTCACTCGATACGCTCAAATCACCCTGAAAGTCAGGCTTGGAATACCAAGAGGCTTTAGGGGTGAATCGAAGCCCTGTGTAAGGTTCCCAAAACTCGACTTCGGGCAAATCATAGGCTCTGATATCGACCATAAGGCTGAGGGAAAGCAGTTTTTTTTGCGCTCGTTCAGTGAGTAAATTGCCTTGACTGAAGAAACGAATTGAATCACTGCCACTCACGGGCTGAAGCAGTCGCCCTGTCACGCGCCAGACAGATGCTAAATTGAGCAGCGCACTGGCAGGTAAAATCACTAATACCTTACCCTGCTTATCGTGTAGCAGGGCTAAACGTAACACCTGCGGCTCAATTTTTGGTAATAAAGACACACCAACAGACAATTTAATACCCCACATCAATGTTTGTTTCTACACACTCACTCATCGCAGCGTCCAATCCCACCACCCAACTAAGGCCGTGTAATGCGGAATACCGAACGTAAACGACGCAGATTGCGTATAATCCTTGCCAAATGTACACGATTCGTCACAGCCAAAACCAACTGCACGCTGCACATCTGCCCCTCTTTTTCGCCACTGTCTATTTTTAAAATATTCGCATCCGCTGCTGAAACCGCCGATGCCAGATTTGCAATGATGCCGCGTTGTGATTCAACTTCAAGCACAAGCGTCACTGCGTATTCTTCATTGGTTGTTTGCGACCATTCTAAGTAAATGCATTTTTCGGGATCATCACGAAGCGCACCGATATTACCACAATCAGCCCGATGTACGACCAAGCCTTTACCCGTACTAATATGGCCAACAATATTATCCCCCGGTATGGGCTGGCAACATTTTGCATATTGCAATACCATGCCTTCGGCTCCTTTAATCGCAATCGGGCGCGATTTGGGGTCTGGCTGAATCTCTGCATTTTCATCGGATTGAACGTCAGGCCTTAAACGACGTGCCACTACATAGGCCATACGATGACCCATACCAATCTCTTCAAATAAATCTTGCAGCGAATTTAACTGAGCCTCTCGCAGCAGTTCATCCAACTTTTGCGGTTCAATTTTGTCAACATTCGAGCCATAATTACTCAAAAATTGATTCAACAAACGTCGCCCAAGTTCAACAGATTCATGGCGCTGTTGATTTTTTAAGAAATGACGAATACTGGCACGCGCTTTTCCTGTTACCACGAAATTCAGCCAAGCCATATTTGGCTGCGCTCGAGGCGTGGTGACAATTTCAACTGTTTGTCCACTTTCAAGGGTCTGGGATAAAGGCGCTAAACGGCGATTGATGCGACAGGACACACAGGAATTACCGATATCTGTATGCACTGCATAAGCGAAATCAACTGGAGTCGCCCCTCTCGGCAATTCTAATATACGCCCCTTAGGCGTAAACACGTAGACCTCATCTGGAAATAAATCCTTTTTGACGTGGTCAATAAACTCCATTGAGTCGCCAGCCCTTTGCTGCATTTCCAGCAGGCCTTGAACCCATTTGCGGGCACGGTTATAGGAACCCACAGCACTCGCCGAATCCCCATACATTTTATAGTGACTGTGTTCTGCGATGCCTTGACTGGCAACAGCATCCATCTCGCGGGTTCGAATCTGAACTTCAATCGTGATGTCTCGCGCACCGAAGAGGTCTGTGTGCAAAGACTGGTAGCCATTCGCCTTGGGAATGGCAATATAGTCTTTAAAACGTCCCGGCACTGGCTTGTATAGGTTATGCACCGCTCCAAGTATCCGATAACAATCATCAACTGTGTCGGTCACAATCCTAAAGGCAAACACGTCCATAATGTCGACAAAGGTTTTTCGCTGTGTCTTCATCTTACGATAAATACTATAGAGGTGCTTTTCACGGCCAGAGACTGTGCCTTTTAGCCCTTCGAGCTGCAGACGCGCTTGAATGGCCTTTTCGACTTGGGAGATGATGTCCTTTCGCTGTCCTCTCGCCTTGACCACAGCGCGACGAATATGGCGCGAACGCATGGGATGATAGGCTTGGAAGGCGAGGTCTTCTAATTCAACTTGCACATCTCGCATTCCTAGACGGGCGGCAACGGGCGAATAGATGTCTAAGGTTTCCCGAGCGATTCGCCTTTGCTTAACAGGCGGCATCGCACCTAAGGTACGCATGTTGTGCAAGCGGTCTGCCAGCTTCACGATAATCACGCGAATATCTTCCGCCATTGCCAAGACCATTTTTTGGAAATTTTCAGCCTGAGCTTCGGCTCGTGTTTCAACTTCCAAATGCGTGAGCTTGGACACACCATCGACGATGTCAGCAACGGCACCTCCGAACTGTTCAGAAATCCCTTCATAGGAAATCTCGGTGTCTTCGATGACATCATGCAACATCGCGGACATCAAACTTTGATGATCCATATGCATGCCCGCCAAAATCGACGCAACCGCTAGCGGATGGGTAACGTAAGGTTCCCCACTCTTGCGACGCTGTCCATCATGCGCTTGTTCAGCATAGAAATAGGCGCGCCTGACCTGTTTGATCTGATCTGTGTCCAGATAATCCGTCAGGCGCTGAGATAAGTCATCGATATTCGGCATTCACGCTCCCATTAACAGACAAAAAAGGTACGAAGCATTTGTCTGAATGGATGATGATGCCGCATAAATAGGATGAGTAAAAGAGGGAAATGTATCTTAGTGGTCGTTTAGATTATCTAAAATACTTCTATCAATCAGACCTGCGCTAATTTCACGTAGCGCGACAACTGTTGGCTTGTCGTTTTCCCAATCGACCTTGGGGTCTTTACCGCCTGTTGCCAACTGACGAGCGCGCTTTGACGCCACCATCACCAACTCAAAACGGTTTTCTAGGTTATCAAGACAATCTTCTACAGTAACTCGGGCCATAACAACCTCAGAAAAATTAAACAGTTTTATCGAACGTATTAGTATAAGCAATGAAGCCTACTATGACAAGAGATCTGTCAATAGGGAGGCGTAACGCACCTGCTGATATGATTGCTTTAAGCGCTGAGCAACAAAGATGCTGTGTAGGTCGCGTAGTGCCGTCGAAAAATCATCGTTCACGATTAAGTAATCAAACTCTGGGTAGTGACTCATCTCGCTGACCGCTTCAGCCATTCGCCCTGCGATGACGTCTTCAGAATCTTGCCCACGTGCATTCAACCGCTGTAAAAGCGTGTCTCGACTCGGAGGTAAAATGAAGATACACACAGCCTCTGGCATTAAATGGCGAACCTGTGCGGCCCCTTGCCAATCGATCTCAAGAATAACATCAACACCCTGCTTAAGCTGATCGACAACCCAAGCCTGAGAGGTTCCGTATTTATTTCCAAAGACATCCGCAAACTCAAGGAACTGCCCGGCCTCGATCATGGCATTAAATTCATCATGCGAGACAAAGTTATAATCTTGCCCCTCGACTTCGCCAACACGCATGGCACGCGTTGTATGAGAAACAGACACTCGGACCTGCTGATCCTCTGCCAATAAAGCACGAACCAAGCTTGTCTTACCAGCACCAGATGGGGCTGAAAGGATGTATAACGTACCCAAGTGTGTCATCTACTGTTCCTTATTATGTTTTTTGTTAAGACGTTTAACGTCTGCAATAAACAGCTTGCCAAGCGCACAAGTTGCCATCAAATACCTTGAAGCTTTATGTGATTATATCACCTTAGAGCCTTTAGTCGTCTAGAAGAGCAGAGGAAAATCCTTAGCACAGGCAAGAAAAAGAAACTGCAAGGTTCGGCTCAGAACTGTGGCGCATTTGCTAGAGCCGGAAGATAATGCGGGCTGGGGGAGCGTAGATAAAGTAGGAACTGCATCCGTGCAGCTGCGTCCTTGCAGCCTTAACCATCCATGAAAGGACAGAGGCTCACATCCTGTGAGCTTACCGCAATCCTTTGCGCTCTGTCTTGATGCTATTTTCTGTGATTCGCCTTGGAGTGTATATAGGAGTTTTTCCTAAAATGATCGACGTATCCGTATTACAGAAAAACATTCGAGAGAAAAGATTATTGGTCAAGAACGCGTACAAACTCTCCTACAACTCGGTACTGCATGCCCTCATCGTCAATTAGTTCAAGGGACTGAAAGCTATCATCGTAGGAATTAGGCTTCAGCAGAATACGGGTATGATACCAGCTACCTTCACCCTCAGATTTAAAACTTTCGTAAACCTTGACGGTATATCGTGAGCCGGATTCTGCATCAACAACATCAATGCATTCCACCAAGACTATCTTCCCATTTCGGGTTCCACCACTATCCACACGAAATAAACATAAGGCATTATTCGGAATAACTCGATTCATAGACTCGCCAATGACCCTACAGGCAAACATTCCTTCACTCAATCGTGTGCCCTCGGGGACGGCAACCCAATCCAGGTGTTCAGCGAACTGAATATCACTGAAATTACCAGCAGCAACTTGTAAGTCAAACAGCGGCACAGCATTCACATACGGCTTAAGGTCTACCACGTTGGTATTCGTAGCCTGCATCTCACCAGTACTGTGAACTGGAATATATTGTTTAAAGTAATCCCGCAGAGCAGCGTCACAGACATAAACAAAGGTTCCGCGGATACCTCGCATCATAATAGTCCGATAGATATTGATGATGTACTGCTTCAGCTCTCCCAGATCCTCGATGCCTTGCCTACCCGTCCGGTCATAGTAGTTGCCTTTGTCGATCACTATGGACTGACTTTGAAGATCATACCGAATCTCTTCACCAAATATGATGCCAGCATAGTTCAGATCATAACCCTGAGTTGTATGAATACAACCGACTTCCTTATGTGAATTTTCCTTGTTGATCCAGTCTGTGTTTGTGCTGTTCCAACGCAAATGAACATCGCCAATCACAATGTCATAGGCAGCAATATCCTTTTTGGATACCCAAGGCCAGGCGTAACCAGCAATCATCCGAGACAATCCTACCTGTCGCTCCTTCTCATAAAGGATATTGACCATATCCTCTAGCGAGTCAAACACCTCAAACTCGTAGTTTTTAGCGGTAAACACAGCTACATCATCAACACAGCAATTAAGCAGCTTATCGATGAACTCAACATAGGGTTGTCCTGCCTTCACCCGAAACTGAGACAGCAATTGATGCGTCACCGAGCCCTTGGACGACTTTAGGCGCTGGAAATCCGCTACGTCCGCATCGGAAGGTTTGATCGATTGGCCCTGATCATAAAAGAAAATAGATTTATCAGACTGTTGGCAGACCCAATCCACTTCACTGCAACTATATTTATCCATACCCAGTGCATCACAAGCCTTATCAAAGCTGCCGAAATAAGCACCAAGGTTCTTACGTTTGCGTAAGCGATGGGACTCATCCACCAGTACGATGTCATAGTGCTGATTAGCAAGCTCAGATGGACTGATCACCATCTTTGGACTAAGTCCTACTACATGCTTGAAGGCTTTTTTAAGGGTAGTCCGGAACGAGGTCATCGGTACCACAAGCGCCATCTTTGGTTTGGGTATTCTGTGCTTGAGCGCAGCCAGCAACGAACGAATCTCGGCCTCATCATCGGTGAACTCTCTCAGCTCTACTCTGTGATCTTCTGCATGAAGCAGCTTGAACAGAAAGATCGCTAAAATGGACTTACCCGTCCCAGCTCCCCCTTCAACCACGATACTCTTGACATCAGGGTTAAGCAGCTCATGCATGATAGTTAGCAGGCCTTGCCGTTGATCAAAGGACAGGGATTTGTAAGGGGAGTATTTGAATACATCTGAGTTGTCGAGATAGTCGAGGCTTCGGGACACCACACCACAGGCAATCAGACGGTTCCAGACTTCTCGGAACACTTCATCGTACAGGGAGCCGCGCTGGTAATAGTTGTGATCAACCAACCCGAGGTTACCGTTCAGCAGGTTATACTTACCATCAGCCGCTATGTATTTAATCAGCATCGACTCAACATCCAAGGTGGCGGATTTGTTGAAATACTCACTGGTAATCAAGTGAACAGCTGTTAACAACTGCTTCTCGTCGTGCTTGAAGTGCGTACTCATACGGGTGAGCGTATCGGCGGTTTCGCCTATATAAGCTCGTAATTGTTTTTCGTCACTGAGGATGTATACCAGAGGCCAATTGCTGGTAGCAAAAGCGTTTTCGCGCAAATCATTAAGCGCTTCCCGACTAAAGGGGTAACGTTTTACTTCAACCATCGGCGAATGACTCATAGCTCGGTATACTTGGTTGCTTTGCCTTTTGCTTTACTGACGGGATATTTCTGCTCGTTCAGCGCGATCTTATCGATAACAATCTTTTCGATATCCAAGTCATAGTGATCAGCCAACAGAAGTGCGTAAGCAATGACATCGGCCAACTCCTCCTTAACCTTGTTTGTGTCGGCCTGCTCCGGCGACTTCCAAAGGAAAAGTTCCAGTAACTCCGCCGCTTCAATACTCAGAGCCATAGACAGATCCTTGGGATTATGAAACTGCTTCCAGTCTCTATCATCCCGGAATTGGCGTAACCGAGCCATCACCTCATTCATCAAAACACTCCATTTACCGGACGCTTGAGACCGCCATTTTTTCAGTAAAAACACCCAAAGTGATGGTACTAAGACAGTCTTGATCGAAACATTAGCAGAATTATAAACGATACAGAAGCCTACATGTTTTTTATCGTAAAAGTGGGCCATCCAGCTTTCTTGTGTTCCTTCACCGCCATACTCATGCCCACATCTAACTCTTCTATTAAAGCCCAAATCCACCATCAATATCTATGTAAGCATTTCGTAGACCCATACTGGCATCCGAAACTAGATAGTTAATGGCAGGAATGATATCCGATGGCGTTAACACTCTGCCTACGGGCGTACTGCTTAATGACTCAAAAAAGTCACTAATGGTGGCATCATCCATTCCTGCTTTTGATTGGATTTCAGTTGCAGTGACACCTGGACGAATCGAATTAATACGGATATTCCGCACGGCGAGCTCCAGATTTAACACCCTTGCAAATCCTTCGAACGCAGCTTTACTAGCGCTGTAAACACCAGCGGCGGAAAATGCCTTTTGCACTGCGACAGTTGAAATAAACACCACGCTACTCGGGTTGTTTAAACAGGGTAGCAAGGACTGCAGGGTGAACACTGGACCGCTAAAATTAATAGCCATGGTGGTGTTAAAATTATCGACTGTCATTTGTTCAAAAGGTGCAGGGTAAAACACCCCCGCATTTAAAATCAAACCATCAAGCTTGATATTGTCTTGTTGTAGCTGACTAGCCATTTGCTGGATGTGTTCAATATTGGCGCTGTCACACAGCATTGGAATGACACTCCCACCCAGCATCGTAACAACGTGATCTAAACGCTCTTGATCACGCCCTGTGATGACTAATCGAGCACCCTGTTGTAATAAAGATTGGGCGGCAGCCAAGCCTATACCAGCGGTGGCACCGGTGATTAATATCGTTTTGGTTTGAGTCGTAGTTTGCATGCGTGCTTTCCTGAGTATTTAGTGTTGACGAAGAAAAGCATACCTCGCAAAATAGGTTCCAATAAGGCACGAAAAGAGAAACTCACTGTTTCCATATAGGAATGTATATGAATATCGATACCAGCACATTGCATCTGCAATTGCCTAATTTGTATATATTTCGTCGTGTCACTCAGTTAGGCAGCTTTCAAGCAACCGCAGATGCACTGCAACTACCCCGTTCTTCTGTTAGCAAAAGAATTGCCCAGCTTGAAAATCAGCTTGGGCTTAGATTATTACAACGCAGCACTCGTCAGCTAAATTTAACTGAATCAGGCAAAGAGTTGCTCGCCATCACCGACTCACTAACTGAGCTGCTTAGCAATACCGTCAAGCTAACCGAGCAAGCGCACGCTAAACCCAGTGGACCTGTGAGAATAAGTATCTCAACCATCCTAGGTCAGCGTTATTTATTGCCTTTACTGCCTCGCTTAAAGCAGCGTTTCCCTGAGATCGTGCCAGAAATCAATCTTGATGATCGAGTCATTAACCTGATTGAACTTGGGATTGATATCGCGCTTCGAGTTGGAGAATTACCTGATTCATCATTAGTTGCACGCCGTGTCGGCACCAAATCATGGGCGTGCTTCGCCAGCTCGGATTATCTTAAGCACGCACCCCAGCTTGAGGTGCCCGATGACTTGGCCTCTCATCAATGCCTAATTTTTCGGCATCAAAAACTGGCCATGGATCACTGGCACTTTCGCAGCCCAAATGGCGAGATCCAAACGCTGCAGATCTCGCCCTCTATCGCGACTGACGATGCCCGCACCTTAGTCGAATTGGCGTGTATGGGCATGGGGGTCATTCGGGTCGACCCAACTTTAATCCTGCCTGAGCGCGCAGCGGAAAAACTCGTCCCTGTATTAGTGCAATGGCAGCACACCGATGCAGCTCCTATTCACTTAGTGTGTTTAGGTAAACAAGCACGAAGTCGTGCGGTCAATGAAGTCTGGCAATTTCTGTGTGAGCATCTCACCCTTGCATTAGCAGAACTCAAGGATGCAGACGGCACTTCTCGATAAAGACAACACCTTAAAAGAAGAGAGGTTTCAGAGGGAGTCGAGGATTTTCGTAAGACAAACCATGTCCGACCACTCTAATCTCGTCAAAAGAATCATGGTCAACCGACTGCTTTATCCACGTCACGAAGATGCGTATGATGCGAAGCTGCTGCCAAGGAAGGACATTAACCTGCTAAGAATCATTGCCAATAGGATTATTATGCACCGTACAATGTTCGACACGCCTGTTGTTCGGCACCTTTTACGTGCCATTTCGGTTATTACGCTGCGTCTTGCTGGCTGGAAAGTTGAAGGGGCGATTCCTGCTGATCTGAAAAAGTGCGTGATGATTGCCGCACCGCACACCAGCAACTGGGACTTACCTTTTACCTTGATGGTTGCGTTCGTGATCAAAGCACCAATTTACTGGATGGGCAAAGACAGTATCTTCAAACCACCCTTCCGGCATCTGATGATGTGGATGGGGGGATTGCCAGTCGATCGTTCGAAAGCCAATAATATGGTGCAGGCTTCTATCGACGAGATGAACGCCAGCGAGCAGATGTTTCTGCTTGTTCCTCCAGAGGGAACACGCAGTAAGGTCGACAACTGGAAGACCGGTTTCTATCATATTGCCCATGGTGCAGGCGTACCGATTCTGATGGGATTTCTGGATTTTAAGCGCAAGCGCGGTGGCTTCCTCGGTACCTTTACCACGACAGGCAATGCAGATGCCGATATAGCCCTAATCCGTTCACACTACGCGGGTATAAGCGGTAAAAAGTCGTCTCAGTTCAGCCAATAACGGATTAGCTTAATAAGGAAGATCAGGCACGAAGTAAAGATTTCAGTAAGATTTCCGCTAGGTTCGTGCAATCTATCGCTAAGTTTTCATTCAATCTTTCGAGAAATTTGTGGAGTTCACAAATGTGGTTCAGATCACTACTCCACATAGGAATTATGGCACAATTACCCCAATCAATACCTATCAGCAACTTTGTCATGAATCGCAAGCCCTATGCCTTCCCCATAGCCCGTAATCTAATGGCTGAGCTCTGGCTTTAACGGCCATAATATCTTTCGGAATAGCCTTGATACCAACACCGATAACACTCTATCGCGTCTCTAACAGCCATACGCTCAGCCACAACCGTATCCACAAACACACCACGCTGGATTTCAGGGTGAAGGATTTGGCTTGTGGTTTATATCCTTTGACTCGAACTTGTGCCTGCCACTTGCTGCGTAACTTACGGACTGTTGCCATTGAATGCTCCGACAACTCATAATCAAGTTGTTAAGATGATGTGATTCTAGGAGACCGGTCACACGGTGTCGGGTGAAATTTGAGACCAGTGTGATCAGATTGTGACCAGAGTGATTTTTTGAGGGTTGCTGGCGCTGATAGAACACATGGGAGCCAGCATGGTTACTGGGTTCCCTTCATGATTTGAGTTCGGATGAGCAACGGTGTCTCGATCTGATAGTCACTTGGGTAACAAATGGCTAACTAACCCTTTTACTCAATACAGGTGACAACAACGGTTCATCAATACTCACTTCATTAATACTCATTATCTTCCCACCTTTTTTAAAGATACTAAGACTGAAAGGAATAGGATGCGGTTCCTCTAATTTAAAAAGGATACTCTGATAAGGAAATGTCACTATCTCAATATTATCCCTAGAGCCAGGAAATACATCCTGAAACTTGTTGAGTGCATTGGCAAGCAATGTATTAGCATCAGGGTAATCTCCACTATAACGACCTGACTTTGAATTAATTTTCCATTTACCATATTCTGACCATATAAGGTCACCAGCAATCCGAGCTGGCTTCATGCCAGTTATACTTGGATGCCCAAGACCATCACCTTCCTGACCGATAATAAGCGCCCCTTCATGAGAAATTGCCCAAATTAACTTTTCCAGGCTAGCAAAATCTAGCTCATCGTTTATCGACTTGCCAGATGAACCAAAATAAACCTTTATATTATTACCATCTTCGGCATGGTGTTGAGCTTCTTTCTCAGTGATGTATTTTGGAGCTCGAAGCTCCCCGTACTCTTCATTCAGATATGATTGATGATTTTTGGGTTCAGCTCTAAGGTTCCGTAATAGCGAACCGCAAAAGTTATCACCATTAAACCTCTCTTCTAGTATTCCTTTATCGCAATATGGAATAAGGGTATCCCTTACAAAATTGAAATTTTCACTTTCATAGATTATTAGAGTAGAAACAGCGTCCCCTTGAGGTATATCTGTTGCATCAAAAAGAATATCAAAAACTTTTTCATCACCTAGTCTGAACGATGCAACCCATTGAAAGCGAGCCAAGCTTTTAAATAAAACATCCTTTTTATTAAAAACATCTAGTTCGATTATTCTTTTTTTAATTTCACTAATATTTTCAATCTTGATCTTATAAGTTAAATCACCAGGATAGTCCGCCGCTTTACTCCCGTCAAAACCCTGAACATCAAGGTAACTTTTATAAGCCTCCAAAATACATTCACATGTATTTCTAACATAGAACTCAGGGATTCTACTTTTTTTATAGCTTGGAATAATTAAGCTTTCAGTAATAATAATTTGATGTGGGGCCTTCCAATTAGAATCACCGTCCTTTTCTTGTAATACTAGGCACCACCCCTTACCAAGATAATCTCCACTTTTATGTTCGGATAGCGCTTCAATTGCGGCTCTAGCAAAAGGACCAATTCTATCGTCATGAATATAAATTGAACGACGGTCGGCAGAGTTGTTATAACCAAGCACAGTTACAGCATGCCCACCAATATCACGGAGACAATTTTTTTTGTCTTTCTCGAAAACCCTCCCTCCCAGAATAACTGGAAGGTCACTATCTAAATGAAAACGAACAACCCTGAGAAAATCCTTATCAGACATTGATTTTACATCTATCCTATGATGCCTTAGATTTTCTACATCAAGAGCTCGCAAAATTTGTTTATTAGTTAACCCATTATTTGGAAAACTATTTGTTGAGTCTTTGATATGATTGATTGCTGAGACTGTAATATCTCCACAGGATGGCACATCCCTAACATTTTTCCAGCTCAAAGCATGTAAAGATGACCAGATAGCTGTAGTAGCACAAGCCGACAAGACCCGATCTTGCTCTTGAAAGGCGATGGAATTAACATCTAAACTTATACCGAATAAGTTAATATTATAAGCTTTTGTTAGAATTACTCTATTCGGATCGTCTATAAATGCAGGATAAACTTTTAAGCATGTTTTTCCAATAAAGGTCTTAGGTAGAGGCTTTATAACCATAAAACCTAAATAGGATGTCTTAAGCCTTTCAATTTTTTCTGAATCGCCATAGGTTATGGCCTTGTCAATATAGGAATGATCAATTTCGGTGCTAAAAAAATGTATTCTAGCGCAACGAGAGCCATAATCACGGAAACACTTTACATAATATTTTGAATAGTCCTCTAAAAAGTCTTTGTCAATATAGTCAGACTCGAGAAGGATGGACTCTGCCTTGAGATCTTTAAGATAATTGAATATATAGTTAATTTGGCTTTTGGTATTAATATCAGGAAAACTAGAGCCAAAACATTCTTTAACAAGATTGCTTAGAGTCATCCGTGAAAATTGGCATACTAGGTACGGAAACATTTCTTATTGCCATTAAAAAGCGACCCAAAAGGTCGCTTTTTGTAAAAATAAAGACTAAAGTGTATATGTACGGGCCATAAAGACGTCATCAGCAGCCTGTGACTTTACTTCTTTCGTAAACGCCTCTTCTTTCGGCTTGATTCGTACAAGGAACTTCTCGGCACTTTTGTTAGAAACTGAACCTTCTTGAGACTCGGCTCTAGCTTTTGCCTTCAGTTCAGCAAATGTCATGAACACAACCCCACTCCCTTTTTAAGGATGCTTTTATAAGCACACTATTCTATAGGACGTGTTATGCAGTTGGCAATATCTTTACTCACTATCGATTTACCGTGGCCGATGCACCCAATGGTGCCACTCTTTTTTACCTACTAACAGGTTGTTTTGGTAACCACTCCTCCGGTCCCTTTCCACCCTCCACTGTGACCAGATTGTGACCAACTGCGGTTTTGCGTCTTTTGAAAGCTCTTCAACCCGCGCCCGTGGCTCAGCTGGATAGAGTAGCAGCTTCCGAAATTCACCAGAAAAAACAAGGATTTTTTAGAAAACAAACACTTATGGCGCGCCCGGAGGGATTCGAACCCCCGACCAACAGGATCGGAACCTGCTACTCTATCCAGCTGAGCTACGGGCGCATAAGAAGAGATAACTCAAGAGGCGCTAATAATACGCATTCTATCTAAGCTTGCCAAGTCTTACGCCTTAAGAACTATTTTCACAGCATTTCCGTAAGGGATATTTGCAGGTATAATCAGCCACTGATTTTATAAGCGGTATTGTCTACGCTCTGCTCTCTATGGATTTTGTTCTTAGGGCTGAACAGCAATAGGCATCTACGCAAACTATTAAAAAGAGTGATGAGGTCTACAACGTGAACAAATTTGTTGCAAAAGCTGCTTCTGCACTGTGCACCCTTGGTTTAGGCGTGGTTCTTGCCACTGCTGTTAACGCAGCGGCAGACCGTGATGCCATCATCGAGCGTATCAAGCCGCATGGTCAAATCTGTGTCCAGGGAGACGATACATGTGGTACGCCGGCAGCGGCTGCTGCGGCAGCGTCTTCGTCAGCGGGTCGCTCTGGTGCTGATATTTACAACCGCTCCTGCGCAGCTTGCCACGGCAGTGGTATCTTGGGCGCACCTAAGTTCGGAGATGGCGCGATGACCGCTCGACTGAACGATCACGGAATGGACGGACTGATGGCAAACGCGATTAACGGTATCAATGCCATGCCGCCTAAAGGAACCTGTAATGACTGCTCTGACGACGAAATCCAGAGCACAATTCAGTACATGTTAGACAACGACTAAGTCGCTCTGCACTACACCTGTCGATACCCTAATCCTTAGATAGGGTATCGACAGCTATTCACACATCTTTCCTAAAGATCGTCAAATAGATTCTTCAAACTTGAAATAGTGGCACGGCCTCGAGCTAAGTTCTGTGATGGAGAAACCTCGCCCAGTCCTTCTGACTCTAAATCATCTGCCGGCAGCTCATCGATAAAACGACTTGGCGCACATTCTTGCCATTCGCCATATTGCCGTCTCTTTTTGGCCAGGGTTAGGGTGAGGGTTTTTTGAGCACGTGTAATGCCCACATACGCAAGGCGCCGCTCCTCCTCTATGGTATCAGACTCAATACTATTGCGATGCGGTAACAGCTCCTCCTCCATCCCCATTAAAAACACATGAGGAAACTCTAGCCCTTTTGATGCATGTAAGGTCAATAATTGCACACGATCTGAATCGTCCTCTTCCTCTTGGCGATCCAATAGATCGAGCAGAATCAAACGAGACACCGCATCATTGATCCCCGCATCGGGATCCTCTTCTTGCAAACGCTCAAGTGTATTCTTTAATGATTCGACCAAGAACCAGACGTTTTGCATACGCTTTTCAGCAACCCCTTCGCTTGAGCTGTTCTGTCGGATCCAGTCCTCATAATCCATATCCAGAATCATCTGACGTATGGCATCAATGGGATCACCTGACTGACACTTCTCATATAACTGCGCTATCCAATGACTGAAGCGACGCAGCCGCTCACAGGCTTGAGCAGGCAAGGCTTGTTGCAATCCCATTTCTTCGCAGGCTTCAAACAAGCTGATTTGCCTTGAGCTGGCATACTCACCCAAACGCTCAAGCGTCGTCGGCCCGATCTCCCGGCGTGGTAGATTGACGATGCGCAAAAAAGCATTGTCATCGTTCCGATTAATCAGCAATCGCAAATACGCCATCAAATCTTTAATTTCTGCGCGTGCGAAGAAAGACGTTCCCCCACTCAATTTATACGGCACTTGAAAGCTCTGCAGCTTCATCTCCAAAATCCGTGATTGATGGTTGCTGCGGTAAAGAATGGCAAAGTCTTTAAACGGAATACGTTGGCGTAAATGCCGATCTAAAATTTCCGTTGCGATACGTTCGGACTCTGCATCATCGTTACGATTGTGAATAATCCGAATCGGCTCTCCATATTCTTTATCGCTCCAGAGGGTTTTCTCGAACACGTGCGGATTATGATTAATCAGAATATTGGCAACTTTTAAGATCCGTCCCGTAGAGCGATAGTTTTGCTCCAGCTTAACAATCCGTAAACTGGGGAAGTCTTGTTGTAGCTGCACCAAGTTTTCAGGGCGAGCACCACGCCAAGAGTAAATGGATTGGTCATCGTCACCAACCACCGTTAAGGCACCACGACCCGCCACCAGCTGCTTAACCAGTCGATATTGCGATAGGTTGGTGTCTTGGTACTCATCCACCAACAGATAACGAATTTTACGCTGCCATCGCTCCAACACCTCAGGATTACGCTCAAATAAGCGCACCGGGGTCAAAATTAAATCATCAAAATCCACGGCATTGTAGGCCCGTAAATGCCGCTGATACGCCTCGTACGCACGTGCTGCTAAGATCTCATGGGGTACCAAAGCAGTCGAAAGCGCTTGCTGCGGATCCAACATCTCATTTTTCCAAGCCGAAATCCTATGCTGTACATCGGCCACCTGATCAGCATCCTCATCTTGATGCAACAGCAAATCCTTTAACAAGGATTTGGTATCCTGATCATCAAAAATCGAGAAGCCGGGCTTATACCCCAAGGCTTTGTATTCTTTGCGAATAATATTTAAACCCAGGTTATGAAACGTAGACACGGTCAACCCACGCCCCTCTCCTTTTTGCAGCAAGGTCATGGCACGTTCTTTCATTTCACGTGCGGCTTTATTTGTGAAGGTAACCGCTGCAATATGACGGGCTTCAATGCCACATTCATTGATGAGATAGGCTATTTTTCGTGTAATCACACTGGTTTTACCCGATCCAGCACCGGCCAACACCAACATGGGTCCATCAATGTACAACACGGCTTCTTTTTGTCGCGGGTTTAGCCTATTCATCTACTTTTCACATTAACTTGTACGAAACAATTGTTTGAGTTGAGCCTTAAGCATGGTAATCTCAAACCTCTGATTTGATCTAAGTCGCTAGTATGACATGGACTCTGTTGTTTTCAGAGTATGGCTGCAATAGGACTGCAGGCATAACCGAGGGTGTAACTGTATGTCACCAGTTGTTGAGAGGGATAACCCTGTTATTCCTGAATTCCAACTGATTCTGGTTGATAATAACGAAAATAGCCAGATCACCGAAAGGCTTTGTCGACTTTTATCTGAAATAGGGTCTGTTTCACGCGTTCCATCCATTGATGCCATTTGTCAATCAAAACAACATGGGGCGACACGTTACTTAATTGTGCCAATGGATGATCCGACACCAGAACCTACCTATCCATTTGATGGATACGACCCACTTACAGGGGTTGGAAATCGAGCCTTTCTTTATAAATCCCTACAAAAGACACTACTGGAGTTATCGTCACCCTTTGCACTCGTGAGCTTAGACATTGATCGATTTTCGACGCTGAATCATCAATATGGGCAAGCCATGGGAGATGCGTTGGTGAAGGCCTTAGCCCAACGATTACTGCACTTTGCACCCGCATCGTTTGTCTCACGCATGGGCAGTGATGAGTTCTGCTTTATTGTCCACTTTGAGCCTAAACAAACTCGACGACAGGATGTTCGACATCTGATTGATCACCTCTTAGAAACCTTGGCGCCCGCCTATCAAATCGGGTCACACGAGGTGTCTCTATTTTGCAGTCTAGGCATCGTGTTAGCCCCCCAGCACCACCAAGATGTTGATCAGCTAATCAATTACGCCAATCTGGCCAGAACACGAGCAAAGCACACCCATGGACATAGTTTTGCCATTTACGATGACAATCTAGATCGACACTCGCGCACCACCGCCGCACTCGAACCTGAGCTTTGGCGAGCCTTGCAAAAAGAAGAGTTTTGCTTGTATTACCAGCCTCGTGTCTGCCTTAAAAGCGGCAAAATAATTGGCGCTGAAGCGTTAATTCGTTGGCAACACCCTCTTCTGGGACTTATTTTACCCGATCACTTTATTCAGCTCTGTGAGCGATCAGGCCTTATCGTACCCCTAGGGTATTGGATTGTGGAACAAGCAGGCAAGGATATCCGGGCATTTCAACAAACCGGATTAGAGGGACATGTCAGCGTCAACTTGTCCTTTCGACAGTTTCAGGATGACTATTTGGTCAGCTCCCTTGAGCGTTTGATCACACTCTACCCTAGCCAACCACAAATGTTAGAATTTGAGCTCACCGAAACGGCCTTATACACCGATGAAGCACACGTCATTCAGTGTATGAAGGCTATTTCCGATTTGGGCATTGAGTTCTCACTGGATGATTTTGGAACGGGCTACTCTTCCTTTTCAATGCTGCAAAAACTGCCCATCTCAACGCTGAAAATTGACCGTTCTTTTATCGCAGGCATTGGCCAGCAGGCCGACGATGAAGAAATTGTCCGAACCCTCATCCGATTAGGTAAAAATCTGAACAAAAACATCATCGCTGAAGGTGTCGAGAATGAACAGCAGCGTGCTTTCTTAGTCGAGCATGACTGCCTTCTCGGGCAGGGTTTTTATTACAGCCCACCTGTTACAGCGGCTGCGTTTATTCAACTGCTTAATCAGCAATTGGCTGCAACTGCCCTCTAAACGCCAAAGCCTCGAGCAGGTGCATTGTTTGCACTTGCTCGTCACCTGCTAGATCGGCCAAAGTTCTTGCAACGCGTAAGACTCGATGGCAACCCCGAGCGGACAATGAGAAGTTTTTCATTGCCGCGGTCAGAAGTCCTTGGCCATCGTCTGTCAACAAACAATGCTGATCCAGCAAGCGGCCATTCAGATGACGGTTGCTAAAGCCCTGACGACTCAACTGCTTCTCTCTGGCGGCAACGACTCGCTTGCGCACGTCAAGACTCGATTCAGCTGGACACTGGCGATTCAACAAAGTGTCCGGTGACAAGGCCGACACCCAAAGTTGTATATCGATACGATCAAGCAAGGGGCCTGATACGCGTCCTTGATAACGCCGTACTTGATCAGGTGAGCAGCTACAACGATCCGTTCCATCTTTCGCATAACCACAGGTACAGGGATTCATGGCAGCCACCAACTGAAACGATGCAGGAAAACACACCTGTCGGGTGGCACGCGAGATCATGATCGAGCCTGTTTCGATGGGTTCTCGCAGCACATCCAGCACGCGACGGGGAAACTCAGGTAACTCATCTAAAAACAAAATGCCTTTATTGGCTAACGAAATTTCACCCGGCCGCGGATGAGAGCCTCCACCGACTAAGGCAACAGCGGATGCGGTATGATGCGGATTGCGAAACGGACGAATACCTGCACATGCCGCATCAACCTGATGTCCCGCGATGGAATGAATCGCGGCCACTTCTAAGCGCTCATCCATCGTCAATTCGGGCAGAATACCCGGCAAACAGGATGCTAATAAGCTTTTCCCACTGCCAGGTGGCCCTGTGAATAGAATATTATGCTCACCGGCTGCAGCAACTTCTAAAGCACGACGTGCTTGTAACTGACCTTTGACCTCAGCCATATCTGGGGCCGTCGTCACGCCAAGGTTAACTGGCAAGGGAACATAAGGTTCTATTGGTTGTTTGCCCTGTAAGTGTGCAAACACCTGCAACAAATGAGTTGCCGGTAAGACACAGGTATCCCCAATCAAGCGCGCTTCCTGTGCACAGGCATCGGGTAGGATGAGGCTTCGTTTTGCTTTCCCACAGGCGACGGATGCCGGCAGAGCACCCCGTATAGCACGCACCTCACCCGATAAGGAGAGTTCAGCAATCATTTCATATTGATCGAGCGATTTACACTTTAACTGACCCGATGCTTGCAAAATGCCAATTGCAATCGCTAAGTCATAACGACCGCCCTCTTTTGGCAAGTCTGCAGGGGCTAAATTTATGGTAATTCGACGCTGAGGAAACTCAAAGCCTGCCGTTAAAAGCGCACTGCGTACACGCTCCTTACTTTCTTTAACGGCGGTTTCGGGCAATCCAACAATGGATAGGGAGGGAAGTCCACCGGAGAGATGAACCTCAACAACGACTTGGGGCGACTCAATGCCCACTTGAGCACGGCTAAATAGAACCGCTAATGACATAAAAACCTTCCTTGGTTAATAAGCAAAAAATCTAGCTTTCTGTAGTGGTTGACCCAGTTTGCGCCACTTGGCTGGCGATATCCAAACGCATTTCCAATTGAGCAACTTTTTCTTCCAGGGCTTCGAGCTTTTCACGCGTTCGAAGCAAAACGGCTTTCTGCGCCTCAAACTCATCTCGAGTGACAAGATCGAGCCGATTAAACGTCCCCTGTAGCAGAGTATTCATTTGCTGTTGCAGCTCTTTTTGACCCGGTAACTCTTTCGCACCGTTCAAGAATTGGCTCAGTTGTTCGGAGAACCCTTCCGCCAGTTTTTGATGAATCATGACATTGCTCCAATGATTGGCCGACGACCGACTAAACTAGATGACCCATGAGTAATTCAGCCTAGCTTACCTCAACTGACGTCCGCCTGCATCTAAAGACACAGGTTTACCTTGATCCTAATGTGCATACGCAGAATTGCACCATTTAAGTGCATGCACGATTTGAGTGCACCTAAAGTATACGACTGAACATTTATGTAGCTGTAATTCGAGCCCTCATTGAGCAGCAAAGACATCTAATGCATTGAAAAGAATACACAATAAATTATTGGCACAGGTTTCGCTATTGTATTGGCAAGCGAACCCATCTCTGTGCACAGGGGGGACACACGAGTATGAGTTTGAACATTTTGTATCCAGGGGAGACATTCTTATGAAACTGGTTTCAGCGATCATTAAACCTTTTAAGCTTGATGATGTAAGGGAAGCGCTATCCGATATTGGCATTCAGGGGATTACAGTAACTGAAGTCAAAGGATTTGGGCGTCAGAAAGGACACACCGAACTATACCGTGGGGCAGAATATGTTGTCGATTTTTTGCCTAAAGTCAGAATTGATGCAGCGATTGCCGATGATGTAGTTGACCAAGTGGTCGAAGCGATCAGTAAAGCCGCTCAAACTGGAAAGATTGGTGATGGCAAGATTTTTGTCACTCCGTTAGAGCAAGTTATTCGCATTCGTACCGGTGAATCCGGCCACGACGCACTCTAATACGATTTTTCACTTTTCGCCTGATGGAGGGCTAAACGATGGAAGAGATGATTCTCGCCACCGCGGACGAGGTTAGACACCTTGCCTATGCTATAGATACGTTTTATTTCCTAATTTGTGGTGCTTTGGTAATGTGGATGGCCGCTGGCTTTGCCATGCTCGAAGCTGGCTTGGTCCGTGCCAAGAACACCACAGAAATCCTGACTAAAAACGTCGCACTTTACGCCATTGCCTGCACAATGTATCTGATATGCGGTTACTACATCATGTACAGCTCAGATGCAGGCGGCATATTCCCAAGCCTTGGCGGTTTAATTGGCGATGAAAACAGTGTCGCGGATGTACTGTCAGGTGATGAAGATGCACCTTACTACTCAGCTCGCTCTGACTACTTCTTCCAAGTGGTTTTCGTTGCCACCTGTATGTCAATCGTATCCGGTGCTGTTGCTGAGCGTATGAAGCTTTGGGCTTTCTTGGCATTCGCCGTCGTCATGACAGGCTTCATCTACCCAGTCAGTGGTTACTGGACTTGGGGCGGTGGCTTCTTGGACGAAGCAGGTTTCTCTGACTTTGCAGGCTCAGGTATCGTTCACATGGCAGGTGCAGCCGCCGCATTAGCAGGTGTGCTAGTACTGGGTGCACGTAAGGGCAAATACGGTAAAGACGGTCAAATCAATGCGATTCCTGGGGCCAATATGCCATTGGCAACGCTCGGTACTTTCATACTCTGGTTGGGCTGGTTCGGCTTCAACGGCGGCTCTGAGTTGAAAATGTCGGATGTTGATTCAGCCAACAACGTCGCTCAAGTGTTCGTCAACACCAACGCAGCCGCTGCTGGTGGTGTGATTGCAGCTCTGATCTTTGCTCGCCTGTGGTTCAAAAAAGCAGATCTGACCATGGCGCTTAACGGTGCGCTGGCTGGCCTGGTTGCCATCACAGCTGAGCCTCTAGCACCATCCGCTCCAGGCGCTGCCTTAATTGGTGCCGTCGGTGGTCTCATCGTGGTCTTCTCAATCATCACCTTAGATAAACTGAAAATTGATGATCCAGTCGGTGCCATCTCTGTTCACGGTGTCGTGGGTATCTGGGGTCTTCTAGCTGTCCCACTTAGCAATGAAGATGCTACCTTTGGTGCTCAGATTCTAGGTATGGTCTCTATCTTTGCTTGGGTCTTCATTGCTAGCTTGATCGTCTGGGTAATTCTGAAAGCAGTCATGGGTATCCGTGTATCTGAAGAAGAAGAATACGAAGGCGTCGATATTGCTGAGTGCGGAATGGAAGCCTATCCAGAATTCGCAACCACTCGCAAGTAATTAACACCTTAGATAAAAAGGAGCTCATCGTAGCTCCTTTTTTATTGCCTGCGCATCAACAAAGAGCGGACTTCATTTGTACTTGTGCTTTGTGCTCGATTCAGCAATGCTTAGCACAAGGATTCAAGGTATACTGATCTCAATACTGCCTTGGTATTGCTATGACACTGCTTCCAACTCACAGGCCGGATTTATAGGAGAATAGAATGAAACTGATTACAGCCGTAATCAAACCCTTCAAATTAGACGATGTACGAGAGGCACTTTCTGATATTGGAATTCAGGGCGTCACGGTGACTGAAGTCAAAGGGTTTGGCCGTCAGAAAGGTCATACTGAACTGTACAGAGGTGCTGAATACGTTGTTGACTTCCTACCCAAGGTCAAAATAGAAGTCGCTATTGATGATGCGATGATTGAGCAAGTGATTGAAGCCATCACTAAAACGGCCAATACTGGCAAAATTGGCGATGGTAAGATCTTTGTGACCCCCTTAGAACAGGTGGTTCGTATTCGTACCGGTGAAACAGGTCCAGATGCCCTTTAATCTAGACTGGGTCTGATGCAGTGCGTCTGCATCAGACTTATCCACAGAATAAAGCCACCCCAGACATACAAGTAACCAATTGAATTAAATATAAAAAATTAACACAACCCCCATGAAATCCCTAACTTATACCTTTTTTATCAACAGACCTTGTTGATGGGATCAAATGGCAGAGCTATATCTAAAGAAAACCCGCCTTCTACTCGATTCGCTATCTTCAGTTCACCACCAAAGCACTCGGCACCTCTTTTTATAATACTCAAACCCAATCCATATCCGTCGGATACCCCTGATGTTTTTCCTCTCACAAAAGGCTCCATTAAGGTCTCTAATAGCTCCTCAGAGACACCTGGACCGTTATCGAGCACTTTGAAATGCAATCGCTCCCCCTCCAGCTCAATCTTCAATTCAATTTCGCCATCAGGTGGCGTGTATTTCAGTGCATTCACCAAAGCATTACTGAGCATACGTAACAGCAATTCATTTCGATAGTTACACATCATCGTATCAGAGGGAGTCGTGATTAACAGTCGATGCGCTTTCTTTAATGGCTGAACATCTTGTAAAAGCTGCTCCAATAGCACAGATAGTGCATAGGGGGGCTCGTAGAGTGTTTCACAGCCGATTCGAGAAAATGACAAAATTTCGTCAATTAAGCGGCTCATGTAATCACACTCTTTATTAATACGCACTAAGGATTTGTGCTCCTCTCCAAGCGACTGCTCAACCAACCCTACCGCCATTTGCAAGCGGGCTAAAGGAGCCCTCAGCTCATGAGAGACATCCTGCAGCAAGCGCTCTCGATCCGTAAGCGTATTTTCAACATAATCAGCCATCCGGTTAAACTCTCTTGCCAACTCACCTATTTCATCTGTGCGCCGGCTTAAGCGCCCCTTTGCACGGCTGCTTAAATTCTGCTGATCGTATAAATTTCGAGCATGCTGCCGTAACTGATTAATCGGGCGTACAATCCAAACGCTTAACAACAATGCGATTAGCCCCGCCACCAACATGACAGAGATCATTTGTATGGACAGTGTAAAACGTAACATCCGTACTAAATGGAATCGCTCTTGAGGGATGGGGATCTCAACCAAATAACGCTTTCCCGAATCCGTTTCCATTGTAAAACTCAGAATAGCCTCTGGTGGCAAGTGGCGCCGGAACGAGATAAGTTCTTTATTTTCGTCAATATCGGTGACTTGCACAGATATTCGAGAAAGACGGCCACGAACATGGCGAGGATCATTAAGAAACAACAATCCATCTTCATAACGCTCAATGATAAACTGTGCTTCAGAGGTAGCACGTGTATGCAGCACATCATGCCAATGACGCTGCTCGCTGAGCGTCAACAAGCCATAGGTTAACCCACCCATTAAAAGAGTACTGACCAACCAAGTCGAGGCAAATATTTTCCAAAAGAGATGCTGATACCATCTCATGCCTTACTCCTTCACCAACAGATAACCCTGCCCACGGATGGTTTTTATCAGCTCAACATCGCCGCCTAAGCTCAGTGCCAGCTTTTGCCGAACACGACTGACATGAACATCCAGTGCACGATCATAGGCCGTTAGTTTTCGATGCAGGACTTTTTCGGTCAATAACTCTTTCGATAACACAGCACCCGCATGCTTCATTAACTCATGCAGCACGTTAAACTCGGCACTAGTCAACTCCATCGGCTCACCTTTAACTGAGACGGTGCGGCGTCCCGCATCTAATTCAATGCCATGCAACGCAATCACGGCCTCAATTGAGGATTGATGAAGCGATGCATATTGCCCTCTTCGTAACACAGCACGTATGCGTGCCAGCAATTCACGTGGATTACAGGGTTTTGCCATGTAATCATCGGCCCCCATCTCAAGACCCAGAATTTTATCAATTTCTTGCCCACGCCCGGTCAGCATGATCACTGGCGTTAAAACACGTGGCCGCAACTCTTGCAACAACTCTAATCCCGTGCGCCCCGGCATCATCACATCTAAAATCAGTAGGTCGTAGGATGGGCCTTCCGTTAAACGCGCTAGGGCTTGATCAACGGAGTAAACCGCATCAACTCGATACCCTTCATGCTTTAAATAGTCACTGAGCAATTCACAGAGTGCAACATCATCATCAATCAGCAGTAAGCGTTCGTCAGTCATTCGTTTCTCCTTTTCAGCACATCATAAAAGGTCCTGATATTTATAAAACAAGCTTTACCAAACTTTACGCTGTCCTCACCCTACTTTGCAGAATGATTGCTCATACTAAACGCATCAAAACAAAGGAGAGACACCATGAAGACGAAAATCATATCTGCAAGTTTAGTCCTATTGATAACAGGTGCTATGTCAGTTGCCGCTGTTGCCAACCCGAACATTGGGCGTGGATCGGCTTCACTTGAAACACTTCAGCAACAACTCAATTTGACAGAAGAGCAAGTTCAAGCATTCAAAGACTTGCAAAACCTTCAGCGCCAAGCTCGTCAAGACGAGCGTCTAGAGCGCTTAAAAACACGGCTCAGCTTATCAGATGAGCAAGCTGAGCAAATGAAAGCCATGCACAGCGAGCACCAACGTACGCGTGAAACGCTCAGACAACAACATCAAGAGCAACTCAGTCAAATATTGACGCCTGAACAGTTAGAACAAATGCAGGGCATGCGAGGCGAAGGACGTAGCGGACACTTCAAAGCTAAAGGTGAAGGGCGCAAAATGGGACGTAATGCAGGACCTAACTGCTAAGCCTTATAGATGTTAAACGCCATCAAATCGATCGACAGAGGGTTTGATGGCTTTAATCATTTGGCTTAAGCGATACGGTTAAAGATAAGATCCCACACACCATGGCCTAAACGCTCACCTCGGCGCTGGAACTTGGTTACAGGACGCCAGTCGGGCTGAGGTGAATAACCTCCCTCACCTGCGGCATTTTCATACCCTTCTGCCTGACTCATCACCTCCATCATATGTTCCGCATAAGGCTGCCAGTCGGTTGCCATATGGAAATGGCCACCTAACACCAATTTAGAACGCAGACTTTGTACAAACTCAGACTGAACAATCCGTCGCTTATGATGGCGCTTTTTAGGCCATGGATCTGGGAAGAACAACTGGAGTGCAGAGAGACTTTGATCTGGAATGCACTGCGCTAACACTTCGATGGCATCATCACAGTAAACACGTACGTTGGTTATTTTCTCTTCATTCAGCCTGCCAAGCAAACGCCCGACCCCGGGTGGATGAACTTCGATTCCCAAAAAGTTTTTCTCTGGCATTTGACGCGCCATTTCGAGGAGAGAATCCCCCATGCCAAAGCCTATTTCCAAGACAACAGGCGCCTCTCGGCCATATACCTGCTCAAAGTTCAGCATTCCATCGGCCAACTCTAATCCATAGGCTGGCCAGTTATCTTTTAACCCTCGCTCTTGACCTTCGGTCATGCGTCCAGCGCGAACAACAAAGCTGCGAATGCTGCGCAAGGGTTTCGATACAGGTGTGTTTTCTGGAGATTCAGGTGTTTCTGTATGCTGGTCAGTCATAGGCCTATCGTCAGTTAAGCTGTTTAATGCGAGTTAAACAGACAGGTTAATGCCGGGTATTATACTGACTGAGACGAAGGACGACCAGAATCACGAGCGCCAAACTGCGAGAGCCAAGGTCAACCAACCCGCCAACAATGTAACGCCCCCTATGGGAGTGATCATACCCAATGCACGGACATCGAGGATGGCCATCAAGTAAAGACTGCCGCTAAACAACAGCATTCCCAGCAGGATTAAAGCACCACTCCAAGCACTCAAACGCGTTGGACGCGCTTGATGATATAAACCGACACCCAATAAGGCTAAGGTGTGCCAGAAATGATACTGAACCGATGTTTGATAAACGGACATCATCGATGGCTCTAATTGTGCCTTAAGGGCATGCGCACCAAAGGCGCCTAAAGCAACCGCTAAAAAGCCCGACACGGCGGCAGCCAAACTGAAAATTTTTGATGTTGACATTCAAATACCAACGAGCCGCTGTAAAGCGGCTCTGAATGATAACCTAGACGGTTTTGCGTAAGGTTTTAGGCTACAAGCACCATCGCATCACGCAGTTTTTTCATTGCATTTTTTTCGAGCTGGCGAATACGTTCAGCCGATACATTGTACTTCGCTGCCAAGTCATGCAATGTCGCCTTGTCATCGACCAACCAACGCTGCGCCAAGATGTCCCGACTTCTCTGATCCAAGGATTCCATCGCAGACATGAGCTGTTGCTGCGAAGACTCTTCCCAGTTTGTTTCTTCTAATTGAAGTGCAGGATCAGCCGACTCATCTTCGAGGTATTGTGCCGGTGACCAGCTATTCACCGATTCATCATCCTCACCGACGGGTGCATCAAAGGCGGTATCTGAGGATGCCATCCGGCCTTCCATTTGTCTCACGACAACAGAATCCACGCCCAGATCGGCGGCAACGGCATTGACTTCATCATTTGTCATCCAGCCTAGACCTTTTTTCTGCGAACGTAAGTTGAAGAAAAGTTTACGTTGAGCTTTGGTCGTCGCGACTTTAACAATGCGCCAGTTGCGTAAAATGAACTCATGCATTTCAGCTTTGATCCAGTGCACAGCAAAGGAAACCAGACGAACGCCCACCGTTGGATCAAAGCGTTTTACCGCCTTCATCAAACCGACGTTTCCTTCTTGAATCAAATCGCTTAGTGGCAATCCATAACCAGAATAGGATTTGGCAATATGCACAACAAATCTTAAGTGAGATAATACCAACTGGCGAGCGGCTTCCAGATCATTCTGATAATGTAAACGCTCAGCGAGTTCCCTTTCCTCATCTGCATTCAGAATAGGAATAGTACTAACGGTTTGAACATAAGCATTAACGTTGCCACCTGGAGATAGATGTTCAACAACTCGTAAGCTTGTGCCCATGTATAAGTAACCTCTTTTATCACTCAATGATTAACTCCCACTAAGACAGGATCTGGCACTAAAAGTTCCATTCTGAGCCTGACTTAGCGAGCTAAAAAATAGCGGCTGTCGAGTAAAATTGCAAGTGCCTAACGATCATCTGGTTCTATTTCACGCAAATGATGGCCAGTGGATAAAAAACCACCTAAAAGACCTAGAGTAGAGCCCACCGCCATCAGAGTGAGTCCGCCTTTGAATCCGAGCCCTTCGAGCTCAAAACGACTGGCATACAAACTCATCAGCTCAGTTACGGGCTGGTCAATCAAATGGATGGCAAAACTGACCATAAAAATTGCCAAGATGGAACCCATAAGACCATACCAGAATCCAGAGTATAAAAATGGACGCCTTACCCATGCATCTGTTGCACCCACCAACTTGGCAACCAAAATTTCATCTCGTCGGTTTTCTAACAGCATGCGCAGCGTATTCCCCACAACCAGCAATACAGCCAAGCCTAATAAAGCACTTAATACCCAGCTAAAACGCTGGGCTAGGACAACATAGGCATTGAGACGCTGGATCCACTCTAAATCCAATTGTGCTTCTTCAACCTCGGGCAATGCCAGCAATTCACTTTGTAAAGCCTGCAGCATGTGCGGACTGTGATCCAGCGGCAAGGCCAAGACGACAGCGGGTAAAGGATTGCTGTCAAACAGAGACAACAGATTGGCAAACTCCGAGTAGGATGAGAACTCCTGTAAGCCTTTTTCTCGATCAATCAGCTCCACACCGGACAACGCCGGATTGAGCATCAGCTCTAAACTAAACTGTTCTGCTCGAGCATCAGACACCGAGGTTTTGAGATAGAGCGCGATGCGTGGATTGGCGTCAAAGCCTTGACTAAACTGCTGGATATTATTAACAGCCGTCATGAGAAAGCCAGGCAACGCCAAGGACACGGCCAAGACAGCCAAGGTCATCAGTGTGGCAACAGGCGTCAGAAACATGCGGCGCAAGGCATCCAACGCGACAACGCGATTGTGGCGCAACCAACCATGGCTTTTGGCCTTAAAACTGATGTGATGGCGTTGAGCTCCTCGACGAGGTGCTGTGCGACCTTGATTCATATCGTGTTTAGACACCGGAGATGAGCCTCCCATTTTTAAGCACCAAGGTTCGCTTACGCATACGATGAATCAGGGACAGGTCGTGGCTTGCAATTAAAACCGTTGTCCCTATCCGATTGAACTGCTCAAATAAACGCATCACACCTTCAGACAATTCGGGGTCTAGGTTTCCTGTTGGTTCATCGGCCAAGAGCACTTGCGGTTTATGCACGATGGCTCGTGCAATACCCACACGCTGTTGTTCACCGCTCGATAGGGTGATCGGATTGTGTTTTTCTCGATTGAGCAACCCGACTTTATCCAACGCGGCCCGAACACGCCGGGCCGCGTCTTCGGGAGCGTAACCGGCGATTTCCAGAGGCATCACAACATTGGCAAAGACAGAGCGGTCGAATAAGAGCTGATGGTTTTGCAATACCACACCGATTCTGCGTCGATGCCAAGACACTAGACGCCTAGGCAGCTCTCCTAAGTCCTCATCCCCCACCAAGACATGACCTCGACTTGCCCGCTCCATCAGCATGATCAGCTTAAGCAAGGTGCTTTTACCCGCACCGGAGTGGCCCGTTAAAAAAGCCATTTCACCCGATGCCAGCGTAAAATCGACACCAATCAGTGCGTCATGCCCTTCCGAATAGCGCTTACCGACATTAAGAAATTGAATGGCCGCCATACCCTGCCTCAGTCAAACAATGCAGCAACAAATTCATCTGCGGCAAAGGGCCGAAGGTCATCAATTTGCTCACCTACACCAATAAAGCGAATCGGCAAACCAAATTGTTTTGCAACTGCAAAGATAATTCCACCCTTAGCCGTGCCATCCAGTTTGGTCAGTGTAATGCCTGTTACACCCACTGCCTCTTGGAACTGCTTGGCTTGGCTGATCGCATTCTGTCCGGTTCCAGCATCCAACACCAGCATTACTTCATGCGGTGCTTCAGGGTCAATTTTCTTCATGACTCGGACCACTTTGGCCAACTCATTCATCAGGTTTTCTTTATTTTGCAATCGACCGGCCGTGTCGGCGATCAACACATCAATACCTTTCGCCGTAGCAGACTGTAGTGCATCAAAAATTACTGAGGCTGAATCAGCACCCGTATGTTGCGCCACAACGGGGACTGCATTGCGCTCACCCCAAACCTGTAACTGCTCGACCGCCGCCGCACGGAAGGTATCGCCTGCCGCCAACATAACCGATTTCCCTTCCGCTTGAAAACGCTTGGCAAGCTTGCCGATGGTTGTTGTTTTACCGACTCCATTGACGCCCACAACTAAAATCACTTGGGGTTTATCTGCAGCGGGCAAAACTAAACCTTGCTCAACATGGCTCAAGAGCTCAATGAGTTCAGCTTTTAACGCCACTTTCAAGGCGTCAGGATCCTTAAGCTGCTTACGTGCGACCTTTTCGGTTAAACGTGCCATCAGCGCCGTGGTCGCATCCATCCCGACATCGGCCGTGAGTAGAAGCGTTTCGAGCTCTTCTAATAAATCGTCATCAATTTCCTTGCTGCTGCCAAAGAGCTCACTGATTTGTGAGGTCAGATTCTCTTTTGTGCGGCTTAAGCCACTGCGAATACGATCAAATAAACGTTTTTTCCGTTGCTCCGGCGCTTCTTCTGGCTCAGCTTTGGCCAGCACAGGGGCGACAACGGGCTCTGGCTCTGGCTCTGGCTCTGGCTCTGGCTCTGGCTCTGGCTCTGGCTCTGGCTCTGGCTCTGGCTCTGGCTCTGGCTCTGGCTCTGGCTCTGGCTCTGGCTCTGGCTCTGGCTCTGGCTCTGGCTCTACAACATCATGCACCTCTAGCGTTACATCGGTGTCAAGAACCGTCTTTTGTTCAGACTCAACTTGATTAATCTCTACTTCAACATCAGGTTTAAGGTGCTCATCCTCAGACTCTAATTCGGGCTCTGGCTCAGCCACCACGGGATCGTTAGGAATAGACTCGACTTCTGGCTCAACGGTTAACTCAACATCGGGTTCAACGTCGGACTCATGAAGCCTTTGAGCTTCAGGCTCAGCGTCCGCTTTAACCTCTGTGTGAGTTTCAGTCGGTGTATCGATCACAACGGAGGGTGCAGGCTCAGGTAGAATGGCCTCTTGCGGCTTAGCGGGTACCTCATCAACAGAGGATATTGTTTCAGTGATTACTGAAGCAGGGGGCTCTTCAGCCAGTTTAGGCTCTTCAATTGCTACAGTCGCGTTGATATCACTTGGGGCACTCTCAGGCGCTGGCGTAGGTGCTTCTGCGGGCTTTTCGGTCGGCTTTTCTTCAGTGAGCACTTCTGTCGGCTCTTCTGCCGGCTCTTCTATACGTTCAGAGCGATCTTTTTTAAGATACACATACACAGCAATTGCTAAAACCAAACCGCCCAGAATATAGGGTAACAATGAAGGGTTTATGCCATTATTCAGCATCCAAGTGTAGAATGATTCCATAACGTTCTTGAGTCCGCGATTGAGGCCTTATGCTGGCCATAGTGGATAAAAAGTCTCTAATTGCGATATCTTACCACAACCATTCACTCGACAAACCGACAAAACACTATGAGTTCATCTGAATATAAGCCTATTTTTAATCGACGCTACTTATACTGGCTCATGTGGTTTGTTGCCATCGCAATTGTCTTATTAAGTGCAACGGGGAGAGAAAAGCCCAAGCCACTGGATCGAGTCGTTTTTCACGCCAACCCACCTCATTATGTACTGCCTTTAACAACAGATAGAGTGCGAGTTCGTCTTCCGCTTCCAACCTCTTTGGCGCTCAGCGAGACCGCTCTTGCTCAGCAAAATGCGCTGATTGATGCACTGGGTCAACGCATCCTTCAGCAGGATCTCCAAGTCTGGTTACAAAAACAAAAGGCAGAAGTGTACTTAGAGCGTTTCCAGACACACCTCGTCATCCAATTAGAATTTGAAAGCCTCCCTGAAACACAGTCTTTATCAGAGTTCTGGTTATTATTAACCCAACCTCCAGAAACAGACTGGCAGCACTTACAAACGAGAGCCCTAGCGCAAGCACGTCTAACGCTACAGGGCGCCGAGTCCAGATTATTATCCGCTGCGGCGGTGTGGCTGTCCGCCCAACCGTCTTCTTGGAGGAGTGTCTCTGAACTCTATCAAGACACCTTCGCACATGCAGAGGGACGCTATCATTTGAGTGGCAACCTTCACGGCAATCGAGTATCCGATGCTGTTGTGCCAAAACAAGCCAACACCCTCGAACGCCCAGCGGCGGCTGATCTTAGGTTAGAGGGTTATCAATCCGAGTTTTTTCATTTAAAAGCTTGGCCTCTGGCACCTTCTCACCGAGTGGAGGATTGGGTTGCAAGTCGCTTGGCTGCGTTGTATCTGCAAGAGTGGATTCATTCGCAAGCTGGGGAGTTTCGTTTACTCTGGCAACCCTCGGAATCGATGGGCTATTTGATCATGTATCAATCTGCACAGAGCGCCAATGCGCTCAACAACTTTGCCCAGGTTGATATCAACACGCTCATGCCGTTAGTCACCAGCATGCTTGATACAGCTAAGGCCAACTTAACCGCAACGCTTGAACAACAAACATCTGCAGAGCTGGGCATGCTGGCTTGGTTAGACTTGATGACTCGCTTTAATTGGCCTCCTGATGCCTATCAATTAGCGTTGAGCACGATACAACAGACCGATCTCAACACCTTACATAACTGGATGCTAGACAACCTAAGCAACGATCATTTACTGAATTTAAGCTTGCATCCCTACTGATATTTTGCCCTAGGATACACTATGACTCGCCGAAACCGTGCTGCTCGCTCTCGTGATACGATCCCAAGCGACACTTCCAACTTACGTATCATTGCTGGTGTTTGGCGAGGCCGTAAAGTCCCGTTTATTCCAGTCGAAGGTTTACGCCCAACACCAGACCGCGTTCGTGAAACCTTATTCAACTGGTTACAACCCTCAATTGCGGGCGCGAATTGCCTTGACCTTTGTTGCGGTAGCGGTGCCCTAGGCTTCGAAGCACTTTCCAGAGGGGCCGCATCGGTCACCTTTGTCGACCAATCATCAATTGTTGTGCAGCAAATCAAACAGAATTTGCAGTTGCTCAAAGCTCAAAACGCAGCGGTCTTACACCAAGATGCCCTGCAGTGGCTAGAGTCCCGCTTGAAGGATCAAGAAGCTCGTTACGACTTGGTATTTCTTGATCCGCCTTTTCGCAAAGGCTTAATCAAGCCAATGTTACAGTTACTCGAAAGTAAAAACCTGCTCAATACAGGTGCCCTAGTCTATGTTGAAGCAGAGAGTGAGTGGGTGCCAGACATCGCCACCCTGTCTTGGCAACTTCATCGAGAAAAAGTCGCCGGTCAGGTCGCCTATCGTCTTTACATCTATTCAAACGAAGACGCAGAGTAAGCGTTTGTCAGGCACTTAGTCTTTTTCGGCTGATATACCCTGCATGACGATATGAATCAGGTTTTGTGCTTGGGCTTTATACTGTTTTGGATCGGATTCAGTGAGACTCTGATCCAGCAGCCCAAACAAGACCAAACTTAAACTCTGGGCACTCAAAATAACGGATAACTTTTTTTCAAGTAATTTATGCTTTTTGGCTTGCTTTAAAAAGTAGCGTAAATGACTCGTTACCATCTCTCGGTCTTCCATAATCCTTTCTGCCATTGACGCCAAAGCCGGGGATGCGGGTAGTCTGAAAAATAAACGATAGCCTTGCTGCAAAGAAATCGAGGTGGTCACTAGATGGATAACCCCCATTAAATAATCCTGTAATGCCTGCAAGGGGTTTTGTTTAGCCGCTTGCCTTTGTTCAATATATTGAATCTCAAAGGGCAGCTCGATTTGATGATAGATCTGGAATAAAAGATCATCTCTGTTTTTGAAATGCCAATAAATAGCGCCATGCGTCACGCCCGCCTGAGCGGCTATTTCCTTTAATGACACATGTTCAATCCCCCGATCCGCGTATAGCTCTAGCGCCTTAGTCAATAAAGCTGATCGCGTTTGTTCTGATTCTTCTTTTGTTCGACGAGGCATATCGCTCCTTAGATTTCGTATGGTTTGATCATTCTTCATCCTGAAGGACTACTCTATACGATCAAACGAGCGTCAAGCAATAATGATCGCCCAGCCACGGAGGAAAGACTTTCATAAAAATGCTAATACACGTAAAATTTATATAACTATAAGGGTTAAGAATTATTTTTTTATTACTTTATAGACTCAAACCATACTCTTTTTGTATTTGTACACGCCTCCTGATTGGGCTAAGATCCGCGCAAGTACACTGCTGATACGCTTGGGGATATTATGAATACGGCCGTTTACCCTGGTACATTTGATCCAATCACCAACGGACACACCGATTTGGTCGAGCGGGCATCTAAGCTTTTTGATATAGTAGTGGTTGCTGTTGCTGAAAGCCCTAAGAAACGCCCTCTATTGCCACTTAGCTTGAGAGTCGAGTTGGCAGAGGAGTCATTACGGCATGTGCCGAATGTGAAAGTCGTGGGATTTAATTGCTTATTGGCTGACCTTCTGAGTCAACAACAAGCAAATATTATCCTGAGGGGATTGCGAGCGGTCTCGGATTTTGAATATGAGTTTCAACTCGCGAATATGAATCGTAAGTTAAGCCCGGATATCGAAAGCCTGTTTCTCACGCCAGCAGAACATCTGACCTATATCTCCTCAACCTTGATTCGGGAGATCGCGTCACTGGGGGGAGATGTCAGCCAGTTTGTGCACCCTAAGGTATCAGCGTCACTTATTCAGTATTTGAGTCAACCTAACGTATAACGAAGTCAATGAGGTAGCCGTCATGGCATTGATGATCACCGACGAATGCATCAACTGTGATGTATGCGAGCCCGAATGTCCGAATGAGGCCATTTATCCGGGTGAAGAGATTTATGAAATCGACCCGAACAAATGCACAGAGTGTGTTGGACATTACGATACACCCCAGTGTGTCGAGGTTTGCCCGGTCGACTGTATTCCTAAGGATCCTGAGCATGTTGAAACAGAAGACATGCTGATGATCAAGTACAAGTTACTCACTGGTAAAGAATAAATTGCTTTGCTATGAAGCTACCGCTTAACGCGGTGGCTTCAAGTGTTCAGAAGTTCAGCCTGCGCTCATTTAACGCAAATTCCTGATCCAGTCTTTGCCCAATCAAATTCTCTGCCACTAAATGATGTGCATACTGCATGTGCAAGCAGCGAACTTTATCCCACTGGGCAATCCCACCAATTCCAAGCGTGTTAAATAAGTCGCCAAAGCCTTGGGCTTCAATCAAACGACGGTCATCCGGATCCATCAACTCCCATCGCAAATTAACATACGCTTGTTGCTGCTGGCGGTATGTGTCTAGCAATAGAGGATTTTCTTGCAACTCCTGCTCCATTTGCTTTATCCAACCCGTACTTTCAATGCGCGCCAACTCTTTGTCCAAATCTTGGCTGCACAGCCAAAACAGCGTAGGAAAGGGTTTGCCCTGAACCAAAGAGCGCATTTGTAAGACAACCGGAACCCCTGCCTCGGTTTGATGCGCAATCGCTGCTATTCCTCTAGGCTGACGCCCCAATTGCCGAGTGATGATGTCCAACTGAATATCGGTAGGCTGCATGTGTTTTCTACTCTTTAGATCATTGAGGTTCGCATTATACCTGAGCGTAGGCTTCACTGCTGCCCATCCAGCGTTGAATAATGGCATCGCTGAGTCCTTCATGCGTCAATACGGCTTGCGCGATCTGTTTTACATCCGGAAGAAGATCGGCATCACGTTGTAAGTCTGCGATCCGAAGTTGCATTAACCCCGTTTGACGAGTACCTAAGACTTCGCCAGGGCCACGCAATTCCAAATCCTTTTCGGCAATTTTGAACCCATCGGTGGTTTCTTTCATGACCCGTAAACGCTCTCGACCCTGTTGGGATAAAGGCGCGTGGTACATTAGCACACAGTAACTCTCGACGCTGCCTCGCCCCACCCTGCCTCTCAGTTGGTGCAACTGTGCCAACCCCAAACGCTCAGGGTTTTCAATAATCATTAAACTGGCATTCGGGACATCGACTCCCACCTCAATCACCGTCGTCGCCACCAATAAATCCAGCTCTGCTGCTTTAAAAGCCGACATAATCTTGGCTTTTTCAGTCGCCTTCATGCGTCCATGAATCAAACCGATACGCAACTCCGGCAAGGATTCGGTTAAATACTGTGCAGCCATTTCTGCCGCTTGCGACTCCAACACATCGGACTCTTCAATTAATGTACAGACCCAATAGGCCTGACGGCCCTGAGAGCAGGCGGCACGCACCCGCTCAACCACTTCATCTCGCCTCGTATCAGAAATGACAAGGGTGTTAACGGGTGTCCGCCCTGGCGGTAACTCATCAATAATTGAGCAATCCAAATCGGCATAGGCCGTCATGGTTAAGGTACGTGGAATTGGCGTTGCGGTCATGATGAGCTGATGCGGGGCTATACGCCCATCACGCCCTTTTTCACGTAAGCTGAGCCGTTGATGAACCCCAAAGCGATGCTGCTCATCAATCACGATCAACACTAAATTTGCAAAGGTGACACCTTCTTGAAACAACGCATGAGTGCCTACAACCAAGGCGGCGTCTCCTGATGCGATCCGTTGCAGCTGCTCTAAGCGCTGCTTGCCTTTCACCTTGCCAGCCAACCATGCCACGGTAATCCCCAACGGCTCAAACCAGACTTTAAAGTTCGAAAAGTGCTGTTCAGCTAAGATTTCTGTTGGCGCCATCACCGCGGCTTGGCAACCCTGTCCTATCGCTTTCAACGCAGCTAAAGCCGCAATCATGGTTTTTCCCGATCCCACATCTCCCTGCACTAGGCGCAGCATCGGCGTAGACCGTGACAAGTCTACAGAGACCTCGTCACTCACCCTAGTCTGTGCCGACGTCAAAGCAAACGGTAGATTTTGCAGAAAACGCGCTTCCAACTCACCCATACTGGGTAGAGGCTGCGCACGTTGCTGTTGCACCTGCTGTCGAACTTTCAGCAACGACAAATGATGCGCCAAGAGCTCTTCTAACGCCAAACGCTGCTGCGCTGGATGACGTCCAGTTTCAAGTAAGGCAAGATTGGCTGAGGGTGGAGGCTGATGCAAATAAAGTAATGCCTCAAGAAGGTCCGGCAAACGCCAATGCTGTTTGACCTCAAGCGGTAACAAGTCGTTTAAGCCACGGATCTTGAGCTGCTCAAGGGCTTGGTGAATCAAGGTTCTCAAACGCCCTTGAGGCAACCCTTCTGTTAACGGATAGACTGGCGTGAGTGTATCTTCCGTAACCTCTCTCTCGTCCTGAGTGATTAATCGGTACTCAGGGTGAATCATTTCCAGCCCTGAGGGCCCCGGGCGAACCTCACCAAAACAACGAAGGCGTTTCCCGGGGGACAGGATTTTAATTTGAGCAGCCGCAAAATGGAAAAAACGCAGAGTGATCCCCCCCGTTTCATCTCTAAGTCGGCAGACGAGCGCGCGTCTTCGACCTTGCACAATGTCCGTGCTTTGAATGTCGCCTTGAATGACACACTCATCACCCGGGCTAACCTCGGCTAGGGCACGGACACGCGTTCGATCTTGATAGCGTATCGGTAAGTGGAGCACTAAGCCTTGAATCGTTGTAATGCCTAAACGCTGTAACTTAAGCTCTAACGCCGCACCAACGCCCTTCAAATCTCGAATGGGGGATTCTTGCTGCATCAGTCTTTTGATTGAATGGGTTTAAGTGGGCAACGGCTGATCGCTTGCATAAGTGCTTCTATCGCTTGCGGGCGCGGAAAACTGGCTCGCCAAGCCACAGCCACCGTTCGCATAGGGCTGGGTTTAGAGAAAGGCCTCACCGCCACCAAATGGCTAGAGGGGTGCCCCTCAATCGCCGATTGAGGCAACACACTGCAGCCTAACCCCGACGCCACCATCATGCGAATCGTCTCTAAGGAGCTACCCTCAGTCACCGTATGTTGATTATGAAAGGATTGGTTCAGTGTGGGGCATGCCTCTAGCACTTGATCTCGAAAGCAGTGACCTTCGCCCAAAAGCAGCATTCTCAGCTCACCTATAATTGAAGGGTCAACTTCTTTTTTTGAGCCGAGGGGATGCTCTTTTGGCAACACCATCATAAAAGGTTCTTCATACAGCGGTCGTGTGAGAACATCGGCTTCGTTAAAAGGCAGAGCAATAATAATGGCATCTAAGTCGCCATTGCGTATTTTACCGCGTAACGTCTCGGTCATGTTCTCTTCGATATACAAAGGCATTTGCGGCGCAAGCTCTTGCATCTGCGGTATCAAATGAGGAAATAAGTACGGGCCTATCGTAAAAATAGCGCCAACACGCAAGGGGCTGGCTAACTGGTCTTTACCTTCTTTGGCTAAGTCACGAATCGCTTCTGCCTGCTCTAAAACCACTTGTGCCTGACGTATCACCTTTTCACCCACTGGCGTCACGCGCACCGCACTTTTGCTGCGCTCAAAAAGGGCTACGCCTAACTCGTCTTCAAGTTTTTTAACTGCTATGGATAACGTCGGCTGTGAAACAAAGCAACGCTCAGCAGCATGACCAAAATGTTGTTCTTGAGCCAATGTAACAATGTAACGAAGCTCTGTCAGTGTCATGCCCATTCCTTATATCGTCTTATCTCTAGCCTAGTAATATAAACCAGCTATTGATCCGCATCCAGACAAAAACAGCGACTATTATACGTCGCTGTTCATGAATGCGCTTTGGAAGGCTGAATCTAGAGTGTTGCGAGCTCTTCTAAAAGCGCTTGCTGAGCACTAAAGCGCTCTTCTCCTTCGGCTGGTTGCAATAACGAGTAGCTTCCATCTGAATGCAACTCCCAGCTTTGGCAGTTATCTTTCAAGTAATAGTCTAGCTCTTTCTTGATACGCTCAGCGTGCTTACCCATAATTTGGAAGCCTGTTTCGACACGATTAAGCATGTTGCGCTCCATCCAGTCGGCACTGCTGCAATACACCAGCGGGTCACCTGCGTTTTCAAAATAGTAAACACGGGTATGCTCTAAGAAACGACCGATGATCGAATGCACACGAATGTTCTCTGAGATTTCAGGCAACTCAGGGCGCAGTCGACACATTCCACGAATGATCAGATCAATTTGTACACCTGCTTGAGACGCCTCATACAAACCGCGGATCAAGCGTGGCTCAGTTAAGCCATTTACTTTTATAACAATCCGGCCCACCTTTCCAGCTTGGACATTGCGTATTTCGTTCTGCATCAGCTCGATCATTCGTGCATGCAAGGTGAAAGGCGCATTAAATAATTTCTTCAGCTTTTGGATCTTGCCCATACCGGTCAACTGCTGGAAGACTTTATGCACATCTTCCCCTACGTCCTTGTCACAGGTCAAATAGCTATAATCGGTGTAAAGGCGAGCCGTACCTGAGTGATAGTTCCCTGTCCCTAAGTGACAGTAGCGCACTAAGTTATTGCCCTCACGGCGAATAATCAGCATCATTTTGGCGTGTGTTTTATATCCAACCACACCGTACACAACCAAGCAGCCAGCTTCTTGTAAACGACTGGCCAGCTGCAAGTTACTTTCCTCATCAAAGCGTGCGCGCAACTCAATAACAACCGTAACTTCCTTGCCATTTCGTGCGGCTTCGACCAATGAGTTAACAATGTCGGATTTAACACCTGTCCGATACAAGGTTTGTTTAATTGCAATCACGTCTGGGTCTTTAGCCGCTTGCCTCAGCAAATCGATTACCGGTGTGAAGGACTGAAAGGGGTGCATTAGCAACTGATCATTTTTACGCAAGATACCGAAAATATCTTTACTGGTTTTCAATTTACCTGGTAGTCCCGGCGTAAAGGGTTTCCAACGTAAATTAGGATGGTCCACCAGGTCTCTCACCGCCATCAAACGGTTTAAGTTAACGGGACCATTCACACGATACACTTGGCTATCGTTCAAATGAAACTCTGCAATTAAGAAACTGATCAACTCCTCTGGAGTGCGTTGATCAACTTCAAGTCTCACGGCATCCCCGTATTTTCGTGAATGAAGCTCCCCTCTTAAGGTGCGTGCCAAATCCTCCACCTCTTCGACATCGAAACTTAAATCTGCATTTCGAGTAATCCTGAACTGGTAACAGCCTTTCACACGCATGCCAGGGAAGAGTTCATCCGCAAACTCATGGATAATTGATGATAGGAAGATGAGGTTATCACCGCCTTCACACAGCTCATCCGGTAAACGAATCAGTCGCGGTAAAGACCTTGGCGCTGGAATAATGGCAAGACCGGTTTCACGACCAAAGGCATCTTTTCCTTCCAATTGAACGATAAAGTTCAAGCTTTTATTCACCAGCCTCGGGAAAGGGTGCGATGGATCTAACCCGATTGGACTGATCACAGGAACAATTTTTTCTTCAAAAAAGGCTTTAACCCAACGCTTTTGATCCGTGGTCCAAGCGCCTCTGCGTACAAAACGAATGCCCTGCGCATCGAGTGCGGGAAACATAATTTCATTGAGAATTTTGTATTGGCGATCCACATTCACTTCGCAAATTTCGCGAATTTTCTCCAGCACTTTTTGAGGGTGCATCGCATCAGGACCGACATCTTCACGACCGTACTTGAGTTGGCGAAGCTGCTCAGCCACTCGAATTTCGAAGAATTCGTCGAGGTTACTCGAAAAAATCAACAGAAACATCAGCCGTTCCAGCAAGGGATAACGCTCATCAAGTGCCTGTTCCAAAACGCGCACGTTAAACTGCAAATGACTGAGTTCCCTGTTGATATACAACTCCGAGGCTTTTAGATCGACGGGCACCTTCTCGATAGGGTCTATCGTCGGCAAAATTTCACGACTTTCAAGCAAGGCTGCCGCCGCGAGCGCTTCAGCTTCTAGTTGTTCTATAACGACCTCTTCACTCATTTGCAATTTCCTTAATTTAACTCTTGTGCAGCACGCACAGCAAAATAACTTAAAATACCATCGGCCCCAGCACGCTTGAACGCTAGCAGGGATTCCAGCATCACACTACGTTCATCTAGCCATCCTTGTTGAAAAGCCGCCATATGCATCGCATATTCGCCACTGACCTGATACACAAAGGTCGGTGCTTTCAATTCGTCTTTCACTCGTCTTACGATATCAAGGTAAGGCATTCCTGGCTTAACCATCACCATGTCAGCTCCCTCCGCTAGGTCCAGTGCGACTTCATGCAATGCTTCATCACTGTTAGCCGGGTCCATCTGATAACTGTACTTATTCCCCTTGCCCAAATTTCCCGCAGAGCCTACCGCATCTCTGAATGGGCCATAGTACGCACTCGCATACTTCGCTGAATACGCCATGATGCGAGTATTGACAAGCCCATGCTCCTCAAGCGCCGCACGAATATAACCAATGCGACCATCCATCATATCACTGGGTGCAACCACATCAGCTCCAGCCTGTGCATGGGACACAGCTTGAGCGACCAGTGTTTCGATGGTTCTGTCATTTAAAACATAGCCCGTATCATCGATGATTCCATCTTGGCCATGTGTCGTAAACGGATCAAGCGCTACGTCCGTGATCACACCTAAATCAGGGCACGCATCTTTAATGGCTTTCACTGCCCGTTGGGCCAAACCATCTGGATTGAATGACTCCTCCGCTAGCTCTGACTTAGCCGTCAAGGGCGTCACAGGAAACAGTGCGATCGCCGGAATCCCTAAGCTCACCAACTCTTGCGCTTTCTTTACCATTAGATCAATGCTCAAGCGCTCTACGCCTGGCATCGAATGAATACTCTCCCGCTCTCCGCTACCTTCAATCACAAAAGCGGGATAAATCAGATCATTCGGTGTCAGCAGATTCTCTCGCATTAAACGTCTGGAAAAATCATCGGCTCGCATCCGACGCATACGCGTTTCTGGGTAGTAGCGCTGACTGTTGTTAAATCCCACGTTGGGCTCCTCATATTGACTATTGAAACTAGGCTGTATGACAGTATGATGACAAAAAGATGCCATCCACATCTTTTCCTAAAAACAGACTCTATAAGATAACTAGCTTAGCCTGTTCAAGAATGACTGGCACCTGTTTGATAAGGATAGTTTTTCACTTTTTTGAAGTTTTAAGACATTTTAGGAAAAACTCCTATATCCTAAAATTTTTCAGTAGGCATAATAGCTCTTGTGGATCTCCTGTTCATGGAATGAATTGAAGGAAGGCAAGCACAGCGACCACGGATGCAGAAAGCAGAGCAGCGATGTTTGGGTTCGCAAGGATTAGGAAAGCCAATTTAAAAGAGGGGCATGTTAAGGATAACATGCCCCTTTTGCTTTTAGGTTGCCATGCACTTTTATGTCAAGCACAGCCGCTATGCCTTACCCCAGTTTTGATTAAAACCGCATATGGCGGAACGATGCCTGATGGCAACCACCTGACTCGATCAAAAACTACGCTTAAACCAATCGGATACAACCTGTGACAGCTGCTTAGGATTGTCCCAAGGAATCATATGCCCCTCTCCTGGCACCTTGATGAGTTCAAATGGGTGACGCAGTGTCCGCACCACTTGCTCAGAGTACTCATAAGGCAACACTTCATCGTTCTCGCCATGAACAATAGCGGACTTAAATGGATAGACTTTTTTGGCTACCCCACTTGGATGCGTAAATAAGCTGGCCAAAGTTCCGATGGGATAGTCAAACACAATTCTAGGATCATTATTGATTTCTCGACCGGCTGGATGCCCGGATAACAACTGATCGTAATCAATAAACGATTTTAAGGGCAAGCGCGCCGCGGGAAAAAACAAAGAAGTGCCCCATGTCCAGGCCCATCCAAACTGATGCAATACATCCGGCGCAATTTCAGTCACGAGTAAGGTGCCACACAAGACAGACTGAATACGCGTATCTTGCTCAGCTAAAGCGACTGCAAGCAACCCACCAATTGAGTAGCCATAAACACCAATCGGGCCTTTAAAGCGCTCTGACAAAGCATCCACGATCTGCACCAGATCCCGAACAACCTGATCAACTCGATAGTCACCGCGTGCACCTTTTGAATAACCATGGCCTCGCAAATCAATGCCAATGACGTTAAACCCAGTATCGGACAGGTTAGACAAACACTCAGCGTAGAGCTCAGAATAGGTGCCTATTCCTGGTAGAAACAAAATCACTGGTGCCGCTTCATCATACACATACAGCTCTGCGTGTATTTCATCATTGACAAAGCGAAGTACTTCTCGGCGTGCCAAGTAGGGCTCCAGACCCAGTTTTTGTCGGAGTTTTGCTCGCTGAACAGGGTCCTCATTAACGGTATCCGATGTCATCGACAACCAGTTAAATGCTATATTCACGTTTTAGACCTCTTCAGATTCATGATTAGTGCTGGCAAACCTTACAAAACACCGTGCTGCGCTGCCCCATACGGACTTCTACCAAGATATTCTTACAGACTTTACAAGGCAATCCCTTACGACCATAGACATACAACTCTTGTTGGAAATACCCAGGCTTACCATCCCCTCCCACAAAATCGCGCAGAGTTGTCCCGCCACGTTCCACTGCATACGTCAGTATCCGCTTAACCTCTTGGGTCAAACGCTCGATTTCCTGTATTGAGAGTAAACCTGCTGCTTTTTGCGGGTCAATGTTGGCGGCAAACAGAGCTTCATTGGCATAGATATTCCCCACACCTACAACAACCTGTGAATCCATCAAGAAGGTTTTGATGGCCTGAGTTCGCCCCTGACACTTCAAAAATAAAAACTGAGCATTAAATGCTTCGGTTAAGGGCTCTGGCCCTAAACGCGCCAGCAAAGGATGCATCTCATTTTTTGCTTGCCAAAGTATCGCACCAAAGCGCCGAGGATCAGTAAAACGCATCAAGCGCCCTGAACTCAAGCAAAAATCCGCATGATCATGTTTAGCGACGGGAGTACCTTGCTCAACAATCCGTAAACTGCCCGACATACCCAGATGAATTAGTATCACCCCTTGGCCAACATCAATGAGGAGGTACTTGCCGCGCCTAAAAACACCCTCAATTAATTGGTGCTCAATCAAATTTGCCAAGTTATCCGGCACAGGCCAACGCAGCTTAGGCTGACGAATCACGACCTTCTCAACCGAATGGTGAAGAATGTGTGGTTCTATTCCACGTCGGGTGGTTTCTACTTCTGGTAATTCAGGCATGATGACTGTCTTAACTAAGCGAGGTTTTAGGACTATATAAAAATACGGTGTGGAATCACAATACCGATCAACACAGATACGAACAAGAGTGTAACAGAAGTGGGCCAAGGGGCCTTAGCCTATCAAGGCATCAAACAAAAAATAAAGCCCGAACTCAGTATAACCAAGCCCGGGCTTTTCGAAGCGGATTAAGAATTACTTAATTTTAGCTTCTTTATAGATTACATGCTTACGCACAACAGGATCGTATTTTTTAAATTCGAACTTGTCTGGCGTGTTACGCTTGTTTTTGTCAGTAGTGTAGAAGTGTCCTGTTCCGGCTGAGGAAACCAGGCGGATCTTCTCACGAGCACCTTTTGCTGCCATCGTCTAGCTCCTTAAACCTTTTCGCCACGAGTACGCAATTCAGCCAACACTGAATCGATACCCTTTTTATCAATGATACGCATACCTTTAGACGATACACGTAGACGTACAAAGCGGTTTTCGCTCTCAACCCAAAAACGGTGCCAATGCAAGTTAGGCAAAAAACGACGACGCGTTTTACGGTTAGAGTGTGAAACATTGTTTCCGGTCATCGGGCTTTTACCCGTAACCATACAAACTCGAGACATTGTATTAATCCTGATACATACGTTAATTGACCCTATCCGATGTTTATTGAGAGCGACAAAATGACTCTCTCAGGCGGAGCGTCCACTGACCCGGACAAAATACCGTACCATTATGGGATAGAAGGGCGCATATTATACCGCTTTATCCTTTATTTACCAGTTAATTGATGATTTTTTCACCAACAGAATTAAATCCACCCTCGCTCGGCAAACGACACCACCTCACTATCACCGATAACCATATGATCTAAAACGCGAATATCAACGACTGCTAAGGCTTCGACAAGGCGATCGGTGATATGCCGATCCGCTTGAGAAGGTTCCGCAACCCCCGACGGATGATTATGACTGAGAATCACGGCTGCCGCATTGTACGCTAATGCGAGTTTTACCACTTCTCTCGGATACACGGATGCAGCGTTAATCGTTCCAAAAAACAGAGCCTCATAGCGAATGACTCTGTGGCGATTATCAAGCAGTAGGCATGCAAAGATTTCGCGAGGCTCATGCCTTAGCTTGGCCGAAAGGTAACGCCGAACCACCTGTGGGCTTTCAAGCGCCGAGTCTCTCATTAAAGTAGACTCTAAATGTCGTCTCGACATTTCCATAACCGCCTGCAGCTGGACATACTTTGCGGGCCCTAAACCTTGTGCCTGACAGAAGTCAGACTCACGGCTTTCCATCAATGCACGCAGGCCACCAAAACGATGAAGCAACTCTCGGGCAAGATCAACCGCTGATTTACCCGCAATTCCCGTTCGTAAAAAAATGGCCAATAGCTCAGCATCAGATAGGCTGTTAACGCCTTGCGATAAAAGTTTTTCTCTGGGCCTTTCTGCAACAGGCCAATGACGTATAGACATGATTAACTTCCCTGGTTTCGATTTATCAAGCTTCCCGCTTGAACGAGTCTACGCAAATGCAAAGTGAAATGTTATCTTATCAAACTTCTGGAACACATGGGAACTCGGATCGCTAAGCCATGCTAAGACTCACCAATCGACAGATATTACTCGGAATCACAGGGGGAATTGCGGCATACAAAAGCGCAGAGCTCACTCGGATGCTTAAAAAAGCAGGAGCTGATGTCAGGGTTGTCATGACACCTGCAGCCGCAGAGTTCATTACGCCTTTGACCCTGCAGGCCTTATCCGGGAACCCTGTTCACCTACAACTTCTTGACCCTGAAGCAGAAGCGGGCATGGGGCACATTGAGCTGGCACGTTGGGCTGATCTAATTCTGGTCGCCCCTGCAACAGCCGATTTTATGGCACGTGTTGCCGCAGGCATGGGAAATGATCTTCTCACCACCCTGTGCTTAGCCTCAGATGCACCTTTGTGCTTAGCCCCCGCCATGAATCAAGCCATGTGGCGCGATCATCAAACTCAACTGAACGTTCAAGCTCTACAGGCAAGAGGCATCCAGTTCTTTGGACCTGCATCTGGCGAACAAGCCTGCGGAGACACAGGGATGGGACGAATGCTAGAGCCAGAGGCTCTGTTACAGGCAATCGCCAACCAATTTGATTACGATGTTCTTAATGGTCAACGTGTTGTTATTACCGCTGGCCCGACACGAGAAGCGATCGACCCCGTTCGATTCATCTCCAACCACAGCTCAGGCAAAATGGGATACGCCTTAGCCGAAGCGGCAGCGGATGCAGGTGCAGAGGTTACCTTAATCAGTGGCCCAGTTAATCTAAGCGCACCTGCACATGTAAAACGCATCATGGTGGAATCCGCGCAAGATATGTTAGACGCCGCCCTACATTCCGTTGAAAACTGTGATGTGTTTATCGGAGCGGCGGCCGTTGCAGACTATCGCCCAGAGAGCGTATCGACGAACAAACTCAAAAAGGGCAAAGAAGCGTCAATGGACATTAGACTCGTCAAAAATCCAGATATTATTGCCACCATTGCCGCCCTGCCCAACAAACCGTTTACCATAGGGTTTGCTGCTGAAACCAATGATGTCTTAAGTTACGCACGTGAGAAACGTCTTCGTAAACAGTTAGATATGATTATTGCGAACGACGTGTCCATTGCTGGCATCGGTTTTAATAGTGATGAGAACCAAGTCACGTTAATCACATCTACCGATGAAATATCCCTACCTCAAACATCAAAACGCCAATTAGCACGTCAATTAATCGAACAGATTGCCCCACACTTACCTACAACACGATGATGACTCCAATGAAAAAGCTTCAAGTAAAATTGCTCGACCCCAGAATCGGCACCGACTTTCCTTTACCCAGTTATGCGACGGCGGGTTCCGCAGGTTTAGATTTAAGAGCCTGCTTGAATCAAGCCCTCACACTCGAGCCTGGGCAAACCGAATTGATTCCAACAGGTCTTGCCATCCATATTGAAGATCCAAACCTCTGCGCCATGATCTTGCCTCGCTCTGGACTCGGACATAAGCATGGCATCGTATTAGGCAATCTAGTTGGCCTTATCGATTCAGATTATCAAGGGCAGCTCTTTGTATCCTGCTGGAACAGAGGTCAAACAACGTTTGTTATCGCGCCTGGCGAGCGTATTGCGCAACTGGTCTTAGTTCCGGTGGTGCAAGCGGAGTTTGAGGTGGTGAGTGAGTTTTCGGACTCAGACCGAGGCGACGGTGGTTTTGGCTCTTCTGGCCGTCACTAAAGGTTCAGCATGGAACAGGCAAACTATCCTAAACCCACGTTAAACTCGCATATTTTTCGAGCCTATGATATTCGAGGGGTTGTGCCTGACGACTTATCAGATGAGGTTGTCTGGCACCTAGGGCGGGCCTTTGCACAGCAAGTCAAAGGCCTCAATAAACAACAAGTTATTGTCGCGGCAGATGGACGCCTATCCGGCCCTCACCTAAAAGACATTTTTATTGACGGACTGCTCGCATCCGGCTGCGATGTCATTGATATAGGATTTGTGCCCACGCCTGTTCTCTATTTTGCAACCGAGCACTCACCGGATCAATGCGGTGTAATGATTACTGGCAGTCATAATCCAGCTCAGTACAATGGCTTCAAAATGGTATTGGACGGCCGCAGCTTAAGTGAAGATGACATTCAGCAACTCCGCCAATTGATCGAACGACAATCCTATCCAGAAGGACAAGGTAACTTCCAGGTAGCCGATGCTTGTCCAGACTATCTGTCGAGGATTGTCTCGGATATCAAGCTACAGCGCCCTTTAAAAGTCGTCATTGACTCCGGCAATGGTATTGCAGGGCGGATTGCACCCACCCTGTTCGAGCAATTAGGCTGCTGCGTCATCCCCTTGTATTGTGAGGTTGACGGTCATTTCCCCAATCACCATCCGGACCCCAGCAAAGCCAAAAACCTTATCGATCTGATTCATTGGGTTAAGGTGCATCAAGCAGACCTTGGCATTGCCTTTGATGGCGATGCCGACCGAATGTTTATTGTCTCGAATGCGGGACAAATTCTCTATCCAGATCGAATTATGCGTTTTTTTGCCACCGATCTTTTACAGCGTCATCCTAACGCCGAAATTCTGTACGATGTTAAATGCTCACGACGTCTGCCTGCACTCATTCAGGCACAAGGCGGAACAGCAACGCTTTGGAAAACCGGGCACTCGCTCATGAAACGAAAACTAAAAGAAACAGGAGCCTTGCTTGCAGGTGAAATGAGCGGTCATTTTTTCTTCAAAGAGCGGTGGTATGGTTTCGATGATGGTTTATACAGTGCCGCTCGCTTCATTGAGCTACTGGCCGCACAGCCTCTCACCTGTGAGGAGTGTTTCATGCATTTTCCGGAAGACATTAGTACACCAGAGCTGACAATCGCCGTATCGGACGCGTCTAAGTTCGATCTTATTGAACAGCTCGCGATGATGCCTTTTGAAAGAGGACAGGTTTCTCGAATTGATGGACTACGCGTCGATTTTGACGAAGGGTGGGGGCTCGTCAGAGCCTCAAACACCACGCCAACCCTTGTCCTGCGCTTTGAGGCCTCTTCATTTGAAGCGTTAAAAAAAATTCGCGATGACTTCCAAATTCGATTGCATCAAATTGATAAATGCCTGACGATTCCTCAAGAATAATTTTTCGTATTAAGGACTAAGACTATGCCTTTAACTCGCCAGCAAGCCATTGCCACCTCTCAAATACTGAGCGAAGCAATGCCTTACATTCAACGCTTTGTCGGGAAGACGTTGGTCATCAAATACGGTGGCAACGCAATGACCGATGAAAAACTCAAAGCCAGCTTTGCTCGCGATATCGTCATGATGAAGCTGATCGGCATCAACCCAATTGTTGTGCATGGCGGCGGTCCACAAATTGGTAATCTTCTCGATCAACTTAAGATTGAGTCGCATTTCATCAATGGTATGCGCGTAACCGATACAAAAACCATGGACGTCGTCGAAATGGTACTCGGTGGCATGGTTAATAAAGAAATTGTTGGCCTCATCAACAGTGCAGGTGGAAAAGCCATCGGTCTGACCGGTAAAGACGGTGAGCTCTTGAGAGCACGAAAGCTAGTCGTTAAGCATAAGACACCCGAGATGGAAGCCCCCGAAATTATTGATATTGGCCATGTAGGTGAGGTGGAAAAAGTCAACGTAAAGGTACTCGACATGCTCGTGAACTCTGACTTTATCCCAGTCATTGCGCCGATTGGTGTCGGTGAAGATGGGCATGCGTACAATATCAATGCAGACTTGGTAGCAGGCAAGGTTGCAGAGGTTTTGCGGGCAGAAAAATTGATTCTATTAACCAATATTGCGGGCTTATTGGATAAAGAAGGCAAAGTGCTCACGGGATTATCCACCGCACAAGTCGACGCCTTAATTGAAGATGGCACCATTTATGGCGGCATGTTACCGAAAATTGATTGTGCCCTTAGCGCTGTAAAATGTGGCGTTAACTCCGCCCATATTATAGATGGGCGTGTTGAGCATGCCTGCATGCTTGAAATCTTCACCAATGAAGGTGTTGGTACGCTCATTACCAACAAGACTCTTTAATTTTTGGTCACTAACGTAGGCCTTAAGGCAGGAAAATGGCTGACAGAGAACAGAATAAACACTCACGGCGAGAGCAAATACTTCAAGCACTTGCCCAAATGTTAGAAGTTAACCCAGGTCAGCGAATTACCACTGCGGCCTTAGCTCGGGAGGTTGGCGTTTCAGAAGCAGCGCTGTATCGCCACTTCCCAAGCAAAGCTCGCATGTTTGAGGGCTTAATAGGCTTTATTGAGGAAACCCTTTTTTCAAGGATTAGACTCATTACCCAATCAAGTGCAACACGCGTGCGCCAGTGTGAGCAAATTCTCACACTTCTACTCGCATTTGTTGAGAAAAACCCAGGAATGGCCAGAATTTTAGGCGGAGATGCCCTTTCGGGGGAAACCGAACGTTTGCGCGTTCAGGTGAATCAACTCTTCGAGCGGATGGAAACACAGCTTAAACAGCTTATGCGAGAAGCGGAACTGACTGATGGTATTCGAACACTTATTCCACCAACAGCCTGCGCCAATCTTTTAATGAGTGTTGCTGAAGGTCGAATTCGGCAGTTTGTTCGCAGTGAGTTTAAGCGCAGACCCACAGAGCATTGGCCCGAACAATGGCCTAAACTTGCCGAAAGCCTATTCAAGCGTCAAGCAACGGCACCGGTAACACTTTAATGAGTGACGGTACTGGATAGAGCCTGCGCAGGCTCTGCCTCGGTTTGCAGAGATACATCGGATGACCACTCTTGCAAAGCCTTTATATCACTCTGCTGCTGTAAAAAAGCCGATGCGGCAACCAACTGAATGCCGAGCTCATCTAAACGAGGTAAGGCCTTCGCCAAATAGTCAATTGTGACGGGATAGGGGTGTCCAATGATAATGGCATATCCCTTCTCCTGTGCTAGCTCTATCGCCTTCGTGAACTGTTGATCAACAAACTCATAGGTGATTTCATGGTCTAGAAAGATATCACGCGTTAAAGACGGGATACCTTGTCTCTGCGCCATTCTGAATGCAACACTGTTCGGTGTTGTGCGACTGTCTAAGAAAAACAGGTCGCGCTCAGCCGCAACCTCCATCACCCAACGCATTGACTGTTCATTTTGGGTGAGAAGACTGCCCATATGGTTATTCAATCCCAATACCAATGGCAGAGAGTCCAAGCTTTTTTTAAGTTCACTTTTGAGCTCTGACTCACTCTGATGCGGATATAAGCCCCCCTTCCCAATCGGAATGCCTGCTATATTCGCCATTGGTGCATGTAGAATAACGTCCTTCCCTGTTGCTTCCGCAAGTTGAGACAAGACTGTTGCATGCGGTGTGTATGGCAAAAATGCAAAGGTAAGTGGACCAGGCAACTCAATAGCGGCTCGACCGTACTCTAAGCTTTGACCAATATCATCGATCACTATCACGATTCTAGGGGGTACCTCTACAGGACTCGGCGCTGAACTCCCCCATGAACACCAAAAACACAAAAAGAGCAAGGTCAAACGTTTTGACAAATTACGCACGTATCAGCCCCTAGTCGCCTTCATAATGCTCAAGCCTTTTAATAAGTTAAGCGCCTCATATAGCTGGAAATCACGCTCTTCCGAGTCTCTTGTCACAGATGATTCGCGCTGGCCAGTTGAGCTCCCTTCTAAATGACCGCTTAAATCACGCTCACGCAACACAGGGGCGGTTTCAATAGCGGTGATTCGGGCTTCCTCAACTTGAATATCCGGGCGAATCCCCTCGGCTTGAATGGATCGTCCCTCGGGTGTGAAGTAACGAGCTGTCGTCAACTTCACGGCACGATCCGACCCTACGGGTAGAATGGTTTGAACAGAGCCTTTACCAAAACTATCGGTTCCCATGATCACGGCTCGACCATGATCTTGAAGCGCACCAGCCACAATTTCAGACGCCGACGCCGAACCTGAGTTAATTAACACCACGACTGGCACATCCGGCAAGAGTGTCGATTCACTTGCATTAAAGCGCATTTCTGAGTTTGGCAATCGCCCTTCGGTGTAGACAATAAGGCCATCCGATAAGAACGCATCACTGACTTGTATGGCGGCCTGTAGAACGCCACCTGGGTTATTACGCAAATCCAACACCAACCCTTTCAGCTCACTCAAGGCTTGCAATGCTTCCACGGAGTTTCGCAATTGATTTGCTGTATTACTCTGGAACTGACTGATCCGAATATACCCATAATGCGTTTCAAGCAAGCGATGACGAACACTGGTCACACTGATGTTCTCTCTAACCAGTCTGACCTCAAAGGGTTTTTCCACCCCGTCTCTCACCAACGTCAGAACAACAGCCGTACCCACTTTTCCACGCATTTTATCAACGGCATCATTCAGACTGATCCCTTGAATCGCTTCATCGTCGATTTTCGTAATTAAATCACCTGCTCGAATACCGGCTCGTTGTGCTGGGGTATCATCGATGGGCGCAACCACGCGAATAAAGCCATCCTGCAACCCAACCTCAATCCCTAAACCACCAAACTGGCCACTGGTTTGAACTTGCATACTTTGAAAGGCTTTAGGGTCCATATACGCTGAATGAGGATCAAGTCCCGTCAACATCCCTCGTATTGCATCTTCAAGAAGCTTTTGATCCGACACAGGCTCTACATACGCCGACTTGATCCGATCAAACACTTCGGCAAACAATCGAATTTCATCAATGGGTAAACCATCTTCTGTTTCAGCCAATGCCCAAGCAGGCATAACTAAACACGCAGACAGTAAGATCGATATAATCGGCTTCTTGATATTAGGGTAACGGTTCATAATCATCCAATCCTAACAAAATTCGGAACATTAAAATTTAAGGCTTAGTTAACCAAACAGAAGGGTCAACGGGACGTCCGTTATGACGTATAGCAAAGTACAGGCCGACCTCTTCATGCCCTCCGCTGTTTCCAGCCGTCGCAACAACTTGACCTGCACTCACCCAATCGCCAGGTTCTTTCAGCAGAGTCTGATTATGACCATATAAACTCATATAGCCCGAACCATGATCCAAAATCAAGACTAAGCCATAGCCTCTGAGCCAATCCGAAAACACCACTCGACCATGATGAACGGCTTTAACATCAGCCCCCTGTGAAGCACGCACCAAAAGCCCCTCAAATGCCACCCCACTGTGCTGGGCACCAAAACGTCGAGAAACAGCGCCTTGAATCGGCCAAGGCAACTTGCCTCTTAACGACGCAAACGTTTGGTTGTCACGTGTTAAATTTGATAACTCAAGTGAACGCTGAATCTGTGCAAGTACTTGCTGTAACTGCTCTTGATCCTGTTGTTTTTGTGCCAGCTGTCGTTGCTCTCGCTGCTGCTGCTCTGCCAGCTCTTTAATCTGCTTCTCACGTTCAGCTCTAGCCGCTGAAAGACGTGACTGCTCTGCTTGTAAGCGCTCTCTTCGCTCCAGAATACTTGCCTCGGTTGCTCCAATACTTTGTCGAGTATCCGTTAAACGGTTGAGCTGGTCCTGATACACTCGCAGTTGCTCACTTAACTCCCGATTCACCCGATCAAAATACTTAAGCATTCTCTCTAACTGATCGGGATTCTGCTGTTGCAATAACAACTGAAACTTTGGCTGACGCCCCTGTCGATACTGCTCTCGCAACAGTGTTTGTATAAGCTCCCTTCGCTCTGTCAGCTGACGCTCTAAGCTTTGACGCTGTGACTGAAGCCCTGCCATATTTTGGTTTAACTCAGCCAGTTCTTGATCTGTTTTACGTATATCAGCCGCTACCCGACCTATTTCGCGTTCAGCATTTGCAAGCGCTTGCTGCTCACTTCTTTGGCGAGTGCTTCTTTGTGAAATACTGGACTGGAGCTGATGTATTTCGCGCTTTAAACGCTCAATCTGTGCTGCCGTAGCTTGTGGGTCTTGTGCCATTGACAAAGGGCTGCACAACAGCAGCCCTAAGCAAGTCCATAGATAGAGTTTGTTTTTCACAACCCAAATATCAATCAGTGAAAGGTTACTAAAGAACGACCTGTCATTTCGGCAGGTGGCTCAATATCCATTAGGTTCAATAACGTAGGGGCTAAATCACAAAGCGCACCATCACTCAACGACACCTGTTGAGCTCTCGGGCCATCGTATATTAACGCAACAGGCCAGAGTGTATGAGATGTATGCGCTTGACCACTTTCAGGGTCCTGCATCATTTCGACATTACCATGATCTGCAGTAATCAATGTTTCACCATCGACTTGTCGCATTGCGTCAATAACGCGTTTGATGCATAGATCGATCGCTTCAACGGCTTTTACCGCAGCATCAAACTTGCCGGTATGTCCGACCATATCACCATTGGCAAAGTTACAAACAATTAAGTCGTACTTACGGGCAAGTATCGCTTCAACTAAACGATCTGTGACCTCAAATGCGCTCATTTCTGGCTGTAAATCATATGTCGCCACCTGCGGTGAAGGGATTAAAATTCGGTCCTCTCCCGGATAAACTGCCTCTTGACCACCGTTAAAGAAAAAGGTGACATGCGCATACTTTTCAGTTTCAGAAATACGCAGCTGCGTTTTACCACGCTTAGATAAGAATTCACCTAAATCGTTTGAGAGCGCTGTCGGAGGGAATGCACAACTCGCGTCAATGCTAGCCGCATATTCCGTCAGCATCACGTAATCACTCAGTGCTGGCGCAGACGAACGCACAAAACCATCAAAGTCTTTTTCAACAAATGCTCGTGTAATCTCTCGCGATCTATCTGGACGGAAATTAGCGCAAATCACGACATCACCATCTTGAATAAGGCCTTTAGGATGGCCGGCCATATCGGTGATCACTGTCGCCTGTACAAACTCATCATTTTCATCGCGAGCATAGGCTTCAGCCAGGGCTTGTTGTGGGGATTGCGCAAAATACGGTGCCGTCCCTACTGTCATTGCATCGTAGGCTTGTTGAACACGATCCCAACGGTTATCACGATCCATCGCATAATAACGTCCAACAACCGTCGCAACAGCACCCGTTCCCAAACGGGCAAAGGTTGCCTCAGCGGCAGCAATCGAAGGCTCTGCTGAACGCGGGGGCATATCACGACCATCAAGTATTGCGTGTAGAAATACGTTTTTCACGCCTTTTTTTACAGCCAATTCAATCAGAGCAAACATATGTTCTTCATGGCTATGGACACCGCCTGGCGACAGGAGACCTGTAATATGTACGGCTGAATCCTTTTCTAGCGCACGTTCAATTGCGCTCACCAACACTTCATTCTGCTCAAACTCGCCATCAGCAATTGCTTTCGAGATACGAGTGAAGTTTTGATATACAACACGACCGGCTCCAATATTCATATGACCAACCTCTGAGTTGCCCATTTGCCCTTCAGGCAATCCAACGGCAAGTCCCGATGTTGATATACGAGAGTTTGGATTTGATGCTAACAGCGCATCCCAAGTGGGTGTATTTGCGGCTTCAATTGCTGAAGAAGGAGTTGATTCAATCCCGAACCCATCGAGAATGATCAGTGCTTTGGTTGCTCTTGTTTCACTCATTGTCTGTCATCTGTATTGGAGGGTTAATAATATCCGCCATTTTACTGACAAAATACAATTATAGCTAACGCTGAACGAGTATAAGTCTTATCCGAGCGCCTCCTACATTGTATACTTGCTCACTTAAGAATTTATAAATGCGCTGAACGGAACCCATGATGGAACAACTCTTTGAATTTATATCAAACCACTATTTTCTTGTCCTAGCTTGGCTAATTACACTGGCTGTTTTACTTTGGACTGAAAAAAACAAATCGGGTCGATCAGTGACTCCAGCTGAAGCAACACGGATGATCAATAAAGAGTCCGCTATTGTTGTTGATATTCGTCCAAAGAAAGAGTGGGATACAGGCCACATTGCGGGTTCTAAAAACATCCCCTTTGCTGACATGGAACGACGTCTTTCAGAACTGGACTCCGCTAAAGAAAGCCCGATTATTGTCGTCTGCAATCTAGGCCAAGCCGCTGGCAGTGCCGGTAAAAAGCTAAAGAGTGCCGGATTTACAAATATTTCAAGGATGAGTGGCGGTATCACAGAATGGAAAGCTCAACACTTACCTATCGTGAAGAAATAATCCATGGCTAACGTAACGATCTATACAACCCGTATTTGTCCATTTTGTGTCAGAGCCAAGTATCTTTTGAAGCAAAAAAATGTTGAGTTTACCGAAATTGATGTCGGGTCATCACCTGAGCTCAAACGCGAAATGATTGCACGCAGTGGCCGTCAAACCGTACCGCAAATATTCATTGATGATTTGCATGTGGGCGGATGTGACGACTTGTATGAGTTAGATCTAGATAATAAACTCGACCCACTTCTAAAATAAAACCGACCCATTACTGAACAGGATTTTTCGAATGTCAGAAAATGCAGCAAAACCTCAATTTGCCCTCCAACGTGTGTTTCTCAAGGATGTCTCTCTTGAAACACCTGCTGGCCCACAGGTTTTCACAAAAACGTGGCAACCCGATGTCAAATTGGATTTGAACACTAGAACCAATGCACTTGATGAAACGCATTACGAAGTCGTGTTAACACTGACTGTAACCATTTCTAATGATGGCAAAACGGCACTGTTAGTTGAATTACAACAAGCTGGCATTTTCTTAATCAGCGGGCTGGGCGAAGCAGAGTTGGGGCACACTCTTGGTGCTTTCTGTCCAAATATTCTGTTTCCTTATGCCAGAGAAGCGGTTGACAGCATGATGACGCGTGCTAGTTTCCCGCCATTGATGCTCGCACCTGTAAACTTCGATGCTCTGTATGCACAGCAATTGCAACAGAAAGCCGCTCAGCAAGAAGCTGCACCGGAAACACACTAAAAGAAAATATGCCGGCTCGCTTATCGCTTGCTGGCATCCTCCTTCACGTTCAAATTTCGTCCCTTAGATGCATAGTAACGTTGATTAAACGTCTCAAAGTTCTGCAACAACGTATTTCCTGCCTCAGCATCCCCTATCTGAAACAGTAAGGCAGCTGCAACTTCTGCAGTGCAAACATGATTCTCTTCCCCTGAAGAACGCAACGAATAGCGACTATCAAACGCTATCGTCGGCTCAATGACTGGCAGTGTATCTAAGTAGCGACTGTGTCTGAAGATACGTCGTGCTTGTCTCCACGTTCCATCTGGAATAATAAAGAGTGGGCGGTTTGGAAGCTCAGATAGATCCTTTATCATTCTGTCTGCGTAATCCGGAGCCTCAGGAAAGACGATACAAGGAGAGACCTCAGGATCTGCAAGCGCTGAGATCAGATCTTCAGTCGGCTCTAAGCGAGACCAACGAGAGCATTGTGTCGATGAAAAGGTTCTCTGAATCAAACGCCCAGTGTTGGTTGGCTTGTAAAATTCATCATGATGCATCAATAGCCAGAAATCACAGCTAGCCTGGCTTGTAAGCGTATCTGAGCACATACAGGCAACAGCCGGCAACTTGCAGTCATCACAACGAATAACGTTTGAACCTCGGGCTACAAAGGGTTTACGCGGATATTGAGAGTGCATGTTATGTTCGCGATAAGTGTCTTAAAATAACAAAGGATGAAAGGCCTACATACACAAAAGCAAAAAGCCCCTGACTCATGGAATCAGGGGCTTCTCTAAATAAATGCCTGGCGATGACCTACTCTCACATGGGGAAACCCCACACTACCATCGGCGATGACGCGTTTCACTTCTGAGT
>NZ_VYTY01000005.1 GCF_009821115.1 Nitrincola alkalisediminis | reverse complement strand
TCATGCTCAAAAACGTACATCTAAATGAATTCACATATAGGTTGCTTGTTTTTGATTAAGCTTTAATGCCTAACCTGAACAAGCGCCCACACGCATTACCTGATTAATTTTTTAAAGAGCGTCTTGGCCAACTCGGTGTTTTGAGTCGTCTCAAGCGAGGTGCGTATTCTACCGAACCCCTCGTCAGTGTCAAGCTTTATTTTCAAGAATTTTTAAATTATTTTCTCGAAACATCCACCTGAAAAACCACCAACCACTTCTTAATCTGTATTTTAATCAAATACTTAAAAAGAAGCCCCGCTTCAGTGACTCTCCCCCGGAAGGGCTTGTCTCTCAAGCGAGGCGCGAATATTAAAGAGGTTTTTGGGAGAGGTCAACTACTTTTTTAAATAATTTAAAAAATGACCTTCAATACCCACATAGAGAGTCACTGGACGACAACTCTGTTGTTGCGTCAATCCCCAAGCGCATACGACACTCAGGAAAATCTGACTGCATTCAACATTGCCGCCCACCTTAATCATGATAGCGGCGACAGTTCACCTAACAACCATGACTGACTTATGACTATGCCTCACCACATGTGATGAGTTAGGGCCTAGCACGTAATCCACCAAATTTCGTTTATTATGGGCCGCCATTACAATCAAATCAGCATCAACGTCTTTACTGATCCGAATAATTGTCTCCCATGGTGAGCCATCTGCTACGATTCTTTGGACGTGAATACCTTCTGGAATATGCTCAGCAACAAATTTTTTTAACTGCTCTTTTAATGCTTGATGTGCTTTGGTACTGAAATCTTTCGGAAAGAAAGACCCAACCATAGGCATACTAACCTCAGGCAGAACCGTTAAAATATGCAAAGAGGCTCCATAGGTACGACACAAGTCAATAGCAACAGGCAATGCTTTTCGCCATGAGCACTCTTCATTCAATACCACTGGCAATAATATTTTTGTGTACATCGTGAATACCTCTTTTTATGCCTTAGCGAATTGATCATCAGATGCGCGTCGACGATATTGAAGAAGATATATCATTAAAAACAGCGCGAAACCCGGTATCCATATCCACTCTTTAGCCCAGCGATCAACAGGCGCACTGATTTCGAGAATTTCTTGGTCAAAATCGAAGCCAATATCAGCCGCCAGGCTACCAAAATCAACCAAATCAACAATCGCTCTTTCTCCTTCAATCATCAGCTGGAGCCCTAGATTACTCATTCGCTCTTCAGCCGTTGCTCCAGAAGGCACAGGCACTAAATAATAGGTAATGAGGGGATCACCAAAATCATTTTCACCTTCAACCCGAACCCTCAAACTACTTCCTGAATCAACGCTCATCAACGCTTGTTCAAACTGAGCGGGAGGGACTTGCTGATAGGGATCATGTATTTTGTCCATCCAGTAACCGGGCCTGAATAAAGTGAAGGCAACCAGTAATAGCAGAACCGTCTCATACCAACGATTACGCGTTAACATATAGCCTTGTGTTGCTGCCGCAAAAATCAGCATTGCGATCGTTGAAACGATAAAGATAAAAATCCCTTGCATAAACGTCACATCAATCAACAACAGATCGGTGTTAAATATAAACAAGAAGGGTAAGGCGGCTGTTCGCATGCTGTAGTAAAAGGCTTGAAAACCCGTTCTTAACGGATCGCCTCCGGAAACAGCGGCTGCGGCAAAGGAAGCAAGCCCAACAGGGGGCGTAACATCCGCCATTATCCCAAAGTAAAACACAAAGAGATGCACAGCAATTAAAGGGACGATTAGACCATTTTGCTGACCAAGCAGTACAACAACAGGGGCCATTAATGCAGATACAACAATATAGTTCGCGGTTGTAGGCAATCCCATACCTAAGATTAAGCTTAGCAATGCTGTCAACACTAGGATCAACATCAGATTACCCATCGCCAGCAGCTCAACAACATCAGCCAAAACCAAGCCTACACCGGTTTGTGATACGGCGCCCACTATGATTCCAGCGGCGGCTGTCGCAATCCCGATACCAATCATGTTTCTGGCACCTGCAACAAGACCAATCCAGAGATCGTTCACACCTTCTTTTAAGTCGGCCGAAAGCTGACTGCGCTGTCTGAAGATTGCAATTAAAGGACGCTGGGTGAGCATGATAAAAATCATAAACACTGTCGCCCAAAAGGCTGACAAACCTGGGGAGAGGCGCTCAACCATCAAGCACCAGACAAGAACAATCACGGGAAGTATATAATGCAATCCTACCATCACCGTCGGACGTGTTTGCGGCAGCTTAACCACATCAGAATTGGGATCATCCAACTCTAGTTCAGGATATCCTGCACCGATTTTCAGCAATAAAACATAAACAACCGCCAGAACGACCGAAACAACCCAAGGCGTTGTATCACCTAATATCGGTTTGAGCCAACCAAGCCCGTAGTAAACACCAAAAGAGAGTATCATTAACAAGATCAATCCTGTCATGAACCCTAATACTTTATTTAACAAGGGACGGACAGGGTTACTTGAAGGTAAACCCTTCATATTGGCTTTCAAAGCCTCTAAATGCACAATGTAAATTAAGGCGATGTAGGAGATAACGGCAGGTAAGAAGGCATGTTTGATCACTTCAACATACGAAATACCAACATACTCCACCATTAAAAATGCTGCAGCACCCATCACAGGCGGCATAATTTGTCCATTGACAGACGATGAGACTTCAACAGCACCCGCTTTTTCGGAACTGAAACCTACCCGTTTCATCATGGGTATTGTGAAGGTTCCTGTCGTCACCGTGTTGGCGATCGACGATCCAGAGATCAATCCAGTCATTCCAGAGGCTACAACTGCAGCTTTTGCAGGCCCTCCGCGATAGTGGCCTAACAGCGAGAAGGCAACTTTAATGAAGTAATTGCCCGCACCCGCTTTATCAAGCAGCGCTCCAAAAAGCACAAAAAGAAACACAAAGCTTGTCGATACGCCTAAAGCAATACCAAACACACCTTGCGCAGTTAACCATTGATGATTGATTAATCCATTTAGACTGACGCCTCGATGAGCGAGGATGCCCGGCATATGGGGTCCGAAGAGGCTGTATAGGATAAAACATAATGCCACAATCACAAGCGGTGGCCCTAACGCTCGACGCGTCGCCTCTAGCAGCAGACACAACCCCATTACACCTATCACGACATCTTGTAAAATAGGCGCACCTGGACGTCCAGACAGCTCATTATAAAATAAGAATATATAGCCAGCACCAAAAGCGGCTATACCACCTACGATCCAATCCAACGCTGGAATACGATTACGAGGTGAATTTTTAAACGCAGGATAAGCCATAAAAGCAAGCAATAATGCAAAGGCCAAATGTATGGAGCGAGCCTCCGTTGCATTAAAAACACCAAACCCAACCATAAAAGGTAAGGGTGATGCAATCCAAAGCTGAAATAGTGACCATGCCGCCGCTAAACTAACTAATAGTTTTCCTGGAAGACCATCAGGTGATCTTGAACCTGTGTCAGTTGAGGCAACGAGCTCATCTAGATCAACTGTTTCAGCCGATGAATGTTTTTTATCATGTGTCATAGACGTATCCTGATGTCATTATGCTGAACACTGAATGTGCCGTATAAGTACTCTGTAAACTTACGAACCATGCACCCTTGAAACCCTGCCGACAGGACAGCTGCACTTCTTTAGACTAGCGGCTTACGCCGTAAATACAAATTCACCGCCACATCTACCTGTCACGTCACACGAAAGCTTACAGCTGATTCGTGGGGCACGATTTCTTAGGTTCTCGCTAAACAAAAAATGCGCGACATCAGCGCGCATTTTTATTAACGTCAAGTTTAACTAGGCTTGATTACTCTTGAATCCAGCCACGCTCCACGTAATAACGCTTAGCACCATCATGCAAGGGTGCTGTCAAACCGTCGGAGACCATGCTTTCTTCATTCAAATTAGCAAATGCCGGATGTAAACGCTTGAAACGGTCAAAGTTTTCAAACACGGCTTTAACGGTTTGATAAACAACCTCATCATCTACACCCGCATGGCTCACAAAGGTTGCAGCCACACCGAACGTTTCTACATCGTTATCATTACCGCGATACAAACCACCTGGAATCACAGAGCGCGTATAGTAAGGGAACTCTTCAATCAGACCGTCAATTTCCGCTCCAGTGACTGGAATCAAACGAGCGTCAACAGTGGTCGTTGCTTCTTGTATTGATCCATTTGGATGTCCAACAACATAGATCATTGCATCGATGTTGTTATCTGATAATGCAGAAGCCTGTTCGGCTGCATCCAATTGTGATGCCAATGCGAAGTCACTCACTGTCCATCCCATACGGCCCATCACTAAGTCCATAGTGTTACGTTGTCCTGAACCTGGGTTACCAATGTTCACTCGCTTGCCTTTGAGGTCTGCAAACTCGCTAATACCGGAATCAGCACGTGCAATCACCGTCAATGGCTCACCATGCATGGTGAACACAGAACGCATTTCACCCCATGCACCACCTTCTTCAAAGTTTGCTTCACCGTTATAGGCTCTGTAGTGAACATCAGACTGAACAACGCCCATATCAAGCTCACCACTTTTCATGCCATTTACGTTAGCAACGGAACCACCAGTAGAAGGTGCATTACAACGCACACCATGCTCATCACTATTGCGGTTAACCATTCGACATACGGACTGACCAACGACGTAATAAACGCCTGTTTGTCCACCGGTACCAATGGTAATGAACTTCTGATCCGCAACCACTTGTGTTGAGAAAGTCGTTGCAGCCAGAACGGCCCCTGTCAACGCAGCGGCTGAAAATGTAAGACGCTTCATACATACACCCCTTAAGGATTATAGTTTTTATTACTAACCTAAGACATTTAGTTGTTAATAAACAACTCTATACATTTTAAAACAGAGCAACAAAAACAACCAAACATACTTAATCTTTACACTAAAGTTTAACCTTAACCGATTCAGCGCTAGATGAGAAGCTTGATGATCAGTCAGAACTTATTCTATCAGCCCCACTTCTTTATAGTAGCGTTCCGCTCCCGAGTGGAAGGGGGCGCTTAAAGCTTCATTTACCATAGCCTCTTTTGTCAAAATCGCAAATGCTGGATGCAAGCGCCGAAATGCAGTAAGACTCTCAAAAACGGATTTAACCATTGCATAAATCACGTCATCACTGACGTTGGTTGTGGTCACTAGCGTGGCAGCCACACCAAAACTGACTACATCCAGACCATTTCCTCGATAGAGTCCACCGGGAATGTATGCCTGCCTGTAATACGAATGACGACTTACTAAATCATCAACATCGGCATCTTTAACATCAACCAATTTTGCATCACAAATGGTTGTCGCCTCTTGTACAGAACCACTTGGGTGTCCCACTACATAAATCATTGCATCAATTTTTCCATCACACAGTGCACTTGCTTGTTCAGCAGCACCCAACTCAAACACCTCCGCAAAACTAGTCGTATCCCAGCCCTTAAGTAACATCAGCCGTTCCATCGTTGCTCGTTGACCCGACCCTTTGTTGCCAATGTTGACACGTTTACCCACTAGATCATTTAAAGAGCTGATTTGAGCATCGTCACGAACGAGAAGCGTAAAGAGTTCAGGATGCAAAGAGAAAACAGACCTCAGCTCATGATGCGGACCTGCCGCAGAAAACACATCGCTTCCCTCGAACGCATGATATTGCCAATCAGACTGCACAATCGCTAAATCAAACTCGCCGGTTCTAAGCCCCGACAGGTTATAAACCGATCCACCCGTTGTTCGCACGGCACAACGAATGCCATGATCCACTCGATCGCGATTCACCAAACGACAAATTGCACCTCCTGCAGGATAGTACACCCCCGTTACTCCACCCGTCGCAATGGTGACAAACGACTCTGCCAATACGGTTAGTGAAAGCCCCCAGCACAGTGCTAGCACACCTATGCATCTACACAGAACACGATACACCATTCACTTCACCTCAATCATTTTAAAATCAAAGCCTTCACCTGCGGATTCTCTCAGCATCTGCTAGACTTCAGGTTAGTTATAGTCATAACTCGATGATAAATACAGGTGCTTTATGTATGATTTACCCACGCTTGAACCCATTCGCCGTTATAAATCCATTGCAGTTCTAACAAGTGGTGGTGACGCTCCCGGTATGAACCCAGCGATTCGAGGTGTTGTAAGAACAGCCTTACATCACGGTATCAAGGTATACGGTGTGCAGCGTGGCTATAGCGGCCTGATTAACGGAGACATTCACGTCCTTTCTAGCAAGGGCGTCTCCAATATTGTTCAAAAAGGCGGCACCTTTTTAAAAAGTGCGCGTTGTTCTGAATTTCATCAAGCCACGATCCGTGCCAACGCAGCGAGCCAACTTCGTAAACTGGGTATCGAAGCACTGATTGTTATTGGCGGCGATGGTTCGCTGACAGGAGCACACTTGTTTGAAGAGGAGACAGGGTTACCCGTCATTGGAATACCTGGGACGATTGATAACGATATTTTTGGAACAGATGATACCATCGGCTTTGACACGGCTGTTAATACTGCACTCAATGCGATTGACAAAATACGCGACACAGCTGACTCCCATGAGCGTTATTTCTTAGTCGAAGTTATGGGACGAAGCTCAGGGTTTCTTGCCGTACATGTTGGCATCGCAGCAGGTGCGGAGATGATTGTTGTCCCTGAGTTTGCCGTCGATGTAGAGGCAATTTCATTGCAATTGGCAACCTCTAAACGGAAAGGCTTAGGATCCAGTGGCATCATTGTGGTTGCTGAAGGCAACGCCCCAGGACTAACCAATCGTCTTGCTGAACAAATGGCCCATCACGGGCATACACCTTACGTTTCGATACTGGGCCATATACAAAGAGGAGGACACCCAAGTGGCCATGACCGAGTACTGGCCTCATGCTTAGGCGCCAAAGCCGTAGAATATCTACTGGCCGGTTATAGCGATATGATGGTCGGTGTGAATCAAGGTCAAGTCGTTGATGTTCCTCTCGATAACTTGACTCGATATCGTAAAGGCCTAGATCCTGAACTTTTGAAAATAGCTTTACAGTTACACAAGTAACTCCTTAACCTCGATGATCGGCCACAAAGGGATTATGTTTCCTTTCTGCACCCAGCGTTGACATGGGGCCATGGCCTGGAATAAACCTGATATCATCTCCAAGCACGAACAGTTTTTCCTTAATGGAGCGAATTAGATCTTGATGGTTTCCTCGCGGGAAGTCTGTTCGTCCAATCGAACCTTGAAAAATAACATCACCCACTTGCGCCAATTTCTCGTCCGCATTGTAAAAAATTACGTGGCCTGGTGTGTGCCCCGGGCAGTGCAACACTTCCAGTACAACTTCGCCAAAACGTATCTGATCTCCATCATTTAACCATCGATTAGGCACGAAATTGCTTACTTTGGGAAAACCAAACATGGCAGACTGCTGATCCAATCCTTCAATCCAAAACTGATCGTCTTTGTGAGGCCCTTCAATGGGTACATTTTTTAGGATGGCCAATTCAGCCGTACCACCCGCATGGTCAATATGTGCATGAGTTAAAAGTATTTTTTCAAGAATCAGCTTCTCAGTCTCGAGTAGAGACACAATTTTATGCACATCTCCACCAGGGTCTACCACAACTGCTTTAAGCGTTTTTTCACACCACATAACCGTACAGTTTTGCTGAAAGGGAGTAACTGGAACAATTTTATATTTCATCACCGCTAACCATTCTCGCGCTCTGCTCTAAAGGTCAGATTATTGCCGATCGAGACATTGATTAAAACAGGGCTACAGCAAACAGGACAATCTTCTGTGTATTCTTGCTCGTTTTCGGAGCAATCCACAGTAAAACTAATCGACTCACTGCAATAGGGACATAAAAGATCAATCGTTTCTAACGGATTCATAGGGGACCTCGCTAATCATCGCAATCCTATTAATAGCCTAGCGTATTTTTATATTTTTGCTCCATTTGCAACACACGTTTAGCGCTTGCATTCAGACTGAGAATAAGCGTAGACTAAAAATGATCATCTTGGTCGGGGTGCCCTTTGTGGGCTGAGATTACACCCGTTGAACCTGATCCGGCTTATACCGGCGTAGGAATATCGAGACATGCTTATTACAGCACCTATTGTATTCACGGCACCCCTGTCAGGCTTTTATCCTACAGGAGCGCTAGATTGACAATTCAAACATTTCCCATTGCACTCACCATTGCGGGATCAGACAGTGGCGGGGGAGCAGGCATCCAAGCAGACCTTAAAACCTTTTCAGCTTTAGGGGTCTATGGTTCATCCGTCATTACAGCCATTACTGCACAGAACACCTGTGAGGTGCGCTCTATCCATTCAGTGCCCATCGACATCATTGAAGATCAAATTCGGTGTGTGCTTGAAGACTTATCCATCGCTGCCATTAAAATAGGCATGATGGGTGATGAAGCCACCATAACGGCTATCGCACAGTGCTTGTCGAACACCACACAGATTCCGATCGTTCTTGATCCTGTCATGGTCTCGAAGACTGGGAAAATGCTACTGGCATCAGACGCAACTCAAGCACTCATGCATCAACTCATACCCCAAACAACGTTAATCACTCCCAATCTACCCGAGGCCGCTGTCCTCTGCCAAAAAAGTGAAGCTCAATCACTTGATGATATGTATACGACACTGGATCAGTTAATGGGCTTAGGCTCTCAAGCCGTGTTACTGAAAGGTGGTCACCTCGCATCTTCTGATCGCTGTTTCGACCTTCTAGGCACACCATCCGGTATACATCGCTTTGAGTCTACTCGCATTAAAACGCAAAACACTCACGGAACGGGCTGTTCAATGGCATCCGCCATCACAGCCAACCTTGCAAAGGGCTTCCCTCTTGAGCAGGCCGTAGAGAGTGCTAAAAACTGGTTAACCCAGGCAATCGAGCAGGCTAACCGATTAAATGTTGGACGAGGTTTTGGGCCCGTTCATCATTTTCATAATCTCTGGTTGTAACGAGTTGCTCCAACCCAGCCATTCACGCATATACTAACAAGGATAAGGACTTTTTCTATGCTTAACCCAAATGCTCGCCTTAATCAAACAGCGCAAGTTGATACGCAGTCTGTTCAACCCTTTCCGAACTCACGTAAGGTCTATATCAAAGGAGAGCGTCCCGATATTTTGGTGCCCATGCGTGAAATTACGTTAGCGGATACACCAACAGAGCAGGGGGTCGAAAAAAATCCGCCCTTGTACGTCTATGACACCTCTGGACCTTATACCGATCCTGAAGTCACCATCGATGTGCGCAAGGGGTTAGCGCCACTGCGCGATGCTTGGATTCAAGAACGAGAGGATACAGAGCAGCTTTCTCAACTCAGCTCTGAATATGGCCGCACACGTGAAGCCGACTTGCGTTTGGACGAGCTCAGATTCGAACTAAAAAGAAAACCTAGGCGCGCCAAAGCTGGCAAGAATGTTACCCAGTTGCACTATGCTCGCAAAGGTATCATCACTCCTGAAATGGAGTTCATTGCCATACGTGAAAATATGCGGGTTGCTAAAGCACATGCCGAAGAGCCCTTGTTATCGTTACAACACCCTGGCCATAGTTTTGGCGCTAAACTCCCAGAAAACATTACACCCGAATTTGTACGGCAAGAAGTAGCAGCAGGGCGGGCTATTATCCCCTGTAACATCAACCACCCTGAGTTAGAACCCATGATCATTGGTCGCAACTTTTTGGTGAAGATCAATGGCAATATAGGCAACTCCGCCCTTAGCTCTTCTATTGAAGAGGAAGTTGAGAAAATGACGTGGGGAACACGTTGGGGGGCCGATACAATTATGGACTTATCCACAGGTAAAAACATACACGAGACGCGTGAGTGGATCATTCGTAACTCACCTGTTCCAATCGGCACAGTCCCGATTTATCAAGCTCTGGAAAAAGTAAACGGTATTGCGGAAGATTTAAACTGGGACGTATTTAAAGACACGCTGATTGAACAAGCAGAACAAGGTGTCGACTACTTTACCATTCATGCAGGTGTATTATTACGGTACGTTCCTCTCACCGCTAAGCGCATGACAGGTATCGTGTCTAGAGGCGGCTCCATCATGGCAAAATGGTGTCTTGCTCATCACGAAGAAAACTTCTTATACACGCATTTCGAAGAAATATGTGAAATCTGTAAAGCCTATGATGTTGCCTTTTCCTTAGGTGATGGCCTTCGCCCTGGCTCTGTGTATGATGCCAATGATGCGGCACAATTTGCAGAATTGGAAACCTTAGGAGAACTCACCAAAATTGCGTGGAAGCACGATGTTCAGGTCATGATCGAAGGCCCAGGTCATGTTCCTATGCACATGATTAAAGAAAATATGGATAAACAGTTGGAAAGCTGCCACGAAGCCCCTTTTTATACACTAGGGCCTTTAACAACCGATATTGCTCCTGGATATGATCATATTACCTCAGGCATAGGGGCCGCTATGATTGGTTGGTACGGCTGTGCAATGCTCTGCTACGTCACACCGAAGGAGCACTTAGGCCTTCCGAATAAAGACGACGTCAAAACCGGTATTATTACCTATAAGATTGCCGCTCATGCAGCGGACTTAGCGAAAGGTCATCCCGGTGCCCAAATCAGAGACAACGCCATGTCAAAGGCGCGCTTTGAGTTCCGCTGGGAAGATCAATTTAATATCGGATTGGATCCCGACACAGCCCGAGCCTTCCATGATGAAACCTTACCCAAGGAATCTGCGAAAGTGGCTCATTTTTGTTCGATGTGTGGACCCAAGTTTTGCTCTATGAAAATCTCGCAAGAGATTCGAGCCTTAGACGATCAGCAAGTCGCCATGATGCAAGACTCGGTCAAACAGGGTATGCAAGAAAAGTCAGAGGAATTCAAAGAAACAGGCTCACAGCTGTACCATAAGGCCTAATTAAGACGAAGGTTAGGGTGCTCGCCTGAGCCTCTAGCCTTCGCAAACACAATTGCGTCCAGCCGCTTTGGCTTGATACAGTGCTTGATCCGCTGTCTTCAACAAAATGTCGGCAGCATCGTTAGCATCAACAATTTGATACACAAAACCGATGCTGACCGTCATTTGAATTGAAACACTCGCATCATTTTCCAAGTAAATAACCCTTTGGCTGCATTCTTCTCGTATCGCCTCAGCAATTCTCCACACATCAGAGTGAGTAATCTCCGGTAAGATCAAGGTAAACTCCTCACCACCGAACCTCGCAGCTAACTCACCTGTGCGCTGGCTATAGCCCTTTATCACCTGAGCAATGACTTTCAAACAATGATCACCAACTTGATGTCCATATTGATCATTTAAACGTTTGAAATGATCAATATCGATCATCAACAACGCAATTGCGTGCTGGTGTCGCATAGCTCTATTCATTTCCTCTTGCAAGGCTTCATCTAAATACCGACGATTCGCCAAACCTGTCAGCCCATCTATACGCGATAAATTTTCCAACTCTTGGTTGGTCTTTTGCATACGGAAGACCAAGCCCGAGTAATCCTCAATCGATTCTCGAATCGTATCCAACTCTTTAAAAAAAAGCGGCTTTAATATAATGGTTTGATTGCCTTGCTGCTCAATTGCTTTCAAGCCAGCAACCAAGGACTGTATCGGTCTAAGCAACGTATTCTTGAAAATAAAAAATAAAAATAAGAATAAAAGAACAACAATACTCATGAAAACAATCGAATATTGCGTAATACGCTCTATGTCTTTGCCAATATCTGTCGCCAAGGTTTGCGCTTTCAACGCGGCATCTGAGTTTAAATAGGTAGACACACGTTCCAATCTGGCTTTTGTATCAATCAACATCCAGTCCAACTGTCGATTTAGATCCGAAATAAATAAAATACGTTGTTCAATCTCTTCGAAGGATGAAAGAGATGTTAACTCGTCAAAGGCACTGGGCATTTGACCTTCACGAATCTCTCGCTGAGGCAGAGCTGATAGTAGCCCACGAACCTTAATAACCGTTGGCTCATGATATGCGCTTAAGACTTGTATCGCTTCATTCTGCAACGTGCGTTGTAATTGACGAATACTCGCGATTTCACGAATATCATGGAGGATGTTACTGGCTTCTGACGCCAAAAATGGATCGTTCTCAAATAAAAAACTATGAATCAATACTTGAGACTCTAAACGATAGTTACGTTCTAGGTTTCCATTTTGTACCCAATAAATTAAATCGATGTAAGAGCGGATTTGTTCAATTTTTAGTAAATTATTATGAGTATGCACTAGCTCAGGTAAAAGCTCTTGGCTGGTTTCTTGAGTCTTAGCCGTGATACCTCGTAACAATCCCAAGGAAAAACCGACACTCACCAAGAATATTACGACAAACACCAACGAAGCAACCAAAACGGTTACAGATAATTTGGGTCGAATAGCTGGCCGCTTAAGAGGCATATCAGTAAATACTGAAGGGTATGTACTTGCGATTTATTTGATCGTATTGACCAGTGAATCGAATTTTTTTCAGCCCCTCATTAACTGCTAAAAGCAGTTCTGGATGATTTTTGCGTACAGCTATATGCGCATAATCCACGAGTAGCTCATTGACTAGGGGTTCTGAAATAAAGTCAAAATTCTCACCATCGGCCGACTGTAAGAAGTGAAGCTGACTAATACTGTTCGACAATACGAGATCAACCTCTCCCTTGATTAGGGCATCAATGGCCTCGTCATGACTATTCAAAAGGTGAATATTTTCATGAGGGTAGTTAGCGACTAAGTACTGCGATTGCAGAGTGTCTTTCCCTGTGGCAATTCGCAGATGCTTTAAGTCATCATAATGCTTCTTCGAATGCAGTTTTGGATCACCGACAAAAACCGAATGGGCTCTATAATAGTAGTCTGAAAAATCAGCGGACTTCTCGCGTTCGGGTGTCTTGCCCATACTGGCTATGATTAATTCATAATCACCTGCAACCAAGCCTGTGAGTATTTCAGACCACTCGACCAACACCATTTCACACTCAACCCCCATGGCCGCACACAGCGCATGCGTGATGTCTATGTCGAAGCCAACCACTTGGCCTGAGTCATCCACGTAACTGAACGGTGGGTAGTTTCCTTCAATCGCCACTCTTAGGGGGGCTGCAACAAGTGACACAGATATAAATAACAACATCCACATGAATAGGATTTTTCTTTTTATTCTTCTCATGTATGCCGCACCTCTATGCGCTCTATTGTCTCAATCCAAGAGTATCATAAACGCATTTCAATGCCACGCGCTTGCATGTACCGCTTCGCTTCAGGAATTGTGTATTCATTAAAGTGAAAGATAGAGGCCGCCAATACAGCATCCGCTTTCCCAATCAAGACACCATCGACTAAATGGTCTAAGTTGCCGACCCCACCCGAGGCAATCACCGGCACATGAACAGCCTCACTGATCGCACGCGTGACGCCTAGATCAAACCCAGACTTCATGCCGTCTTGATCCATGGAGGTGAGTAATATTTCACCCGCACCCAAGTTGACCATGTTTTGCGCCCAAGCTACCGCATCTAACCCTGTTGGCTTGCGTCCACCATGGGTGAAAATCTCCCAACGATCCTCTTCGCCCGGCAACGAGACTTTTTTGGCATCAATCGCGACCACTATACACTGTGAACCAAACCGTGATGCGGCCTCGGCAACAAACTCAGGGTTGAAAACGGCGGCCGTATTAATCGATACTTTATCGGCACCCGCATTGAGCATACGACGGATATCTTCACAGGTCCGAATGCCGCCACCAACCGTTAAGGGGATAAACACTTCCGATGCCATACGCTCAACGGTGTGCACGGTTGTTTCACGTCCCTCGTGGCTCGCGGTGATATCAAGAAAGGTGATTTCATCAGCGCCTTGCTGTTCGTAACGCCTCGCGATTTCCACTGGATCGCCCGCATCACGGATGTCTAGAAACTTAACGCCCTTAACAACACGCCCATTTTCAACATCTAAACACGGGATGATTCGCTTTGCCAGACCCATATCTGCTCCTTAAGCACCACAGAGTTGATCACTAAGCGCTTGTGCCTGCGCCACATCCAACGTACCTTCGTAGATGGCGCGTCCCGTAATCGCACCCAGAATCCCTTGATCTGCTACGGCCGCTAAACGACGTATGTCTTCAATATCTGTGACACCACCTGATGCAATCACAGGAATGCCAGCATACTGCGCCAGAGCAACCGTTGCCTCGACGTTCACGCCTTGCATCATGCCATCACGACTGATATCGGTATACACAATGGACGATACACCGTCATCTTTAAACTGTTTAGCTAAATCCGTGGCCTTAACCGACGATATTTCGGCCCAACCATCGGTTGCGACAAAGCCGTCTTGAGCATCGAGTCCAACAATGATGTGGCCAGGGAAGGCTTTACACATGTCTGTGACAAAGCTCGGCTCCTTCACTGCCTTGGTTCCAATAATGACATAGCTGACACCTGCCTTCAGGTAGGACTCGATAATCTCCGCATTGCGAATCCCCCCGCCAATCTGAATCGGTAAATCAGGAAAAGCTCGAGCGATTTCATTCACGATCTCGCCATTGATAGGCTCCCCTGCAAATGCGCCATTCAGATCAACCAAATGAAGACGGCGACATCCGGCTTCAACCCACTTTGCAGCCATTTCTACCGGGTTATCCGAAAACACTGTCGAGTCATCCATACGCCCTTGACGCAAGCGCACACATTTTCCGTCTTTTAGATCAATCGCAGGTATTATTAACATGTCGTTATCCAATAAAAGCTAAGAGTAAGGGTCAAAGAGCCTAGAGGCTTTAGGGTTGCCCTTGCCAATTTAAAAAGTTCTTCAGTAACTGCAAACCCGCATGTTGACTTTTTTCGGGATGGAACTGCACCGCAAAGACATTTTTATGCGCCAGCGCGACATCAAACGGAACACCGTATTCGCAGGTTGCCGCCACACGCTCAGCTTGTGCCAACTTCACATAATAACTGTGCACAAAGTAAAAGCGGCTACGATCATCAATTCCCTGCCACAGTGGATGGTCAATTGTTTGAGTAACTTGGTTCCAGCCCATATGAGGCACTTTGAGCGGTGTGTTATCTTGATCTAACAGAGTATCACCAAAGAAATTCACACGTCCTGGAAACTCACCCAAGCAGTCCACTCCGCCATTTTCTTCAGAAAAGTCCATCAATGCTTGGAAACCAACACAAATCCCTAAAAAGGGTTTGCCCGATTTGATTGCTTCCGCCACTTCGACATCAACACCTAAGCGACGAATTTCAGCCATGCAGTCACGAATCGCACCGACACCAGGAAGCAGTACTCGGTCGGCGTCTCTGACTTGCTGAGGATCAGCGGTTACTCGGACTTCAACACCCGGCTGTACATGCTCTAGGGCTTTGGCAACCGAGTGCAAATTGCCCATGCCATAATCTATGACCGCGATACTGCTCATCTTTACAGACACCCTTTGGTTGATGGCATCATACCAATCGCCCTTGGATCTTCTTCCAGTGCCATGCGCAGTGCACGACCAAAGGCTTTAAAGATCGTTTCTGCCTGATGGTGGCTATTTTTACCTTTGAGGTTATCAATATGCAGTGTGACTTGAGCATGATTGACAAACCCATGGAAAAACTCACTGAACAGATCGACATCCAAGCTACCAATACGTCCGCGTGTGAATTCAACGTTCATGTCCAATCCAGGGCGTCCAGAAAAGTCGATGACGACACGTGATAAGGCTTCATCAAGAGGAACATACGCATGACCATAACGACGAATGCCAGTTTTATCACCGACGGCCTGCTTGAATGCTTGCCCCAGTGTAATGCCGATATCTTCGACGGTATGGTGATCGTCAATATGTAAATCGCCAACCGCATGTATATTGAGGTCGATCAATCCATGACGCGCGATTTGATCCATCATATGATCGAGAAAGGGAACGCCTGTATCCGACTCGAATTTACCGGTACCGTCCAGGTTGATACTGACCGTAATCTGGGTTTCCAGTGTATTACGTGTGACACTGGCTGTACGCTGCGCCATGAGTTTCTCCGCAAACTATTTAACATTTCCTGCTATTATACAGGCATCTGAGTAACAACGGCAGATCATCTGGTCGATAGTCGTTGAGTAATCGCCTACAGAAGGTCACGAAACCTTAACAAACGGTCAGGGAATTTCAATGAGACGTATTTCTAAAATTGTGCTTGGTGTATTAGCGCTCCTCATCACACTGATGGCACTTGCGCTTTTTTACGTGACATCCGTATTTAATCCAAACGATTTTAAATCAGACATCCAACAATGGGTGTTTGATAAAGCCGGGATTGAGCTCAGGATCGAGCAGGACATTGAATGGTCCTTATACCCTTGGTTAGGCATAAAACTGAACGCTCTGACCATTAAGTATCCCAATAAACCAACTCTGGCCTCTATCGATAACGCACAGGCCTCCCTCGACTTAATCGCATTATTATCTAAACGGATTGAAGTGGATGCTATTTTACTAGATGGCCTGCGCATATCCTTATACACGGACACAGATGGTATCTCCAACTGGGATGCCGCCAGCCCTGATGCCGACACACCTCAAACGGTGGACGCACACGTATCGAATCCATCAGAGAGTGAACTGAACCCGTTTTCAATTCAAACTTTTACACTGAAGAATGCGGATATACGCTACGAAAATGCTCTCGACAACACCCTAATTGAGCTTTCACATATTCAACTCAAAACCGGTGTGATTGCACATAACACTCCGACCAACATCGATTTCGAAACGAGCATTCAATACTTTAAAGAGCGCCAACGTCTTTTTAAAGGTCAAAGCCAATTGAGTGGGCAGGTTCGCCTTTCACCCACCTTCAATGAGATTACAATCCTTCCATTTTCCATGTTTCTTGAGGCGCACGACCAACCGAACCGATCCACCCCTCTTCGTCTAGACCTAACAGGAGAGTTCAAGCTGAATCGTGAGGTGGAGCAATTACAGCTTACGAATCTAATCGCAAATATCGAAAACCTATCCCTCCGTGCCGAGCTGGATATTAACAATTTCAGCGAGTTTGACGTCGTTGGAAAAATCGCGTCTGACCCTTTTGACCTAAAACACTTTCTAAATACCATCGGTATTGATACCCCTCAAACGACCAATCCTCAAGCGTTACGCACTGTGCAATTTGATGCTCAATTAAAAGGTACACCGGCGCACTGGCATCTATCGCCCCTGAATATTGGTATCGATACTCATACATGGACTGGCTTGGCCTCCTTTGAAACAGCAACGGCACAGCCTCACCTGGAGCTATCAACGCCGAGGCTAAATCTGAATGATTACTTGCCGGCACCAACCGATCAGAGCTCTCAGCCGAGCACGGCAAGCACCGAAATTCACGAACCCGCTGTGATTTTTAACCCAGATGATCTACGCGCGCTGAATCTGAGTGCCAATATTGGGGTAACGGAGCTGAAATACGATCAATATTTACTGCACAACCTGCGTTTCAATATGCAAGCGCAAAACGGCAATATTGAGGTTAAACAGCTCGATGTTGATGTTTTTGGTGGGCGTATTCGCAATCAGGTGAGCCTTAATGTTAACCAAACGCCTGCAACCATCGCACTCAAAAATAGCGTTTCGGAGCTTAACTTAGAAACAGTGCTCTTAACACTGGCCGATACCAACACGTTAACCGGAGCCTTAAGTGCTTCTGCAAACCTCACAGCACGCGGTCATACGACACAACAATGGCTGAACACCTTATCGGGCAAAGCGGATGTTCGCTTAGTGGATGGTGTCATTCAAGGCATCGATATGGCGCAAACCCTGTGCCAAGGTATTCAATCAGCCCTTGCCCTTGGTATAAATCCCGTTCAGGTGGATCGATCAACGCCATTTGCGAACATGGGCGGAACATTTGATCTAAACCAAGGCGTTGTTTCGAATAATGACCTACGCGCGTCTATGGATGCGATGCAACTCGCAGGGTCGGGCACTGTTAACTTACCTCAGCAAGCGCTGGACTATCGATTGGGCTTCAAGGTAACGGAAAACTTGTTTAAGCAAACCTGCTCAGTTAACAATCGTTTAGAGGGCCTTGAGTTGCCTATTCTGTGCTCAGGTCGTTTCGATACCCCACCAGCCGATATGTGCAAGCCCGACACGCGCGTTTTCACGCAACTCTTGCGACAGGAGTTGCAACGTAAAGTTGAAGAAAAGCTGGGAGGCCAAGTCGAAGAGAAGCTGATTGAACGCTTGGGTGGGGATGAAGGAACACGTAATTTAATACGAGGATTAATCCGTTAAATGTTATCGTCTGAAGCCTTTAGCCAAGCCGTGCTCAACTGGTTTGATGAACACGGCCGCCATGATTTGCCCTGGCAAACGAACAAGTCACCCTATTATACCTGGGTGTCTGAAATCATGTTGCAGCAAACGCAAGTGAGCACAGTCATTCCTTACTTTCTTCGCTTTACCGACACTTTTCCGGATGTACATGCATTGGCCAAGGCACCTCTGGATCAGGTTTTGCATCTGTGGACAGGGTTGGGCTATTACGCTCGAGCCCGAAATATGCACAAAACAGCGCAGATCCTGAGTCAAGAGCGCGACGGCGTTTTTCCTAGCACGCTGGATGAAATGGAAGCACTGCCCGGCATTGGACGCTCGACAGCGGGTGCGATTCTTTCAATATCCATGGGTGTACGTGCCCCAATTTTAGACGGGAATGTCAAACGTGTGCTAGCACGCTTCTATGCGATTGATGAATGGCCAGGCACCCCAAACGTTCAGGCCGCGCTTTGGAAATATGCCGACCATAACACGCCTGAACATCGTGTTGGTGACTACACCCAAGCAATGATGGATCTGGGTGCAACCCTATGCCGACGGTCAAAACCAGCCTGCCTTCTGTGTCCCATCCAATCCGATTGCCAAGCCTATGCCTTAGGTCGTACACATGAACTGCCTAAAGCCCGACCCAAAAAGCATAAACCGCTTAAAACCACCATTATGCTTATACACATGAATGAACCGGGCGAAGTATGGTTGGAGCAACGTCCCACCAAAGGTATTTGGGGTGGACTCTGGAGTTTGCCTGAGTCAGAGGAGTTACCCAATACGCTACTTAAATGTTTACCCGTCATTAAACATAGTTTTAGTCATTATGATTTGGAAATTACGCCAGCGCTTGTCAAGACACCGGAATACTTTCGAATTGAAGAAGCTAAGGGCCTTTGGTACAACTTAGATCAGCCTCAACAGTCACTTGGTTTGGCCGCTCCCGTGAAAAAGCTACTGGCTAGCCTTAGATAGCGAGTCCAGCACTTTTGCCTAGAGAGTACTTTAACCTGAATCATGCTTGAACCTAGAGAGCAGGTTAAACTGGCGAGTATTTAAAACCTGTATACTCGCTGTTTGCTTCTGTACTATACGCCCATCATTCGAGTTGGAGAGCACTATGAGTCGCCAGATTTTTTGTTGTAAGTATCAAAAGGAAATGGAAGGACTGGATCGCGCACCTTTTCCAGGTCCCGTAGGTCAGCGCATTTTTGACAGTGTATCCAAGCAGGCATGGCAAGAGTGGACCGCGCATCAAACCATGTTGATTAATGAAAAGCACTTAAACATGATGGATGCGCAAAACCGTAAGTACCTGCAGGAACAGATGGATAAGTTCTTAACCGGAGATGATTACGAGAAAGCAGAAGGCTACGTCCCGCCTAGTGAAGCATCGTCTGGCAAAGACTAGCGTGACATGTAATCGCTAGAGTTAGATTCGCGCTGTCATGCGTTACCTTAACAGCGCGAATCAAAACCAATTATTCCTGAACAGGCTGGCGGCGTTTTTCTTCCGCCCGACGCATCCAGAACCACGCCAAGAACGCCACGATTGAAACGGCTAAAATAATCAAGGTTGCCAAGGCATTGATCTTGGGCGATACACCTAAGCGAACCGATGAAAACACCACCATGGGCAGTGTGGTCGCACCTGGCCCTGACACAAAGCTCGCAATCACCAAATCATCCAGTGACAAAGTGAACGCTAACAGCCAACCAGAGATCAGGGCAGGGGCAATCATCGGTAAGGTGATCAGGAAAAAGGTTTTGAAGGGGGTTGCGCCCAAATCCATGGCTGCCTCTTCAATCGACAAATCCAACTCCCGTAAGCGGGATGACACGACAACGGCAACATAGGCACTGCAGAAGGTCGTATGTGCAATCCAAATCGTCGCCATACCTCGATCTGCAGGCCATCCAACCACCTGCGCCATATGCACAAAGAGCAACAGGAGCGATAGCCCTGTGATCACTTCAGGCATAACCAAAGGTGCCGTTATCATACTCGACAGCATTGTACGCCCACGAAAGCGACTGAAGCGCGTCATCACAAAGGCGGCAAGCGTCCCTAAGCATACGGCCATAGATGCTGAATAAAATGCGATACGCAAACTCATCCACACTGCTGAAAGGAGTTGTTGGTCGCGAAACAGCTCAGCATACCAGTGAGTCGAAAATCCAGCCCAAACCGTTACCAGCCGTGATGAGTTAAATGAATAAATCACCAAAATGATCATCGGCACGTATAAAAATAACAAGCCAAGAATCAGCATGAGCGTCGAAAACCGAATTTTTAGGAGCTTAGCCATTCTTTTCCAACTCCTTTGACTGATAGCGGTGGAACAGCGTAATGGGGATGATCAATAGAAGTAACATCACAATCGCTAAAGCCGATGCCACCGGCCAGTCACGGTTATTGAAAAACTCCTCCCACAGGACTTTACCAATCATAAGTGTATCTGGACCGCCCAACAGCTCAGGGATCACAAACTCTCCTACGGCAGGGATAAACACCAACATAGAGCCTGCAATAATGCCGCCCTTCGACAGGGGTAAGGTAATTTTCCAGAAGGTGTTCAATGTTCGCGAGCCTAAATCTGAAGCCGCCTCAAGCAAACTGGTATCCAGCTTTACCAAATTTGCATACAAAGGCAGAATCATGAAGGGCAGGTAGGCATAGACAATACCGAGGACAACCGCGAAATTGGTATTCATCATCCGCAAGGGTTCTTTAATGACCCCGAGCCAAAGCAAGAAGTTGTTCAATAAACCCTGATTACCCAAAATACCCATCCAAGCATACACACGAATGAGAAAAGAGGTCCAAGACGGCAGCATAATCAGCAACAGCAATACTAGCTGCAACTGGAGCGGTGCTCTGGCAATGGCATAGGCCATCGGATAGCCAATCAATAGACACACCAGGGTTGATATAAACGCAATTTTCACTGAGCCCCAATACGCCGCAACATATAAGCTATCGGATGCTAAAAACAGGTAGTTCCCAAAATTTAAAACAATATTTAAGGTTTCATTGATATAACTAAAAACAGGTTGATAGGGCGGTACTGCAATAAGCGCAGACGAAAAACTAATCTTAAGCACCAGTGCAAAAGGCAATAAGAAAAAAAGTAATAGCCAAATAAATGGGATACCAAAGACCACCGTTCTTCCACTGGGAAGCTTAGACCGCAGCTTACTTAATACTTCAGGCATACATCCTCCGCAGAATCATCACTGCCATAGCACCATTGGACTATCAGCTTCCCAATACACATAGACCTGATCATCCCAAGTTGGGCGCTCACCGCGTCTTTCGGTATTCGCCATACTGGCTTGCACGAGCTTACCTGAAGGCAGTTTCACGTAATACACCGATATTCCACCTAGGTAAGCGATATCATGAACAATACCTTGCGCACAGTTCTGTGAGGTATCCTCCGGTGCATCTGCGCTCACAAGTGTTTTCTCAGGGCGCAAGGCCACCAGTGCTTGCATGGTTTCAGCAGGAGTCGTCACACCGCGATCAATAAACACGGGGGCCGGAAAGTCTGCGCACGAAAGTGACAAACTGTCAGATTCATCCTCAAGTATCGATCCTTCAAAAATATTCACACTGCCAATAAACTCCGCAATCATACGACTGTTTGGGCTCTCGTAAATATCCACAGGCGAGCCCACCTGCGCAATCCAACCCTCAGACATAATGGCAATACGATTGGCCATGGTCATAGCTTCTTCTTGATCATGGGTAACAAGAACACAGGTCACGCCGACCTTCTCAAGAATATCCACAACCTCTAACTGCATTTCAGTACGCAGTTTTTTATCCAGAGCCCCCATCGGCTCGTCTAACAGCAAGAGCTTGGGGCGCTTTGCCAAGGATCTCGCCAAGGCAACTCGCTGACGTTGACCACCCGATAGCTGAGCAGGTTTTCGCCGTGCATATTTTTCCATTTTTACAAGCTTCAGCATTTCATTGACACGTTGCTGAATCTCGCTTTTGGGCATTTTGTCTTGTTTCAAACCAAACGCTATGTTTTGCTCCACCGTCATATGTGGAAACAAGGCATAGGACTGAAACATCATATTAATCGGGCGCTCATAGGGAGGTAGATGTGTAATATCGCGACCATCCAGTATCAATTTTCCGTCACTCGGTTTTTCAAAACCCGCCAACATCCTCAACAAGGTTGACTTACCCGATCCAGATCCACCCAACAGTGCAAAAATTTCGCCTTTTTTAATGTCGATGCTGACATTGTCTACGGCCAACACATCATCAAAATACTTACTGATGCCTTGAATCTGCAGCAGTACTTCAGATTCCATATTTTCCGCCATGGCTTTTTTTAAGGCTCCCACTGCTCCTGGCATTGGACGCTACTCCCTAATCAGAGAAAAACAGAAAACGTCCGCTGGTGCGTATCAACCAGCGGACGTCAGTTGATTAACGGCCAGATTTAACTCGATTCCAGCTACGTGTAATCACACGTTGCGTATCTAGTGGACGTTCTTTGGCAATAAACAGTTTTTTCATGACGTCATCAGATGGATAGATGGAGTCATCCCCAAGAATTTCTGGGTCAACAAACTCATCCGCGGCTTTGTTAGGGTTCGCGTACATTACATAATTGGTGATGTCGGCAACGATTTCAGGCTCTAGGATGAAGTTAATAAAGGCATGCGCATTGTCATAGTTTGGTGCTCCTTTTGGAATTACCATCATATCAAACCACAAGGCAGCACCTTCTTTAGGGATGCTGTACTCAATCACCACACCATTATCAGCTTCATCAGCACGATCTGCGGCCTGCAAAATATCACCCGAGTAACCCGCCGCCACACAGATATCACCATTGGCAAGATCAGAAATGTAACGAGACGAGTGGAAGTAAGTGATGTGAGGCTGCACAGCACTGATCACGTCCGCACCTTTATTGATGTCGGCCGCATCGTTGCTGGTTGGATCGAGCCCCAAATACGCCATGGCGGCTGAAATCATCTCATCACCCGAGTCCAACATGGTAATGCCGCAACCACCAGCGGCCAACTTCGCCGTCACTTCTGGATCAAACAGCAATGCCCAAGAATCAGTGGGCGCATCTTCCCCTAAAATCGCTTCGATACGGTCAACATTGTACCCAAAGCCATTGGTGCCCCACATATACGGGATTGAGTAAGTGCTGCCAGGGTCAACCGCCTCTAGCTGTGCCATCAAATCTGGATTCAGATTGTCTTTATTCGTTAGTTTCGAATGATCAATCGCCTGAATGGCTTCTGCTTTTATATACTTAGTGACGTAATGGTTAGACGGCATCGCCAAATCGTAACCGGACCGACCCGATAACAACTTACTCTCTAACACCTCGTTGCTATCATAGACATCATAAATAACCTTAATGCCCGTTGCGGCTTCAAACTTTTCGATGGTGTCTTCGGCGATATAATCTGACCAGTTATACACACGAACTTCTTTAGCCTGAACGGCGGTTGCACCCATGGCAACGGCTACGGATGCTGCTAACACACTGAGTTTATACTGTTTAATCATGTCTTAACCTCAAATTCGAAAGTGGCGGCGAAAATGGCGGGGCATTTTCATCACTTTTATGTGTTTTTAAAATAGCTTTTTACATCTTTTTCAAAAAAACGTCGTTACTCACAGACTAAACGCTTAACAACAAAAACTCACGCTCCCAGGAGCTAATGACTTGTTTGAAGTTTTCATGCTCAACGCGTTTCACCGCGATGTAGCCCTGCACAAAATGACTGCCGAGATACTCTTCAACTATTTTACAGTTTTCCATACGCTCTAATGCAGCCTCTATGGTGATAGGAAGGCGTAGGTTTCTGCGCTCGTAAGCTCTTCCTTGCACAGGTGCTGACGGGTTGGTTTTCTTAACCATACCCAAATACCCGCAAAGCAAGCTGGCCGCAATCGCTAAATAGGCATTGGCATCCGCGCCCGGCAAGCGATTTTCCACTCGACGGTTTTGCGCATCCGAATCCGGAACACGAAGCCCACAGGTTCGATTTTCTAAACCCCACTCAACATTCACTGGTGCCGAAGTGTCCGGTAAAAATCGACGAAAAGAGTTCACATTCGGAGCTAACAGGGGCAGAACTTCTGGTATGTACTTTTGCAAACCACCGATATGATGCAAAAACAACTGACTCATGGTGCCATCTTCATTGGAGAATACGGATTTACCCGTCTTTAAGTCCACGACACTTTGGTGCAAATGCATAGCACTGCCCGGTTCATTTGAAATAGGCTTCGCCATGAAGGTAGCAGCAACGTTATGCTTTAAAGCCGCTTCACGCATCGTGCGCTTGAAAACAAAGACATGATCAGCAATGGCTAAGGGGTCACCGTGACGGAAATTAATTTCCATTTGCGCGGTTCCTTCTTCATGGATCAGTGTATCAATTTCAAGCCCCTGCGCCTCGCACCAGTCGTACATATCCTCGAATAAAGGATCAAATTCGTTGGCAGCATCAATCGAAAAAGACTGACGACCCGTTTCCTGTCGACCAGAGCGTCCAATTGGCGGTTGTAAGGGTAAATCGGGATCTTCACAACGCTTCGTTAAATAAAATTCCATTTCGGGCGACACGATCGGCTTCCAACCCTGCTCTTCATACAACCGGAGTACGCGCTTTAATAGGTTGCGAGGTGAAAGGTCTATCGGATTACCAACACGGTCATAACAATCATGAATGACCTGTGCCGTAGGCTCCTGCGCCCAGGGAATCAAAAAAATGGCGTCTGGATCAGGATGACAGATCATATCGATATCGGCGGGATCCAAAAGCGAGTAATACACATCATCATCAACAAAATCGCCTGTTACGGTTTGCAACAGGATACTTTCGGGCAAACGCATACCCTTTTCCGCAATAAACTTGGAAACGGGCGCAATTTTACCTCTAGCAATACCATTAATATCGCTGACAACACATTCAATTTCAGTAATATTGTGTTCTTTTAGCCAGCTTTCTAGGTCTTTCATAACGAACCTGTGTTATTGAGTTAATGTCTCAGTTTGTACGGGATACTTGGCGAGCTCGGCAGGCATCACCAAATGCTTTAAATATAGCGCGATAGAACGGAAAGTCACCCACTTGATCTTTTTCTGGATGCCATTGCCATTCTGGATGCCACTGTACCGCTAACGCAAAGGCTTTTGCATGATCAACCGAAAATGCTTCAACTAAACCATCCTCAGCTTTCGCTTCAATACTCAGCCCTGGCGCCAACTGGTCAACACCTTGACCGTGCAAGGAGTTGACTCGAACCTGACTAGACTCAGGCCAAATCGAGGCCAGTAAACCACCTTTTACGATTTCAATCGAGTGGGCTAAGGCGTTGTATTGTTGATCAATGCTGGCCTGTTTATCTTCACGATGATCAATATACTCTTCAAGATCATGCACTTTTTGATGAAGTGTGCCGCCCAACGCGACATTCATCTCCTGAAAACCACGGCAAATCCCCAATACAGGCACGCCAGCATCAATGGCTGCACGGATCAAGGGTAAAGTTGTGGCATCACGCTTAGGATCATGCTCCGAATCGGCGGCACTGGGCGCTCCTTGATAATGGTGCGGCTCTATATTCGACGGTGAACCCGTTAATAAAAGGCCGTCCAATAACGCGACGATCTGCTCGATAGGTAAGTCATCCCCTAGAGCGGGAATGACCATAGGCATTCCACCCGCACCTTGAGCAACCGATTGCACATATTTTTCACCGACAATAAAAAAGGGATGTTTTCCAGGCAACCATTGGCTACAGGCATTCACCCCTATCAACGGGCGTTTCGCGATACTCGTGCTCATTTTAAACAACCTGACTTTTCAGCTATATGACACATCATAAATGACTTACCTAATTATCTTACGTTTTAACGTTCCTGTGAGCGCTTATCAAGCCTTTAGGCAGGTTATACGCAAGTTTTTTAACACTTGCCTTAACAAGGGGCAAGAAAAGTACGCAAGCCCTAAAAGCGGGCATTTCAACGACTTATTGACAGATGTCTCATTATAGAATTTACTCCATATGAACTCTGTTAGGTCATCCATTCATACCAGAGAAAAAACAACAGCAAAAAAGGTTACCCTTATGGGCTCAGATTTAGAAAACGCCAAAACCTTTGTGCAGGCGCATCCTGAACTTCAATTTGTCGATTTGCTGATTGCCGATATGAACGGCATTGTTCGTGGCAAACGCGTTGATCCCAGTGCTATTGAAAAAGTATTCGAGAAAGGCGTCGCACTGCCTGCCTCAATTTTCGCACTCAACATTCAAGGCACCACCGTAGAAGAAACCGGCTTAGGACTGGAAATAGGGGAGGCTGACCGTATTTGCTTACCCATTCCAGACACGCTCAGCATGGAACCTTGGCAGAAGCGCCCAACCGCGCAGCTGTTAATGACCATGTATGAGCTGGATAGGCAGACACCCTTCTTTGCCGACCCACGCGTGGTTCTGCAACGCGTGGTTAAGCGCTTTGAGGAGTTAGAGCTGACGCCTGTCACCGCCTTCGAATTAGAGTTCTACTTAATTGATCAGGAAAACCTGTCAGGCCGACCACAGCCCCCGAAATCACCCACATCCGGTAAGCGTCCTGCCAGTGTGCAAGTCTATTCAATTGATGATTTAGATGAGTATGCTGACTTTCTCGCCGATGTCTTAGATGCCGCACATGAACAATCCATTCCGGCTGATGCACTTGTCGCCGAATCCGCTCCAGGGCAATTCGAAGTCAATCTGCATCACGTCGATGATCCCGTTAAAGCGTGCGATCACGCAACACTGCTGAAGCGCTTAGTAAAGAACATGGCCTACGACCATGAAATGGACACCACCTTCATGGCCAAGCCATATCATGACCAATCCGGCAGTGGCATGCATGTGCATGTCAGCTTGGTTGATAAGGATGGAAAAAATATTTTCGCCGGTGACCCTGAACAACCCAATGATATGTTGCGCTGGGCGATTGGTGGCCTACTGGCAACCATGAATGATGCCATGGCTGTTCTCTGCCCAAATATCAATTCGTATCGTCGCTTCAGCCCGGAATATTACGTGGCCAGCGCACCGACTTGGGGCGTGGATAACCGGACAGCTGCATTACGCTTGCCAGGAGGCGATCCAGAGGCATTGCGTATCGAGCACCGAATCGCAGGAGCTGATGCCAATCCCTACTTGCTGATGGCCGCTGTTTTATCTGGGATACATTTTGGCATTACCCATAAAATCGAGCCACCGCCTATGACCGTTGGCAATGCGCATGAACAACATGAGCCTTCCTTGGTCAACAATCTACGTGATGCGTTGCGTGAGTTTGAAGACTCTCCGGTTATGCTTGAGTATCTTGGCTATAAGTTCATGCAAATCTTTGTTGCCTGCAAAGAAAATGAACTCACCGAGTTCGAACACACCATCTCTGATCTCGAATACCTTTGGTATTTACACACAGTTTAATCCGCAAAAAGGGTTTAAGCTCAGGTACACTTGGGCTTAAACCTGATAATCTTGGGAAGTTTTATGTCCAACTTTCAAGAACACACCGCCTCATGGTACGCCGCGTCTCGCAAACATCATCAAACTTGGCCGAAGCTTGAAGGTCACCACGACACCCAAATTTGCGTTATGGGTGGCGGTTATACGGGGATCAATACAGCAATCGAGTTAGCTGAACGTGGCTTTAAGGTCATATTGCTAGAGGCCAACCGCCTAGGTTGGGGAGCGTCTGGTCGTAATGGCGGTGAACTGATTCGTGGCATCGGCCATTCTCTTGACCAGTTCACCAACTGTATTGGACAAGAGGGCGTCTTAGCCCTAAAAAAAATGGGGTTCGAGGCTCTGGAAATTGTCAAAAACCGGATTAGCCAGTACCAAATTGAGTGTGATTTACACCTAGGCTATGCCGATCTAGCCACCCATCATCGACATTTAGCGGATCTTGATAATGAACTAGAGGAGTTAACGCAACTCGGCTACCCTCATTCTATCAAGCGCCTTGATGTTCACGAACTCAAACGCGAAGTCGTTAACTCTTCCTTTTACACGGGCGCACTGCTTGATGAAGGCAGCGGACATCTGCACCCACTCAATTTACTGCTGGGTGAAGCCGTCATTGCAGATCAGCTGGGTGTGCAGATATATGAGCAATCCGAAGTCCTGCGAATTGAAAAGGGTGATCGTCCTCGCGTTATGACCCGTGAGGGCGTTGTCATCTGCGATCAACTCATATTAGGTGCGAACGCCTACCTCAACCCAGAGCTTGATCACTGGCTTGGCGGCAAAATACTGCCCGCAGGAAGTTATTTAATCGCAACTGAGCCGCTTGATCCCGCCTTATGCGAATCCCTGATGCCCAAGCGCCGAGCTGTCGCCGATATGCGCACAGCCTTGGACTACTATCGCATCAGTGCCGATCACCGCCTCATTTTTGGTGGACTCTGTACCTATACGGGTAAGGATCCAAAAAATATTGCTGAAGCCCTCAAGCCCAATATCCAACGCGTATTTCCTCAGCTTGAGCCACTCACAATTGCTTACCAATGGGGAGGGATGATCGGTATTGGAGCGAACCGTCTGCCGCAAATCGGCCAACTGCCCGACTGCCCGTCGATTTTTTATGCACAAGCCTACGCGGGCCACGGTGTCAATGCGACACATCTAGCCGCAAAACTTTTAGCGGAGAAAATATCAGGACAAAGCGAGCGTTTTGATTGGTTTGCGAAGGTGCCGCATATGACGTTTCCCGGTGGGCGCCGACTGAGAGCCCCCTTACTGGCCGCTGGCATGCTCTGGCATAAATTGAAAGATGCCTTTTAAAACCAATGAGGTGGGGCTCAGATGAGCCCCTAATCGTTGCTCGTGCGTTTACGCCAGCTCAATCCACGTCGCTTTTAACTCCGTGTACTTATCAAAGGCATGTAAGGATTTATCCCGGCCATTACCGGATTGCTTAAAACCACCAAAGGGCGCTGTCATGTCACCACCGTCATAGTGATTGATCCAGACACTGCCCGCCCGAAGAGCTTTAGCCGTTTTGTGCGCTTTATTAATATCGGATGTCCATACGGCAGCCGCAAGCCCAAAAATCGTATCATTGGCAATGCGTACCGCTTCTTCCGGGGTATTAAAGCTAATGACAGATAACACAGGACCAAATATTTCTTCAGCAGCGATTTTCATCTCATTGTGGACATTATCAAACACCGTGGGTTCTACATAAAATCCACCGGTTTCTGGCAGCACCTGCTTGCCACCTTGAGCAAGCGTCGCCCCCTCTTGCTGCCCAGAGTCAATGTAGGACAATATACGCTGTAACTGATCTTGATCCACGATGGCACCACAACGGGTTTGCGGATCAAGCGGGTGACCTGGCTGCCAGCGCTTTAACGCAGCGATAACTCGGCTGACAAACTCATCTTTAATACTGGCCTCAACCAATAGACGCGAGCCCGCTGTGCAAACCTCACCTTGGTTATAGGCGATCGCGGACGCCGCTTCAGCTGCCGCCTTATCTAAATCAGGAGCATCGGCAAAAACAATATTTGGACTTTTACCGCCAGCCTCTAACCATACGCGTTTCATGTTTGATTGACCGGCATAAACCATCAATTGCTTTGCAACACCTGTTGAGCCAGTAAAGACTAAACAATCCACATCCATGTGCAGCGCCAACGCCTTACCCACAGTGTGACCATAACCTGGCAAAACATTGAAGACCCCTTCAGGAATCCCTGCTTCAGTGGCCAAAGCGGCCAAACGTAGGGCGCTTAAGGGGGATTTTTCTGAAGGCTTTAATATAACGGAATTGCCCGTTGCCAAGGCGGGTGCGAGTTTCCACGCAGCCATAATTAATGGGAAGTTCCAGGGCACGATCGCCGCAACAACCCCTATCGGCTCCCGGGTAATCATACCAATTTGATTGTGGGCGGTGGGTGCTAGCTCGTCATACACCTTGTCGATGGCCTCAGCTGTCCAGCTAATTGCACGCGCCGTCGCTGGGATATCGCCTCGCAGTGCATGGTTAATTGGCTTACCCATATCCAAGGTTTCCAAAAGCGCCAGCTCATTGCGATGTTCAAGCACCAGCTCGACAAATTTAAGCAACACTTGCTTGCGTTTAGCCGGCGCCATCCGACTCCAAACACCTGACTCAAAGGCCTGACGAGCCACACTCACCGCCAAATCCGCATCATCTTGATCGCAGCTAGCGACTTGAGCGAGTAAACGCCCATCTATAGGACTAAAACAGTCAAATGTCTTACCACTCACCGCAGGCTGATAGCGGCCTTGAATAAATGCCTGGCCTTGAATCGTGAGTGTCAGTGCCATTTCTTGCCATTGTTCACGCGTTTCAGGAGTTGACATAGGTACCTCAATTATCCTCAATCGTTGATTCGGATCACCAAAGCAAGAAAGGATAAAAAATTCGGCTTTCTTGTTTGATTTCTCTGACATAGACTTAAGAATACGTTTATCAAAGTGAGAAAGCTATGACTCAGTTTGTACCTGCACAATCCTATTATGCGGCATCTGCAAACCCTGCTCCAGAACGCCCAGCGCTTGAAGGCCTACACGAAACAGACGTCTGTATCGTTGGTGGCGGCTACACTGGGTTATCCACAGCACTTTTTCTAGCGGAAGCGGGATTTAACGTCATTGTATTGGAAGCCATGACGGTTGGTTTTGGTGCTTCTGGACGCAATGGCGGTCAAATCGTCAACAGCTATAGCCGTGACCTCGACTCTATTGAGAAACAAACCTCGGCGCCGCACCTTAAACACCTCGCGGAAATGGCATTTGAAGGCGCACAGATTATCCGCCAGCGAGTGAAGGCCTACGACATCCAATGTGATTTAAAAGACGGTGGAGTGTTTGCGGCCATTACGGCTAAGCAACTCAAACACTTAGAAAGCCAACAACAACTCTGGCGACGCTTTGGCTACGATCAACTCGAGTTACTCGATACTCAACAAATCAAAGAGGTCGTCAATACCGATCGTTATGTTGGCGGTGCGCTTGATCACACCGGTGGCCACATTCATCCCTTAAATCTTGCCTTGGGCGAAGCCGCCGCCTTTGAACAGTTAGGTGGCAAGATCTTTGAACACTCGATTGTTACCTCGTTCAATCAAGGTGAGACCGCGGAAGTCCTTACTGCAAAAGGCATTGTCAAAGCTAAATTTGTGGTGATCGCGGGCAATGCCTATCTTGGCAATCTCTTACCGCAATTAGCGGCTAAGTCCATGCCCTGTGGAACACAAGTCATCGCAACAGAGCCCCTTGATGAAGCTCTGGCACAGAGCTTAATTCCGAAAGACCACTGTATCGAAGATTGCAATTATCTACTGGATTATTTCCGTCTGTCTGGTGATAAACGCATGCTATATGGCGGCGGGGTCATTTATGGCGCACGAGACCCTGCAGACATTGAAAATATTATTCGTCCAAAAATGCTAAAAACCTTTCCACAACTGGCCAATGTGAAAATTGAGTATACCTGGACAGGCAATTTCTTACTCACTCTGTCTAGACTGCCACAAATGGGGCGTATTGGTCATAATATCTATTACTCCCAAGGCTGTTCCGGTCATGGCGTCACCTTCACTCACGTCGCGGGCAAAGCCTTGGCAATGGCGATTCAAGGCCAAGCTGAACGTTTCGATGCCTTTGCCAGCCTGCCACACTATCCATTCCCAGGGGGACGCTCTTTCCGTATTCCTTTTACGGCGATGGGCGCAGCTTACTATACTTTACGAGACAAACTGGGCATTTAAGAGAGGGAAACGAACATGCGAAATGTGACCGTTGCTGCCACACAAATGGGTTGTGATTGGCACGTACAAGACAACATCAATCAAGCTGAGCAACTGGTTCGTGCCGCGCATGCCAAAGGGGCGCAGATCATTTTGCTGCAAGAACTGTTTGAACGCTGTTATTTTTGTCAAAAACAGCGCTATGACTATTTAACCTTTGCCACGCCAGTAGAGGACAACCCTGCCGTCAAACACTTTCAAGCCTTAGCCGCAGAGCTGAAGGTGGTGTTACCTGTCAGTTTTTACGAGCGCCACAATAATGCTTTTTACAATAGCATTGCGATCATTGATGCCGATGGACGCAACTTAGGCCTATATCGAAAAAGCCACATACCTGATGGACCGGGCTATTCAGAGAAATTCTACTTCACTCCAGGTGACACTGGCTTCAAAGTATGGAAGACCGCCTATGCCACCATCGGCGTGGGTATTTGCTGGGATCAATGGTACCCCGAATGTGCACGTGCCATGGCATTAATGGGTGCCGAATTGCTCTTGTATCCGACGGCCATCGGAAGCGAACCCCAAGACAGCGGTTTGGATTCACGCGATCATTGGCAACGTGTGCAATGTGGCCATGCTGGTGCCAACCTAACACCGCTCATCGCCAGCAACCGCGTTGGCCGTGAGACAGAGGGTGATTCAGCGATTACCTTCTATGGCTCATCGTTTATTGCCGATGAAACGGGCGCCAAAGTCGCTGAACTGGATCGGACGGAAACAGGTATTATCACCCATACATTTGATCTCGATGCGATCGCACATAAACGTCACTCTTGGGGTATTTTCCGTGATAGACGGATAGATTTATTTTCACCAATTCTGACCAAAGATGGAGTCACACGTTGATGGGTACCCTCACTTTGTTAAAGACACCCAAGCAAGATGGTTTCTGTATGCCAGCGGAATGGACACCTCACGAGCAGACCTGGCTCATCTGGCCGGAAAGACCCGATAATTGGCGCGAGCAGGCTCAACCTGCACAAACCGCATTCGTCACGCTGGTGAAAAGTATCGCAGAGTTTGAGCCTGTCTCTTTAGGTGTCAGCGCCAAGTCTTACGAACACGTCTACTCACTGTTCGAGAATGAAACCAATGTTCGAATCATCGAACTCTCCAGTGACGATGCATGGGTTAGGGACACTGGTCCTACGTTTATTCGTAACTCCGCTGGCGAGGTCAGAGGCGTAGACTGGATCTTTAACGCTTGGGGAGGACTGAATGGCGGGCTTTACGACTCATGGGCACTAGATGATCAGGTTGCCCAAAAAATCCTGCAAATCGAAAAACTAGCGCGTTATCGTGCGGATTTCATTTTGGAGGGTGGTGCCATTCATGTCGACGGTGAAGGTACCCTGTTAACCACAGAGACCTGCTTACTGAACCCCAATCGTAACCCTCACCTCAGCCGCAGCGACATAGAAGACAAGTTACGTGAGTATCTTGGCATCGAAAAAGTGCTTTGGATTCCGAAAGGGATTGTTGAAGATGAAACCGATGAACACGTCGATAATATGGCCTGCTTTATTGCACCCGCAGAAGTGCTCCTCGCGTGGACAGACGATCAACAAGACCCTCAATACGCCGCCTCTATGGCCGCATTTGAGTATCTAAGTCAGCAAACAGACGCAAAGGGCCGAGCACTGAAGATTCATAAGATCCCCGTGCCCGGACCTCTGTACATGACCGATGAAGAAGCGGCAGGTGTGATGGTTCAAGCGGGCTCTCAGCCTCGGCAAGGGGGAAATCGTTTAGCCGCCAGTTACGTCAATTTTTTATTCTGCAATGGTGGTATCGTTATGCCTGCGTTTGACGACCCAATGGATAAGATTGCAGCCGATCTACTCAGCAAACTCTGCCCTGAACATAAAATTGTTCAAATTCCTGGCCGGGAATTATTGCTGGGTGGGGGGAATATCCATTGCTTGACCCAACAGCAACCGATTAAAAAATAACCAATTTTGCCTATAAATCACTTTTTTTACATTTTTTTCATCTTTTTTAAAAAAAGGTGTTGACGGAGGCCGTCAAATTTTATTTAATACGCGCCTCGGTTAGCCCGGATAGCTCAGTCGGTAGAGCAGAGGATTGAAAATCCTCGTGTCGGTGGTTCGATTCCGCCTCCGGGCACCATTTTCAAACAGAGTGTTGAAGATGGTGCAAACCCTAACCAACCGCTTTACATCTCCTAGAAACTCTTCTTTAGAAAAAATACTCTGATCGTTTATAAATCCGAACCAAGATAGCATTCTGGATAAGACCGTCTCAATTTAACTGAGTTTTTGCTGCCATATACATCACACCATAACTCAGATTGCCTATACACTTCTGAGATTAACGAACACAGTTGCGTCCTGCCTGTTTCGCTTCATACATTTTCAAATCTGCAACCTTTATAGCCTCGTCCAGGCCATTCGACACTTTACACAAACTGACACCAAAACTCGCCGTCAAAGGGATCGGCTGCCCTTGATAGCTAAACTCTGTCTCGACTAAGGCGGCTCTGATTTTTTCAGCAACGTGCAGCGCATCCATCACGCCACATAACGGCAATAAGAATAAAAACTCTTCACCCCCACTGCGGCAGGCAATATCTTGTTGTCGTAAATGATCCAAAAACAACTGAGCCACATGCTTTAACGCTAAGTCACCACACTCATGCCCATAGCTATCGTTCAATTTTTTGAAATGATCGAGGTCGCACATGATGACCGCTAGAGGTAAAAAGTTCTCGGGGTTTTGATTAAGGTATTTTGGAAGACTCACGGTAATAAACCGACGATTGACCAAGCGTGTTAGAACATCTGTGTTCGCCTGCTTTTCTCGACTCTGCTGAACTTGAGACATCGCCATATGGCTACGCTCTCTAAAGAAATCATTAATCAAGCTAACGATGATGACCAACGATAGAGACACCAAAAAACGACTTTTCTCTGCATCTGCATACTGTGCTTCGATAAATCCAGGCACATACAGCATGACCGATAACAGTATGAGCAGGATTATGTTCATGACTAGGGCTTTGCGAACCCCAAGCAACCCAAACAAAATGGCAGGAAATGGAAATACCCAATACAGCGCTGTGTTTTCATGGCCGCCTTGATACACCAAAGCCAACACAAATGTTCCGACTAAAATACTTTCAAACTCACACGCCTCATTTAAACGACGTGTAAGATGATAAAAAAGCACATTTCCATAAAAAACCGCACTACACCCAAATAAAATTAACAGAAGCAGGTGATTGTGATTAAAAAGATGCAAAATGCCATACACCAGCATAACGCTGCCAGTAATATAGCTAACGAATAACAAAATAGAGCGCTTGCGAGCGTCATCTATGGAGTTAGCGAGCTTGTGGCTTTCGACTTCGAATTCTTTTCGCAAACGTTGGCACCCTGCCTACTATTTTTATTTGTAGATTATCCATTTAAGATCCTCTTGTCAGCGCTTCATTCCAAGAGGGCAGTCACGATTTCAGCGATTATAAACGCATTTCCAATAAATTCAGATATTTTTTAACAAGCGTTTGATTTTAAGCCCACACAACCGATAGCATTAGGATACACAACCATGAGTGATTTAGACTACCTAGAAATCGAACCCGTCATGCCTGCACGCTATTGTGTTATATGGCTGCACGGATTAGGTGCCAACGGACATGATTTTGAACCCATACTGCCAGAGCTGGGCTTGCCCAGCAATCATAGTGTCCGCTTTATCTTCCCCCATGCGCCGACGATCCCTGTGACCATCAACGGTGGAATGATCATGCCTGCATGGTACGATATTCTCGATATTAATATTGAACGCAAGGTCGACATTCAGCAACTGAAAGATTCTGCCCAAGCCATCGAGAGGCTAATCGAGCGAGAGATTCAACGAGGCATCCCAAGCCACAACATTATTCTGGCGGGCTTTTCGCAAGGCGGAGCCGTTGTGTATCACACAGCCTTAAATACCCACTATCCTCTAGCGGGTCTCCTAGCGCTCTCAACCTACTTTGCAACACCAAAACACACCGACTTTACCCGCCAAAATCAGGCTTTACCAATCTTAATTCAACACGGTCTTTACGATGATGTTGTCCCTGAAGCACTAGGACAACAAGCCAAAACCCTTCTCACAGATCAAGGCTTTACTGTCGAGTATGAAACCTTTCCTATGGAGCACTCACTGTGTTTGGAGCAGGTTAAGCGGATTGGACAATGGTTAACCTCACGTTTAACCTAACCCTTAACTGGGCGGCTCCCTCTATGTGAGAGGGGGCAACGCTTATTACCTCCCACAAACACCTCAACAATGTTCAGTCGTATTTCAAATATTACAAAAAAACGTTTCCGGTAACATTTTCTATTCACTTTAGTCCTTTTTAATCGCTCCTAAGAGCCGATCTTTTCAAAGGATCGCTCCCAATAACGTGATTCATTTGAAAAAAATAAGAATAGGAGCGTTACCATGAACCTTAAATCCGGGCTATTAGCACTGGCTGTTTCAACCGCATTACTCTCACCGCTGGCCTTTGCGGATAAAGCCCCAATCGTTGGCTTAATTACCAAAACCAACACCAACCCTTTCTTTGTCAAAATGCGTGAAGGCGCTCAACAGCGAGCTGATGAAACGGGCGTTGAACTGCGTACCTTCTCGGGGCGTTTTGATGGCGATAACGAATCTCAAGTTCAAGCCATTGAGAACCTGATCGCTGCGGGTGCTAAAGGCATCTTAATTGCTCCAAGTGACCCAGTCGCGGTTGTTCCAGCCATTGATCGTGCTCGGGCAGCAGGCCTGTTGGTCATTGCATTGGACACACCGCTGAGCCCTGCTGACGCCGCCGATGCAACCTTCGCAACCGATAATTACAAAGCCGGTGTATTGATAGGGCAGTGGGCGGCTCAAACACTGGGCGATAAAGCCGCTGATGCGCGGATTGCGATGCTAAACCTGAATAGCAGCATGATTACGGTTGATGTCGCGCGCAATCAAGGCTTTATGGAAGGCTTTGGCATAGATGTCAATGATCCTAACCGCATCGGTGACGAGAAAGATCCACGCATTGCTGGTCAAGATGTCACCAGTGGTGCGGAAGAAGGCGGACGTCGTGCCATGGAAAACTTACTCCAGCGTGACCCAAGCATTAATGTGGTTTACACCATCAATGAACCCGCTGCAGCGGGTGCCTATGAAGCCTTGCGGGCCGTAGGCCGTGAGAAGGATGTTTTAATCGTGTCGGTTGATGGTGGCTGCCCAGGCGTGGAAAACGTGCGTGATAACGTCATCGGTGCCACCTCGATGCAATTTCCTTTGCAAATGGCGTCAATGGGTGTTGATGCCGTTATTGAGTTTGCCAAGACCGGACAAAAGCCACAAGCCTCTGAAGGGCTGGACTTCGTGAACACAGGGGTGGAGTTGATTACCGACCAGCCACAAGAAGGGCTGGATTCGAAACACTCTGCTGAAGGCCTTGAGCTTTGCTGGGGCTAAACCAAGCCTGTATCAGGGTAGAGCGCGATGCGCCTCTACCCCTCGTAAGTGTCAGTGGAGTCCGTCATGTCAGAAAGTCAAATACTCTCAACGCAACAACCTGCCGCCCATGAGCGCATTGCCGATGCGGCATCCGGTGCTGTTGCAGAATTTAATTTACCGCAACCAACCCTAGCTGAAAAAGCGCATCGTTTCTTTCACAGCAACCCAACGGCGGCACCGTCTATTGTGCTACTTCTGGCCATAGGTGCCTTTACTCTAATTGTAGGAGAGCGATTTTTACAGCCGTTTAATATGTCCTTGATCCTACAACAGGTCACTATCATTGGTATTTTGGGTATTGCTCAAACCTTGATCATACTGACGGCAGGCATCGACTTATCCGTGGGTGCCATTATGGTGTTAACCTCCGTGGTCATGGGTCGCATGGCCGTGGAAGTTGGCCTACCGCCCTCTGCAGCTTTAGGTTTAGGGCTGTTAACGGGAGCTCTGTGTGGATTTATTAACGGGCAATTGGTCACGCGCTTTAAGCTGCCCCCTTTCATCGTGACCCTTGGAACTTGGAATATCTTCTTTGCCTTGAACCTTTGGTACTCCAAAAGTGAAACCATTCGCGCACAGGCCATTGATAATGCGGCACCGTTGCTCCACTGGACAGGGCGGACGCTGGAGTTTTTTGGAGCCAAACTCACCTACGGCTCGCTATTGATGTTAGCGCTGTTTTTCATCATTTGGTATGCCCTCAATTGGACGGCTTGGGGCAAACATGTCTACGCCACTGGCGATGATCCAGCGGCAGCGCGTTTAGCTGGCATTCGCACAGATCGTGTGCTTCTGTCTGTGTACGTGGTCGCTGGCGTTATTTGCGCAATCGGTGCTTGGGCTCTGATCGGCCGCATAGGTTCGGTCAGCCCACAAGCGGGCATGACGGCCAACCTCGACAGCATTACGGCGGTGGTGATTGGCGGCTGCAGCTTGTTTGGGGGTCGAGGTGCTATTTTCGGAACTCTCATTGGTGCGCTAATCGTCGGGGTGTTTAGAAATGGCTTAGCCTTAGCCGGTGTCGATGTGCTCTGGCAAGAATTCACCATCGGCTTATTGATTATTGTTGCCGTCGGCATGGATCAATGGATCAGGAAGGTATAAGTATGTCGAATCTCAGCGCTCAACAACCCGTATTGCAAGCAACTCAACTCATCAAGCGTTATGGCCACGTTACCGCCCTAGACGGCGCTGATTTTGATCTCTATCCCGGCGAAATTCTGGCCGTGATCGGTGACAACGGTGCTGGTAAATCATCCTTGATCAAAGCCCTATCGGGTGCTTTGGTTCCGGATGCTGGTGAAATCCGTCTTGATGGAGAAAGAGTCGAGTTTAAAAGCCCGATGGATGCCCGCAACGCGGGTATTGAAACGGTGTATCAAAACCTGGCAGTTTCGCCCTCGCTCAACATTGCCGACAACCTGTTCCTTGGACGAGAAAAACGTCGTCCCGGTATTCTGGGAAGCGTTTTCCGTATGTTGGATCGAAAGGCCATGCATAACGAAGCGCGGACGAAGCTGAGTGAGCTGGGGCTACTGACCATACAAAACATTAATCAAGCGGTGGAAACCCTGTCGGGCGGGCAGCGCCAAGGCGTCGCCGTCGCACGCTCAGCCGCATTTGCTCGCCATGTAGTGATTATGGATGAGCCTACCGCCGCTTTGGGGGTCAAAGAGTCTCGCAAAGTGCTCAATCTGATTAAAGAAGTAAGGGACCGTGGTCTATCGGTGGTTTTGATTAGCCACAACATGCCGCATGTATTTGAAGTGGCCGATCGCATCCATATTCATCGCCTTGGCAAACGCATCGCGGTTATTAAGCCTAACACCCACAGTATGTCCGATGCCGTGGCGATCATGACCGGAGCGCTCAACCCCGAAGACCATCCCTCTTGTACCGCCAATGCATAAGCTGTTTTTGTGAAGTGATCGCCGTACTCACTTGAGCGCGACGATCACTACCAAACCTCAGCGGCATCGAGATTAGCAGCATTCACCCAACGTGCGGGAATTAACACTTCCCGCAGGTTAAGGGCTTTTCCTTGAAGTAAATCATAGCCCATTTGCACCGCAAGCTCTGCCATCTTGGCCGGGGATTGCGTCGCTGTTCCTAACAATAAACTGTCATCCGCCTGTAAGCGGCTGATAAAGCTGGGCGCACCGTCGACACTGGCAATCACAAAATCACGTTTGCCCGCTTGCTGGCCTGCCATTTCGGCGCCAAGGGCGGCTGGATCATTAATGCTGAAGACCCCTTGAATGTCAGGATATCGGGTCAGAACATGGGTCATGGTTTCCAATCCGCCTTCACGACTGCCGCCCGTGTTTAAGTCAGATGAAATCAGGCGAATGGCTGGGTACTGCGCTAAAGCCTGCTGACACCCCTCGACACGTTCTATAATCGACGAAACGGGTGGGCCGTTGAGTATCACCACGTCTCCTTGAAAGTTGAGATGCTGCGCTAACTGATCACAGGCAAGATGCCCTGCTTGATAATTGTGTGTCGTCACCGTCGCGTCCGCCCCCAAGGCTTTAACATCGACGGCAAGTACCGGGATACCTCGCGACTGCGCGCGATCGATAACCGCTTCAAACGCGTCAAACACAGCGGCGGACACTAAAATCATATCAACAGACTGCTCAATAAAGGACTCTATTTGCTGTGTCTGACGCTCAACATCATACGCACTGGAATAGAGCAGTGTTTCAACCTGATCGCTCTCAACCAATGCCTGTGCTTGCCGCTTTGCGCCTTGAGCCAATGCAGCAAAGTAGGGATTACCCAGATCTGACACCGAAATGCCCAAACGTAGGTACGCCAGTCTATCCAATGTTTCTGCCTGTACCCAAGAAGTCATAGACAGCAGGAATATACTCAGGATAAAAGGGCAGTGCCTAGTTTTCAGTCGGCTCATGATGCTCCTTAGGGTCACAGAAAATAAGTTGTGTGATGGCAGCCGCTAAGGCTTCTCGAGAATATGGCTTTGCGATAAACGCAACCTCCTCGGTTAAACCATAGCGTTGCTGTAATAAAAATGGGTGTAAGCCCGACGTCAGTAACACTGGAAGCTCTGGATAGAGCTGGGCTAAGTGTTGCTGCAAGGCAAGGCCATGCCATTGGCTACCCAAATTGATATCCGAAAAAACCAATGCCACGCTCTGATCAGATTGGAGTACAGATAGGGCCTGCTCAGCGCCTGTAACAGGCACAACACCATAGCCCAAACCTTCCAGCAGATCTTGCGACATTTGACCTACCTGCGGATCATCTTCAACCAAGAGTATTCTCTGACCTTGCCCCAACATTAACGGGCTCACCGTCTCTGGCTCCGTGGATGGATTGGGCAGCGCCATTTCGCAAGGCAGCAGAACATCCACCTCTGTCCCTTGCCCTACATGGCTGCGAATCTGGATATCGCCCTGAGACTGCTTCACAAAGCCATAGACCATACTTAACCCTAAGCCACTGCCTTCACCTATCTCCTTGGTGGTAAAAAAGGGCTCAAAGACGCGTCGAATCAAGGCGTCAGGAATACCACACCCCGTATCACGAACACAAATGCGGATGACCGCCTGTCGCTCGCCATTCAGCATGGCCAGCGGCTCATAGGTGGTTTCAAAGCAGAGCTGCCCACTCCCTTGCATGGCCGCACTGCTGTTAATCGACAAATTAAGCAAGGCATTTTCGAGCTGGCTAGGATCAACGGACACAAGAGCGGGATCAGCCTCCAATGCTAACTGCAAAGTAATGCCATCACCAACACTGTACTCTATTAGATCGAGCATACCCTCAATCAGGGCATTCACATCAACCACTTCTGGCTGTAGGTACTGCTTACGAGAAAAAGCTAAGAGTCGCTGGGTCAAATGACGCCCGCGATCTGCGGCCGCTAAGGCTCGGTGCGCATAAACAGCTGCAGGGCTGTCTGCAGCCAAGTGGTCGCCTAATAACTGGAGATTACCAAACATGGCGGCAAGTAGATTGTTAAAGTCATGCGCAACACCTCCTGTCAGTTGGCCAAGAACCTCCATTTTTTGAGATTGGCGTAACTGGGCCTCGATGGCTTTGCGCTCAGTTAGATCGGAGTAGAGTGTCACAAACCCACCTTCGGGCATGGGATTGCTTCTAAATTCAACCACCCGCCCACCTGGGAAATTGCGCTCAAAACGCTGGGTACTTTGTTGACGCAATTGATTCACTTCGTCTCGATTCAGCATGATTCCATTCAGCGCCCAACCTTCTTGAGCTTCGACAGATAAACGCGCATAAACCTCTTCAATTGACATGCCTTTATGCAACTCTTCTTCTGACAAGTCTAGCATGGCAGCGTATTGAGGATTCCAAGCAATTAAGCGGTTTTGCTGATCAAAGACGCTCAAGCCATCATTGATATGGTTGAAAATTGTTTCCAGCAGGTGTGACTGTTCCTGGAGATCTTGGCGCATGCTATCGATGGCGACTGCATTTTCCCGAAACACAGCAAAAGCACGCGCCAACTCACCCATTTCATCGCGACGTTCAATGGCTGGCGTCGGCAACAGAGTGTCACCCTTCGCAAGGCGCGACATAACCGCCGTCACACGCCCTAAACTCTCAGTGAGCTCACGCACAATCCAAATACCAGCCAACGCTGCGGTAAAACACAGCAAAGCAATCATTAAAATCCCTGTTTTACCTGAGTTCACCGCCAATCCCATGCGTTGACTTTGGTGCGTAATCTGCTGCTGAACTTGATCGACAAAGTCTTTCACTTCAAGACTTAACTGATTGGAAATCGCTCGGGTTGACGCCAGCAAAAAGGCACGACGCTGTTGTAGCTCGACCTGTTCAATGCGTTGTCTGAACAAATTTGAGTCAGCGATCCCTAAGGTTTTCAAATCAGAGACTAGGGTAGAGAGGGGACGGTGCACATCGTCGTGTTTAAACGAAAAAAACTGCGCTGAAAAGGTCGTCTCTAACTCTTCAATTGCTTCAATATCATCAAGATAGAGTGCTTGGTTCAGTTGGTCAAACAGCACGAATAATGTGAGAGACAAAGGCTCAATTGACGCGGACTGACTCAACACTTTCAGTTCGTCACGTAGCTGATTCAAGCTGTACTCGTATTGGCGCACATCCTCGCGCAAGAGTAAGTGTGCTCGGGTTAGACCCATTAATTCCGTGATGGTCAACTCAAGCTGATTTAACAAGGGCTGTAAATTGGGTGCCGCTTCCTCTAACTGAGGAATCTGTACAGATAAGTCCAACACTTGGTTAATTTTTTCTTCGAGCGAACGATTGAGCTCACTGAGCATAGAAGGGCTACTGGTATTGGCCACATAGGGCGCGACAGCGGCCAAATTTGCTGTGCGTTCGGCCAAGGCCAAGGACTGAAGAATCGTTGGCAATGCCTGCTGTTCAAACTCTTTGAAGGCCGTGTCTGTATTACTTAGCCCTGTCCAACCCACCAATGCCAGCAAGGTCGATGAGCTCGCTAAAATCACAAACGCAATCATCAGCCGAGAGCGCACGCCTAAACCTTGAAAGGGAGACGCTCGTCGCCAAGATGCCAGCGACATTAGCATTGTGTCACACTGGCGCAAAACATATAGCCGACACCTCGCTCTGTCTTAATGTAAGACGGCTGTCTTGGATTGGGCTCGATTTTTCGTCGTAGACGCAGGATGAGTACATCGATTGTTCGATCAAACACATCACTGTTAAAACCGCGTGTCGCCTCCAACAGTTGGTCGCGACTAAACGCTCGCTGCGGTGCGCGTACAAAGACCTCCAATAGCGCGTATTCCCCTTGTGTCAGGAGCTCTTGCTGACCGTCAGGTCGATAGAGCTGTCGGCTGGTCAGATCCAACACCCAATGCTCAAAACATACACGCTCATGGCTGTGTAAATCGTCTCGACGCGCAATGGGTGCACTCAGCTCGAGCGTGCGACGCAGCATCGCGCGCACTCGAGCGATGAGTTCACGATTATTAAAGGGCTTCATCAAAAAATCATCTGCGGCTAACTCTAGACCCAGAATACGATCTGTTTCATCGCCCTTGCCTGTTAGCATCATGATGGGAATACTCGATTTGGATCGAACCTCTTTAGCCAATTGAATACCGTCTTCACCGCGCAAACGCAGATCAAGAATGATAAGAGAGCAGGGGTTGTCCACTAAAGCTTGTCGCATTTCAGGGCCATTGGCCGCTTGCAGCACGCTGTAGCCATTCTCTTCGAGCAGGGACTGCAACAATTCACGCATTGGGGCTTCGTCATCTACGACTAAGACTCGCTGTCGTAATGGATCACTCATGGTGTGTCCTCTTATTTTTATTTCTGTAATAGCACATTCAAGGCAAAAAAGTATTTCAATTGTTACAAACATCTGTGGTTAGATTCATTTTCTATTTATTTGAACCTGTTTTAATAGCCGATTATTTGTCCCAGATCCCAATCTGTGCAACACGCTGCCAACAGAGCGTCCTAATAATAATGAATGATCATACGCAGAGGAGCACTTAATGTTAAAAGTGATAGCGTTTGGAGAGGCTTTAATCGATATGCTCTCGACCAACACCGATTCCGGAAACTTCGCGGGCCATGAAGCCTTTATTAAATTTCCAGGTGGAGCACCCGCAAACGTTGCCGCCGCCGTGGCCAAACTCGGTGGTGAGAGTTATTTTGCTGGGAAGGTGGGTCACGATATGTTCGGTGACTTTTTAGTCAAAACGCTAGCGGATTGTGGCGTTCACACCGATTACATGTTGCAAACACATGAGGCAAAGACCGCACTCGCGTTTGTATCTTTAGATGCTCAGGGCGAGCGAAGTTTTGAGTTCTATCGCTCCCCCTCTGCTGACTTGTTTTTTCAAGCAACCGATTTTGCCGACGCATGGTTTACAGATGCGGGTATTTTCCATTTTTGCTCTAACACCTTGACCCATGCCAATATTCGCCAAGCCACGTATGCTGGCATACAAAAAGCGCAGCAAGCGGGCTACCTCGTCAGCTTTGATGTCAATCTGCGCCATAACCTGTGGCCTGAAGGTGAAGATACCCGTAGCGCCGTCATGCAGTGCTTAGCCAACACAGATGTTATCAAGCTCTGTGCGGAGGAATTACATTTTCTGCGTGGGCAGCAAAGTGAAACTCTGTTTATCAACGAGCTGTTAGCATCAGGTCCAAGCTTAGTACTCATCACCGATGGCGGGCACCCCCTTAAATTCTACTCAGCTACGGCTCAGGGAGAACTTGCTCCGCCTAAAGTGAGCATGGTCGACAGTACCGCCGCTGGCGATGCTTTTATGGGCGGTTTTTTATATTCACTCGCCAAAGCGAACATAGACCGCCGCGAGTTTTTAAAGCTGACTAAAACACCCACTGCATTCAGTCCCATGCTGAACTTTGCGAATGCGTGCGGAGCATTCACGGTTACCCAAAAAGGGGCCATTAACAGCCTGCCAACTCTGTCCAATCTTGACGCGTTATTGTCATAAATCCTATCTAAACTTCAAGACAGCGTTCAATCTACTGAAAGGTGTTTGAACGCTAGCACTACGACTTACGTATAAAACAAACTAACGACGTAGGAAGGGCTGTTAATTCTGCCAAAATGGGTTAATATCCTTAAAAAAGCAGGGTAAAGGAGTACTGATTCATTCATCACAATTGGTAAACCAACGTTTTGAACTTACTCCATCTAACTCGTTGTTCAGTTCTTTCTTCTCTCCGGCTTGTTTCAAACAAGAGGCTCTCTTTATGAGCCAACGTGGCACACCGATCAAACACGCAGATCACCCCTCAACAAATCATGACCTCAGATACTCAACCCGTTTAGTGTTAATTTTTGGTCTGATCAGTATTTTTGCGTTTGGTCTTTCTGCGGCGTTCTCATTTCGTACGGCAGAAAAGCAACTGGAACAAGAGGTTCAGAAAAGTCTTGAGCAGAAACATCGCTCAATCGCTAGCGCGTTAAACAACCGCTTAGATTTATTGAATGCTTACCTGAAGGGGACAACATCCAATTTAGCGATTCTGTCTGAAAGTGCGGATGCACACTCCTTCGAATCCATGATCGACAATATGGCTCATCTATTCCAAGATTCAGAAACAGGTAGTGTCTTGGATATTTTTTTTCTGGTCAGCACTGAGCAAGAGGTCTTACTCAACGCCAACCATCCAAAGTATCGCCTTGAAACCTTCATCGACCAACTCAAATCGCCGATTCACTATACCCACCAATGGCACTTAATTCCAAACGATGAATTTTCGGTCCTCATCAAAGCGGCACCTATTTTTGATCCATTGACCATCGATTTAAAAGGTTATATGTATGTAGGGTTGGCCTTGCATGCCAGTCATCCTCTTATGTTATACCTGCTCGAACAAACTCAGACAAAGTCTCTGAGTTTAAGTACTCAGCAACGCAATCTACTGAGCAACCCTGTGGATAAAGCCAATCGATTTTCAATCATTGAAACACGCAAAGAAAATCATCAAACAGGGACTGATAATACTTGCTATCTTTTTCACGACCAACTTCACTTAAAAAATGTAGACACTGACATTTGGCTTGATATAGCCGTCGATAAAAGCCACTTCCAAGTCGCGGATCGTGAGTACTGGGAGTCCTTCATGCTGCTGTCGGGTGGCTTTATTTTCTTGTTAACCATGACTGGCTGGCTCTTTCAAACCAATAATCAGCGTGCGATCAACTACCTTATTGCCTACATAGAACGTATCCAAAGAGGAGGTCACGGACTGACCTTCAAGTCCACGGGTATCTACGAGTACAATAAGATCGGCTCTGCCATTCGCAATATGTTTGCCGACCTTCACATCGCCGCAACCGTTTTTGAATCCTCAGAAGGGATGATCGTCACTGATCGACACAAAACAATTCTGAGAGTCAATCAGGCCTTTACACAGATCACCGGGTTTGAAGCGACTGATGTGATTGGTCAATCGATCGAAGTGATTTACCCTTATCATGTTTATAGCTCGGTTTATGATCAACTTATCGAAGCCATGAACGAAGGTAAAGCTTGGCAAGGCGAAATCTGGAGCACTCGCAAAGAGGGTGAAGAGTATTTACTCTGGATTAACGTCTCTGCGGTTGAAAACAAGTCTGATCAAAGCGTTTTAAATTTTGTGATCACCCTCAGTGATATCACTCAACGTAAGGAATCTGAAAATAGAATTAAACAGCTGGCATTCTACGACCAGCTTACCCACTTGCCCAATCGTCAGCTATTAATGGATCGAGTGAAACAGGCACTGCTTAACAGCCAACGAAAACACTGTATTGGTGCCTTACTCTATATTGATTTAGATGATTTCAAGACCTTAAATGACACTCGTGGACATCATGCCGGAGATCAATTATTAAAAATGGTGTCTGAGCGTTTAATTAACTGCGTACGCAAAACCGACACCGTTTCCCGCATTGGCGGCGATGAGTTTATTATTCTACTGGAAGAGTTGGGCAGTTGCAGAGATTCGGCTTCCAATATGGCTGACCTCGTTAGTCAGAAAATACTCAGTAAGTTGTCCCAGCCTTTCTGGTTTGATGGCATTGAACACTTTAATACGCTTAGCATTGGTATCACCTTGTTTGATCAAGAAAATGCTGGGATTGATGATGTCTTCGCACAGGCCGATTTAGCCATGTATCAGGCAAAAGCGGCAGGGCGTAACACCCATCGTTTCTTTAATCCCGATATGCAAGCACGTGTCCACGAGCACGCCAGTTTGGCCAACGACATTAGACAGGGGATTCAACGCGGTGAATTTACCCTCGCGTATCAAATTCAAGTTAATCATCTGGGAAAAATGCTCGGCGCCGAGGCCCTATTACGCTGGCATCATCCAGAACGCGGCAACGTATCCCCAGTAGACTTTATTCCTGTGGCAGAGAAAACAGGCCTTATTCTTCCCTTGGGAGAGTGGGTACTGCATACGGCTTGTCAACAACTCGCGGAATGGCAACTCAATCCCGCCACTCAACACCTCACCCTTGCTATCAATATCAGTGCCAAGCAACTCCACCAACCCGAGTTTGTCAGCCAAGTCATTGCTATTGTTGAACAATATCAGATTAACCCAACGCGTATGAAGCTTGAAATCACCGAGAGTATGCTCTTGGTCGATATTGAAGACACGGTGGATAAAATGGTTCAGCTGCAAGCTCTTGGCATTAGCTTTTCACTGGATGATTTTGGCACTGGCTATTCATCCCTCATGTATTTAAAACGCCTACCGATTGATCAACTCAAAATCGATAAGTCCTTCGTCAAGGACATGTTAACGAACCTACAAGACTCAGATATTGCCAGAACCGTGGTATCCTTAGCGAATAGCATGAGTCTATCGGTCATTGCTGAGGGGGTCGAAACCGACGATCAACGGTCACTGCTCGCCAGTTACGGTTGTCTAGCCTACCAAGGTTATTTATTTGGCAAACCTGTCAGCGCCGATCAATTAATCAAGAGCGCATAATGCATGATGAACATCGTTCTCTTTGAACCTGAAATTCCACCCAATACGGGTAATATTATTCGTTTGTGTGCCAACACTGGCTGCCAACTCCACTTAATTCAACCACTTGGCTTCTCGATGGACGAAAAATCCTTACGCCGAGCGGGTCTGGACTATCATGAATTTGCAAAGATACAACTGTGGGATAATTACGAGCATTTCATGAACGTTGCTCAGCCTAAACGCCTCTTTGCTTTATCCACAAAGGGCACACACAATTACACCGAGACACAATTTGAATCTGACGATTTTTTTATTTTCGGCCCAGAGACGCGAGGACTACCGGCGGAGATTTTAAATCAATTTACGCCCGAAAACCTTCTGCGTTTACCAATGTTAGCGGGCAGCCGTAGTATGAATTTATCCAATTGCGTCGCGATTGTGGTATTCGAAGCTTGGAGACAACTTGGATTTGTTGGCGGAAGATAGGAAGATATTCGAAAAACAAGGAAAGGGTTATGTCTTCAAAATGGTGCAGATGGGGAGACTCGAACTCCCACGCCGGTGAAGGCACTAGCACCTGAAGCTAGCGTGTCTACCAATTCCACCACATCTGCAAGTATTTTGACTTTTGACCCGTGTTTGCACCCATTGTAGATGGTGCAGATGGGGAGACTCGAACTCCCACGCCGATGAAGGCACTAGCACCTGAAGCTAGCGTGTCTACCAATTCCACCACATCTGCGTCAAAAGTGGGGCGAATTATATCCGCCCGACCCCGTCTTGGGAAGACCCGACTGGAGAATATTTATACACAGAGTCCGGCTATCCGCGTGCTAAACACTCATGAAACGCCCCAGCGAGGCCTCTTAAATACTCAACATACGCCGTTGCTGAGGGTGTGATGTCCCTTGCTAAAGGGTCCAGAACCGCATGACCCACATCAAGACCACGAGTGATTGAGGTTACCACTGCGCTGGTAAACTGAGGCTCACTAAACACACAAGCCACTTCTCCTTCCTGAAGTTGATTGCGAATGGCCGTTAAATGACGAGCTCCGGGCTGACGCGCTGGATCAACCGTGAAATAGCCCAATTGATTTAACTGATAGTGATGTACAAAATGCCCATAGGCATCATGAAAAACATAAAACCCTTTATCTTTAACAGGGGTTAGTGTCGCACTTAATTCGGCATCTAACTGGCGAACATCTGCAGAAAAGCGTTCTAGGTTCGCCTTTAAAGCCGCTTCGTGATCAGGCATGATCGGCACGAGAGCATTGACCATCGTTTGTGCTATTTTGATTGCGTTCACTGGATCTAACCAAATATGTGCATCGTGATCATGGTCATGATGTTCTTCATGCTTGGCATGATCATGGTCGTGGCCGTGATGCTCTTCGTGCTTAGCATGATCATGGTCGTGGCCGTGATGCGCTTCGTGCTTGGCATGATCGTGGTCGTGGCCGTGATGTTCTTCGTGCTTGGCATGATCGTGGTCGTGGCCGTGATGCGCTTCGTGCTTGGCATGATCGTGGTCGTGGCCGTGATGCGCTTCGTGCTTGGCATGATCATGATCATGATCGTGGTCGTGGTCATCTGAATGATAAAGTGCGACAACCTGAGCGGACGTTCTTTCTAGAGGACGTGTTAAAAACTGCTCCATGTCAGGCCCTATCCAAAAAAACACGTCCGCTTGTGTCAACACTTGCATATCGGATGGCTTCAACGCATACGTATGAGGAGATGCATTTGAAGGCAGAAGCTGAACGGGCTCAACAATTCCATCGGTAACCGCAGTTGCGATCAAATGTATTGGCTTGATACTTGATACAATCGACTGAGCGGATACGGATGCTGAAAAAAACAATGCGGCGGCTAAGGGTAAAATACGGACGCAAGGAAATAGTTTTGGCATGATAGTATTTGATCCCAATTAAACTTTTTTAAAGTTATACTATAACATTGTTAATCGGAACTTAGGTGACCATGTCTAAAAAAAATCCGACATTTATTTGCCATCATGATCATCAACACTGCATTGACGATGCGCTGACATCCGCAAAACGTATTTGTAAAGATCGACAGCAACGTCTCACACCCATCCGAGAGTTAGTCTTACGTATGATCTGGTCAAGCCACAAACCCCTTGGGGCTTACGATCTTTTACCGAGCTTGGCCAATGCTGGTTTTAACTCGGCACCGCCAACCGTCTACCGCGCATTGGAGTTTTTACAAGAACTGGGCCTCGTGCATCGTTTAGCATCATTGAATGCATTTGTTGGCTGTGCTCATCCTGAAAAGGCACACTCAGGCCATTTTTTTATCTGCAAACAATGCCAACAAGCCCATGAAATCACATCATCTGACGTAAACTTAGCGCTAGAAACGCACGCTCAACAACTCGGTTTTTCAATTGAACAAGAAACCGTTGAAATACTGGGAACCTGTCCAGAATGCCAGTTAGCCAATCAAAAGAGTGAAGAACACAATGCCAATCCATCCTGACTTGGTTAGGCTTGAACAGGTCAGCGTTCGTTTCGGACGCCAAGAAACACTTAAAAACATTTCCTTATCCTTGCATGATAACTGTATTACCACGCTCATTGGGCCTAACGGAGCAGGTAAAACCACTCTGGTTAGGGTCGTGCTCGGTCTTATCAAGCCTACCTCTGGAAATCTATGGTGTACTCCTGGATTGAAAGTCGGCTACATGCCACAAAAGCTACAAATTGATAAAACCATGCCGCTGACCGTTAAACGTTTTTTAACCCTGGGGGCTCAAAACGCATCAGCAGCTGTCTTGGAAAAAACCCTGGATCAGGTGGGCGCACAACATCTCTTGATGCACTCATTCCATGATCTCTCCGGTGGTGAAACGCAACGAGTGATGCTGGCACGTGCATTGTTACGTGATCCCAAACTACTGGTCTTGGATGAGCCCGTTCAAGGAGTCGATGTGAATGGACAAACCGAGCTTTACGCGCTCATTACAGCCATCCGCGAACAACGCAAATGCGGTATTTTAATGATCTCTCACGATTTGCATTTGGTCATGTCATCGACGGATCACGTCATCTGCTTAAATCAGCACGTCTGCTGCTCAGGCCACCCTGCACGCGTTAGCAATGATCCTTCATTTATTGAGCTGTTTGGCCGCTCACAAGCGGATGCATTTGCGCTGTATAATCATCAACATGATCATTGTCACGATACGCACGGTGAAGTGATTATTGATCATCCCTCATTATCCGAAAAAGAGGTCACAACGCGTGCCTGATTTTTTATTACTGGCTCTATTCGGTGGGCTTGGTGTTGCCGCCATTACAGGTCCCTTAGGTGCGTTTGTTGTCTGGCGACGCATGGCCTATTTCGGTGACACCTTAGCGCACTCAGCGTTGATGGGCGTCGCGTTAGGGTTTTTGTTCAGTATTAACCTTAATTTAGCGGTTATGGTCTGCTGCGTATTGCTATCGATTCTACTTGTCGCGTTACAAAAGCAACACTGGGTTGCAACCGATACCTTACTGGGAATCATGGCGCACAGTGCTCTATCAATCGGCTTAGTCGCTGTATCCCTTCTCGACCATATTCGTATTGATTTGATGGAGTACTTATTTGGTGATTTATTGGCCATTGCTCCTACCGATCTGCTTTGGGTCTATGGTGGCGGGAGTGTTGTTCTGATACTCCTGTGGCGATTATGGAATCCATTATTGGCAATTACGATCAATGAAGAGCTAGCCAGAGTTGAAGGCGTCCCCGTCACACGGGTGCGGCTTCTCTTAATGTTAATGATCGCCATCGTGATTGCTGTCGCAATGAAACTGGTGGGTATTTTATTAATCACCTCTTTATTGATCATTCCTGCCGCTGCGGCGCGTAAGTTATCCACAACGCCTGAACAAATGGCTTGTATTGCTTCCGCTTTAGGAATGCTATCGGTCACTGGCGGGATATGGGCTTCCTGGACATTTGATACGCCAGCAGGTCCTTCGGTTGTCGTCACATCCTTACTTGTCTTTTTAATCCTATACACCTTACCTGCTCGCCGTTCATCTTCATGAAAACCTCATACCCGTATTGGCCAGATAAAGTGCTAAACAAGCAAGTTTGGCAACTTGCCTGGCCAATAATGCTATCGAACATGACCGTTCCTTTACTGGGTCTAGCAGATACCGCAATACTTGGTCACCTACCAGACCCTCGCTATTTAGCGGCAATTGCCGTTGCTGGCGTTCTGTTTTCGACCTTGTTTTGGGCGTTCGGTTTTTTACGCATGGGTACTACGGGCTTGGTTGCACAGGCGGTGGGACGTGACGATGGTTCATCAAACCGTACTACACTGGCGCAATCGCTTATTTTAGCCTTGGCCATTGCAAGTACGATTCTGTTGCTACAAGCCCCATTAATCCAGCTTGCATTGACACTTGCCGCCGCCAGTCCCGATGTAACAGAGCAAGCGTGGGCCTATGCCAATATTCGGATTTGGGGAGCACCTGCTGTCTTGTGCAATTATGTTTTACTGGGCTGGTTTGTTGGCAATCAAAACACTCGCATTCCTCTGCTTTTGTTAACGCTGACCAACCTCATTAATATTTTATTAAACCTCCTCTTTGTCTTAGGCTTTTCAATGAGGGCAGAAGGTGTGGCATTCGGTACTGTGATTGCCGAATACATTAGCTTGCTGCTTGGCTTGTTTTTCTGCCGACGGCATCTACGTTTAATACCAGGTCATTTTATCCTTGCCAAACTTCGATATTTAGCGGAATACACACAACTACTTAAGATTAATCGTTATTTATTTATTCGGACGCTGAGTCTATTGCTGTGTTTTGCTTTTTTTACCGCTCAGGGTTCCCGACAAGGTGCCGATGTCCTCGCCGCGAATGCCGTCTTACTGACCTTTCTCATGCTCATTTCAAATGCATTAGATGGATTTGCGCATGCAACTGAAGCACTCTCTGGGCGTATTTTAGGTGAGCGAAATACCATCCGATTTTACCAACTGGTGACAGCCACCGCGTTATGGTCATTGGCAAGTGCAGTACTGCTGACACTGGCATTTGGTGTCTTCGGCATTCCAATTATTCATTTACTGACCAATATTGCGAGCGTACGTGAGCTTGCTAGCCTGTATCTGCCTTGGCTGATCATCTTACCACTGGTAGGGGTTTGGGGGTTTTTACTGGATGGGATTTTTATTGGTACATCTCAAGCCAAAGCCATGCAAAATACCATGCTGGTCTCTGTGTTCTTTGTATTTTTTCCCGTTTGGTGGCTAACCCAAAGCTATGGCAATCATGGCTTATGGTCAGCCCTAGTCTGCCTATTTATCGCGCGCGCCCTGACGGGACTTTGGGTCTACCGTCAATTATGTCGACACAACCGCTGGGGGTTTTAACGAAGGTGACTGGGTAGAAAGGCTCCAAAAAAGAGGGGGCAAATCGGCCCCCCCAGTCATCACTCTCTGTCAAACAATCGTTAATGACGATTGTTCCCCTCATCAGCCGCCTTTTTCGGTTTCGTAAAAAACTTGATCGGCTGAGCTTTCACTTCCGGCTCTGACCTGATGCTCGCTGGCGTTTTTGTGTCGCCATTCACACGAGTATTCAGCTCAGAGGGTTCAGGACGCCCATCCAAACGAAGCGAATCGGCAAATCCACACTCAATGCACTCTCGATGCTCGCGTTCTTCATCGCGGTACATTCGAACACAATCCATTTTTCCACAGCGTGGACACACCGCACCTGCAATAAATCGCTTTATCTGACTCATGGCGTTACCTTGTAATCCCGTTATGGCGAAGAAGGGCATCGACACTCGGTTCCCGACCTCTAAACGCGACGAATAGATTCATCGGTTCGTCAGAGCCGCCTTTTTCCAATACCTGTGTTCTAAAATCAGCCCCCGCTTGACTGTTAAAAATCCCTTCTTCTTCAAAGCGAGAAAAGGCGTCAGCCGATAAAACTTCAGCCCACTTATAACTGTAATAGCCTGCAGCATAACCGCCGGAAAAGATGTGGCCAAAACTGTGTTGAAAGCGATTTTCAGCAGGGGGCAGCAAGACAGACACCTGTGATCTAACCTCATCCAAGAGAGTTTGTACCTCTGTAACACCTGGCTGATATTCGGAATGAAGACGGAAATCAAATAATGAGAACTCTAATTGACGCACCATCATCATACCCGCTTGAAAATGCTTAGCCGCTAGCATCTTGTCGAGCAACTCTTGCGGCAAGGCATCTCCCGTTTCGTAATGCCCTGACATCAAGGCTAGCCCTTCAGGCTCCCAACACCAATTCTCCATAAATTGGCTGGGTAGCTCGACAGCATCCCATGCCACACCATGAATACCACTGATATCGGAGTATTCCATTTTTGTCAGCATATGATGCAATCCATGACCAAACTCATGGAAGAGGGTGGTCACTTCATCATGGGTCAAGAGGGCAGGTTTATCGCCGACAGGCGGCGTAAAATTACAGACAAGATATGCCACTGGCAGCTGTATCGAGCCCTCTAAACGACGACGGCGGCCACGACAATCGCCCATCCAAGCGCCTCCCCGTTTATTCGCGCGCGCAAAGGGATCTAGATAACAGTAAGCAATGACCTCGCCCTGACGTGACACTTCAAAAAAGCGAACGTCCTTATGCCAAACCTCTGAATTGGGTTGTTCGGTTAATGTCACGCCAAACAAACGCTGCACTATCTCAAACAGTCCAGACAAAACCTTTGGTAAAGGGAAGTAGGGTTTCAGCATTTGCTGAGACACTTGGTAGCGCTGCTGCTTCAGCTTTTCAGCATAAAAACTGATATCCCATGGCATGAGCTCCGTGCAACCATCAAGTTCCTGTGCAAAGGCTTTTAACTCGGCTAAGTCTTGCTCCGCCACAGGTTTGCTGCGAATGGCGAGGTCTTCTAAAAACTGAATGACTTGCGCGGGCGAGTCCGCCATTTTGGTGGCTAAGGAGTAATCGGCATACGAGGCAAAGCCTAATAACGAGGCAAGCTCATGACGAAGCGTCAGAATCTCATTAATAATCTCGGTATTATCCCACTGACCAGCGGTAGGCCCTTGATCTGAGGCACGGGTCGAGTACGCGCGATATAGGGTTTCACGCAGCTTTGCATCCTCGGCATAGGTCATCACCGCGTAGTACGCAGGGAAGTCCAAGGTAATCACATAACCTTGTAAATCTCGACTGCTCGCTGCCGATTTTGCCGCCGCTATCGCATCTTCGGGTAAGCCCGCTAAGGACGCTATGTCATCGGTGGCATAATACCAGCCTTGTGTTGCATCCAGCACATTCTCAGAGAACTTGTTGGTCAGCTCAGACAGGCGCTTTTGAATCTCAGCGTAACGCACCTTGTCATCTCCCTCTAATGCAATGCCTGACAACTTAAAGTCTCTAAGCGCATTATCAATAACACGTTTTTGAATGGCATTGAGTGTTTGATACTCCTCACTCTCGGCTAAGCGTGCGTAGGCATAGAACAATGCCTTGTTTTGCCCCATTTCTGTCCAGTATTCAGAAAGCTTAGGTAAGCAGCGATTGTAGACTTCTCTTAATTCGTCAGAATTCATCACGCTGTTTAAATGCGATGCAACCGACCAGGCATTCGATAAACGATCCCCGGCTTCATCCAACGTCATCACCAACGATTGCCAATCATGTGCATCTGTCTTCGCCGTAATGTCTTCGATCAACAACCTGTTCTCGGCCAACAAATGATCAAGCGCTGGTTCTATATGTGACGCTTGAATGCTAGAGAAAGGCGGTAACTGATGCTGCTCTAATAACGGATTACTCATAACTCTGGATGCTCCAATTCGATGATCGCAAGAAGTGCGCATACACGATTTACTATACAATGAGGCAGGCTTTCTCGCTTTTCAACTCATTAAGGGTTTTTATTATGTCTATACGTACCTATCAGGGTATTACGCCCAAGATTGGAAAAAAAGTTTTTATTGACGCAACCGCCGTGATCATTGGTGACGTATCGATTGGCGATGATTCATCCATTTGGCCATTAGTGGTGATTCGCGGCGATATGCATCATATAAAGATTGGCGCAAAAACCAGTATTCAAGATGGGTCTGTATTGCATATCACGCATGCGGGACCTTTTAATCCCGACGGTTATCCATTAATTATCGGGGATGAAGTGACCGTGGGGCATCAAGCCATGTTGCATGGCTGCACCCTTGGCAATCGTATCTTGGTTGGCATGGGCAGCATGGTCATGGACGGCGCGGTTGTAGAGGATGAGGTGGTGATTGGAGCGGGCAGTCTGGTGCCGCCTGGCAAACGACTCGAGTCCGGTTTTTTATACGTGGGTCGTCCGGTGAAGCAAATCCGAGCACTCAGCGATCAAGAAAAGGCCTTTTTTTCCTACAGTGCACAGAATTACTCGCGTCTAAAAGATACCTATCTAGACGAACAGGAGCCTCGTTGATCAGGTGCTGGTTGAAACACTAAACACCATGCAATCGGTAAGAAAGGCGACGCAAACACCGCCGTCAGCTCCATCCCTGAGGATGAAAACACACTGGCGGCAGACTACTCAGAAACGCGCTTGGATATTAAACGCTCCCTCTTGAGCTTCTGGTAACCAGCGTAGCAAGGTTTGAGCTAAGTCATTTGCATTTAAAGGTTTTGTTAAATAATCACTCATTCCAGCAGCTAAACACTGTTCTTTATCCTCAAGAAAAGCTCCCGCTGTTAAGGCGATAATCGGTACCGGATTGAATCCCATCTCAGCTTCCCAAGACCGGATCCCCTGAGTCGCACCAAGACCATCTAATACAGGCATCTGAACATCCATTAATACTGCATTAAAAGGTTGCGTTGCCGTCATAACTTTTTCAATCGCGATTTGCCCGTTATCCGCCACACTAATATCAAGTCCTAGCTTTTTAAGCAGTATAGTCGCAACCATTTGATTCGTTTTATTATCTTCAACGAGTAAAATTCGACCTTCCAACCGAATACCCGCAGGATTGATCCCTTTATGGCTCATGTTAGTCTTTAATGGTGCTTGCTCAGCTTGATCAGTTAGAAGCGTTTCTTCCAAAACTTCCAGTTTTACCCTAAACCAGAAACGAGATCCTTTATTTTCTTCACTTTGGATACCGACTTCTCCATCCATCAGTTGAGCCAAACTTTTTACAATCGATAACCCAAGACCCGTACCACCAAACTGACGCGTACTAGAGTCATCCACTTGACTAAAAGGCCGAAACAATAAATTTTGTTTTTCCTCAGGAATCCCCATACCCGTATCGGCCACTGAAAACTCAACGACCGCCCAATTGTTTTCTCGACTGATTTCAGTCGCTTCAATCATCACATCACCGCTAAGCGTAAATTTTATGGCGTTATTCGTTAAATTAGACAACATTTGCTGCAAACGATTTGCATCGCCTTGATAGCGACGATCAACGGGACCTTTCCAAGCCGTAGACATGTTGAGACCTTTTGCATTGGCGTTACTAATAAATAACGCATAGATGCTTTGCAGTAAGTCTTCTGGTGCTAATACGTTTTTATGGAGTGTTTGATTACCTGACTCTACTTTCGAAAGATCAAGAATATCATTTAACAACACAAGCAGTGACTGCCCCGAGTGCAAGATGGTTCGGGCATAGTGATTCACTTCCTCATTTGTTGCTGGTTTATCTAACAAGAGTTGCGCCATTCCCAAAACTCCATTCATTGGTGTTCTAAGCTCATGACTCATGGTTGCTAAAAAACGACTTTTCGCTTGATTTGCCGCTTCAGCAGCTTCCAAGGCATGACTTAATTCTGCCGTACGTTGCTCCACTATTTCTTCTAAATGTTCGCGATTTCGAGCCAACTCATTGGATCTATTTTCTACAAGTACCATCATTCGATCAAAGGCAGCTGCCGTTTTAGCGACCTCATCCTCACCAACGACAGCCACTCGTTTGGTATAGTCACCGCTTTGTTCTACCTGAATAATCGTGTTGAATAAACTTGTCAGTGGGTTGGTGATGGAATAGACCAGACGTGCGAGAAAGAAGCTAACAAAAATCAATAACAAGGTGATAACTACCGCCAATACAATCTTTACCTGAGCAATAATATCTCTTGCATCTGTTAATGTTTGGTTCATTAGATAGCGCTGCCACTCTTTTTGATCAGCAATATACTCAAGCATACGATTGCGAGCAGGCACAATTTCACGTGTTAAAAGTGCATAGGCATCGGCAGTTTGTCCCGCTTTCGCCAACTCAACGATTTGTTGAGAAAGCTGCCAAAACACCGTATCAGCTTCACGAATGCTAGAGATGATATCTCTTCCTACATCCGTTGATAAATTCGCTTCCGTTTCATTAATCAAGCTGATTAAAGTCTGACGATCGTCGGCCACACGAACCAGAGTCGCCGACAGTTCTTGCTCATCATCAACAGAAAGTATGGCATGACGAGCTTCTAGTGAAATTTTAACTAATAGCAACTCAGCCCGTGTCATCCTGTCTACTTGGGGTTCAAACATTTCGATAATTTGCTCAGCATGTGATTGGACTTTATTAAGTGCAAGCCAACTTAACGCAGCTACACCGATCAAGAAAAAACCCAATAATGCAAAACCGAAGAGAAGTCTGAAGCGAATGGACAAGTTTGCAAAATATTTTTTCATAAGACGCCCAATGACGAAAATGACATTAAGTCAAATGCTTGAGCTGAAAGCGTATTAACGGGTTCAAAGAAGGCAATACGATGTCAGCTTTTCAAATCATCTTAGCACCAAAACCTCAAAGACACGTATCATTCACTGCAACCTTAATTGAACTCGATTAACCTGTTCTTGACGTTGTCAAAAACCACGATGAACCAACACGCTTTCTAGTCTGACACGGGTTAAAACACCAAACGCCATGCAATCGGTAAGAAAAGCGCCGTGAACACCGCCGTGAGTCCCATCCCTAAGGATGAAAACGCGCCAGCAGTCGGGCTTAACTCGAAGGCTCTAACCGTCCCGATGGCATGGCCATTAATGCCCAACGCAAAGCCAATTACACGGTGATCCTGAATATTCAGAATTTTAACCAAAACGGACACCCAAAAGGTTGCCATCACACCTGTAATCAACAGTCCACCCATTAGAACCGGGATTGAGCCGCCCAATTGCTCCGTAATACTAATGGCAATCGGTGCGGTCACGGATTTAGGAGCAAGGGAGGCCATGACTTCGGGGGTCGCGCCCGCCAGCCATGCCAGCAGCACAGAATACACGGCCGCCAATATTGCAGCCGGGGGGAGGGTGAAGAGTATAGGCTTCCACAGGGCACGAATATGATGCATTTGCTGATACAAGGGTATCCCAAGTGCAACGGTCGCTGGCCCCAAGAGCAACACCAACCAAGCAGCGCCTTGCTGATAGACTTCATAGTTAACGGACAACAAGACAAGCGTTAACACGACGATCAGCGCCGCAATTAAAATGCCCGGACACCAACTGGGCCGTCCCATCCATTGAAACACTTGGTTACCTGCAAAAAAGGCCAACAAGGTCAGCGCGATAGCCGCTATCGGCGTTTCGAACAGATGATTGGGTAAGGCTAGTAGGCTGTCTAACATGACCTATCCTCATCCTTTGTAGGCTCTTTGGGGGTAAAGCGCGACATCAGAATCAAGGTCGTGAGCACACTCAGAAACGTGCCGACCACTAACGCCGCAACAAACGCCAACCATTGATCAGCGTAACGCCCCGCCACAAAGAACACACCCACAACCCCTGGCATAATGAGCATGGCCAACACAGCAATCAGAGGCTGACTGGCAAGCGCAACATCCTCTTGCATGCGCCCACGCAACATGAACCAAAGCGTAATCAGCAGCATACCCGCGACCCCAGCTGAAATTGGAAGATTCAGCAGGGTCACCAGTGCATCGCCCGACAACAAAAACAATAATAGAATCAAAAACCCTTTAATGACGTGCACGTGTCAATCTCATGCTTTTGCCTTGGCCACTTCTCTTAAGCGTTTAACCACTTCGGCGTTAATGCTGCGTTGGGAAAAACTACCATCTGCTTTGAGTTGGCCGGCTTTACGCCCCATGAGCAACTCTAAGCACTCATCCACATTGCTAACGGCATAAATAGCAAAGTCTCCGTCAGCGACCGCTTTGACGACCTCTTTTTTTAACATTAAGTTACGCACATTCGCTTTCGGAATAATGACAGACTGTTTGCCCGTCAGACCCCGCATTTGGCAAAGTTTAAAGAAGCCCTCAATTTTTTCATTCACGCCCCCTATGGCTTGTACCTCACCATATTGGTTTATTGAACCCGTTGTTGCAAAAGACTGTCGGATCGGAATGTCCGTGAGCGCGGAAATTAAGGTGCAAATTTCGGCCAGCGATGCACTGTCACCATCGATATAACCGTAGGATTGTTCCATAGCGATACTCGCCGACAGGCTAATCGGGAACTGCCGTGCGTATTTATGCCCTAAGTACCCAGATAGAATCAGAACGCCTTTCGAATGAATCGGCTGTCCTAACGTGACCTCGCGCTCAATATCGACAATACCCTTACTGCCAGGATGCACCGTCACGGTAATTCTAGCAGGTGTACCAAACGCGACATCCCCGACTTGCAGAACGGTCAGGCCATTCGCGCACCCCACACTTTCACCATCGGTATCTATCAAAACTGTACGATTTAAAATCCCTTCAAGGATTTTTTCCGAAAGTCGACCCGTGCGCTTTTCTTTTGCTTGGAGCGCGGCTTCAACATGTGGGGCATTAATGAGTTCGTCCCCTTTTTGCTTGCGTCGAAAATCGGCTTCACATAACAAGTCCACCAATTCACCTATGTGTGCTGACAGCATCTCCTGGTCTTCGGCTAAGCGAGAACTGTGCTCAACCAAGCGTGCAACGGCTTCACGTTTAAGCGGAGCTAAACCTTCCTCTGTTGCAAGCGTCTTCATTAAACGTGCGTAATTACGAATACTGGAAGGGGTACGGCGCACATCTTCGTCGAAATCCACCACTACGCGAAACATCTTTTCAAAATCGTGGTCAAGTTCTTGCAGCAAGTAATAGGTATCACGTCCGCCCACCAGCACCACCTTCACATTCAACTTGATGGGCTGAGGGTTCAGCGTAATGGTACTGACGCCCGTGTATTCATTGATCGGATTTTCAATGCGTATTTCATGTGATTTAAGCGCACGCTTCAACGCACTGTACACAAACGGCTGCTCGATCAACTTTTCGGCTTCTAAAAGCAGATAACCGCCATTTGCACGATGCAAGGCACCGGGGCGAATGAGTTGATAATTGGTCACCAGCGCGCCCATTTCACTGTTGTACTCAACACGTCCAAACAAGTTCTCGTAACTTGGATGTGCCTCATACACAACCGGAGCACCTTTGGTTTTATGGTTATCCACCATTAAGTTGATGCCATAGTTTTCCTGAAAAAAGTTAATACGCATTTGATCGGTGCGGGTTTCCAGTGTGCCCCCTTCACCAGCAATATCAGACGCATTTTTAATCAAATCGCGTTCAATGTGCGTCAAGTAATTCACAACATTCGCTTGATGCACATAGCGCTCTTTAAGGCCCGCAAACAAAGGGGCTAAGGAACGTTGCGCCGTTTCTCGATCCAGCGCTTTGATCTGACCTGCCGCCTCACGCCGCCATTTCGGCAGTTCGGTTAAGGCTTCATTGAGCTCTTCTTCGAGGAAATCGATGTTTCGCTGAAAGGCTTCACGCTCATCTTCTGGCAATTGCGAAAATCCAGCCTCATCCATCGCTTGGCCTTCCGAGACGGGTGTAAAGCCGATGCTGCCCGCATCTCGATACACAGCAATACTAAACTCACGTGCTTTGCGCTCAACCGAATCCACTGCTTGGTCATAACGTCGAGTAAAATCACGCTCAATTCGACTCTTACTGCGTTGGTAACCTGGGCTTTCAAATGCGGCGGGCAAGTCCGTTAAAATACTTTCGAGAAGCGTATCAACATCTTTACGCAACTGCGCCGCCTTTCCTGCGGGCAACTCTAATATAACAGGGTAACGGGAATCAGATAAATTATTGAGGTAGCACCAGTCACTCGGCTTGGAGTTTTCTTTTTTAGCGTAATTCTTAAGATTTTCAATCGCAAACGAAAAACGACCCGTATGAGGGTTGCCCATCACAAATAGATTATAACCGGGCCGACGCATGCTAACGCCAAACTCCATCGCCTCAATGGCACGCTCCTGACCAAAAAAACCACTAAAATTCTCAAGGGTTTCAGTGGTTCGGAAAGGAAGGTCTTGGTGATCGCAGACCTTGTACAACTGATCGACGCTTAATGCTTGCATTGTCTCTGACATTATCAATATCCAGTACTCAACCTTGTTTAGCAAGGTTATAGCTCGTATTAAGCGTTTGATTCAAGCCCTGTTTATTATTGATGACTTAAACTTTGTCGCAATAGCTCAATAACCGGAGCCGTATCAGGTTTAACGCCGCGCCAAATTGAGAAGGACTCTGCCGCTTGTTCAACCAACATGCCAAGTCCATCAAACACACGCTCAGCTCCTTGTGAGCGTGCCCAGCGACAGAAGGCCGTTTGCGTGTTGGAATACATCATGTCATAACAGAGTGTGTGAGCACTCACTACACCATCTGGAACAGGCGGTACATCACCCTGGATACTGGCAGAGGTTCCATTAATGACAATGTCTACGCGAGGGCTTGGAGATAACGCCGCAAACTCACATGCGTCAACGCTAACGCCAGATTGTGCCAGTTCACTGAAGATGTCAGCCAGCTGTTTTGCTTTGGCAAAGGTTCGGTTCGCGATCACGATGGATGCACAACCGCTGTCCAACAAAGGTTTGATCACACCTCTAACAGCTCCACCCGCACCCAACACGACTAGGTGACGTCCTTTTAACGTTGCACCACAGTTATTTAATAAATCGTTTACCAAGCCTACGCCATCGGTATTGTCGGCATGCAGAAGGTTGTCCTGCATCCAAAGGGTATTGGCGGCACCGGCCAATTGCGCTGCCTCACTTAAGCGCTCAGCCATTTTCCAAGCCATTTCTTTGAACGGCAGTGTTACGTTCGTGCCTTTTCCACCTTCTGCAAAAAAGTGCTGAATGTCCTGTTCAAACCTATCCACATCCGACAGATGAGCCGAATACTCCAAACGTTGCTGCAACTGCTCAGCAAACAAGCGATGGATGGTCGGTGATTTACTATGGGAAATAGGGTTACCAAAGACGGCGTACTGATCAATCATTCTCTGTTTCCTCTGCCCAGTTTCGTGGCACTAAATACCGCTCATACAGGTTCGCCTCGGCGGTATCGTGCGCGGGTTTCCAGTCATAGCTCCAGCGGACCTCAGGTGGCAATGACATCAGGATCGATTCTGTTCGGCCACCGGACTGCAAACCAAACAGTGTGCCCCGATCATACACCAGATTAAATTCGACATAGCGCCCACGACGATGCAGTTGAAAGTCTCGTTCAACGTCGGAGTAGGGAAGGTGATGACGCTTTTTGACGATTGGCACATAGGCCTCAAGGTACGCATCACCGATGGCAGACATTAAAGCAAAACTGGTCTCAAAATCTGGCTCATTCAAGTCATCAAAAAAGAGTCCGCCGACACCGCGAGGCTCCCCTCTGTGTCGAAGGTAGAAATACTCATCGCACCAAGTCTTAAATTTTGGATAAATATCCGTACCAAAAGGATCGCACGCGGCTTTCGCCGTTTTATGCCAATGAATGCAGTCTTCATCAAAGCCATAATAAGGCGTGAGATCAAATCCGCCGCCAAACCACCAAACAGGCGCTTCACCGTCTTTCTCCGCAATAAAAAAGCGGACATTGGCATGTGAGGTGGGTACAAATGGGTTACGTGGATGAATGACTAAAGAAACACCCATCGCTTGAAAATTCCGTCCCGCCAACTCGGGCCGATGCGCTGTTGCTGAGGCGGGCAGCTTGTCACCAAACACATGAGAAAAATTCACGCCGCCTTTTTCAATAATCTGCCCATTTGCCTGTACGCGTGTCCGTCCACCACCACCCGCTTCACGGTTCCATTGGTCCTCAACGAATTTAACACCATCTAATATCTCGAGCTCTCGACAAATACGATCCTGAAGCGATAACAGATAGTCTTTTACACGTGCGATATCGGGCTGAGACACAAACATCCTCCGTAGTAAGTATTCACTTACATTCTAATAACTTTAAAATCTAGAATTGAACGTATGGTACTTGGCTTGTCTGCTCCGCCCGTTGCACCATTCAATATATAATCGACATTAGAGCCGAAGTAAGTCATTACTTTCATCTTATTTCTTGCTGGAAGAGCCGTTGACCGATTTGCAGAGGTTGAGACTACAGGCCCTCCCCAACGCTCACACAGCGACCTCACAAGTGAGTGATTGCTCACTCTCACAGCAACTGATGTATGTTGTCCTTTAATCCAGCGTGGAATACAATTTTTTGGATCAGGCAACAACCATGTATTCGGGCCAGGCCAGGTTGCATCCAATTCAGCACGCTGTGCCGATGATAGCCCATCCAACAAGGGTTGAATTTGCTCAATAGACGATGCAACCAGAATCAATCCTTTATGTTCAGGTCGGTGTTTAATCGCCAACAGGCGCTGTACAGCGGCCTCATTGTAAGGGTCACACCCTAACCCCCAAACAGCTTCCGTCGGGTAGGCGATAATCCCCCCTTGATGCATCACTTCACAGGCTTTTTGAATCTGCCAAGGCTTCATAATGACTCACCCTAATGCAATTAAAAACTGAATTCAGGAGCGGGCGCATCGGGCAATAACTGCGCGACCTGATCAACTTTGCGTTTTAAGTCATCAATACTATCGGCAACGAGATTGATATGTCCGAGTTTGCGACCCGCGCGCTCACTTTTACCATAGAGATGCAGATGGCTATCCTCTATTTTGAGGATATCATCGTAGTTACCATTTTTACCGATGATGTTAATCATACAGGTCAGCGCTTTTGCATGTGTCGAGCCCAAAGGCAAACCTTGAACTGCGCGCAAATGGTTTTCAAACTGGCTGGTCATCGATCCATTTTGAGTCCAGTGGCCAGAATTATGGACACGCGGAGCCATTTCGTTGGCAAGCAAGCGACCATCCGCCTGTTGGAACAGCTCCAGAGTTAAAACGCCTACATACTCCAGCTCATCAAGCAATGCATGAATGTAGTCCTCGGCCTGCGCTTGAGCCTCTTGGCTGAAATTGGGAACTGGCGCCAAGGAATAGCGTAAAATACCTTCAACATGATGATTTTCAGCAACAGGATAAAACACAACATCACCGGACTGACCTCGTACGGCAATAATTGATACTTCCCGAACAAAATCGACAAAGGCTTCAACGATTAAACGAGGGTGGCCAATACGCTGCCAAGCTGCAGTAGCCTCGCCAGGCCCCCTTAAGACCGCTTGTCCCTTGCCGTCATATCCCTCTGTGATTGACTTGGCAACAACAGCCTGCGCACCTGCGGCCATCAACTCTTGGCAGGCTTGCGCCAGCTCATCGGCTGAGTTAACCAGACGATAGTCAGCGACGGGAATACGCAATTGATCAAAGAGAGCCTTCTCGGCTTCTCTATTTTGGCAAACCTGCAAGGCCTTAACACTGGGAAACAAAGGCTTTTGCTCGGCAATGACTTTTACCAATGGTAAGGGCAGATGTTCAAACTCGTAGGTGACACAATCCACCTGTGCCAAAAAATCGGCTAGGGCGCTGTCAGCTTCACTATGGGTAAACAAACATCCTATATCAGCACTTGCATTTGAACTGGTATCCAAAAAGGAAAAACGACTCCCTAACGGATAACCTGCTAGCGCCAACATTTGGCCCAATTGACCTGCACCAAGAATACCGATTTTCATGTAAAACTCTCTCTTTACCGCTTAACCACGAGGGTCGGGATTGTCTATAACCGTTTGTGTTTGCTGTTGACGAAATGCAACGAGTGCTGCTTTAACTGCGGGATCGTGTAATGCCACAATTTGAGCAGCCATAATGCCTGCATTGGTCGCACCTGCTTTTCCAATCGCTAAAGTGCCGACAGGAATCCCGCCGGGCATTTGAACGATGGATAATAATGAATCCATGCCACTTAGGGCCTTCGATTCAACAGGCACACCTAAAACGGGCAAGGCCGTTTGTGATGCCACCATGCCGGGTAAATGCGCTGCACCACCGGCACCAGCAATAATCACTTGCAGACCGCGCGCATCAGCAGACTTAGCATATTCAAATAGTAAATCGGGTGTTCTGTGAGCAGACACAACTCGTGTTTCATACGCAACACCTAACTGGTCCAACATCGCAACGGCATGCTCCATTGTTGGCCAATCAGACTTGGATCCCATTATTACGCCCACTTTTGGTTGCATTGTTTTCGTCCTGTTAATAAGTTCTCAATCTGTAAAACAAGCCAAGCAGGATACCGCTAAAAGCCGTTCGGGAAAAGTCAAACCTAGGTAATTCCTGCCGAATCCGTTTGAATCAAATAGACGCCATCTTGTGTCACAAGACCCGCTAAAACCAATTCCATTATGACATTTTGCAGAGCCGAATACTGCATATTCGTTTTCTGCATCAAATCGTCAAACGTCATTTGATCGTAGGACAGTGTGTGTAGGACTGGCGCCCATTCGGGTTTGATGGAGATAGATACTCTAGGCTTTTCAGTGCTCTGGCTTTCACTTAAATAGCCCAACAATGCCCCCAAATGCTCAGTGATATGCTGTGTGGAATCCACCAAAGTGGCCCCTTGGCGGATTAACTCATGGCAACCTTTACTCATCGGATTGCTGATAGGTCCAGGAAGGGCGAATACCTCACGACCTTGCTCCATGGCCAAGCGTGCCGTAATCAGAGATCCACTGCGCGTTGCCGCTTCCACAACGAGTGTTCCAACGCTTAACCCACTAATAATTCGATTACGGCGAGGAAAGTGGGCACTCAATGGGGCAGATCCCGGCATCAACTCGGAGACTAAACACCCGCCGTTGTCTAGAATCTCACTCGCGAGGTTCGCATTGCTTTTAGGATACATTAACTCAGGACTCGTCCCCATCACCGCTAATGTAATGCCACCTGAGGACAAACACCCTTTATGTGCTTGAGTATCAATGCCCAAGGCTAAGCCACTGGTTATCGCAAAACCTGACTTCGCCAGTTCAGCGGCAAAATGATAGGCAAGACGTGCACCAGACTGACTTGGTTTGCGGCTACCAACCACCGCTAGCTGGGGTAAATACAGTGACGGTTTACGTCCTTTAAACCAGAGTACAGGGGGAGGATCAGGAAGGTTTTTGAGCAGAGGAGGATAATCTTCAGCACCAAGACAGACACATTCAATCTGATGTTGGTCCGCTTGGTCCTGTATGTGTTGCGCTTGATCTAACCAAAAACTTGCCGGCTTCTGGCGCAAGGCCATGGCCGTATCTGGACGTAATCGAATACCTTCCGGTAGATTTCCGTCTAAAAGATCACGTAAATTGACATCGAATTCTACAAGTCGCGAAAGCGTACCGGGGCCAAGCCCAGGTACGAGGAGTAACGCGATCCATTCCCTTGGATCTATCTTCATAATTCCCTCTGAGGGTTAAGCGTTTAAGGACGTGTTATTTCATCACCAATCGATATCGCATTCGTTGCGCGCATCACCAAGCCATAGCTTACTTTGTCGTATACTTTAAAAATCATCATAATACCGGCGCGCTCAGACGGTAACTGAATCACTTCATTGGTCACTGGGTCATTGAGCACTTCACCCTTACGGCGAATACTAAAGACATGGCCTGACTCTAAACCATCACGCTCACCTAAGTTCACAACAACAGCATCAAACTGGCCAATATACCCCACTCCTTGAAGCACATCGATGATCAAACCATCTGTATCAAAAGGTGCTGGTTTAGGGTAAAACACAGATTGAACGCGGGTGGTCTCGGATGGAAGCAAACGGTAACCCGCGCGAACCTCTTCAGTCGTGCCTAATAAGCGCAGCGTGGTAATGTCATTCTCAGTTCCGGTGATCCGTGCATCTGCAACCTTGAACAGTTCGTAACCTAAAAACTCACCCGTAACTGGATCGATATACTCCGTGGATGGGCGATATAGAATCTGCTGCGCATCCTCACTCAACAGCTCACCGCGAATATAGACACGATCCCCTGCACCCGAAACCAAGCGACGATTGTCACCCGCTACAACATAGGGTGCGTTCGATAAAACATCATCATCTGCCACACGGTTATCATTAAGGAAGCTGACAATATCCTTTAAAGGAATGGCTGGCACCGCCTGATCTAAGGCCGTTTCACGAATTTGGGGGGAGAGTTTACGCACGCCGGGGGTGAGTCCTAACCTTGGACGACCATCAACCCACGTCAGATACACGGTATCACCTGGATAGATTAAGTGCGGATTTTGTATTTGAGGATTCACCCCCCAAATTTCAGGCCACTGCCAAGGTTGGTCCAAAAATCGACCCGATATTCCCCATAGTGTGTCGCCTCTCACTACGGTGTATTCGGTTGGGTGTCCCTCTCTCAGCTGAAGTGGTGCTTCGTTGCGTTGAGCCTGTGCATTACCGGTTAGAATACAGGCAGCTGCCAGTAATCCTATTAGCAGTTGTTTCATTTGCAGTTCCCTATGATGAGACACCTTCGAACACCTTTTCTATCTGTGACGCAGGCATCATAACAATGCATTCAATTGAGTATTCAGTATAATATGACTTATACGCATTGGCGTCACCTATCTGACGACATTATATAGACACTTTATGAAAGTTTGAGACCTATGGCTATATTAACAATTCTTGAATTTCCTGACCCTCGGCTCCGGACAATTGCAACCCCTGTCGAGCAGGTTGACGATTCCGTTCGTCAGATTATAGACGATATGTTCGAAACCATGTACGACGCTCCCGGTATCGGCTTAGCGGCGTCACAAGTCAACATCCATAAACAGATTGTAGTGATTGATATTTCGGAAGACAAATCTGAACCCTTGGTGCTCATTAATCCGAGTTTTAAGGTGGTTGACCCCGAGCTTGAAGAGATGCAAGAGGGTTGCTTGTCCGTGCCTGGCTTTTATGAAACGGTCAAACGCCCAAATAAAATTGAAGTCACGTCATTGGATCGCGAGGGTAACCCACAAAACTTCATTGCTGAAGATCTGTTGGCGGTTTGTATTCAGCACGAGCTAGACCACTTGAACGGAAAACTGTTTGTTGATTATTTATCGACCCTGAAGCGCAATCGAATTCGCTCCAAGCTTGAAAAAAAACATAAGTTAGAACAAATGGATAATGCCTGAATGACAGCTCCCTTGCGTATTATTTTTGCAGGCACGCCGGAGTTTGCCGCCACGAGCCTCGCCAGCTTGCTCAAGACCTCGCATGACATTGTTGCAGTCTATACTCAACCGGATCGTCCGGCAGGCCGAGGTCGAAAGTTAACCGCAAGCCCTGTTAAACAATTGGCACTTGAGCATAACCTGCCAGTGATTCAGCCTCTTTCTTTAAAAACCGAAAGTGCTCAAGCTGAGTTGGCGGACTTTAATGCCGATCTGATGATTGTCGTAGCCTACGGTCTTATTCTTCCCAAAATCGTGTTAGACACCCCTCGGTTTGGTTGCATCAATGTGCATGCATCCCTACTGCCCAGATGGCGTGGTGCCGCACCTATTCACCGCGCCTTATTGGCTGGGGATCAGGAAACCGGCATTACCATCATGCAGATGGATGTCGGCCTGGATACTGGCAACATGCTGTGCAAATCAACAACGCCCATCTATGACACAGACACCAGTCAGTCGTTACATGACCGTTTAGCGGCGCTCGGCGCTGAGACCTTACTCCAGTCATTAGATCAGCTGGCCGAAGGCTCATGGATAGGCGAAGTTCAAGATGAAGCGCTCGCCTGTTACGCCGAAAAACTGCAAAAAGAAGAGGGGCGTTTAGACTGGACACAATCGGCTGTGCACTTGGCGCGTCACGTTCGAGGTCTAAATCCTTGGCCCGTGGCCTGGTGTCAGCTCGACGACCAGATCCTTCGTGTATGGGATGCTCAGGCGATTGATACCTATGCACCCCATGCTGAACCGGGCACGCTAGTGGCAATAACAAAAGAACAGTTAATCATTGCAGCAGGTGAGGGCGCGCTTGCGCTTAACACCATCCAACTACCCGGACACAAAGCGCAACCCGTATCCGCTTTATTAAACGGTAAACATCCTTTCTTACTTCAGCAGAGATTTTATTAATTTGAAGAATGTTCGTGAAGCAGCGGCAATTGTCATCAGCCACCTCATTCAGCAGCAGGGGTCACTATCGACCCTTCTCTCTGATCAGTTTGAGGCGATTCCTGAAAGAGACAAAGCGCTGCTGCAACAACTTTGCTATGGAACGGCTCGCGATTACTATCGACTCTATGCCTTGGCAGGCCAGTTCTTAAAGCAACCCTGTGACCAAACAGATACAGATGTTCTTGCATTGGTGTTACTGGGCTTGTATCAGCTGCGTGACATGCGTATTCCTGCCCATGCAGCCATCAGTGAAACCGTCTCGGCAATCAGCGCACTGGGTAAACCTTGGGCCAAGGGCTTGATCAATGCCATCTTACGTCGCTATCAGCGAGAGGGGGCTGACATTGAGAAAACACTGGCACTTAACGATGCGTCCTATCAGTTTAACCATCCTACGTGGATGATCGAAAAGCTCCGCCATAACTGGCCGGAGCACTGGCAAAGCCTATTGCAAAACAATGATGTTAAAGGTCCACTTTGCCTCAGGATCAACGCACTGAGATCATCCATGGATCAGTGGGATGCGCAGGCGCAAGCCCATAGTATCGCTTATCAATCGGGGCGTTTTAGTGAGCATGCGATCTATCTTGAGGAAGCCACCGATGTTCATCTGATCCCAGGGTTTGATGAAGGGCTTCTGAGCATTCAGGATGAAGCTGCCCAGTTAGCGTCACCGTTATTAATGCTCGCGCCTGGACAACGCGTCTTAGACGCCTGTGCGGCACCGGGTGGTAAGCTTTGCCATTTACTCGAATCTGAGGCCGAATTATCAGATGTCATCGCTCTGGAGCTTAACGAAGGCCGCATAGACCGGATATATCAAAACCTAGAGCGTTTAGGCTTACAAACCCGCTGTCAGGTTTTGCAAGCGGATGCATCAAGCCTGGACTGGTGGGATGGGCAACTCTTCGATCGCATTTTGCTGGATACTCCTTGCAGTGGCACGGGCGTCATTCGACGCAATCCCGACATAAAGATTTTAAGGCAGAATGAAAATATCCTGCATCTGGCTAAGTTGCAGTTGGATATTTTGGAAAATCTTTGGCAAGTTCTGAAAGTGGATGGTGTGCTGGTTTACGCAACCTGCTCAGTTTTCCCACAAGAGAATGAGCGCATTATCGAGCGCTTTTGCAAACTGCACAGTGATGCACATCACGATCCCATCGAAGCCGAGTGGGGGATTGAAAGACCCTATGGAAGACAACTCTTTCCGCAGACAGCAGGCCATGATGGTTTTTTCTACGCGCGCTTAATTAAAAAGGCGTAATGGCTGACGCTCGGGGTGTAAAGTCCCGAGCAAGCTGTAGCGTTCAATTTATTGGTAAATATCCACTTCACCTTCCGGCCGTGAACTAAAGCGTTTGTATTCCCATTGATACTGCCAAGGCGCCTGTCGTACACAGTGCTCAACCGTTCGATTCATTGCCGCAGCGGCAACGGATACGTCTTTTTGATTGATATCTGGGTCTCCCTCATAAAAATAAATCTCAAAGCCCTGTGCATCTGGCAGACGCTTAGCAAAACCACATACCACACTCGCACCGGTTTGCGCCGCCAACTGGGGTAGGAGCTTCATCGTAAGGGCAGGCGAGTTAAAAAATGGAACGTAGACACCACTTTCTAGATCCGGCTCTTGATCCGGCAAAATACCCACCATTTCTCCACGCTTCAACGCCTTCATAACCATCCTCACGCCCTGCACATTCGCAGGCGCCATCCGTGAACCTAGACGTGCTCGCATACGTTTAATCAGCTTATCCATAGCGGGTTGTTTAGGTGGCTTATACATGGCGGTGAAACTGTACTTATTGGATAGGTATAAATTTAACACTTCCCAATTGCCTAGATGCGGTGCTATAAAAATAACGCCTTTGCCCTTCGCTAACGCATTTGTAATGAGTTCTTCATGGTGTATCTTGACGATCTTCTTCAAGGTTCGCTGGGGTGGCCATAGCCAAGACATGCCCATTTCAGACACAGACTTACCTGTTTCAATCAGACTGGCTTGCACGGCCGCCTGACGCTCAACATCGCTCAATTCAGGAAAGCAGTGCGCAATATTACTCTGCGTAAATCGGTACCATTTATTTTTATCCCCTTGTCGATAAAAATAACGTCCTAGTCGTATCCCCAAGCACTGAGCCCAAGACAACGGCAACAGCGCCATTAATCCCAGAAAACTGATGGCCAAAATACTCTTAATTTTCTTCACGGCATAATCCTGTATTTTTTCATTGCAAAAGTATACCTCTTCGTAAGGGTCGACTAAACCAAGATAATGACCTTAGATAGACGCTTAGCGCTTCATGTTGATGTATAATTTGGCCTTTATTTTGATCAATTAATAGCTAAGGTGATTCTCGTGACTGACAAGGCGACTCCAGACGTTAGCACATTTCAGGGGCTTATCCTCGCATTGCAGCAATACTGGGGCGACCAGGGTTGTGTTCTGGTGCAGCCTCTGGATCTTGAAGTAGGGGCCGGAACCTTCCATCCCGCTACCTTTTTACGTGCCATTGGCCCTGAGTATTGGCGTTCGGCCTATGTACAACCCAGTCGACGTCCTACGGACGGTCGCTATGGTGAAAACCCAAATCGACTTCAACATTACTATCAGTTTCAGGTGGTGATGAAGCCCTCACCTGATAACTTTCAGGATCTTTTTTTAGGATCCTTGATGCACATAGGCTTAGACCCCAGCGTTCATGACATTCGCTTTGTTGAGGATAACTGGGAATCACCAACACTCGGTGCGTGGGGCCTGGGTTGGGAGATTTGGTTAAACGGCATGGAAGTGACCCAATTCACCTATTTCCAGCAAGCCGGTGGCTTGGAATGTTACCCCGTCACAGGTGAGTTAACCTACGGCTTAGAGCGTATCGCCATGTACCTTCAGGAAGTGGACAGTGTCTATGATCTGATCTGGGCCAAGCAACCTGACGGCAGTGTTGTTACCTACGGTGATGTGTATCATCAAAATGAAGTCGAGATGTCGACGTACAATTTTGAACACGCTGATGTTCCTCAACTTTTCCTCAACTTCGACCACTATGAAAAAGAGTGCCTAAAGTTGCTTGAGGCGTCGCTTCCTTTACCCGCGTACGAAATGGTATTAAAAGCCTCTCATACCTTTAACCTGCTCGATTCACGCCATGCGATATCCGTCACGGAGCGTCAGCGCTTTATTCTTCGAGTGCGCACACTTGCCCGAAATGTTGCCCACGCGTACTTTGATAAACGTCGAGCATTAGGCTTCCCCTTGGCACCTGAAGCCTTGCGTCTAGAAGTGTTATCGGCTTATGAGGAGTCTAAATAATGGTTGATCAACAAGATTTTCTCGTTGAATTAGGAACAGAAGAGCTGCCTCCCAAGGCACTTAAAACTCTATCCAATGCGTTTTTAGCTGGCATCGAAAGTGGTTTACAGCAAAATGCCATTCAATATGATTCAGCACGCGCCTATGCATCTCCTCGCCGTTTAGCTGTGATTGTATCGGGTTTAAGCACCCAGCAACCGGACCGTGTTTTTGAAAAGCGCGGTCCCGCCACTTCAGCTCCTGAAAAAGCCGTTCAGGGTTTTGCTGGGTCCTGCGGTGTAACCCTTGCCGAACTTGAGACCATGGAGGTTGGGAAGGGGACGTATTATGTGTATCGTGGCACTGAAGCCGGAAAGCAAACACAAGATCTGTTACCTGAAATTGTGGCCCAGTCACTCAACGCGCTGCCCATTCCAAAACGGATGCGCTGGGGCGCACGTCGTACTGAGTTTGTAAGACCCGTTCATTGGCTGGTCATGTTGATGGGTGACCAAGTCATCCCCTGTGAAATTCTCGGCTTAACCTCCGGCAATACAACCCGCGGGCATCGCTTCCACTTTAATCAAACAATTGAACTTGCGTCAGCGGCTGAGTACGAAGCCAAACTGCTGAGCCCAGGTAAAGTCATTGTTGATTTTGATCGCCGTATGCAGACCATTGAAGCGCGAGTTCTGGCTGAAGCTCGGAAACTCAATGCAAGAGTTGTCATTGATCCCAGCTTACTGGAAGAGGTGGCGGCACTGAATGAGTGGCCAGTCGCACTGACAGGACGTTTTGAAGAGCGTTTTCTTGATGTGCCTTCAGAGGCATTAATCTCGTCAATGAAAGCCAACCAGAAGTACTTCCATTTGGTGGATACAAACAACCAACTGCTTCCGTACTTCATTACAGTGGCCAACATTGAATCCAACGATCCAGCTCAGATTATTTCCGGTAATGAAAAGGTTATTCGCCCGCGCTTAGCGGATGCCGCTTTCTTCTTTAACCAAGATAAGCAGCACCCACTCATTTCTCGTACCGAGAAGCTGAAAAGCATCGTCTTCCAACATGACCTGGGCACGGTCTTTGAAAAGACACAGCGTATTGAGACGTTAGCTACAGCGATTTCTGAACGCATTGGTGGCAACCCTGCGTTTGCAGCACGTGCGGCTCAGTTATCAAAGTGTGATTTAATGACCGATATGGTTTTTGAGTTCACCGAGTTGCAAGGGCTCATGGGCTATCATTATGCACTGCATGATGGCGAGCCAGCCGAGGTTGCCAGCGCCTTGAACGAGCAGTATATGCCACGCTTCTCTGGTGACGAACTGCCGCACACACGTACAGGCATTGCCTTAGCCTTAGCGGATCGTTTAGACACGCTGACAGGCTTATTTGGCATCAATCAGCCACCCACAGGTTCTAAAGATCCATTTGCCTTGCGTCGGCAGTCACTCGGCATTCTTAGAATCATCATCGAGCATCAGCTGGATTTAGACCTAGTTGAATTAACCAACCTAGCGGCAAGTCAATATGGCCAGCTTCCTGGCCAAGCGGATGTCGCTCAGCGTGTAGTTGATTTCATGCTAGATCGTTTTAAAGCCTGGTACGATGAGCAAGCGATTTCGGCTGAGATCTACTTATCCGTCCATGCTTTACGGCCCACACAGCCACTCGATTTTGATAAACGTATTCAGGCTGTTGCTGCATTTACTCAGCTGCCAGAAGCAAAAGACCTTGCTGCAGCGAATAAGCGCGTATCAAATATTTTATCTAAGCAGGGCACTAGCGATGCTGAGGTTAACGAAAACCTGCTTGTCGAGGTTGCAGAGAAGACTCTCTATCAACTGATGTCTGAAATCGAGCCTGACGTTAATCACTTGTTTTCGACGGGTGCCTATACGGAAGCCATGCAGCGTTTAGCAAAACTGAATGACCCAATCAATCAGTTCTTTGATGATGTGATGGTAATGGCCGAAGATGAAGCGCTGCGTTTGAATCGTCTTGCGCTCCTCTCCAAGCTACGTAAACTCTTCTTGGGCGTTGCAGATATTTCTTTGCTCTAACCCTCTATATGCTCCACAAAAAAACCGTATCAACTGATACGGTTTTTTTTGCTTCACGTGAAGCATTTCAGATCATTTTAAACTGACTTGGACTCAAGCGCAGAGTTCAATGCGGCATAGGCTTTTTTCAACCACACTTTCACACGTTGACGTTCCATAATACCAAGATGGTTTTCACCTTCTTTAATATTGGCTGCACCCCAAAAACTGAAGGAGGAGTGTTCAATTTTGCGCATGGTCGCTGCATGTAAGCAGGGCAGCTCAATCGAGGTCGCCTTAGTTAAGTCACTTGTTAGAAAGGCATCAACCTTTGAAAAATCAGAACCTCTGCCCAAATTTTTGACTACGACACACTTCAACTGATCAGAGTAACGTTGACTGAATGCTTTTAATAACGACAAGGAATCCAGACCATCATCCACCACATACCATGCCAGCAATTCAATATTTAACTCTTCGCAAAGTTCCGCCACACCATTCTCGTTCATCCAAAGGTCAAGAAATCGTTCACTCTGAGCTGGCAAGTCAATTAGGACATCAACATCCTTTTCAACAACCGTTTCAATAATCTGGTCGGCACCTTCAAAATCGTCCAACACAATACGCCGTGTAGACTGTCCGTACGACCGCGTTAAGGTTGCATGGGACTGATCGGCATCCATACCGATAAAAGGCATAGCATTATCCAAAAAATACTGCGACAGTAAGCGCGAAAGAACCGATTTACCAACTCCGCCTTTCTCTCCGCCAACAAAATGAACACGACGCATATCGATCTCCTAAAGAGCATAAATTCATTAATGGGGCAGGTCTAATCATATTATTAGTATATGAAGGTTAGTGTACAAAGAAATGGCTATAGATGCAGAATTAATTTTCGGCATCTTAGCTAAATCTAGAATGAAGCTCTTATGATCGAGGCAATATGAAGGGGGAAGGGATTAAGATAATGTCAAAGCTGGAAACTAACACACCCGAATAGAATAAAGATCTATCTGTGCAGATAAAACCCGTTTGTCGACTCACAAATAGAGTGAAATTAATCGAGAACGTTTTTCACCGATCAGGTAAATAACCACCTTAGCGATCTTTTTAATCTTGTGTGCCTATATAGCACACACCCTTGACAACTTGGATTCGTATGCCATAATGACACACAATGCTGATTAATATGATTAACCCTAGTGAATGACAGCATTCGCCACTTATGGCGAAAAACTAAGACCAAAAATAGGAGAAAACAATGACCGTCGTAGCACCAAAGGACGCAAGGCTAGTTGCACGTGTTTCGCAGGATGTTCAGGAATTTGTAAAAAATGCTGCGGATCTGTCTGGTGCAACACTGTCTCAATTTATCGTAGAGGCCGTAACAACCAAGGCCCGATCGGTTTACGAAAGTGAGCATAGCATTCGCCTCTCAATGCAGGGAGCAGAAACTGTTTTTGCCGCTCTAGACAATCCGCCACCAATCAATAGCAAACTTTTGGCCGCTGCCAAAACGTTTAACGAAAAAGGTGGTTTTAAATATGCTGAAGACAGTGCAACTTGATAAGAAACAACACGACCGTAACAACTTTGATTGCGGTGTTGAAGCTTTAAACGTCTACCTAGCGAAACATGCCAGCAGTTCAGATCAACGCTCACTGACTAAAACGTTTGTTCTCGTTGATTCTGAACAACCTAAGAGAGTCATCGGTTTTTATACACTGGCTTATGCAACTGTATCTGTACGAGATGGCTTTCCTCGACTCAAAAACTATCCTCACCCCGTGCCAGCCTTAAAGCTAGCTCGTATGGCTGTAGATAAAAATTTCAAAAACCATCGCTTCGGTGAACAGCTGCTACTTGAATGCATTAGAAAAACAGCACTTGCTGCTCAACCTGATAGTCCTGCAGCAGTAATAGGACTCTTTGTTGACGCGAAAGAAGATACTGTTGATTTTTACAAACAATATGGCTTTATCGAAGCTAGCTGCGAAAACACACACAGCCTCTACCTCCCCATAAAGACTTGCGAGAAGACAGCTTTAGCCATGGAAAACGGTTAAACGTGAAAATTGATCAGGCTTGTGATCCACCTGATCGCAGTCGTCTTCGCCTGATAATCGCTTTCGAGGAAAGAGTTAAGCAGACTCTATCCATTCAACAGGGGTATTGGAGGAGAGTTGAATGATCTGAGAATGAATGGAGCTCATCGATGCTGAGAAATAACTGCTGAATAGACACAAAAAATCCGATTAAAAAGCTTAATCGGATTTTCTGAGGCTATTTAACTAAATGCATTTCTTAAGTGAACAGCATTAGCCATTCGACTGTTTTTTTTATTCCGGTTTCATTTTATACGAAACGCCATTTCACTATAGAAAGCGTTTTACTTCAAATGAGATCTGATAGCTTAAACATCCAAGTTAGAAACATTCAGCGCATTATGCTCAATAAACGCTCTACGGGGCTCAACATCATCACCCATCAATGTCGCGAATAGCTGGTCAGCTGCAATTGCATCATCAATGGTAACCTGCAGCATGCGTCTTGCATCGGGGTCCATGGTGGTTTCCCAGAGTTGATCTGGGTTCATTTCACCCAATCCTTTGTAACGCTGAATCGAGTTTCCTTTACGAGAGATTTCCAACAACCACTTGATACCATCGCCCAAGTTTCTTAGGGGATACTTACGTTCGCCACGCTGCAAGAAAGCGCCTTCTTCTAGCAAGGCTTGCATCTCGGCACCTAACTCGGCAATTGCCTTGTAATCTCTTGATCTAAAGAAGTCTTGGTCAAATGTATAACGCGTATCCACACCGTGCTGCGTCAAAATCACTTGAGGAATAAACTGGCTATGCTCGCGGTCTTCAATGACTGAGCAGCCGTACCAAGCAGAGCTTGAACTCACGTAGTCCATTAAGTAGGTCGACAGGGTATCTACCCATGCTTGGACTGCTTCACGTGAAGCAAGTGAATCAACGCTCAGCTGCGGCAAATACAGCAACTGTGATAAAACTGAACTCGGATACACACGACTGATACGTGCAATAAGCGACTCAACATGACGATAACGTGAGATCAAAGACTCCAGTGCTGCACCGAGAATTGGAGGCGCTTCAGCACTTGGGAACAGGGATGTGCCATCTAAAGCACCTTGGAGAAGGTACTGTTCCAGTGCGGCTTCATCTTTTAGGTATTGCTCTTGCTTACCTTTCTTCACTTTATACAAAGGTGGCTGAGCAATGTAGATATGCCCGCGCTCGATGATGGATGGCATTTGACGGAAGAAAAAGGTCAAGAGCAGGGTGCGGATATGCGAACCATCGACGTCAGCATCTGTCATGATAATGATGCTGTGATAACGCAATTTATCGGCATTAAACTCTTCACGACCTATCCCACAGCCTAACGCCGTGATCAAGGTACCCACTTCAGTTGAGGTCAGCATCTTATCAAAACGTGCTTTTTCAACATTCAAGATTTTACCTTTGAGTGGCAAAATAGCTTGTGTACGGCGGTCACGACCTTGCTTAGCAGAACCACCCGCCGAGTCACCCTCCACAAGGTAGAGTTCAGACAACGCAGGGTCTTTTTCTTGGCAGTCAGCCAATTTACCAGGCAAGCCTGCGATATCCAACGCACCTTTACGACGCGTCATTTCACGCGCCTTGCGGGCAGCCTCACGCGCACGTGCTGCATCAATCATTTTAGACACGATGGCTTTGGCATCTGAAGGGCTCTCCAACAGATAATCAGACAAGTGCTGTGCCATCAGCTGTTCAACCGCCGTCTTCACTTCAGATGAAACCAGTTTATCTTTGGTTTGCGAGGAGAACTTTGGATCAGGCACTTTAACCGAAATGATGGCATTTAAGCCTTCACGGCTATCATCACCCGTGGTTGCCACTTTGCCGTTTTTATTCAGCTGCTCAGACTCAATGTAGTTGTTTAAACAACGTGTCAGCGATGCTCTAAAGCCCGACAGGTGAGTCCCGCCATCACGCTGAGGAATGTTGTTTGCAAAACAGTGAATGCTCTCCTGGAAACCGTCATTCCACTGCATGGCTACTTCAACACCCACACCGTTCTCATGCATGGCATTAAAATGAAATACAGAGTTAACCGTGGATTTATTCTGGTTGAGATAGGCAACAAAAGACGCAAGGCCCCCTTCGTATTCGAAAATCTCTTCGCGGCCTGCACGCTCATCTTTTAAGCGGATACGAACACCCGAATTTAGAAAAGACAGCTCACGCAAACGCTTTGCCAAGATATCAAATTGGAAGTGGATATTGCTAAACGTTTCTTCAGACGGCTTGAAGCGAACAATCGTTCCTGTGGAATCTGTTTCACCTACGATTTTCAAAGGCGCTTGTGGCACACCGTGGTGATAGATCTGCTCATGCACCTTACCATCACGACGTATGGACAGTTTAAGCTCACTGGAGAGCGCATTTACAACGGATACACCCACACCATGCAAACCACCCGACACCTTGTAAGTATTGTCATCAAACTTACCGCCGGCGTGCAAAACAGTCATAATCACTTCAGCGGCTGAAACACCTTCACCTTCGTGAATGTCCGTTGGAATACCACGACCATTGTCGGCAACAGAGACGCTTTCATCCGGATGGATAATTACCGTCACTTCAGAACAGTAACCCGCCAGCGCTTCGTCAATTCCATTATCAACTAACTCAAACACCATATGATGAAGGCCACTGCCATCATCGGTATCACCGATATACATACCCGGGCGTTTTCTAACCGCATCAAGCCCTTTTAGGACTTTAATACTAGTTGAGTCATAACTATTATGGTTTTCACCACTCATTTTAATCTCCTAGCGCAACCTTGTGCGATAACCGTCCAGAATCCAGATGAAAGAGCGACAGATCGATATCCGCAGCCCAAAATTGCGTCATAGTGTCAGGATCGACACAGGTTATAAAACATTGATCCAAACTTTGACTGATAAAATCACAGAATAAACGACAGTGTTTATCATCAAGCTCAGAAGGCAAATCATCGAATAAATAAATACAGGGGCGATTCGAATATCGACGATACAGGGATCCTTGTGCCAACTTCAGGGCGCTGACAACCAGTTTCTTCTGACCACGTGATAGGATATCAGCCGCATTCTTCTGCTCCAGGCGAAAACGCAAATCAGCTCTCTGTGGCCCCAAATGTGTGAAGCCATGCTGTAGATCACGAGCAAAGTTTTCTTCAAGCATATCAGCCAACGCACGCTTGCGATCCCAGCCAGCCGAAAAGCCAAGTCGTATTGGAACGTCACCTAATAAAACAGACAGAATCTGCTCGAACTCAGGAATCAGCGCTTGAATGTATCGGTCTCGAAGATCCGTTAGGGCTTGCCCTTGCTCGACAAATTCTCGGTTCCACACCTGCATTTGTACTGGGTCTATCTTACCATATTTCAGCAATGAATTCCGTTGTTTCAGCGCACGTTTAAAGCTCCTCCAGCGCGTAATAAACGCTGACTCAGAGTGAAAACAACCCCAATCCAAAAACTGTCGGCGTACCGTGGGACTTCCGTCTAGTAACTCAAAGGTACCTGAGTGAATTACTTGCACTGGCAACAATGCGGCCAGCTCTGCCGAGTCGAGCGTACGACCATCGTAACGCGCTTTAACACCGCCTTGATCGTCACGCTCAACACCTAGCGCCGACAAGCGCTGCTCAGAAAATGGATCAATACGCGCAAACACCAGAGCGTGATGAGCCCCTTGAGACATTAGATGACGAAACTGGCTGGTGCGAAAAGAACGTGTGGTGGCTAGAAAATGAATGGCCTCCAAGACACTGGTTTTACCACTGCCATTCGCACCATACAGAATATTAACACGAGAGACAGGTGTTAAATCAGCCTGACTTAAATTGCGGATATTCGTAATTTTAATTCGTTTTAGGGTCATTGATGAGATCATAACGAGCGACTGCAGGTATCAGTCGCTCGCTGTCAGACGGTTAGCTACATGCGCATCGGCATTACAACATACATAGCATCGGTTTCATCAAACCCTTGGATCAATGCACTGCTATTGGAATCCGATAAGTTAAAACGTACAACGTCAGTATTCAGAATTGACAAGACATCTAGAAGGTAATTGACGTTAAACCCTATCTCGATACTTTGCCCCTCAAAATCAACGGACAAAGACTCTTCCGCTTCTTCCTGCTCAGGGTTGTTTGCCGACACTTGCAGCAAGCCGTCATTGATGTTTAAACGCACGCCACGATACTTCTCATTGGATAAAATCGCGATACGCGTAAATACCTGACGTAACTCCAAACGATCACCCAGCAGCGTTTTATCACTGTTACGCGGAATAACGCGGTTGTAATCCGGAAACTTGCCATCTACGAGTTTAGAGGTAAAAGTGAAATCTCCGACAACGGCACGAATGTGGTTTGCACCAATCACCAACTGAACGGGGGTGTCACCACCTTGCAATAAGCGAGCAAGTTCAAGAATACCTTTTCTTGGCACAATGATTTGGTGGAACAGTGTCGAATCCACATCAACCGCCGCAGAACAGGTCGCTAGTCGATGGCCATCTGTGGAGACAGCTCGAAGCAGACCGTCTTTAACTTCCAACAGCATTCCGTTCAAATAATAACGAACGTCCTGTTGCGCCATAGAAAAGCCAGTTCGCTCAATAAGATGACGCAAGGATGATTGAGGCAACGAAAGGGTTAAGGCTTCAGGGCTGTCTTCAACATTTGGAAAGTCAGCCGCTGGCAAGGTCGACAAAGAGAATCGACTGCGACCCGAACGTAACGACGCCTTCGCACCATCACACTCGATCTCGATGCGCGCATCGTCGGCTAAGGACTTACAGATATCCATCAGTTTTCGAGCAGGAAGTGTAACAGCTCCCGGTTCAACCACTTCGGCAACAGGAATCCGAGCCACTAGCTCGACTTCTAAATCGGTACCGGTCAAGGACAATTGGCCTTGATCCGCAACCAATAGGACATTTGACAGTACCGGCATTGTCTGACGGCGCTCTACGACACCTGCCACTAACTGAAGTGGCTTTATTAGTGCTTCTCTGGAAATAACGAATCTCATGGCTGTCTTACCTTAGTCAGGATCCGGACGCTACGCCGTCAGGTGACGCAGCAGGTTTTTATAATCTTCACTGATGTCAGCATCGGTTTCCCTAAGCTCTTTGATTTTACGACACGCATGAAGAACGGTTGTATGGTCTCGTCCACCAAAAGCATTCCCAATTTCGGGAAGACTATGGTTCGTCAACTCTTTCGAAATGCTCATTGCAACTTGACGAGGCCTAGCCACTGAACGACTTCTACGCTTGGATAGAAGGTCAGCGATCTTAATCTTATAGTACTCAGCGACCACTCTCTGAATATTATCAATGCTGACTTGCTTATCCTGTAAGGCCAACAAGTCTTTTAAAGACTCTTTAATGAAAGGTGTTGATATAGTGCTACCGGTGAAGTGAGCATTCGCTATCACTCGCTTAAGCGCACCTTCAAGCTCTCTTACATTAGAGCGTATCTTTTGTGCGAGAAAAAACGCAGAATCATGGGGTAACTGAATCCTCGCTTCCTGCGCCTTTTTCATCAAAATTGCAACACGTGTCTCAAGCTCGGGTGGCTCAATTGGAACCGTTAGCCCCCAGCCAAAACGCGATTTAAGACGCTCTTCAACACCACTAATTTCTTTTGGGTAACGATCACTGGTTAAAATTAATTGCTGACCGCCCTCCAAAAGCGCATTGAAGGTGTGAAAAAACTCTTCTTGTGAACGCTCCTTGCCAGCAAAGAATTGAATATCATCGATTAGCAACGCATCAACAGATCGATAATAACGCTTAAAATCATTAAAGGCATTTAATTGTAAGGCTTTTACCATATCCGCGACGAAACGCTCAGAGTGCAAATAAAGAATCCGAGCATTTGGATTGCGACGCAGCATCTCACAACCCACGGCATGCATTAAGTGTGTTTTACCTAAGCCAACACCGCCATATATAAAGAGAGGGTTGTAGCCACCACCAGGGTTGTCAGCAACCTGTTGCGCCGCGGCCAGTGCCAACTGGTTCGATTTACCTTGAACAAATGCCTGAAACGTAAATGCCGGATTAAGGTTTGATTGATGCTTGACACCACCTTCGACATCGACTTTGCGCGGTTTACGTTTACGCGTATCTTCTGCGGGCAGCATTTCGAGCTCAAGTTGAGGCTCAGGCATGGCTTGCATATCCGAAGCGGATTCAGAACCAACAGAAGGTATATCGTATGACGTCGTTGACAAAGACTCACTATAGTGAGCCTCCTGAGCGGGCACATACACCGGATCATTTGACAAGACTGTCGGCGTCACAGGTGCGGGACTTCTTGCATCCGTTGTTTGAGCAACTGGCACTGATGCTACTGGATTCGACGGTCTTAGCAAAGGCTGCGCGGAGCCAGACTGAGCAATTTCAATCATCACTTCAGCACTAATGCTACCGGTCAAATGGCTAAAGGCTTGCCTGATATGACTTAAGTACTTATCGCTCACCCAATCTTTAACAAAACGGTTAGGCGCCAATAAGACGAGAAGATCGGTTTGACACTGAGCTAATCTAAGTGGCCTAATCCAGGTATTGTACTGCTGAGCCGGAAACTCATCCCGCAGACTGGACAGGCAGCGCTCCCATAACTCGTCAGACATGAATAACCTCTGTCAACACACATTAACCCATCGATAATAAACGTCTATTCTATCGGTTCATCGTAAACTTATCCACAATGAATCGCACCCTCAACCCTGACAGAGCAAGAATTAAATAAAATAACAAAGTATTTGCAAGCACAAGCAAGGGCGAATATAATCTCGCGTCTGATTTTTTATATAAAACGTGGCAACTAACGTGGAAAACCGTGGTAAACGTGCAAATAACGCGCGCGGCAACCCTAAATCACGTAGCTAACACGTAAGAGCTCTCACGTAAGCAGGACTGGTGCAATGAAAAGAACATTTCAACCTAGCGTTTTAAAGCGCGCTCGTACACATGGTTTCCGTGCTCGCATGGCAACAAAAAACGGCCGTCAGGTTTTAAACCGTCGCCGTGCTAAAGGCCGCAAAAGTCTGACTGTTTAATTCAGTTCAGCGGTTTTCGACTCAATGGCCGAATTCGGATACCCCCGTCAGTTACGTTTGTTAACTGGCGGGGACTTCAAACAGGTATTCGACAGAGCCAGTCTAAAAGTATCAGACCCCTCTCTGTTGATCCTTGCGAATCCAAATCAGCTTGGTCACCCACGCATCGGCTTCGTTATTTCAAAAAAAAATGTACGCCGGGCTGTTAAACGTAACCGCATTAGACGTATTATTCGCGAATCCTTTCGACTCCAGCAACATGATTTACCAGCAATTGATATGGTAATCCTTGCTCGCAAGGGATTGGATACCCTCTCTAATGAAGAGATTGTAGCCTTAATTAACCGAAGCTGGTCAAAGCTGAAACGAAAAGCTTCTAACGTCCTTAAAGAAAACTAATGGTTTAATCGCGATGGATGTACAGCGAGTCATATTATTATCCGTATTGTCAGTGCTAACGTACTTCCTGTTTCTCCAGTGGAATCAGGACTACAATCAACCTGTTGCGCAAGAAATCAGTAGCAGTCCTGTGGTTGCACGTTCAGCATCTGATCTCCCTTCGGCTGAGTCAGTGTCCGCTGATATTCCAGCGGTTGTGACGAATGAACCCACTTCTATAGCGTCCGAACAGGCAACGTCACAAGCGTCTGTCATTAGCGTTATTACCGACGTCCTGGACATTCGTATTGATGCCAGAGGCGGCGATATCATTTATGCAGCCTTGCCAGAGCACAAAGCCCAATTAAACTCTCCGCAATCGTTTGTACTTTTAGAGCAAAATGCAAATCGAACCTACGTTGCACAGAGTGGCTTAGTGGGTCGAGACGGCCCTGATGGGCGTGCTGAAGGACGCCCTCTATACCGTTCGCCACAAGCTGAATACAGCTTAGATGATAATGATACGCTTGTCGTTGACTTGCTTTACACCACCGAGACTGGTGTTGAAATCATCAAACGCTATTCTTTTGAGCGCGGAAGTTACCGTGTAGGCATGCGCTACATTGTGAATAACCCGTCAGAAGAGGCGTTCAGAGCAACACTCTTCGGACAGTTAAAGCGCGACCGTAGTGCAGATCCAACCAGTTCAACGTCAATTGGTATGGCGTCCTACTTAGGCGCAGTCTTCTCAACTGAAGACAATAACTACCAAAAAGTCTCATTCAGTGACATGGACAAAGGTAACTTCCAGCGTACCAGTAACAGCGGTTGGGTTGCATTTAGCCAACATTACTTTGTATCTGCGTGGGTACCTGAAGCTGGTCAAGAGATCGCTTTCCAAACACGTCGTGCAAATAATGAATACATTGCTGGTTTCCTCGCCCCTACGTTTGAAGTGGCACCTGGTGCATCATTTGAATCCAGTGCAACCTTGTTTGTTGGTCCTAAGGATCAAAAACAACTTGAAGCAACAGCGCCTAATTTAAAGCTGACTGTTGATTACGGTTGGCTCTGGTGGATTGCTTACCCTCTCTACTGGTTACTAACGACTATTCAGAGCTTTGTAGGAAACTGGGGTCTAGCAATTATTGGGATCACCATCGTTGTTAAAGCAGCACTCTTTCACTTGAATGCAAAAGCCTTCCGCTCTATGGCCAAAATGCGCAAATTTGGTCCTGAAATGATGCGCATGAAAGAGCTTTACGGTGATGATCGTCAAAAAATGTCTCAGGAAATGATGAAGCTCTACAAAAAAGAGCAGATTAATCCCCTAGGCGGCTGTCTACCTATATTGGCTCAAATGCCTGTGTTCATTGCACTCTACTGGGTGTTGATGGAATCCGTTGAACTGCGTCATGCACCTTTCTTCGGATACATCCAAGATTTATCGGTAATGGATCCTTATTTCATTCTGCCGATTTTGATGGGTGTGACCATGTTCTTGCAACAAAAGCTGAACCCGACACCACCGGACCCAATGCAAGCGAAGATTATGAAAATGCTTCCTATAGTTTTCACTTTCTTCTTCTTGTGGTTCCCTGCAGGTTTGGTATTGTACTGGTTAGTGAACAACATTTTGTCGATTGCTCAACAATGGTACATTACGAAGCAAATCGAGAAAGAAGACGTCAAAAAAGCGGCCTAGTGCTAGCTGAAAACACAAGAGGCTCCTTCGGGAGCCTTTTTGTTGTATAACGTTACATGTGATCCCTGACTTGGAGTTTATTCATGCCACACTACACACAGGATACGATTGCTGCTCAAGCCACTGCACCCGGTAAAGGTGGCGTTGGGATTATCCGAGTATCAGGACCCGACTGTCTCAAGATTGCTGAAACGCTTTTGAAGTTAATCCCTAAGCCACGCTATGCGCATTATGGAGACTTCTTTTCCAGGGATGGAAGGGTGATCGATCAAGGCATTGCTCTGTATTTTCCAGGTCCAAACTCATTTACAGGAGAGGATGTTCTGGAGTTTCAAGCACATGGCGGTCCAGTCGTTATGGATTTTATTTTACAAAATGTGATCGCACTGGGCGCTCGCGCTGCAAGGCCGGGAGAGTTTAGTGAACGGGCTTTCCTCAATGACAAACTAGATCTTGCCCAAGCCGAAGCCATTTCCGACCTGATCAACAGCACGTCCGAGCAAGCCGCACGTTGTGCACTTCGCTCACTGCAAGGCGAGTTTTCCAAGCGCATTCATCAACTGGTTGAGCGGCTGATTCAGCTGAGAATTTATGTCGAAGCAGCCATCGATTTCCCAGAAGAAGAAATCGATTTTCTGGCGGATGGCAAAGTCCAAAGTGATCTTATCCACATTATGCAGGATCTAAAAGATGTGCAGAAAGAGGCCCATCAAGGCAGTCTGATGCGCGAGGGTATGAATGTGGTCATTGCAGGCAAGCCCAATGCGGGAAAATCAAGTTTACTCAATGCACTAGCAGGCCGTGAAACAGCCATTGTCACCGATATTGCCGGCACAACCCGAGATGTGCTGCGCGAACATATCCACATTGACGGCATGCCACTGCATATTATCGACACTGCGGGTTTACGCGATGCCCCCGATACTGTGGAGCAAATTGGAATCAACAGGGCATGGGAAGAAATACATAAGGCTGACCGCATTTTAATGGTGGTGGACTCCAGCGAAACACGTGCGCACACACCTGAGGAAATCTGGCCAGAATTTGTTGCCCAACTAACGCACACCACGCATATTACCGTAATACGCAATAAGATTGATCTACAAGCAGAGAAACCGGAACTCATTAGTAACAGTGAGTACTCACTGATTTCTATTTCAGCCAAACAAGGGGAGGGAATAGACTTATTGAGAGAGCACCTGAAAACCTGCATGGGATTTAGCAGCACAACGGAAGGTGGCTTTATGGCTCGCCGTCGACACCTTGATGCGTTAGATAGGGCTCAACAACAGTTAGAGAAGGGCTTAGAGCAGCTGCAAGGCTTTAGTGCTGGTGAACTGCTGGCCGAAGATTTACGCGCTGCACAGCAGAGTTTAGGGGAGATTACAGGGGAAGTTACACCCGATGATTTACTTGGGCGTATTTTTTCGAGTTTTTGTATTGGGAAGTGAAATAGTAAAGCCGTGCAAATCGACAATATGACACTTAACACTTTCTACATTCTGAATTCTGACACTCTAGGCACTTAAAATGAACTACTGGCTTGCAAAAACAGAACCGGATGAATGCAGTATCTACGACTTTGCCAACCTACCCACAACCGCTCTGCGCTGGGACGGTGTTCGTAACTATCAAGCCCGTAATTATTTAGCCGACATGCAACTCGCCGATAGGGTGTTGGTGTATCATTCAAGCTGCAAACAGATAGGGGTGGCAGGTATCGTAGAAGTGACCAAAACAGCCTATCCAGATCCCACGCAGTTTGACCCGGCATCTGTTTATTACGACCCCAAAAGCACGAAAACCACACCTCGATGGCAAGCCGTCGATATGCGCTTTGTTGAGGTGTTTAACGAGGTCTTACCCTTAAAGAGCCTAAAGACTCTGCCTGAACTAAACGACTGCCCCTTGGTTAAACCCGGCAGTCGTTTATCGGTTATACCGCTGTCTAGCCGCATGTTCGATGCGATCATCGCCTCAGCTTCGCGGCGCTGAAGGGGCTTTCAACTCAGGTGCGGCTTTGTGAGAAAGCACCTCCACAGATGCTCCTTTGGTAATCAGGCCAGGTTTAATGACCACTAGGTTTTGACCAAAAATAGCGCCGCCGGACGCTAAACGTCGATATTGGCTTAAGGTGCGCAAAGGCTCCTGCAACGTATTAAAGGTTTCGGCCCCCACGGGTAATGTAATCAACTTACAACGCTCACAAGGTGAATGAACGGAAAACTCGGCTTCACCGATCTTTACATGCAACCACTGATCCTCTGCAAATGGCAGATTCCCCGTGATCACAAGATTAGGCCGAAACTGATGTATATCAAATGAAGCAGGGCAACGTTCTTGCAACCATTCATGAGACGCTTCAGTGGCCAGAAGTAGGGGATAGCCATCGGCAAAACTGACTTCAGATGTTTCGACATCCTTCACAGGGCGATGCGTCAACTCACCGAAATACACCAACCGACAGTCAATCTGCAAAAACTCACTCAACCATTGGTCGGCTTCATCGCTGCACTTTTGTGCAGAAACAACTTGTCCCCAGACCTTAACCTCGACATAGGTCTCTGAAAACTCATTAATCACTAACGATAGGCTGTCTTTATCCACAGCCGAAAGCACTAAACCCGTCTCAGTAGGCGTCGCCAACAAACGTGTTAATTTAGGATACTTACGCGCTGTGATAAACAGGCCGTCTTTATCCACTAGCATATAACGGCGATCTGCATTAAGACCTTTATAGTCAGCCCATGCACGGTCAATGCTGAGCGGTGCGCAGGATTTAACTGGATATATCACGATATCACTTACAAACAGACTCGACACAGTGCCCCCTATTTAGCAGTCCTTTTAATAAACCTATCCACATACCAACAGCTCGCAGAGAGTTGATACTCATTTGATCGTGCCCATTCTAAACCTGCATAGACCAGTGTTTCTGCAATTTTTCGTCCTCGCAGCTCATTGGGTACATAAGTACGTGTGAAATCAACCGATGTCCCAGTGACGTCATATTCCAAGACGGACTCTAGGTTGTCTTCAACCCAGACAAACCGATTTTTTTCAGGTTGATGTTTGACCATTTTAATCACCTCAATTAAAAACAGGGAAAGGTTGAGTCTCTAGGCTATTCGGATAACCCAACTTACCCCCATCGGCTGTCAATCGCCCGCTAACCAGTGAGTCAGTTCACCCGCAGCAATTTCTTGGCAACCCTTCACATTTTGCCCCGCCCAAAGTGGACTAAAGTCAGCATTGTTAAGCGCTTCAGATGCGGCACGAAGAGGTGCTATCGCCGTGCTCGCCAAAGGAAAGGCAGGGGGCAATGACGATAAAGGACCCAGTTCACGCATGATTCGATTCACGATGCCACGTGCAGGTCGTCCTGAAAATAGACGTGTCAGAGCCGTATGATCAGCCGCTGAGCTTTTTAAAGCTTTCCGATGCACCGATGTCGTTTTGGCCTCAGGACAGAGCAAATAGGCTGTCCCAATTTGAACACCGGCTGCACCCAAGGTCAAAGCCGCACGAACCGCTTTGGGACTTGCAATTCCACCTGCCGCAATAATGGGAGTCGATGTATGCTCAAGCAGTTGTGGAAGCAACGCAAATAGGCCTTTTTGCTCTGTCACATCATCGGTTAGAAACATCGCGCGATGCCCACCCGCTTCTAACCCCTGTGCGATGATGGCATCAACCCCTCTGGCTTGTAACCAAATTGCCTCCTCTAAGGTTGTCGCGGAGGATATAATTTTTCCTCCCCAGCCTCGGATACGGTTAAGCAATTGCTCATTTGGCAGACCAAAATGAAAGCTCACCACTTCTGGTTCAAACTCACTTAAGACATCACAGGCTTGAGCATCAAAAGGCCGACGCCCTAGCACCTCAGGAATGGCATCAGGGTCTAACCCTAACTCAACGTAATAGGGACGCAACGCTAAACGCCAACGCGCTTCGTGTTCTGCATCGGGGATAGGGGCTTGATGACAGAAAAAATTCACATTAATAGGTGACGTTGTTGCCATCCGAATCCTGTGAAGCTCCTGTTGAATCAACTCAGGCGATAACATCGCACAGGGCAACCCTCCTAATCCACCCGCTTGTGCCACGGCGATGGCCAGTTCACTGCCTTGAACGCCGGCCATCGGCGCTTGTAGAATCGGGTGTTTGATACCAAATAGCTCAGTTACCTTCACATTCAGATCCTCTTTGAGTCAGGATGTCTATTCACTCTAAACCTTAATCTTCACGTTCACATGCTCTTATACTCTTTCAACCGCTAAGAGTACAATTAGCACTTCATCTGAACTCTTTAAACTTTTACAATCAGGCAGGCATCAAACATAATTCACGCTAGACTTAGTGCAATCAACTTATCAAAGGGTTTTGAATATGGATATTTCATCAATCATTATTATTGCCGTTATCGCACTGCTTGTGTTCTACACCATCGGCATCTTCAACCGCTTAGTTGCCCTGAAAAACCGTTTCGAAAATGCGTTTGCGCAAATAGAAGTCCAGTTAAAACGTCGTTACGATCTGATCCCCAACTTAGTCGAGACAGCAAAGGGGTATATGAAGCATGAACGCGAAACGCTTGAAGCCGTTATTTCTGCCCGAAATACAGCCTTAGCCAGCTTACAAGCCGCCGCTGCCAATCCAGGGAGTGCCGCCGCACTTACTCAGCTTATGAGCTCAGAAGGCGCATTAAAAAGTGCCCTTGGCAGCTTAAACATCACAATGGAAGCTTATCCTGATTTAAAAGCATCTGAAAACATGCGCCAATTGTCTGAAGAGCTGATAAGCACTGAAAATAAAGTGTCTTTCTCGCGCCAAGCCTTCAACGATGCCGTCATGGCCTACAACACCTATAAGCAAAGTTTTCCACAGACCTTATTGGCAGCCACGTTTGGCCATGCGGCAGATGCATCCTTACTCGTTTTCGAAGACAGTGTTGCCATCCAAGCCGCTCCTAAAGTCTCTTTTTAAAAGCCAAATACGCAGGGTGAGGGTGTGTTATGAACTTCTTTGAGCACCAGGAACGTGCCAAACGTAAAACACTGCAACTGGTCTTTTTATTTGCGCTTGGCGTCGGCAGTCTGATTATCAGTTTAACACTGGTCATCGGATTGCTGATGTTCTTTGCAGAAGGCGGAACAGGGGAAGCCTTATCCCAAGCTTCCAACACGCCTTCCTCATTGCCGAGTCTTTTATCACCAGAAAACCTTCAATTACTGATCACCCTAACCATTGCCGTGATCGGCGTTATTGCTTTAGGCAGCCTGTTCCGGCGTGCGCAATTAACAAAAGGTGGGCAAGCCATTGCCGAAGCAATGGGAGGGCGTTTACTCAATACAGCAACGCTCAATAGCGAAGAACAACGCATTCTCAATATCGTAGAGGAAATGGCGTTGGCATCGGGTATTCCTGTGCCGCCTGTGTACCTAATCGAAGACGATGCAATTAATGCGTTTGCGGCAGGGTACCGTCCCCAAGATGCAGTGATTGGCATTACCCGTGGCTCTATACAACTCCTGACACGGGATGAATTACAAGGCGTCGTCGCCCACGAGTTTAGCCATATCCTTCACGGCGACATGCGTCTTAACATCCGTTTAATTTCAATGCTATATGGCATTTTACTGATCGGTATGATTGGCCGATTTATTGTGCGTTCTCTACGATATCGTCCCATCGCACGCACTTCCAATAAGAATAACAGTGTCGCTTTCTTGATGGTGTTGGGACTGGGGTTGATGATCGTGGGTTTTGCAGGTTCATTTTTTGGGAATTTAATCAAAGCTGCCGTTAGTCGCCAGCGTGAATTTCTTGCCGATGCCTCGGCGGTTCAATACACCCGTAACCCTCTGGGGATTTCCGGCGCTTTAAAGAAAATAGGGGGCCATGTTGCCGGATCAAGTTTTAATAATCCGCGCGCAGAAGAATTCAGCCATATGTTTTTTAGCCAACATCTCAGCAATGGCTTTAGTGACTGGTTCTCGACACATCCTCCTTTAGAAGATCGCATCAAGCGTGTTGAGCCACGATGGACTGGGTCATTTACGACACCCACTCACATCACTACTGACGATACTCGGCCCTTATCCACCTTAACCACCGCTGGTTTTGTCTCCACACCCCAGCCCCAAAATTTCAGTGCTCAAATCGCACTGAATCAAGCCATGGCAGGGATGGCAGACCCAACACCGGAACACCTTGCGTATGCTAGACGGATACTGGACACCTTAGATCCAGAACTGTTAAACGCGGCTCATGAGCCTTTCTCAGCAAGAGCGCTTATCTATGGTTTATTGATGAGCCAAGACAAAGGGATACAAGAGCAACAACTCGATCAGTTACAAAAAGCGGCGCATCCCGATACCTTCAAAGCCTTAAACGCGTATTTACCCAAATTGCTGTCTTTGGCGGCAGAGTTCAGATTACCCCTCGTAGAAATCAGCCTACCCGCACTAAAACAGCTCTCGGATGCGCAATATGAAACCTTTAAAACCTGCTTGGAACTCTTAATTGCCGCAGATAAACGTACCTCGCTGTTCGAATGGTCAATCAAAACCATCGTGACTCGCCACATTCGAGGTGTACCACGCTCGGCAAAGCGCTATTTACCAACAGAAACACGTGCTGAAATCAGTCGACTCGTCTGTTTGATCGCTAAAGTTGGCCATAAAAATGATGAGGATGCTGAAGCCGCGTTCCATCAAGCGATGCAAAGCCTTAATTTTCCCATGCGTTATCAACCTGACGCACGGCCAAAATTAAAACAGCTTGAGCTGGACTTAGAAAAACTTTCACATTTACGTCCGTTGGATAAACCCGCCATCCTTCGTGCCTTAGTGATCTGCGCCAGTCATGATGATGTGATAACCACCGCAGAGGCGGAGCTATTAAGGGCCATCGCCGAGTGTTTAGACTGCCCTCTGCCTCCTTTACTCGTCTAGTTGTTTTAACTGTTACGCATCTTTAGGCATCGGTATGTTCAGTTTTTTAATACGCCGATAAACCGTTGGGCGTGACACCCCCAGTTGGTTGGCCACCGCCGATATATTCCAGCGCTGGTGACGTAATAGGCTCAACAGCCGTTCTTGCTCTGAGTTTTTCGCATAGTGTTGCGTATGACTGTCGATGGTTTCACTTAAACAATCTGAAGTCGTGTGGTTCGTGCCCATGAATGCAGGCCACTCTGGCGGATGCATGGTAATGTCTTTGGGTAAATGGTGAACGGTAATTTCATCGCCCTCACAAATGGCTTCGGCAAAGGTCAAGGCATTCACCAGTTGTCTTATGTTCCCGGGCCATGCATAAGCCAGTAATGCACTCACAGCATCCGCACGCAATCGCACAGTCGGGTTAATCTGCTTCATCAAGGTTTGAATAAGATACTGCTTATCTGCGCGAGCTTTCAACGAGGGCAATGTCAGTGTCGCACCGTTGAGTCGATAGTATAAATCTTCACGAAAACGACCTTCAGCTATCAGTTTTTGAAGATTGCAGTGAGTCGCCGCCAATACTCGAATATCAACATCAACGGGCTCTAGCGCCCCTAAAGGCATGACGTGTCCTTCGGCTAACACGCGGAGTAAGCGCGTTTGCAAGGGTAAAGGCATGTCACCAATTTCATCTAAAAAGAGCGTGCCACCATTGGCCTGCTGAATCAGCCCTTTCGCACCTTTTGCACGCCCGCCTGTAAACGTGCCCGGCGCATAACCAAACAACTCACTTTCAATCAGTGATTCAGGAATCGCCGCACAATTAACGGCCATAAAAGGATGTTTTGCTCGAAGACTCGAGGCATGAATGGCCTGCGCCAGCACCTCTTTACCTGTGCCAGTCTCGCCCAGAATAAGTACGCTTACCTCTTTGTTGCGTAAGCGCTTGGCAAGACTCAGGGTTTGACGCATCGCGGGGTCATCCGCACACAAGCAGTCCAACTCAGGTACCGACTCTTCTTGCTGAATACGACTTGATAAAGGATTAAGTCGACTGGACATTCGTGATTTAGGTTCAATAAGGGTGCCAAACAGCGTTTGCTGTGTACCCAGCACTCGAAACGCACGCGTCCCGTCATTGCACTGGTTAATGGCTAAAATATCTTGCCATTGGCACTCAAGCAGCTCCGGTAAAAAAAGTGTCGGCTGATCCAGTTTCTGCAACTGAGCCAGCAAGTCTCGAGCGATGGTGTTCGCCGCTAAAACATGACCTTCTTCATCCAGAGCAAACAACAACTGCCCACTCACTTGCACTAACTCTCGCGATTGATCGCATTTGAACACTAAATGATGGCGATAACGTCTTAAAAAATAGACGTCTTCTATCAAGCGTGCGTAGAGCTGAGTCAGATGCAATGCGAAATTTTGGCTTTCCGGCGTACGTGAAGAGTTTAAGGCCGAAATATCCAGAACGGCTAAAAGTTGTCCCGATGGGTCTTTGATCGGGGCGGCGGTGCAGGTTAAACGAATATGGGAGCTGTCGAAATGATCAACCCGATGACAAGTCAGTGCTTTTTGCTCTTGGATACAGGTGCCCACCGCAGACGTGCCAGCATATTGCTCACTCCAATCTGCACCCAAATACAATCCTGCCTTATGTAAACGCTCATCGCGTCGATCACCTAAAAACTGAACGGTAATCCCTCGATAGTCACTCAACAGCAACACATACCCAAGGCTTGCAACCTGAGCATACAATTGTTCAACACCGGCGCGTGCCACATTCAAAAACTCATCGACAGAGTCCTGATGCTCACGCAGGGTTTGGTGCGTGACGATCCGGGCAGGTCTCGGTTGGGAAGGATCTAAGCCATAATCGCTCAAACATCGTTTCCACGAGCGTCCAATCATCTCGTGGGTGGGTGAATAGCTTTTAGATACCGATTGATAACCACCATAGCTAAGTATCGTGTCAATATGACGACGCTGACTTGAGATACTCATATGTCCCTCATTCACGACTGTTATTTTTATTTCAGGGCCTTTTCGAGTTTACTCCCGTACACCTAGGCTTTCTATACTTCTTTAGCGCCTTAATTTGACCGCGTTACACCTGTAAAACTTCGGACAGATTCGCGTTACAGATGCAACGACAGTCCGTTACAGGTGTAAAGCTAGGGAAGGACGAATGCCTGGACTCACATACAGACCAAGCTTCGAATGTAGTTTTTATTTCAATATAAATCATATAGATACAATTAAATTCCACACCGTACATAGACTCTGGCACGCTTGCTGCTCTATCTCTCTTATCAACATTGCTCAGGAACACCTGATCTAAGCGCAAACGTTGGTGTTAACGCAGTTACAAAAACAATAGTCTGCACTGGAGAGATTTATGACACATACCTCACTCACCCCAACCCATGAACCTACACTTGCGGCTGCCGCGTGGATCGAAAAATTATCCACAGCCCTAAGCTCTAACACACCGACCGAAGCCGCTCAATTATTTGAAGAAGAGGGGCATTGGCGAGACCTAGTCGCGTTTACTTGGAATATTAAAACACTCTCAGGCCGAGCCGCCATCCGTGACATGATTGCGGCAACTCAAGCAACAGCTACCCCGAGTAATTGGCGTCTGGAAGAGGATGCTACCGAAGCCAATGGAGTCGTTGAAGCCTGGATCTCCTTTGAAACAAAAGTGGCAAAAGGGCGAGGCTATCTACGATTGCGCAATGGCCTTGCATGGACATTTTTAACCACCATGGTTGAGTTAAAAGACTACCCAGAAAAACGCAATAAATTACGCCCGAAAGGTGCAGAACATGGCGCGAGTAAGAGTCGCCAAACCTGGTTAGAAAAACGTCAGCATGAAGAGGCAACACTTGGCTATAGCGAGCAACCTTACTGTCTAATCATAGGGGGTGGTCAAGGTGGTATCGGCTTAGGCGCTCGGCTTCGCCAGCTTGATGTCCCGACCATTATTATTGATGCCTTGCCGAAGCCCGGCGATACCTGGCGCAATCGCTACAAATCTCTCTCGCTGCACGATCCCATTTGGTATGACCACATGCCGTATATCCCTTTTCCTGAAAACTGGCCCGTCTTTACTCCAAAAGACAAAATCGGTGATTGGTTGGAAATGTACACCAAAGTCATGGAGTTGAATTACTGGGGCTCCACACGCTGCACCCAAGCAAAATTCGATGAGGAAAGACAAGAATGGACAGTCGAAGTTGATCGAGACGGTGAAAAACTGACGCTTCACCCCAAACAACTGGTTTTAGCAACAGGTATGTCGGGCATTCCAAATATCCCCAACATACCGGGCATGGACAGTTTTGAAGGGGAGCAACATCACTCCAGTCAACATCCCGGTGGCGAGGCTTACAAAGGGAAAAAATGCATAGTTCTTGGTGCCAACAACTCAGCTCACGATATCTGCTGTGCGCTTTGGGAAAACGACGCCGATGTCACCATGATTCAACGTTCTTCGACTCATATCATCAAATCGGATTCGCTAATGGAGCTGGTGTTAGGGGGGCTTTATTCAGAGGAGGCGGTTGAAAATGGGATGACGACCTACAAAGCAGACCTCACCTTTGCCTCCATTCCCTTTGAAATTATGCCGCAGTTTCACATTCCAGCGTATGAAGCGGTTGCAGAAAAGGATGCAGAGTTTTACCAGCGCTTAACCGATGCTGGATTTATGCTCGATTTTGGTGAGGATGGTTCAGGTCTGTTTATGAAATACCTACGCCGTGGTTCAGGCTATTACATTGATGTAGGGGCATCGGACTTAGTGGCCAACGGCGATATAAAATTAAAATCGGGTGTCTCAATCGAACGCATCAACCCCAAATCCGTGGTGCTAACCGATGGCACTGAGCTAGACGCCGACTTAATTGTCTATGCAACGGGCTTTGGCTCGATGAACGGATGGGCGGCAAAGATTATCTCGCAAGAAGTGGCCGATAAAGTCGGGAAATGCTGGGGGATGGGCTCCAACACCGCGAAAGATCCTGGTCCTTGGGAAGGTGAACTGCGCAATATGTGGAAACCCACGCACCAAGAAGCGCTGTGGTTCCATGGTGGCAACCTCCATCAATCTCGTCACTACTCACAGTACCTTTCACTGCAGATAAAAGCACGTATGGAAGGAATCGATACGCCTGTTTATGGCATGGAGCCTGTTTACCATCTGAATTAAACACGCAGCTGTTGAGCAACTCTGCATTGTAGTTGCTCGACTTTTAGTCCATTTTTTACAAAAAAAAATCAAAAATCATCCGTCATTACGCAGGCTTAAGGTACTCTATAAAGCTTAATCATTTGCCATGAACTCTCAATTCGATGAAAAATCAAAAAACCGCACTCATGTTTGCACTGGCCGCTGTTGCGTGTTGGTCAACCGTCGCCACTGCGTTTAAGCTCTCACTGAATTATTTTGCGCCCGCTCAATTGCTGCTTGTTGCGACCTTAAGCTCAGCGGTGCTGCTGATCCTATTACTTGGCTATCAGGGTAAGCTCGGCTTGTTGAAAACGCTCTTCCGTGAACGGCCTTATTTTTACTTACTAATGGGGGCGCTTAACCCCGCACTCTATTACCTTATTTTATTTGAGGCTTACGACTTACTGCCGGCGCAACAAGCACAAACGCTCAACTACACTTGGGCAATTAGCCTAACCTTGCTGGCCGTGCCTTTTTTGGGACAACGTATTCGACGTCAGGATTGGATTGCCATTGGCTTGGGCTATTTAGGTGCCTTAGTCATTGCCACCAAGGGCGATCTCCTCGGCTTACACTTCGAAAGTCCGCTCGGCGTTTCACTGGCATTGCTGTCCACCTTGATTTGGGCAAGTTACTGGATTCTCAACACACGTAATCAGGGGGATTCACTGGCAAGCCTTGCCTTAAGTTTCTTACTGGCACTTCCAATTGTCTTGGCTGCAACTGCGATGGGTCCTGGGTTTTCAATGTCGGCATGGCAGGGTTGGGCAGGGGCCATTTACATTGGCATCTTCGAAATGGGCATTGCCTTCTTTTTTTGGTTGATGGCAATGAAATACGCAGAAAACACAGCGAAAATTTCAAATCTAATTTTCATATCACCTTTTATATCATTGATTTTATTAAAATTTATAGTTGGAGAAGCGATATATCCTGCCACACTTGTCGGCTTGGTGTTAATCATTGCGGCCTTACTGATCCAACAAATATCAACATCGAGAAAACCATCAACACCTGTAAAAACGATTGAATAACCTTACGCACAGTTGGCCTGTTAAATACTTGGATTTATCCATTGATACAAAGGCTTATTCAAGAAGATATACAGTTAGCTAACAGACTTATCAACAGGATTAAATGTATTTTTTATTATATATTTCAATATATTATGTTTTTACTTTTAATCCTTGATATTTTTTAATCACAAACAGAAAGGGTCAGTAGTCAAGAATTGTTGGTAAGTATGTGTATAAGTTGAATGTTTGCTGAAATAGATCCAGAAGTGTTGTTTTTTCGTTAATAGCGACGGGGAAATCTGATTTAGGATCGACGGTGCAAACAATCAACTTAGTATGGCTAAAACGAGATCTTCGTCTACTTGATCACAAACCACTCTCTGAAGCCTGCTCATCAGAGCACCCTTTATGTATTTTCTACACCTTCGAACCCACATTACTTACAGATCCTCACATCAGTAACCGCCACCAAGTGTTTATTGTGCAAAGCTTGAGTTGTTTATCCACACAACTTAAACAGTTAGGCCATCAACTCTACGTATTCTGGTGCGATATGCCTGATCTTCTTATGGCCTTTCAACAATCATTTTTTATCAACAGCCTATTTAGCCACGAAGAAATTGGATTAGATTCTACCTATCAACGAGATAAACGCGTTAAACAACTGTGCGCCGAACTCAACATTCCTTGGATAGAATATCCACAAGTGGCCGTAAGAAGAGGGCAAAACGGGCGAAAAGGATGGAAAAAATTTGCGGATCGCTATCTCAAAGACCCCATCGCTCCCGTTCATCTTAACAAGGTTGCATCGATTCAACTCTCAGAGGACCATCCTCTGCAAGCATTAAGATGTCGCGCACTTCCCAAAGCTTGGCTCAAAACCAACGAAAACGTCCAAAAAGGCGGAGAGCTGGCCGCTTTAGATCGGTTGTATGAATTTTTAAACTCGAAGCTTGCGTCTTACTCAAAAAGTATCAGCAAACCCATGCTCAGTATTACAAATGCTTCGCGACTCTCAGCCTATCTAGCTTATGGCAATCTATCCATCCGCTATGTTGTCCAACAACTCAAATCCATGTCTGAAGCAGATCGTTCAACACGCGCGTTCTATTCACGATTACGTTGGCATTGCCATTTCATTCAAAAGTTTGAATCCAACTCTCTCACTGAATTTAAGCCACTGAATTCAGGGTATGTTGAACTACTCAATACTCAGAAAATGAATCAATCAGCAAGTTATGCACAGCGATATCAGGCCTGGTCGAAAGGTGAAACCGGCTACCCAATGGTAGATGCCTGTATGAGAGCCTTATTAACAACCGGCTATTTGAATTTTAGGATGCGTGCAATGCTGGTCAGTGTTGCGTGCCATCACTTACAACTGGATTGGAAAGAGGTTGCAGAGCATCTTGCACGCTGTTTTTTAGATTTCGACCCTGGAATACATTATCCACAGATTCAAATGCAAGTCGGGTTAACAGGCTACAACACCCTCAGAATCTACAATCCTTTGCAGCAGTCACTGGATCAAGACCCAGATGCCGCCTTTATCCGACGCTATGTACCGGAAGTCGCCCATTTGCCTATTCCTTTAATTCATCATCCTTGGTTATTAACTGAGATGGAAAAACACTTTTATCCGGACTCGCATCAAGTAAGTTATCCACAGCGTATGTTTAACCACGAAGAAACGGGGAGTGAAGCACGTCAGCGTCTCTGGGCATGGAAAAAGCACCCGAAAGTTCAGGCAAACGTCCCTAATTTGTTGAAGAATCAAGTTGAGTAAAATGCATAAAAAACCCCATTTACCCGAGAAAATGTGCCCCGTCTGTCAACGTCCGTTTAGCTGGCGCAAAAAATGGGAAAAAAACTGGGAATCGGTTACCTATTGCAGCCATGCCTGCCGAACTAAACGCAAACCCCATGCACCTAAAGAGGATTCACATGAAACGACTCAAGCTTATTTTAGGTGATCAACTCAATGCTAAGCATTCTTGGTATAAAGCCCGAGATAACAGCACCTATTTTGTTATGTTAGAGCTGCATCAAGAAGCTAAGTACGTAAGGCACCACATACAAAAACTCTTAGGCTTTTTTGCTGCCATGCGTGCTTTTGCTCAGGCCTTAGAGGCAGCCGGACATCAAGTCATTTATATAACTCTTGATGATGCACCAGCGGATTGCTCACTGACTGATCAGCTGAACATATTAATAGAAGAGTATGATATTGATGAGTTTCACTACCAAGCACCGGATGAATACCGCCTAGATAAACAGCTAAGGGAGTGGTGTGAGAATCTAAACATTCCAACCATTATGGTTGATACGGAACACTTTTTGACACCACGTGACGCTTGGCAAACCTACCCAATGTCACGTATGGAGTTTTTTTATCGAGCACTGAGAAAACACTACAGAGTTCTGCTTGATGACCAAGGAAATCCCTTGGGTGAACGTTGGAATTTCGATACGGAAAATCGAAAAAAACTTCCAGAGTCCAAAGTCATTCCAGAGCCTCTGTGCTTTGCAAAAGATGTCAGGGATCTCCTCGCGATGATCGAGCGTCATCAAATCGCCACGTTAGGGACCGTTGATGCTACACAGTTTATTTGGCCAACCACTCGCACAGAAGCGAGAGAATTGCTTAATTTTTTTCTGTGTCATTGTCTTCCCGAATTCGGGCACTATCAGGATGCAATGACATCAAGGGGTTGGAGCCTTTATCACAGTCGCTTGTCCTTCGCGCTGAACACCAAAATGTTGCATCCATTGGATATCATTCGTTGTGTGGAAAGCTATTGGAAAGAACATCCAGAGGAGATAGACCTGGCTCAGGTCGAAGGCTTTATTCGTCAAATTCTAGGATGGCGTGAATTTGTCAGAGCCTTATATTGGCAACATATGCCCGATTATGCACAGCTAAACAGTTTAAATGCCAATCGGAATCTTCCAGACTTTTTCTGGACAGGCAATACGAAAATGGCCTGTGTCAGCCATGCGATTAAACAGTCCTTAGCGCAGGCATACGCCCACCATATCCAGCGCCTAATGATCACTGGCAACTTCGGACTGCTCGCAGGCATTCATCCTGATCAAATGGATCAATGGTATTTAGGCATCTATATTGATGCAATCGAGTGGGTCGAAATGCCCAATACACGTGGCATGAGTCAATATGCAGATGGAGGTATTATCGCGAGCAAGCCTTACGCTGCGTCTGGCAATTACATTCATAAAATGGGGCATTATTGCAAATCCTGTCACTATGATGTGAAAAGCAAGTTTGGCGACAAGAGCTGTCCCTTTAACAGTCTTTATTGGCACTTTTTAACACGGCATGAAGAGCGCTTTCGTAAAAATCCGCGCATGAGCTTGGCCTATAAAGCCTGGGAAAAACAATCCAAAGAGCAACAAACCGCTATTCTGAAAACAGCGGACGATTACTTACACCATCTAAACGATCTTTAGTGTTTAGATCTTTAATTCATCGGAAACTGCCTTATACTGAGATTTCACATTGATGAAATCTCAATTAGATTCGTCTCAAATATGCCCCTTGAATGAAAAATAGGAATGACTCATGAGCCATGTGTTGCACCGCAGTTTACTCCAAGACTATCCAGTCGCGGTTAAAGGAGACGGTGTGTATATTATTGATGCTGACAATAAACGTTACTTAGATGCCTGTGGTGGAGCGGCTGTTTCGTGCCTTGGTCACAGCGATCCTGATGTGATTCAAGCCATTCAACAACAAGTCAGCCAACTGGCCTATGCCCATAGCTCATTTTTTACCACTGAGCCGATGGAAGCCATTGCTGAGTTTTTAGCCAAACGCGCTCCGGGTCATCTCAATTCAGTTTACTTTGTCTCCGGAGGGTCAGAAGCCGTTGAAGCGGCATTAAAACTGGCACGTCAATACTATGTTGAAAAGGGAGAGCCACAACGTAAACATATTATTGCACGTCGACAAAGCTACCATGGCAATACACTGGGCGCGTTAGCAACCGGTGGCAATCTTTGGCGTCGACAACAATTTGAACCCTTACTCATTAATATTCATCACCTTAGCCCATGCTATGCCTACCGCGAGAAACTGGAGCACGAAAGTGATGACGCATTTGTCACGCGTTTGGTCGATGAGTTAGAGGATAAAATTCTTGAACTGGGCGCCGACCAAGTCATGGCATTTATCGCCGAGCCTGTTGTGGGTGCTACGCTGGGTGCCGTACCTGCCGTTGGCCGTTATTTTGAAAAAATGAAAGCCGTTTGTGAAAAATACGGCGTATTACTCATCGCCGACGAAGTCATGTGCGGAATGGGCCGTACTGGTGCATTATTCGCCAGTGCACAAGAAAATCTGGTTCCTGACTTACTGTGCATAGCCAAAGGTTTAGGCGCGGGTTATCAGCCGATTGGCGCAACGCTGGTCAGTGATGACATTATTAACACCTTGAAATCAGGCTCGGGTTTTTTTCAACACGGTCATACCTATATTGGACACGCAACAGCCTGTGCAGCCGCCTTGGCCGTGCAACATAAGATAGAAGATGCCCAACTGCTCAGCAATGTTGAGGCAATGGGCACACAGCTCCAGCAAGCACTCCTTCACCAATTTAAAGATCATCCTCATATTGGTGATATCCGTGGCAAGGGTCTGTTTAGAGGATTGGAGCTGGTCAAAGACCGAGAGACAAAAGCGCCTTTTGATAGCGGCCTTAAATTGCATGCCAAGATTAAGAAAGCCGCCATGAATCAAGGCCTGATGTGCTATCCAATGGGCGGCACTATCAATGGTCGAGATGGCGATCATATTTTATTAGCACCGCCTTTTATTTTTAATGAAGAACACATTGATGAGCTGGTCACAAAACTCAGTGTTGCCATTGATCATGCACTCAAAGTGTCTTAACGGAGGTGTCATATGAAATCAAGATTGAGCCATTTACACTACGATGAAATGACAAAACCTCAGCAGCTGGTTTTGGAGGATATTTTAAAAGGCCCACGAAAAAATCTGGACGGCCCGTTCCTTGCTTGGATTCACAGTCCTGAGTTGGCCAATCATGCCCAAAAACTGGGTGCCTTTTGCCGTTATCACACGCAACTTCCACTGCTACTCAGTGAGTTAGCCATCTTAACAACGGCATCGTTATGGAAATCTCAAGCCGAATGGCAAATTCACGAACCGATTGCGTTGGAAGCTGGGCTATCACCGTCAGTCATAGAAGCTATACGTCTTGAACAAGTGCCTGAGTTTGAAAATGAAGCTCAAAGCCTTGTTTATCAACTAACCAAGACACTCTACGAAACGAAACGGGTCAATCAAGGTTTGTACGATCAAGCCCTTGCTCAGTTTGGCGAAAGTGCCTTGGTCGAGCTTGTCGGTATACTCGGTTACTACGCTTTAGTGGCCATGACACTGAACGTATTTGCTGTTGATCGAGAAACAGGGCAACCACTGCCCTTCATTGAGCCTTAAATTTCGGCCTTTATACTTGGCCTTAACGGCCTGTCAGACGGTTACGCACACCAGCATGGATGCAGGAACCTGGGTGATATCCAGTCGATCGGCGCTAAGTCTGACAGGCTGTTCGTCAATAATCCTCTTATCCCCCTTGTTTAGTCCCTCGTCACTCCATTCATCCACAGCTCTTCTCAATTTTTTTCAGGGTTAATGTGTTTTTTATGCATGCGAAACACTGAATTTTGTCCTAAAAATCCTCATTTTTTCAGCCAAAACCCCGTTATTCAGATCATGATGAAAATAATTTAAAATTTTTTTCACAAAGTTATCAACAGAGAGTGCTATAAAATCAATTAATTGATTTTAATAATAATTTAGAATTTACTCTAGCGTTTTTATGCACATAAATCACACCTTATTCACAGAAAAATAGGGGGTTAAAACTATCCACATTTTTCTGTGTACAATATGTATAACTAGAGAGGGTAAAAATGGTATGAATCTGTTGATAACTTCAGTTGTGAATAACCAGCCCTTTTATCCACAATCGATGAACAGGCAGAAGACCCGAATTAACTGTGCATAACCACACGTTAGCAGGTATGATAAGTACATGATTTTTAGTTAACTATTAAGTTTGTTAACAGAAAAGGTCGTCTTTAATAACAATCACCACTATAAAACTATCTTTTAAAAGATTAGTTTTTATTTTAGTAAATCGCTTTGTAAAAATTTGATCATTTTTTGAGCATTTCTTATCTGTGCATAGAGCGTTATACTTAGCCCATCGAAATTGTCTTGTTTGTTGTTCTTTTATTTAATGGGTGAAACCTGATGGTGGATTATCCTGACCACTTTGATGTGATAGTCGTAGGTGGCGGTCATGCCGGTACAGAAGCGGCACTAGCCTCGGCTAGAATGGGCGTAAAAACGTTATTGCTGACTCATAACATTGAAACACTGGGCCAAATGTCCTGTAATCCAGCGATTGGTGGGATTGGGAAGAGTCATTTGGTCAAAGAAATTGATGCATTCGATGGTGCAATGGCGCGTGCAACGGATAAGGGCGGAATACAATTTCGAATTCTAAACGCTCGTAAAGGTCCAGCCGTCAGAGCAACACGTGCACAAGCGGACCGAATTTTATACAAAGCGGCCATACGCCACATTCTTGAAAATCAAACGAACTTGTCTATTTTTCAGCAAGCAGTTGATGATTTGGTCATTGAAAATGGTCAGGTCAAAGGTGCAATTACACAAAGCGGAATACGTTTTAAAGCACGATCTGTGGTGTTAACCGCGGGTACTTTTCTGGGGGGGGTCATACACATCGGCTTGGAAAACTACCAAGGCGGTCGCGCAGGTGATCCTCCATCCGTGCGTTTAGCTCAGCGTTTAAGAGAAATGCCGTTTAGGGTCGAACGTCTAAAAACAGGCACTCCGCCACGAATTGATGCGCGCAGCGTTGATTTTTCAGTGATGCAGGTTCAACCCGGTGACACACCTACGCCTGTCATGTCCTATATGGGTCAATTAAGCGATCACCCGGAACAGGTCAACTGCTACATCACCCATACGAATTTAAAAACGCACGATATTATTCGCGGTGGATTGGATCGATCACCCATGTACAGCGGTGTTATTGAAGGCATTGGTCCGCGTTACTGCCCATCCATAGAAGACAAAATCCATCGTTTTGCCGATAAAGATCACCACCAAATCTTTGTTGAACCGGAAGGGTTAACAACACACGAACTGTATCCAAATGGGATTTCAACCAGTCTGCCATTTGATGTTCAGCTCGATTTGGTTCGCTCAATACGCGGATTTGAACAAGCGCATATTACGCGTCCAGGCTATGCGATCGAATACGATTTCTTTAATCCGCAAGATTTAAAACACAGCTTGGAAACTCGCTTTGTTTCCGGTTTGTTCTTTGCAGGCCAGATCAACGGGACAACTGGATATGAAGAAGCGGGCGCTCAGGGTTTATTGGCAGGCATGAATGCGGCGCTAATGGCGCAAGAAAAAGAGACATGGTATCCGCGCCGAGATGAGGCCTATATTGGTGTTTTGGTTGACGATCTCATTACTCACGGAACATCAGAACCCTATCGGATGTTTACCAGCCGTGCGGAATACCGCCTGATTCTGCGTGAAGACAATGCGGATATGCGCTTAACTGAAAAGGGACGTGAATTGGGCTTGGTCAGTGATGAACGTTGGCAGCATTTTGAACGCAAGCGTGAAGCGATTGAACTTGAAAAGCAACGAATGCTGTCCACTTGGATACAACCGTCAACGCCTGAAGCTGAACAACTCAATACTAAGTTGAATCATCCCTTGGCACGAGAGTACAATCTCGCCGATCTTATCAAACGTCCTGAATTGACGTATCAAGATGTTGCCAATCTCAAAGGGCAGGCCGTTGAAGATATCGCAGTTGCGGAACAAGTTGAGGTTCAATTTAAATACGCAGGTTATATTGATCGGCAGTCGGAGGAAATTGAACACCTGCGACGTCAAGAGCATACACAACTGCCCGATGATCTGGATTACCAGCAGGTCAGTGGGCTTTCGAATGAACTTAGAACGAAATTAAGCTCGGTGAGGCCCGTCAGTATTGCGCATGCATCGCGCATTCAAGGTATGACGCCTGCCGCGATATCCTTATTGTTGATTTATCTGAAAAAGCGAAAAATGTCTGAAAAACAACTGCAGGCGGTCAGTGAATGACGGAGTTAAAGTCTTTACTGCTTCAACAAAGCAAGGCACTGGGATTGTCTATTTCAGACAAACACGCCGAACAGTTAATGGCTTACCTGTCTCTATTGGTCAAATGGAACAAAGCCTATAATTTGACGGCCATCCGTGATCCTAACGAAATGGTGAGCCGGCACTTGATTGACAGCTTGAGTGTCTTGCCGTATCTCAAGGGCGAACGTCTGATTGACGTTGGCAGTGGTCCAGGATTGCCAGGCATCCCCCTGGCCATCTGTTTACCGGAACTACAGGTTACGACGTTAGACAGTAATGGCAAAAAAACACGTTTTCAACAGCAGGTTAAAATGGAGTTGGGGTTAAGCAATCTTGACGTTATTCACAGTCGCGTTGAAAAACTCGATGCACCGGCCTTCGACATGGTGATTTCTCGTGCGTTTGCATCTTTACGGGACATGTTGATATGGACTGGACACTTAGCGACTGAGCAAGGCGTCTTTTTGGCGATGAAAGGCCAATTTCCAGAAGGTGAACTCAGCGAAATACCGAACACCTTTATGCTTAGAGAAAGCCATCGTTTAGGGTTACCGGACAATGATGCCGAGCGACACTTGTTGATTTTAGGGAGAGCGTAATCGTGGCTAAAATCTTAACCATCACCAATCAGAAAGGTGGCGTGGGGAAAACAACCACCTGCGTGAATCTGGCGGCCTGCTTAGTTGCGGTAAAAAAACGAGTCTTGTTGATTGATTTGGATCCGCAAGGCAACGCAACCATGGGCAGTGGTGTGGATAAACATCAAATTGAACACTCATCCTATGAGTTACTCACAGGGGACAGTTCTGCAAAAGAGTGCATTATTTCCGGGCTTCCAGGCGGTTTCGATGTTATCGGAGCCAATGGTGACTTAACCGCCGCTGAGGTGGAGTTACTGCAGTTGCCGCGTCGAGAGTTTCGCTTGCGAATGGCGCTTACCGATGTTCAAGAGGAATATGATTTTATTCTGTTGGATAATCCACCCTCGTTAAATTTATTGACGGTAAATGCATTGTCAGCGTCCTCGGGTGTGCTCATTCCTATGCAGTGTGAATACTATGCGTTGGAAGGAATCAGTGCTTTGATCGGTACCATTGAGAAAATTAACAAGCGTCTCAATCCCGAATTGCGCATTGAAGGGATATTGAGAACGATGTTTGATCCGCGCATGAGCTTAACCAAAGATGTATCCGTGCATCTGGTCGAGTATTTTGGCGATAAGGTGTATCGAACCGTCATTCCGCGTAATGTCCGATTGGCCGAAGCGCCAAGTCATGGCCTTCCTGTTTTACAGTATGATAAAAACTCACGAGGCGCTCTGGCATACTTAGCCCTTGCTGGTGAGTTAATTCGACGGACCGAAGCCGAAGCGCTTGCACAACTTCAAGAAGAGTCAGAAAGTCAGGAAATTGCATAATGGTAGTGAAAAAGCGGGGACTGGGTCGCGGTTTAGATGCTCTTTTGGCGGGCATAGGTGATGAAGCCGTTGCGGTGCCTGTTTCTAAAGCTAAAGAAGAGTTACAAGCCGATACTCGCCAGAGTGTTGATGGCGAGCTCAAGCATTTACCCTTGGGGACCATCCAGCGTGGGCGTTATCAACCGCGCCGAGATATAGAACCGCAAGCGCTTGAAGAGCTGGCGGCCTCCATTAAAACTCAGGGAATCATGCAGCCGATCGTCGTTCGAGCGATTGAAGATGGACACTACGAAATCATTGCCGGAGAGCGTCGCTGGAGAGCCGCTCAGTTAGCTGGCTTGCAAAGCATTCCTGTACTGGTTCGAGATGTCGGTGATGAAGCCGCCAGTGCTATGGCGCTCATTGAGAACCTGCAACGTGAAAATTTAAATCCAATGGAAGAAGCCATTGCACTGCATCGTTTGCAAACAGAGTTTGAACTGACGCAACAGCAGGTCGCCGATGCCGTGGGTAAATCACGTTCGGCCATCAGTAACTTATTGCGTCTGATGAATTTAACGGATGCTGTTAAAAAGCGTCTTGAGCATGGTGACATTGAAATGGGTCATGCTCGTGCATTGTTGGCCTTAGAAGATGAGCTACAGATTTCAGCGGCTGAGCAGGTGATACACAACAACCTTTCGGTGAGAGAAACCGAACAACTGGTGAAAAAACTCAGTGCAGGTGAACCCTTAGCACCCGTTGTAAAAGCCAAAAAAGTCGATGAGAGCCTGCAAAACTTATCTGGAAGCTTATCTCGGTACTTTTCGACACCAGTTAAGATTACCGAAAATGCCCAAGGAAAAGGAAAAATCAGTATTAGTTATGCTTCAGCTGAGCAACTGGAGCAAATTATCGCGCAATTGCAGGCGAATACCTGAAATATGGGGGAAAATAGTTGTAAACGTTAAGACCTTAGTGCTAGAGAAACTCTATAGCTGTTGAGTCATGGCGTTTAAACCCATATAATCCCCCGACTAAGTTAAAGTTGCGATAATCTGATGTTAGAAAAACCTGAAGAGAGTGGTCTTAACCTTGCGGGGGTGAGATCCAGAGTCCAGGGCTCACAGGGAAAAGTAGTCGCGCAAGCCTTTGCTAAGGTGTTGTTAATACAGGTTTTTATAACCTCGGCCTTATCCTTAGCACTGATATTTAAAGATTTTGTAGCCGCCTACTCGGCATTCATCGGCGGCATGCTGTACCTCATACCGACGGCTTACTTTACGTTGAAGGTGCAGTTTAAGAATAACGCTCATACGGCAAAGGAAATATTAGCCAATGTCTATATGAGCCAATTTGGAAAGATGGTCTTGGCCATTGCGTTGTTTAGCCTTACCTTTATGTTGGTAGAGCCGCTGAACCCTCTTTCCTTATTTGTAACGTTTATATTGATGCAGATATCCGGTTGGTATCTGCAGTTTAAAATCAATAATCGATTTCTGAAACGTTGACTGAGAGTAACTGAGAATGGCAAGCGAAAACCCTACATCCTCAGAATATATTGCCCATCACCTCAGCAATCTCACATTCGGTAAGCATCCTGTTGAAGGATGGTCTTTTGCCGGCGGTGAGAAAGCTGCGGAAATGGGATTCTGGGCGATCAATGTCGATACCATGTTCTTTTCCATCCTGACGGGCCTATTTTTTATATGGCTTTTCAAAAAGGTGGCGGACAGCGTGGTGGTTGGTGTTCCGAACAATCTACAAAACTTCGTTGAAGTGGTCATAGAGTTTGTTCAGGATAACGTCAAGAGTATATTCCATCACAATAATCCAACGATAGCGCCTCTGGCGTTGACAGTATTCGTTTGGATATTTTTGATGAACCTTTTGAAACTCATACCAGTGGATTTTATTCCTTTCATCGCAGGTGAAATGGGTATTCCTTACTGGAAAATCGTACCAACAACCGACATTAACGCGACGTTGGGCATGAGCTTCAGTGTGTTCTTCCTGATCGTTTACTACAGTATCAAAGTTAAAGGTGTCAAAGGTTTTGCCGCTGAGCTGTCCTTGATGCCATTGGGTAAGTACTTTATTCCGTTTAACCTGTTCCTTGAGCTGGTTAACTTATTAGCTAAACCTGTTTCGCTAGGCTTGCGTCTATTCGGAAACATGTATGCTGGTGAAATTATCTTTATCCTGATCGCACTTCTGCCTTTCTGGGTACAGTGGGTGCTGTCTGTGCCTTGGGCAATTTTCCATATCCTGGTAATTGTGCTGCAGGCATTTATCTTCATGGTGTTAACAATCGTTTATATGGCGATGGCCCATGATGAGCATGATCACTAATCATTGATTAGTGATCTGCAATGAAAATAGTTTTTTTGTAAAATTAACTTTAACCTTAAAAATGTTGGAGAAAAAAAATGGCTGAACTGCTGTTTATCGCTGTTGCTCTGCTTCTGGGTCTTTCTGCACTTGCTGGTGCTTTGGGCGTAAGTTTGCTGGGTGGAAAATTCCTTGAAGGTGCTGCTCGTCAGCCAGAATTGGTTCCTTTACTACGTAGCCAGTTCTTCATTGTGGTAGGTCTTGTTGACGCTATCCCAATGATCGGTGTAGGTATGGCACTGTACATGCTTTTCGCAGGTTAATAACCGGTTTTTTTATAGCCTTGGGGCTTACCCAAAGGGGTATGAACCTTATTAATCAATCGCGAGGGGTAATGGCGTGAATATAAATCTCACCATCATTGGTCAGGCCATAGCATTCGCCATTTTTGTTGTTTTCTGCATGAAGTATGTATGGCCGCCGATTACGACCGCCATGGCAGAGCGCAAAAAGAAGATTGCCGAAGGTTTGGATGCAGCTGACCGTGCTGAACGTGATCTGAAGCTTGCTCAAGAAAAAGCGGCTGACAATCTACGTGAAGGTAAGGAGCAAGCTGCTGCCATCATTGAACAGGCCAACAAGCGCGCGAACCTGATCATCGAAGAAGCCAAAGAGAAGGCTCGTGAAGAAGCGGCTCGCGTAAAAGCGGCAGCTGATGCTGAGCTCACCCAGGAAGTTAACCGTGCGAAAGAAGCTTTACGTGCACAGGTTGGCGTTCTGGCTCTTGCTGGGGCTGAAAAGATATTGGAAGCCTCTGTTGACCAAAAAGCACATGCCAAGCTAGTTGAGAAACTGGCAGCTGAGCTTTAAGCGAGGTTTATGATGGCTGAACTCAACACTATCGCTCGGCCTTACACAAAAGCAGCGTTCGATTTTGCGCTGGAAAAGGGCGAAGTCGATCAATGGTCAAATATGCTGTCATTGGCTGCGGCTGTAGTGAATGACAGTGAAATGAAGCGTGTACTGGGTACACCTTCACTGAGCGTGGAGCAAAAAGCAGACTTGTTAATCGCAGTATGCGGTAAACAAGTTAACGAAGCAGGCAAAAATTTTCTGACACTCTTGTCACAAAATCGCCGCTTGGCTTTGCTTCCCGAGATTTCAAATCAATTCAATGAATTGAAAGCAAATCATGAAAAATCCATCGAGATTGACATGGTCACTGCCTACGATTTAGACGCCGAATTGGTTGAAAAATTAGCTCAGGCTTTACGTACTAAGCTGGGGCGTGAAATTAAAGTAACATCAACAACTGATAAATCAATTATCGGCGGTGTTATTATTCGCGCTAATGACCTTGTGATCGACGGTTCTGTTCGTGCCAAATTGGCAAAACTAGCCGAAGCGATGAATTCCTGAGTAACGGGGAATAACAATGCAGCAACTGAATCCATCTGAGATCAGCGAGATTCTCAAGAAGCGCATCGAAAAACTTGATGTGTCTTCTGAAGCCCGTAATGAGGGCACAATCGTAAGTGTATCTGATGGTATCATCCTGATTCACGGTCTAGCCGATGTAATGTACGGCGAAATGATCGAGTTCCCAGGTGGTATCTACGGTATGGCGTTAAACCTAGAGCGTGACTCTGTAGGTGCCGTCGTACTGGGTGACTATCAAGGTCTGGTAGAGGGCATGACTGCTCGCTGCACAGGTCGTATTTTAGAAGTTCCGGTTGGACCTGAACTCTTAGGTCGTGTCGTTGACGCATTGGGTAACCCAATCGACGCGAAAGGACCGATCGAGACAAAACTGACCGACGCCGTTGAAAAAGTAGCACCGGGTGTAATTTCCCGTAAATCGGTTGATCAGCCTGTTCAAACAGGTTTGAAAGCAATCGATGCGATGGTTCCGGTGGGTCGTGGTCAGCGTGAGCTGATTATCGGTGACCGCCAGGTTGGTAAATCAGCGATTGCGATCGATGCGATTATCAACCAGAAAGGAACCGGTGTTAAGTGTATCTATGTTGCGATAGGTCAAAAGCAATCGACTATCTCCAACGTAGTGCGCAAGCTCGAAGAGCACGGTGCAATGGATCACACCATTGTTGTAGCTGCAGGTGCTTCAGATCCAGCGTCAATGCTGTTCTTGGCTCCTTATGCTGGCTGCTCTATGGGCGAATACTTCCGTGACCGTGGTGAAGATGCGTTGATCATCTATGATGACTTAACCAAACAAGCTTGGGCATATCGTCAGATTTCCTTGTTGCTACGTCGTCCACCCGGACGTGAAGCATACCCAGGTGACGTATTCTATCTTCACTCTCGTCTACTTGAGCGTGCTGCTCGTGTTAACGCAGATTATGTTGAAAACTTTACCAAGGGTGAAGTGAAAGGTAAGACAGGTTCGTTAACGGCGTTGCCGATTATCGAAACTCAAGGCGGTGACGTGTCTGCCTTCGTTCCAACCAACGTAATTTCGATTACGGATGGTCAGATATTCCTTGAATCAGACCTGTTCAACTCGGGTGTTCGTCCTGCGATCAACGCAGGTTTGTCCGTATCCCGTGTAGGTGGTGCTGCTCAGACTAAGATCATCAAGAAATTAGGTGGTGGTGTACGTCTGGCATTAGCGCAGTACCGTGAATTGGCGGCATTCGCTCAGTTTGCATCTGACTTGGATGATGCGACACGTGCTCAGCTTGAGCATGGTCAGCGCGTAACCGAGTTAATGAAACAAGCGCAGTACTCACCTATGTCTGTTGCAGAAATGGGTCTTAGCTTGTTCGCAGCGAACGAAGGCTATCTAAAAGACGTTGATTTGAACAAAATCGGTGCATTTGAAACAGCTTTGATTGCTTTCTTCAACAGCGAATTTGCTGATCTGATGAAGTCAATCAATCAGTCCGGCGACTATAACGACGAGATTGCTGCTAAGTTCAAGGCAGGGATTGAGAAGTTCAAATCTACCCAAACTTGGTAAGCACTTTGTTGAAGTAACTTGCAACGAAGTAATGCGGTCTGTAAACCAAGGTTTACAGACCCTACACTGAGTGAGGAATAGAGGCGGAACTATGGCAGTCGGAAAAGAAATTAAGACACAGATTGCGAGTATTGGTAGTACGCGCAAAATTACCAGTGCCATGGAAATGGTGGCTGCGTCTAAAATGCGCAAAGCCCAAGATCGTATGCGATCCTCCCGCCCGTATGCCCTAGGCATCAAAGGTGTTATTCAGCACGTTGCCAAAGCAAATCCTGAATATAACCACCTTTACATGCAAGAGCGTGAAGTGAAACGCGTTGGTTTTATCGTCGTTTCGTCTGATCGTGGTTTGTGTGGCGGCTTGAACGTAAACGTGTTCAAGAAAGCTGTTATTGCTATGAAAGAGTTCCATGAGCAGAAAGTCGAAATCGACATCTGTGCACTGGGCAACAAAGCCATTACTTTCTTCAAAAACTATGGGGGCAATGTTATTGCTGCCAAAGGTCATTTAGGCGACTCACCTGAACTTGCAGATCTGATTGGATCTGTAAAAGTGATGCTCAACGCCTTTGAAGAAGGAAAAATTGACAAGATCTTCATAGTATCGAATGAATTTGTTAACACGATGACACAACAACCCGTCGTCGAACAAGTTCTTCCAGCGCGGGCAGACGATAACGGAAATGAACAACTGAACCGTAGTTGGGATTATCTGTATGAGCCAGATGCAAAAGAGCTGCTTGAGGCGCTTTTCATTCGCTATATAGAGTCGGTTGTTTATCAAGCAGTTATTGAAAATATCGCCTGTGAGCAAGCAGCACGTATGCTAGCGATGAAGAATGCAACAGATAATGCCGGTGACCTGATTGATGAGTTGAAGATGGTTTACAACAAAGCTCGTCAGGCAGCGATTACCCAAGAAATTTCTGAAATCGTGAGTGGTGCGGCAGCTGTTTAATGCAGTTCACAGGTTTAAAAGTTAAGAGGATCCGGACATGAGTAGCGGACGTATTGTTCAGATTATCGGTGCGGTTGTCGACGTGGAGTTTCCACGTGACTCTATACCGAAGGTTTATGACGCATTAAGCGTCACGAAAACCGGTCTGACTCTTGAAGTTCAGCAACAGCTGGGCGACGGTGTAGTCAGAGCCATTGCGATGGGTCAAACCGAAGGTGTAAGCCGTGGTCTTGACGTCGTCAATTCAGGTGCGCCAATTTCTGTACCTGTAGGTACAGCAACCCTAGGTCGCATCATGGATGTTTTGGGTAACCCAATTGATGAAGCGGGCCCAATCGGTGAAGAAGAGCGTATGCCTATTCACCGTAAAGCACCTTCCTACGCTGATCAAGCAGCTTCTAACGAGCTGTTAGAAACCGGTATCAAGGTTATTGACCTTGTTTGTCCATTCGCTAAGGGTGGTAAAGTCGGTCTGTTCGGTGGTGCGGGTGTAGGTAAAACCGTTAACATGATGGAATTGATCCGTAACATCGCGATCGAGCACTCAGGTTTCTCTGTGTTCGCGGGTGTGGGTGAGCGTACTCGTGAGGGTAACGACTTCTACTACGAGATGAAAGAATCCAACGTATTGGATAAAGTATCTCTCGTATACGGTCAGATGAACGAGCCACCAGGAAACCGTTTGCGTGTTGCGCTAACAGGTTTGACCATGGCTGAAAAATTCCGTGACGAAGGTCGTGACGTACTGTTGTTCGTTGACAACATCTACCGTTACACCTTGGCCGGTACTGAAGTATCTGCGCTTTTAGGTCGTATGCCATCTGCGGTAGGTTATCAGCCTACACTGGCAGAAGAAATGGGTGTACTGCAAGAGCGTATTACCTCAACGAAAGTGGGCTCTATCACCTCTATCCAAGCGGTATACGTACCTGCGGATGACTTGACTGACCCATCTCCAGCGACCACCTTCTCTCACTTAGATGCGACCGTTGTATTGTCACGTCAAATTGCTGAGTTAGGTATCTACCCTGCGGTTGATCCATTGGATTCAACTTCACGTCAGCTGGATCCTTTAGTGATTGGTCAAGAACACTACGATGTTGCACGTAATGTACAGGGTGTTCTTCAGCGTTATAAAGAGCTGAAAGACATCATTGCCATTTTGGGTATGGACGAGCTTTCTGATGAAGATAAGCAAGTTGTATCTCGTGCACGTAAAATTCAGCGTTTCTTATCTCAGCCATTCTTCGTGGCCGAGGTATTTACCGGTTCTCCTGGTAAGTACGTGCCACTAAAAGACACCATCAGCAGCTTTAAAGGTATTTTGGAAGGTGAATACGACCATATGCCTGAGCAAGCTTTCTACATGGTAGGCGGCATCGAAGAAGCGATTGAAAAAGCCAAGAGCATGAAGTAAGTTCTGGCGGAACCTTTTAAGAGGTAATCAACATGGCTGTAACTGTTGAATGCGAAATCGTAAGTGCTGAAGAAGAAATCTTCAGAGGCAAAGTCGAGTTCGTTTCAGTAACAGGAAGCCTGGGTGACTTGGGTATTATGCCCGGTCACACTCCGCTATTAACGGAACTGAAACCAGGCCCGATCGAACTGCGTAAAGAAGGCGGTGAGCAGGACATTTTTTATGTCTCTGGTGGCTTTATTGAAATACAGCCTTTCAAGATAACGGTGTTGGCTGATACAGCCCTACACGCGCAGGATCTTGACGAAGCTGCAGCAATGGAAGCTCAGAAACATGCTCAGCATGCCATTTCTGATAAGTCTGGCGAGTTCCAGTACTCACGTGCTGCTACTCAATTGGCTGAAGCGGCTGCGCAATTGCGTACTTTACAGCAGATTAAGAAAAAATTGGGTAAGTAAGTCTATAGCGACTGACTACCGGTACAAGAAAAGCAGCTTTCGGGCTGCTTTTTTTTATGCTTAAAAATGCTCTAGGGAGTCAAGAGTCGCATATCGGTGTAAAATATCCCTTTGCGATTATCCCGTCAGGAGAAAAATGGATGAAAACAGACATCGTTATTTTAGCGGCAGGTCAAGGAAGCCGAATGAAATCTGCCCTACCTAAAGTCCTCCATCCCTTGGCTGGAAAACCTTTACTATTCCATGTAATTGACAGTGCTTCACACATAACCGATGGTCAGCTTCACCTTGTCGTCGGGCATGGTGCCGATCAGGTTGAATCCGCCATTCGCGATAGCGCAGCAGACGTAAAGCTTGCCGTACAAGATCAGCAGTTAGGTACAGGCCATGCCGTAGCCCAAGCTCTACCCAATTGTGCGGAAGACTCCATCGTGTTAATTCTCTATGGTGATGTGCCTTTAACCCCAAGTGCCGTGTTTACATCACTGATTACCGAAGCAAACAAAGGGCAATTGGCTCTGTTAACTGTTACTTTAGATGATCCTACGGGATACGGTCGAATTCTTCGCAATCATAGCAATGAAGTCATCGCGATTGTTGAACAAAAAGATGCCACGCCAGAAGAGTTACAGGTAGAAGAAGTCAATACTGGCATCTTAGCCGTCCATGTGCGTTATCTACGGAAATGGTTACCCTTATTGTCGTCTGAAAATGCCCAAGGTGAATACTACCTAACGGATATCATCGCAATGGCGGCTGCAGATGGTGTACCGATTGCAGCGATACAACCTCAGTACGAACAAGAAGTACAAGGCGTGAATACACGTTGGCAATTGGCTCAGCTTGAACGTTGGTATCAACAACAACTCGCTGAAGCCTTGATGGCGTCTGGCGTGACGCTTGCGGATCCGAGCCGCTTTGATCTAAGAGGTAATTTATCCACAGGCACCGATATCTTTATAGATATTAACTGTGTATTTGAAGGTGACGTTGAGATTGCCGAACAGGTCAGCATTGGCCCTAACTGCATGATACGTAATTCACGCATTGGTAAACATACGGTGATTGAAGCCAATACCCATATAGACGGTGCAGAAATCGGTGAGCACGCGCATCTTGGCCCCTTTGCACGCATTAGGCCTGGCACTCAGCTGGGTAAGGCTACCAAGATTGGTAATTTTGTCGAAACTAAAAAAACTGTCTTAGGGCAGGGCAGCAAAGTAAACCATCTGAGTTACATTGGTGATGCTATTATTGGAGAATCGGTGAATATAGGTGCAGGAACCATTACCTGTAACTACGACGGTGTGAATAAGTCGACAACCAAAATTGGTGACAATGTCTTTGTCGGCTCAAACACAGCCTTGGTTGCACCTGTGGATATCTCTGCCAATGCCACGATAGCTGCAGGATCTGTAATTACCAAAACCGTTGAAGAAGGCCAACTTGCCATCGCGCGGGGCCAACAACGTAATATTATCGGTTGGAAACGACCGCAGAAGCGTCAATCTTAAGGAGCAAGCGCATGTGTGGAATAGTAGGAGCTGTTGCAGCTAGACCCGTAGCTGAAATTCTGCTTGAGGGATTACGTCGGCTTGAATATCGCGGCTATGATTCAGCGGGAATGGCCTTGATTGCGGATAAGGATATCCACAGATTAAGACGGGCAGGTAAGGTCTCTGCCTTAGCCGATGCGTTATCCACAGAACCCTTGCGCGGGCACACTGGAATAGCACACACGCGTTGGGCAACTCACGGTAAACCGAATGAAGTTAACGCACATCCACACATGTCAGGTGAGCAGCTAGCGGTTGTCCACAATGGCATCATCGAAAACTACGAACCCATCAAAGCTCAGTTGATTGAACAAGGCTACGTGTTTGCGTCGGAGACAGATACCGAAGTCGTGGCACACTTACTGGACCAAGCCATTAAATCCGGTATGTCTTTGAAACAGGCAGTACAAAATACTGTGTCGCAACTGGAAGGCGCGTTTGCCTTAGGAGTTATCCACAAAGACTTTCCTGATCTATTAGTGGCGGCACGAAAAGGTAGCCCTCTCGTCATTGGTGTGGGCATGGGTGAATATTTTATCGCCTCCGATCAGCTTGCCTTATTACCCGTTACTGATCGGTTTATGTTTTTAGAGGACGGTGACATCGCTTTACTGACACAAGATCAAGTTGAAATTGTGGATAAGTATGGCCAGGACGTACAGCGATCTATTTCAGTGTATGAACATGGCATTAGTGCTGTGGATAAAGGTGAATTTAAACATTTCATGCTGAAAGAGATTTATGAACAGCCTGATGTAATGGCACAGGTGCTTGAAGGTCGTATTGCCAACGGGCATGTTCTGGAACAGGCTTTTGGCGTCGATGCCAAGCATGTGTTCGATCAAGTCAAACAAGTTCAAATCGTCGCGTGTGGTACGAGTTATCATGCGGGCATGGTGGCAAAATACTGGTTTGAAGAATTGATTGGTTTGCCTTGTATGGTGGAAGTGGCCAGCGAATTCAGGTATCGATCCGTGGTGATACGTGAAGGCACCCTGTTGATAACCTTATCCCAATCGGGTGAAACCGCCGACACCCTCGCGGCGTTAAGGGATGTTAAATCGCAAATTCTTGCCAGTTTGAGTATTTGCAACGTACCGGGTAGTTCATTGGTGCGTGAATCGGATCTCTGCTTAATGACCAATGCGGGGCCCGAAATAGGCGTCGCCTCCACGAAAGCCTTTACCTCGCAACTGGTTGCTCTTTTGCTGACCTGTTTGGTGATAGGGTGCCGTCATGGTCTAACGTCGGAACAAGAAAAGCAGATCGTCACCGATTTGCAAAATTTACCGACCCTTACCCGCACCATTCTCGACCTAGACGAGCCTGTAAAAGCCATGGCAGAGGCCTTTGCAGAGAAGCATCATGCGTTATTCTTAGGGCGTGGAGCACTGTATCCGATTGCCTTGGAAGGAGCGTTAAAGCTAAAAGAGATTTCCTATATTCATGCAGAGGGCTACCCAGCCGGTGAATTAAAACACGGGCCTTTAGCGCTTGTGGATAAAGATATGCCCGTTGTCACTGTTGCCCCGAATAATGAAATGCTGGACAAGCTCAAAGCCAATTTACAGGAAGTACGTGCCAGAGGTGGTGAGCTGTTTGTGTTTGCGGGTTGTGAACAAACATTAAAATCTGAAGAGGGCATGCAAGTCATCGCCCTTCCGGCTTGCAGTAAACTGATGGAGCCGATTGTCTATACGCTGCCTTTACAGCTCCTGTCCTATCACGTCGCGGTGTTAAAAGGGACGGATGTGGATCAGCCGCGTAACTTGGCGAAGAGTGTTACGGTGGAGTAGGAGGATAATCACGATCATTTTTAAGTGTCAGAGAATAATAAATTTTGATAATTATAGGCCTCCTTCTATGCGTGAAGTATATGGAGGCCTTTTTTATGTCAGATACCAATAGGTCAATTGATCCGAAGCACAAGAAGTTACTTTCCTATCTCGTTGGAAGGGATATGGGCGAGACTAGGCATCCTTTATCAAGGCTCATGAATTATGTAACCAAGGTGAAAGTGTCTGTATTCACAGTGCAACCGTTGGCCAAATTCATCACTTGCTTTCTGGTATCGAACTTCATGCATTTCTTATTTTTGACCAGTATCAGCAAACGGTTAATATCAGAGAACAGTTTCCTATCGATGTGGAAGATACCCCTGTGGTTGTTTTACCTTTGGCAAAGCAGCGAGCGATCATTGCGATGGTCAATACCCTGGCAGAAGAACAAAGGTTGATACAGAAGTGAGTTAATAATGGTGAGCGCATGATGGGTGCGATCATTAAGATTTATTCGAAAACAAGGAGGTAATCATATGAGAGATCAGCATCAACCCTTCGAGCAACTGAAGCAGATTGATGAAAATGACATGGAATTTTGGTCAGCCAGATCAATTTCTAAACTATTAGGCTATTCCGAATACTGTCATTTTCAACCTGTTATTACAAAAGCATTACATCAGAACCATGTATTTGACGAGGTTAAGGCATGACGGATAAGCAGCAACCCCAAGCCCCAATCGGCGAGTTTGTTATGTTCGCAAGCGCGGATGGCAAGGTACGTATCGAGTGTCGCTTCGAGAACGAAACGCTGTGGCTCTCGCAAGCGATGATTTGTGATCTGTACGGCAAGGCTAAGGCCACCATCAGTGGGCATATCAAAAATATATTTGAAGAGGGTGAGCTGAACGAGGATTCAGTTGTTCGGTTTTACCGAACAACTGCCGCAGACGGTAAAAACTATCAGGTGCAGTACTTCAGTTTGCCCCTAGTGCTGGCCGTTGGCTACCGCGTGCGCTCAACCCGTGGTACACAGTTCCGCCAGTGGGCGAAACAGACACTGCAGGAATATTTGATCAAAGGTTTTGTGATGGATGACGAGCGACTGAAAAATCCGCCCGTTGGCCAGTTGGTTGTACCGGATTACTTTGGCGAAATGCTGGAACGCATCCGCGACATTCGCGCTAGCGAGCGGCGGATTATTGCCAGAATGAACTGGCTAGGCCAACAGTTGTAAACAAAACAGTTTACAACTGTTATCGACCCAAAAGACAATCTTACACCGACTCTGTAACCTTAAGTGTATGTTATACGGAACGCCCCCCTTAACCTACTTACCCAACTTCGACAACATCTCAGGCCGCATAAACTTATTGATAATCAACATAAATCCAATGGATGGAATCAATAAAATCAGTGCGGTAATCGACGATATCTGGTAATTCCCTTCCATGCTGGCGGTATAGAGCAATAAGGGTAAGGTCGTTACCTCTGGCGCCCCGACAAAAAAGGTGCCGGTAAACTCATCCAATGACTCCAAAAATACAAAGATACTGGCCGCAATGAGACCCGGTGCTGCTTGTGGCAGTACCACATGGATAAAGGTGTAGATTGGCCCGGCTCCCAAATTACGCGAAGCACGGGACAGCATGGGATCAATAGAGGAGAAGGCCGCGACACTTATCCACACGGAATACATCAGCCCATGCACGCTGTGCACCAACACGACACCGAGCAGAGTGCCGTTGAGTCCCCAGTCATAGAAAATGCGGGCAATATTGATGTATACCGTTAAATTCGGGAAGGCTTGAGGAATCAAAAACAGCAGCATAAATCCTACCCGCCAAGGCATGGTGTGTTTGGATAGCGCATAGCCAGCCGGTATCGACACCAGCAAACACACAACAACAGCACAGAGGGCGATGATAATGCTGGTCATCAGTGAACCCGAGACATCACTGTAGGGATTAAACACTTGCTGCCAGTACTTCAATCCCCACTGATTGGGTAAGGTGTGTGGGAAATACCAGGTTTCTGCAATTGTCCAAATCAATAAATTCGCGATGGGGCCAAAAAGCGCCAAGGCTAAGAGGGTGATAAATGCAGTTTGCGCCCAAAAACTCCAGCGTAAGGTGAATCGGGCTTTTAGTGATCGAAATCCTCTGTGTTGGGTTGTCATCGTTTGACTCATGATAAAGCCCCCTTATCCTTTAAACTCTGACGCAAGTAGAACCATGCTAGGCCTGCACAAATTAAGTAAGACACCATGCCTAGGGCATTGGCGACAGGGTAATCACCGTAAGAATTCACTCGAAACGCGATATCGGCGGTGATCATGGTGGGTGAGCCTGTGCCTATCATGAGCGGCACGGATAACACCGACATAATGGTCACAGTGGACAACACAAGCGCTACACCAATGGTTGGCATTACTTGCGGCAAAATTACATCCACTAAAATGCGTAGACGCGAGGCGCCCAGGTTTTGTGCCGCTTGAATCTGGTCTCGGTTTAACGCGGCCATTGCGCCACTGATCAGCAAGGTTGAAAAGGCTAACTGTTTCCAGACAAAGGTAATGATAATGCCGCTCCAGCCAAGTAAAGAAATCGTTTCAAAAGGGGTCATCACACCCATCGCGACAAGGGTGTTGTTCATCAAACCATTTTTCGCTAAAAACGTGCGCATCATTTGTGCGGCAACGATAAATGGAATGAACAAGGGCAAGCGATAGAGCAGGGCCAATACGGCCACCAGCTTGGGAAAAGGAGACAAGGTCAGTGTTGCAGCAATTCCAATTGACAGGATCGCCAGCAATACAACTGAACTCAGGACAATGATTATGGTGAACTTGATATCGTTTGAGTAGAGTTCGAATACCTTTACAAAATGATCGAGCGTGAAAGACAAATCATCCTGAGTAAACGCCGAGACTAGCGAAAAAAACAGCGGATACAAGAATAACGCCACGACCATTAATGCAGCTGGCCCAATGAGTAATAGGTTAGAAGTGGATGCTCGCATAGTAAACCTGAGACAAAACGCTGAGACTAAAATAAGCCCTAAGCAAGCGTATCTCGCTTAGGGCTTGTTATTAATTGGATACCTGACGCTCGTAGCCTTCCTGGATCGCATCAAAGTAAGGGGCGATCGGGAAGCTCTTACCGAAATTGGCAAGATCGTCTGGTGTGATCTCAACAAACAGCTTGTTCCAACTCTCGGTGTCGAGTTCAGGTTGAACAAACTCAGCATCAATGCCGGGGTACCAGTTAAATTGCTTCACAATACCTTCCGCTTGAACCTCAGGACTGGTTGCCAACTCAATAAAGGCACGTGCAAGCTCAGGATTTTTGGCTTTATCCGGTGTGACGTAATACATCGGCTGACCAGGCATTCCTGGGGCAATCAGCGCAAGCTTTAACGAAGGTGGAATCTTTTCATCGGCTTGCCAGCTGTAAAACATATCCACCCATACTGGGCCCATGAAAATTTCACCACGGCTGAGCATGTCTAAGGTGCCTGCATTACCGGGTGTAAAGGTTACGTTCTTGTTGAACTCTTTTAGCTTGGCAAAGGCATCCTCCCAAGAAGCTTCAAGGCTCTGGTCATAAGGAGCACTGGACAAACGTTCAGCATCGGTGCCATAGGCATAGATCCAACCTGTTACGAAGCTGACACCCGACATACCGTTCTTGATGCCGTTATAACCAAAGGCTTTTGGATGTTGCTGTGTCCATTCCACTAGCTCATCGTAGGATGTGGGCGGATTGGCAATGAAATCGCTGTTGTAGGCAAGAGCAGTTTGACTGTGGAACATGGGCATGACATAGCCATCGACATCTGTACCTAACGCATTCTTTGCGGTATCACGTGTCACCAATTTACCTGTACTGATGTCATCACGGAACGCAGCCAATAAGCCTTGCTCGACCATATCGCCACCGGTTTTTTGATGAACAACGGCCACATCCAGATCCCACGTCTCTCGACCACTTTTTTGTTGAGCGCTGAGTTTTTCCATGATTTTATGAGAGCCCGCATCACCAGGACCTGTGCCCACTACGTTGACTTTGACATCTGGATGCATCGCTTCAAACTTAGGTGCTAAGTAGGTTTTGACATAGTCGACCATATTTTGGCTTCCGGCGGTCGCAACATTAAGCACGGTTTGGGCATGGGCGTTTGCCCCAAACTGCGTTACACACACCATCGCTAAAACAGAGAGTTTCGTTTTGAAAAACATAATTTATCCTCGTAGGTTTGATTGAAAAGCATTGGATGTTTCGTGCGTTGCAAGATCAAACACGTGCAGTGCCTGAGGTGGAACAAATAAGGACACCTGTGATGCGATAGGCCAGCATTCGCGAGAGTCGGCTTGTAAAACCTGTTCACCAGAGCGGACGGTATGGCGGTATTGCTGCCCTAAAAACGCGGTTTGCTCGACTAGACCGGATAGCGTTAGGCCTGCCTCATTCTTACTGTTAGAGAACGCCTGCACTTGAGTGGCGGAACTTCGAAAATACAGGGCAAATGTTTGGGCTGTTGAGCGATTGGGTAAGTGTAACTGTACGTTTGGTTCCGAAGTTTTATAGATAATGCAATTATCAGCGCCCATAAAATCGGCAACGAAAGGGGTTTCGGGTTGTTGATAAATATCTTCGGGGGTACCGAGTTGTTCAATGCGACCTTGGTTAAGCACCGCGACACGGTCTGCCATGACTAAGGCTTCTTCCTGATCATGGGTGACGATCAGCGAGGTGAACCCTAATTTCTTTTGTAAAGCTTTTAGTTCGTGGCGAACGCTAAGGCGAACTTTGGCGTCTAGATTTGATAAGGGTTCGTCCAATACCAGTACGTCCGGCTCAACGGCTAAGGCCCGGGCCAGTGCCACACGTTGACGTTGCCCCCCAGATAGGTTGGTTACTTTTTCGTTTTCAAACCCCTCTAAGTTAACAATGCTCAGCAGATCCAATACGCGTTTGTGTGCTTGAGCCTTTGGGATTTTGCGTACCTTTAAACCATAACTAATGTTTTGTGCGACGCTCATGTGTGGCCACAAGGCATAGCTTTGAAACACCATGGTGATATTGCGACGCTCTGCAGGAAGCTGCGTAATCTCGTGTCCAGCGATATGCACTTCGCCTGATTGCGTGGGCACAAAACCGCATATCGCATTTAATAAAGTGGTTTTCCCGCATCCAGAGGGTCCCAATAAAGCAATCATCTCACCTTTTTGCACTTGTAAATTGATGCCATGCAAAATGGTTTTATCGCCATAACCCACTTGTAGTTGTCGTATATCTAGGTGTGCCATCGATTAAATCCACTATCAAATTGCAAAAAAATGCACTAATTTGTATAAATGAACACGTGTTCATCGAGTTGTAAAAAAAATGCAACTTAGTGTCGACATTATGTGTGTCTACTTTGTCGCCTATGTGTGACAGTTTCATTAAGCAAAAAAGAAATTTTCTGGGGTGTTATGAAAATCGACGTAATTGGCAGTGGCAGCGCATTTTCTTTAACGCGCAATACCTCTTCTATTCTGGTAACGGACAAGCATGATCAACGCTGGCTCATCGATTGTGGTCCTACGGTGCCTCGTGCGTTGTGGCAGCGCGCGCTTGATGTGAACGACATCGATGTGCTGTATTTCACTCATATCCACCCAGACCACTGTGCAGGATTGCCGGTTTTACTCAATCGCTGGAAAAGTTTTGGGCGTCGTAAACCGCTGATTATTTATTGCCAGGCGCAGCAGCGTGAATCCCTCCAACAGCTTGTCTCTCTAGCAACCTGGCCTGTACCTCACATCTGTTTTGACATCGACTGGCGGGATAGCCAAGCGCAATGGCAATGGCAGCAATGGCACTTATCCACAGCCGCGACTCAACATGAAATGTCTAACTTATCCTTGCGCATTGAAGCCGATGGACAGGCGCTTTTTTACAGTGGAGATGGTCGTCCAACCGAGGCCAGTCAGGCGTTAATGCAGGGCTGCGATCTAGCGTTTCAGGAGTGCGCCGTTTCAACGCCCTTATCAAAAGAGGCTTCTCATGGCGATGTTGTGAGTTGTTTAGCGCTGCAGCAATCGCTTTCCTTGCCAGTATTAGGGCTTTATCACTGTTACGATGAAGAAATCCCTCATATAGAGGCTCAGATTACAGGGAATCCTCAGGTGTTCTTATCCTATGACGGCCTACGCTTGGATTTAGATCTTGGTGTTCCACTGGACAAGCTGGTACAAGGGCGTTGCCATGAGTAAGCCTCATAAAAGCATTACCGCCCAAGACGTCGCCGATCATGCCGGAGTGTCGCGTGCGGTGGTGTCTCGCGCCTTAAGTGACAAGGGCAGTATCGCCCCCGAAACCAAGACAAAGGTCATTGCGGCGGCTAGGGAGCTGGGCTATCAAGTCAATTTCCTTGCGCAAGGTTTAAACCGTAAGCGCAGCCAGTTAATTGGTGTCGTTGTTGCACGCATTAAAGATCCGTTTCGCAGCAGTTTGCTGGAAGGGTTGATTCACATGATTCAGCGCCGTGGCTATCAAGCATTGGTAACAGAAGTGAACTCAGACAAAGAGTTAGAAGCGACCATGCGTCAGTTTACTCAGTTTCGCGTGTCTGGCGTGATTGTCACATCCGGTCAACCGCCAGCGACGCTTGTAAACGAATGTGTTCAATTCAAAATCCCAGTCGTGGGCATTAATCGTGAATTGGATATCCCATTGGTTGATTTTGTTTGCTCAGACAATCAGCAAGGGGCTGTATTGGCGACGGATCACTTTCTAAAGTGGGGGTGTCATCGCTTTGCTTGGTTAAATTACGCGGGCTCCACTTGGGCCGGGGTGCAACGTGGTTTGGCATTTGAGCAAGCGCTTGAGAGCGCCAAAGTTGGGCCACATTCTGTTCAACAGGTTATCGCAGAGCAGGATGGATACGAAGGCGGTGAAGCGGCTGCGCTCGCGTTCGATCTTAGTCAGGGGTTACCTCAGGGCATTTTCTGTGCAAATGCCCAATTGGCCTGTGGTTTCTTAGATGGTATGCGCCAGCGAGGGTTTGATGCGCCTAAGGATTTTCATTTAATCGGCTTTGATAACACCCCTCAGACAGCCCAGTACAGCTACCGATTGACCACACTTAATCAAGATATTCCCGCCTTGTGTTCTGAAGCGCTCAATTGTCTTGAAAGCCGAAATAAATCGCCTAATCAAGCGGCACGTTTGATAAAGGTTCCCGTTTCTCTGGTCGTACGTTATACCAGCCCTGTTATTAATCTAGGATAATTTTTCTATGCGGATCGAAGCCGAAACCTTACAAAACATTATAGACACAATTGTTGAAATCGGTCAGCAAGCTCAGGTGATCCGTGATGAGGGTCTAAACATCACCACTAAAGCTGATCAGGATTTTGTCTCACAAGCCGATATTCTTGTTGAAAACGCGCTGCAAAACTACTTGGCGCAAGCGTTTCCAAACTCTGGCTTTTTAGGCGAAGAAAGCGGTGTAAAAGAGGGAAAAGACGGTATTTGGGTGATCGATCCGATTGATGGCACCACCAACTTTACGCTGGGCATGGACTATTGGTGTATCTCGGTGGCGTATGTTGTGAAGAATGTTATCCAATTGGGCATCGTGTATGCGCCTGACCGGGATGAACTGTTTATTGCTCAGAAAGGCAAAGGAGCGACTCTAAATGGAGCAACACTCAAGATTGTGGAGCCACTGCCTGAGCGCGTGGTAGTCGGGCTTGGGCGCTCAAATCGTCATCCACTGAATCACTATTTAAACACGCTTGAGCACCTGATTATTGAAGAAAATATCGAATATCGTCGCTTTGGTGCTGGCGCTTTAATGCTGTGCCACGTGGCATCTGGACAGGTACATGGGTATTTTGAAGCCCATTTGAATAGTTGGGATGCCTTAGCGGGGTTATTGATTTGTCAGGAAGCCGGTGCTGCAAGCAATGACTTTATGGCAAATAATGGACTATACGAAGGGAATACCCTTTGGGTTGCGGCTAGCGGCGTTTGGCAGCGCCTGTCAAACTATTTCGATGTCAAAAAAGTGTCTCTATAATCAGTTAGCCTGATTGATTTTATAAGGTTCAAGGAGTCTGTATGCGCGAAACTCACGAAACAAATCAGAGCGCTTGGTCTGTTTTTCTGATTTTTCTTCGATTGGGGTTAACCTCGTTTGGCGGGCCGATTGCTCATCTTGGTTATTTTCGAGAGGAGTTTGTGACCCGAAGACAATGGTTGTCTGAGCGCAGCTATGCAGACTTAGTTGCCTTGTGCCAGTTTTTGCCAGGACCTGCCAGTAGTCAGGTTGGCATTGCCATCGGCTTATCTAGGGCGGGTTATAGCGGCGCGTTGGCGGCCTGGACCGGGTTCACCTTGCCTTCAGCCCTGGCTCTGATTCTATTTGCGTTGGGTATCGCCAGCTATGAAGAGGCGATGCCGCATGGCGTCTTGCAGGGGTTAAAAGTGGTTGCCGTTGCTATCGTGGCTCAGGCCGTCTGGGGGATGGCACGTAGTCTTTGTCCGGATGTTCAGCGCATCACGTTGATGGTGGCAGCGACCTGCTTTGTCTTGCTGATTCCCTCTGTCTGGGGACAAGTGGGGGTCATTGTGTTAGCCGGTATTCTAGGCCTTTTTCTGTTTAAGGCCCAAGAGCAAGCGGATCATGATCCTTTGCCACTTGTTATCTCTGCGCGTGCTGGGGGTGTCTGGTTAGGCCTTTTTGTCATTCTGTTGTTTGGACTGCCACTACTGGCCAGTGTGTACTCGAACCAAACCCTTGCCCTTGTGGATGCTTTTTACCGATCAGGCTCATTGGTGTTTGGTGGCGGTCATGTGGTATTACCCTTGTTGCAAGCCGAAGTTGTTCCCAGTGGCTGGGTTGACCCCGACGCCTTTATTGCAGGCTACGGGGCAGCGCAAGCGGTACCGGGCCCCTTGTTTACCTTTTCGGCATTTCTGGGTGCCTCAATGAATGAGGGGCCGACAGGGGTGTGGGGCGGCTTGATTGCGCTCTTGGCTATTTTTATTCCTTCATTTCTCTTAGTCCTCGGTGCACTTCCGTTTTGGGAAAGCCTACGCCGCAATGTGCGGATGCAAGCAGCACTCTTGGGTATTAATGCAGGGGTTGTGGGATTGCTGCTCGCGGCACTTTATCAACCTGTCTGGACCAGCGCCATTCAAGGCCCTCAAGACTTTGGTTTGGCGTTAGTTGCCTTGGTTGCGCTGATGTTTTGGAAATGCCCTGCTTGGTTGGTGGTGATAGGGGGGGCAGTCGTTGGCGCTTTCTTAGGTGTCGTTGTTTAGCCGTTTGCCTTCCTAACGACTGTATGGATGCGGCCACGCAAAGCGTCAAAGCCGAGTTGATCAGTGCTAAGTGTGGTGGAATTATCGATACTGATTCATTAAAAAAACCATGGTGCTAAAAAAAATGCTCCCAAAGAGCTGAGCAATAACACTGGAATTGACCAAACATGGAAGTGTAACCCCAGGCCTTTTTGCTTGCTTAAGCGCAGTGCGATGAGATTCGCTAGAGAACCTATGGCAAGCCCAAATCCCCCAACATTAGCGCCCCAAGCCAGCTTGTATCCATCCTGAGTAAATTCAGACAAGAAAAGGGTTGCGGGTACGTTTGAAATCATCTGTGAGAGAATAATTGCTGCTGTGATCTCATGCCCAGGGAGGTCAATAAGATATTGTGCGACCACGGCCATGATAGGCAATTTGGCGAGTAGACCTAGCACAATAAACATCAAAATAAAGATGAGAATAATCTGCCAGTCCACGCTCCATAAAATCTTGCGCCAGCCTGTTAAAAAAACAATCAACACTGCGCTGACACCAATCATCACATAGTTCCACTCGACCAAGATCAGAAAGATAGGGTAGCTGAGCAAGGAGAGGTAAAAGAGTGGCAATAACAGGGGAGCGCTTGTGTGGCAACCATCTAACTCAACGCGTTCATTTTTAAAAGCAAATATCGCAAGTAGCAGAACAACCAATAACATCCACAGAGAAATGGGCAGCATCATGGTTAAAAAGGACATAAAACTGTCATTGCTGAGTTGCCAAAGGTACAGATTTTGTGGATTACCGATGGGGCTCGCGGCTGAACCTGCATTGACGGCCAATGCCTCGAAAATGACTAACTTTCCGACTGGTATTTTGGCAACTCGATTAAGCCCAAGCGTGAGTGGAACAACAATGAACAGCGCAACATCATTGGTTATGACCGCTGACAATAAAGCCGAAAAAATGACGATGGCGACCGCTAACTTTCGCTCCGTATGCATGTGAGTGAGCAAAAACAACCCTGCGCGGGTGAGCGCACCGCTGTCTTCAAGGCCTCGACTTAAAACGATTAACCCCACCAGTATTGCAATCGTATTCCACTCGACCAGTTGAGGTAAGTCTTTTAGGTAGCCGGGCATCATGGCGATTAACACCACAAAACCGATCATCAGAGACAGAAGTAATAAATCTTCGGTTAACCGAGAATAAATATAACGTATGAGTTTCAAGGTATTAATGTCTCAGTAAGGTGTAGGTTCTGCATTAAATGATCTCTATTCAGTAGTGCTCCCGTCGAGCAAGATACTCTTTGGAGAGTTGAGCCAAGTCTGTGACGCCTAGTAAGCCCATATCCCGATCTACTTCGTCCATAATGAGTTTAAGCGCATGCGCGACGCCAGCGTGTCCGGCAATGGTGGCCGCATAATTAAAGGGTCGTCCAATTAAGACACCCTTAGCACCCAGCGCGATGGCTTTGAGTGCATCCGTCCCGCGTCGCACACCGCTGTCGAGCAGTATCTCCATCCTCTGCGTAGCCGCCGCAATCTCGGGCAATACGTCCAAGGGAGCGATACTGCCATCCAGTTGTCGTCCACCGTGATTGGACAGAATAATGCCATCAACGCCTATCTGTTGTGCTTTCAGGGCATCCTCAACATGCAGAATACCCTTGATCACCAGCTCACCTCGCCACTGTTGACGAATTTGAGTGATGTGATCCCAGGTTAAATGGCCGCGGTCTGAAAAGTCCCTTAACACATTGCGAGACATAATTGGTGCACCACGTGTGGCGTAATTATTTTCAAAATGCGGCATGCCATGGCGTATCAAGGTTTGAAAAAAAGTATTAATCAACCAACGAGGGTGGCTAATACCTTGCCAAGCGAGCGATAGAGAAGGGCGCAGAGGTGTGGAAAAGCCTGAGCGAATATTGTTTTCGCGATTGGCGGCAACGGGCATATCCACGGTAATCACCAGTGTTTTAACCTTGGCCTGTGCGACGCGTTGAATTAAGGCATCAATCTGTTCTTGGTGACCGGGTAAATAGGCTTGGAACCAGGTTCCAGGTGCGGCTTCCATAACCTCCTCAAGACGAATAAGTGAAGACCCACTCATGATACAGAGCGCGCCCGCGGCCTTCGCCGCTTCAGCAAGGACAACATCGCCTCGATAGCTGGTTAAGGCTGCAATCCCCATAGGGGCAATTCCGACCGGTGTCGTGTAGCGCGTGCCAAACAACTCCATTGACGTGTCACGTTTAGACACATCGACTAAAAACCGGGGTTTGAAAGCGTACTGTGCAAACGAATGGCGATTGGCATGTAAGGACTGATTGTCTTCAACAGCGCCTGAAACGTATCCGTACAGTGGTTTTGGCAGCTGGCGTTTGGCAGCAGCTTCAAAATCCTGCAGTGATAAGAACTCGTGTAAGGAACGTGGCATGCCTAAATCTCCCAAGCGATCTAAATAAAAAGCGATCTAAATAAGAACTGGTGTAAAGATATGAGCATCAGTCTACGAAATGTAAAATTGTTTAAAAAGCGAATAATATCGATGCTATTATTTCGATTTTATTCAACAGTAAAGGTGCATATGACGTTTAAACAGCTGGAAGCCTTTTATTGGGCAGCGTCTTGCAACAACTTTTCGGTGGCTGCCACGCGCTTGAATATATCGGTGTCATCTTTATCCAAGCGAATTTCTGAGCTAGAGGGCTTGTTAAATGCAGAGCTATTTTCCCGTTCAGCCCGTCATGCGGTCCTGACCCCCTTTGGTAAGGAGCTATTGCCCTACGCCCTCAATGTCTTGCGCAGTGCTGATCAGTTCCAACAACAGGCGACCAAAGCAATTACCTTATCCGGTCGCTGCCGTTTTGGCGTTGGTGAATTGACGTCTTTAACCTGGCTACCCAAGATGATTGCAAGGATTCAGCAGCGACATCCAGATCTTCGTGTTGAAACCACGGTAGCCGTGGGTCAGCAACTTGAGGAGGAGCTTGAAGCAGGGGAGTTAGATTTTGCGATCATTGCCGGTCCTTCCACGCGAAGTGTCATTGCCTCGTACATTATAGGTGAGGCCAATTTCGAGTGGGTGATGGCCGCAACACGCAAGGATCAGGAGAGTGAGATGCGTCCTGAGTCGTTAGTGAGTGAGCGCTTAGTAACCTTGCCAAGAGGAGCAGGCACCGTGCGCATTTTAGATGACTGGTTAACGCAGTATCAAGTGACGCCTGCTCAACACCTTTTCTGTGAAAATTTAGGTGCTTTAGCGGGCATGATTCAACAGGGGTTGGCCGTTGGATTTTTACCTTCTGCTTGGGCTGAGTCTTTGATTCGGCGTGGCGATTTGATCAGACTGCAGCACTTTCCAAAGTTAAGACCCTTATCCTATGCGTTTCAATGGCGGCGAGATGACTCGCGTCTCTTGATCCAGCAACTACGGACGATTGCACAGGACAGTATTCATTTTGATCAGTCTGTGTGTTGGGGATGATACATTCCTCTCCTGCAAACGATAAAAGGGCGTGAGCACGGATGCACTCACACCCTTTTTGAACTCATGAGAGTATATAGGACTAATTAATAAGCAATATCTTGTACAAATATGGATCTATTATCCCTTCTGGATAATAAACATTCATTTGTATCTTCATGACTGTTAAAAAAGCTACGAAACCGACAACAATCAATATGATCTTTTTAGCTTTAACTTCGGAAAGATAATGTAAAAATAGCGCTATAAAGATAATTGATGAGGCGATAAACCCAATGTAATAGTAAGCTAAAGATACAAATAAGAAGGCCGTAATGTAGATAATTTCCTTTTTAAAGTACATCTTAGACTCACTACCCATCAATGAAAGTTTGCAAGAGGCAAAAATTCCGATAATCGAAATTACCGTGATTGATAACGCGACAAGAGGAAATGCTTTAGTCAGCTTAGTGCTCTCGTAGATGCTAAAAAATGAAAATGCACAAAATGCAATGGTTAACATGATAATCATGATATCCAACACTTCAACTTTTTCTTTTTCTGTAGGAATAGACGTTGTATCTTTTTTAGAGCGTATTTTTTTGATAATCGGCAATAGAAAACTAATCAGAATTAAAGAGCCAATAATGAGAACGCCAGGCCTATCAATCCAGTTAAATCCATGAAACTGAATACTCTGGAAAAAATAGTTTTCTGCACCCGGTGCCAGTACAAAACCGATTAGAAACGCAGGTCTTGACCAACCGGAGAGTTTCATCAGAATACCAATCGCGCCAATGACACAGAGTACAACTAAGTCAGCCACATTATTTGTAGCCTGATAAGCTGCAAACAGTATGATTGACAGCAGAATAGGTGCCATATTACTGAATGGGATGCGCGTTAGCATCGAAACAGGCGAGGCCATGGTTAAGCAGAGCAGCGCCCCGAGTATATTGGCTAACGCAAGAGACCATACGATGGTATAGGTAAGGCTAAGATTAGCATCGACCATCGAAATCCCAGGCTGAATACCGAGTAACAGCATCCCCCCTAAAAATACCGCCGCTGTACCTGAACCCGGAACGCCAAATAGAATTGTTGGAATCATGCTGCCACTGGCGCAGGCATTGTTGGCTGACTCAGGTGCAATGACGCCACGGATGTCGCCATGACCAAATTGAGAGTTATCTTTACTTGATTGTTTTGCGAACCCGTAGGTCATCCAATCGACTACAGAGCCTGCTAAGCCGGGTATAGCTCCGACTAAGCTACCAAAAACAGAGCATTTACCGACCAATGGTAGATTGGAAAATACATCTTTTATCCCTGTAATCCAGCCTTGTCCTAATGACACAGATTTACTGGATATAGACTTGTTCTTGATCAGTAAGTCGATGATTTCGGGTAGAGCAAAAATACCTAATCCAATGATTACGAGGGGGATGCCATCATATAGGTAATCAATCCCCATCGTCATTCGAAACTCACCTGTTGCTGGCGCTGAACCGATGGTTCCAATTAAGAGCCCAATACCGCAGGCGGCTAAGCCTTTAAAAATATTGCCACCCGATAAGGTGGCGACGACACTTAACCCCAGCAGAGTTAGCATAAAGAGTTCGGCTGATGAGAACGCAAGGACAAGTGGTCGTGCGACCACGATAAAAATGCTGAGTATTAGAGCGCCGACAAGGCCTCCCAGCAAGGATGAGGTGAAAGCCGCGGATAAAGCGCGAGCGGCCATGCCTTTTTTCGCAAGAGGGAAACCATCCATAACGGTCGCTTGTGATGCACTAGAGCCGGGAATTCCCATCAGAACAGATGCAAATGTATCCCCTGTTGGGATCACAGCAATTAACCCCATCAACATACCTAAGCCGACACTAGGATCCATGCCGTATAAGAAGGGTAAAAGCAGTGACATCCCAGCAATACCGCCAAGACCTGGAATGATTCCAACAATAAGGCCAATAACAACGCCCATTAGCAAATGGCTAAAATGGGCGAAAGTTAATATTTGGCCGAGTGCGTCTACTAAATCAATCATGAGTTATAGTGCTCCCGGTTTTTTATAATAGTTATTCAATCGTTACATTGTACTTAGACTTTAACCAATCTTTAACCCAGGAATGTAACTCAGGCGTCATTGCAATGGCTTGTTCTAAATGTGCTCCAGCAAGCTCCCCAAGAATATTTTCGTAGGGACCAATTTGCTCCATAGCATCATTTTTAAAGTCAGGATCCTCAACCATCTTTGTTAAGGCTTCCAATAGTTTAGTTTTTACACTTTCAGGAGCTTTGCTGGGAATGAGTATAGCTTTTTGTAGCGCAAAACCTGCCGTCATAAATTTATTATAGGCTTCGTATTGGAGGCCAGAAGGCTCCTCTCCTTTACTTAACGTATAAAACTCTTCAAAGGTTGGAATGTCTGGGAAAGCCGGGTCTCTGATTGTTTTTCCAGACTCATCCAAAATACCTAATGAAAATAAAGGAATGGCTTTGCCATCATTGACTAAACCAGCTACGGAGTTTATGTAAGCGGATGTAGTTTGGAAATCAATTTTCGACTCACCTCTTTCAAACGCTAAACGACCTTCACCACGGCTCGTCATCCCAAATACAGCGCGAACATTAAGACCGAGCATATCGAGCGCTATTAAGACCGGGAGCTCAAGCTGTGTAGGGCCCTGAGCTGCAAAGGGTAAAACGACATCTTGAATTTTATGTAAGTCCTCTGCAGAGGTTACATTGAATTCAGGTTGAATATAAACAACGCCACCTGTTGGAGACGCCATTAAAGGAGTCCATTTATCAAAGCTGTATCTGACACGAGAGTCTCCCAACATTAACGGAAAAATGGTGGAGGCGGAGATACCAATGATATTACTACCGTTTTCTCGTGCTCTCTGATAAAAAAGGTTCGTACCTGTGATCGATCCACCCCCTGGAACATTTTTGATAATGAATGTTGTGGGTGTATCAAGTTGCTTTGATAGGTGAGGTGAAATGAATCTGGCCCATACATCGGTGCCACCTCCGACTCCAAAGGGAATGGTCCACTCAATATTAGAGGGAACCTCTTGTGAAAAAGAAGGTGAGCTTATTAAAGAAAAGGTTGCAACAAGGCCTGCTATAATTATTTTTTTCATTTTAGATTTCCTGGTTTTTTCTGTTATTATGGAAGGTAAATTGTTCCGGTCAAAATTTTGCGTGCCGTTCTGATTAAACTGACAGATTCGGGTTTTCCATCTCGAATTTTAACGGATAGGTCAATTTTTCCAGAAGGATGCTCAATGGTTATCTCATTATCATCTCCTATATTTTTATTTTCAATTAAGTTAGAGCTTACAGTATTTTCCATCGCATACGAGGTGGATATAGCAATACTGCCCGTGACGGCTAAGGATTTATGACACGAGTTTGGTACAAAGTACCGTGCGCAAATATTGCCCCCATCTTTTGGTTTAGCAACGATGACGGGTTTAGGGATCACTTTATCTGTTACATCTCCCAGGCCCATTAAAATACCCGCTTGAATTCTAATGGACTCTAGTTTTTCCATGAAAATTAAATCGTTGTCTAGTTCGGATGGTTGCTCATAACCTGTTTTTTCAACATCCTTTGCATTTATAATAATGCAAGGTGTTGCAGCATCGATACATGTCACAGGAACGCCATCAATAATATCGATTGATTTTCCTGTTGGAAAAAGCTTCCCTGTTTTAGCACCCGCTACATCAAAGAATGTTAATTTAATAGGAGCCGCTGAGTTAGGAACGCCACTGATAAATGTGTCACCTGTATAAACAACCTCGCCATTCGCTGTCTTTACGTCTGCATGAATGATTTTATTTGTGTTTAGGTTTCGTATTCTAACACAGGTGATATTATCTTGTGGTGTTACTAAGCCATTATCTATTGCAAAGGGACCTACGGCCGATAGCATATTCCCGCAATTCGGTGAGAAGTCTACCTTTAAATCACGCGTGCCAACCTGTGCAAATAAATAATCAACATCAGCATTTTCATCAGATGAGGGTCCCACCATCGCTACTTTACTCGTTAAGCTGTAGCCTCCACCAATTCCATCAATTTGAAGTTCATGCCCAGAACCCATAATTTCCCGTAAAAGATCCGCGCATTCCTCTATGGAGCTAGGCATCTCATCTAACTTTAGGATTGGCCCTTTCGAAGTACCGCCTCTCATTAAAGTACATGAAATCGTTTTAGTCATTTTAGTGGCTCGATGTTTAGTTGTTTACACGGCCATAATTTCATAAAGTTGATTTTTGCATCAAATGAAAATATAATCGGCAATTGATAACAATTTTGCAATAATAATCAATGCATCAAATAGAATTCAAAGACTTAGCCATATTTATTCGAATAGCTGATAGTGGTAATTTTCATGAAGCCGCTCAGTTTGTTCACTTGTCACAACCGGCTCTGAGTCGACGTATGCAACGCTTAGAGTCGTTACTTGGTACAGCTTTATTTGAGCGAACGACTCGGAAAACATGGCTAACGCCTGCGGGCAGAGAGTTTTTACCTAAAGCACGTCGAATGTTGGAAGACTTTGAACTATCTGTGTTAGGTATTAAAGATATGGCCAGTCACCAAAAAGGTAAGGTGACAATTGCCTGTATACCGACAGCCGCTTTTTATTTTTTGCCAACGGTCATCAGTAACTTCAACCAAAAATATCCAGGAATTAGAATTAAAATTTTGGATGTAAGTGCGAATGAAGGCCTAGAGTGTGTGATTCGAGGGGATGCGGATTTTGGGATTAATATGGCAATTGCTCAGTACCCAGAGGTCAGTTTTACGCCATTACTTGACGACCCTTTTGTACTCTGTCTCAGAAGAGATCATCCATTATCAGAAAAAAAAACCATTTTGTGGAAAGACCTTGAACCCTATAAATTGATTACTGTAAGTAAAGACAGCGGTAATAGAATACTGCTCAATACAGCATTAGTAGAGAGAAACGTTCAGCTTAATGGTTTTTATGAGGTCCAACACTTATCGACCTCATTAGGATTGGTCGAGATGGGGTTAGGTATTGCAGTGGTACCGAGACTTGCCTTACCTGTGAATGAAAGTAATATGCTTACGTTTCGATATATTACGGATTTACCTTTAAAGAGAGTCATTGGCGTTGTCAAACGAACGTCAACAAGTGTAGCCCCCTCTGCCGATCTGTTTATAAATATGTTGCTGGATAAATGGATAACCTAAAACATATGAGACAAGTCCTTAATCACTTGTCTCACAAATTCAAAGTACTTAATTAACCTTCAAACCAGCTTTCTTGATCCGTAAAGGCGGCAAGTTCAAGTTCTTCTCGTCGTTTTTCAATGGCTCGACGTGCCTCCAATAAGCGTTTAGAAGCAAGCTTCTTACGCATGTTTGTTTGTTCAACATCGTACCCAATCAGCAGGTCGAATACTTCCGTTTGAATTGGCGATAGATCCTGTTCACTACGTATCAGCATAATGACCACTCCGATCTGAATTATCAGACTCACGGGCGTCGGCCTAGGATGCCTCGCCCGGCTCCAAAGGTTGTCACAGATCAATTATTAACCGATTTTAGGGCTGAGATCAATTGCAAACGGTTAATTTTTGATCTACGGACTGATCATATAGAGGGAAAATGACAGAATAATGACGTTTTATGGCTTAATCGGTTAAATCGTTTTGACGACGTGTCGGCAGTAGACGGTCGTTCTGCCGCAAACTGCGTAAGCTTCGTTTGATGGTCTTTAAATGGTCAAACAAGCTAGGGCCCAACTTCATGGCCACGCCCACGGCTAAAATATCAATGACGACCAAATGCACCACACGAGACGACATTAAGGTGCTGAGATCTTTATCTTCTTCGACGTCAACGTGGATTGGAATCGTGGCGAGCTCTGCTAAGGGAGTGGTGCCTGGACACAGAGTAATCACGGTTGCGCCCGTCTCTCTGACTAACTTCACCGTATGGAGCAAGTCTTTCGTGCGGCCGGTTTGTGAAATGGCAACGACCACATCACCTTGACGCAGCGTGACCGCCGAAATGGTTTGCATGTGCGGGTCGGAGTAGGCGGCAGCCGAGACCATCAGTCGATAAAACTTATGCTGAGCATCCGAGCAAACGGGTGCTGATGCACCAAACCCATAGAACTCAACACGATTGGCTTTGGCGAGCGCATCGATGGCTTCTTCTAGGGTTTCTGGATCAAGCTGTTCGCGAATGTTAATCAGGTTGCCAATCATCGAGTCAAAAATCTTTTGCTTGAACTCGATAACGGTGTCTTTGGTGTCTAACGAGAATTTTTCAAAACTGGTGTTGCTCGCCAACCCTTGCGCTAACGTCAGTTTAAAGTCTTGAAAACCATCATAGTTGAGTGCCCGACAAAAACGGACAACGGTGGGTTCGCTCACGTTGGCTTCAGAAGCTAAATCCACAATTCGCATATGAATGACGTCATTGGGGTTTGCTAACACATAGTCAGCCACTTTTTGCTCAGATTTACGCAGTTTTTCACGCGACTCTGCAATCGATTTAAGAAGATTGAAGGGGTTCAACTCTGGTTCCTGTCGGAGCAATTGGTTTCAAGGCTTTAGTATAGCAATGAAAGTTGGCTTGAACGAAGCGTTTTACACTGTCGTCTGTATTTGTTTGCGACAAATGCGTGAAAAAAGCCATTGATGCTACAGATCCGAGACTCAAGCACGTACAATAGACTTAACACAAGCCAATTATGCGGAGCGCTCAATGGGCGATAGTCAAACTCTTATCAAGCAATTGAATCAGCTGAAACCCTGGCAACTGACCGCAGTGTCGGCTGCGTTTACTGAACGCATGTTGCCGAACTTCATGCTTTTCTCCAAATTATTGAATTTTGGTGATACCGCTAAGGTTCGCACCGTCATGGATGGCGTTTGGCAGCACTTATCCGGTGGCGCCAAAATGAACTTTGAAGTTCAATTGGATCATATTGATAGCAACATTCCATCTTTAGATGAGTTTGATATGTATGGCGCCATGCCAGCCCATGATGCGATTGTAGCCTTGTACTCAACCCTGACCTGCATATTGGAAGAAGATGCGTCCGAGGTGCTGAGTGTGATTAGCTTATCGCATGAGTCCGTCGCGACCTTTATTGAAGTGAATCAAGCGGACACTCAGATGTCAGATGTTGATCTGATGCGCTTTATTTCAACGCATGAACTCATGCAAGACGAAGATGCCTTTACAGAAGAGGTGTTCGAGCGCATTTTGAGTCAGGAGCATCCTGATAAAGCCTTTATTCAAAGTCTTCGGACGTTGGCTGAAAATCAGGGTATTAGTAACATTGGTATTAGTGATAGCGAGTAATGCTTAGAATTGGTTTGTGTCTACTGATTATTCCCGGTCTTGTTCTGCTGTTTATATTTTTTCGTGAGCTGATGTGGGTCGACGATTGTTTGGCCAGCGGAGGCTCTTGGAATTATGTCAAAGCAGTCTGTGACTCGTCGCAACAACATCCCTTTGTGCCATTGATGACTCGCAAGCCGTTGCTGGTCAATGGTGGAATGTTGCTGTCTTGTTTGGGTTTGCTGATCACCATCGCAGGCCTGTATCGTCGTCGGTCTTAAAGCGAGCTTTTCATGCGTCGTAAAATTGTTCTGTTCAGTCTTGTTTTTCTAGTTGCTATTGGACTTATCGCTTGGCAACAATCGCCACAGTGGTTGGAGTCTTTTAATGAAACACGAGCAGAAGAGGCTAAGCAGTATCGAGCGAAGGGCCTAGCGCTCGGAGACGTCTCAGATCAAGAGACTTGTGTGACCCGCGCGCTCAGCGACTATGCAAGTTGCACCGATTCGACCTACGCCTGCACGGTCAATCAGGGCATTCAGTTAAAAGCCTGTTTAGAAGTGGCTCAACCGAGCGAAAACTTCTGTGCAGATGTCCCTGAGTTCAATGAAAAAGCCACCGAAGAAGAGAAGAACTGGGCGCGTTACGGATGTTGGGATGCGGATATTGCTGGCGAAGGCTGCAGATTGCTGCTGCGTCAAAAGCAGCAGTTCTGCAGCCAATAGGTCTTATTCCGAAATACTGAGCAGGATCTTACCCACGGTTTTGCCTGTTGCACTCAGTTTATGAGCGGCGGCGGCATCCGATAAGGGGAAGGTCTTCGCCAGCTTTAAAATCAACTTGCCGTCGGCCACTAAATTGGCAAGGGATGCCAGTTGTTGTGGGTTAGGCACCACACGGATCGGCTCAACGGTGACATCGGTGCCTTCTGCCGCAGCGGTAACCTGAGCGGCTGTGACGGAAGGTAAGGTCACCATGCGTCCACCGGGTTTCAGCGTAATCAAAGCATTGATGGCCGTATCGCCGCCTACACCATCGATAATTAAATCAAAGGTGTCTGCATAATCACGCATATCAGCACGTGTGTAGTCAATCACTTCTTGGCAACCCAAGCTTTGAAGAAACTCAATATTGGCCGTTGAACAGGTTGCACTGACTTGCGCCTCATGGATGGCAGCTAATTGAACAGCTAAATGACCCACTCCACCCGCACCCGCTAGAACCAGCACTTTTTGTCCCGTTTTTAGCTCGCCTTTGTCGAATAAGGCTTGCCATGCTGTTAAGCCCGCTAAGCCTAAACCGCCAGCGGTTAAGGCATCCAATCCTTCTGGACGCAGTGCGATTTGGTCAGCTGGCGCTGTTAAATACTCGGCATAGGTACTGGCGGGTGTTGGAAAACGAACGAACCCTAAAACAGCGTCTCCTACGTTAAAAGTGTCAACTCCTTCACCACAGGCTTCAATAATACCGCTAAATTCCCATCCAGGAATAAAAGGAAATTGTTCAATGAAGCCAGAAGCGCCGCCACCTGAGCAGGTTTTCCAATCGATTGGGTTGACGCCAGCCGCTTGATTGCGAATTAAGACTTCGCCAGGGCCTGCTTTTGGCTGCTCGGTTTCTTCGTAGACTAAATTGTCGGGTTCGAACGCATGAACACGGATTGCAAACATCAGGTGTACTCCACAGATATTGGCTAAAAACTCTCCACTGAGTCAGTGGTGACTGATGTTATTATCTACTTCAGACTCTTCAATTTCTACGTCGGTGAGCATATCAACAGGGAAATGGCAGATAAACTCACTGCCCACACCCAATTTGCTTTTGATTTCAAGTTTGGCGCCATGCCGAGCCAAGACATGTTTGACGATGGATAAACCCAGTCCAGTGCCGCCTGTTTCCGATGATCGCCCTTCATCAACGCGGTAAAAGCGTTCGGTGAGATGCGGAATATGGTGTGATTCAATACCGCGCCCGTTATCAATGACACTTAAGTGCCCGCCGGATGCGTCGCTTCGCCATTCTATCTTTATTTCACACCCTTCTGGCGTGTACCTGACGGCATTAAATACCAAATTGGAAAAGGCGCTGTGAAGTTCGTTCGGTTGTCCGAGCAGGTCTTTATCTGACGCAATGTTGAGTGTCAGGATGTGTTCTTTTGTACCACTGAGTAATATGCCGTCACGCTTGATTCGATATAGAAGAGAAGGAAGGTTAACGGGTTGCTCATCTTTCACGTGTTGGCTTGACTCTAAACGTGACAGTAACAGCAAATCGCTGACTAGACTTTCCATGCGCAAGGTTTGTTGCTGCATTTGGCTTAAGCCACGCATAATGGGTTTGGGTAACTCTTGATCTAAGAAGGTTTCAAGATACCCTCGAATCACCGTTAGCGGGGTTCTTAACTCATGGGATGCATTCGCGACAAAGGTTTGGCGAGTCTGCTCAAGCTGCTTAAGGCGGGTGATATCACGTGCAACGAGGAGTCTGTCACCTTCACCAAATCGAGTAATGTGATATTGCAATGTCATCTGGTGATGAACGGGTGACATTAACTCAAAGGGTTCGGAGTATTCTTGTTTTTTGTAATAACGAATAAAGCGCGGGTCGCGCAGTAGGTTGAGAATGGACTTTTTCTTATCGATTTTGGGTTTGAGGCCCAATAAGCGCTCAGCTGATCGATTCCACCATTCTAACTTGTCTCTGGCATCAATAATGACAACGGCATCTTCTAACGCAGCGGAGGATTGTTGGAAGCGTCTGATGACCGACAGGAGCTTTGTTTCATGCTCCTTGTTGGAGCGTTGTAAGCGATACAGAGCATAGGATAAATCGCCCCAAGAGGACGGCAGATCCGGTGGTTCACTGTTGTCTGTTTTGATGGCCCAGGCATATAAACGCTGAAACTGTCGCAACTGATAGAGGCTCCACGAGAGCGAGCCCAGCAATAAGCCAAGCAGAAAGTGCTCAGTGACGAACCCAACCAAACCCCCGACAACACAAAAAGTGAATAGGCTAACAAACAATTTTGGTTTGGAGATAACCATAAATATGGGGGTCCATAGCGGGTTGGTTCAATGCTAAGTAGAAGGTTAACTCTAACTCAGTTGAGCTGAAAACCGATAGCCTGTTCCTCTCACGGTTTGAATTAAATAATCGTGTCGTTCGCCCAGTGCTTTGCGAAGGCGGCGAATGTGCACATCAACCGTGCGCTCCTCAACGTAAACATTCCCACCCCAAACCATGTCCAATAACTGCCCACGGGAGTATGCCCTGTCTTGGTGTGTCATGAAGAACTGCAACAGACGGAATTCTGTTGGGCCCAGTTCTAAGGGTGAGTTGCTGGACAAAACACGGTGAGAAATAGGATCAAGTGTTAAATCATCCACGGTAACCGGCTCTTCAATGCCTTTTGGGGTCGTGCGGCGCAGGACGGTTTTTAGACGAGCCACTAATTCGCGCGGTGAAAAGGGCTTGGTGATGTAGTCATCAACGCCGACTTCAAGGCCTTGAATTTTATTATCTTCTTCGGCTTTGGCCGTTAACATAATAATCGGGATGTTGGACGTTACTTCGTCACGACGTAAACGACGCGCGAAATCGATTCCATTCGTACCTGGCATCATCCAGTCCAGCAATACCATATCCGGCTTTTGGTCCAATACAGCGGCATGCGCTTGTTGAGCATTCTCAGCTTCTATGCATTCGTAGCCAGCCATCTCAAGTGCGACAGCAATCATCTCGCGGATAGGCGCTTCGTCATCAACAATTAATACCCGTTTAGCAACAGACATCCCTAAAACCTCAACATTAAAAACCAGATACCTATTACAAGACGTTTCTGTTACATAAATATGACAATCACGGCCTTAGTATTATCTATTTTATGAAAACAACCAAGTTTAGGCAGCATAATGCAGAACAATCCCGATCAGAACGGATAATTCGGCCAGGTGATTATTTAAAAAGGCTTTAAAGCACGGGTCGCGTTCCCTGTGCCGAATCAGCAAAAATTGATAGACAAAAAAGCCAGCGGCACCCAGTAGACCCGCATAGTACCAGCCACTCATAGAGAGCTGCAGGCCGACAAATGCCAACAATCCTAAAGCAGACAATTGAAGAAGGCTAATGATGAGCACATCGCGCTGACCAAACAAAATGGCGGTGGATTTAACGCCGATTTTCAGGTCATCGTCACGATCCACCATGGCGTATTGAGTGTCATAGGCAACGGTCCAGAGCACTTTTGCGAGATATAACAACAGCGCAAGGGTTGGCAGACTTTCAGTGACGGCGGTAAACGCCATAGGAATGGCCCAACCAAATGCAGCGCCTAACACCACCTGCGGTAAATGCGTGTAGCGCTTCATAAAGGGATAGGTGAATGCAAGTGCGATGCCCACCACTGACATTAAAACCGTCATGGTGTTGGTAAAAAGAACGAGAAAGAATGAAATCAGCATTAAGCCGATGAACAAATAAATGGCTTCCTTCTCAGAGACTTCGCCAGTGGCTAAAGGGCGATTGGCGGTGCGCTTAACATGACCATCGATATGCCGGTCTGCATAGTCATTAATGACACAGCCAGCCGATCGCGTTAAAAATACACCCAAAATAAAAATAATGAGGAGATGGGGAGCGGGGACGCCTTCCGATGCAATCCAGAGCGCCCAAAGTGTGGGCCACAGCAGAAGCCAGGTGCCGATAGGTCGATCAGCACGCATTAAACGAATATAAACGGAAACTTTATTTGCAACATTCATGACTCAGCTCCTTTTAGAGGCGCTATTGTACGCCTTAAGGCGCTGAGTCAAAATAACGTCTTACTTTTTCGTGCAAATTCCCAAAAGTGGGTAGAGTGGGCAATAGCCGACCAATCCCGTCAACAAGGGTACAATACCGATCCAACCCCAGATAGGCAGTGCACCGAACAGGGTTGCGAGGACCAACGCTGCGCCAATCACAATTCGTAGGATGCGATCAATTCCGCCGACATTCAGTTTCATGATATAACTCCTTTATCTAAATTAGACTTTATTGTAATAGATAGAGTTGAGAATAGAAACGTTTAAACGATCTTACAAAGCACTTAAGCGTTAGGGTGATAGGTAATTTGCTGCATCGGCGGTAGGAAGATTTCGGTGACGAGTAGCGGATGTGCCGCGATCCAAAACACAGAGCGGCGGCTCGGGTAGGCTTGTCCATTGGCGTAGAAGTGGCAAAGCTCAATGTCACCTCTTTTGATGGTTGGGTCTGTAAACAGCATCGTTCCTAACGAGCGACTGCCGAGTCGATTCAGACGCTGATGACACTGTTTTAGTGTTGCGACAGGAACAACTGAGCGCGCGTAAACCCAAGGTTGTTGGTGACCCAAGAGCTCGACTTCACGAATGAGAACACGTTGTTTTGGGTTTAAGCCCAAGGCGGATGCTTCATCTTTTGTGGGGATAGCTAGGTTTTGAGAGAGAAGCTTAACAGAAAACTGTCCGTGACTGGCGCGAATTAGGGCCTCAGTTAATGAGCCCTTGTCGCACAGCCAATTGCGCCAGTGGCTAGACAGGGCAGGTCTGCGTTTTGCACTGAGCCAAGTGGATCGTGTAAAGCCGTTAAGTGGAATGTCTGAATAGTGCACAAAAACATCACATAGCCGTTGTTATGGGGTCGGCAGTATAACATTTTTGTGCAAATGGATACGTTCTGAGCGGCTAATTATCTTCGTTCAGCTCCATTTCATCGTCTGGAGATTCGTTGCGTAATGAGCGTTTAATGCTGATGAGGCTTTGGTGACGTACATCCATGCCGCTGACTTGATAAATTAAGTGTTCGGAAAGGTTTCGGGCATGATCACCGATACGCTCAAGACTTCTGAGTACCCACATAACGTTTAAAATGGCAGAGATTGAACGCGGGTCCTCCATCATATACGTGGCCAAGGAGCGCATCGCTGTACGGTATTCCATGTTCACATTGCTGTCTTGTTTGGCCACGTTATAGGCCAACTCCAGATCGCTGCGTGCGAAAGCCGTTAGAACATCTTTGACCATACTCGAAACGAGCTTACCGATATGACGAACCTCTTGATAGCCTTTAGGAGAAGGGCCACTTTGTGCAATCTCGATCGCATGCTTACAGATGCGGCTGGCTTCATCGCCCATGCGTTCAAGGTCAGTCACTGAGCGGCTAATTGACACAATTAAACGTAGATCACTGGCCGTGGGCTGGCGCGTGGCGATCATTTTTGTGCACTGATCATCAATGCTCAGTTCCATCTGATTGGTTTGCTTATCCATGCGTCGCGACTCTTCAGCCATATCGAGGTTATTGTTGATCAGTGCCTCAATCGCATCACTGACTTGCCGCTCAACAATCCCGCCCATGGCTAAAAGTTCAGTTCGTATTTTTTCCAACTCATGATTGAATTGTTGTGAAATGTGCCGTGAAAAGCCTTCGTTACTTGTGAACATGATGTTGTCCTATTATTGTTTGATGTCAACGCACATCGTGTTATTCAACAAATCGGCCTGTAATGTAGTTTTCGGTAGCTCGTTTACGAGGGTTTGTGAATAGCTGCTGTGTTTCGCCATACTCAATGAGAGTGCCTTGGTGCAGATAAGCCGTATAATCCGATACGCGCGCAGCCTGCTGCATATTATGCGTCACTATGATTATAGTGTAATTATGTTTCAATTCTGTGATGAGCTCTTCAATTTTAAGTGTCGAAATTGGATCCAATGCGGATGCGGGCTCGTCTAGCAGCAGAACTTCAGGTTCAACAGCTAAGGCTCTGGCTATCACCAATCGTTGTTGTTGACCTCCGGAGAGCTCATAGGCATTGGTGTTTAATCGATCTTTCACTTCATCCCATAAGGCTGCACGCGTCAAGGCATGCTCAATGGCGGTGTCCAATCGGCGACGGCTGCGGATGCCTTGTATTCGCAATCCATACGCGACATTCTCGTAAATGGATTTAGGGAAAGGGTTTGGAAGCTGGAAAACCATGCCAATACGCCGTCTTAAGTCTGCAATATTCATACTGGGTGCGTAGATATCCTGGTTATCCAAATGTATCTGGCCAGACACTCGACACTCTGTTGATAAGTCATTTAAGCGGTTAAGGCTGCGCAGTAAGGTTGATTTGCCACAGCCAGAAGGGCCGATCAGGGCGGTAACATGATTGGCAATCACATCCAGATCAATCGATTTGAGAATTGGGGTTTGGCCAAAGCTCAAATTGAAGTCACGAATTGACAGTTTAATCGGGAAGGCTTGACCTGGATCAGGCAGCGTCCTTGGTTGATAGGGGGTCATGGTGTTATCCATCTAAATAGGCTTCTTGTCATCTTGAAAACGAACACGCAAACGATTGCGCAACAAGATCGCACTGAGATTCAGCAAAATGATCAGCAATATGAGCAGTAGAGCCGTTGTGAAGACGAAGGGTAAACTGGCATCTGTCCGGCCTGTTTGAAAGGCAAGGTCAAAGATATGGTAGCCTAAGTGCATAATTTTTCGGTCAAGGTGTAAAAATGGAAACTCCGCATCCAAGGGAAGCTCAGGAGCCAATTTGACAACTCCGACCAGCATGAGCGGGGCGACCTCACCTGCGGCGCGTGCAATGGCGAGAATCAAGCCTGTTAGAATCGCTGGTGTTGTTAGCGGCAGGACAATGCGCCACAGGGTTTCTGTATGGCTGGCACCAAGTGCTAGGCTGCCTTCTCGAACGGATTTTGGAATACGGGCGAGCCCTTCTTCCGTTGATACGATGACGACAGGCAGCGTGAGCAGAGCTAGCGTTAACGACACCCAAATAAGACCTGGGGTACCAAACGTTGGCATCGGCAAGGACTCTGAATAGAAGAGCTGGTCGATACTGCCACCGAGCGTATAGACAAAAAAGGCCAGCCCAAACACACCGAAGACAATCGAGGGCGTGCCCGCCAAGTTGTAGACTGCAATGCGGATGGTCTGGGTTATCCAGCCAGGGCGAGCGTACTCATGTAAATACACAGCGGCCATCACGCCAATTGGCGTCACGAAAACGGTCATAATCAAGACGGTAATAACGGTTCCAAATAGCGCGGGAAAGATGCCCCCTTCAGTTCCACCTTGTCGGGGCGATTCGACCATAAACTGCAAGAGTCCCTTGCCAAACACCTGCATTTTTTCGACCCATGACAGTTGATTGGGGAAGTGAATCTCTAAAATATCAACCAGATTGAGGGTTAACGCTTCGCCATTGCCGAGTAGCAGCGTTAATTGGGCATCTTTCTGTGCAGTTTTAATCTGTTCCGGCCAGTCTACAGGGGGTGGGGTGATCGTTGAGGTTGGGCTGAGCCGGAGCAAGATGGGCTCTGCAATTAAGCGTCCAAACGTCCTGTGTTCCAATGTCATTAATTCTGGGCGCTGAGTCATTGTGTTGATTTGGGCGTCCGTTAACCAAATAAAGTCTTGATAGGCGGCTTGCGCTTCTGAGCGTCTGAATAAGTATTCCTGTGTGCCTTGATCTGTGCTTTGATACGAGATGCGCTGTCCGATCAGGCGTTGCATCGATGGGTCATCCTGTTCGTGATAATGAACGTCAAAAATGGGCGCAGGCCAGAAATGACTGAGGCCTTTAACGGCAATAAAGCCAATCAATATCGCGACCAATAGTAACGACACAGACAAAGCGCCAGCACTTAACCAGATCCAAGCGTGTCCACCGGAAAGCCAACGATTCATAGCGCTTCCTTAAAGTTGTTGATAGCGTTTCTTCAACCCTTGTCGAATCAACGCCGCCAGCGTATTAAGGACAAAGGTAAACACAAACAGGATCAATACCGATAACAGCAGCACACGATAATGAGTGCTGCCGGCCTGAGCTTCGGGCAGCTCCATGGCAATATTGGCAGACAGACTGCGCATGCCTTCAAAGAGGTTCATATTCACCAACGGCGTATTTCCACTGGCCATTAATAAAATCATGGTTTCGCCTAAGGCACGACCAAAACCAATAATGATCGCTGAGAAAATACCCGCGCTGGCGGTCGGAAGGATAACACCCTGTAGGCTTTGCCAAGGTGTTGCGCCTAAAGCTAATGCCCCTTCGGTGAGATGTTTTGGCACCGATGATAATGCATCCTCTGCCAGTGAAAAAATGGTCGGAATAATCGCAAACCCCATGGCGATACCGATCACCAGCCCATTGCGTTGAGCGTAATCGATATTGTGATGAGCTAACCACTGACGTAAGTCCTGCGCAAATACCCAAGACTCAAATAACGAAGAGGCATAGGGGAGTGCCCAGACAAATGCCACTAGCGCCGGAATGAGCAAAACCCATAGGCTGGATTTTAGGCGATAGTGCGTTGAGTCGGGAAAAATTGACCATAACCACGAGAGCAAAACGAGGTATAACGGCAGGGTGATCAGGCCAAACAACACTTGAACGAGGTAGGCTTCAATGAGGGGGGCCAGATAAATACCAGCAATAAACCCTATCACCACGGTGGGTAGAGCCTCCATCAGTTCGACACTCGGTTTGATCCAATTGCGCAACCGTGTGGGCATAAAATAGGCCGTATACACAGCCCCCATTATGGCCAATGGCATGGCAAACAGCATCGCAAAAAAAGCGGCTTTTAACGTGCCTATACTTAACGGCACAATACTGTACTTGCCATCATGATACTCTGCCGATGGCGCAGATTGCCAAACCCATTCAGCCTGGTTGCGACCCTCATACTGCACTTTATGCAGCAATGAGGTGATGGATATTTGAGGGTGAGGGTTCAGCAGATGCCAATAGCGGGTTTCGCCAGAGGCCAGCCGTACTCCAAGAATTTGGTTGGACGAGGACAAGCTATAGGCCTTAATGGGTTCATTGGTTAAATACCCTGACCACAGGGTTTCGCCTGTGGGGGCATAGTGAATAGCAAGATGCCCTTGTTGGTCCAAGCTTAAAAAGCCTCGCCGTTGAGATTCAGGGATTAAAGCCAGTATCGGCGCCCTGTGGGATGTAAACTCATGTACCTTTTGAAAAGAGGCGGGAGTTCCTGCATCGCCCATCAGCCAAAACCACTGTTGAATACCACCATCTGAAGTGGTGGTGAGTAAAGACCGCTGATTTTCGGCAAGTCGGTAAACCAAAGCCGAGGGGTCAAGGTTGACTGGGTGCCATTGAAAAGATGACCTGTGTTCTTCAGACAGGCGTTCAGTCTCTATAGGCGTGACTTGGATGGGCTTGAAAATCGGGAACACTTGATAACCGAGATAGACAAACATGAGCAACAAAGAAATAACGACGGTATAGCCGCTGCTGCGGATCATCAAGGACATAACCGCATCTCGACAGCGTCGCCAAGTTTGAAAAGCCGACTGCTTGGCCTGCTTCGGCTTAGGGTTAGGACGCATCTAGATCAAGGCTCCTGAGGATATTGATCGCTTCGTCAGCCGGTAAAGCTACAAAGCCTTCCTGCATGAGAATAGATTGCCCCGTAGTCGAGTAGAGCATACGAATGAACTCGGCATGCAAGGGCGATAAAGGTTTAGACGGAGGATGATTAAGATACAGGTATAAAAAGCGCGCCAACGGGTAGCGCTGCTCCAATGCATTCTGTGCCGTGGGCAGTATTGCCGCATCCGTGGGGCGAATTGAAATGGCGAGTGGTTTGACATCCACGGACGCTGCGCCTAAGCCAGAATAGCCAAGGCCATTGAATGAGCGAGAAATGCTGCGCACGACGGCCGCTGAGCCAGGCTGCTCACTGACTTGGGGACGAAAATCTCCACCCAAAAGAACTAAATCACGAAAAAAACCATAGGTCCCAGAGGCGGCGTTGCGTCCAAACAAGGTAATGGGTTGATCATGCAGTCGCCCCTCAAGACCTAGGTCTCCCCAGCGTTGAATCGACATACCTGCGCTTTGATACTGAGTGACGGAGTAGAGTGCATCAAGCTCAACCAGGCTAATGCGGGTTAAGGGATTGTCTCTATTGACAAACACGGCGATTAAATCGAGCGCAATGGGTAACTCTAAAGGCGGGTAGCCGTACTGTTGTTCAAACTCGTGTCGCTCAGACAAACGCATGGGGCGACTCATCGGGGCTAGGGAGGCCGTACCTTGAATCAGTGCCGTCGGGGCGGTTGATGATCCACTGCCTTGTACCTGAAGGGTGACCTGAGGGTGGAGTTGAGCGAACTGTGTGGCTAATTGGGTCATTAATGCGTTGAGCGTGTCCGATCCAGTGGAGTGTAAACTGCCTGATAAGACAGCCGTTGGCTGATACTGTGGATAACTCGACAGGTCCTCAGCATGACCAAAGGATGGAACATACAGCAGGCTCAACACACATAGGTATAAAACGCGAAAGTACATCAATGACGTATCCAAATAGTTCAACGTTGACTCAACACATTTCCAAAAAAGTTAAATGAATTCAAAACGCCAAGATTAAGGGCGCTCCCAGCTGTAATACAAATGTAATATTTAATTCATTTTTCTGTCACATTTATCAGACACACTAGCCTCAGTAAGAATTAGCGATCCTCCTAAAGGTTAGGTGGGTCGTCTCCACTAACTTAATGAGGACACTTACATGACCTTTCGTAACAATGCCCTTGCAATTGCCATGACCGCTGCCACTGCTGTTGCGTTTGCAGCCCCTGCAATGGCTCGTGATACGATCCAGATCGCTGGCTCTTCAACTGTACTGCCTTTTTCTTCAATTGTCGCTGAGGAATTCGGTAATTCTTTCGCACAGTTCAAAACGCCTGTTGTGGGTTCAGGCGGTTCAGGCGGTGGCTTGCGTCAATTCTGCCAAGGCGTAGGTGCAAATACCATTGATATCGCAAACTCTTCACGCGCGATTCGTCCTAACGAGTTAGAAAACTGCTTCGCAAACGGCGTAACCGAAGTGATCGAAGTCAAATTCGGTTATGACGGTATCGTGTTTGCATCACGCACAGACAGCGGAAGCTTTGCTTTGGAACCACACCATGTATTCTTAGCTGGCGCTGCACAAGTACCACAAAACGGTCAAATGGTTGCGAACCCTTACTCACGTTGGAACCAGATTGACGCCAGCTTGCCAGACCAAGAAATTTTATTGGTTATCCCAGGTTCTAACCACGGTACTCGTGAAGTCTACGAAGAAAAAGTTGTGCACCCAGGTTGCGATAGCTTTGATGAAGTGAAGGCGCTTTCTGGTGAAGAAAAAACAAACTTCTGTAATGCGATTCGTACAGACGGCCGTGTTGTAGAGGTTGCAGGTGATTACACTGAAACTCTGGCACGTTTGGATGCACAGAGCAACGCGTTGGGTGTGTTTGGTCTGAGCTTCTATGATCAAAACCGTGACCGTTTGCAAGTGGCGACAGTGGGTGGTGTGACGCCAAGCTTGGAAACCATTGCAACAGGTGAGTACCCAGTATCTCGTCCTCTGTTCTTCTACGTTAAGAATGCACACGTTGGCGTGATTCCAGGTCTTCTGGAATATGCTCAGTACTTCATGAGCGCCGAAGTGGGTGGCATGGGTAGCCCATTAGAAGCTGCGGGTCTGATTCCAATGGATGACGATGAGCGCGCTGAGGTTATCTCTGCGATTCAATCACGTACGTTAATGCAGCCGTAAGGCACGCTGAACGGAACCGGGGCTCTGTTTTGGCATCCCCGGTTTTGGCATTTATGAGGACACTACGCTGGAGCGAGTATGAGTAATCTCGTATTGTTAACAGTGCTGCTGATGGTAATGGCAGTGGCTTATCAAATTGGACTGGTGCGCAGCAAGCGTATGTCGGTTGCGGCTGTGGACGGTGGAACGCGTATGCATTCTCGACCGGCTTACCACGGCACATTGGTTGCGCTGTGGACGGTGGTGCCAGCGGCCTTAATCTATATGGTCTGGAGCTTTTTCCAGCCGAATATCCTGAACTCAATGGTGATGAGTCAGTTGCCATCTGAGGTCTTAACCGCCTCTGATAACGAGCTGCGTATACTCCTGAATCGCATCATTAATTTATCCACAGGCTTTGGTTTAGCGGATGAGGCGCAGGCCTACGAGCTGGCGGCGGCCGAGATGCTGAGAGAACTTCGTAATCAAGGCAACTTTATTATGTTGGCGTTGATGGCATCGGTTGCATCGGCAGGATTAGTCTTGACATGGCGACGTATTCAACCGGATTTGCGTGCGCGCAATCAGGTCGAAGTAGTCACACGTTTCTTACTGATTCTCTGTTCAACAATCGCCATATTGACGACGATCGGCATTGTTTTTTCCATGCTGGGCGAAGCGTTACGCTTTTTTTCTTTTGTTAGCCCTGCTGACTTTTTCTTCGGGACGACCTGGAACCCTCGCTTTTCGACCGTAGGCACCTCTGGACAAACGGGCTTTGGGATGCTGCCGCTGTTATGGGGTACCTTAATGATCGCCATCATTGCTCTATTAGTGGCGGTTCCGATTGGCTTAATGACGGCCATTTATTTGGCAGAGTACGCGCCTTCTAAAGTGAGAGCAGTTGCCAAGCCGGTCATTGAGGTGCTCGCCGGTATTCCAACCATCGTGTATGGTTTTTTTGCCCTAGTGACCGTTGGCCCTTTTTTGAATATGTTAGGTGCCACATTGGGATTGGAAATACGCGCTACCTCGGCCTTAACGGCGGGTGTGGTGATGGGTATTATGATCATTCCTTTCATTTCCTCTCTGTCTGACGACATTATCACCCAAGTGCCAAAAGCCATGCGCGATGGCTCACTCGGCTTGGGCGCTACCAAATCTGAAACAATTCGTAAGGTGGTGATTCCCGCTGCTTTACCAGGGATCGTGGGTGCTATTTTGTTGGCGGCAAGCCGCGCCATCGGTGAAACCATGATTGTGGTATTGGCCGCGGGTAACAGCCCAGTATTAACGGCCAATCCGTTTGAGGCGGTATCCACTATGACCGTCACCATCGTGAACCAATTGACGGGCGACTTGGATTTCGCAAGTCCACAATCTTTGGTTGCGTTCGCATTGGGGCTGACGCTCTTTGTGATAACCCTGTGTCTGAACGTGGTGGCACTGGTTATTGTTCGTAAATACCGTGAACAGTATGAGTAAGTTGTTATGACGACATCAACGCAAATAACCTCAGAAATGAGCCTAGCGGAAAAGCGCGATATTATGCAGCAGCGTGTAGCTAAGTCGCTAAAACGTCGCCATGCGCAAGAAACTCGGTTCAAAATGATTGGCATGGGCGCTGTGGGATTGGCCTTGGCCTTTGTGGTCATCCTGTTTGCCACCATTTTGTCTAAAGGCTTACCAGCCTTTTGGCAGGCGCACATCACGCTGGATGTGTACTTTGACCCAGACGTGATTAAAATTGACGATAAGCCTGTTCGCCAAAGCACCGAAAGTGAAGCCGCATTTAATCAACGCATGCTGGCATGGCAGACACAATTGGGGTTTGTTAACTTCAACCGAATTATTCTGGACTCTCTTGAAAAGGTGATTCCGGATGCTAAGGCCTATCAGCGCGATGCCATGCGTCTTGTCACCAGCGGTGAGCGTTTTGCGCTAAGGGGCATGGTTGAAGAAAACCCATCGATTATCGGACAAACGCTCAAACTTAATTTGTTGGCCGATGCCAACGTTGATGTTTGGATAAAGGATAATATCGACCGTAGTTTACCCGATGCACAGCAGCAATTGAGTGCTAAAACGCGCCAGTGGGTGGATGAGCTTGAAGCGCGCGGCATCATACAGAACAAGTTTAGTACGGCACTCTTCATGAATCCGGACTCTCGCAGCTCTCTGGCATCGGCGGGTCTTGCTGGCGCATTTATGGGTTCTGTGATGATGATGTTGATTGTGATGTTTTTAGCAGTCCCTGTGGGCGTGGCCTCTGCGATTTATCTTGAAGAGTTTGCACCGAAGAACAAACTGACCGATTTGATAGAGGTCAATATCAACAACTTGGCCGCAGTACCGTCGATTGTCTTTGGTTTGTTGGGTGCCTCGGTCTTTATTCTGTGGTTTAAATTGCCATTGTCGGCACCCATTGTAGGGGGACTTGTGCTATCCCTAATGACTTTACCGACAGTGATAATTGCGACCCGTTCAAATTTAAAAGCGATACCACCGTCCATTCGCCAAGCGGCATTAGGGATCGGTGCTTCAAAAGTGCAGTCTGTGTTTCATCACGTTTTGCCCTTGGCGATTCCCGGCATTCTAACGGGAGCCATTTTGGGTGTGGCACAAGCATTGGGTGAGTCCGCTCCCTTATTGCTGATCGGCATGAGTTCATTCGTTGCCAGCGTGCCTTCAACGCCGTTTGATCAGTCCACGGCACTTCCTGTACAAATTTATTTATGGCAAGGCAATGAGCTGCGCAATTTCTTCGAGGCAAGAACCTCTGCGGCAATTATTGTGTTGTTAAGTCTAATGATTTCGCTTAACGCGTTGGCCATTTGGTTGCGTAAGCGCTTTGAAACTCGGTGGTGATTATGAATATGGAGCAAGCAGCGATGGGTGCGATGCAAATGACGTTTTCTGATGAGAAAAAACCGACTCCTACGAGTGGAAAAGTCAAAATGGCCGCGCGTGATGTCAAAGTGTTCTACGGTGACAACGAAGCCATCCATGGTGTGAATATGGACATCATGGAGAACGAGGTGGTTGCGTTCATTGGTCCATCAGGATGTGGTAAATCGACGTTTTTACGATGCTTGAATCGAATGAACGATACCATCGATATCTGTCGCGTCACGGGCAAGGTGACCTTGGATGAGCGTGATATTTACGATAAATCCTTGGATGTTGTGCAGTTAAGAGCACAAGTGGGCATGGTGTTCCAAAAGCCGAACCCTTTCCCTAAGTCCATTTACGAAAATATCGTGTACGGTCCTAAGTTGCACGGTTTGGTGAATAGCAAAAGCGATATGGATGAGATTGTCGAGTCGAGTTTGCAAAGAGCAGGCCTCTGGAAGGAGGTTAAAGACCGACTGGATTCACCAGGAACGGGTTTGTCGGGTGGTCAACAGCAGCGTTTATGTATTGCCCGTGCGATCGCCGTGAGCCCAGAGGTGATTTTGATGGATGAGCCGTGTTCTGCGCTTGACCCCATCGCGACCTCGATCATTGAAGAGCTGATTGATGAGCTCAAAGGCAGTTATACCATCGCTATTGTGACGCACAATATGCAGCAGGCTGCCCGTGTATCCGATAAAACAGCCTTCTTCCATATGGGGGATTTGGTTGAGATTAGCGAAACGCGTGAGATTTTTACCAATCCTAAAGATCGTCGCACTGAAGATTATATTACCGGTCGTTTCGGTTAATTTGAGCGCCCCACAGCGGCGGTAATGAAGGAGTGAACATGAACAAGCAACGAGTCGACGGTCATACGTCACAGGCCTATGATGCGGAGATGAACCAAGTCGTCAATCACGTTCTAGAAATGGGTGAGTTGGTGACGCAGCAGGTTGAAAAGGCCTTGCAGGCGTTTATTCACAGTGATTCTGCGTTGGCACAACAGGTCGTCGAGAAAGATCATCTTGTCAATAAAATGGAAGTGGACATTGACAATGAGTGCGTGCAAATTCTTGTACGTCGTCAACCCGCAGCGGGTGATTTGCGTGCAGTGATTGCCGTCATTAAAACGATCAAGGATGTTGAGCGTATTGGTGATCAAGCCAAGCGTATTGCACGGTTGGCTTTAAAAGCATCTGAATCCGATCAAATGATGGCACCAAAAGAGTTCAATGAGTTTCAGACCATGGGCAGCCGTGTCTTGGAAATGTTGCGTGGTGCTATGCAAGCCTTCAGAAAAATGGATGCAGAGGATGCCTTAAGCGTTGCCTTGCTTGATAAGCAAATCGACAACGATTATGAAGCTATTTTGCGCCAGAATATGACCTATATGCTTGAAGACCCACGTAACATTACCCGAATTGTCGAAATGACTTGGGCTGGACGTGCGATTGAGCGTATTGGTGACCACGCCCGAAATATCTGCGAATACACTATTTATTTCGTCAAAGGTCAGGATGTCCGTCACCAAGATGACTCTGTGCTAGAGGCAACGGTGAAAGGCCGTTAATACAGCGTAGTGTGTTTAGAAGAAAGGAGCCTTGTGCTCCTTTTTTTAGCAATAAACCTTTGTGCTCTGATATTAGCCGTAAACGATTTGTCATGAATCTGTCATCATATTCGTTTATTGTTATATGCACTTTAACATATATGAGGAAGACGACATGGCGATTAAGGTCGGTATCAATGGCTTCGGCCGTATGGGGCGTTTAGCACTCAGAGCGGCGTGGAATTGGCCTGAGTTTGAGTTCGTTCGTATCAATGACCCTGCTGCGGGTGCTGAGAGCTTGGCGCATTTGCTTAATTTTGACTCAGTGCATGGGCGCTGGTTACATGAAGCCAAGGCTGAAGGCGATCAGATTCTTATCGATGGCAAGTCCATTCAGGTGAGCAGTGAAAAGGAGATTGCCGCTACCGATTGGTCTGATTGTGACCTGGTCTTTGAATGCTCAGGCAAGATGAAAAGCCAAAGCGTCTTGCAAGCCTACTTAGATCAAGGGGTTAAGCGGGTCGTTGTCTCTGCACCGATTAAGGAAGCGGGCGTGTTGAACGTCGTAATGGGCGTGAACGATCACCTGTATAACCCAGCAGAGCATCGTATCGTCACCGCTGCTTCGTGCACCACGAACTGCTTGGCACCCGTGGTCAAAGTTATTAAAGAAAAACTCGGCATCAAGCATGCGAGCATGACCACCATTCATGACTTAACCAACACCCAGACTATCCTGGACGCACCCCACAAGGATCTGCGTCGTGCGCGCGCCTGTGGCTCTAGCTTAATTCCAACCACAACGGGATCGGCGAAAGCGATTATCGAGATTTTCCCTGAACTGGCGGGTCGTATCAACGGTCATGCGGTGCGTGTTCCGTTGGCCAATGCTTCTTTAACCGACTGTGTATTCGAGGTTGAAACACCCACCAGTGCGGAGCAGGTCAATGCCTTTTTAAAAGCCGCGTCTGAAAACGAGTTGGCGGGCATTCTGGGCTATGAAGAGCGCCCATTGGTGTCTGTGGATTACCGTGGGGATTCACGCTCCAGCATCATCGATGCCTTATCAACGATGGTGGTGAATGAAACGCACGTCAAAATCTATGCATGGTACGACAATGAGTGGGGCTACAGTGTCAGAATGGTCGAGCTGGGGCGTAAAGTTGGCGTATTAGATTTAGGACAATAACCATGTTAGCAGGGCTTTCGCGTGAGGTGCGGCAATATCTGATTGTCACAGGCAATTATTGGGCGTTTACGCTGACAGACGGTGCACTGCGCATGTTGGTAGTGCTCTATTTTAACCAGTTAGGCTACAGCCCCTTACAGATTGCCCTGTTGTTTATTTTTTATGAAATTTTTGGCGTGGTGACCAACCTTGTCGGAGGTTGGCTTGGCGCGCGTTTAGGTTTAAACCGCACCATGAATGTGGGGTTGATTCTGCAGGTTGGCGCGTTATTGATGCTGACCCTGCCTGCAGAATACTTAACCGTGGCTTGGGTCATGCTGGCGCAGGCCTTGTCGGGGATTGCCAAAGATTTAAATAAAATGAGTGCCAAGAGTTCGATTAAACTCTTGGTTCCTGACAATGCTCAGGGCACGCTCTACCAATGGGTGGCGTTGCTAACCGGTTCAAAAAATGCGTTGAAGGGCATCGGTTTTTTCTTAGGGGCCATGTTGTTAACACTTCTGGGCTTTACGGGTGCGGTTGCTGTGATGGCGGCCATGTTAGGTTTGGTGTGGATTTTTTCCATTCTCACCTTGCGTGATGATTTAGGTCGTATGAAAAACAAGCCTAAGTTCACAGATGTGTTCTCGAAAAGCCGTGCCATCAACTATCTGTCAGCAGCGCGTTGCTTTTTGTTCGCGTCCCGGGATGTTTGGTTTGTCATCGCCTTGCCTGTTTTTTTGAAAGACGGCTTGGGTTGGAGTTTCTGGCAAGTGGGCTTTTTCATGGCCAGTTGGGTGATTGGTTACGGCATTGTGCAATCCGTAGCACCGTATTTTACCGGCAAACGTTCGGGTCGAATTCCGGGACGTGGCGCCGTGGTTGCATGGGGCAGTGTGTTGGCCGCTTTACCCTTGATGATGGCGGTCGGTTTATCGTTTAACTGGGATGCACAAACGCTATTGATATCGGGCTTGATGGCATTCGGTGTGGTGTTTGCGGTGAATTCATCTCTGCACAGTTACTTAATTGTTAGCTATGCCCGTGGTGACGGTGTTTCGCTGGATGTCGGTTTTTACTACATGGCCAATGCCATGGGGCGTTTACTCGGCACAGTTTTGTCAGGATGGCTCTACATGGCCTATGGCTTGCAAATGTGCTTGAGTGTTTCGGCAGTCATGGTAGGGTTAGCAGTATTGATTTCGTTGGCTTTGCCGCAGGGGCGTCAACTGGATGCAGTAGAGGAAAAGTAGAGTGATCGGCGTTGAAAAAACAGGCAATCCAGTAGGTTACGAAGCGCAACGGCAGAACCTGAGCGAAGGGGCAGGGGATGCTCTGATGTTCTATAAGAATCTAGCAGAAGAAAACCGATTGCTCAGCTTGTTGCTGCTGAAGCAAGAAGGTGAACTGTGCGTGTGTGAGATTATGGAAGCACTGAATCAGTCGCAACCCAAAATCTCTCGTCATTTGGCGCAACTACGTCGGTCAGGGTTGCTCGTAGATCGACGCCAAGGGCAGTGGGTCTTATATCGTCTTAATCCTGATATGCACACTTGGATGCAGGACGTATTAGAGCGGACGCTCATCGAAAACCCTCATCTGCTGGAAGAGCCCAGCCGACGTTTAAGCGATATGTCGACTCGGCCAATCTTCTGCTCCACGTCCGCCTGAATAGACCGTCTTCAGTTGCCGATAAAAGGCTGCTGAAGAGGTGTTTAGATTTGTGAGGACTTGACGGCTAAGCAAACTGTCCTCGGGTACGATTGGCATAGCGCACCAGCGCTAACATCAAAGGCACTTCCACCAAGACGCCAACCACCGTTGCCAAGGCCGCGCCAGATTGTAATCCAAACAGGGCAATCGCCGCGGCAACCGCCAACTCAAAAAAGTTACTTGCGCCGATCATCGCACCGGGTGCGGCAATGTTATGTGGCACCTTCCAGCGCTTTGCCCAGTAGTAGGCCAGTAAAAATATCAGCACAGTTTGTATGATAAGTGGCACAGCAATGAGGGCGATATGCAAAGGGTTGGCTAAAATCACATCGCCTTGGAACGCAAACAGCAGCACCAGTGTAATAATCAAGGCAATGGGTGTGACTGAGCCAATTTTTGGCAAAAAAACCTGGTCAAACCAATCCTGACCGTTCTTTTTAATGATGCTAATGCGGGTGAGATACCCCGCAGCTAAGGGAATGACGATATACAGCACAACTGACAGGGCGACGGTGTCCCAAGGTACGGGGATGTTAGAGATCCCTAGTAGTAGCACCACGATGGGAGCGAAGGCAAAGAGCATGATGAGGTCGTTTAGCGCGACTTGTACGAGGGTGTAGGCGGCATCGCCACGGGTTAGGTAGCTCCAGACAAAGACCATCGCAGTACAGGGTGCCGCACCCAGTAAAATCGCCCCGGCTAGGTATTCATAGGCCAAGGCTTCAGGAATAAAGGGGCGAAACAGCACCACCAGAAAAAACCAGCTGATGGCGAACATGCTAAAGGGTTTAATCAACCAATTGACGCAGGTGGTGATCATCAATCCTTTTGGTTGTTTGCGCACGTTCAATAAGGCTGAGAAATCAATTTGCACCATCATCGGAAAAATCATACCCCAGATTAAAAGGGCAACGGGTATGGAAACTTGAGCAACTTCATAGGCGGCTAAGGCTTGCGGTAGGGCGGGTGCAAACTGCCCCAGTAGTACACCGGCGATGATGGCCAGTCCGACCCAAACGGATAGAAATCGGCCAAAGACTCCCATGCTTTCACTAGAGGGGTCCGCGTGAGTGGCGGTGGACTGAGTCATTATTGTTTTCCTTTGAATGATATACGTTTTTTCATATATAAATAAGTATAGCGAATTTCAAAGGTGTTACCATTACCGTTTTGTGAAAATTGCCTCGTGACGTAACAATTAACTCCGTTGAAGCAATAGGCGGTTGAAGTCTGTGAATTGAGTGAATCATGGCTAAGTTTGAGTGTTTAGAGTGTAACATGGAGAGCGATAATAGCGCTTGGAAACACAGGGTATCTCTGGTTAAATGCATTGAGTTACAAGATTCCGATCAGAACAATAATAACTGACACCATGTTTAATGGTCAGAGATTGAACAATGAGCATTACCTTACCCTTGCCTCCGCACAAAAAAATCACCTTTACCTGCCGTGTTGAGGCGGGTTGCCTAGGCCCTGATGGAGCGCTTCATGTACAGGCGTTTTGCCAACATGCTGAACAGGAAATCGCGTTTTTTGATACAGGTGTCATACAATGGCGCTTGGTGCCTCGACATGACAAGTCGGAGGACGAGATCCAGTATTCCATCGCCTCAAAGATCCTGACGCGTGAGCAAGCGGCTCGCTATTTTTCCTTGCTAGACCGTGACATTGAAGATATCGAAAATTTCTTCCACGGTTTTCTAGTACGATTGATCAACGAGTATCTCGGGCACGAGTAAGTACTCACTTACGCTGATCTTTAAGAGACTTGGGAAAGCGGTCTTCCGATAGCGATTCTAGGCGGATCGCGTCTTTCGGTTCTTAAAAATCCATACGCTTAGGAGCATCGTGATCAGGGTTGAGCCCCAATAGAACTCAGTGATCAAGTCCTGCTCAATCAAAATCGCTGCAAATAAAGCCCCAATCGCAACGGAAAAATCACGCCAGAAGGTGAAAGCACTTAATGAAAGCTGACGTTCATTTTCTTGCTCACTGATATCCGCTAACAGCTTCGGCATTAAAATCATGAGAAGCGCATGTCCCGTGGCTGCCAGTACGCTGGCAAAGAGAATCCAAGCCGTTGGCATCAACAGCCCCGATACCAACAAGCATCCGACCGTAAACACCAACCAACCATAGGTATTGGCGAAGAGGGCGAAACGCACGGAGATGAGTCCAATCACCATGCTAAAAATACGCTTTGCCGCGAAAATAAAGGCGACCGTGGATAAGGCAATGTGGGTTGAATAGCCCATATTGACCAATTGTGGCGCTAGAATGATGACCCAGACACCGTCAAACAATAAACACAATAAAAAGGTGAGCTGGTGCAGGGGAGCCGGTTTGGGCCAAGATGCCGTTGCCTTTGCTTGGCTTTGGCGTTGCGGGTTAGGCAGTCCCAAGGCCGGAAGAATGGCGAGCACACACAGGAGCGTACCGAACATTAGCACCTGACTCAGGGTTAAAAAGGTCAGTAGCCAAGGCGAGAGTAGCATGACCAGCAGCGGCCCGATTTCTTGAAAGCTGGTAAACCAGCCTAAGTTTTTAAGGCTAAGGGATCGCTCTTCCGTCGCATAATGCAAACACGCCAAACGCATTAAGGCAAAGGCACAGCCCCAGAGCACACGTGAAGCCAACAAAATCCAAGGGCTGGCCATGAGCACAAAGCATAGGCTTGCTATCGTGGCTAAGGCAATCGCCTGCAATAACGCCTTACGCGCACCCATGATCTGAAAATAACTGACGAGCCATGGATTGATCAGCAGTCGAATGAAACGATTTAAGGATAACAGGAGTCCTACCCATAACAGGGTTAAGCCAAACGACTCGAAGTACAGGGGTAACAGCAAATAGAGTAAGGCGTCCGACACCAGTGTCAGGGTCAGCACTAGGCTGGATAACAAGGTGTTTCGCGTCGAATGCTGAACAGGTGTTGATGCGGACATAACCGCCGCTCCTTTTAGCGAAAAAGAGCAGGCTAGAATAAACTAAAAGCGAGCGAGACGGGTAAAGGATTTTTTACAATCCAATATCGCTTAACAATTGGGACATGATATCGCTTGCCCGATAGTCAGTTTCCCGCAGTTGTGCGCCCTTTTGGAGGGTTTGGCGTGCTTGTGGTTCCCAGTGTAAGTATTGGCAAACGATCTGTGCCATTTCTGTTGCGTTTTCAGCGGTAAAGGAGTTAATGCCATGCTGAATAATGTCTTTAGGGCCTTTGACATTGTATGCCACGACGGGAAGACCTGTGGCCATGGCTTCTAAGACTACACAGCCAAAGGTGTCAAAACGTGAGGGCAGCAGGAGCAGATCGGCTTGCAGGTACAATGAGGCGAGTTTGTCTTTTTCTACCCAGCCTAAATAGCAGGCATCCGGCATACGCTTTTGCAGTTTTTTCAATGCAGGGCCTTTGCCTGCGATGAGCAGTTGTGCATCTGGGTGAAGCGTTTTGATGGCAGCAAAAATACCGGGTAAATCCAATACCCCTTTTTCACGGCTGATGCGTCCAGCAAATAGCAGCGTTTTACCTGGCGGCTTAGCACCACGTTGAACACCCGCTTCGACATAACGCGCATCTATCCAATGCTGAGTGCTATAGAGACGTTCAATTGGAAAATCCATTGCGTCAGAGGCTAACCAAGCTTTGTGGTCAGAATTGAGGACAAACAAGCCATCATACTGTTGATAAAAAAAGCGTAACAAACGTCGCAGGCGGTCGCTGGACTGTGCATCCAATGCAGCACTTCGTTTAAAGAATTCATTCCAGTCGGTATGCATGTAGAAGTAGGTGGGCACCGAAAAGGCTTTCTTCAGATACAAGGCGATGAGTCCCATCACCAACTCGGTGGAGCAGATAATTCGATCATAGCCACCCACTTCAAACAGTGTTTGCACCTCCAGCATGTCCGGGATATAGAGCGTCTGTTCACTCAGTGATGGAATACTAAAGGACTTCATTGGTTTTAGAACATGCAGGTGAGCCTGTGCCTCCTGAGTGGGATGGCAGATCAGCATATCAATCGGCAGTTCATGCGCTTGCACATGAGCAAGGGTCGACTGCAGTACTGAAGACACACCATTGGCATCGGAAAAGCTATCGGTTAACCAAAGCACGCGCTTCGAGTGTTGGCCTTCTTGTAAATCCTCGGCCAGATCATTTAAAAAATCACGGTTGGCGTAGAGCACCTGACTGCCCGCAAAGGAGGCCCCGCCGATGACCAGAGTTGCCAGTGCAGGGAAGGTCACCTGATCCAGCAAGCCAAATATGTTAAGATCCGTCATGCGTGGATGCTTAGCGTAGCTGTTGTTAAACAGGCTTCTAAACGAGGTAGGCAGCTCAAAATGCTCAATGAGGGTCTGGGCATTGATACGTTTGAGGGTCTTCTTAGGCAAGGATAGAATTTCGTGTTCTAAGCGGTCAAAAAAGACTTGAGTCACTTCCCGATACAAGGCGGGAAGCGTCTGGCGTAGGGTTGCCGTAAAGTGCTTAGGCTGTTGTTGGCGAGCCTTGGCAATGTCTTTGATAATCTTTAACGTGGGCTTAAAGGCTTTGCTAACTCCTAAGCTTTTCCAGAGGGCCGGTGATTGGCCATGCAAGGCCTGATGAAAGGTTTTTAAAAAGCCCAAGGTGTATTTATGGCGTTGCAATTCCTGCATCGCATTGCTCACGGCCAAACACATTACCTTGTCTTGTAAACGGCCTTTATGCAGCATTAAACGCAATAAGCCGGGGTCTTCCATGTTGAGCGTTACCTGCGCGAAATAGTCCAGAAAGGCCGTGGTTAGGCGTTCCTCTTCACCTGGCTCACCATAGGGAGCGGTATACCCCTTGCGTAGGGCCTCTAGTGCCAGTTGCGATAAGGGCGTGCTTATGCGCCGTTCAGCCAAGTTATCCACGTGTAGGAACGTGCCACATTCTCCTGCAAAAATGCCGTTATGGTCATCGGAGCCACCCGTCATGCATTTGTTAAAGGGGTGAGCACAAAAATCGGCTGGATTGATTTTATGCTTATGCGCCAGTTCTGTGATTTTTTCGTCTGTTAAACTGGCGACCCAGCGTTGGGTTAGATGGTTTTGCCAATAACCGCGTTGACCGTTGAGCACTTCAAAACGCTCGAACAAGAGGGCGAACTTTTCCAGTAATTCGATGTTTGGCTTCTTTTTGGCGGTATAAAAGAATAAGGGATGGGGTAAAACCGTGGGAATATCTTGCTCAAGTGCATAGGCTTGGAACTGAAAAATATTGAATCGTAGTTTGTTCAGCCTGACTTCTTGAGCGGGCGAAAAGCCATAGGCCAAGACATGAATGCTTAAACTGTCATCGGGAAAGTGGCAGGTAAATTCAGCGCCTGAGAGAATATCCAGACCCTTGTCCATCAACGTCCAGCAGGAGCGAGCATTGTTATGATTGGTAACGGTCATTAAATCCGCCCCAGCATCATTCAATCGTTCCAGTAGCTTATGTGACGGTAACCAGGTCTCGGGTAGCTTAAGCAAACGCCCCCAGAGCTCGTCAGGAACATCGCTATTTAAATCATGACAATGCAAGTCTATTTTCAGTCGATTCTCAACAGGAAAGCGCGCTCCCTGCGTGAATAAAAAACGATCATATTCTTGACGAATTTGAGAATGGAAAGGGCTACCCGTCATGGCAAGACGTTCCTGAGAATAAGTTACATTCTATGGTATGAAACCGATATGACAGTTTTCTTACAAAGGGTAAAAAAGATGAGTAAACAATGTGTCATTGGATTGTCATGAAATCGTCACCGGGATGAAATGAAGTCACTTTAGAGTTTTGACCTAAGTTTAAAACTAAGGGTAAAACACCAATGAACCTCGTTTCTAACATTCAGAAATTCGCGACGCTGCCTGTTCTTTTAGGTTTAGCGATCTCCAGTGCAACCCTACAGGCCAGTGATTTGGCACCTCGTTTCACGGATGCGAACGGCGACATGGTGGCGGATGCACCAACCGACCCGAAGGATTGGATTGATCCTAATGTACTGATTTTCGCCTATACACCGGTTGAAGACCCCGCTGTGTATGCTCAAGTGTGGGACGATTTCTTAAAGCACATGGAAAAAGTGACCGGTAAGCGTGTGCAGTTTTTCCCAGTGCAGTCGAATGCGGCTCAGTTAGAAGCCATGCGTGCTGGACGCCTTCATGTCGCAGGCTTCAACACAGGCTCAAATCCGTTGGCGGTTAACTGTGCGGGATTTGTACCCTTCACAATGATGGCGCGGGACGATGGCAGCTTTGGGTACGAAATGGAGATTATCACCCGTCCAGATTCGGGGATTGCGAAGGTTGAAGACATCAAAGGTCGAAGCTTAGCCTTTACTGCGCCAACCTCCAACTCTGGGTATAAAGCGCCTTCAGCACTCTTGTCTGCCGAGTTTGGTTTAGAGGCTGAAGTTGACTTCACGCCGTCTTTTTCCGGCAGTCATGACAACTCCATTTTAGGGGTTGTGAATAAAGACTACGATGCGGCGGCAATTGCGAACTCAGTGTTGAAGCGTATGGTGTCTAGAAATGTCGTGTCTGAGGCTGACTATACCACTATTTACACCTCACAAACCTTCCCAACCACGGGTTACGGTTATGTGTATAACCTGAAGCCTGAATTAGCCGAAAAAGTGAAAGAGGCGTTCTTTAGCTATGAGTGGGCGGGTTCACCCTTAGAAGCTGAATTTAAAAACTCGGGTGAAGCTCAATTCATTCCAATTACCTATAAAGAACATTGGGAAGTGGTGCGCACTATCGATGCAGCGATGGATGTCACCTACAACTGCAACTGATTTAAGGCTCGAGCTTACGCTCATTTGGCCCCTCTTTATGAGGGGCTGTTTTTTTGTATAGTTTAGGAGCCGTTTGCTATGTTAAGCATTCAATCGTTAAGTAAGCGCTACAACACGGGTGATAGAGCCCTGACGAATGTGAATATTCAGATTCCAAAAGGGCAGGTTGTGGCTTTGATTGGGCCGTCTGGAGCGGGCAAAAGTACACTCATTCGCTGTGTCAACCGATTGGTTGAGCCGACCGAAGGTCAAGTGTTTTTGGGTGATACACAGCTGACTCAACTAAATAATCGCCAGTTACGTGCGGCGCGTCGTCGTATGGGAATGATTTTTCAGGATTACGCGTTGATTGATCGTTTGTCGGTCATGGAAAACGTCCTGTCTGGCTATTTAGGCTATACGGGATTTTGGCGCAGTTTTTTGCGTCGCTACCCCCAAGATGTGATTGCCGAAGCCTTCCGCTTATTGGAGCGCGTTGGCTTAGAGTCATTTATTGATAAGCGTGCCGATGCCTTATCCGGTGGACAGCGCCAGCGCGTTGGTATTGCACGGGCCTTGTTGCAAAACCCACAGATTCTTCTTGTGGATGAGCCGACCGCCAGTTTAGATCCGAAAACCTCACGCCAAATTATGCGTCTGATTCGTGAGTTGTGTGCAGAGCGCGAGTTGTCAGCAATTATCAACATTCACGACGTGCATTTAGCACAGCAGTTTGCTGACCGTATAATCGGGTTAAAAGCGGGAGAGGTTGTGTTTGACGGTGAGCCCGAGGCGTTGGATACCGATATGCTAACGCTGATTTACGGTGAAGAAGACTGGAACCCGCAAACTGACACGGAAGACGATGACAGTGTTCAAACGCAAACGCCGGATCCGATTCGCATGGGCGCTAAGGTGGCGATGGTATGAAACCCCTGTTGAACCGAACCGATTTGGCTCGCCAAGGGCAGTGGCGACCCATGCCATTAATTCGAGATGTGCGTTATCGCTATCTGTTGATTCTGGCTGTACTGGCGTACTTCTGCTTGGCTTTTCTGAGCATTGATGTGAATTGGACGCGTGTTGCAGAGGGCATGGGCCGGGCTGCGCGCTTCTTGTCCGCTTTCTTACAACCGGATTTTACCTCTCGTAGTCAGGATATTATCAATGGATTGTTAGAGTCGTTGACCATGACGTTGACCTCGACAGTCATTGGGGTGTTATTGGCCATTCCGGTGGGTGTTGGGGCTGCACGTAATATTGCGCCTTTGCCAATCTACTTGTTCTGTCGTGCCATTATCGCCATCTCACGTACCTTCCAAGAAATCATTATTGCCATACTGTTTGTGGTGATGTTTGGCTTTGGTCCTTTAGCGGGCATGATTACCCTGGCCTTCGCGACGGTCGGCTTTATGGCGAAGCTGTTGGCTGAAGATATCGAGGATATTGATGAGCGCCAAGTGGAGGCCATACGTTCAACGGGCGCGCGTTGGTTGCAGTTAATGAATTATGCGGTGCAACCCCAGGTGATGCCAAGGTTGATCGGTTTGTCTGTGTACCGCTTGGACATTAATTTTCGGGAGTCTGCGGTGATTGGTATCGTCGGGGCTGGTGGTATAGGTGCGACGCTCAACACGTCTCTGAGTCGCTATGAATACGGTACGGCCGCAGCAATATTGATTATCATTATTGCGATTGTCATGTTAACCGAATATTGCTCGGGTTATATCCGCAGGTGGGTACAGTAATGCCAGTCCGTTATTTAGACAATTCGACATCGCTTGCAAATGCACAGTGGAGCGCTAAAACCCGCAAGCAACAATGGTTAAGCTGGTTGACTTGGTTGCTGGGTGTTTCTTTATTTATTCTGTGTTGGAAAATGATTTCGGATAACACCCTTTGGGTTTTTGTTGAAGATGCACCCAAACAGGGAGCTGATCTCATTTCTAGGATGGTTCCACCCCAGTGGGACTATACCCCCAAGCTTTGGCAACCCCTGTGGGACACGATTAATATCGCTACTTTTGGCACTCTGCTGGGCATCGTAATGGCTTTTCCGTGTGCCTTTTTGGCTGCACGCAATACCACGCCTCATCCGCTGATTCGCTCAGCAGCGTTGATGATTATCGTGTCTTCACGCTCAATTAACTCGTTAATTTGGGCGATGCTGTTGGTCACCATTCTCGGCCCTGGATTACTAGCGGGTATTTTGGCCATTGCGTTGCGCTCCATTGGCTTCGTCGGAAAACTCCTCTATGAAGCCATAGAAGAAATCCACCCAACTCCCGTGGAAGCTATTACCGCAACGGGCGCAAGTCGATTGCAAGTCATGGCCTACGCCGTTTTACCGCAAGTAATGCCTGCCTTTGCGGGCATTAGCATCTATCGCTGGGACATCAATATTCGTGAATCAACCGTGCTTGGGTTGGTCGGTGCGGGCGGGATTGGTCTGCAGCTCAATGCCGCCATCAATACCCTAGCTTGGGACAAAGTCAGCATGATATTTATATTAATTTTTGCGACGGTGTTAGTGTCTGAGTGGATCTCGGCTAAAGTCCGCAAAGCCTTTTTGTGAGGATTTAACATGCGTTTAACGGATGCAAATGTAACGCGGATCGACTTGATACGCCACGGCGAGCCAGAAGGCGGTCGCAAGTTTCGTGGTAGCACTGATCATCCTTTGAGTGTATTGGGCTGGTCTCAAATGCAAGCGGCTGTCGGTGAATATAACCAATGGGATGCGATTGTAACGTCGCCTTTACTGCGTTGCTGCGAGTTTGCACATTGGTTAGGTGATAAGCATAACATTCCCGTGGCGGTGGAGTCAGATCTGGCTGAAATGCATCTGGGTGACTGGGAAGGGCTGACCATGGCCGAAGCAAAAGCCCGTTTTCCGGCCATCGATGAATACCCAGATCAGGTCACGGCTTTCTGGGCAGACCCTTTGCATTATCCGCCACAAAATGGTGAAACCTTCCAGCGTTTTGACTTGCGGATACAGCAAGTGTGGACACGTATTTTAGAGGCGTACAAAGGTCAGCGTGTGTTGATTGTGGCGCATTTGTTCACCTGTAACTTTATTATCCGCCAAGTGTTGCAACAGCCACTCGAAAAAGCGATTTTCTTCGACTTGCCGTATGCCGGCCTGAGCCGTTTGCGCTTTGAAGACACGCCGACCAGTGAACTCATTCAGTTGGAATGGGTGGGACGCAGTGACATACCCAGTGCGCCGTTGAAGTCTTAGGGTTATTAAGGAATTAAGGGGGGTAAATATCTTAGCGTACGTTTTTCGTTCCGTTGGACTTTACACCCCTTAATATGCCCAGTCCCTCAGCGCTTGCCAATATGTAAGTAGTGAGTCCAAATCTGGCCTTGCTTTTCTGCGTCTGACCAACGGGCAGAGGTTAGTACTATGGCTTCCCGAGAGTTTTATGGCGGATCAAGCCGAGTTTGCCTGTGTATTTTCGTTGGAGCCAGAAAAGGCTTTATTTTAATAATGCTTTGAGATCCTTAAGCATTAGAAATAAGTGGTATGGATCGGTTGGGCTATTTTCGAAATCCCATGCTTCATACCATTGTCGAGCGGTCTCATTCTTGGCATGAACCAGCAGGCATCGAATACCTGCGATGTCAGCAGCTTGTGCGGTACGCAGCAATGCGTCTTTTAATAGAGCCTTACCTAGACCTTTTCCTTGGTGTTGTTGATCAACTGCTAAGCGTGCTAACACCATGACGGGTACGGGGTGTCGAGCTAATCCTTTTATGATTCTCTCTGGGGCGGAGCTTGGATCAACACTTCCGACTGTTAAACTGTAGAATCCCACCACTGCATCGTCGAGGCAACACACATAGGTGTGTGCACTGTTGGCCTTTTGATTGATCAGCGCATATCGTTTCAGAAATTGATCTAGAGCTGTTTGCCCACTATCAAATCCATTTACAGAGTCCGTCGGTTGAAGTTTGCGAATGGGTTGATAACGAGCCATTAATCCAGTAGCCCTGGCTGGCTAAGCAATTTTTTCATGTTCGGTTTAGCTTGAGCGGGACGATCCAGTGCATCTTGAAAAGCCGCCCATTGCTCATCACTGAGTACAAATTTTTGGCGATCTGCCAACGCTTGATTAGCTGCAGTCACTCCTGCATCCAGCAGGAACTCACTAACACTCTTATGACACGAACGTGCGGCATCCTGTAATAACTGCTTAACAGCGCTATTCGCCCGAATATCGATCCGTTCAGTCTTTGATTGATTCACATTGTTCATATTCGTCACCATCATTCTATAGGCTTAATCGTAGCGTACGTACGATATCCTGACAAGCGTTGCATTTGTATTTACTAGAGTGCAGCAGTCTATGAAAAGGTATGTTGGTATATCAACGGAGATAATCTGTTCGGTCTTTACCGTCAATCGAATGGTCGTAATGTCTAGGCAGTTTTTATTAATTGGCAGTCTTGCCCAGTCTCTCAGCGCTTGCCAAGATGTAAGCCGTGAGTCTAAAGCTAGCTTTGCTATTTCCGCTTCTGACCAACTGACAGAGGTTAGTACTATGGCTTGCCGAGAGTTTAATGACGGTCTGGTGTAGAACGCCGACTTTTTCGTTGGAGCCGACACACGCGGCAGAGATGGATCAAGGAATAAAGCAACACACATAGGCTTGTGTACAATTGGCTTTCCTCTACCCCATATACCTCTGCCGCTTTTTCTCTTTAATCTTATCGATCTCCACCAAGACCAGCCCATCAATACAGTAGCCAAAGTCCGCGTCGACACTAAAATCGAGAAAGCGTACACCGCCATCTTCACACAGCTCAGTGTATTGTTTGTAAAGCGTAGGGACGGTAACTCCGTACATATCCAAACGCTCTTTCAAGACAATGAAGTCATCTTTGGCATCTTGGAAGGTAAAGAGTTTTTGCGCTTCTTGAAGCCCTGCTTCGGAGGCGAGGTAGGGGGCATTGGCACTGGCCAGTAGTGAGATTTCACCAAAATAGTGCCGATAGTAAATGACGAGCAAGTCACGCGCGGTTTGTGGGAGCTTCGCTGAAATCGAGACAGGGCCGATCATATGGGTTATGTGGGGGCGTGAGCGTAAATACGCGCCAATTCCGTACCAGAGATAATCTAAGCTGCGTCGTCCCCAGTATTTGGGCTGCACAAAGCTGCGACCTAGCTCAATTGTTGTGTTTAAGGTGGAGTGAAACTCCTCAGCGTAGCTAAACAAGGTAGACGAGTAGAGGCCTTTAATGCCCAGCTCTTTCATCAGTGTATTACCATCACCAATTCGATAAGCGCCCACCAACTCTAAGGCTTCATCATCCCAAAGAATCAGGTGTTGATAATGCCGGTCAAAACTGTCCACATCAACGCGCTCGCCAGTGCCTTCTCCGACACGACGGAAAGTGAGCTCGCGTAAACGACCCAGTTCACGTAGAACGGTCGAATCGGGGCGATAATCGAATAAAAAGATCTGCATGCCTTCTTGAGTGACGCCTAAACGCTCGGCTTGACGCAATTCACGCCGCAAAGCGAGACGCTCCTCAGGATGGGCTATCGGCTTTTCGGTGACAAATAACGGCTTTTTGTTTTTAGGAAGACGATAGACATGCTTCTTTAACAGCTTAATCTTTGTTTTTAGAGGTAAATCCGAGCCATCAAAACGCTCTAGCGGAATCAGCTCCCCAATACGAACGGGCATATCCTCGGTATGTTTTTTAAACATCTCATTGACCAGCATTAAACCGCCAATAGGGCGGTAAATTAGGGACAGTGAGTAAAACAGGGCTGAATTTTTGCTGCTTAAATGAACGGGTAGAATAGGGGTGTTGGTTTTGCGAGCGAAATGCACAAAGCCACTTTGCCAAGGGCCATCTTTAATGCCCGTGGCGCTGGCTCTTGAGACCTCTCCGGCTGGGAAGATAATCAGCGCTTCTTCTTTCTTTAAACAATCCGTCACTTTACGCAGGGTTTGCCGATAGCCGCTTTTGCTTAGGTTATCCAAAGGCAGCAGTAACGGCCGCAAGGGTTCGAATTGCCAGAGTAAATCATTGGCGATAATTTTGACGTCTTTGCGTACTTCACCGATCAGCTTTAACAACACCAATCCGTCTAGAGTGCCAAGAGGATGATTGGCGACGATGATCACTCGGCCTTGAGTTGGAATGTTTTCCTTTTCGCGTGCCGATACCAAGTAACTGATATTAAAGTGTTCCAATACTTTATCGGTAAACTCAAATGCACCGAGGGCTTGGTGCTTATTTAAGAAGAGATTGACTTCCTCTTCATGAAATAAGTGCCTGAGCATATTCAAAATGGGGCCTTTGACCATTTTAGGCTTGGTTAAAAGCTTGGGATACTTTTCAGAGATCAAGGTTTCTATGCTAATCATCGGGCAGATCCTATGGGATTATCTATAAAGATCTAACCTGATTTAGATGAAAGGCGCGTGACAACGGTGTGTCATTTCGATGAATCAAGTATCCCAAACAGACTCAACAAACCCTGCCACGGGCACTTCACAACCTGACGCTAACCAAGCGGCAATCGCATCCGAGACGGGGGGGAAGACCATGGGGGTTGCACTGGGTTGTTTTAGCCACTCTAAAAGTTCATTCGGATCAAATCGCTTTAATAGGGTGCCCTTTTGCATTTGGACCAGTGCTTTGGCATTGCAGATTTGCTCAATTTGGCCTTTAAGGGGTTTGGTAAGGATCTTTTTGCCTGCGACGAGAGCTTCGCTGCACAAACCAAAACCACTGTTGCAAATGACCCCCTGGCTGGCAACAAGATCTAACGGAAATTGAGTTCGTGATAGCGGGACCAAATGCACATTCTTATAGTAAAGAGGGTAGTCGACCTGGGTATACACACGAAAATACTGTTCAGGACAGCCCTGTAGCCAGCTGACGACCTGTGATGTGTCTTCGAATGGCAAGTACACGAGGATCATACTAGGCTCTGCTTCATGTGGTGCACAAGGAAGAGGGCTGATTAAAGGAGGAAGGATGGGCGCATTGAATGCCTGCCAATGGATACCAAGATAATGGGTAGCGGGGGCAAAGGCGCTGAGGCTGAGTGTAAGCCAAGGAGCGCGTTGGGTGCCAGGCACCTTGTACTTGAGGGCATACTGGTGCGCCAATCCAACGCACAATCGCTTTTGACGCTTTGCAGCCCAAGCACTGACCGGTTCGAAGTCTGTCAAAACCAGATCATAGTGGCTGACGTCCAGTGCACGAACATCGCGTAAAAACTGCAGGGGCTGAGTATTCATAAGGGTTTGCAGTGCCTGGACCTTGCCCTGATCCGTCTTGAATGTGAAGCCAGAAAAGCAGCGATAATTGCCAAACCTATCCATATCAAACAGGTCTTGAGAGGGGCGACCACTAAATACAAAGTCGACCTCTATCCCTGCGCGTGTTAAGGCGGGCAGCATCGCTCGTGCACGTGTTATATGACCATTGCCTGTGGCTTGCACGCCATAGAGGATTTTCATCTCAACTGCTCTTAAAGACCAATAAAAGACTCGCGACGGATAGACCTAAACAACAGCCTGCCAAGATGTCGGTTGGATAGTGGACACCCAGCAATACGCGAGAGACGCCAATGCATGAAGCCACGGTAAAGGCAACTAAACTCAATCCGGGATAAAACTCAGCTAACAGGAATGCAAACATAAATGCAGCGGCGGTATGACCTGAAGGGAAACTAAAGCGATCTGACGGGGCAATGCTGGCATGTAACCCTGCGAAGCGACGATAAGGGCGCTCGCGTTGAATGACATTCTTCAAGAATAAATACAAAGGCAACTCAATTAAAAAGGCAAGTCCGACCCAGAGTAAAAATGCACTGCCAATGACCCGGTCAAACAAAAAAACACCGAGGACAATGAACGCATATAAATAGCCATCGCCACATTTTGATAGGGTTAAGCTTAAATGATGGATAGGGCGGTGTTTACCCCAATCATACAGGTAAAAAAAGAGTTGCCGATCGACGGATGTGATTTTATCCAGAGTCATCATATTCTCACTCCTTATTTCAGTCGCTTCATTATCCTGCATGAAAAATGACAGAGGGATGACAGGTGCGTTAAAACTTAATGACGTGGACGGTTGATGCGTAAGCAGCGTGTTAAGATTCTGCGAATATGGGTAAACTAGCCAATTTTGGATGCTGTCATGTCAGACCAGCCACTCTACTTACAACTCAGGGATCAATTGCTTGAGCACATGGCGCGAGGAGCTCTTCAGCCGGGAACGCGTTTGCCTTCTGAACGCGCATTGGCTGAGACCTTCGAAACCACGCGTGTGACATTAAGACAGGCACTGGCTCAGCTAGAAAGTGAAGGGGCTATATACCGCAGTAATCGCCGTGGTTGGTTTGTGTCCGCACCTCGTCTGGAATACGATCCGGTGATGGACATTAGCTTCACACGTTATGTTGCTGATCAAGGTCGAACACCGCGTACGGAGGTGGTTGGTATTGAGCGGATGCCCGCTCCTGTTCACGTTGCCAAAGCCTTAAAATTGGGCGAGGTTGCGGATGTGTATTTACTGAGACGTAAACGCTATGTTGATGAACGCTTAGTGTTTATTGAGCGCATTTGGTTAAACCCTATTTACTTACCGCATCTTGATCAGCAGCCAGTGGATGCATTATGGAAAATGCTCAACGAAAAATATGGCATTGAGCTGAAACGAAAACAAATCACCATCACACCCATTGCACTTATTGGCTCTATAGCTGAGGCTTTGGATGTGAACTCGGGGTGTCCCGGGTTGTTTATCACGCGTTTGGGTCAAACCGCAAAGGGTGAAGCCATTGAGTATGATGAGGAATACTGGTTACATGATGTGCTAACCATTCGTGTGAGTACTCAAAGTCTTTAATTCCGCTGTTGGCTGTTGGGAGCACTTGTTTGTCATCAAGCTGTCATAAAACTTACATATTCTTACAATGCGCTTTGTATTCAAGGTATTGATTTAAAGTCAGTAAGCGACTCAAGGACAAGAGTCAGTCGATGAAACAGCCGGAATTGCGCGCAGGATACACCGATAATGACACAAGAGTTCATGATGACATGTCTAAGATTTTCCCCCTATTACCTACGAATGAACAGCTTTGTGTCGAATTATCGGCAATCTTAGCCAACAAGCGCATCAGTACCTTGTTTCAACCGATTGTGGACGTACAGCAAATTGAGGTCTTCGGATACGAAGCCTTAAGCCGTGGGCCTTCTGACAGCCCCTTGCATGCGGCACCGATTTTGTTCGAAACCGCAGAGCGTTGTGAGAAGAATAGTCAACTGGAGTTGTGCTGTTTGAATGCAACGTTGGAGCATTGGCAACAATACTCTTTAACCAACAAAGTGTTTATTAACATGAACCCTGAGATGTTAATGCATCCCGGGTTTGGCGTTAAAAAACTGCTGTTAAGTCTAAAAAAGCGCAACATTTCGGCCAGTAGTATTGTGATTGAAATGTCCGAGCGCTTTCCAATCACGAATATAGTGCAGTTAAAATTAGCCGTGACCTGGCTCAGAGAACAAGGCTTTTTGATTGCCATAGATGATCTTGGCGCAGGGTACTCTGGCTTGAAGCTTTGGTCAGATTTAAAACCCGATTTTGTGAAGATTGATCGTCATTTTATACGTGATATCCATGAAGACTTGGTGAAGCGCGAGTTTGTGCGCTCGCTGGTTGATTTATCGGAGCGAATTGGGTGCGAGATCATTGCCGAAGGCGTGGAAACCAGCGCCGAACTCGCGGTGGTAAAAGCGTTAAATATTCATCTGATTCAAGGTTTTTACTTTGGACGACCTCGTGCTATTCCCAACGCCTCATTAGAACTGTGTCAAACCAAAGAGATGCCTCAGCCGCGTACGTATGGGCAGTTTGCGCGTGACCTTTCCGAGTATATTGAGCCGGTGAGTTCAATGACGTCCTTAAAACATGCTTGGGACGTATTGCAAAAAAATCCTACGATTTTTTCCTTGCCAATCGTAGATGATGGCCGACCCTTAGGACTTTTACACCGTTGGCGTGTATTGGAGCTGTATGGAAGTCAGTATGGTCGTGCCTTGTATGAAAAGCATCCCGTCATTAAGTTTATTAACAAGGACTCGTTGATTGTCGATGTTAATATGTCGTTGGACGATGTCAGCCAGCGCTTGATCGATGAAGATTACCACTATCTTAAACAGCACTTTATTGTTGTTGAGCAGGGGTATTACTTGGGAATGGGGACGACGCGCTCCTTGCTTAAACAGCTAACGCAGCAGCGTATTCAAATTGCCCGTTATGCGAACCCCTTAACGCAATTGCCAGGCAATGTGCCGATTAAAACTGAAGTTGAGAAGCGTATTGAGCGAGGTGAAAGTTTTTATTTTGCCTATGTTGATATCAGTCATTTTAAGCCTTTGAATGATTATTTGGGGTATAAAGTGGGTGACACGGTTATTTTAAAATTAAGCGTGTTATTGAAAAGTACCTTTACCGGTGCGGCCGATTTTGTAGGTCATATTGGGGGGGATGATTTTGTGGTGATGTCGAGAAATCCGCAGATTGAGTCTGTGTGTCAAAGGCTTAGAAGGGACTTTTTTGAAAGCATCAAACATATCTACAACCCGAGCATTTTAGAGCAGGGCTATCATCTGGGCAAAAATCGAAAAGGAAAGGAGCAAAAGATGCCCCTAGCCTCTATCTCTATCGGAGTGGTGTGGCTTAAGGGCATGAGTCGGATCAGCGAGGATGAGTTGGCCGAGATGGCCGCGATGGCAAAGTCCGAGTCCAAAAAAGCGCTGAATGGATATTTTCAATTGACCGCTGAATAAGCGAATCTAAACGATTGCGGATCGATGGTTCCTTAGTTTCCGTCATGTATTTGTCATCTGTATGTCACCGAAACGCAATAAAAAGGGATTAGCCTCTTTGGATTGTTTTTTAGGGTGGCTTTCCTGTGAATGCATTAACACAACATACAACGCAACCGGCTCTAGACATAAAGGGCGTCGTAAAACGCTTTGCCGGCGTTGAGGCCTTAGCCTCAGTCAACCTGACGTTACCTGCTGGGCAAGTGTTAGCGTTACTCGGTCCATCTGGCTGTGGAAAAACCACCTTGCTGCGTTGTATCGCAGGGCTTATAGAGCCATCTGAAGGCCGTATTCTGATCTCTGGCGAAGAAGTGTCAGGTCCACGCGGCTGCCTGCCACCCGAAGCACGGCGGTTGGGCATGGTGTTTCAGGATTATGCCTTATGGCCGCACATGACTGTGGCTGAAAATGTCGCCTTTCCTTTGACGATGCAGGGCATCGCTAAATCTGAACGTCAGAAAAAAGTTGAATGGGCTTTAAATACTGTGGGTCTGCAAGCCTTTGCCAGTCGATCCCCTGGTACTTTATCGGGCGGTCAACAACAGCGAGTGGCCTTAGCGAGAGCGATCGTTAGTGAACCGCGTTTGTTGTTGATGGACGAGCCCTTGTCGAATCTGGATAAGGGGTTGCGAGAGTCTCTCGCCGTTGAGATTCGCCGTCTGATTAAATCCCTGCACTTAACCGCAGTGTTTGTCACGCACGATCAACACGAAGCCTATGCCATGGCGGATCAGGTTGCGGTCTTACACAAGGGGATCATTGAACAGATTGCACCGGCTCAAGTGCTGTATCGTCAACCAGCCACGCCCGATGTCGCTAAGTTTCTAGACGCTGGGACTTTGATGAGTGCAACCGTCGATGCTAAAGGGCTTTGGCTGGACTCTTCTTTACCACCCTTGCCTTTGTCTTTGCCTGATGCAGAAGAGCAGACTCAAGTGCAAATTATGCTACCGCGATCCGCATTACAGGTGTCGTCGACACCCTCGGCTTATCCGGTCGAGGTGTTTGCCTCGGTGTATCAAGGTGAGTTCTACAGTATCACCCTAGTGCTGTCCCCGAGCGGTGTTCGCCTGCAGATGCTGACGCAAGATCCTCCTGCACCTCAAGGCTATCTTCATATTGATCTGCGCCAGATTCGGGCGTGGGATTCGAATAACCGTGTCATCGAACTGCGTTCTGTATCCGATCATACCTACATTTAAAACGTGAGGCTTCACTGTGAACACAAAACAACTTTTGGCGTCTGCTATTTTATCAATCACCTTGGCTGCCAGTGCCCAAGCACAAACCTTAACGGTTTACTCCGCTGGCCCCGAAAGCTTAATTAACCATCTTGCGCAGGATTTCACGGCCCAGTCTGGAATTGCGGTGAATGTGTTTCAAGGGACGACAGGGCAGGTGATGGCCCGTTTAGAAGCTGAACAGGCCAATCCCATTGCCGATATTTTGATTTCAGCGTCTTGGGACTCTGCCGTTGACTTAAAAGCGCGCGGCGATTTGTTGGAGCATGTGTCACCGAATGCAACACAGGTCCCCGAGTATTTAAAAGACACGCATTATGTTGCCCAAGGCGTGTCGGCCCTCGCGATGGTGTGGAATAAAAACAGTCAAGTGACGATGCCAAAAGACTGGTCAGACTTGGCTCAGCCTGCTTACAACAATGAAGTCACCATGCCGGACCCTGCTCAGTCTGGGGCGGCTTTTCAGTTGATTACAGGCTTGCTGGCTTCACAGGGCGAGGATGCAACCTGGTCATTAATGCAACAGCTGAAAGACAACAACATGATTGTGCCAGGACCGAATGCACGTGCGCTGAATCCTGTGTTGCAGGGTGCCAAGTCAGTGGTGTTTGGTGCCGTGGATTACATTGCTTTAGGTCAGCAAGCCGATGGTGAGGCGATTGAAGTGGTGTTTCCTGAAAGTGGCACGGTGATTGCACCAAGACCGATGATGATTTTCAAATCGACAAAGTCACCTGATCAAGCGAAAGCCTTTATTGATTTCGTTTTGTCCGATGCCGGTCAAGAGCGTGTAGCGCAAAGTTACTTAATGCCAGCGAGAACCGATATTCCAGCATTGCGTCCAACGCTTAATGAGCTGAACCTGATTCAGTATGATGAAGCGCAATACGAAGCGCGTCGCGAAGACATACTGCAGTCTTTCAGAGCGATTTTTGGTCAGTCAAACTAATGAGATTATCGGCTTATACGATGCAAGGTGTGATGCTAGCAACGGCTGGCATCCTCCTACTTTTGGTTGGACTGCCTTTACTCTACATTGTATTGCAGGCGATCTTCCCAGACGTAAGCCGGGGCAGTTGGGCTCAGCCTTTTTCGGTGTTTATTCCGACACTGAAAGATCCTGAGCTCGCGCATTTGCTCGGCAATACTCTTAAGCTTGGTTTGGCGGTTGTGCTGGGCAGTGCTTTGCTCGCGATTCCACTGGGTGCTTTAAGAGCACTGGCGAAAGTGCCAGGTGCTGCTATTTGGGATGTGGTGTTTCTGGTGCCTTTCCTGATACCACCTTACATTGCTGCTTTAGCTTGGATGATGTCCTTACAAAACCGAGGCTACTTGCAACAACTCCTCGGGTTTAATGCCGATGCATTTTTATTCTCCTTCTGGGGGATTGCATTCGTTATGGTGCTGAATGTGTTTCCTGTGGTGTATTTTGCCATTTCAAGAACATTAATGGCTGTCGGTGGGCGTTATGCGTCGGTGGGACGCGTCTGTGGTGCCGGGCCATGGCGGTCATTCTTTCGAATTAGCTTGCCCTTATCGATCCCCGGTATGGCGGCGAGTTTATTGTTGGTGTTTGTTTTAACGATTGAAGAGTTTGGAACCCCCGCGACATTGGGTGCTCAATCTGGCTACTTTGTGTTAGTGACGGGCATTCATGAGCGTTTTTCCGACTGGCCTTTGGATATTCCTGGTGCGTCGGTCTTGTCATTATTGTTGGTGATACTGGCGATGGCAGCCTTTTATTTTCAGCATTGGTTAGTCACGCGTCGTTCGTATATTTCGGTGACGGGTAAGCCGTCTGCGATTGAGCAGATCGAACTGGGCCGTTTGAAATGGCCGGTGTTTATGCTCTTTATGTTGGTTGCGTTTATTTCGGTAGCGGTTCCGATTCTTGCGGTTTTAGCAACGGCGTTATCTTCAACCTTATCGGGTGGGTTGAGTTGGAGCAATCTATCACTGCGGCATTTTGAGGCACTTTTTAATAATCGTGCCGGTGCGTTGCAGGCTTTGTCGACCAGTCTAGGCTTGGCGACAGGGGCGGCGCTGTTAACAGGTATTCTGGGTGCATTGATTGGCTATTTAGTGGTGCGAGCACAAGTTAAAGGCCATAAGCTTTTGGATTTTTTATCGTTATTGCCCAATGCCATGCCGGGGATTGTGGTGGCTGTGGGTTTAATTCTCGCGTGGAATCAAACCCATTGGCCGATTCAGGTGTACAACACCAGTGCTATGCTGTTGCTGGCCTACACCTGTTTGCTACTGCCGTATCCGGTGCGGTATGCTAGTGCAAGCTTCCGGCAAATGAGTGAAAATCTCGAAGCCGCCGCGCGCGTCTGTGGGGCTGGGTTTGTACAAATGTTTATTCGAGTGTTGCTACCCGCCTTGTCTCCGGCACTGATTGTGGCGATGCTTCTGGTGTTTGCGATCGCGTCAAGGGAGCTAGTTGCTTCGCTCATGGTTGCCCCAGCAGGCCTGACGACGGTATCAACCTTTGTTTTTGGTCAATTTGAGCAGGGGTCACCCGGCCTTGGGATGGCGATGAGCGTTGTGGCCATTTTTAGTACGACATTCCTCTTATTGGTGTTGACCCTGTTGGGACGTCGTCGATTGAGTGGTGAATATTAACCTGAAGACCTGACAGAATAGAGGGGCGGAACACCGAATGCGTTTTATTGGCACGTTGCTCGCCCCTGTGGTGTTTTGGATTGCGTATGCGTTGTTTCGCTCACCCTTTGCCCGCAGTGGCAAAGCCCAACACCAAGGTGTGATGAAGTTATTCCGTTACGCGGCCGATCATGGCAACCGCCGTGCCTTATCCGTTTACGGGCATTTGCTGCATTTTCGAGGAGAGGGCGTCAGTAACCGTATTCAGGGCGCCATTTACCTGCAGCGCGCCGCTGATTTAGGGGATATGAAAGCCCAGTATCAGATGGGTCGGGTATTTGAGCAGGGCTTCGAGCATTATTTTCAGCCGGATGGTGTAAAAGCCAAACAGTATTATACGCTCGCGGCCAAGCAAGGACATATGTTGGCACAGCGTTGGTTGGAGCAGAGTGATGTGTAAGGGCTCCAACCGTTTGTCAACGTACTAGTCTTTACTGCCTGATGTATTGGGTTCTGATGAACCTACTCACCGATGCGCAAATTGCACTAGCATCAGGCCTAACCGAAGAAGACATTGCAGCACTGCGCACGACACTTCACCACTGAGTGTGTTTATAGGACGTACTCAGCCTACCAACACGTCCACCTGTTTGGCAGATAATTGACTGCGTAGGCTTGAGTGCAGTGCCTCGTCGCTAATCACGCTGTGGAAATCGCTGATATGACCCGCTCGACACACGCCCTCAGAATTAAACTTACTGCTGTCGATTAACAAAATATGATGGCGGCTGTTGCGCAATAAGGCTTCTCGGGCCATGACTTCGTCTGTGTTGTAGTCATAGAGATGCCCTAATTTATCCATGCAACCCACTGAAACGATGCCAATTTCGGCATTAAAGCGATTAAAAAACTCAATTGAGTCACCACCGACAACATCCTGATCTCGCTTTCTGACCAATCCACCGGCAATTAATAACTCACAACTCGGGTGGTGGCAGAGATGGCGTGCGGCGTGCAAATTGTTGGTCATAATCCGCAGACCAGAGACTTGATAGAGCACTGCAGCCAAATGCTCGACAGTGGTGCCTGTGCCCAATAATAGGCTTTGATGCTCTGCAAGCAGGCTTAAACAGCGTTGAGCAATACGTGCTTTTCCTTGAGCGTTGCGGATTTGTCGTTGTTCAAAGTCCACGTTCTCTCGGCCTGGAAAGGGTGCAACAACACCATGGCGGCGAATCAGTAACCCTTTATCTCCAAGGGTGCGTAGATCGCTGCGAATGGTTTGCACCGAGACCTGATACTGTTCGGCCAATTGCTCTGGGCGCACAGCGCCTGCGTGATTAATCTGTTTTAAAATTCGCTGGCGTCTTTCTTTCGAATTCATAATGACCTTCTCAATAAATATAGGCTTGGCTAAAAAACGAAAGCATTCAACTAGCATACGAAAGAAAGATGTCATTTTAGTGTCACCTGAACCCTTTAGCATGGTCACCTCTTCTTGATGAGACAACAAAAGGTGATGTCCATGTTCAATGTTAAAAAAGCGTTACTCTCTGTGGCTCTTGCGCTGCCGTTGACAGTTCAGGCTGCCGAAAAATTGGTGCTGTATACAAGCCAACCCAATACCGATGCTCAGATGACGGTGGATGCCTTCATGAAGGCACACCCAGGTATTGAAGTTGAGTGGGTAAGAGACGGTACGACTCAGTTGATGACGCGTTTGCGTGCGGAATTGAGTGCTGGGGTATCTAAACCCGATGTGCTTTTGATTGCCGATAGTGTGACAATGGAGTCTCTGATAGAAGAAGACCTTCTTCAGCCGTATATGAGTCCTGAGCGTACGGGTTACGATGCAGCACTTTATCATCCCGAAGGTTATTACTACGGCACAAAAATGATTACCACGGGCATTGCTCATCATACCCGTGCTCCTCACCAACCCACGTCTTGGACGGATCTGACACACGAAAATCTTAAAAACCAGGTGGTGATGCCAAGTCCTTTGTATTCGGGCGCGGCCTTAATTCATTTGGCGGCACTGACTGATATGGATGGATTTGGCTGGGACTACTACCAGCAGCTCCAGGCCAACCAAGTCAGCGCTCAAACGGGCAATGGAGCTGTGTTATCCGCAATCACTGCTGGCACAAAACCCTATGGCATCTTAGTTGACTTTATGGCCATTCGTGAAGCGGCCAAAGGTGCGCCGATTAAGTTTGTCTTCCCCAGTGAAGGCGTCACTGCCGTGACTGAACCCGTGGCGATTTTCAAAGAGGCAAACCATCCAGAAGCCGCTCAAAAGTTTGTCGATTTTCTCTTGTCGAGTGCAGGCCAAGCATTGGTATCTGAGCAAGGCTACATTCCAGCATTGGAATCCATCGCGTTACCTGACGGATTTCCGGATCGCTCCGAAATACGCTTGATGCCATTAGACGCCGCTAAAGCACTGCAAAATGCTGAAGACAATAAAAAGCACTTCAGTGAGATCTTTGGAAGCTGATGACCATGCAGCCAATCTCGAACATCAGCAGTCAGCCTTCGCGCTGGCTGCTTTCTATACTCCTCTTGGTTATCTTGCTGCTGACCTTGATTCCGAGTCTTCGTTTGTTGATCGAGGCGTTAAAGGACTGGCATTTATTAGGCGATTCTACCTTTGCGCAGGTATTGCAAGAGCCTTCGACTTGGCGAGCCTTCTCACGGAGTCTTTACACCTCTGGTTTGGGAACACTTATTGCCGTGTGTTTAGGCAGTTTATTTGCATTTAGTGTGACCTTGACCAACATCCGTGCGAAAACGGCCTTGGTGTTTTGTTTCATGCTGCCGATGATGATTCCGCCGCAAGTGACGGCCTTAAGCTGGTTGCAGTTAATGGGTCCTGGTAGCCCTTTATTGAATACCTTGGGTTTGGCTCCGGCATTGGGTTCTCCACAACCCTTGTATTCGGCGGAAGGTATTGCCATGTTGTTGGGCATTCAGCATGCGCCTTTGGTGTTTTTAGCTCTGCGCACCAGTTTAATTCATTTGCCTGGTGACTTAATCGAAGCGGCCCGTTTATCGGGTGCACGTCAGCATCACATCTGGCTCGATATTATTCTGCCCTTGACGCGCAACGGTTTGATTGCAGGCACATCAATTGCGTTTGTATCGGCACTTGGGAACTTTGGTATTCCTGCGATGCTGGGCATTCCAGCGTCTTACTACGTATTGCCCACGCTCATTTATCAAAAAATGTCGGGTTTTGGGCCGAGCGTACTGCCTGAAATGGCGTCACTATCGGTATTAATCGGCGTATTGGCCTTGATTGGAATACAAATTCAACAGTATGCCGCACAAAAGGGCCGTTTTCGCTTACTCGGCAACAGCAGTAAAGCGCAATCATTTGATTTGAAAAGAGGGCGAGTTGGGTTGGAAGTGGCCCTTTGGTTAGTGATCAGTCTGATTTTAATGGCCCCCTTACTGGCGTTAATGACCAGCTCTTTAGTGCCTGCATTAGGAGTGCCGTTGACTTGGGAGACCCTGACGTTCTCGGCCTATGATGAAATGGTCTCTCGTCAAGGGATGACTCGACGTGCCTTTTCCAATAGTTTGCTGCTGTCTATTAGTGCGGCATTGTTACTGATGGTGCTCTCTATCCTCATTGCCAATAGTTTGCGTAAGTCATCGGCGAAGATAAGTACTTGGCTGCTCAGTAGCATTGAAATTCCCTATGCCTTGCCCGGCGTAGTCTTGGCGATTGCCTGTATTTTGCTCTTCGCTAAACCCTTGCCGTTCATCAATCTCGCGCTCTATGGCACCTTGTGGATTATATTTATCGCCTATTTAGCGCGCTTTTTAAGCGTTGCGTTAAAGCCCGTTTTGGCCAGTATCAATGAAATGGATCCGAGTCTTGAAGAGGCCGCGCAAATTGCAGGCGCGTCGCCTTCACGACGACTGATCGACATCGTGTTGCCCTTAATCGCACCGGCTGTTGGGGCGGGAGGCCTGTTGGTGTTTTTAACATCCGTGAATGAGTTGACGGTCTCGGCGTTGCTTTGGAGTGCGGGTCGAGAAACCTTGGGGGTTCTGATTTTCAATCTCGATGAAAGTGGTGACAGTATTCTCGCGGCCGCCATTGCGGTGCTGGTCGTGCTGATGGTGTTTGTATTGATGATGTTGTTGAGCTTGTGTGCTCGCTATTTACCCAAAGGAGTTGTCCCTTGGCAGAGTTAATCCTGAATCAGGTCAGTAAAGTATTTGAGCAAAATCCTGTGGTGGATCAGATTTCGCTTAACATTCCACAAGGTAGCTTTGTTGCGCTCTTAGGGCCTTCCGGTTGTGGAAAAACCACCACACTGCGCATGTTGGCAGGATTCGAGACGCTCAGTGGAGGTGAGTTACGTTTAGGACATCAAACCCTTGCAACCGCGAAGGCTCAGATCTCCCCTGAAGACCGCAATATGGGTATGGTGTTCCAGTCCTATGCCTTATGGCCGCATATGACGGTGGCTGAAAATGTCGGATATCCATTAAAGCATCGACGCATTCCTTCAGGTATGTATCAAAAAAAGGTAAATGACGCCTTAGAAACCGTGGAAATGATGCCTTACGCGCAACGTTATCCACAAGACTTGAGCGGTGGGCAGCGTCAGCGTGTTGCGCTGGCGCGTTGTTTAGTGACCGATCCTGACGTGGTGCTGCTGGATGAGCCGTTGGCCAATTTAGACCGCCACCTGCGGGCATCCATGGAAGAGAGCTTTCGAGCCTTTCATCAGCGCACAGGCGCGACCATGATTTATGTGACGCATGATCAAGCTGAAGCCATGTCGTTAGCCAATCAAATTGCTGTTATGGAAAAAGGTCGGCTGGTGCAATGGTCCAGTCCAGAAGCGCTCTATCACCAACCTAAAACCCAATGGGTGGCTGAGTTTATCGGACAGGGCAGCATTTTGATGGGGCAGAAAGTTCCCGAGAACCAAACCCTGACGGGAGAGGGCGTCAATGCGTTGTTTCATCCAACCAATGAGCGTGCGCAAAGTGCATTTCTGGTTCGACCCCAGCATGTGCAGATTGAGTTAATCAACGCTTCCTTGCCGCAATCAGCGACTTTGACGGCCCGCGTGATCTCTCAGGTGTATCGTGGTGAGCGTTATGAAATCCATCTGGAAATGCCGAACCAACAGCGGTTACAGGCCTTTCATCCAGTGGCTGTCCCGATTGGAGCCACGGTTAGCCTTAATCTCACACAGGCTTGGTCATTGGCGGCATAAGGGGTCAGTATGGCAGTTGTAATACGGTGTCTTAGCGGTTTGGGTGACAAAGCACCTGCCGCGATTTTACTGCAAGCAGAGGGTGTCAACCTGCTGTTGGATGCAGGCGGAGCCTTACAATCTGGTGAAGCGATTGATTGGCCTAGGCAGTTAGAGGGCATCAAGCTGGATGCCATCTTAATCACACACGACCATATTGATCATATCGGCGGTGTTGCTCAGCTGGATTTTAATATTCCTCTTTATTGCACGGAGATTGCGGCACTTAGCTTACCCAAAGGGCGAGACTGGCACCCTTTGCCATTGCGCGGTACCTGCAGGATTGCCGGGATTTCGGTGACAACAGGCTTAAACGGTCACTCATTAGGTGGTGTTTGGTTGCATTTCGGTCTTGATGAAGGCATCTATTACTCAGGTGACATCAGTCTGGAGTCCCTGAGCTTTGCCTTTGACTGGCCACCCAAAGCCAAGGTAGCGCTGTTGGATGCCTCGTATGGCGATTATGATCAACCTCAACAGGCGTGTATCGACGCCTTGATGGAGCGAATGCGGCCACAGAGTCTGCTGCCAGTGCCTCCCTCGGGGCGTGCATTGGAAATGGCGATTCAGTTGGAACAACGTGGTTACACTGTCAGTTTGGATCCCGTATGTGTAAAGTTTTTGGAGCAAGTTAAGTCGCTTAGTCCTAGGTATTTTCAAGAGGGCTTTCATGCGGCACTGGCGCAATTTTCGCCGAGGCTTTGGATGGAAAGTGATCTAGACACCCCTTGTGTTCGCTTGGCGGCCGATCCGGATGGTTGTTCCGGCGCGGCGGGGCATTTAATTGCAGATCCACACTATCAAGGTCGCGTAATTTACACGGGCTATATGCCAGAAAAAGCATTGAATGACGTGCAAACAGGACGTGCTGAATGGACGCGTTGGAATGTGCACCCAAGGTTCAGTGATATTTGTGGATTGGTCGAGCATCTGCAGGCTGAGCGTATCTACCCCTTGTTCGCTAAGCCTGAGCAGCTGCAGCGCTGGCAAGAAACCTTTAAGCAGCGTCTGTGTTTATCGAATTGTCTAACCGATTAAGCCTGTCGATTGAGCCATTACTCTCCAAAACTATGTTGAAACAATTTTTAAACAATAAAAGGACATATGCATGAAAAAATACTCCGCCGTTATTGTTGATGTGGATGGAACCCTAGCTGAATTCGATCCTGAAGAGGTAAGGCATTGGGTGTTGGGTGAAGAGAAGCATTGGGATGCGTTTTTTGATCATATGGAAACGGCCGCGCCTATTGATGCGGTTGTTAAGCTTGTTCGTATTCTGCATCAGCAAGGGCAAAAAATCCTTATTTGCAGCGGTCGTCCTGAAACGCATATGGCACGTACCCTAGCTTGGCTGAATGCTCATGAAATTCCGTATGATGGTGTTTATTTACGTAAAGAGCGTGATGACCATTTGCGGGATGAAGTGGTCAAGGCCGAGTTGCTTGAAGATATGAAAGTTGCCGGATTTGAGCCCTGGCTGGTACTGGATGATCGTGATGCGGTGGTTGCGCAGTGGCGAGCTTTGGGGTTGACGTGTTTGCAGTGTGCGGAGGGGGATTTTTGAGGCGGTAGTGGTGGGTAGTAAGCCCTGACCTATCAAGACTCAAGACACGGCATTAATCCGTCCATGGAGCCTCGCGTTCGCCATCCATGGCGAACGACGGTCTTGAGTCTTGCTATGTCAGGGCTTTTGAGGAGATGTGTGCTGCGTTGAGGTCATTAGAGTATTGGAGGCGTTGTTAGTGCTTCGATGTTGACCGAAGCTCAGTTACAACCTTGACGGGTAATCCGGCGATTTTGGCGATCATTGCGTCATCCATTTCCGTCAATTTTATTAGGTTGCGGGCAACTTCACAGCGAGCTTCAGTACGACCTTCCATATGACCCTCCATACGAGCGGTATTGCGCTCTTTTTTTACTAAGTTTTCTAAGTTCTCTGCTAGCATGTCTTTGTCCTCTACTAGGCTATTGAGTCGATTGAGTTTGATCTCGGCTCCTAGGTAACTTAAATGTCGCTTAATCCAACGGGTCACAACTCTATCAATACGCTCTTTATGCGGAGACGCCTGAATGATCGCTGTGATTTTATCGACCGCTTGTTGCAGTGCTTCCATACTGTGCCCTGCATTCTCAACGCCAAATATTCCGCTCAGAGGGGTCGGCTTAAGCCCGAGTTCTTCATTAGTATAGCTTCCTTCATCCACTAAGTAATAGCGTAGATGCGGTTGATAGGCTTTCAAAAAATCGGGTGGCTCTGGGAAAATCAGCTCACTAATGTCGTGTTTTGCCGACCAGCGTTTAGATCCGTTGTATAACACAATCGGCAATATTGGAGGTAACCCTTTCTTTAAGGTCGTTTTTTTGTTTTTCAGTAAATGGTCATAAAAGCATGCCACATAGTGCATTAGCCTGATGGGCATGGTTGGGTCGGGTTGAGATTGAAACTCTAGTAAAATGTATAAGTAGACGGGTTGCTTAGCGCCGTCCCAAGAGATATCGACCGACCACACGACATCTTCCAGTTTTTCTTCAAATAGTGGCGTGATGTAATTGCCGCTGTGGATAGTAAGTGTTGAGAAATCCATGATGTTAGCGATTTCGGAGGGTATAAAGCCTTCAATGAGTTGCTGGACAAACTCAGGATAGCTAAAGACTTCCTTGTACGCGGTGTCGTAATGCTTTGCCATACGAGAGACTCCTTTCTGTTGGCATTGTGTTACATCCTTGTGAGTGAGAAGGGCCTTGTGGAGTGAATAATCAACGAGGCTCTTTTCGTGGACATTAGAATAAGCCCTGACCTATCAAGACTCAAGACTCGGCACAAGCCGTCCATGGAGCCTCGCGTTCGCCATTCATGGCGAACGACGGTCTTGAGTCTTGCTATGTCAGGGCTTTTGCAGAGATGTGTGCTGCGTTGAGGTCATTAGAGTATTGGAAGTGCTGTTAGCTTTTCGATGTTGATCGAAGCTCAGTTACAACCTTGACGGGTAATTCGGCGATTTTGGCGATCATTGCGTCATCCATTTCCGTCAATTTTATTAGGTTGCGGGCAACTTCACATCGGGCTTCAGTACGACCTTCAGTACGACCCTCCATATGGCCTTCCAGTCGACCCTCCATACGAGCGGTATTGCGCTCTTTTTTAACTAAGTTTTCTAAGTTCTCTGCTAGCATGTCTTTGTCCTCTACTAGGCTATTGAGTCGATCGAGTTTGATCTCGGCTCCTAGGTAACTTAAATGTCGCTTAATCCAACGGGTCACAACTCTATCAATACGCTCTTTATGCGGAGACGCCTGAATGATCGCTGTGATTTTATCGACCGCTTGTTGCAGTGCTTCCATACTGTGCCCTGCATTCTCAACGCCAAATATTCCGCTCAGAGGGGTCGGCTTAAGCCCGAGTTCTTCATTAGTATAGCTTCCTTCATCCACTAAGTAATAGCGTAGGTGTGGTTGATAGGCTTTCAAAAAATCGGGTGGCTCTGGGAAAATCAGCTCACTAATGTCGTGTTTTGCCGACCAGCGTTTAGATCCGTTGTACAACACAATCGGCAATATTGGAGGTAACCCTTTCTTTAAGGTCGTTTTTTTGTTTTTCAGTAAGTGGTCATAAAAGCACGCCACATAGTGCATTAACCTGATGGGCATGGTTTGGTCGGGTTGAGATTGAAACTCTAGTAAAATGTATAAGTAGACGGGTTGCTTAGCGCCGTCCCAAGTGATATCGACCGACCACACGACATCTTCCAGTTTTTCTTCAAATAGTGGCGTGATGTAATTGCCGCTGTGGATAGTAAGAGTTGAGAAATCCATGATGTTAGCAATTTCTGAGGGTATAAAGCCTTCAATGAGTTGCTGGACAAACTCAGGATAGCTAAAGACTTCCTTGTACGCGGTATCGTAATGCTTTGCCATACGAGAGACTCCTTTCTGTTGGCATTGTGTTACATCCTTGTGAGTGAGAAGAGCCTTGTGCAGTGAATAATCAACGAGGCCCTTTTCGTAGAGATTAGAATAAGCCCTGACCTATCAAGACTCAAGACTCAAGACTCAAGACTCGGCACAAGCCGCTTTCACAACCACATTGCACTAAATAAAGTTTGTTGGTGTCTTCATTAGTCGATATTATTGCAGGCGAAAAACAAACAGATTTACATTTTTTTCTGTGTTGATAAGGGTGTAAGCTATTGTTTTATAAATCATGCGAGGTGAAAAGGAATAAACATGATTCGCAGTTTGGATGTGTTATTTTCGGTGCTTGGATTACTGTTCGGGGCCCCGATTTTTCTAGTGTTAACGATTATCGGCTTTTTTGATACTGGCTCCCCCATCTTCCGGCAGACACGAGTTGGGCGTAATTTACAGCCCTTCACTCTGGTTAAATTCAGAACAATGAAACCGGAAACCGCCTCGGTGGCGACCCATCTCGCCAATAGCAGCGACATTACCCCCTTTGGTCATTTCTTGCGTCGAACTAAACTCGATGAGCTACCCCAGTTATGGAACGTGCTAAAAGGGGAAATGAGTTTAGTGGGGCCTCGTCCTTGCTTGTTTAACCAGCATGAGCTTATTCAAGAAAGAGACGCGCTGGGTGTGTTTAACGTGCGACCAGGGATTACAGGGCTGGCACAAGTGAATAATGTCGATATGTCGACACCTGCCAAACTTGCCGCGATGGATCAGCAAATGATCCAGAACCTTAATCTACGGCAGTATTTTCGCTATATCTTTCTAACGGTGTTGGGTAAAGGGCAAGGTGACAGGACTGTCTCATGAGTAATTTTAAGAAAACGGATTTTTTTCATTCAAAGCTAATGCAGTTAAGTCGTTATCAAAAACGTCTACTCATGGTGATGGCCGATGCGGTTGCCTTGCCCCTCGCCCTGTGGTCCGCGTTTGCTCTGCGCTTTTCGGAACTATGGCCCGAAGCCTATCTTTACCCAGCCGCAATTTTATTTATTTTGTTACCCGTCATGGGCATTCTGATTTTTATTCGGATTGGGCTTTATCGAGCCGTCATTCGCTACATCGGTAGCCAGATGATCTGGACGGTCGTGTCGGGCGTGTTAATCCTATCCATGATGCTTTGGGCGGCTGCATTTGTCATTAAAATAGAGCCCTTCCCCAGAACGGTTCCGGTTAATTTTGCCATCATTGCCTTGATTTATGTGGGTGGAACCCGCTTTTTAATGCGCAGTTACTATCAATGGAGCTTAGACTTGTTCATTGATAAAAGCCCAGTACTCATATATGGTGCAGGCGAAAGCGGTGTTCAGCTGTGCCGGAGTTTAGAAAGTCATCACGAATACAAATGTGTCGGCTTTTTAGATGACGATCCATTGCTGATCGGGAGTAATGTAACAGGATGCAAGGTCTTTGATCCAAAGCACCTTTCCACATTAATTGAGGCACGTAACGTGAGTGCCGTGTTTCTTGCCATGCCCTCGATTAGTGCGAAAGCGCGCCGCGATATACTGCAACGACTGGAGGAGTTTCCTGTTCATGTCAAAACCCTGCCGTCCATGCACGAAATTTTAGCGGGCGAATCCATCACCAGTTTGCGTGAAGTGCAGATAGAAGATCTGTTAGGTCGAGACCCCGTTCCCCCCATTCGAGCGCTGATTGATGACAGCATTCATAACAAAGTTGTGATGGTGACGGGTGCTGGAGGCTCTATAGGCTCAGAAATATGTCGGCAAGTGCTAAAGAATACGCCACGTTGCTTAGTCTTGTATGAGCGAAGTGAGTACGCACTCTATGCGATTGAGCAAGAGCTGGCGCTGTTATCCAAGACACTGGGTATCACTGTTCCACGGATTTCACTGCTAGGGTCGGTGACGAATACACAGCGTATTGACGATGTGCTTAGTCGGTTTCAGGTACAAACGCTCTACCACGCCGCTGCCTATAAGCACGTCCCCTTGGTTGAGCATAATATCCTTGAAGGCATCGAAAATAATGTACTGGGCACCCAAATACTCGCCGAGGCTGCATTACGGGCAAAGGTTGAGCGCTTTGTATTAATCTCTACAGATAAAGCCGTTAGACCCACCAACGTGATGGGCGCGACGAAACGACTTGCTGAGCTGATATTACAAGACTTGGCGCAGCGATCCTCTCAATCTACATCCAAGACCATCTATTCCATGGTGCGTTTTGGTAATGTACTGGGGTCGTCTGGATCGGTAGTGCCTTTATTTCGAACGCAAATTGAAGAGGGAGGGCCTGTGACCGTAACCCATCCTGACATTACCCGCTACTTTATGACGATCCCAGAAGCCGCAAACTTGGTGATTCAAGCCGGTTCTATGGCTAAAGGTGGGGATGTATTTGTTCTTGATATGGGTGAACCTGTCACCATTACCGATTTAGCCAAGCGTATGATTCGACTAATGGGCTTTTCCGTTAAGGATGAGCGCAATCCTCAGGGGGATATCGCGATTGAATACACAGGGCTTCGACCGGGTGAAAAGCTCTATGAGGAATTATTAATTGGCGATAACGTCACTCCGACGCAACACCCTAAAATTATGAGAGCCAATGAAGAAATGCTGTCCCCCGATATTTTGCAGCAAACATTGGTTGAGCTAGAAACAGCGGTCCACCAGAATCAGGTCGACGTTGCGCGTGAATGTTTAACACGAAGTGTGTCTGGTTTTACACCATCCGATGCATGTGTTGACTGGATGACAACGCGCTCAACTTAAACAAAAGGGACGAAGGACGATGAACAATACGCTTCCATTGAGAGGTCGGTTAACGTTTTTGTATTTGAACAGTTTTCTGGTTTTTTTACTGCTCGTTAACTTGATCGTTGGTGATGTGCATTTAGTCCGAAACCTATTCGCTCTTTTGGCCTTGCTAGCGGTGCCCTTTGTGATACGCAACGCGAAGATTGAGGCATCGGATGGATTTTGGCTTGTCTCCTTGCTGGTCTTTGGCGTCTATCACCTTTTACACATCCTGCTGCTTGGCGACTGGTCTGAACATGGATCAGGCTATATTAAGTTTGTGTTGTTTGCTGTTTTTTATGTGTATTTACAGCAGACAGGCTATATCCGTGAGTCCATCTACCTTGGAGTCGTGTGCGGCAGCTTACTGACGCTGTTGAGCGGTGCGTTGGAAGTATGGCACAGCCATGGCGATGAGCGTATTGGTGTAGGTCACAACCCTATTGTGTTTTCTAACCTATTGCTGATTTACGGCCTAGTTCTGGTTGATTTTCTGTTTCGTTCATATGCGCGGCCTTACAAGCTAGGCGTTGGCTTTATTCTGCTGGGTTTGCTTATTCTCCTTTCGTTCACGGGCACGCGCGGTGCTTATGTGACCTTGATTGCCTTGGCTGTGTTCTTTGCCTGCATGAAACTGCGAACGCTTGCTAGCAAGCGAAGCCTAGTCATTGCCTTGGCCTTGGTGCCAATTGTGTTGGTAGGCTCCTATATTTCCCATGATGGCTTAAAAGACAGAGTGCAGGATACAAGAAGCGAAATTGAAACCCTCATGGAGGGAGACTTTGATACATCTCTTGGGCTGCGACTCAATGCGTGGTGGATTTCGGCTGGATTGATAAAGGAGCAGCCTTTATTTGGCATTGGAGAGAGCCTTGATAGGCTGAATGCAGAGTCTGAACGATGGGTTGCCGAGCACCAACTCTCCTTCAATGCAATAACCGAGCTATCACACGTACACAACCAGTATGTGCAGGAAACGCTCGAATATGGCGTGTTTGGATTGCTGTGTTTGATACTGCTCGGCATTGCATTTGCCTTCCGAGTATCCGAGAGCACGAGGGTGCTAGTGTATGGCTTGCTGATTATTTTTCTGGTTTTGTCCTTAACCGATACGGTATTCAAAACGAATGTGTGGGTGACGGCCTTTTTTGTGGTGGGTTCCATCCTGCGCCTAGAGTCAAAAGCGGTTTCCATGCGGGATGTTCTGCGTTAACACATTGGCGTAAATCTGTCAGAAAGTGACAATATTTGTCACTTTAGGTGCCCTAAACTGTCACTTTGGTTGGATTGTAAAATACTGAGAATGTGAATATGGAAAATCAATCGAATTTAATCTATTGATTTGTATGAAGTAATTAAATTGATTTTTGAATTTTCCGATTTTGGCACGATACCTGCTCTATAGTTAATAAGCTTCATGCAATCCTCAAGGATCAGAGGCTTGAATCCTAAACTTACTTTTTCGTTGGAGAAACAAATGAAAAGACAACAAGGTTTTACATTGATCGAGCTGATGATCGTTGTGGCTATCATTGGTATTTTGGCTGCTATCGCGCTGCCTGCTTATCAAAACTACACTACACGTGCTCAGGTGTCTGAGCTGGTATTAGCCGCTTCTTCTGCCAGAACAGATATCTCTGAGTTTACTGCGACAAACGGAGCGTTGCCACCTGCTAGCTTTGTTGTTCAAGGTCAATCATCGCAGTTTGTAGCATCGTTGGGTTGGGATGGAAGCGATATTATTGTTACTGCAACTGCAGCTATAGCGAATATCACAGCGGCTGAAAGAGCTAGTGCAATTGTATTAAGACCAACACGTCAGAATAACAACCAAGTTACTTGGACTTGTGGTGGTGCCGTGCCTGAAAGATTCCGTCCGTCAACTTGTAGAGATTTCACTTTGTAAATTTAGTTAGTAATCTGGTTTTATAGCAAACAGCCTAAATCTTGCGAGATGGGCTGTTTTATTATTTAGGTGAAAGTATAAATGGATTTTAGTTTTTTTAAGAAAACAACATTTTCTATGTTCTTCTTGTTGTTTTCTGTGTTCCCTTTTTTTTATCATCCAAATATCGGAATGAGTGGTTTATATCTTCCGTTTAATAATTATGTCTGGATTTTGGCTCTCACGATAGCGTTTTTTATTATAGTTCGGCAGGCTTTTTTAAAAAATATATTTTTAAGTAAGGCGGTAATTCTTCCATTTGTTACTATGATTTTTTTGCTTTTTAGTTCTGTTGTCTCCGGAGTTTCGAATGAGAATGTATGGCTTTTTAGAGCTTTATATATGGTATTTGGGTTTGTTTTTTATTTTTCTTTGTTTCAGTTAAGCTTTGATGATTTCGATAGATTTAAGCTTATTTGCATGGTTCTTATAGGTGCTTTTTTTTTAGCAGTCATAGCATATCTTCAGATCTTTAATTTAAAGTACGCGTTTTTTGATATAAGTTATTTTCCTGTTCTAAATTACCCAAACTATCCAGGCTCTATTTTTCAGCAGAGTAATGTTTTTGCTACTTATTTGTCATCTGTTCTGTTGTTGGTGTTGTATGTTGGTACTGTTTATAAAGAAAAAACAAATATTTTGTTGTTATCTTTCTTTACTTTTTTTTGTTCATCAGCATTGATGATGACTTCATCAAGAGTTGGACTGTTAGGCTTGGTTTTTGGGTTTCTTTTTTTTATTATGGCTAATGGTAAGCCAATATATAAAAGTAGGGTTTCTTTTTTTTGGGTTTTTAGTGTTCTTTTAGGGTTGTTTTTTGGTTCGTACTTAACTGATATTTTATTGCAGAGTACTGATAAGGTATTGGCCTCGGTTGATAACGATAGGCTGCATATATACAAAATAACGTTAAATGCTATTTTGGAAAAGCCATGGGTTGGTTATGGTTATGGTTCATTTTCTAAAGTTTTTCATGATTTTGCTGCTTTGTATCATTTGAATCAAACCGATTTAAATTACCCACCATCTAGGGTCATGTTTACACACCCGCACAACGAACTTCTTTACTGGTGGCTAGAGGGTGGAGTGGTTGCTCTCTCAGGATTGTTGTTTTTTTCTTTTATTTTGATTGTTGGATGTATTAAATTAGGTCGATTTAAGGGGCTGTTTTTTTTATCTATATTATCACCTATAGGCTTGCATTTATTTGTTGAGCTGCCATTTTATTTGTCTAGTGTGCATTGGTTTTATTGTATATTTATTTGTTATGTGTTTTTTTATGATGACTCAAAAGTTTTTTGTATTAGTCTTTCAAAAGGTATGACTCTTTTTTCTTGTGCTTTTAGTATTATAGTATATGTTGTTGCGATCTCATTCTTTGTTCATACGTTATATTCAATTTTTAGCATTAAGAGATATGTTGACTCTAAATTTAATGATATAAGTATTTTGAGTCCTGCAAGAAATAATATCTATACTGTAAATTATGCAGATTATCTTGTGATGGTGTCTTTATTTTATACGGACTTGGCTCGTGGTGAAAATCATAGAACTGATCTCTTTATCGGTTGGGCTATAGATCGAATTGAAAAGGAACCCAATATTGAACTGTATATTGATTTAGTGGAGGCTTATAGCTATATTGGCGACAAAGATATTGCTAGACACTTTATGGATGAAGCCCTTTATTATTTTCCAAGCCAGGTAGCGCTACTAAATACCGAAGTAAAAATTTTTGGTGATTAGCCCTCTTATTGTTTTTTGATTTTAGTGTAGTAAGAATGAAAATTAATGTGTAGTGTAAAGTTAATTGAATTTTTCTTATTCTTTAGGTAATAGTGAGTAAAGTGAATGAAAAGCTTTTAAACATATCTATTCGTGCTCTAGTGATGATCAGCCGCTTCATCTTTCTATTTATGCTGGTCAAGTTATTAGATCCTTCGGATGTGGGGATCTACGGGCTGGTCGTCGCGGCTGTAGGCTACTCATTGTATTTTGTTGGTCTGGATTTCTATACCTACACCACTCGAGAGATATCAAGTGCCAGTAAACAGTACTGGGGTTCCTTCCTTAAACGTCAGGGGCTGTTGACTCTTCTTTTGTACATTCTTGTTCTTCCAATGCTGATCTCACTGTTTTATATGGATATTTTGCCTTGGAGCATACTGAAGTGGTTTTTCTTCCTCGTCGTGCTTGAGCATATTTGTTTGGAGTTAATGCGTTTTTTTATAGCTGCCTCAGAGCAAGTGACAGCCAGTATTGTGCTGTTTCTTAATCAAGCCTTATGGGCCGTGTTGGTTATAGGATTAATGCTGTTAGATGAGTCTTTCAGGCGCTTAGACTACGTATTGTTTTTTTGGCTAATAGGTTCATCTCTAGCGATTGTCTTCTCTGTCTTTAAAATTGTAAAAATGAACTTAGGCGGTTGGTCAACGGCTGTTGATTTTCATTGGATAGTGTCAGGTGTAAAAATAGCGATTCCTATGTTGGTGGCAACCCTAGCCTTCAGAGGCGTCTTTACCTTTGATCGCTACTGGTTAGAGAGCCTAGCTGGCTTAGACGTTGTTGCGGCATACGTATTGTTCATCGGCGTGGCAGGTACGTTAATTGCGTTCCTTGATGCCGCTGTATTTTCGTTTGTCTACCCTAAGCTGATACATGCGTATAAAAATGATGACTCGAAGATGTATAAAAAATGCATGCGCGAGATGTTGATTTTTGTTTCATTATTTAGCGTGTTATTTATGATTGGTAGCCTATTGGTATTTCCATACTTACTGAACTGGATCGACAAACCCGTGTATTTTCAATTTTTTGATATCTACTATTGGGTTTTAGCTGCAATGATCATCAATGCATTTTGGATGATTTTTCATTATGCAATTTATTCACAGCGGCATGATAGGCACATCGTTTATTCTCATCTAGCTTCTATTGGCTCATTTTTGATTTTAGCCTTTGTTTTTTCAAGCATTTGGGGTTACTACTCTATACTGGTTGCCTTATGTGTATCCCAGTTAATCATTCTCATCTGGAAGCTATTCGCATACGTACATTTAACACCTAAGCATTTTTTTGGTATAAGTAGCGCATAACGCTCAATCATTAAAGGAATAAGTATGATTCCCTACGGCCGTCAAGATATTACGGAAAGTGACATCAAGGCAGTGATCGATGTTTTGAAATCGTCGAACCTGACTCAGGGGCCCGCTGTTCCAAGGTTTGAACAGGCGGTACTGAGGCATTGCAATGCAAAATACGCCATTGCAGTGAACAGTGCGACATCTGCTTTGCATATAGCCTGCCTTGCATTGGGGCTAGGGGAAGAAGATTGGCTCTGGACAAGCCCTAACACCTTCGTAGCTTCGGCCAATTGCGGATTGTATTGCGGTGCAAAGGTGGATTTTGTTGATATAGATCCCAAAACCTACAATATGTCCGTGGCGGCTTTAGAGCATAAGCTCATTGAGGCTGAACAAAATGGCACCTTGCCTAAAGTCGTTGTGCCAGTTCACTTTAGTGGCCAGCCTTGTGATATGAAAGGCATCAGTGCACTGGCAAAGAAATACGGTTTCAAAATTATTGAGGATGCCTCACATGCTATCGGTGGCAAGTATCTGAATGAGCCGGTTGGCAACTGTCGTTTTAGCGATATTACGGTATTTAGCTTTCATCCTGTCAAAATCATTACGTCGGCTGAAGGAGGGATGGCCGTCACGAATAGTGAATTCTTGGCAGAAAAAATGTCCTTATTTCGCAGTCATGGTATTACGAGAACACCAAGCTTAATGACCAAGCCAATGGAAGGGTCTTGGTACTACCAACAAGTTGATCTTGGATTTAATTACCGGATGACGGATCTGCAAGGTGCACTCGGTGCGAGCCAGATGGATCGTCTAATGCATTATGTCGCGCGTCGGCACCAAATAGCGAAACGCTACAACACGCTATTAGCGGATTTACCTTTGGTCACACCTTGGCAACACAAAGATGGCTATTCCGCCTACCATCTATATGTCATACGTTTAAAGTTGGATCAAATCAAACTTTCGCATGTTGACGTCTTTGAAGCGTTACGTGCCAAAGAAATCATGGTGAACTTGCATTATATTCCTGTGCATACTCAACCCTATTATGAAAAAATGGGCTTTAAACAGGGCGATTTTCCTGAATCAGAGCAATACTATGCAGAAGCAATCAGTATTCCAATGTTTCCAACCTTAACCGATGATCAGCAGGATTATGTGGTTGATGCGCTTAAAGAACTATTGCTGACATGAACGTAGCGATAATCCCGGCTCGTGGTGGCAGTAAGCGCATTCCTCGCAAAAACATTAAAGACTTTTGCGGTAAGCCAATGATTGCTCGCTCAATAGAGGCAGCGCTGCAGAGTAACTGCTTTGAACGGGTCATTGTATCAACCGATGATCTGGAAATTGCGAGTGTTGCTAAAGTGTATGGCGCTGAGGTTCCTTTTATACGACCTGCCGAGCTAAGTGATGATTTTACTGGCACTCAGCCTGTTATTGCTAATGCAATCAACAGCTTACAAAAAGAATCGGATAAACCTATTGATCGTGTTTGCTGTATCTATGCAACAGCGCCTTTTGTACAAACTACGTATTTGCAAGCAGGATTAGAGCGGCTTTTGCAGCAGCGCGCTGAGTTTGCTTTCAGTGTGACCAGTTATGCCTTTCCTATTCAGCGCGCTTTAAAACTGACCACTGCTCAGCGGGTAGAAATGTTTTATCCTGAGCATTTTGATACACGCTCGCAGGATCTGGAAGAAGCATGGCATGATGCGGGTCAGTTTTATTGGGGGACAACAGAGGCTTGGCTAAGCGGTAAGCCGATCTTTGGTGATTATTCCACTCCTGTGGTGTTACCACGTCACTGCGTTCAGGATATTGATACTCCGGAAGACTGGGAGCGGGCAGAATGGTTATTTAAAGCGATGCAAGCGACACAGGGAAATCCATGAAGATCGTTTTCCGGGTCGACGCATCTACCCAAATAGGCACAGGCCATGTTATGCGCTGTCTGACGCTCGCGGATGCATTAAGTGAGGCTGGGGCGTGCTGTTATTTTATGTATCGTGAACATGAAGGGCATTTAGGTGCTTTGATTCAGCAACGCGGCCATCACGCCCTTGCCTTGCCTTTACAAGCCTGTAAACCGAATAAAACACCTGCTCACTCACTTGCCCACGCCGCATGGCTTGGTGCAAGCCAGCAGGAGGATGCTCAAGAATGTGCTCTGCTATTGCGGACTCTGCAGCTCGACTGGTTAGTCGTTGATCATTATGCACTGGATAGAGTTTGGGAGTCTCAGTTACGGCCTTATTGTCGCCAGCTAATGGTGATTGATGATTTAGCTGATCGCCAACATGATTGTGACCTGCTGTTGGATCAAACCTATGGTCGCGACACTCAAGACTACATAGACTGGGTTCCTAGCCACTGTGAATTGCTTTGCGGCTCTATGAATGCGCTTCTACGTCCGGAGTTCGCCCACTGGCGTGAATACAGTTTATCGCGTCGTAAAGAAGCAAGGTTGCAAAATATTCTGATCAATCTTGGTGGTGTCGATAAGGACAATGTGACAGGCCAAGTGTTAGATGCCCTTCATAGCTGCTCATTGCCGTCGGATTGCACTATAACAGTGGTTATGGGTGCAACTGCTCCTTGGATTAAAGAGGTCAATAAACAGGCGCAAATGATGCCTTGGCCGACTCAAGTAAAAGTGGGTGTAAGCAATATGGCGGAGTTAATGGCCAATAGTGACTTAGCCATAGGGGCTGCGGGTTCGACCTCTTGGGAGCGTTGTTGCTTAGGTCTTCCGACAATTATGCTGGTGTTGGCTGAAAATCAGGAGATGATCGCGACTCGATTGAGTCGTCAAGGTGCCTGCACTATTTTAAAAGTAGATAATTTGAACACATCCATTCGTCACTTAATTTCGAATTTTGTGCCAGAGAGTCTTACTCGTATGACACTTGCGTGCCTGCATGTAACGGATGGTATTGGAGCTAAACGTATTATTCAGCATTTAGGCCTGTCAATATGAGTACTTTTACAGGCTCTTTGAAAAGAGTGGAGCATCGGGATTTGCTCTTGTTAATTACCTGGCGCAATCATCCCGATGTTAGGGCTTATATGTATAGTCAACATCAAATCTCGCCAGCTGAACACCAACAGTGGTTTGACCGACAAAGCCATGATCAAAATAGTCATTTGTTCATTTACTCCGAGGATGGTCAGCCCTGTGGCTTCGCTCAGTTAAAGGTGACTCAAGAGCGTGCTGAATGGGGATTTTACCTTGCGCCGGAAGCGAAAAAGGGAACAGGTGCAAGGTTGGGTAAAACTGTTCTCGATTGGGCCTTTCAGAATTTGAATCTACATAAAGTGTCGGGCGAGGCTCTAGACTTTAATCATGCTTCAATCCGATTTCATCATAAACTGGGGTTTGTTGATGAGGGGCGTTTGCGTGATCATATTAAAATCAATGAAACCTTCCATGATGTACTCTGCTTTGGACTCCTTGAATCAGAGTGGGCAATTAAAAGAGAAGCTTTATGACATTGAAAACCCTAAATATTGCTGGACGACGAATTGCACTAGATCAGCCGCCTTACATCATTGCGGAGCTTTCTGCTAATCATAACGGTAAGCTTGAGACAGCGCTGAAAATTATTGAAGAAGCTAAAAAGGCAGGTGCAGATGCAGTTAAACTGCAGACGTATACAGCTGATACCATCACTTTGAATTGTGATTCCGAAGAGTTTCAGATTCGGGGTGGTCTATGGGATGGCAAAACGCTTTACCAACTCTATCAAGAAGCGCACATGCCTTGGGAATGGCATAAACCTCTGTTTGAGTATGCAAATAGATTAGGAATTACGATTTTTAGCTCTCCCTTTGATACGACAGCCGTTGATTTATTGGAAGACTTGAACGCACCCGCTTATAAAATTGCGAGCTTTGAGGCGGTGGATTTACCCTTGATAGAATATGTAGCTCGAACAGGTAAGCCTATGATCATTTCGACAGGGATGGCGAATGAGAGGGAGATTCAAGAAGCAATAGATGCAGCAAAAGGGGCAGGTTGTAAAGAGCTGGCCATACTGCACTGTGTTAGCGGCTATCCAGCACCTGCGGAAGATTACAATCTCCGCACGATTCCCGATATGATTCAGCGTTTCGGGCTGGTAACAGGATTGTCTGATCACACGCTTGATAATACAACAGCCATCACTAGTGTTGCGCTGGGAGCTTCTATCATTGAAAAACACTTTACCCTAGATCGCAACGGTGGTGGACCTGATGATAGCTTCTCACTGGAACCCAAGGAGTTAGCCGAACTCTGCCGGAATAGTAAAACAGCTTGGCAAGCCTTAGGCAAAATTGACTATGGCCGCAAATCGAGTGAATTGGGTAATGTGAAATTTAGGCGCTCTCTTTATTTTGTTAAGGATATGAAGGCGGGCGATGTCATTACAGAGGATTGTATTCGTAGCGTTAGGCCAGGGTACGGTGAGCTTCCAAGAGAGTATCATCAAATAATAGGAATGAGAGCTAGTTGCAATATATCAGCAAACACGCCAGTGAAAAAAGAGAACTTATTATAACTTATATTTTGATGATTAGATGAAATTGAATATTGACGATTACTGTACTCATTTTTTAAAGGCGGCTAGAAATCAGTCTGCTTTTGATGTTTTCTACTATGATTTTTTTAATAAGTCAGCCAAGGAGTATGGATATATTCCTAGGCCTGCTTTGTGGATAACAAAAAAAACGAAATTTATTGGTTTTGTTATAAGCTGCTCGAGTGTCGTCGGTTTTTTGTGGAAGTATCTAGCCTTTTTCTACTTCATATTAAAGCTGATCATGATTTTAAGCAGGCGAAAAGGAAGAGTAGCCCTTTCCGTATCGTTGGTTGATAAGCTTGTGTTAGTGGTTTGTAATAGAACACTTGAGGTTGTAAAACAAGCGGCTCCTATAGATGAGGAAACCTTCTGGCTAGCAGTCCCTAATTTTGATAATACTAACAGCCCCCTTAAATGTGTTAATGCACAGTCGGTTCTGACCTTTTTTGAACTGCTGATGGCTTTTTATATTACCCTAAGAGTGCACTTATACTTAATAAAAGAAAATGATCCTTCTGTTTTTTTTCAAAGCTATACAGCGTTAGATTGGATTGTCACCTATATGGCTCTGAGTAAAATAAACCCTAGTACTCTTGTTACAGCAGAGCATCATGACCGTTGGGCTGTTTTGCTTGATACTTACTGCGAACATCGTAAAAAATCGACGCAGGATCAGGTGAATCTTATTCTAGTTCAACACGGTCTAGAGTTTGCTGCAACCTATGAAAAAATGGCTATGTTAGGTTATCCAGAAGGACTTCCATATAAATTAGAAAATCTTAACTGTATCTATACATACAATGCTGATCAATTTAATATTTTTAAATGCCATATACTTAAAAAAGACGCTAGAGGTGCTGAACCTTTATGCATGTTCTATGAGTACAAACTTCGGCTGTCGAATATTAATTCAGAAAAAAAGACGTTGTTGATTGTTGGGAACACACTCTGTGAAGATTTTCATCTTAATTTGCTTTCGAAGTTAAGCAGTAATTTTGAAATCGATTTCTTTTATAAACCACACCCAGTTCAAAAATCCAGTGACGTTATTGTTAATGCAGGCTGGTTTTTTATTGAGGATAAAGAGTGTTACCCAGCAGTTGATCTAGTAGTTTCCTATCCTTCTACATTGGTAAATGAATATAGAGCGTTAGGGGTTAAAGTGATAGAGCACGATTTTCAATCAACCGATTTATTTGTTGATGAGCTAATGCATACTCTTGAAAATGAGTTAAGGTGGAAGAAATTTTAGCTTTTGACCTTCTTTTCTCCGAAACGTATAATTTTTATGTTTGGTAAAGAGTTAGCTTTATATTCATGAAAATTGTTAGAATATCAATAGGATTTGTTTTGAAATTAATGGAGTATTGAGTTTGGCTACAATATGTACTCGATGTATTATGAATACATCAGACCCAAACATTGCATTCAATGACGAAGGTATTTGCAATTACTGCAATAACTTTGAAGCCACCATCAAACCCAGTTGGGACACTGGCGCGAAGGGCATGTCGGATTTGCAGCAATTAGCAGACTCAATTCGCCAAAGTGCTAAAGGCCATGACTTTGACTGTATCATCGGTCTATCGGGTGGTTTAGACAGCTCCTACGCCGCCTATATTGCAAAAGAAAAAATGGGCTTACGGCCCTTGCTGTTTCATGTCGATGCCGGGTGGAATACTGACCAAGCGGTCGGCAACATCGAGAAACTGGTCGATGGCTTAGACTTAGATCTGTACACCGAAGTTGTGAACTGGGAAGAAATGAAGCGCCTTCAGGTTGCCTTTCTCCGTTCAGGCATTCCAGATCAAGATCTGGTGCAAGACGCCGCCTTTTTCTCTGGCCTCTACAAGTTTGCCCGTCAGAACGGCATCAAGCACATTATTACTGGCTCTAACTTTTCGACCGAGTGTTGCCGAGAGCCAGAAGAGTGGGGTGGTTACCTTGGTATTGATAAAACCCTCTTTGGGGATATCTGGAAACAGTTTGGTGAAGGCGACCTGAAAACCTTTCCCTTAACAGATATACTGGTTTATAAGCTCTGGTATCAAAAAATACTGGGCATGAAGGTCCATCATCCGCTCAACCTAGTGCCTTATGTCAAAAAAGACGCCGAGGATGAGTTGGAGCGCCTATTCGGTTGGCAGCGGTTTAAGCATAAGCACCATGAATCTCGTTTTACTCGGTTTTACGAAGACTACTGGCTGCCACGCCGTTTTGGTTTCGAAAAACGGCGAGCCCACTTTTCGAGTCTGATCATGACGGGCCAGATGACGCGAGAAGACGCATTGGATCGTATCTCTCGGCCTGAAATGGATGAGCATTTTTTAGAGCAAGAGTTTGAGTATGTTGCGCATAAACTGGGCTTATCGGTTGACGAACTGCAAGCCTTATTCGATATGCCGAAAAAAACCTATCGTGATTACAAAAATAAACGATGGTTAATTGGTGTAGGCGCGAATGCCTTGCGGCGGTTAGGTTTAGAGAAGAGGTATTTCCGTTGATCCGAATTGTGGATTATGGTGTGGGCAATATTCAGGCGTTTTTGACCCTGTTTAAACGCTCAGGCATTCAGGCAGAACGTGCAAGCACGCCAGAGGATTTGAAGGATGCCACCCGTTTGGTAATTCCGGGTGTGGGGCATTTCGATCATGCGATGCAGCGGTTGAATGACTCGGGCATGCGACCCGCATTGGATGCCTTGGTGCTTGAGCAGAAGGTGCCCGTGGTGGGTGTTTGCGTAGGGATGCAGATGTTAGCCGAAGGGTCTGATGAAGGCCGCTTACCCGGATTGGGTTGGATACCCGGTCGTGTGAGAGCCTTTGCCGATCATCCACAAAGTGCCGCCCTGCCGATGCCGCATATGGGGTGGAACACACTGGAGCCTCAGCCCAATTCCTTACTTTTTTCCCGTGGCTTTGATGCGGCTCCGCAGTTTTATTTTCTGCATTCCTATTATTTTGATGCCGCGGATAAAAAGAGTGTTGCAGCACGCGCGCAGTATGGTTTGGATTTTGATGCAGTGGTTTCGCAGGGGCATATTCATGGCGTGCAGTGTCATCCTGAAAAAAGCCATCATTGGGGTGTTCAGTTGCTAAAGAATTTTGCGGAGCTGTCTTAAATGCTGAGACCACGAATTATTCCTTGTTTGCTTGTGCATCAAGGTGGATTGGTTAAAACCCAGCGCTTTAAAGACCCCAAGTATGTCGGGGACCCGATTAACGCGGTTAAAATCTTTAATGAGAAAGAAGCCGATGAGTTGATGGTGCTCGACATTGATGCGGCGGTAAATGGAACTGCACCAGACTTTACTATGATCGCCAAATTGGCCGCTGAATGTCGTATGCCTCTGTGCTACGGTGGTGGTGTGACGTCTGCAGAACAAGCCTCACGTATTATTGATATGGGGGTCGAAAAAGTGGCCGTTAGTTCTGCAGCCATTCGCAATCCAACATTGTTGACTGAAATAGCCGCAGCGGTAGGCCGTCAGTCTGTGGTCGCTGTATTGGATGTGCGTCAGAAAAAAGGCTTTTTCGCCAAGGGATACGAGTTGTGTATTCATAATGCCACCCAAGCCGTTAAGTCAGATCCGTTGGACATGGCAAAGCAGTTGCAGGAGGCAGGAGCCGGTGAGATCGTGATTAATTTTGTTGATCAAGACGGGCTCATGCAGGGCTATGATCTGGAGTATGCGGCAGAGTTTAAACGCGTGCTAAAGGTGCCAGTTACGTTTTTAGGTGGAGCCGGTTCGCTGGATCACCTTCAACAGCTGATCTCTAAGTTGGGGATAGTGGGGGCGGCGGCTGGCAGTTTGTTTGTTTTTAAAGGTAAGTATCGCGCGGTATTGATTAATTACCCGTCACCAGAGCAGAAAATACAGCTCTGTCGCGATGCATTAAATATAAAGGGATGAGGAGTCAGTTTTGTTTACAGATAAAGTCTTGTTGATAACGGGAGGCACTGGCTCCTTCGGTAATGCGGTACTGAACGGATTCTTAGACACAGACATTGCCGAAATCCGTATTTTCAGCCGTGATGAAAAAAAACAGGATGATATGCGCAAGCGGTATTCGCATCCTAAATTAAAGTTTTACATTGGAGATGTGCGCGATTATCAAGCGGTGTTGAATGCCACGCGTGGTGTGGATTATATTTTTCATGCGGCGGCACTTAAGCAGGTCCCGTCTTGTGAATTTCACCCGATGGAAGCGGTAAAAACCAACGTCATTGGGACTGAAAACCTATTAGAGGCCGCCATTCAAAACGAAGTCAAGCGCGTGGTGTGCTTAAGCACCGATAAAGCCGTTTATCCAATTAACGCCATGGGTATTTCTAAGGCGATGATGGAAAAGGTCATGGTAGCGAAGTCACGCAATGTTGACCCTGCGAAGACCGTGATTTGCGGTACGCGCTATGGCAACGTGATGGCTTCTCGGGGCTCGGTTATTCCACTGTTTGTCGATCAGATGCGGGCTGAGCAGCCATTGACCCTTACCGACCCAAACATGACCCGCTTTATGATGACCTTGGCGGATGCAGTCGACCTCGTGCTCTATGCCTTCGAAAAGGGGAATAACGGCGATATGTTCGTGCAAAAGGCTCCCGCCGCGACTGTTGAAGTCTTGGCCCATGCGTTGTCGGATCTGTTGGGCAAGCCAAATTATCCGATTAACATCATCGGCACCCGTCATGGAGAGAAGCTCTATGAAGCGCTGCTCAGCCGTGAAGAAATGGCCTGCGCCGAAGATTTAGGGGGGTATTATCGCATTCCACCTGACCTGCGTGATTTAAACTATTCCAAGTATGTTGAGCAGGGCGAGGAAAAAATCTCGCACGCAAGCGATTACAATTCGCACAACACTCAACGTCTTGATGTTGCGGGTATGCAGCAACTGCTCTTAAAGTTGGAGTTTATTCGTGAACTGCGTGAAGGCCGTTACGTAAACCCAGAGGAGTAAACAATGCGTGTTTTGGTAACGGGTGCCGATGGATTTATTGGCAAAAATTTGTTGGTGCATCTGTCAGAACGCAAGAATGTTGAGGTGATTCGCTTTACCCGAGAGCACTCAGCTGACGATTTAGCATCGATGCTCGTGGGCGTGGAGTGTGTGTTTCATTTGGCGGGCATAAACCGTCCACAAGATCCTGAAGAGTTTGAGCGCGGTAATACAGGCTTAAGTCAGCAATTAGCGGATGCGTTTGTGGCGTCGGGTTGTAAAGCGCCCATTCTGTATACCTCTTCTATTCAGGCTGAATTGGATAATCCTTACGGCGTGTCAAAGCGTGAGGCAGAAGAGGCCTTGTTGGCGCTGCGCGATCAACACCAGGTACCAGTTTCGGTATTCCGTTTGCCGAATGTGTTTGGTAAGTGGGCAAAGCCGAACTACAACTCAGCTGTAGCGACCTTCTGCCACAACATCGCGCATCATTTACCCATCCAGATTAACGACCCAGCGGCGATGATCAACCTCGTCTATATAGACGACGTTATCGCACATTTTTTGGAGTTGATGGATAAAAAACAACCGGGCGAGGCCTTCGAAACCGTTCAGCCAACTTATCAGGTGTCGGTCGGTGAGCTGGCCGAACAGCTTTACCGTTTCCGCGACAGCCGCCAAACACTGGTGACGGAGCCTGTGGGTGTCGGATTCGTGCGCGCCCTCTATTCAACCTATCTGAGTTATGTTCCGAAAGAGCGCTTTGCGTACGAGGTGCCCAAGTACGGCGATTCGCGCGGGGTGTTTGTGGAAATGTTAAAAACCCCGAATGCGGGGCAGTTTTCATATTTTACGGCGCATCCTGGTATTACCCGTGGCGGTCATTATCACCATACTAAAACGGAAAAGTTTTTGGTGATCAAGGGCACCGCCCGTTTTCAGTTCCGCCATATGCAGACTGGCGAGTTTCATGAATATGTGACCACGGGCGACAAACCGGAGATCGTGGAGACCATGCCAGGCTGGACGCACGATATTACCAATATCGGTGATGATGAAATGATTGTTATGCTCTGGGCGAATGAGATCTTTGATCGGGAAAAGCCAGATACCTATACCTGCCCATTAACACCGACCGACGTGTAACCTCGGTTTTGAAGACTAGAGTGATATATGACTAGCGTGGTAAAAAAACTTAAAGTAATGACGGTGGTGGGGACTCGCCCAGAAATCATCCGTTTGTCGCGCGTGATCGCTAAGCTGGATGCGCATTGTGAGCACATATTGGTGCACACGGGGCAAAACTACGACTACGAGCTAAACGAAATTTTCTTTCAGGACCTCGGCATCCGTAAGCCCGATTATTTTTTGAGCGCGGCAGGTGCGACTGGTGCGCAAACCATTGGTAATGTGATTATCAAGGTGGACCAAGTACTGGCTGAGGTTAACCCTGAAGCATTGCTGGTATTGGGCGACACCAACAGCTGCATGGCGGTGCTGCCAGCGAAACGGCGTAAAATTCCAACCTTCCACATGGAGGCGGGTAACCGTTGTTTTGATATGCGCGTGCCGGAAGAAATCAACCGCCGCATTGTCGATCACACCGCCGACATTAACATGAGCTATAGCACCATCGCGCGGGATTATCTGGTCGCCGAAGGCCTACCGCCAGATCGCATTATTAAAACAGGCAGTCCGATGTTCGAGGTGTTGAACGTCTACCGCGAAGGGATTGAAGCGTCGGATGTGTTGCAACGTTTAGGTTTGAAAGAAGGGCAGTTCTTTGTGGTGAGTGCGCACCGTGAAGAAAACGTAGATTCCGACAAGAACTTTATGAAGCTAGTCGACGTGCTGAATAGGGTCGCAGAACATTACGATCTTCCCGTGATCATGTCGACGCATCCCCGCACACAAAAGCGAGTGGACGCTTTGGGAATCAGCTTTCATGCCAATGTGCAATTGTTGAAGCCGCTGGGCTTTAAAGACTACAACAAGCTGCAGTTGAGTGCGAAGGCCGTCTTATCCGACAGTGGCACGATCAATGAGGAATCCTCCATTCTGAATTTCCCCGCCTTGAATATTCGCGAAGCGCACGAGCGCCCGGAGGGTATGGAAGAAGCAGCAGCGATGATGGTCGGGCTTGAGGTTGAACGGGTAATGCAAGGCTTGGCGATTCTGGACACTCAAGGCCGTGGTGAGCAGCGTGATTTACAACTCGTCGGCGACTACAGCATGCCGAACGTATCGGATAAAGTGGTACGGATTATTCACAGCTATCGCGATTACGTTATGCGTACCGTTTGGAAAGAATATTGATGTTTAAACGTTTGGATTTGGCTGTGATAAACCGCAGTTTTTGGCCAGTGTATCCGGTCATTGGCGAGGCGTTGATGCGCTTTTCCGAACAGCAAGCCAAACACCAGTCTGTTGGTGTCATTCTGCAGGATCATGCGGATATAAAGACACATCTTGCCAAAGAGAAGCGCGGCGATGGCGTGCAGTTTTTCCCTTGCCATGCGTTTTCTGTATCCGGCAGCAGCATTTTGCGTCGTGCCATCGATGCCGTATTTTTTATGTTGTGGGTGGCGGCCGTGTTGCTCATTAAACGACCCAAAAACGTCTATGTGTCCACCGACCCGCCTGTGTTAGTGCCTTTTATTGTCATGCTCTACTGTAAGCTGTTTCGGGCGAGCTATGTGTATCATTTACAAGATATTCACCCTGAAGCCGCCAACGTGGTTATCCCTGTACGGCCACTACTCTATCGCCTCTTATTGTCGATGGATGCGTTAACCATGCGTCATGCACAGTTACTGATCACCATCACACATGAGATGGCTGAGGAAATAAAACGCCGTTCGGGCACGACCGCGCCGATTCGGGTGTTATCCAACCCGTCTGTTTCCTTTGATCAGGTTGTTGTCCCGCCACACAAAGTGCTGGGCTTTACCTTTTGTGGCAATGCGGGGCGTTTACAACGTATCCCCTTACTGATTCGTGCCATTGATCAATACGCATCAGCCGGTGGAACCTTGCCGTTCGTGTTTGCGGGGGCAGGAGTCTTTGCGGGTGATTTACAGCAATTGGCGGATAAACATGACAATGTCACGTATAAGGGATTGGTGTCTGCCTCTGATGCGGCGCAGTTGAATGCCGACTATTGTTGGGCACTTTTACCGATTGAAGACGACGTGACACGGTTTGCCTTTCCGAGTAAATCCTCCTCCTATGTGTTTGCGGGAGCGAATATCCTGGCGATATGTGGTGCCCATACCAGTGTTGCGTCTTGGGTGCTGGATAACCGGCTGGGTGTGGTGATTGAGCCAGATGTTGAAACGCTCTGCTCCTTCTTCTTTGACGTTGAGCGGCATGTTGTGGATATGTCGGTGTTTGATACTGAGCGCAAGGAGCTCAAAGAAAGCCTTGGATTCGATGTGTTTGTGAAGCAACTAACCGATTTAGTCATTAACGAAGGAGAGGGCTAGGATGGCGCGGATATTACTCACAGGGTCAACGGGTTTTGTGGGCACAGCCTTGTTAGCTGCATTCAAAAACGTTACTGGAGTGCAGGTTGTGCCTGCGGTTCGTCGTGTAAGCGCATCGACCCCTGAAGGCTCGATTGCAGTAGGCAATATGGATGGTACCACGGACTATTCTGCCGCGATTCAGGGGATCGATATAGTGGTGCACGCAGCTGCTCGGGCGCATATTATGCGTGATGAAGTGGCCGATCCTTTGGCTGAATACCGTAAGGTCAATGTAGAAGGCACTTTAAAACTGGCCCAAGACGCTGCAGCCGCAGGCGTTAAGCGCTTTATTTATATCAGCTCGATCAAGGTGAATGGTGAGTCAACCACAGGACGCGATCCATTTTCGGCGACTCACCCGCCAGCACCGCAAGACCCGTATGGACTCTCTAAGCAAGAAGCGGAGGACGGACTGCGTCAACTGGCTGTCGATACAGGGATGGAGGTTGTGATTATTCGTCCACCCCTGGTCTATGGACCGGGCGTTAAAGCCAATTTTTTGAGCTTGTTAAAGGTGTCCGATACGGGGTTGCCACTGCCGTTTGCGCGGATTAAAAACGTGCGCAGCCTTGTGTACGTGGGCAATCTAGTTGATTGTATCATCCGCTGCACCCAGCATCCTGCGGCTGCGAATCAAACGTTTTTGGTGTCCGATGGTGAGGATGTCTCGTTACCCGAACTGGTTAAGCATATTCGCACAGCGTTGGGGCGCCCAGCTCGTTTGATGCCTGTGCCTGTTGGTTTGTTTAAGCTAGCGGGTGCTCTGACGGGTAAGCAAAGTGTGGTAGATCGTTTAGTTGGGGATTTGCAGGTGGATACCACCAATACGCGTGTGTTTCTGGATTGGACGCCTCCTTTTACGCTGGAGCAGGGGCTTCAAGCGACAGTGGCGGAGTATAAACAGTCGATTTTGACGAAGTGATCAAGCCGGTAAAGGAAACCTACCCTCAATCAAAAAATCGGTGAGCTGAAATTGAAATATGCGTTGTGAACGTATGGCTTTAAACGTCACCTGCGCTTGAGTGATCTCACAAAACCAATGTTCTTGGGTCTTTGGTTGGTGATCGACGAAGGCCTTTGGTGTGAATAGAGCGCAGCAGAGCTCATCCTGATTCAATCTTGCCGATCGATATTCAAATGCCTCGACCCCTGCTAGGCGCATGTCGGATCCAAGTGCTTGTGTAGGCGCGTAATCAGTAGGGTGACAGAGAGCCTGTTTGAACTGATCAAACGGGTCGACCTGTAACTGAATTCCCTTGACGGTTTGATAGGCGACACTAAACAAACAGTGTTCGGTTCTGAGCTTTTCAGATGGCGGATTGCCTAGCATGGATCGTAAAAAAACAAAGCGATAATAGGCGGATTTGCTAAGCGTGCTTTCAATCGATAGACCGCCGTAAAAAAGACTGGGTTCATGTGTGCGCCCAAACCGAGAACCCCATTTTAAAGGCGGATAACGAAAAGGTGTTTTCAAAAGGTAGTGTAAGCGATCAAAAGCACCGTTAGGATAACTCGGCTTTGATGTTTCCAGTAGATCCTCTAGTAATGATTGCTCCTCAAGGGTATCAACCAAACTGAGCGTAGCGGCTTGCTCTTGATTCTCGACAAGCCGAAATAGAACACCTTCAATAGGCTTAATTTGACCCTCGCCCTCACACTCAGACCAGATCATTTTATACTTTACCTCGTAATGCATCCAAGCAGGTCAGAACTCGAATAAGCCCTTGTATGGTTTGGACTTGTTCCGCCGGAACCCCACCCGTGAGCGTGTTCTGTGAGCGCATGAAATGTTTAATCCACGCAGCATCCCCTCCCGTTAAAGCAAAAAGCGCGCGTGCGACTCTGATATGATTGTTTCTGCAGGGTCTTGTGCAATTGCATTGACAAAGCCTTGCGACCTGAAACCGGTTGACACCCTGCAAGAGCAAAGATATGTTGGCCAACAACGCTAAAGAATAGGGAAGAGCATGACGGAGCAACTCGATTTAAGTACCTTAGAGAATGCAATTAATTCACTAAAAGAGGCGATAGCCGTCGTCAGCGATGATGTTTGGTTTAAACAGCAATCCTCAGCCGTGCAGCATACCCTGATTGCTGGCGTTATTCAGAATTTTGAGTTTGTCTATGAAATCAGCGTGAAGATGTTGCGCCGTCAATTGGAAAAAGACGCAGCGAGTCTCGATGAAGTCGATTCGTATAGCTTCAGAGATATGATGCGTACTGCGGGAGAGAAGGGTTTAGTTAGAAATGTTGAAGCTTGGTTTTCGTATCGGACTTTACGCAACATTACTTCACATACATACGATCATCAGAAAGCTCAAACCGTTTACCAAGCCTCCTATGCATTTGTTTTAGATGCGCAAGATTTACTGGAAAGGATAAATGAACGAAACCAATGATTCTAATATCAGTATATCCCCTAGGGAGCATGCAATCGTTCGAGACATTTTAAAGAAATATATTGCGCAATATGATGTCTGGGCGTTTGGCTCACGTGTTAAAGGTCCACACAAACCTTATTCAGATCTTGATCTTGTCGTCATGTCGAATCAGCCACTAGAGATTGGTGTTTATTCGGATTTAGTAGACGCTTTTACGGAGTCTGACTTGCCTTGGAAGGTTGATATTGTGGATTGGTCAACGACCAGCGCTACCTTTCGTGACATTATTTTGCAAAGACGTTGTTTGATTCAAAAAGGCAATGAACCGATTAGTAAGGTTGATCTGAAATGAGCTTGGTCAATCATAAATAGACCAAGCTCACCTCATTTCCCTCACTTCATCGCATTCAACCGCTTAGCAATGCCATCAATTTTCTCACTCATTGTACTCAGATGACTGGAGTCCGACGCGTTACTGTCTGTCAGTGCTTGTAAGCGAGAAACAAACTGGCTGAGTTCATGTGATACTTTTTGCTGTTCTCCGGCGGCAATTGATATTTGAGTGGCTTGGTCTGTGATTTGTGAAAACGCATCGACAACCTTCTGCAGATGCATTGCAGTTGTTTGCGTAGATTCAACAGCATGACCTGTTTCGCTCTGGCCTTGTTCCATGGCGGCCACGGAGTCTTGTGATCCTTTCTGTAAGCGGCTTAAAATCGCTTCTATTTCGACGGCTGAGCTTTCACTTTTTGCCGCTAAGCTTCGTACTTCATCAGCAACGACGGCAAATCCTCGTCCCGAGTCACCCGCACGCGCGGCCTCTATGGCTGCATTGAGTGCAAGTAAGTTGGTCTGTTCTGCAATCGCTCGAATGGCGCTGAGCATTCCATTGGCTTGACGGCTATCTTCATCGAGCTTAAGAATATTCTGTTGGGCTCGTGTAATGGTGTCAGCAAGCGTTTGCATGGTTGTTGCCACGCGGGACATTTCTTGTCCGCTGCTTAAAACGTCCTGATGAATGCGCTCAACCGTACCCTTGGTTTCATTCGCAAAACTAGCCACATCTTGGGAAGTGGCTCCCAGTTCTTCTGTGGCTGCAGCCAGCATATGGTTTTCATCACTCAGGCTGTTGGCTTTATTGAGAAACTCGTTACTGAAGCTTTTCAGTTGCTCGGCATCGTGCACAAGGCTTTTTGATTCGTTGTGGATCTCATCCAACAAGGCTTTTAATTTATTGCCATATGCATTGACTGCTTGGCGTAATTCACCAATTTCGTTCATCGTACCAGTGTCAAGTGCTTGAGCGCTATTCCCCTTGATTAACCCTTTAATCTGCTCTGTTGTCTGCTGAATTTTATGCAGCAGATTGCGAAAGAAAAAGGCGGCTAAAATACCCACTGTCACAAGAAGTGCTCCAATCGCCAGCATTAAAAAGAGGCCCATGCTTTGAGCCGTTGCAGTCATTTGACTTTTAGGTACCACCAAACCAATGATCCAGCCCGTCTGGGGGTGCCTAATCAGGTCGACATACGCCGCTTCGTTGAGAATGGCATCATTTGGCAACTCAATCACTTCAGACTCTCGCAAATTAAGAGCTTGTGTAATCACATTAGCTAGCCAAGGTATTTCTCGACCCAGCTCTGTTGCTGTGATTAAGCTATCATCAGATTTAACAATGTTTGCAGCGGATTTTGGAAAGCTAATCATTTGCCCTGTGGAGTCAATTGCGAATACGTACCCGCCATTCTCACGCCCATGCTGCTCTAGCACAGCCGTAATACCATCTAGCATCATGTCGACTGTGGCTACCCCTGTAAAACGTCCATTCTCATGGATTGGGACTGTACAGGTTACCATTGGAATCTGCGTAAAGGGGTCGATGTAGGCTTCAGACCAGCTGCAACGATCTAAAGGAGCGTTTCGGCCGACTTGGTACCAGCTCTCATTATGGTAGCCTGAACCCGTTGGATCGTTGTAGTCGTCTAGGTATTCGATTCCGCTATTTGAGCGACCCCAAAAAAAACTTCGACGTTGGACACCGGGTGTAAAGGTGTTGGGTTCAGGCCAAATGCCACCGCCTGCAATGGCAGAGTCTCCATGGTTGTCGATGATTTCAGGAAAGAGTTTTTTAAATAATGCCTCGTCTTTGGGAAGTTTTGAGGTTACCAGAGCTAGCGTGCTGGTAAGAAGCTGGATTTGCGCTAAATTTTCACTGAGTAAATCAGAGAGCCCTGCTTGATTAACCGAGATTTGTTGTTGCTGCTGTGAAATCAGGTCGGGTTTTACCTTCAACTCTACCACGGCGACAATCACGAGAAGTGCTAAAACGAGTATGCAAACAAAGGCCAGGTTGATTTGTTGACGTATCATCAGTGTTGGTTTGGACATAAACACCCTACCTTGCTGCAGATTAGAATTCTATTATTAATAGCATGGTGCTTTGTAAAGGTTAAGTAAAAATATTGTTACAATCCGAACCTTGACAAGGGAAAAGAGGGCTCTCGGAGTCTGACTTGCCCTGGAAGGTGGATATTGTGGATTGGTCAACGACCAGCGCTACCTTTCGTGACATTATTTTGCAAAGACGTTGTTTGATTCAAAAAGGCGATGAACCTATCTAGTAGACGGCAGAGATATGCTAGAGCACACATCTCTGCAAAAAACCTGACGTAGTAAGACTCAAGACCATCGTTCACCAAGGATGGATTGATGCCGAGTCTTGAGCCTTGATGCGTCAGAGCTTATTCCACAAAGTACACGGTCAAACTGCCACTGACTTCACTACCGACCAACAACATGGCTTTACCCGTTGGGCTTTGATCGGCATGAACAAACGCCATTCCCTCTGGTCCTAAGTCTCCCGCTTCTGGATTGGCTAACACGAGTCCATTCACTTCACGGTTGATCTCGACATCAAAGTTGCGATTATTCACGTAATCCACAAACTCGGTTTGATAGGGGTTGGTAATGTCGTAGACAAAAATACCGCCCATCCGCTCCATGCCAATAAAGGCATAGGTTTTATCACCCACTTGTCCGACGGCTAAGGCTTCTGGTTCGGCGCCCTTATCGTCGCTGCGGCTGTCAAAGCTTGGCTGCTCGCTGTGATTGCTGTTGAAATGCTCAGGAAAGCGTTCAGCAATGATCCGTTCAAACTCATTTGCACTGTCGTAAACCTGCACGAGCTGGTTGTTTTCTTCTTTCCAGATTGAGAATGAGCGCGCGCCATAGCTGTAGAGTGAGTCGAAGGTACAGCCCATCGGGAGACCTTGTGCATCTGGGGTGCAATCTGAATTAGCGCCTTGCACGGCCGAAATACGCAAGCGACCTAAATTTTCGGGGTCTGTCAGCTTACCTTCAAAGGCAGGAATGCCAGAGGTATCAATGGCGAGAGTGCCCCCGAGTTTCTTTTCAATATCGGCGACACGGAACTCTTCAGAGAAGCCCTTATAGTCTCGCGCATCGCCTTCATTGGCAGTTAAAATGTAAGACTGGCCCTGGTATTCATACAGGCTAATGGTATCGGGTTGATAAATCCCTAAGACTGGCCACTGGCGGATATTGATTTTGTCGTCTTTATCGCTAGCATCGAAGGCATTTTCCAGCAAACTGTGGTCTTTATATCCCAGAGGATAGATTGCGTCGACCGTTGCTTTTTCGATATCCACTTTGGCAAGTGCGTTGTTTTCTTGCAGCGCGACCCAAGCGAAGCGACTGTCTGAAGTGATGGTGATGTATTCAGGCTCAAGATCTTGAGCTACGCTGGCACCTGGACCGAAAATACGAATGCCCTGCTCAATCAATGCCGCTTTCTGATCATTGAATGCCGTAAAGTCCGCTGTGCGCACGATGGCTTTGTCTAAGCCTGGACGAATATCGACGATGGTAATCGAGCCTTCAGGATCAAGGGTATAGTCATCGTTTGGCTCACCTTCGTTGGCGCTAAGAATATAGTGGCCATTGGGTGAAAAGGTGACCATATCGGGTAAAGCACCGGCTGGGTAGGCCGTGATAAATTTGACCGATCCATCCAACTCTAATTGATAAACCGCGATATAGCCGATGTCTTGTTTAGGATTAGCTTCGATGGCCGCTGCCATTAAATTGCCATGCACGGCAACGCTATTGACGGCAGCCATGTTTGTACCAGTGATAGCGTTCATCACGTCAGCGGCAATATCCAGCGATTCGATCTTGATGGGTGAGCCTATTTCTGAGAGATCAATCACATCAACCTGTCCAGACAACGCATTGACGATGTAGGCCTGCTGTTGTGTTGGACTGTAGGCAACAATCTCGGCAGCGCTTTGCCCAAAGGGCACTGTGTCAGGCGCGTAACGACCAGCTTCGGTCAGCGTTAAGGCTTGAGCCGAAGTGGAAAGGCTGGCAGTGATGCATAGAGCAAGAGCGGCTTTTTTGAAAGTAGTCATCGTGTTCATCCATTAGAGGCAAGATAGGAATAAAAAAGGCTCATTACATGAGCCTTTTATCAAATCGTTCTCGATTAAAAATCTACGCGGTAACCGACCAAAAATTTGTCGCCACGGCTGGCATACAAAGGCTTGGTGTAATCATGGTATTCAGCATACACACGGCCACGGCCCATGCGCTGTTGAATGCCCAATGCATAGTGTCTGCCTTTCAGGTCTGCTGCGTTGTCTGGTTTGCGCTCTGTCTGGCCAAATTCGGCCATCAGGGTTGTACGATCAATCGCGTAGCTTGCGCTGATCACGTATTCATTCGCTTTACCCTGAGTTCTAACAAAAGAGCTGCCGCCAGTTTTGTCTTCCAAGTGAACGTATTTGGCTTTCAAGGTCAGGTCAGAGACTTTAAAGCCTGCCGCTAAGCCCCAAGTGTTTTGGTCAATACCGTAGCTACCTGCTGCACTTTTAGCAGATTTGGCGTTACCAAATGCACCGGCGAAATAGAGGTTATTGGCATCATAGGCAAGGCCTAAGCTGTAACCATCAACCATGCGGTCTTTAGGACCCGTTGAACCGCTGGTTCTGATGTCATCACCTGCAAACACAGCTGAAGCCGAGGCTTGTAAGCCGTTCATTTTTGGCGATGCATACACAAGGGTGTTGCCTTGACGACGGTTGAACTGACGTGCCACCTGTGAGTGACCGCCCTGAGCACCTGAGTTGAAGTCATCTGCATACGCGGTGACTAAGGCTTGGATTGGAGCGTCTTGCTTACCACCCGTCAGGGTACCCCAAGAGCCTGTAGCCCCTAACCAAGCATAACGGCCTCCATTTGAAACCAACGCACCACTGTTAATATCCAGTGCTTGTTCCCAGCGGAAGATCCCTTTGGTGTCTTCAAGACCAAGATCAACAGTGCCGCGTAGACCAATACGTGTGCTATCGTCGTCTAAAGACATGGATTTGTTGTCTTCTTTGGCCATTGCCATTCTAAAAGATCCGTAAAGAGTCGCATCGGCCATGGCCACGGCTGGCACGATAAGACTGCTGGCAATTGCCATACACAGAAGTGACTTTTTCATTAAATTCCCCTATGACGCCTGTTTAAAATTAAGTGAGTACACAAAAATCGAATCAAACTAGTATGTTGTGAAGTAAGACGTCCTGTCTGGGCTGCGATCATAGGGTCTATTTGTTGCATCAGGATGTCAGTTAAATGACATTTTCGCTCATGAGAAAACGTAATTAACAGTTCATCAAAATGTCATGCAGTTGTCATAAGTCGCTTTTAATATCTGGTCTATACCAATACAAGGGGGCTTCACTCATGTCATTTACTACCTTTAAGAAAACCACGCTCGCTTTAGCGACAGCTTTGTGTGTCTCGACGGTGGCTTCGGCAACCGAATTGACCGTGTACACGGCGGTTGAATCAGATGACTTACAAAAGTACGCGCAGCGTTTCAATCAAGCACATCCAGACATCTCTATTCGTTGGGTTCGTGATTCTACGGGGGTTATGACCGCGCGTTTATTGGCTGAAAAGGATAACCCAAGAGCCGATGTGATTTGGGGATTGGCGGCGACCAGTTTGCTGTTATTAGATGAAGAAGGGTTGTTAGAGCCCTATGCACCCAAAGGCGTTGAGTTACTGGATCCTAAGTTTGTCGATGCGAACACACCACCTGCTTGGGTAGGGATGGACGCATGGGTGGCGGCAATTTGCTACAACACGATTGAAGGCGAAAAGCATGGCGTGCCGATGCCAACGAGCTGGGAGGATTTGACCAAGCCTGAATACAAAGGCCATGTGGTGATGCCAAACCCAAGTTCTTCTGGTACGGGGTATTTGGACGTGTCGAGCTGGATTCAGCTGTGGGGTGAAGAAAAAGCATGGCAATTCATGGACGGTCTGCATGAAAACATCAGCCGCTACACGCATTCGGGTTCAGCGCCATGTAATTTGGCGGGATCCGGTGAGGCAATTGTCGGTGTTTCCTTCGCATTCCGTGCCGCACGTTTGAAATCGCAAGGTGCACCGATAGAGGTGGTTTTCCCATCTGAGGGCTTAGGCTGGGATATGGAAGCCGCGGCCATTGTGAAAGGCACGAAGAACATGGATGCGGCCAAAACCTTGATGGATTGGGCTGTCAGCCGTGATGCCAACGAGCTTTACAACGAAGGTTATGCGGTGGTGGCGATGCCTGGAGTGGCAAAGCCTATTGAGAATTATCCTGCAGACATCGTTGAGCGCATGATTGATAACGACTTCGCCTTCTCGGCCGTGAATCGTGATCGCATCCTTCAAGAATGGCAGCGTCGTTACGATGCTAAGTCAGACTCTAAATAAGTCGAGCCAAGTCAGTAGATCCCCGTCTTCGCGGGGATAACAGCCCTCGCAAGAGACGGCTGCTTGCCCCTAGCACGAGACGGTTAGGTGAAAAGCAGCCGCCCTTGTGGGGCTGTTTTTTTGTCGAGGATAAGCCGGGGTGTTAATCACGCGGTCTTGGGGATTCAATGGGTGATGTTATGAGAACAATGCAACAACCGTCGTTGGCGGCGTTGGTCGGACAGACGGCGTTTATGCCGGATTCGGATGTATCTGAGTCAATTTGTTTAGAAATTGAAGGGCTGAGCAAGTCCTTTGGTGCGTTTGTAGCCTTAAATACCATCGATCTCACCATTTATGAAGGTGAGTTTGTTTGCTTTTTAGGGCCGTCCGGCTGTGGAAAAACCACCTTATTACGTGCGATTGCTGGGTTAGAGCCTCAATCGAGCGGACGTATTGTGCAAATGGGTAAAGAAATCTCACATTTGCCACCACAACAGCGTGATTTCGGCATCGTGTTTCAGTCGTATGCCTTGTTTCCCAATTTAACGATTGCAGACAACATTGCCTATGGTTTGCGCAATCAAGGGCACTCACGTCAGGCGCTGCAAGCACGTGTGCACGAGCTGATGTGTTTAATTGGTTTGGAAGGGTCTGAGAAAAAGTATCCTGCGCAATTGTCGGGCGGCCAACAGCAGCGTGTGGCCTTGGCAAGGGCTTTGGCGACGAAGCCAGGGTTGCTGTTGTTAGACGAGCCGTTGTCGGCATTGGATGCACAGGTGCGTGTGCATTTGCGTCAACAGATTAAAGCCTTGCAAAAGACCTTGGGTGTGACCACGGTGATGGTGACGCATGATCAAGAAGAGGCCTTAACCATGGCGGATCGTATTGTGGTAATGAACCACGGTGTGATTGAGCAGATTGGAACGCCAGAAGAGGTCTATCGTCATCCAAAGAGTGCATTTGTTGCTCAATTTGTTGGCAATATGAATTTCTTGAGCGCAGAGGTGTGTTCTCCAACGGCCGTGATGCTCGGCGCGCAGCGCTACACCACACAGCCTCATGCTTTTGAAAACAAACGCCCCGTGCATCTGGCGATCCGACCCGAAGAGGTGGTATTGACGTCTTTAGGGCAGGCGAGTTCGCAGCTCGAAGCACGTGTGATCCATATTGAATACTTAGGTGCTTTTTTACGCTTAACCTGTGATGTGACGAGCGCCGACGTGCAGTTGCGCGTCGATATTCAGCATTCAGAGGCTGTGCAGCATCAGATCCAACTGGGCAAAGACGTCCATTTGACCTTACCCGCCGCCAGTTGTCGTGTGTTCAGGCAGGATGGTCACTAGTATGTCAACCTTAACAACGTCCCGCATCACGGGCCTTTTTAGTGTCAATCAAGAGGCTTGGGTTAAACTGGGTTTGATGCTGATAGCCTTGGCCCTCATGTTGATTGGCTTAGTTTTTCCTTTATACACGCTCTTGTTGAAAAGTGTGCAAAACTCGGCGGGTGACTTTATTGGCTTGGCCAATTATCGGCATTACTTCTCAACCCCTTCATTGGTTAATTCAATCGCGAACTCGTTTTTCATCGCGATCATGACCATGTGTTTAGTGGTGAGCTTAGCCTTTGTGTGTGCCTATGGCATCACACGCACCTGCATGCCCGGTAAGCGGGTGTTTAAAGTGTTAACCCTCTTACCGATTTTAGCGCCCTCGTTGTTACCGGCGATTAGCTTGGTATATATCTTTGGTAATCAAGGCTATTTAAAAGGTTTGTTGGGCGGTGAATCTATTTACGGTCCGATAGGGATTGTCATAGGTATGTGTTTCTGGATTTTTCCGCATGCCTTAATGATCTTGGTGACGGCCTTGTCCAACAGCGATGCACGTTTGTATGAAGCGGCACGCTCCTTAAAAACACCAGCGTGGCGAACGTTTCTGACCGTGACCTTGCCGGGTATTCGCTATGGGTTGATCTCGTGTGCGTTTGTGGTATTTACCCTTGCCATCACGGATTTTGGGGTGCCGAAAATCATTGGTGGGCAATACAACCTATTGGCAACTGACATTTACAAGCAGGTGGTCGGTCAACAAAACTTCCAGATGGGCGCCGTGGTGAGTATGATTTTGTTGTTGCCTGCGGTCTTAACCTTTATCGCAGATCGCTGGGTGCAACGTAAGCAAACCGCTCAATTATCGGCACGTGCGGTACCGTATCAGCCCAGTCCATCTCCTGTTCGTGATTGGGTTTTTGCGCTCTTGTGCTTCTCCGTTGCGGCTGTCATTTTGTTAATGATTGGCACGGCTGTTTATGCATCCCTTATTCAGTTCTGGCCTTACAACTTGAGCTATACCTTGCGTCATTATCAGTTTGATGGCTTAGGCGGCAGTGGTTGGGAGTCTTGGTTCAATTCGTTAAAAATGGCATCCAGTGTTGCGGTGATCGGTACGTTGGTTATTTTTACCGTGGCGTGGATGGTTGAAAAAACGAAGGAGTTTGGCCTGTTGCGCCAGTGGGTGCATTTATTCGCAATCTTGCCGATGGCCGTCCCGGGAATGGTGCTCGGCTTGGCGTATATTTTCTTCTTTAACCATCCGAGCAACCCTTTAAATATACTCTATGGCACCTTGGCGATTCTGGTTTTGAATACGCTGGTGCACTTTTATACCGTGTGTCATTTAACCTCAATGACGGCTTTAAAGCAGCTGGACCCTGAGTTTGAAGCGGTCGGAGCTTCATTAAAAGTGCCGTTTTGGCGCACCTATCTGCGTGTCACCTTACCCACCTCCTTACCAGCGGTGTTGGATATTTCGGTGTATTTGTTTGTGAATGCCATGACGACCGTGTCGGCGGTGATTTTCCTCTATGGACCCGATACACGTCTAGCATCGGTTGCGGTGCTGCATTTGGATGAAGCAGGTTACTTTGCCAGTGCAGCGGCCATGTCCGTGTTGATTTTGCTGACGTCGGTTGTCGTCAAAATTCTGCACGCCATGTGTACACACCTAATACTGAAGCGCTCGCAGATATGGCGTCAGCGTTGATTTTACTTTCGACTCTATCCGTAGATTGGATGAAATGATGAAACAAGAACCCTACTTATTAACGCCCGGTCCACTCACGACGTCGACCCGAGTCAAAGAAGCCATGCTGCGCGACTGGGGCTCGTGGGACAGTGATTTTAACGAAATTACGAAAGACGTGTGCCAACGCCTGCTGATGATTGCCAATGCACAGGCATCCCATGTGTGTGTTCCGATTCAGGGCAGCGGTACGTTTGCGGTTGAGGCCGTGTTTGCCACCTTGCTTGATCGTACCAGTAAAACCCTAGTGTTGATGAACGGTGCCTATGGACAACGTGCCGCGAAGATATTACAGCGTATGGGTCATGCCCACGTCACGCTGGATAAGGGCGATTATTTACCGCCGCTGCCTCATGAAGTTGAGGAACTATTAATCGATGACCCCGCCATAACACATGTGGTGTTGATTCATTGTGAAACCAGTTCAGGCATTCTCAACCCCTTGGACAGTATCGCTCAGGTGGTTGCAGAGCAGGGGCGGCAGTTGATTGTGGACTCGATGAGCGCTTTTGGTGCCTTGCCTGTGGATGCAGCTCAATTACCTTTCACGGCCTTGGTGTCTTCGGCCAATAAGTGCCTTGAAGGGGTGCCTGGATTTGGTTTTGCGTTGATCGAGAGACAGGCATTGTCCGTCTGTGAAGCGCGCTCACCGTCACTGTCCTTGGATTTGTACGATCAGTGGCAGTACTTGGAGAAAACCGGTCAATGGCGCTTTACACCTCCGACACATGTAGTGGCCGCTTTTCATCAGGCGCTTAATGAATATGCAGAAGAGGGCGGGCAGGCCGCACGCTTGGCGCGTTATACCCGCAATCGTGATCGATTGGTGTCGGGTATGCGTGCGTTGGGGTTTGCCACACTGTTAGAGGATGAGTGGTTGTCACCGATTATTACCACCTTTATTGCGCCAAGTGATCCTGCATTTTCCTTCTCCGATTTTTATCAATGCATTAAGGCGCAGGGCTTTTTGATTTACCCCGGTAAGTTGACCGAAGTCGATAGTTTTCGCATTGGCTGCATTGGTCAGTTATTTGAAGCTGAAATGGATCAAGTGCTCCTGGCTGTTGCCAGTGCGTGCCAAACCCTAGGTGTAACACTGGATGCGCAGCATCTACCAACGAAATCTGAATAGAGGAGAGGTTCGATGTACCGATATAAAAGACGTTACACGGGGCCTGTACAGGCTGTGATTATGGACTTAGCGGGAACCTGCGTCGATTTCGGTTCTTTGGCACCGATTCAAGCCTTTCAAGCCTTATTTGCGGAAGAAGGCGTGCCCATCTCCATCACAGAGGCTCGGGCACCCATGGGAAAAGAAAAGCGTGAGCATATAGAAGCCTTATTGGCTATGCCGCGTATTGCACAAGAATGGCTGGCAGTGAAAGGCACTAAGGCTACGGATGAGGATATTGATCGGCTTTACCATGCGTTTGTTGTGCATCAGGTTGCGGCCATTGCCGATAATCATCAGTTGATTTCTGGCATTGATTTGGTGATGGAGTACTGCGATGACATGGGCATTTTGATTGGCGTGAATACGGGCTATAGCCGTGAAATGATTCAAGGTCTGTTACCTGCGATGGCTGAACAAGGCTTTACACCGGACTCGGTCGTCTGTGCCAGCGATGTTCCGGCTGGACGCCCCTATCCTTGGATGTGCTTAACCAATGCGCAAGCGTTGGAGGTCAGTTGCGTGCAAGCCTGTGTCAAGGTTGACGATACGGCTGTGGGCATTGAAGAGGGTCTAAATGCAGGGATGTGGACCGTTGCAGTGGCCGTGTCGGGCAATCAAACGGGGTATTCTGAGGCGCAGTGGTTGGCGCTGAGTGAAGAGGAGCGGGATGTGCAAGCGATTGTTGCCCATCAAGCCTTGGCATCTTCAGGGGCGCACTATGTCATTGACTCAATTGCCGAGTTACCTGAGGTGCTAGACGATATCACCCTACGTTTAGCAAATGAAGAGCGTCCTTGAATAGTCTTGCACTGACACTGGTACTGGTTTCAGCCTGCTTACATGCAGGCTGGAATCTCTTAGGAAAAAAGCAACAGCCGTCACTGGCACTTTTCACCCTAATGATGTTGGCCGGGGCGATTGTCTTTAGTCCTTGGTTGCTGATCTATAGGGACTGGCTTGCCTTACCTCTGGAATTTTGGGGAGTCTGGTTGTTGTCAGGTGCCTTTCAGGGCATTTATATGGCGGGTTTAGCCTGGGCCTACGCGAGGGGAGACGTGAGTGTACTCTATCCTTTGGTGCGAGGCCTTCCCGTGATCCTAGTGCCTTGGGTAGGGGTATGGTTGGGGGGGTATCTCTATTTATCGACTCAGGATTGGCTGGGGATGTTTCTCATTTTCGCGGCCTGTGTCTTGTTGCCCTTACGAAGACTCAGCGACTTTCATTGGCGTTTTTATATGACGCCTGCGCTGGGTTTTATGTTGTTAGCCGTATTGGGCACGGTCGGGTATTCCTGGGTTGATAAACATGCCATTGATCTGATGCGGCAAGAAGGGATGATGCCCTTTTCAGCAGGCATGGTGTTTATGGTGTTGCAGGCATGGTCCGCTTTTTTATGGATGCTGCCGAGCTGTTTTATGTTTGCAACTGAGCGCAAAGCCTTGCGCCAACAATGGCAGAACAATATGCGTGTCTGCATCATGGCAGGTTCTATGGTATTGGCCACGTATGGTTTGGTGCTGATTGCGATGGGGCATACGCAAGACGTGAGTTACGTTGTGGCGCTCCGCCAAGCATCGATTCCGATAGGTGCACTGTTGGCCGTAATCTGGTTGAAGGAAGTCTTGTCCCCTATTAAGTGGATAGCCTTAACCATCATGATGCTGGGCTTGGTTTTAGTCGCATTACCTTAATCTTGAGAAGCAATAATGATCGAAAAAATAGCCGTATTTGATTTGGACCACACGTTAATTAAAGGCGACTCCTCTGCGCTTTGGGCAGAGTATTTGCATGAGTTGGGTTGGATCACAAGCCCTGACTTCAAACATCAACATCAGCAAATGATGGAGACTTATGCAAAGGGCAATCTGGATATGGGCGCCTATTTGGCGTTGAATTTGTCACCCTTAATAGGTCGTGAATCCAAGCAGGTATACGCCGAAGCTGAGCGTTTTGTCTCTGAGCGTATTCTCCCGTTGCTTTACGCGGATGCGGTGCATTTGCTTCACCAGCTACGACAGCAAGGTGAGCATTTGTTAATGATTTCCGCCAGTGAGGTATTTTTGGTTGAGCCTGTTGCAAATGCGTTGGGCTTTGATGGAGTGATCGGTATTGATGTCGAACACCATGACGGAAAACTAACGGGTAAGCCCTTGTTACCTATGAGTTATCAGGAAGGAAAAGTCCATCATTATCATGCCTACTTAGAGCGTTTAAATACCTCGGGTTCGCAAGTCATCAGTCGTTTTTACTCAGATTCTCACAATGATATTCCCTTATTAGAGAAGGTTCAGTTTCCCGTGGCCGTCAATCCGAATGAAAGGCTATTGCACGTAGCACAAGCGCAGCAATGGCCGATTTTAAACTGGAGTTGATCTTGGACTTAACGTTTTTGTCACAAAAATGCACCCAAACTGAAACACTTGTTTATTAGTCTTTTGCCACTGTCAATGAATCCAGCGGAGAAGCGCGATGAAGAATACACAAAGCACGATCTTGAGCATCGATAATCACGAGGGTGATGAGCCACTAAGCAACCACTCCGATAATGCTTCCTTTCAAAGCATTATCGAGAAGCGCATGTCACGCCGTACAATGATGAAAGGTAGCTTGGGCACGGCGTTGATGGGCTTTTTTGCAACGACGGCGTATTCACCTTTGGCGGCAGCAGGCAGCAATAAACACTCGCCTTTAATTGGTTTTGAAGCCATTGATGTCAGCGCTGCAGATACGGTTACCCTACCAAAAGGATACAAGCACCAGGTTATGTTGCCTTGGGGACAGCCCATTTCAGGTCATCAGCCAGCGTTCGATCCTTTAACCAATTCTGGTGAAGATCAAGCGCATCAAGTGGGCAGCCATCACGACGGGATGCACTTCTTCCCGATTGAAGGCAAAGATCCGTATCAAGGCAGCTCTGAAGACGGACTCTTGGTGATGAACCATGAGTACGTTGAGCCACGCTTTATGCATGCATCGGCCCAAGGAAAAGAGTTATCTCGCAATGCCGTACCTCTCAAAGCCGACGGTCAACGTGATGCTGATGAAGTTCTGAAAGAAATACATGGCCATGGCGTGAGTGTGGTGCGTGTTAAAAAGCAAGCCAATGGTGACTGGGCTGTTGAAGCCGATCCACGCAACCGCCGTATTCATGGCTTAACCGAAATGGAGATCAGTGGTCCTGTGCGTGGCACGGATTTTGTAAAAACAAAATTCAGCCCAGACGGCACAAAGACACGCGGCACTTTAAATAACTGTGCGCACGGTGTCACACCATGGAATACCTATTTGGCTGCAGAGGAAAACTGGGCAGGGTATTTCATTAACCATGGTGAGCAGCCGCGTGAGCAAACACGTTATGGTGTCACGAAAGAAGGCTCAGGTCGCTATGCTTGGGAATTGGCGGACACGGGCGCGGATGAATTCGTACGTTATGATGTGACGCCGAAGGGGGCATCTGCGACAGAAGACTATCGTAATGAAGCCAATGCTTTTGGTTGGATGGTCGAGATTGATCCGTTTAACCCAGACGTTGCGCCCGTTAAACGCACGCAGCTTGGACGCTTTGCACATGAGGGCGTTGTGTTCCAGCCTGCCGTTGAAGGTGAGCCAATTGTTTGCTACTCCGGAGACGATGCGCGTTTTGAGTACATATACAAATACGTCAGTGCTCAGCCTTACAAAAAGGAGACAGCAGGCGGTCATTTGTTGGACAACGGTACCCTGTACGTTGCGCGTTTCAATGAAGACGGCTCTGGCGATTGGTTGCCTTTAGTGTTTGGTATGGGGCCTTTAACACCGGCCAATGGCTTTAACAGCCAAGCCGATGTTCTGGTCAACACACGTTTCGCGGCGGATACCGTCGGTGCGACTAAAATGGACCGCCCAGAATGGGGTGCCGTGGATCCTAAGACCAAGGATGTTTATTTTACACTGACCAATAACAGCCGCCGTACGGAAACGGATGCAGCGAACCCACGTGCGGAAAATGACTGGGGGCAGATCGTTCGTTGGACGGAAGCCGATGGTCAGGTGAATGCCAAGTCATTTAACTGGGATCTGTTTGTGTTGGCTGGACCTGAGTCCGATTCGGATCTGGCTGGCGCCAGCTTGGACGGTGGCAATATCTTTAACAGCCCAGATGGCTTGTGGTTCGATGCAGATTCGCGTTTATGGATTCAAACCGACATGAGCGAAAGTGTCGTGAATACTGGAAAATGGGAGCAGTTTGGCAACAATGCCATGTTGGCCGCCGACCCGGTTAATAAGATTATCCGTCGTTTCTTGGTCGGCCCTGTTGGACAAGAAATCACGGGCGTTGTAACGACGCCTGACCAAAAAACCATGTTCGTCAATGTTCAGCATCCCGGTGCGACAACCTCTCCAGAAGACTTTGCCAAGGGTTCCTTGGTCAGTCATTGGCCGCATGATGGGGCGCTGTATCCACGCTCTGCGACTCTGGTGATTACCCGTGAGGACGAAGGCATCATCGGTGCGTAAGTCGTTAGATTAATCGACTGCTGACTCTTTTAAAAAGCCCTGCCCAGCGTCATTATGACAGCGGCGGGGTTTTTTATACCTAAAAGATAAATCTAACATTGGAATAAAGCCGATTCTCTGTATATTATCTAATCTACGTTAACTATACGCTTAAAGGTTTCGTTTTGTCTTTAACACCTCACCTGCTAGATCGGTTGGCATCGCTGACATCCATTCGTGATCTTGAGTTGCTTGAATTCAGCATGCTGAAAACAGTACACGAGCTTTTCCGTCCTGAGCAAGTGATGATGCTCAAGTACGATTCGGATGGTGAGGTTCGGTTTACCCTGCGGTATGGCCATAATGGAAATTATGATAGCCAAACGCTGCGTAAAAAGTTGATTGATGAACCCGAAGTGCTCAGTGCTCTTCATATTTCTCGACGCTTAAAAACCACCTATCATTCTAAAAAAGCCAATGGCAATCATATTTCCATTTATCCAGTATTGGATCTGCAACTCTTAAGCGTGGCATTGGTGGTTGAGTCGCGGCGTATCAATTCTCAGAATGATTCGCGTGTTATTCATGCGTTATTGCAGATCTATCGCAACTTTTGTCAATTAATAGAAGATTCACAGCGCGATCAACTCACGGGGTTGCTGAACCGAAAAACCTTCGATGACAGCATCCAGCGAGTGATCGGCATGTCGAGTGAGCGTTTTCCATCCTTTGGAGATGATGACCGCCGTGCTAGCGTAGAGGGTGAACCTGTGTATTCCCTCGGTCTGATTGATATTGACAACTTCAAGCAGATCAATGACACACTGGGCCATATTTATGGCGATGAGGTGTTGTTACTCATGTCGCAAATTATGCGTCATACCTTTCGTGAGAGCGATTTGATTTTCCGTTTTGGTGGTGAAGAGTTTGTGGTGATTACCGAAACGGATTCAACGGATACGGCAATGGTGGCCTTTGAGCGCTTTCGGGCGGCCATCGATGAGTACGCCTTCCCCCAAGTGAGCCATGTCACGGTGAGTATTGGTGTCGTTGAAGTGAATTCAATGGATGTGGTGCATACGTTGCTTGATCGTGCGGATAAAGCCTTGTACTACGCAAAAAATCATGGGAAAAATCGAGTGTGTTCTTATAAAGAGCTGCTTGAACGAGGGGCCGTCAAAGAGCCTACCTACTCCAGTGGTGATATAGAGCTTTTTTGAGAAGGTGTTTCCAGCCGAGTAAGGCCAGGTTTCGTCTTTGGATAATTTCTTGATGCGCCTCAACGTGATTGTGTCCTTTGCATGATATAACGTGTTGCGAAAGCGCATCCATCGTCTTTCAATAGTCAATAAAAGTTTGAGGTTGTATATGGGTAAGTCAATACTGACGGTTGATGACTCAGCCTCCATTCGTCAAATGGTAAGTTTTACGCTGAAGGCGGCTGGGTATTCAGTCACTGAAGCATCGGATGGAGTACAAGGGTTAGATAAAGCAAAAACGGGACATTATGATTTAATTTTGACTGACCAGAATATGCCCAATATGGATGGGTTAACGTTGATTCGTCAACTGCGGACTTTGCCAGCGTATCGATCAGTGCCCATATTAGTTTTGACCACGGAAGCGGGGGACACGATGAAAATGCAGGGCAAAGCGGCGGGTGCGACGGGCTGGTTGGTGAAGCCCTTCGATCCACAAAAATTGATAGATGTTGTTAAACGCGTGATCGGCTAACGATTTGTTTTCCTTGCAGGGTGATGTCTCTCCTGCAGCATTAGGGAGTCTAGGATGAGCATCGACCTGAGTCAGTTTCATCAAGTGTTCATTGATGAAGCCTATGAGCATCTCGACGCGATGGAGCAGTTGCTCTTAGCCATCGATATCGAGCACCCCAATCTTGATGATTTGAATGCAATTTTTCGTGCTGCACACTCCATTAAGGGGGGGAGCGGCACGTTTGGCTTTTCAAATATTGCGGATCTGACGCACGCCTTAGAGAGCCTACTGGATAAGCTCCGTAAGGAAACGTTGCCGATTACGCATGAGATGGTCAGTGCCTTTTTAGCCTGCGGTGATCTTTTAAAGCTGATGTTGGAAGCGCATCAAGACGGGGGGGACCTAGACGAGCAGCGTGTAACAGATATGAAGACGCTTTTGCTCAGTTTAGGGGAAGAGGCTTCGATACTGGAGGATTCCGCTACGCATACACCGACCCAATCACCGGTTACTACGTATCGAATTCGTCTTCATCCTGACTCGGATATTTTTTCGGGACCGGCCTCCTTTGAGGCACTGGTGGCTGATTTATCCCGTTTAGGCACTTTGATCTTAATTGCGGATCAGGGAGCAGGGCGCTATGAGTGGACTTTAACGGGCTCGGTTGTGTTACAGGATCTGCTCGATACCTTTGCCTTTATTTGCCAGGATTATGAAGTCACCATTACTGAGGAGCCTGCCGTCGTCGAAGATGAAGGGTTTGGTTTCTTTATGGACCTTCCTGAGCCATCCTCAGCATCGGATGCTGATTTTGGTTTTTTTGTCGATGAAAGCGAGTTGCCAGCGTCGCAGGCTTCAGAGGATTCTGGCTTTGGCTTTTTTGTCGACGAGACAGAGTTGCCTGCAGTTAAACAGGCACAACAAGAGACAGAGCAAGGCTTTGGTTTTTTTGTGCCTGAGTCTGAGCTGCCCAAACAAGCCGCCTCGATTAAGGAATCGCCTGCTGCCGTGGCCCCTGTACCCGTGTCTGCGCCTCGTAAATCGAAACAAGCCGATGCGAGCAAGGCACACGCCGAGACCTCCATTCGAGTGGGTGTGGAAAAGGTGGATCAGCTCATTAACCTAGTGGGTGAATTGGTGATTACGCGCTCGATGTTGGCTCAATCGGTAAGCGAGCTTGATCCTGTGCACTTTGAGACGATTCATAAGGGATTGGTCAATTTAGAGCGTAATTCACGAGATCTGCAAGAAGCCGTGATGTCGATCCGTATGCTGCCAATAAACTTTGTGTTTGGGCGTTTCCCTCGCGTTGTGCGGGATCTGACACAAAAAATGAGCAAGAAAGTGCGATTAAAGCTCGTCGGTGAAGAGACCGAGTTGGATAAAGGCCTCATTGAAAAATTAGCGGACCCCTTGACTCACCTATTGCGTAATAGCATCGATCATGGCATCGAAATTCCCGAGGTACGAAGAGCCGCAGGTAAGCCTGAAGAGGGCACCATTACGCTGAGTGCAAGTCATCAAGGGGGCAGTATACTGGTGCAAATTACCGATGATGGTGCAGGTTTAGACCGCGAAAAACTCATCGCTAAAGCACGAGAGAAAGGACTGCCGTTGTCTGATAATCCGACGGATAAAGAGGTCTGGCAGTTAATTTTCGCACCGGGCTTTTCGACGGCAAAAGAAGTGACGGATGTATCGGGGCGTGGTGTCGGTATGGACGTCGTTCAACGTAATATTTCGGAAATGAAAGGCCAGGTTGAAATTGAATCCGCTCAAGGCGTCGGAACCACCATCGGACTGCGTTTACCGCTCACCCTCGCTATATTGGATGGTATGATTTTGCGTGTGGCTGATGAGGTCTTTGTCTTGCCACTCACTCGCATCCTCGAGTCGTTTCAGCCAGATTCATCGCAAATGAAATCGGTTGCTGGGCAGGGGCGCGTGGTGCAGATGCGTGGAGAGTATCTTCCATTGGTCGAGTTGCATAAATTATTGGGTATTCAACCGCAGTATATGCGTCCAGAAGAGGGCATCTTAGTGGTTGTCGAAACGACGCAAGACAAGGTTGCCCTTTTTGTCGATGAGTTGATTGCACAGCAACAAGTGGTCATTAAAAGTTTAGAAACCCATTTTCGTAAGGTCGATGGGTTGTCAGGCGCAACCATCATGGGCGATGGGCGCGTGGCCTTGATTCTGGATATCGACCGCTTAGCACGTATGCACAGCACCTTTCAAGCACATAGTTAATTGAGGCCTATTCATGACAGATGCCGCTAGCTCACAGCATAATCAAGCCAAACGCGAGTTTTTAACCTTCACGCTTGGAGAAGAAGAGTACGCCATCGATATCCTAACCGTGCAGGAAATTCGTGGTTACAATGCCGTCACCCGGATTGCCAATACACCCGACTACATAAAAGGTGTGATTAATATGCGTGGCGTGATTGTCCCCGTTGTTGATATGCGCCTGAAGTTTCACCTTGGTAATGCCACCTATGACGAGTTTACCGTCATGATTATTTTAAACCTTGGTCAACGCGTCGTGGGGATGGTGGTTGATGCGGTGTCAGACGTCGTGGCGTTAAGTGCAGACGATATTCGACCTGCACCGGATTTTGGTGCCACCTTTGATACGCAATATTTACTGGGTTTGGCATCGGTTGCCGAGCGGATGGCGATCGTTGTTGATATTGAAAAGCTAATGTCGAGTCAGGACATGGGACTTGTCGATCAATTGAGTTCTGAGGCCGTTTAATCAGGCGAGAGGGAGAGCGATACATGAAAGCGTTTAACAACCTGAAAACGAGCCTAAAAATAGGCTTGATGACCTTCGTCATGTTGATTGCCTTAAGCTTTGCCAGTTTCGAAGCCTATCAGGGATTTACGGGTTGGTCTAAATATGCGCAATTGATGCGAGACAACCGTATTCCCTCCATGGTGTCCTTGATGACCATGAATGCCGAGCGTATGACCATACGCGCACAAACCATTGAAGTACTCACGCAAACGGATGGATGGCGTGATAAGTCTTTGTTACAGAGCATTGCACATCAACGCCAGAACTCTTGGTCTGTGATTGACCAGCACTGGGAGCGTCTTGCTGGTATTCCCCGTGTGACAGCAAGAGGACAAGCCATCTATGATCAATTGGCGGCGGAATACCAAGATTGGCGAGATGCGTACGTTGATCTGGATGCCTTGATCGCCACCATGATTGAAACAACCGATGAGTTTCGTTTTCAACGCTTGATGGCCGAGTACCGCCGAGCGGTAACAAGCATGGTGCCTAAGTCGGACGCAATGGGGCAAAGTTTTGAGCTGTTGGTCACGAATAACACGACACGTGCCGCTGCAGATGCAGAAGATGCCGTTGAGACCGCTGAGCATGAGTTACAGTCATTGGCGATCAGCAGCGCTGCGGCACTGGTGGTCATTTTGCTCCTTGCTATTTTTATCTTGGCCAGTATCGTAAAACCATTGCGTGCCTTGGTTGCCCATTTTCGTGCGATTGGCGAGGGCGATTTAAATCAAGTGATCGAAGAAACGCGTAAGGACGAAGTGGGAGCGGCCTTGCAAGCCTTGGCCGTGATGCAGCGTAAATTAAATGCGGACATTCAAGAAACTCGTCGTGTGAGCAATAGCAACCTGCGTATTAAAAACGCCCTCGACAGTGTGTCGGCCAATGTGATGGTTGCAGACGCCGATTTTAATATTATCTATATGAATCCAGCGGTTCTGGACATGTTCAAAACCGCTGAACAGCAGATTCGTATCGATCTACCAAACTTTGATTCCAATCATTTATTGGGCAATAGCATTGACCTTTTCCATAAAAATCCAGCACACCAACGCCATCTTTTGACAGCGCTGCAATCCAAACACGATGCCACCGTTCGCATTGGGGGCCGAACATTTGACTTAACCGCAAATCCAATTGTGAATGAGGAGGGAGAGCGCTTGGGTTCAGTGGTTGAGTGGAAAGACAGAACCCTTGAAGTGGCGGTGGAAGACAAAATTTCGCGCTTAGTTGAAAAAGCGGTTGAAGGCGACTTCACGACGCGAATCGATACAGCCGATTTAACTGGATTCTTTAGCCGCTTGGGCGATGGTGTTAACCAACTGATGTCGGTCACTGACCGAGGTTTGCGAGAGGTCATGAGAGTTTTAGGGCATCTGTCGCAGGGTGAGCTAACTGAGCGCGTGACGGGGGACTATCAAGGGAGCTTTGGTGATTTGCAATCGAGCACCAATGCAACCGTTGAGCAACTGACCAATCTAGTGATTGAGATTAAACAGTCGGTTGAGGCCATTAACACAGCCGCTCAAGAAATATCAGCAGGTAATACGGATTTATCGCAACGTACGGAAGAACAAGCCTCCAGCTTGGAGGAAACCGCATCAAGTTTAGAAGAACTGACTTCAACGGTTCGCCAGAATGCTGATAACGCGCGTCAAGCCAATCAACTGGCGCAAAGTGCATCGCAAGTTGCTGAAAACGGTGGTGAAAAAGCCCGTCGAGTGGTGAAAACCATGGAGGCTATCAGCGAAAGCTCCAATAAAATTGCCGATATCACCACGTTGATTGACGGTATTGCGTTTCAAACGAATATACTGGCTTTGAATGCTGCAGTGGAAGCCGCGAGAGCCGGTGAGCAAGGCCGAGGGTTTGCCGTTGTTGCGGGTGAGGTGCGCTCGCTTGCTCAGCGTTCGGCCGCGGCGGCAAAAGAAATTAAAGAGCTGATTAATCGTTCAGTGGATATCGTTCATGAGGGCAGTGATCTAGTCAACGAAACCGGTAAAACGATTGAAGAAATTGTGGTGTCGGTTAAACGTGTAACGGACTTGATGGGCGAAATCTCAGCGGCTTCAGAAGAGCAAAGCCAAGGCATCGAGCAAGTGAATCAAGCGGTTACTCAAATGGACGATGTCACGCAGCAGAATGCGGCATTGGTCGAGCAGGCCGCCGCATCAGCCGAGTCCTTAGAAGAGCAAGCATCCGCTCTTGCTCTGTCTGTTTCCACGTTCAAACTCAATGAAGAGCAGCCTGTATTGACGAAACCGGCTCCGACGAGTCGACAGGGTGCACAGCCAGCATTACGAGTGCCACACACCGCGATGCCTAAGCGAGTAAAGCCGCCGATTAAACCGCCGATTAAACCGCCGATTAAACGTCAGGCGGAGGATGAGTGGGAAGAGTTTTAATGAGGGGTGAGTCCGTCAGCTGATCGAGGATGGCCTGACGGAGTTCATAGTCACAGAGAGGTTGAAGTTGATTGATCGAGAGTTTGTGTTCAATCCTGAGGATTTTGAGCGGATTCGTCTACTCATTCGCTCGCGCGTTGGCATCGCCTTATCTGACAAAAAGAGAGATCTTGTCTACAGTCGGATTGCGCGTCGTTTAAGAATTTTAGGCCTTAAGACGTTCTCTGAGTACCTAGACTATTTGGCGCAAGCACCGGATGAAATGCAGGACTTCATTAATGCGCTGACAACCAATCTCACGTCTTTTTTTCGAGAGTCGCATCATTTTGATTTCTTAGCCGATCAGATGCGACAGAGCGAATCGTTAGGAGGGGCGCGTCATTTTAGCATTTGGTCCAGTGCGTGCTCGACGGGAGAGGAAGCCTACTCGATTGCCATGACCGCGATTGAAGCCTTTGGCAGTTGGACTCCGCCCGTTAAAATTTTAGCAACCGATGTGGATACTCATGTATTGGCTCACGCGCAACAGGGCATTTATGGGGTTGAGCGTGTTGAAAAAATGGATGGACAGCGTTTGAAAACCTTTTTCTTGAAGGGCAAAGGTGATCGTCAAGGCTCAGTAAAAGTTCGGCCTGAGGTTCAAGCACTAGTGAGCTTTCAACCTCTGAACTTGTTGGCATCCCATTGGAGCTTGCGGGGCCCTTTTGATGCTATCTTTTGTCGTAATGTCATGATTTACTTTGATAAGCCGACCCAGTACAGCATTCTAGAGAAATTTCGTCCTTTGCTGAGTGAGTCGGGGCTGTTGTATGCCGGACATTCAGAAAGTTTTCAACATGCAGCGAATTTATTTAAGTCTAAGGGTAAAACGATCTACTACCCTGTCCGATTAGCGTCGAATAGTACGATAAGGCGATGACCGTGCAAGATGAGAATGCTAGGTCTGGCATCAATCCAGATGTTTACTACGATCCTTACTTTGAACAGCATGCTGTTAAGGTTTTGCCAGGGGAGTTTTTTGTCACCGGTAAGGATATGATGATTGTCTCCGTTGTAGGGTCCTGTGTTTGTGTGTGCATTCGTGATCGTCTCAAAGAGCTGGGTGGCATGTGTCATTTTATTGTGCCAGATCGATTTTTAGATTCTGCCGTGTCTTCAATCGGTGCCATACATTACGCAGGCCATGCGATGGAGATGCTAACCAATCAATTGATTAAAATGGGCAGTCAACGACGTGATTTGGTTGCAAAGGTGTTTGGTGCATCAAACTGGATAAAAACGTCTGACGCTAAGCAGCTATGTGAAATGAATGCTCATTTCGTGCTGCACTATTTGCAGCAGGAAAGCATTCAAGTGGCTAGCCAAGATCTTTTGCAGCCTTATCCCAGTAAACTCTATTTTTTTCCTCGAACGGGTAAAGTGTTGGTTAAACGGCTACACAAGTTAAACAACACGACGTTGTTGGATCGCGAATCAGAGTACTTAGAGCGTTTAGTGGATATGGATTTATCAGGCCCGATGGAGCTATTTAATTGATGGCGATATTAGAAACCAAAATAAAAGTATTGGTCGTTGATGATTCTGCGCTTATTCGACAATTGTTAACAGAAATCATCAACAGTTATGAGGATCTGACGGTTGTGGCAACCGCTCCGGATCCACTCGTGGCAAGAGAGTTGATTAAACTCCACAATCCGGATGTCCTCACGCTGGATGTTGAAATGCCAAAGATGGATGGCTTGGATTTTCTCGAACGCTTAATGCGACTGCGGCCCATGCCTGTCCTGATGGTGTCATCCTTAACTGAACACGGGTCCGATGTGACCTTGAGAGCCTTGGAATTAGGTGCGGTCGATTTTATTGCGAAGCCTAAATTGGATATCGTTTCAGGTTTAAAAAGCTATGCGGATTTGATTGCCGACAAGCTACGCATGTGTGCAAAAGCCAACATTCGAACTCTTGCGCAAACAGCGAAATTACCTCTGCAACGTTTATCTTTACCGTTGAGTTCCACTGAAAAAATCATATTTGTGGGTGCGTCTACTGGTGGTACTGAGGCGATTAAGGCGTTGCTAATGCCTCTGCCCCCAGATATGCCAGCCATTATGATTACCCAGCATATGCCAGAGCATTTCACGCGCACCTTTGCAGAACGTTTAAACACATTATGTCAGTTGCGTGTGATGGAGGCTGAACACCGTCAGCGAGTGCTGCCCGGTCATGTCTACATTGCACCGGGGAATGCGCATTTAGAAGTCGTTAGAAGTGGTGCTAATTATTTAACATCACTCAGTGATGCGCCTTTAGTCAATCGCCATCGACCTTCTGTGGATGTGTTATTCTTATCCGCGGCGAAGGTGGTAGGGGGTAATGCGATAGGCGTGATATTGACAGGCATGGGAAAAGACGGTGCCATCGGCATGAAAGCAATGAAAGACAGCGGTGCTGTGACCTTTGCACAGGATGAAAAAAGCTGCGTTGTATTCGGGATGCCAAAAGAAGCGATTGCCATCGGTGCAGTCAATCAGGTGCTATCTTTAAATGCTCTTCCAGAAACGCTCATTGAGTCTGTTGGGCAACGTATTAATCGGGTTTAAAAAGGACGGTGTTATGAGTGTACGGTTTCTTCTAGTATGGCTAGCCGCATTGGGTATGGGAGCCTTAGTCTCAATGTGGGTCTATCCCGTGCTCGGGGTGCTGATAGCCCTTGTGATCTTATCACTCCATGTTCTTTTTCCTCAGAAGCAAACCAATCCGGATATCGTCAAACCCTATCGTGTCGATGATGATCAAGAAGTGGTCGATAGTCTCCAGGAAATGGGCGAAAGCATCGAACAAGTGGTAATGGAAAGTATAAGTGATCTCGATGCACTGCATAAAATGGAAAACGATGCACTGAACACGCTGGCCCAGTCTTTTGTGAGCTTAAAAGAGCAAATCGAAAAGCAACAATCCTTAGTTTCCGGTTTATTGATTAGTGGCAGTGACTCGTCAAAGCAATCAGGGCAGTCACACATGAGTGATTTTGCCAAAAGTACACTTGATACGATGAACCATTTTGTCGAGATTACCGTAAAAATGAGTGATGATTCGATGGAGATGCTGAACCGAGTGTCGGCACTGTCGGATGGTATGCCAGCTTTGCTGCAAACCTTAAATGATATCGATACCATTGCCAAACAGACCAACTTGTTAGCCCTGAACGCCGCCATTGAGGCGGCCCGTGCCGGTGACAGCGGTCGAGGTTTTTCGGTTGTCGCGGATGAAGTGCGAGCGTTATCGAATCGGTCAGCAAGCTTCAGTAAGAGTATCCAAGATAACTTGAATCAGATGAATGCCGATATTATTACGCTGGTGGAAGATGTTCGCAAAATAGCCTCAAAGGACATGACCTTCATTATGGAGTCAAAACAAGAAGTGCAGCAGGCGATTGATCGCTTACTGGATAAGGCTCATGCAGATGAACGTGTTACACAAGAGATGGACGTGATCGCTCAAGATCTCATGGCCGCGGTGTTCAGTGCCATGCGTGCCATGCAATTTCAAGATATGAGCGGTCAGACCCTACGTCATACGATTGACGAGCAAAAACATTTACTCTTTTTGACATCAGCCCTTAAAAATGACAAGAAAAATTTGGATGATACTGCGTTGGAAAAGAGCCTTTTCGCCTTTAAAGAAGAGCGACGTCAGCGTAAATCGAATCCCGTATCCGCGAGCTCCATGAAGAGTGGCGACATTGATTTGTTTTAACCGCTACGTTGCGCTCTATAGGGTGCTGACATGGCTTTAACGGGTTTTGAGCACTGCGCAACAAATACGTACTTTGATCGTCAGTTCGGTCTTTCTGCGGTTAAGGTATTACCCGGTGAGTATTATGTCACCAACGCTTCGACGCTGATTGTCACGGTTCTGGGCTCGTGTGTGTCGGTGTGTTTGCGTGATAAGGACTTGGGCATAGGAGGGCTTAATCACTTTTTGTTGCCGCAGGACAATTCACCCTATGAGAATCGATTGATTGCCCCTTCAGGACGTTATGGCGTCTATGCAATGGAACTGTTGATCAATCATTTACTCAAGCTTGGTGCTCGTAAACACCGTTTAGAAGCCAAGGTATTTGGGGGTGGGCGTGTGCTCAAGAATATGACCTTTGTGAATGTTGGCAATCGAAATGTTCAGTTTGTTCTTGACCATCTTGCCAGTGAGTCCATTCCCGTGGTGGCACAGGATGTATTGGATACCTACCCCAGAAAAGTGTATTTTTTTCCAAAAACAGGGAGGGTGATGCTGAAAAAAATTCGATCCTTGCACAATACGACGATTCTTGAGCGTGAACAAGCGTATCTGCATGCCATTGCAACTCAACCCATGTCCGGTGCAGTTGATCTGTTTTAATCCATGCGTCGAGTCACAATGCGCAAGTGTTAAATGCAAACAACCTTGTTTCTACCCGTATTTTTCGCTTGATAGAGGGCCTGATCAACTCGTTCAAGCATCCGTTCTGGAACATCAAACGCCTGTTGCAGCGTAATGCCAAAGGAGGCCGTGATTGAGCTGATGGTGCTGTTTGTCGCTTTGTGTTTCACGCGGATGGCCTGAATTTTGTGGCGAATGCGTTCAGCCAATGCGAGCGCATTTTCTTGGTTATGTTCGTAAATCAGAATAACGAACTCTTCTCCCCCAAAACGCACACCATCGGCACTTTCGTGGCATTCATCTTTGATAATCTGGCCTAAACACTGAAGAACTTTATCGCCGAGCATATGCCCATAGGTGTCATTGAGCTTCTTGAAGTGGTCGATGTCGAGCATAATCAATGCCAACAGTGGCTTAGGTGTCGAATTGCAAACGCGTGTGAGGGTTTCATCAAAGAAGCGACGGTTGTAGAGATGAGTTAACGCATCGGTATAGACATCTTGACGTGTGGCAGTTAACTCGTCTTGCAGACGTTTGATTTCTTTTTGAGCATCGCTAATCCGTTGTTGAAAGTGGCTTGTCGCTTCTGATACTTTTACGGTATGACTGTAGAGTGATTGTGCGATGCTCTCAAGAGCAGGCGCTTCGTCCGCTTCATGCAATGCATGTAAGCTTTCTTGCAACAGCTGAGTGAAATCATGGGTAGAGGCGACGGCCAACTCTGCTGAATGGTTGAGGCCCGTTGCAACGGAAATCAACGCGGCTTGAAGTTTTTCTGTTTCGCCTAACTCTTGACTGATCAAGTGGCTACGAAACAGCTTTGTTTCGAGTCCAGCTGGGCATGTGCCGTATTTCTGGATCGTTTGATCTAATTCTTGGTTGAGTCGAGGAAGTTTATGTGTAACATAGGTATACCAAAGTGCATAGTTGAGCGGATGCGGCGGTATTTTGTATTTAACCATAAGGGGGACGGCTTGCCGTAGATACTCGGCAGCTTGTTGTGAATTGTCAGAATACTGCATAGCCCTTCTCAACATCGAGGTTTAAATACATTAATAATCAGATAATAGCATTAATTAATGAGCACGCTACAATAAGTTTTTAGGGATGTTAAATTGCCTCAATCAAAATTTGGAAGAGATCTGTGAGCGAGTTGTTGAGAGAAGCATCGTTTTGCTTTGATCCCAGAGAACTGGAAACGCCTATTTGGGTTTTTGATCAGCAAAGAGCACACATTGTTTGGGCGAATACAGCTGCGCTTACCCTTTGGAATGAGAAAAGTCTGGGCGCGTTGCGACACCTGACCTGTCAGGATTCCTCGCGGGCATTGCTTTCTATCTATGGCGCAAAACTTCCGCGTTATGAATCTTGGGTGTTCTACGCGAACAATGAACCTGTCAACGTGAGTTGTCATTGCAAGCAGATCACGCTAAAAGACGGTCAGTTGGCTGAGTTAGTTGAAGTGTGTGCGTTAAACGACGTTGCCAGTGATCACATGCTAACGGTGTTTGATGATCAAGGCGTTGTTCTGTCTCGGAATAAGCATGCTGAACGTGTGCATGCGGGAAAAACACGTCTTTCAGAGTACTTCCTACACAGTGCGCAGGGTGAAAGTTTATACACTCAATTGAAAGCATCGGGAGCGGATATCAAAGCGGTTGACCTCCAAGTGTCGAATCAGATATGGCACCAAGTTGGGTTGAAACTCTCTTTCGATATAAAGGCGCGTAAAACTGTTTTTTTGATGCATGAAAAAGACATTACCCGTCAAAAAAGCCACCAAATACAGTTAGAACATGCCATCTATTACGATGCGGTCACGGGCTTACCCAATCGCTATCTGCTGACAGATCAACTTGAACTGGCTTTGCAGTCTTGTAAAAAAGATAAACTCTTAGCGATTGTGTACCTCGATTTAGATCGATTTAAGACGATTAATGATGAGTATGGTACAGATCAGGGCAATCAGCTGCTCATAGAGACATCTCTGCGTCTGAAAAAGTCCTTAAGGACGGGCGATATCTTGGCTCGTTTAGGTGGGGATGAGTTTGTCATTGTTCTCACCAATGTGGGCAGCATGGAAGAGTGTCGCATGGTGTTAGAGCGTTTGTTGTCGGCGATTCGTAAACCGATGAATTTGTCTGGGCATCTGCTCAATATCACCGCAAGCTTGGGTGTGACGGTGTATCCTGATGATTCAGCAGATGCGGATCGTTTAGTCCGCCATGCCGATCAGGCCATGTATCGTGCGAAAGCGATGGGTAAGGACTGTTACCACATTTTCGATACGCAAGAAAGCGAGCAAAATGATTCACAACTAGAATACTTAGCGCGTATTGAGCAGGCCATCGATCAGGACGAAATGGAGCTGTATTATCAGCCGAAAGTGAATATGCGCACTGGAGATGTCCTAGGGGCAGAGGCGCTTATTCGTTGGAATCATCCAGAACACGGCGTCCTGGCCCCCGGAGCATTTTTGCCTGTCATTGAAAATACACCCTTGATTATGAAATTGGATCATTGGGTACTTGAAGCTGCATTCAAGCAGCTATCATTCTGGAAGTCACAAAACGTTGAGTTGACCCTAAGCGTGAATATTGCGGCGCTTGACTTGCAACAAGATGACTTTTTTGATCGTTTCCAAACCCTAGTAGCGAATTATTCCGATGTGGACGTTCGCCTATTGGAATTGGAAGTGCTTGAAACGGCCGCTTTGGACGATGTTGAAAAAGTGTCACAGGTGATGGAAAAGATTACCCGGCTGGGTGTTCAGTTTTCGTTAGATGACTTCGGAACAGGCTATTCATCCTTAAGTTACTTACGTCGCTTACCTGCTTCGGCACTTAAAATTGATCAAAGCTTTGTTCGTGACATGTTATGGGATGTCGGTGATACGACGTTAGTGCAAGGTGTCATCAGCTTGGCCACGGCCTTTCAGCGCAGTGTCATTGCCGAGGGGGTCGAGTCGGAAGAGCATGGTGAACTCCTTCTGCGTTTGGGCTGTGACATAGGTCAGGGCTATGGAATTTCGCGTCCAATACCGGCGCCTGCGTTTGAGGAGTGGCGGTGTTCATGGCATTCATTCCCGAGTTGGAATGCCTGCCAGAACTTTCCAGTTAACCGTGACAACTTAGCCTTAATATATGCTGAAGTGGAGTTTAGAGGTTGGTTACGTGACGTTCACAAATATGTGAGGGGCACGGTGTCGGAACCTCCCGCATTTTACTTTTTAGAGCATCCTGGCCACTGGGTGAAGAAAGGCCATTTACAGCAGGTCTGCCAACAGCCTGAGTTTATGAATATTGAACCTTTATACGCACGTATTGAGCAAGTCAGTCATGAGCTCTTCTATGGGGCTGTCTCAAGCGAAGAAGACGCACGACTTCGAGTGCTGCAGCATCTTGAGTTATTGAGCCAAGAATTAATTGATCAATTACGCACTTTGTACGTGATTACGAACTGCCAGTGGTAGTGCGTGTGCTAAGCACAGAAGCAAAGGTGCTAAGACTGCTGAGATCAAAGTGCTTGCAGGCGGGGTAGTCGGAGCTGATGCCGAGAACATAACCTTCGGGATGAATGACCGTCACTCCCGCGCCTTGTCCCTTAAGTGACTCTGCTGTTCTTGAGGGGTGGTTGATCGTGGTGTCGCATTCAAAATGCAGGACGTTGCTGCGCAGGCTAATGCGCTGTCCATGGTGTAGGTTTCGATGGCCATGCACCAGAGCAGTGATACCTGCCTGATCCAGTGCGTTAGCGCCCAAGGGAGTGAGCACTGGGTCTATCGAACGGTATTTTGTGCGTATCATATTGCCTAATGCGCCAAAGTAGAGGCGCAAAGGGTCTCCGTCCAGTGCCATCTGATAGGTTTGATTCAGTTGCTTGCACGAATGCTCAGCCAAAAAATTGGCCATTTCATCATCGCAACCTGCATGTAAAAATAAGAAACTGCCCACTTGGTAGCCTAACTGTTGCTGTTCGAAAAACCAAAAAAACTCGCCCTCTGGCGACAAAAATGCCTCCCTCCAGAGATAAATAGCTGCATATATATCACGAAAGCTTAATTGAGCATCTTTGGCATAGCGTTTGAACGCATCGGCTCGATACGCAAGGCGCTCCAGTTCCCGAGCCGTCTGTTGCTCGGTCATGAAGGATTGGGTCGCTTTTTTGAACACGTCTGAGGTGGTGGCGTTTGGCAGTAAGCGTTCTTGGCAGCTGGCTTCATCGGGTAGGGTCTGCAAGACGTCGGCAGACAGTGTGTATTCGTTTAGAAGTTCCTGAAAAAACGGAATAACTTTGCGCCCCAGCCGGATTAATAAATAACGGCTAGCCGGGTGTGATTCGAGAATACTGCGCATGGCAAGCAGCATACGCAGGTCATGATTACCCGCCAGTAGTGTCAGTTTCAGGTTTTGATCGAGCAATGTTTTGAGTAGGCGCAGCACACCTAAATTAGACGGCCCCTTATCAAAGCAGTCACCGCCAATGACTATCTCAAACGCATCCGATGGCAGTGTGAGTCCTAGTGAGCTGTTTGTTGCTCCAAAGGGGGTCATGAGGCCACTGGCGATTAACGAGGCAGTAAACGCCGTTGGGTCAGCATGCAAATCGGTGAAAAAGAAGAGCGGTTTTTTTGGCCAGCCCCAGCGGGTGGGATCTGATAATTGCCGCAGACGATCTTGCGTTGCAGACGCGTTCGTAATTTGCCAGTTACGTCCCTGTGCACTGGGATCTAGCCAAGGTTCGATATGTATAGGTAGGCTTAAATCCGGCAGGTCATGTTGTGAATACCGGGTCTGATCTGCGGGGGAAAGCCAAGGTAACATATCAGGCACTCAATTCTTGGATAGCATAGTCGGCATAGATCGAGGCAACATCTATTCCGCACCCCATTTTAGCCCCTTTGAAGCCCCCCAGTGTGGACACTTCAAATACAACAGGTCCCTCAGGCGTCATGGCAATATCAACGGTTGCAAAGTCTAGATTAAATGCAGACTGTGCACGCTCGGCAATGCTCAGAGTCTGGTTGTCCGGCGTATAGGGTGCATAATGACCGCCGCTATGAATGGTCGTATTCCACGTGTGCTGGGCTGCAACCCGCGCATAGGCACCGATGAACTGGCCTTTTAGAAAAATCAGGGCCATGTCTTGTCCACCTAACTCGATTTTTTTCTGAACATATAAAATGGGGTGGCGGGCTTTGTAGCGGTTAAGTTCAAGGATCAGCTCATCTTTCGACTGTTGCGCGCACAGTATCTGCATACCTCTTGCTTTCGTCGAAAATAAAGGCTTGATAACAGCACTGTTCCATTCGAGTATTTTCGTAAGAGCGCTATCAACGGACTCCGTAATTAAGGTTTGTGGCATGGGAATTTGATGGTTACGCAGGGTCACTGAACAGGTTAATCGATCCAATAGACGAATTAAACTGTTTGCGCTGCTGAATACCCGAACGCCACATGCCTCAGCCACCCGCAGAAGCTCCAAGCGCTCAATACTAACATGACCAAAATCAGAGCCAATTTTCTTGATGATTATGCCATCGAGTTCACATAGATTGTGTCCTGCGAAGGTGACGCAACCTTGTGTCAGATTCAGTTCGAGCTTTGCCAGTTCAATGACTAACCGAAAACCCGTTCGTTTTTCAATTTCGTTGGCGAGGACTTCGGTCGACCATTTGCCAGGGATGCCGACGACTCCAATTTTAAGACTGCTCATGAAGTACATCCTTGAAAGGTAAACGGTACTGATGGAGCGGTGCACCATCGTGTTGAACGATATGGTTGAGTAGAACAATACCTTTATCAAACAGATAGTTTGCGTGAGTTGCATCAAGAATAAAACGAGTTGAGGTGATGAGGCTACGGGCAAGGCCTAGAGCCATGCGCACTTCAAACGTCGGATCATTTTGCTCCTGAGCAAACTGCTGTGCAATTGAAAACATCGAAGCCGCCGTCTCATTTACACGCACTTTTGACATTTCATCAAATAAAGGCAAACGCAACGCGGAGACAATAAATACCGTGACGTCTTGAACGTAATCCATGTGTCTTGAACGATGTAGGTCAATAAATCGAATTTGTTTGTGCGTATCGTCGTACAAAATGTTGTCCAGATTGAAATCGCCATGAATATAGACTGAAAAAGGGCAAGAGAGCTGATTATCAATTTGTTCGGCTTTTGAAAGGAGTGCTTTGAGGCTGAAAGGCGTGTGTGCCTTGAGTTGCTCATTAAAGCTTGAATGTATGTTCAAAATAGCCGGTAAGCGCTTTTTGAGTTGCTGAATAAACAAAGGAAAGGCCTTTTCTTTTCGGCGTGTGGATACCCAGATACGCGGTAACATCTGACTCATTTTTTCTAATCCGCGTTTAAGCTCTTCTGCACTATCCTGAAGGAGCATTTGTTCTAAGGTTTTGCCAGGTAAGTGCTCAATGATGAGCGCACCCGAGCTACCTTGGTGATGGTGCGACAAAATCTGCGGGGCGATGCCCGGGAAAAGAGAGTTCCAGCGTTGTAAGCCTCTGCGCTCTTCTTGAACTTTCCGTAACTCTCCTTCCTTGAGTACACCAATAAAATGATCATCTTCTTCATTGGTGATTGCCGAAATGGCGCTGCCAGACCGCGTTTCAGCGATGGTTTCCAGTGATAAGCTGTCCCACGCCTGATGTCCCAGTCTAGAGACCATGGCTTGTAAGGATAAAAATTGCTTCATGTTCATGGGTTGCCCCAAGAGCACAGCAATCAGAGACTCGCTAATATTGACGAGAGATTCTCCCATCTCTAAGAAATAGCGTGCGAGAAACAAGCTGCTAATTAAGGACTCTGTCTCTTTCTTTCGTTTTAAGGCCTTAAGATGAGCATTGAGTGTCTTTTTATAGAAGTGTGCGAGTTTTTGTTTGACTTGTCCGATGCGTAAGGCATCTTGCGTGTCATTGGAGCTGAGAATCCCTTCAACTTGTTTAAGCGCGGTCTCGATGCGCTCCAGTTGTTTAGAATATTTATGCTTGGTTAGCATTTTATGGGTGTTCAGCTGTTGAAGCTCACGAGCGGCGTCTCGGCATAGGCTGGCAATGCGCTCTAATTCATCGGCAATATCGCCTGCCGCCTTCAACGACTGAGCATCCAGTGACTGTTTTTCTTGAAAAGCCTTCAGACAGCGCGCATGAACACGCTGCTTTAGGTTATAACTATGACCACTGCGCTCCGTAATTGACTTCATCAGCGCCGTCGATGGAGTCTCAACAAGGGTCATCAGGTTTTGCAGTTGTGTGCGAACTTCAGCCAGTAAAAAAACAAGCTGCGTTTTGACTTCGCTAGGCAGCGCCAGATTCATAGCTCTATCTCAAGATTGAATAGGACGTTAATCATAACGATAGAGCCACTGGATCGCCACCCATGGTCAAAAAGTGTTGATCGTTTAGAGTTGTATTGCCAGCCGTGTTCCTTGATCGATGGCACGTTTCGCATCCAGCTCATTCGCTTTATCGGCTCCTCCAATTAAATGGACCGGTTTGTCAGAGAGGTGTTCAACCAACGTGCGATTGGGTTCCTGGCCAGCACAAATGACGATGTGATCGACCTCAAGACACATAGCTTCGCCTTTCACCGTCAAATGCAGTCCGTGATCATCAATGCGCTGATATTCACAGGCATTGAGCATTTTGACGCCTCGTTTGCTGAGACCTGCTCTGTGTGCCCATCCTGTGGTTTTACCCAGTTGGGCACCCACCTTGGAGGCTTTTCTCTGCAATAGAAAGACGTCTCGTGCGGCGGGATGAAAAACGGGCGTCACATTTTCCACAGAGCCTCTGGCTTGCATAGACATGTCTACGCCCCATTCTTGCATGTACTGTGGAATATTAAGACTGCTGGACTCGCCCTGGTGTATCAGGTATTCCGCTAGGTCAAAGCCGATGCCTCCAGCGCCAATGATGGCGACCCGTTGGCCCACCTTGGCGCCTTGCATCACATCAAGATAGCTAAGGACGGTTGGATGGTCAATGCCTTGAATATCAGGCGTCCGCGGCTGTATCCCAGTGGCCAGAATGACTTCATCAAAGTCAGAGTCATTGAGCAGGCTTGCACTCACCTGTGTGTTAAGTTGTAGATCGACAGAGGTGAGCTCAAGTTGGCGTTTAAAGTAACGCAGCGTTTCGTAAAACTCTTCTTTGCCGGGAATGCGTTTTGCAATGTTGAATTGCCCACCTATTTCGGACGCTGCATCAAAGAGTGTCACGGAATGACCACGTTTGGCTGCTGTGATCGAAAATGCCAAGCCAGCAGGCCCTGCACCAATCACTGCTAGCTTTTTAGGCTTGAGCGTAGGTGTAATTATGATTTCAGTTTCATGGCAGGCTCTGGGATTGACTAAGCAGCTTGTCAATTTGCCTGCAAAGATATGATCAAGACAGGCCTGGTTGCAGCCTATGCATGTGTTGATCTCATCGGCTCTTCCTTCAGCGGCTTTGTTGATAAATTCAGGGTCGGCAAGAAAGGGGCGAGCCATGGAGACCATGTCAGCATCCCCTCTTGCCAGCACCGCCTCGGCGACATCGGGCATATTGATTCGGTTGGAGGTGATTACCGGGATAGACAAGGATTTGCGAATCTGTGCGGTCGCCCAAGTAAACGCCGCACGCGGAACTTTCGTTGCGATGGTTGGAATGCGAGCTTCATGCCAGCCGATGCCTGTATTAATAAGTGTCGCGCCCGCGTTCTCCACGGCTTGTCCGAGTTCGACGATTTCATCGTGACTGCTGCCGCCTTCAACAAGATCTAGCATCGATAGTCGATAAATAATGATAAAATTCGAGCCGACGGCTTGACGAACACGTCGAACGATTTCGATCGGGAAACGGATGCGTTGCTGATAGTCGCCACCCCATGCGTCGTCACGTTGATTGGTGCGTTGAGCGATGAATTGGTTGATCAGGTAGCCTTCAGAACCCATAATTTCCACACCATCGTAACCAGCAGCTTGTGCAAGTAATGCGCACTGTTCAAAATCTTGGATTTGTTTTTCTACGTCTTCGGAAGTTAAGGCTTTGGGTGTAAATGGATTGATGGGGGCTTGAAGGGCAGAGGGCGCGACCAGTTTTGGGCTATACGCATAGCGTCCAGTGTGCAGTATCTGCATGCATATTTTGCCCCCTTCTTGGTGAACGGCTTGCGTAATGATGCGGTGCTTCTCAACATCGTCAGGATTTGAAAGCTGTGCTGACCCACTGTGAACAACGCCTTCGCTATTGGGCGCAATACCGCCAGTGACAATCAGGCCAACGCCTCCACGAACTCGTTCGGCATAAAAGGCAGCCATGCGCTCAAATCCTTGTGGGGCCTCTTCTAGACCTAGATGCATTGAGCCCATTAATACACGGTTTTTTAGTTGAGTGAAACCAAGATCAAGCGGACTGAATAAATACGGATAGAGAGCGTGAGTCATGACGAGTTTCCTGTTATTGATATTATCTGGACAGTGTCAAGATAGAGGTGTATTTTGACACTGTCAAGATTAAGGATGCATTTTCGATGACGAGTAATCAAAAACAGCACTATCATCACGGTGATTTGTATAAATCATTACTAGATGCGGCAACAAAGTTGCTGCGTGAAGGGGGGGTAGAGGCTTTATCAATGCGTAAGCTAGCCGATCGTGTGGGTGTATCGCGTATGGCACCTTACCATCATTTTAAAGACAAAAATGATTTACTCTGTGCCATTGCCGAACAAGGGTTTCGCTTACAAGAAGGCTGCTTATCTGAATGTGAAGTGTTGCCAACGGCAGCCGCGTTAAAGACCTATGTATTGACCTATATTCGCTTTTCTCAAGAGCATGCCGAGACGTATGACTTGATGTTTGGACGCGATATCTGGAAAACAGGAGTGCCAACGGAGTCCTTAAAACAGGTTTCAAAAGTTACGTTTAAGCGTTGGCTTGACTGGATTGAGCGACTGCAAAGAGAGCGGGTGTTAAGCGCTGACGACTCAGCCCTGAGAGTGGCTCAGTCAAGTTGGGCGGGTCTACACGGTTTGTGTCGTCTTTTTAATGATGGTATTTATTTGAATCCAGAGGATTTAGACGCAATCGCGTGTACTTTGGTGAATTCTTGGCTGGAGCCTAGCAGCATTAAACGTTAGTTCATGTAAGGTTCAGTGAAACATGCGTACTATGCGGTATATTCTTTAGGTATCAATTTCTTAGGTCAACAGTCCTCAGCAAAAGAGCATTGAAACGGATTCGTGGTGCTCGCATTGTATTAACGGGTCGAGGGTTTTATACTGCTTAAGAGCTTGGACGGTCGTGCTGAGAGGTGTTGTGAAACTGGACTCCAACGCAAAGCAGGTGTTACGCCACAAATGTAATGCTCTGTTTTTGTCATTCATTGATGATGTCGTCGATCATTTTTTTGCGAGCGTACCTGCACATCTAAAAGAAGCGGGTCTTCAAGCGGACTCCCTTCGTGAATCCTCGTATTTTATTAAGCTTGCCAATGATTTTGATATTCTCAAGCCCACTATTTCCAAAAAATTCAAAGCGCTTTTGCACGAACGTATTCAATCCGACTCAACGGAGACTCCCTCATTTTTAGGCAGTTCCGATACGGCTGTGCTTGAACTGGTGGATGAAACGGAGTTTGATGATTGGCTAAAAATTGCAACGGTCAGCGAAGCGCTAGAAGCCAAATATTCGCAGCCTATGTTGGATTTTGAAGCCCGATACGGTGTAGTTTTAAATCTAACACTTGATCGAAACAACAATCCGTTTGGGCCCCGTTTGGTGTGTCGTTCTTTCCAAGAGGCGATTAAGGATGAAGACTTTAATAATCCGATTCGCGCGATTTTGTATACAGCTTTAGGGCATTCGTTAGAGCAAGACTATCCGGGTTTTTTGCAACACTTAGCTACGATCTTAGAAGATATCACACCGCCTTTAGAGGTTAAAAAGCCAACAGAGCGGCCTGCCGAGTTGGATTTGCCGAAGCCGATGGTTCAGTCAAGACCTGAATCAAGAGTGGCTGAGTCAGATGCGTCTTATACGACCAAACGAACTGAAAACAGTCGATCCAATGCTGAATCCAGTTTTGCCCAAATTCTAGAGCTTTTAGATCAAGAGTCATCGCCTCTGCCTGCGTCTGCTGTTGGGCGATCAAGTCAAGCATCTGCAATTGATAATTCAATCCGGGTGTTGTCTCGCTTAACGGCCGTGTTGAACAATACACGTCAAACCTTGCTCAGCCGAGAGGAGCCAGCGGCAAACACGCGAGCTAGGCCAGTAGGCTATTCTACAGGCCAGACAGCGCCAATGGATGAAATTTTGGCTGGGATAGAAAGCATGTCGGCGGGACATCTGACTCGAAGTCAGCCTGCTGCACAGTCCCCAGCTGAGCAGTTACAGGCCTATTTGTCGGTGAATGCCGGCCAAGCTCGATCGATTCCTGCACACCAAGCCGAAGTGCTCAATGGTGCGGCGCGTTTATTTACCCGTGCGCGGTCTGAGCATGATGAGGCATCTGACATCGATAGTCTGCTCAAACGCTTAGAGCGGCCCTTGTTAAAACTTATGCTGAAAGATCTCGATTTCTTGATGAGCGATGCCCATCCTGCACGAGATGTTGTGAACCTCATTGATCAATTTGCGATGGCGGCGGATTCGAAAGGGCGCTTTTTTGATGCAAAGCTGAGGCGTTTCTTGGCGCTGCAAGTAGATTTAGTGGACCGAGAGTTTTCCAAAAACCCTGATGTTTTCAGTCAGGTCAGAGATAAACTTCAGAAAGTTATTCAACCAATTCGTAAAGCGCGTCGCAATCGTGTGTTTCGTACTCAGCAGCGTTATGAGTCACAAAATGTACTGCGCAATGCAAGGGAGCGAGTCGATGCGTTCTTAGAAACGCGCTTAGGAGGGGAGCGAATTCCCGTTCTTATTGTTCGTTTACTTGAGCTGGGTTGGCGCCAATACCTTGTGCTTATGCAACTGCATACGGATGCAGAAAAGCGCAAACACGCCATAAGCGTGTTTGACTTGATGTTAAAGCGGTTAATGCAGGAGCCCGTCTCAGGGACCTTTTCAGCCATGGAACTCGCCGAAGACATCACACAAGGATTGATTAGCGTGGGGGCCGATGCACATGAAATTAAACCCTTGCGTTTATCCCTGTTAGCCGCTTTGACTCAGCCCGAAGGCCTTGTCGAGTATGTTGAGGTGCCGCGCCGGTCGGTACCTGATTTGAGTGAAACTAAACTGGCTATTACTAAACATTTGGATATTGGTCATTGGTGGTTGTTTTTAAAAGATGAGCGTTGGGTGCCGATGCAGTTGATTTGGCAAGCCCGCTCAGGAGGTCTACTTGGATTTGTTGATCGCTCTGCATCTGAACAGCAATCTCTGACACTCGATGAACTGTCTGAACGCGTTGCTCAAGAAACAGCACGAGAAAATGAAAAGCAGTCATTACCCCTGTTGGAGCGTTCAGAATATGCGTTATTTGATGAGTCCTATCGAGATTTGATTCATCAGGCACTGCATGATCCCGCAACGGGCTTGGCAAATCGTAAAGCATTATTCAGAAGAATGAATGCGGCAGCAGCAGATGCTAGTGCCTTGGGTCATTCCTGTTTGTGTCAAATTGAGTTTGATCAGACAAGAGTTGTGTACAGTAACTGTGGTATGGATGCTGGAGATCGTTTACTGAAAGACTTAGCCAGCAAGATTGAAGATCTTCTGTTGCCTTCTCAACAAGTGTCAGTAGTGAACAGCGATACGTTCATTCTGTTGCTTCCTGATGTGGTTGAGGCACAGGGAAGAGAAATTGCCATGCAGATAGTGGCTCGGTTAGCGGATTATCGATTTGAACACGATCGAGAAATATACAGCATTGGTTTAAATATAGGACTAGTTGAATATACCCCATCACTCATGAGCGTGGATGCTGTTCTTCGCCAAGCAGATTCAGCGTGTTTAGCGGCCAAATCTGAAGGTCGCAATCGCTACCGAGTGTATGAGTCGTACGATGCTCAGTTACAAGCACAGGAAGCACTCAAAGAGTGGGCTGGACGAATCGATCGTATTATTGAAAGTAATGGTTTGTATTTACGTTGTCAGAAAGTCGCTCCAGTGGACGAGACGGCTGGACTTCTGCCGTATTATGAGGTTTTACTGGGCATTCGTGATCATGGTGCCCATGTGGTGTCATTTAGTACAGAAGCAAAAGTTGAAAATATTCAGCCAGCAGATTTTTTTCCGGCGGTAGAACGCTGGAAACGCTCACATGAAATCGATCTATGGGTCTTGGCGCAAGTATTTGACTGGATACGTCAAAATCGACAGTATTTTGATCAGATAGGTGGATTTGCGATTAATTTATCTGCACAGTCACTGAGCAATGCAGCCGTGTTGGAGTATTTGCGCCAGCAGTTGAGTAATCATGATCTACCCATGAATAAAATTACCTTTGAGATTACCGAAACGGCTGCGATTGATAGCTATGCGAAAGCACGTGAGTTTATGGCACAAGTTGGTAGCTTTGGTTGTCAATTTTCGTTGGATGATTTTGGGACAGGCTTTGCGTCTTATTCACATCTTAAGAATCTGAAGGCTCACTCTTTGAAAATCGATGGTAGCTTTGTGAAGGATATAGTGGATAATCCCGCGGATTATGCCATGGTGAAGTCAATGAATGAGATCGGTCATTTTCTGGGCATGAAAACGGTCGCTGAATTTGTTGAGTCGCCCGCTATTCTTGAGAAATTGAAAGAAATTGGTGTCGATTATGCTCAGGGATATGCTGTCCACAAGCCGATTCCGGTCACTGAGTTGTTGAAAGAAGAATTTAATGCCCCTATCCAACCAGTTGACCCCATTTAGCCCCTTTATTAGTGCATTGCCTGCCAAATAAGTTGGAAAGCTAAAAGCGTAAGAATTAGATTGAAGAGTAACCCAAAGCGTTTGTCCGTTAGGGTCTTGAGCACTTTAATTCCCACCCAATTTCCGATCGCTCCACTGATAATCATCAGTAGCATCAAACCTAGCCACTCGCTGAAAACGAATCCAGCTGCACCGAATACAAAGGCCTTTGGTAAATGTTGGATGCTCATACAGGCGGTAAAGTTGGCGACAGTTAAAAAACGATTACCCTTGTGTTGTTGCTTTACAAATGCGGCAACAAGCGGTCCTGTGGCTCCAGCAAACATGCTTATAAAGGTCGTGATCGCTCCTGCGATAAACGTCCCTACACGCCCTAAACCAATGGGAGGGATTTTGGGGCCCCAGCAGAGAAAAAGAATAAAACCGGCAATGCTTAACTGCAGCATAGAGATTGGGAGCTGGACAAGGAAGTGGCTGGCCAACACAGCTCCTAAACAAGCCCCCGGTGTAAATGTGGCCAGCAGTTTCCAATCAATATGTTGCAACGTCATGATGGCACGATTGAAATTTGATCCCAGTTGAACCATGCCGTGCACAGGAATTACAGCGGCGGGTGGCATCGAAATTGCCATAAGAGCGAGCAGTAAAACACCGCCCCCTACACCAATGCTGGACGTGATTGCCGCCGTGAATCCGGCGGCAATCACCAAAAAAATACCCATCCAAGGGGCGATTTCAGCAGGGAGCAGCCATTCCATTTACAACGCCTCCAAGCGAGCAAAGCCAGCAACTAGCCACTTGCTGCCTTCATTATCAAAATTCACTTGAATGCGTGCTTTTGGGCCAGACCCTTCGTAGTTAACGATGAGTCCTTCACCAAACTTGGGGTGTAAAACGCGTTGTCCTAAGTTGAAGCTTAATCCCGGAACACTTGTTTGTGCTAAACTAGGTGACTGAAAAAGCGAGCTTTTATTTGAATTCTGACCGCTGCTGAAGGGGCGTCGAACATTCGCGTTCAAGCGAACCTCTTCAAGTAATTCGTCTGGAATCTCTTTGATAAATCGGGATGGGCGATTGTATTTTTCTTGTCCATGCAGACGGCGTGATTCTGCCAGAGTGAGGTAAAGCTTTTGCATGGCTCGGGTAATGCCGACATAGCACAGTCGACGCTCTTCTTCTAAACGCCCAGGCTCTTCCGCTGACATGCTGTGAGGAAACAAGCCTTCTTCCATGCCCGTTAAGAAGACAAGAGGAAACTCAAGTCCTTTTGCGGAGTGAAGTGTCATGAGTTGCACACCATCAGCATGAGTATCGGCTTGGGCTTCACCCGCATCCAGTGCGGCTTGATCGAGAAATGCAGACAGTACATTGGCGTTTTCGTCGCTATTTTCCCGCTCCCACTGTCCCGAGAATTGTCGGGCAGCGGTTACCAGCTCGTCTAGGTTTTCAATGCGGGATTGCCCCTTTTCACCTTTTTCCTTTTCATGATGCTCAATCAAGCCAGAGATTTTAATGACGTGGTCGGTTTGCTCGTGCAGCTCCAGTCCTTCGGTTTCAGTGCCCATTTGGTTGACTAAGTTAAGGAATCCTTGCAGCGCATTGTTAGCGCGCGCTGGCAAGACCTTCAACTCAACGATCTCATTGGCTGCGCGCCACATGGCGATGTTCTCTTGGCGAGCACGTTCGCGAATGAGTTCAATTGTGCGCGTTCCAATACCCCGTGTTGGCACATTGATAACGCGCTCCATCGCCGTGTCATCTTCGCGGTTGGCAATCATGCGTAGGTAGGCCAGTGCATTTTTTATTTCGAGGCGGTCATAAAAGCGTTGTCCGCCGTAAATACGATAAGGCACTCCACTGCGAATGAGTGCTTCCTCGAGTACTCGGGATTGGGCGTTGGAACGATAGAGGATAGCGCTTTCATCACGTCGGTTGCCCTGCTCAATCCATTTTTCAATTTGGTCGACAATAAAACGGGCTTCATCTTGTTCGTTGAATGCGCTGTAGACCGATACCGCTTCACCTTCGCGACCTTCGGTCCAGAGTTTTTTCCCTAAGCGTCCGGTGTTGTTCTGAATGACGGCATTGGCTGTTTGCAGAATGCGGTTGGTGGAGCGGTAATTCTGCTCAAGGCGGATGGTGTCTGTTTCAGGGAAATGATCGGAGAGGGTTTGAATATTTTCAATCCGCGCCCCACGCCAGCCATAAATAGACTGGTCATCGTCGCCCACGGCCATGAGTTTCTGTTCGCCTTGGCAAAGCAGCCTTAACCAACCGTATTGAATGGCATTTGTATCTTGGAACTCATCGACTAAAACATAGCGGAATCTTTCTCGATAATGCGCCAATAGAGAAGGGGATTTATCCCTGAGAAGTTCTAATGAGCGTAGCAGAAGCTCACCAAAGTCGATCATACCGCCGCGCTCACAGGCGGTCTCGTAGGCGCTGTATAGATCGATCATGGTTTGTTGGAAAGGATCGGCTGTTCGGTCAAGATGTTGACTGCGTAAGCCCTCATCTTTTTGCGCATTAATAAACCATTGAACTTGGCGCGGCGGCCAGCGTGTATCGTCCAGATTCATTTCTTTACACAGACGCTTAATCAGTCGAAGCTGGTCATCACTGTCCATGATTTGAAAGTTGTCTTTCAACCCCGCTTCTTTCCAATGCGCGCGCAGCATCCGATGCGCAAGTCCGTGGAAGGTTCCCACCCACATGCCGTGTGAGTTGATCTTTAACAACTCTTCAATACGGCCACGCATTTCTCGTGCCGCTTTGTTGGTAAAGGTAACCGCCATAATCGAAAATGGAGATAGGCCTTCTGTTTCAACAAGCCATGCAATACGGTGAACCAGTACTCGCGTCTTACCTGAGCCAGCACCCGCAAGGACCAAAAGGTTTTTAACAGGGGCAGTTACCGCTTGACGCTGAGCATCGTTCAGCGAATCAATAATATGAGTGACGTCCATTAGCCTTCAACATTGAGTAAATTGATACGTTAACGCAAGACAGCCGGGGTTTTAATCCTCGACAGTAAAATTTGCTTGTATTGATTAGGGTCTTTGAGTTTCATCGCCCCCCCTTGACGAGAAGCCTGAGCTATCCCTAACCAAGGAATCAGCCTTGAAAGCCAAAAGCGCATGGCGGCTGTTCGTGTTAAGACTGGCCAAGCCATTGCCTCGTCATCTGTAAATGCGCGAATGCTGGCATAGCCTTCTAATAAGGCCTTTTCTCGAATAGGGTCTAGTGTACAGTCTGTATTGCAACACCAATCATTAGCGACAATGGCTAAATCATAGAGCTGATAGGCGGTTGCGGCATTGTACATATCCAGAATCGCCACTAGGGCATCGTCTTTAAACAGGGCGTTGTCATGAAACAAATCCCCATGAATAACACCCATAGGAAGATTTAACTTGGCGTCTCTTAGCTGGTCAAAAGCGCGGACTTCTTGTTTTAACAGGGCGCTGTCTTGTGCATCCAATAAATGAGAAATTGCCTCGCTCTCACGACGCCACCAAAAAACACCACGATGTGCTTGGCGTGTTAAATAAAAATCAGCACCAGCCTCGTGGAATTTGGCAAGAGCCTCTCCAATTTGAAAGCAATGAGTGGCTTTGAGTTGTGTGGCAGGTACATCCGCACCAAAGAAGCGCGGTTGCAGTAATGCCGGTTTCCCTTTGAGTTGCTTGAGTGCAATGCCATTCTGATCTTTGATTGCGTAAGGTACGGCAATATTCCGTGCCGCCAGCCATTGGCCGAGTTCAACAAAGAAGGGCATTTCCTCCAGTGACAGTTCCTCAAAAATGGTGAGGACATAATCATGGATAGCATCGTCTTTGTTGAGCGTCACAAAGTAATTGGTGTTTTCAATCCCACCCTCAATGCCTTGATAGCTGACGAGTGTGCCAAGATTGAAATCAGTCAAAAGAAGCGTAAGCTCTTCGGTCGTAATTGAAGTATAAACAGCCACTGCGTCGTTCCTACCAGGTGAAAATAACCCATTTTGGGATGAGTACAGTGGACTCTCCAACACGAATCAAATCACCTCCCTCTCCTTTAGGGACGAGGTAGTAAGCAGGTCCAACGCCAGGTACCACCTTGATCTCCTTCAAAATACCGTTTACCCGATATTCGAAGTAAGTCGCTTCGCCATCATTACGAATGACGATTTGTTCCTCTTCCTCGAAGCTGTTTTGGGCTTGAAGAGATCCGAGCGTTAAGCAGCTTAATAAGGCAAGGAGTAAGAGTTTTTTGCCCATTTTGTATTTCCCGTCAGTTTCAGCGTGTAATTTGATATGATTGTGAACCTTGATACGATTCACGGCAACCAGCAAAGCGGAATTAACCATGAGTGAACAGCACCCACCTATTATTCTAGTCGACGGCTCGTCGTATTTATACCGCGCATTTTTTGCGTCACAGCAGGCCGACTTACGCACTCGAGATGGTTTTCCCACGGGTGCTGTGCGGGTGGTCACGTCGATGTTACGGAGTTTGTTAAAACTCTATCCGAACAGTCCACTCACCGTTGTCTTCGATGCCAAGGGTAAAACCTTCCGAGACGATATTTATACAGAGTATAAAGCGAATCGACCATCAATGCCTGATGATTTACGACTGCAAGTCGAGCCTATTCATCAAATTATACGTGCGATGGGCATTGAAGTATTGGTTGAAGACGGTGTCGAAGCCGATGATGTGATTGGAACCTTGGCGTGCGAAGCCTCCCGTCAACAGCGTCCCGTAATTATTTCAACGGGTGATAAAGACATGGCTCAGTTAGTGAATGAGTATGTCACCCTAATCAATACAATGAACGACACAGTGCTGGATGTCGAGGGCGTTAAGCAAAAGTTTGGTGTGGAGCCTGAGTTAATTATTGATCTGCTGGCACTGCAAGGCGATAAGGTTGATAACATTCCCGGTGTGCCAGGTGTCGGCGAAAAAACAGCCTTGGCGTTGCTGCAAGGCATCGGTGGTATCCATGCTTTGTATGAACATTTAGATAAAATAGCGGGCTTAGGTTTTCGGGGTTCGAAAACTATGGCCGCAAAGCTCGAAGAGCATAAAGACGCAGCCGAGTTATCCTACCTGCTGGCCACGATAAAAACAGACGTGCCTTTGCATATCAAGCTTGAAGATATACCTTGTCCGACCCCTGATGTGTCGGCTTTATTAGATCTTTTCAAGCAGTTTGAATTTAAAAGTTGGATTGTGGAACTTGAGGCGACTGTTCAAGGAGGGGAGTCGCATTCTGTAGAATCCAATGAAAACCCCTTCTCCGCTGTGATAGAAACCCAATATGAAACGGTGTTGACTTGGGAGCAGTTTGAACACTGGCGTGTACGCCTAGAAGGTGCCGATGTTTTCGCCTTAGACACTGAAACCACTAGCTTGAACTATATGGAAGCCGAGTTAGTGGGTCTATCCTTCGCCGTCAAAGCGGGCGAGGCTGCCTATTTGCCCTTAGCACATGACTACGTTGGTGCACCCACCCAGTTAGATCGTGCTAAGGTCCTAGAGGCCCTTAAGCCGTTATTGGAAGAGCCTACAAAAGGCAAAATAGGCCAGCATATTAAGTACGATATGAATGTTTTAGCGCGTTATGGAATCGAGCTGCGCGGTGTTGTATCCGATACCATGCTTGAATCCTACATCCTTAACTCCACCGCAGGCCGCCATGATATGGACAGTCTTGCAGATCGGTATTTAGGAGTAAAAACCACTTCATTTGAGGAGATTGCGGGGAAAGGCAAGCATCAACTGACCTTCAATCAAATTGATATGGACATCGCTACCCCTTATGCCGCAGAAGATGCCGATATCACCCTGCGTTTGCACCAGTCGCTAGAGCCGAAACTGAGCGCTGAATCTCGTTTGCTGGATGTGTTGCGAGAGATAGAGGTTCCTTTGATTCCTGTTCTTGCTCAGATTGAGCGCCAAGGCGCAAAGGTGGATGCGACACTTCTAGCCAAACAAAGCCAAGAGCTTGACGTTAGGTTGCATGAGTTAGAGCAGCAGGCATATGCCTTAGCGGGGGAAACCTTCAATTTAGGCTCACCTAAACAGTTGCAGGTTATTCTTTATGAGAAGCAGGGTATTCCTGTGACCAAGAAAACACCCAAGGGCGCACCATCAACCGCGGAAGAGGTGTTGCAGGACTTGGCGTTAGACTATCCTTTACCCAAGGTCATTATTGAACATAGAGGCTTGAGTAAACTCAAGTCAACCTATACCGATAAATTACCGGTAATGATCAATCCACGCACCGGAAGAATCCACACCTCGTACCATCAGGCTGTAACCGCAACGGGACGTTTATCCTCCTCAGACCCCAATTTGCAAAACATTCCAGTGAGAACGCAGGAAGGGCGGCGGATTCGTCAGGCCTTTGTAGCGCCCGAGGGCTATAAAATTCTAGCAGCCGATTACTCTCAAATTGAACTCAGGATAATGGCGCATTTGTCGGATGATGAAGGTCTGCTGAGTGCCTTTGCCAAGGGAGAGGATATACATAAGGCCACGGCGGCCGAGGTGTTTGCTGTACCGTTGGATGAGGTTTCTGCAGATCAGCGGCGCAGTGCAAAAGCGATTAATTTCGGATTAATTTACGGTATGTCAGCGTTTGGTCTTGCGAAACAGTTGGGCGTTGGGCGAAATGAAGCACAGCGATACATCGACCATTATTTTGAAATGTATCCCGGTGTGCAACGCTATATGCAGAATACCCGAGCCCAGGCAAGCGAAAAAGGGTATGTCGAAACCCTGTTCGGGAGACGACTGTATTTACCTGAGATTAATGCTAAAAACGCAATGCGTCGACAGGCGGCCGAGCGAACAGCGATTAATGCGCCGATGCAGGGCACCGCTGCGGATATTATTAAGCGGGCGATGATAGAGGTTCACGCCTGGTTAGCCAGTTCAGGGTTGGATGCGAAAATGATTATGCAGGTTCACGATGAATTGGTATTCGAAGTGAAAGCGGACGCTGTGCCTGAGTTGACCGAACAGATTCAACGTCTCATGGCAGGTGCAGCTCAACTCAATGTGCCCTTATTGGTTGAGGTGGGGGTCGGTGACAATTGGGAAGAGGCTCACTAACAACAAGCCTTCCATAGACGGGAACTTTGACATGGCAGATGACTCAAAAAAATGGGTCATCTGTGAAATCTAAAGTGCCTAATAGAGAAAGGTGACTCTTTAACGTAGTCTACGCATGCCCTCAGAGCCGTTTTCCCCTTCGGCTCTGAGGGACTCTTTCCGAATAGGGTCAAGATGGATCGTTGGCGATGTCTTGATCATCTGAAGAGAAAAGCAGTTCTGTGAGTCTTGCTCTTAGCTCATCTACGCCTTGGTGTTTCAGCGCAGAGAAGGTTTGTAACGAAACCCTATCTCCTAAGCGCTTTTCCAACTGAGATTTAAGCTTTAGCAGCGTGCTTTGAGCAGGTCCTCTGGTTAATTTATCCGATTTCGTCAGCAGGACATGCAAAGGCATCCCGGTTCGTTCACACCAACCCACCATCATTTCATCAAATTCTTTCATGGGATGACGGATGTCCATTACCAGCACAACGCCCTTTAGTGCTTCTCGATGTTGAAGATACGCATCAAGGTGTTTTTGCCAATGCGTCTTCATGGCGACTGGTACTTTAGCATAACCATACCCGGGTAGGTCGACGATTCGATACCCAGGAATGTTAAGGTTGAAGAAGTTTATCAGCTGTGTTCGTCCAGGGGTTTTTGAGGTGCGCGCTAATTTCCCATTTTGTGTTAATGAATTGATTGCACTGGACTTTCCGGCGTTTGAACGACCTGCAAAGGCAACTTCAGCGAGGCTGTCATCAGGGCATTGATTGAGTTTATCAGCGCTGACACAGAAGGTTGCGCTGTTAAAATGGAGTATTTGATGAGCATCGGACATTCGTTTATCACTATGGTAGGATCGTCACACAGAACAAAGGCGTTCCAGTTTGTGAGGATATTAGTTTATAATACGACCAATTTTACCTGCGAACTGAGTTAAGCTCTAGTCAGAGTAGGCAAACATTTATAAGGTTAGTGGCGATAAGTCCAATCAAAGCTAGCTTAACGATAATTTACTAGCAAGAGTCCGGGTCAAGTCAATGAACAAATTACTGATCAGCTTACTGATAAGCGTTGGAATCACCGGTGTTGCGCATGCCGCTGGTGGTAATGCAACTGCAGGTGCATCGAAAGTAGCCGTGTGTGCGGCTTGCCATGGTGCCGATGGCAACAGCCCAATGGGAGCCTTCCCAAGCCTCGCTGGGCAAAACTCGCGTTATCTGCTTAAGCAAATGCAAGATCAGTTGAGTGGCGCTCGAGTGATTCCTGAAATGACAGGGCTGCTGAACAACCTTTCAGATCAAGACTTGCGTGATATTGCTGCGTTTTATGCTAACCAACGTACAACCATTGGTCAGGCAGATGCCGAGCTTGTTGAAAAAGGCCGTAAAATTTATGAAGCGGGTATCGCTGATAAAGGCGTTTCTGCTTGTATCGCATGCCATATGCCAAACGGACAGGGTAACAATCCTGCGCGTTTCCCTGCTTTAAGTGGTCAACATCCTGAGTATACCCTGTTGCAGTTGCAAAAATTCGCATCGGAAGATCGTGCGAATGACCCTAACCGTATGATGCGTGATATCGCAGTCAAAATGACTGAATCAGAGATGCGTGCTGTATCACAATACATTCGTGGTCTGTATTAATCAGTATTCATTCGATATTCATGAAGGGTAGCTTAGGCTGCCCTTTTTATTGCCTTTAGCGTTATGTGTTTGTCTTGAAGAGATCAACGAACTTTTATAAGGCATTTGTGTCGAACTGAAAAATCATGTTTTAACTGGGAAGAGAGATGAGTATGTTTAAAAAGTTACTGTTGGGTGCCACCTTTGCCTTGATGTCTGTGATGGCTACGGCGCAGGAGCCTCAGTTCCGTGCAGGAGAGCACTATATCGAATTGCCTTTTGCTGTGGCTACACGCAATCCTGAGAAAGTAGAAGTCGTGGCTGTTTTTGGATACTCATGTCCGCATTGTGCAAACTTAGAGCCTGTCCTGCAGTCTTGGGCCGCGCAACAAGGTGATGACGTTGATTTTCAACATTTGCCAGTTGTGTTTTCTCGTAATTGGGAACCTCTCGCAAGAGCCTATTACGTTGCGGACTTAAGTGGCAAGGTGTCAGAAACGCATTTGCCAATGTTTGATGCTGTGCATGTTGAAAAGCGCCAATTTAGAAATCCAAATGATTTTGCTGCTTTTTACCAAAACTACGGTATTGACCCTAATGAGTTTAAGAAACTCTATGAATCATTTGCGGTTGATATGCGTTTGAAGCAAGGGCAGGCTCGAGTTCGTGGATATGAAATTACAGGGGTGCCTGCGATGGTTGTCAATGGTAAATACCGCATTACAGGTCAGACAGCAGGCAGCAATCAGCAAATGCTGAATGTCGTTAATTACCTTATAGAAAAGGAAAAAAACGCTCAGTAATTTAACCTGTTCAGGATAAAAGTGCCGAATAATTTTGCAAGCAGCTTGTGAATTCTCCCACTATTCGGCACTTCTAGTTTATAGTTAGCTTATCTCACAGTGTAGTTTGGCTCGAGGTAAGCTAAGTGCAATCAGAAACCGACGAATGGCGCAAAAAATATAAAGAGACCGCGCGTGAATTGGAAGAAATGGGAAAGCAGTGTGACCTGAGCTTTTCACAACTGAACCAAATCATAACGTCCATGAGTATTGCGTTACAGGGGCAAGACCCTAAACTTGATCAAGTGCTGTCACTGTTAGGTAAGCAATTATCAACCAATAGCTATGGCACGCTACGAGATATCTCCCGTCACTTAGAAAAATGCTCACGCGAACTGGATACTCAAAAAGTTAATTTGAGTCGTCAGATTAAGCATTCTCTTCAAGAATGGCTCAAGCAGATTAAAACACTGGATGTCGAGAAAGTCGAGACCTCAGCAATTGTCGAACTATCTCGTGAGCTGTCCATCGCAACTGAGGACATGTATTCCTTAGGCGCATTGCTAAAGCAGTTGGTGCAGTTGCAGACTCAAGTGATGGCGCGTGGTCATTTGCAAAGTCCTTCGCAGTCATCTTCGGATGACTCAAGTGCAATTAAACAGCAGTTGATTGAGCTTGTACAAGCCCTGAGAGTTCCTGAGCAATATTCGGATGCCTCGGAGGAGTTAATTCTAAGGCTCAAGACTGCTCAAGAGTTTTACGAAATTGCTCAGGTGATCGAAACGCTTGTTGAGTTGATTCGACGAGTATTTCCCAGTGTTACCGATGATTTTGAAGATTATTTAATTAGTTTAAATTCTCAACTAGGTTACATTCAGTCCTTCTTGTATGAAAGCCGTACCGAAGAAAGTCATGCTGTTTTGCAGCATCAGGCGCTGGATAAAACGGTGAGAGATGATGTAAGTCTGATTCAGCAGGAAGTGCACAAATCGACCGATATTAATGATCTAAAACAATCGGTAACCCTGCAACTGGCAAGTATCATTAAAACGATGGATACCTATCGACAGTCTGAGGAGGCGCGTGAATCTCGGCTGCAGCATCGTTATACTCGTCTTTTAGAAAAAGTGAAACAGATGGAGCTGGAGACGCAGGATGTTAAATCTCGCATAGAGGACGAGCGCTTGAAGGCGAGAACAGACCCTCTGACGGGTCTGCCGAATCGTATAGGTTACGCCGAGCATTTGGCCAGTGAGTTTGAACGCTGGAATCGGTATGGTACAACCTTTACCTTATGTATTGTTGATCTGGATTATTTTAAGAAAATCAATGATGATTATGGCCATTTGGCGGGAGATAAAGTGCTGAGGTTGGTGGCAAAAACACTGCGCAGTAATTTGCGCACGCATGATTTTATATCTCGATTTGGCGGTGAAGAGTTTATTATTGTTTTTCATGCGGCAACTAAGGATGTTGCGTGTACAGTGGCTGAGAAATTGCGAAAAGCAATTGAAAAAAGCCCGTTTAACTTTCAAGGAAAACCCGTTCATGTTACGGCTTCTTTAGGACTAAGCGAAGTGCAAAAAGGGGATGTGGCTGATAGTGTGTTTAGTCGAGCCGATGAAATGCTCTATAAAGCGAAGTCATTGGGTCGTAATCAAGTTGCAGTGGATTAGTGCTGCTTATTTTTTCGTTTTGCTACAGGACTTTATTGAGTGCGCCCTGTTTATCGAAGTTTGAAAATATGGTGGGTGATTGCCCGCTATCGTTTAGATACATTTTTAATTCGTCAAACCTTACCCTTGCCATTGAAACTGTTGCTTTGGCTGCTCCCTTGGCGTTATTTGATTCCGGCCAAAGGCTCAAGTGCCGTGCGTTTGCGACTGGCGTTAGAGGCCTTAGGACCCGTTTTTATCAAGTTTGGTCAAATGTTGTCCACTCGAAGAGATTTGTTAGCCGATGATGTCGCATTGGAATTGGCCCGTTTACAAGACAGTGTGCCGCCTTTTTCAGGCCAGCAAGCGCAACGGATTATAGAAGAGTCGTTAGGGCAGTCGGTTATTGAGCTCTTTGCCGAGTTTGAACAAGCCCCTATGGCATCAGCATCTGTTGCTCAAGTTCACAGTGCTACCTTAAAAAATGGTCAATCAGTTGTGGTTAAGGTGATTAGGCCGGGGATAGCGAAAGTCATTCAGCAGGATATTTCACTTCTCTACACCCTTGCATGGCTGGTCTGTAAGCTGTGGAAAGAAGGGCGGCGACTTAGACCGATTGAAGTGGTTGAGGAGTATGAGCAAACCATTTTTGATGAATTAGACCTGAGGAAAGAGGCGGCAAACGGCTCGCAGTTGCGTCGAAACTTCGATGGTTCTTCTATCTTATATGTGCCTGAAATTTACTGGGATTACACGCGCCGTAACGTGCTTGTCATGGAGCGAATTTATGGTATTCCTGTTGCGAACATGGATCAGTTGCACGCGCAGAATACGAATATGGAAAAGTTAGCGGAGAGAGGTGTTGAGATCTTCTTTACGCAAGTGTTTCGCGATAGTTTTTTTCATGCGGACATGCATCCAGGAAACATATTTGTTTCCATAGATAATCCTGAAGATCCTCAATATATTGCGATTGATTTTGGTATCATAGGGTCCCTCAGTGAAGAGGATCAAAGTTATTTGGCGCGTAATATCTTGGCATTCTTTCGAAGAGACTATCGCCAAGTGGCTCAACTTCATATTGATTCGGGCTGGGTGCCGAGCAATACGAATGTTCATGCTTTCGAAACGGCCATTCGCAGCGTATGTGAACCCATCTTCGAAAAGCCATTGAAAGAAATATCGTTTGGCCTTGTTTTATTGGGACTTTTCCAAACAGCCAGACGTTTCAATATGGAAGTGCAGCCTCAGTTAGTGCTGTTGCAAAAAACGTTGCTCAATATAGAAGGGTTAGGGCGGCAGTTGTATCCAGACTTGGATTTATGGAAGACGGCAAAGCCTTTCTTAGAAAACTGGATGAAAGAGCGCATGGGGCCAAAGGCAGTGTTTCATGCAGTTAAGGAGCAGGCTCCTGAGTGGTTGGAAAAGTTTCCTCAGGTTCCACAGTTGCTTTTTGATGTTTTGCAAAGCACAAAACGTAACAAGGACGATTTGATGCAGATTGAGACTCGCATGCGACAAGACGCAGAGTTGAAGGCTCAATCGTCTCGTCGTTATATGTTGCTGGGTGTAACATTTATCGCCTTAGCGCTGGTTACAATAAGCCCTAACCTTAATTATGAATCGATCCCTATCGAGGGCTGGGTGTTACTGGGTCTTGGGTGGTTGAGTATTTGGAAAGCCTAAACCTTGTTGAGCGTTAATTACATATCGAGCGAATCGCGTAAACTTAAGTGTGGTGAGTATGTCTGATGAATGGTTGAATAGAATAAAATGGGACGCTCAAGGGTTGCTTCCGGCGATAGCTCAGGACAGTGAGACAGGGCGCGTGCTCATGTTTGCTTGGATGAATCGTGATGCATTACGCTTGACCGTTGAAGAAGGTCGAGCTGTCTACTGGTCTCGATCACGCAATCAATTATGGCGAAAAGGCGAAGAGTCGGGTAACGTGCAAGAGCTTAAAGCCATAGAATTAGACTGTGATGCAGATGTTGTGTTATTGCAAGTGAAGCAGTTGGGTAATGTTGCTTGTCATACAGGCCGAAACAGTTGTTTTTATCGCCGCTTAAATAATGCGAACGAATGGGTTACCGTCGAAGGCGTGCTTAAGTCACCAGAAGATATGTATAAGAGATAAAAGCATGAGTGATATTTTAGATCAGCTGAGTGTTGTTTTAGAAGAGCGAAAGCAAGCAGGCGCTGAGAGTTCATATGTGGCATCCTTGCATGCCAAAGGCTTGAACAAGATATTAGAAAAAGTGGGTGAAGAGGCTTTCGAAACGGTTTTGGCTGCCAAAGACGCCGAAATCACAAAAAATAATCAAGCGCTAGTGAGTGAAACCGCTGACCTTTGGTTTCATTCTTTGGTAATGTTGTCTCATCTTGGTGAGGATCATAGGTCTGTATTGGCGGAGCTTGCTAGACGGTTTGATGTATCGGGTCTTGAAGAAAAAGCTTCTCGCATCAAAAAATAAACCTCGTAACTTTAATTTTAAACCTATCAGATTGGGTATTGGAGAGTAAATATGGGCTTTGGTGGAATCAGTATTTGGCAACTTGTCATTGTTTTAGGCATCGTCATTCTATTATTCGGTACAAAAAAACTGCGTGGGTTAGGTGGCGATATTGGCAGCGCTGTGAAGGGATTCAAAAAAGCAATGAATGAAGAAGACACAAAAGACGCGAATGAGTCAGCCGATAAGAAAAAAATCACCAATGAAGATGCTCAGTTTTCTGAACAGGCTTCGACTGACGAGAAAAAAGATAAAACACCTGACTCTTCCTCTAAGTAAAAAGTAGTCTAAACGATGTTTGATATCGGTTTTGCCGAAATATTAATTGTGAGCGTTGTTGCGCTTTTGGTGCTGGGCCCCGAAAAGCTGCCAACGGCAGTCCGCACCTGTGGGCTCTGGCTTGGTCGGATTAAGCGCTCAGTGAGCGCTATTCAGAGTGAAATAAGCGAAGAGTTAAGAATTGAAGAGCTGAGGCGGACGACAGCGATCAGCAAAGAGCAGCTCGAAAAGGAGCTGAAGGAAATGCGTCAGCCGTTTAATGCGGCATCGCAAGACGTAAGTAAAACAGTAGAGGAAGCTGCTAAGGCTGTGGATACGCCGGACGTGGCCTCTAATCTTCAAGACAACGAAAGTAATAAGCCATGAGTACCGAAGATAAAGATCAAGAGCAGCCGCTCATTTCACATTTAGTGGAACTGAGGCAGCGCCTTATGCGTTCAGTTCTCGCGGTTCTGTTGATTTTCCTAGCGTTATTTTATTTCGCCAATGATCTATACCTTTTTGTGTCAGCCCCTTTAACGGCCTTGCTGCCGGAAGGGACAAGTATGATAGCCACGGATGTGACTTCGCCTTTTTTTGCGCCCTTTAAGTTGGCGTTGGTGGTTTCATTAGGATTGGCGATGCCCTATATACTGCATCAGGCTTGGTCGTTTATTGCACCGGGTCTTTATAGCAATGAAAAGAAACTGGCTATCCCTTTACTGTTATCCAGCGTTGTCTTGTTTTATGCAGGGATTGCGTTTGCGTACTTTGTCGTGTTTCCGCTGATTTTTGGGTTCTTTACGAGCGTCGGTCCTGATAATGTTGAAGTTATGACCGACATTAGTAGCTACCTTAACTTTGTTTTGAAATTGTTTTTTGCGTTTGGAATTACATTTGAAATACCTATAGCAACCCTCCTGCTTATTCGCTCGGGCGTCGTGTCTGCTGACAGCCTTGCCAGTAAGCGTGCCTATGTAGTGGTTATCTGTTTTATTTTTGGAATGCTCCTGACGCCACCTGACATCATTTCACAAAGTCTATTGGCCATTCCTATGTGGCTTCTTTTTGAGTTGGGTCTCTTCATGTCTAGGCTGTTGTTCAAGCCAGTCGTTGATGATGAGCGTTCTTGAAGTATTTGGCCTTTTAGATGGTGGCTTTAAAACTTTTTTAAAAAAGTAGTTGACCTCTCCCAAAAACCTCTTTAATATTCGCGCCTCGCTTGAGAGACAAGCCCTTCCGGGGGAAAGTCACTGAAGCGGGGCTTCTTTTTAAGTGTTTGATTCAAATGCAGATTAAGAAGTGGTTGGTGGTTTTTCAGGTAGATGTTTCGAGAAAATGATTTAAAAATTCTTGAAAATAAAGCTTGACACTGACGAGGGGTTCGGTAGAATACGCACCTCGCTTGAGACGACTCAAAACACCGAGTTGCCCAAGACGCTCTTTAAAAAATTAATCAGGTAATGCGTGTGGGCGCTTGTTCAGGTTAGGCATTAAAGCTTAATCAAAAACAAGCAACCTATATGTGAATTCATTTAGATGTACGTTTTTGAGCATGA
>NZ_VYTY01000004.1 GCF_009821115.1 Nitrincola alkalisediminis | reverse complement strand
AAAATACAATGGAAATGTGGAACGGCCAGTAAGCGCTTTTTTTGCTTCTCTATCCACTCAACCCTTCGGTGCTCAGCACATAAATAACAACTGCGATGACGACACGAATGATAATGCTCCCAAGTATCGTGCCCTTGAGCGCAACGATATGTACTCACACCCATTTCCGGAGAACGGCAAGCAGTGATAGCATCTATCGCTTTTCGATTTTTCAGCGGCTGTCGCTGCTGATCTAGTTCCGAGCGATACGCTCGAAACACACTTTGTAAGAGTCTATTTGGCATGTCCCTATGCCTATAATCCTTTGAATTTACTACTCTACCGCGTAGCGGTTATGTCCAACATTTTAATAACACGCCAACTCGCTTTGTCGAACCTACCATTTCAAAAAAACGCATCTATTTAACTGTTTTAAAATAACTTTTTTAAAAACGTTTCAAGTACAGACCCATCAAAACGAGCTCGCACGGTTCGTCAAATCACTCAGGCACGTTATTCTGGTCGGAAAATTAATAATACATTGATCCTAATATAGATTTTTTGAAAAAACCAGTGAAAACCGAGCGACTAAATGACATATTTGCCGACTATTCGTGCCAATCTATTGAAATCCCAAAAATATACTGTATATTTATACAGTAAATATCATCACACAGGAAGTGAATCATGTCTTCAAGCCCCTTTATAAACTCAATACGACGTGAGATTAGGCTCAGAGGTTATAGCTACACAACAGAGAAGTCTTACTTATACTGGATTCGGTTTTTCATACGTTACAATGCCTTAAAACATCCAACCGAAATGGGTGCTACTGAGGTTAGAAACTTCTTATCTTATCTTGCTACAGAGCGTCATGTTGCGGTCAACACTCAAAAATCGGCACTGAATGCTCTCGTTTTTTTATACCATAAAGTATTAAACAGGCAGCTAGGTGACCTTGGATTCCAACATGCTAAGCAAGGGCGTAGATTACCAACGGTCATCTCAGAGGTTGAAATCAAACTATTGATTGACCAGATGAATGATAGAGATAAGCTGATTTTTTCACTCCTCTATGGAAGCGGTTTAAGAATTAGCGAATGCTTAAGAATACGAATACAGGATCTTAACTTGTCCAATGGCAGCTTGCTCATTCGATGTAGCAAAGGAAACAAGGACAGAGTCACTATTTTAAGCCAAAGGCTTGAGAACGCACTAGATGTACAAACAGACATAGCGATCAAGCTTCAAACTGAAGACAATTCACGTGGCTATGGCCCTTACTTACCCTACGCATTATCAAAGAAATATCCAAACGCCTTTCGACAAAAAGGATGGATGTACTTATTCCCATCCTCGACTCTAAGTCCACATCCAATTTCAAATCATCTATGCCGACATCACTTACATGAATCTGTACCACGAAAATCATTAAAAAAAGCTGTTAATCAACTGGGTACAATAAACAAAAAAGTGAACTGCCACACCTTTCGTCATTCATTTGCAACTCACCTTCTAATGGCTGGACGCGATATACGAACGATACAAGAGCTATTGGGCCATAGCGATGTATCGACAACGCAAATATACACTCATGTCATCGGCCAGCACTTTGCTGGCACAACCAGCCCCCTAGACAAAATCCTATAACTCTTTCCCCATTTTCTCACCACTAACCAAGACTCAGCCCCTCAAAATCTGGATAATAGCGGGTTATCGCCTCTGTTTGATCAATCTTTAGCTCGGTACCCTCTGCATGGAAATCAAAGTTAACTTTCTCGACAATCTTCGACTTGAAGCCAAGTTTGATGATTTCACCGTCATCACTGACCAGCCCATACGTTACAAGGGGGATGGCTCTGCACCGAGTCCTTTTGACTATTTTCTCGCTTCTTCTGCCTTGTGTGCGGCCTACTTTGTGCGGGTGTATTGCCTGGCGCGTGACATTCCGACCGATAATATTCGCCTGTCGCAAAACAACATTGTCGATCCTGAGAATCGCTATAACCAGATTTTCAAAATTCAGGTGGAGTTGCCCGAGAGTATTTCTGAAAAAGACCGTGACGGTATTTTGCGCTCCATCGAGCGTTGTACGGTTAAAAAAGTGGTGCAAACGGGGCCTGAGTTTCAAATTGAAACGGTCGAGAATCTTGATGAAGATGCGCAAGCTCTGTTGATGGTGAAGCCAGAGGGCGAGTCGAGTACGTTTATTCCCGGTAAGGATTTACCGCTGGAGCAGACCATTGCCAATATGACGCAGATGTTGGCGGACTTGGGCATGAAGATCGAAATCGCATCATGGCGTAACTTGGTGCCGCATGTTTGGTCTTTGCATATTCGAGATGCAGCCTCGCCCATGTGCTTTACCAATGGCAAGGGCTCGACAAAAGAAAGTGCGCTTTGCTCTGCATTGGGTGAGTTTATTGAGCGTTTGAGCTGCAATTTCTTTTACAACGATCAGTATTTTGGTGAAGACATCGCCAACAGTGCGTTTGTGCACTACCCCAATGAGCGTTGGTTTAAACCCGGCGCAGATGACAGTTTGCCAAAGGGCATCCTGGATGATTACTGCCTAGAGATATACAACCCAGATGGGGAGCTGGGCGGTTCCAATCTGATTGACACCAATTCAGGCAACGAAGCCAGAGGCATTTGCGCCCTGCCCTTTGTGCGTCAGTCTGACGGTGAGGTGGTGTATTTCCCATCGAATTTGATTGAAAACCTCTACCTCAGCAACGGCATGAGCGCAGGCAATACGCTGTATGAAGCGCAGGTGCAGTGTCTGTCTGAAATTTTTGAGCGTGCGGTTAAAAAAGAGATTATCGAAAACGAACTGGCGCTGCCCGATGTCCCTGCCGAAGTGCTCAACAAGTACCCCAGCTTGTTGGAAGGCATCAAAGCCTTGGAAGAACAGGGCTATCCTGTGCTGGTGAAGGACGCGTCGTTAGGCGGTCAGTTCCCTGTGGCCTGTGTAACCCTGATGAACCCGCGCAATGGCGGTGTCTTTGCCTCGTTTGGCGCACACCCCAGCATGGAAATTGCCTTGGAGCGCAGTTTAACCGAGTTGTTGCAGGGTCGTAGCTTTGAGGGGATGAACGATTTCCAGCCGCCAACTTTCAGTGGCTTAGCTGTGTCCGAACCCAATAACTTCGTCGAGCATTTTATCGATTCGTCTGGCGTGATTTCGTGGCGTTTCTTTAGTAACAAAGCCGATTACGATTTCTGCGAATGGGACTTTTCTGGCACCAATCAAGAAGAAGCGCAACGTCTGTTTGCCATCTTGGAGGACCTCGGAAAAGAGGTCTATATGGCCATTCATGAAGACCTCGGCGCACCTGTGTGTCGCATTCTCGTGCCGGGCTATTCTGAAGTGTACCCGATTGAGGATTTGATTTGGGACAACACCAATAAGGCGCTGGATTATCGGGATGACATTCTCAATTTGCATCGTTTATCCGATGCGCAGTTGGCCGCCTTGTTCGAGCGTTTGGAGGAGAGCCAGCTCGATGATTATATGGACATCATCACCCTGATCGGCATCGAGTTTGATGAAAACACCGAGTGGGGACAGCTTACGATTCTGGAGTTAAAGCTCTTAATTCATCTGGCCTTGGGTCAGCATGAAGAGGCCTTGGAGCGCGTTGAGCAGTTCTTGCAGTACAACACCAATACTGTGGCGCGCGGCTTGTTTTATCGCGCAATCAATGCCGTGTTGGAAATCACCTTAGACGATGAGTTGGCATTGGAGGACTTTTTACCCAACCTCGTGCGCATGTTTGGTCAAGAGACCATGGATGCTGTGGTGGGTTCGGTGACTGGGGAGGTGCGCTTTTATGGTCTCACGCCCACGAACAGCCAATTAGAGGGACTCGACAAGCATTTGCGCTTAATCGAGAGTTATAAAAAGCTACATGCCGCGCGAGCAGCAAAAGCCGCCGTCTAAAAAGAATCAACAGCCTGCGGCCCACCTCTGACAAGACGGGCGGCAGGCTGTTCATGAACACGCCCCTACTGAATCAGCGTGATTTCAGCCGGAGCGATGGATGGTCGCTTGCGGTGTTCGCTTAATGCGCGCCCGTCCAGGTGCGTTAAGAGAATCTGCAAGGGATCACCATGGCTCACAAGCACCAGTGTTTGATCCGCATAGGTGGCTTCGCAGTGTTCAATCACCGAGTGCATTCGCTGGGCCACACGCTCTAGGCTTTCGACCCCCTCGGCTGTGACATCAAGCCCGGCGGAGTCTTTGGCCCAGACGCTCTCATAAAACTGATCGCTTTGTTGTTCATACACCCCAAAACAACGCTCACGCAATAAGGTGTTCACCTCGATTGGGCAGTTGAAATGCTGTGCTAAACACTGGGCGCTCTCTGTTGTTCTTAAAAAGTCAGAATGAAGCAGGCGATCTGGGATTGGATAGAGCCAATCCTTAAGCGTCTGTTGCAGTTGCGCACGCCCCACATTCGATAGACCATACGCATGAATGCCATTATCTGGATGGCTAATAATGCAACCCGCTTCATTCGCCAAACTATGACCATGGCGCATCAGTAAGTAGGTGTTTTTTAATGGAGGCATGCTCTGGCTCTCGTTACATTAAACGTTTACGAACTTGGACAACAATAAACTCTATCAGGAGCACCACAGCGAAGATTGTGGTTAGCACCATGGCCACTTTCGGCCATTGAAACAGGTTCATTGCGTCATTCAATACAACACCAATTCCCCCGGCTCCCACCAGTCCTAATACGGCAGATTCTCGCACATTAATGTCCCAACGGAACAACAAGATACTAAAAAAAGCGGGTTTGGCTTGTGGCCAGTAGGCTTTGATCAACACCGAGGTAAAGGAGGCACCCGTTGCGCGAATGGCTTCAACACTGCCCATATTGACCTCTTCCAAGGCTTCTGAAAACAGCTTGCCGACAAAGCCGACCGAGCGCAGCGCAACCGCCAGTACACCCGCCAAGACACCCGGTCCAAAGATCGCGACAAACAATAATGCCCAGATCAAGGAGTTGACCGAACGTGATGCAACCAAGAAGAACTTGGCAATCCAGTTCACCAATGAAGACTTCACAATGTTGTTGGCATTCATTAAGGCCAGAGGCACGGCCAGAATCAAACTGAGCAAAGTGCCCAGTGTGGCAATATGCAGAGTGTCGAGCATGGCACCGTGAATGGTGGTTGGATAGGCGGCAAAATCCATCGGCCACATGCGTCTGAACATGTCAGCCAATTGCTCGGGTGCATCCAGCAAAAACTCAGGGATGATTTCGACCGTGCGCAAAGAGGCAAAAAAGGACATGACGATGATCAGATACACCATATAGCGTGCGGATCGTTGTCCGAGCGTAAAACGCTGCCATTTTGGGGACTCCGTTGCATGGGAAACAGGCGTCATTACGGCATCTGCTTTCATTGGAAGATCCTCCGTACAAGATTGGATAAGGCTTCGCCCACTAAGATCAGGGCAATAATGGCCAACAAGATGGCTGTCACAAAGTCATAATCGAAACGCTGGAAGGCCGAGAAGAGTGTTCCCCCTAGACCACCGGCGCCAACGATCCCCACCATGGTGGAGTTGCGCAAGTTGGAGTCTAATTGATAGATGGAAAAGCCAATAAATCGCGAAAACACTTGAGGAATCACCCCAAACACAATGGTGCTGATAAAGCCTGCCCCCGTGGCCCGGATCGCTTCGACTTGTTTGAAGGAGATTTCTTCAATGGCTTCGGCAAAGAGTTTGGCGACAAAGCCAATGGAAGCCACGGTCAGGGTTAAAATCCCGGCAAGGGCTCCAAAGCCCACCGCCTTCACAAACAAAATGGCAATAATCACCGGGTGAAAAGTACGGCACAGCGCAATAAACACACGCACGGGGATACTAATCACGTTTGGCATCATATTGCGAGCGGCCATGAGCCCAACGAATAAGGAAATAAAAATACCCGCCACACTGGCGATAATGGCGATTTGAAGACTTTCAATTAAGTCATGTAACAACAATTCCCAACGAGTAAAGTTGGGTGGAAACAGTCGATCAAGTAAGCGCCCTCCTTGGTCAAGGCCCAGGACAAAACGATCCCAGCCAATATCCAAGGTTGTGAAGGCATAGGCTAGGTAAACGAACAGCCCCAGCCATAAGAACTTGGTGGACAGCGAAGTTTTAAAAGGGTTTTGACGGTCAACTATTGTAGCCATGACTCACCCCCATAAATGGATTTTAGATGCGTATCGGTAATGCCATCTGGCTTGCCGTCATACACCACTTGGCCACCACTCATGCCGATCATACGTTGGGCGTAACGCTTGGCAAGGTTGACATCGTGAATGTTGACGAGGGTGGGAATGCCTTTATCCTGTGCCAGCTGTCTCAACAGCTCCATAATCTCTACCGATGTTTTGGGGTCCAAGGATGAGGTTGGCTCATCTGCCAGCAGAATCACGGGTTCTTGCATAAGGGCACGCGCAATGCCGACACGCTGGCGCTGGCCACCCGACAGGCTGTCGGCGCGTTGCATCGCAAAGTCACTGAGCCCTACAAATGCCAATAATTCGAAGGCGCGCTTAATGTCTTTATCGCTGAAGTTGCGCCGCCAAGCACTCCATGCTGACATATAGCCCAAACGCCCCGTTAAGACATTTTCCAACACAGAGAGACGTTCAACTAAATTGTATTCCTGAAACACCATGCCTATTTGGCGGCGTACTTCTCTGAGTGATTTGCCTTTGATCTTCGCAACATCTTTGTCCTTGAACAAAATGCTGCCATCGGTTGGTTGAATCAGTCGGTTAATGCATCTCAAAAGGGTGCTTTTTCCGGTTCCAGACGGTCCAATAATCGCAATAACGCCCGGCTCATCAATTTCTATATTAATGTTTTTTAAGATGGGTTTATTCGACACATAGGCATGATTAAGCTCACGTATTTCAAGACGGCTCATAGCAGTATCCTTATAGGCATAGCGAACCCAAGACCATCGAAATAAGATGGCCTGAGTTCAAAGAGGATAAAAAAGTGGACGGTTATTTTTTCGCGGCGGCAGCTTCACGCTCAGCCAATTGTTGCAAACCGCGCTCTGTGTACGCGGTACCGGTGGCGTGTGCTATATCACGAACAACTTCCCAGTCGTCTTTGTAGGTAATTGGGAAAAAGCGATCTGCGCCGTCAAAGTTTGCCTGCATTTCGGGCGGAAAGCGGTAAGAGTCGAAGGCGTCTTTGATTTTTTCCACTAACTCGGGATGCAAGTCATGTGCATAGCCAAATGCGGAGGTGGGAAAACGTGCACTGCGGTAAATAACTCTAAAGTCCTCTGCCTTCACACGGCCTGCTTCAACCATGCGATCGTACACATCGGAAGCAACGGGGGCTGCATCGTAGTCACCGGTCAACACGCCCATTACGGATTGGTCATGCTTGCCAGAATAGGCCACTTTATAATCTTCATCCGGTACAACACCTAAGGCCGGAAACAAGGCTCTAGGGGCTAGGTTACCTGAGTTGGACGATACGGCGGTATGAGCCACTGTACGGCCTTTGAGGTCTTCCATCGTTTGAATATCACTGTCGGCACGCACGATGGTGATCAGATTGTAGCCTTGGAATTCATTTTCATAGCCTTTTACTGCAATCGGTACATAGCCTGCAAGGTTCACAGCATAGCCTGTTGGCCCTGTTGAGAAGCCTGCGATATGCAAGCGCCCTGAGCGCATGGCTTCGACTTGTGCCGAGTTGGAGTGAACGTTGTAGTAGACCACTCGTTTGCCAGTGGCTTCAGATAGGTGGCGTTGGAAATCAGCAAATGCATCTTGGTACACAGCGGGGTCTTCCACCGGGGTATAGGTGAACACCAATGTACTGGGGTTGCGCCAACGGCTGGAGTCTTTGGGGGTGTCGGCCACCATGTCCATGTTCTCATCGCAGAAGCGATCATCCAATGCACCGCGATGCCCACAATCGGCTGCAAATGCTGCAGAGGTGGATAAAGCAACGATCAGTGACGTGGTAATACCGAGACGACCAAGGGTGAGTAAACTCATGTGAAGAATCTCCGAATTATTATTGTATTGTTAGCCGCCAACTGTATTGGGAAAATGCAGTGCGGGTACGCAAATACAGAGCAAAAGCGATACCAACACAAAATAGTCATTATTTTTCATATCGTTAGAATAGAATCAAGAAAAAAGTCTATTCACCTGCCCAAAAAATGGGACACATCTGCCCCATTCAAACGGGTGATTTTTCAGGCGATAGGTCACCAATGTCCCATCAGGCTCTAAACGTTTGCTTGTCCAACTGGAATTTTTTCATTTTGCGATACAGGGTTTTACGAGACATTTTTAACTGCTCGGCGGCTTTGCCTATTTGACCCGCAGCGGCGGCTAAGGAGTCTTCAATCAGCTTGCGCTCATAGTCTTCAAGCTTCTGATCAAACTCATCGAGCGCAGGAGCACGGATAGCCTGCGACGTATCGTTCAAAGAAAAGCCATCGCCTTCGATGCCCAGCACAAAACGATCTGCCGTGTTGCGCAACTCTCTGACATTGCCTGGCCAGGCATAGTGCAGAAGTTTTTCTTGATGATGGGCGCGTATCGGTGGGCAGGCTTTTTGAAAGCGTTCGGCGGCCAGTTGGCAGTAATGCTGAAACAGCATCAGGATATCATCACCGCGCTCTCTCAAGGGCGGAAGCCTCAAGCTCGCAACGTTTAAGCGGTAGTATAAATCGAGACGAAACAGTCCTTTTTCACTGATTCGCTGTAAATCGTCTTTGCTTGCGGCGATCACGCGAATGTTCACCTGAATGGATTGTGTGCTGCCAAGACGCTCCAGGCTGCGCTCCTGTAACACGCGCAACAGCCGAATTTGCGCTGTCAACGGCATGGTTTCAATTTCATCTAGGAACAGTGTGCCTCCTGAGGCGGCCTCTATTTTCCCCATTTGACGCTGTTTCGCCCCAGTAAAAGCGCCAGCTTCGTAACCAAAGAGTTCGCTTTCGATAAGGTTTTCGGGCATGGCACCGCAGTTGATCGCGATAAACGGATGGTGACGACGCTGACTCGCATCGTGCAGTGCGCGAGCGACGACGTCCTTACCGCTGCCCGTTTCACCGTAGATCAGGGTGTCTACATCGGCATTGGCCAGCACCAAAATTTGCTCGTGAAGTTGTTTAATGCCGGGGGACTCGCCCACAACATGGCGCTCGACAATGGCTTTGTCGTCTTGGCACAACTGCTGCTCACGACGCGCAAGCACCCATTTGCGCTGACGTTGCGCTTGGCGTAAGCGTTCAACCAAAAGCGAGGGCGAGACGGGTTTCTCCAAAAAATCAACGGCCCCTTCACGCATGGCTTGCGTTGCCATCGGAATATCGCCATGGCCACTCATTAAAACAACCGGTAACTCCGCATCAAGGTTTTGCAGGTGTGCAAGCAGCTGCATGCCATCCACGTCCGGCATGCACACATCGCTCAGTACAACGGCATTGGGATTTTGTTGCAAAAAGGTCAGCAGCAGCGAGGGCCCACTAAAGCATCGAGGTTCAAAGCCTTCAAGGGTCAGCATTTCGGCAAAACTGTCGAGAACAGAAGGATCGTCGTCAACAATACAAACTATCGGTAATTGGGACATAGGCGGATTCTTATCGTTTTGGGTAACGCATTAATAAGGGCTGGCTATTCGTCATAACAACGGGGATTTAGCTAATTACACCATCTTGCCAAACATTTGCCATGAGTTAAACAGGTGTCGTGTCGGATGCCATCGGAATCATGATTTGAAAACAGGCACCGGATGTCGTGTCCATCAAGGAAATGCGCCCATCAAAGTCCTGTAAGATGTTGTAACTAATCGATAACCCAAGACCTAACCCCTTGCCGGGTGACTTGGTGGTAAAGTAAGGGTCGAATATATGCTCCTTGCAGTCCGATTCTATACCCGGTCCGTTGTCTTCAACAAGGATTTCGACCCACTCGGCGTTCGTACAGACGCTCCAAGAGACGCGCACAGACGGATTTTGGCTCTGTTGAACCGCATCCAGTGCATTCATAATCAGGTTAACCATCACTTGCTCAAGTCGAATCGGCTCAGCCATCACCCAAACATCGGCATCGCCTGTCAACTCAGGCTGGCAATGGCTGGATTTTGACTTAAGCAATTCAACCGCTGCATCAATGACGGGCGCCAAGAGGATGGGATAGGGTTTTTGATCGGTTTTTCGGGCAAAGCCACGTAAGTGGTGCGTAATCCCGGCCGTTTTTTCCAACTGTTGGGTGAGCCTCTCTACCCCGGATTTGGCTTGATCCATTAAGCCCTTGTCCAGACACAGGCCAACACTGTGCAGTTGGTTGCGCATCACCGCAAGGGGTTGGTTAATTTCGTGTGTAATCGCCACGCTTAACTGCCCCAGCGCGGCCAGTTTACCTGCTTGAATCAAGTCTTGCTGTGCCAGTCGTAAACGCTTTTCGGTGTCTAATCGCTCTTGCGTTTCCGCGGCCAATTGGCGATGCATCGCTTCTGTCTGAACCGCCGCTTCTTGAAAGGTTTTGAGATCTTTGGCCATTTCAGAGATTTCATCCTGCCCTTCTTGAATGACATTGATGCTCAAAGTACCGCTGGCGATGGAGTGCATATTGGATTGCAACCTCACCAAACGGCCCAGTATGTTCCGCCTCACGTAGAACCAAGACACGCTCGCTGCGAGCAGCAAACTCATGATGGACAGCATCAGAGTTGCATCCCTCGCTTTGGAGACCGACAGGCCCGCCTCTGCAATTTCATCATCAACACGCTGGTTTACTCGCTCGGTGTACTGTGAGATTTGAGCCGCCAGCTGCTGTATATGGCGCTGGCTATTGTTCACCAAGAATTCTTCTTGATAGCGCAGGTCGAGTTCACGGTTTTTTTCGGTAAAGAGCGGTCCCTCACGGGAAACCAGTAAGAACAACGCATCGATAGGGGCATTGTCAAATGCGCGTATTAGATCGTCATCCTTGTGCTGCAAGGCTTGTATCTCTGCCACTAAGGCTTCCAAGCGTAAGAAGGTGTAATCCAACTCCTTAAATGTACTGTCCGTGTGTACTTTTTCAGCCAGCGCAAACAAATAACTTAGGCTTAAGCGTGTGGACAAAAATGCCTCTGAATAGGCTGATAAGGGGCGTTGATCCAAGGCTTGATTCACCTCGACGTAGAGTGGGTAGAGGCGCAAACGTTGCTGATCCGACGACTGAGCATGGCGATGGCGCTCTTCAACGGTTTGATGAATCAGGCCAATGCTGTAACGAATCTGGTCACTGATTTCGATGAAATAACGGTTGTAGTCGGGCAGATGAATCACCCACGTCTGCATTTCAGCTAAGACGCGGTTTAGCTGCTCCCTAGTGCGCTGCCGCACATAGTTTGAGTCGGCACTGATTAAACGCGGGACCAGCGCTGTGAGTTGTTGGCTGAGCTCATTCAAACGTGCGGAAGCATAGAGCACTTCAATGCTATCCGCCCGAATCTGCTCTAAGCGCTGTTGCAAAAGCCCATTGCTGTGGGAGGCAAACCCCGCGGCCAACAAGGTCATCAAGGCAACGGTTGCAAAGGCCAGCATCAAGCGCGTGCTGACACTTTTAGGAATCCACTGCTGAAACTGCATCATCGGCCAGATTTAAAAATTAAAACGCCCGGATTCTTCAACATTGATGAAGGGAATCAAGGATCCTGCATCAATGCGCGCTTTGAAGGTGTAGTTGTACTGATTGCGTTGCGAGGATAAAACATCGCTGATCAAACGCGCACTGCCCAATAAATCGGGGCTGGCCTCTATGACAAAGTTGGCACTGCCATACGCAGGCACAGAGGGTAAATCCGGTGCAGCACCGCTTAGAATTCGATAATTCTCAACCTCTACACTGTAGCTCATCCCACGCAGGTTCAATCCCACTCGGTTCGGATTCACCACCTCTAGACCTATGGCAAACTTGGGGGCAATCCCTTGTTGATTCGGCACCATCGTGAAAGACGTTACCTTGACATGCGGCTTTTCGTAGGCCCCTTTTAAGGATGCACACCCCATCACAGGCAAGGCAAGAATCGACAGTAATACAGCGCGTCTTGTTGAGTTCATCTCTGTCTCCTTTGGGTAATTAGGCTGGATTAAACCTGAGTTCAGCTGAGCCTTAGCTGAACTCGGTGGAGACCCTACACCACTTCCGCTAAATTCCCTTTATCTTCAAGCCATTGTTTACGATCAGATGCACGCTTCTTCGCCAACAACATATCCATCAGTTCATGGGTGTCATCACCATCATCAATCGTCAGTTGCACCAGTCGACGGGTATCCGGTGACATGGTGGTTTCGCGTAGCTGTAAAGGGTTCATTTCCCCCAATCCCTTAAAGCGCTGCACGCCCACTTTCGCATTTTTACGTTCAGCACGGATGCGATCAATGATGGCGTCTCGCTCATCATCATCAAGAGCATAAAACACCTCTTTTGCAACATCGATGCGATACAACGGCGGCATGGCCACGTAGACATGCCCTGCGGCCACAAGGGGTTTAAAGTGCTGCACAAACAAAGCGCACAACAGCGTTGCGATGTGCAAGCCATCGGAGTCGGCATCTGCCAGAATGCAGATTTTGTTGTATCGCAGTCCTTCAAGATTATCTGAGCCTGGATCAACGCCAATGGCGACAGAAATATCGTGAATTTCCTGCGAACCGAGTATTTCAGATGAGTCCACTTCCCAGGTGTTCAGAATCTTACCGCGCAGGGGCATGATGGCCTGAAACTCTCGGTTTCGGGCTTGTTTTGCCGAGCCACCTGCCGAATCACCCTCAACTAAAAACAGTTCGGATTGAGCGGCATCGGCACCGGAACAGTCGGCCAATTTACCGGGTAAGGCTGGACCTTGCGTGACTTTTTTACGAACCACTTTCTTGTTGTTGCGCATGCGCTTTTGCGCGTTCGTAATCACCAATTCGGCGATTTTTTCACCTTCTTCGACATGACGGTTGAGCCAGAGTGAGAAGGCATCTTTCACGGCACCTGAAATGAAGGCTGCGATGCCGCGTGACGATAAGCGCTCTTTGGTTTGACCCGAAAATTGAGCGTCACGCATTTTGGCCGACAGGATATAACAGCATTTATCCCAAATATCTTCCGGCGTGAGTTTGACACCACGGGGCAGCAGGTTACGGATTTCACAAAACTCACGCATGGCTTCCAAAAGCCCGGTGCGCAGCCCATTCACATGGGTTCCGCCTTGTGCCGTGGGGATGAGGTTAACATAGCTTTCGGCCATGATCTCTCCCCCCTCTACCAACCACTGCACAGCCCACTCGACGGCATCTTCCTGCCCCACCAAACTGCCAACAAAGGGCTCTTCTGGCAGGGTGTCGTATACCTGGGTTGCCCCTTTTAAATAGGCCACCAAGCCATCTTCGTAGTACCACTCTTCTTGATCTTGCTTAGCGCCGCTCAGGTCTTTAAAAATCACCTTGAGACCTGGGCATAGCACCGCTTTTGCCCGCAAATTGTGCTTTAAACGAGAGACACTGAATTTTGGCGTGTCAAAATACTTGGGATCGGGCGTGAATCGAACCGTTGTTCCGGTGTTGCGCTTGCCACATTGCCCTATCACTTCAAGATCGGATACTTTTTCTCCGTCGGCAAAAACAATTTTATGGACTTGGCCGTCACGACGAATTTCAACGTGCAGGAGTTTAGACAGGGCATTTACGACCGACACCCCAACACCATGCAGACCGCCGGAAAAGGTGTAGTTGTCATTGTTAAATTTGCCGCCTGCATGCAGACGCGTCAAAATCAACTCGACACCACTGACGCCCTCTTCTGGGTGGATATCGACGGGCATGCCACGGCCATCGTCTGAAACAGACAGCGAGCCGTCTTCATGTAAGGTCACTTCAATTTGTTTTGCATGGCCAGCCAGTGCTTCATCGACCGAGTTATCTATGACTTCTTGTGCCAAATGATTGGGGCGGTCCGTTTCGGTGTACATACCTGGACGGCGTTTTACGGGGTCTAAGCCACTGAGAACTTCAATAGCGTCGGCATTGTATTGCTTTGTCATTAGGCTTCCTGTTGTGCTAAAACGGTCAAAGTAGTTGCTGGAGGCTCGATGGCTTTGCCTTCGGAAAAGGCAAGTATCATGGGTATCCACTCATCAAAGGCATCAAATCCATGACTCCCGCCCTCTTGAATATACTGAGTGGAACCCGCAAATTTTTCAACGGCTTCACGGTAATCCAAGGTTTCATCTCCGGTTTGCGTTAACAACACATAGCGGGATGGATCAAAGATTTCCGGTACATCCAACGCATGCAACTGCGCTAAATGTTCATGCGTTAATTGGTAACGCTCGTGGGTATAGATGTTTTCGTTTTCACCTAACCAGTTTTCAAGCAGCCGATAGGGGTAGACCGCTGGATTAACCAACACGCTGCGCACATTCAAGTAATGCTCGGTTAGCCACGTGCTGTAATACCCACCCAACGAGCTGCCGACCAGAGTAATAAAACGCTCTCTGTGTGCTTGGACAATTTCTTGTAATTGTTCCATCGCCTCCGCGGGGGATGCTGACAGCGGCGGAACAAGTACATCCTGCTCTCGACCGATTGCTTGCATATACGCAACCAAACGTTGGGCTTTCCATGAGGCAGGAGAGCTGTTAAATCCATGAACATAAATAATTAGCGGTAAATTAGCCATTCATTTTCTCATGAAGTTATACGGTGTTATAGCAACGGCATGGGGCTCATTCGGGAAGTGCGACTTCAAGCTGATGACCATGGTTTAAACACTGGTTCAGCCATTCACCTAAAAAAAGATTGAGTTGAATCTTTTCATCGGGCTGATGCATGTTGCGATTGGGGTAACCATAAACCCCACTGAGCTGCTTGCGTCGGCGCGCACAAATGACCTCAGCCATTAAGGCGTCGTGGTACAAGCGTATCACCAATTGTGGGGACTCAAGCCAAGGGGAATAAGGCTCATGAATATGGGTCATCACCACCGAGCTGGTATAGCGAAACTCTTCGTCTATGTGCAAACGGACCAAGACGTGTTTCTGATGCCAAACCACCCGAAACTCGCGGACAGGGTGTTCGCCCGCTTTAGGCAGCAGTTTTTGCAGGCGTGCATAATTCGCTTGGCAAACAGCCATTTGACGTGTCAGGTCAGGAACATACTTACGTTTCATTGCTCTTCCGCATCACTTCAACACCCTCTTGTACAATTCGATCATAGTGTATTCTTAACCATTGTACGCCAATAATGATTGCACCGTTATTCAAACGTCCTTGATCAAGCAAGTCGAACACCTCTTGTGCAGGTAAGCTTAGCACTCGAATGTCTTCGTGCTCGGAATCCAAGCCGTGTATTCCAGAGGCCAATGACGCATCAACGAAGCCATACCATAAATCAATCCACTCATCCATACCGCCAGGGCTGGGTAAATAGCCAAGAATGGGCGCTAAGTGCTTGACGGTGATGCCGGCTTCCTCTTGTGTCTCACGTTCGGCAACCTCTTGAATCGACTCACCTGGCTCGACCATACCCGCAACCAATTCCAACAACCAAGGACCTCCGGGTGCATCAACCGCACCTGCTCTGAACTGCTCGATCAACACCAGACTCTCACGGATAGGATCAAACAACAAGACAACCACCGCATTGCCGCGACGAAAAATTTCACGTGTAATGGTCATAGGTGCCCGCTCAAAACAGGCATGACTCAGTGTTAAACGATGCATTTTAAAGAAGCCGTCAAACACACGTTTATCTTCTTGAATCACAACATCCTTTGCGTCAAATGTAGGTGACCATGTCATCGTTAATACCTCGTTAGGGGTTGGACGTTATACACGCCAATTTAAATAACCTTAGATTTCTTCGTTGTTACTTTGCACTTGCGATGGCTCAAAAAATGTAAAGCCATTGCGGCCTTTTGCTTTGGATGCATACATGGCCAGATCGGCTTCTTTCAAAAGCGCATCGACGGGCTTTTCCCCTGCACAAAACACCGTAGCACCAATGCTAATGGTAATTGGATACTGAATATCTCTGAGTTGATACAGATCCGCAAGGTCACCTTGTAGACTCAAAATAACATTTTCAGTTCGAGTATAGGCTTTCTGTACATCTTCACCTGCATCGTCGACTAGCACAACAAACTCATCCCCGCCTAAACGTGCAACAAAACAATTCCCATCGACACCTTCCTGCAATCGATCGGCTATCTGTTGTAACAGCAAATCCCCATAGTCGTGACCATAGCTGTCGTTTAAGGGTTTGAAGTTGTCAAGATCGATAAAAAGTAAACTGGCATATCCAGCGCCTGACTGACGGCCATCATTGCGATTGGACAAGGTGTTCATAAAGGAACGTCGATTCGGTAAAGAGGTCAGCGGGTCGAAAAAAGCTAAGGCGCGAAGCTGCTTTTCTTTCTCCTTTAGCTCTTTTGCTTGTTTCTCTAATTGACGCTGCTGAGCTTGATTGGTTTCGTGATAGCTTCTGAACAGGCGTCGGGACCAGCGCGAAAACACCAAGGATGCCAGAACCGATAGAGTCAGAGCAATACTACCCCCTATCAACAACTGACGATAGTTTCGCGCTTGCGCCACTGAGAAGGCTTGCCGCTCTTGACTGAGTAAGCTGTTAAAATCGTCTTCAAAAATAGTGGTTGCCAAGATCCACCCCCAGTCTTCGTAGACCCCAACTAACGCTTGTTTTTTTCTCAACACTTTAGTGGATGGCTCTTCAAACCAATAGTCAACAAAGCCACCACCATCGGTTGCAGTCAATACCATTTGATTGAGCGACGCTTGCTCAATCTGTGAGCGTTGAGTAGGAGGTGTTTGCTCAAGTTCAACATTCCCCGGCGACACAAGCAACTGCCCTGAAATATCAAATAAGGTAATGTATCCCGACTGCCCAAACCGATGTGACCGAATCCAATTCTTGGCAACCTCCTGTTGTTTTTTGTCCCACTCGTAGGTGTAATCACCCGTGCCAATTAACCAATCGAAGGGCTCAAAATACCGAACATAGGCAAGTTTATCTGACATTTGGCTTGGATGTTCTGGATGATACCAACGATATTGCGAAAACCCCTCGCCTCTAGGCTTGCGTGCGGCCTCAATTAAGCCCTGCATAATAAAGTGCCCAGTATCGTCTTGGTTATCCGGCATTAGACGCCCTTCGAACTCAGGTGCTGTCGGCAGTAAGATAAAACGCCCCTCCATATCATCAACAAAAAAATAACCACGCCCATCAAAAAACCTCAGTTCTCGCAGAGATTCTACAATCATTTTTTTGATTTCTTGTGTATTGCGTATATTGCGCTCTTGTTGATAAATCGTATTCATCAGATCATACGCAAGATCGACTTGTTCGATTAAGCGAGCACGAAGAATCTCGTCCGATTGAGCACGGGTATGATCTAAGTAATTGCGTAACGTGATCATTTCCGATTGCAGCTGATCCTGAATTTGCTGGGCGACCGAGTCTTCGAGCTTGTTTAGAAAGTTGATTTGATCAGCAAATCGTTGACCTAAAAAAAGGCCTCCGAGCATCAGGGTTAATGTAAAAACAACCAGTAATGTCCCCAAAAGATGTAGCTTAGGTAGGTTTTTAGCAGGGTTTGACAATCGCATAGACGTGAGTAATACCTATCATTTTTTATTTGTGTAAGTGTATAAGAAACGGCGCTATAAAGCAGTTAAAAGCGATTTTCTAATGTACAATTCCAGACTTGAGTCAAACGTAAATCTACCCATTATCAAGAGATAACACCCGATGTCTATTGAGAGCGCAATTACCTATTTTATCGCCATTTTTATCTTTGCCATCACACCCGGTCCGGGTATTTTTGCATTGATTTCAAGAGGGATGAGCTCTGGTTTCAGTGCCTGCATCCCCCTTGCGGCGGGAATGACACTGGGCGATCTCATTTATCTAACGCTTGCATGTTATGGATTAGCGACCCTGGCCGAACACTGGAGTGAGGTGTTTACTGTGATTCGTATTGTAGGGGCGATATACCTGATCTACCTAGGGTGGAAAATGTGGACAGCGCCCACTCATCTAGCGGACATTCCTAAGGATACTACGCTTGGGTCAGTCAAAGGCTTTGTTCAAGGCTTTTTGATTTCGTCGTCCAATCCTAAGGTTATTTTGTTTTATATTGCATTCTTACCTACGTTTATTGATTTAACCCAAATGACTCAGTCGGATATTGTCTTGATTGCCGTGCTGACACTAACAGCTCTCATGCTGGGCCTTTTATTGATTTCAGCGGGTGTCTCAACGGCTCGCAAAGCCTTTAGATCCCACAAAGCCATGCGTACATTGAATCAAAGCGCAGGCTCTCTGATGATTTTGGCCGGGGTCTACTTGGCGACGAAAAGCTAACGTCACGATCAATCATCGCCGTCTTCATGCGATGGAATAATTTCAGATAATAGGGTTTGAATAGGTGATATTTATGGTCATTTTACTTAAAATAAGGCGGTTAAACGACCATCCACCCAACTCCATAGCACATGCGGATACTATTATGACGGACCATCTATCTTCTTCACCTAAACGTCGACTAATCTTCCCTCTAGCAGGCTTACTCATCGCGAGCTTAGGTATTGCTTATGCTGTATCGGATTACTATTTGACGTATCAACAAAAGCAGGAAGGCGCCGCAGAAAAAGCACTTATTCAGGAGCAAGTTGCGGCATCTGTTGCCGACATAACTGCGTTAAAAGCGCAAATGGCTGAATTAGAAGCGAAAAAACAAGGCCTGATCGATACTGAGCAAAACAATCTTGTTCAGCTAGAGTCTTTATACGAGCAGGCCAATCGTTTTCAAGAGAGCTTAGTCGGCAATGAAGGTTCTATTTCAAGCTTACCCAGCGCTGTGCCTTCAGGCGCCGAATCGCTCTGATAAGTATTGATGTATTTGCTTTGATTCATACATCCAAGTTGTCTTGCCGTTGTCCTCAATCTTTAGACAAGGCACTTGGATTTTTCCACCCTCTTGCTCTAGCTCACGGCGATACTCTGGATTTCCCTTAGCATCTTTTAACGCAATGGATACGTTGAGTCGATGAAGCGTGCGTCGTGTTTTGACACAAAATGGGCAAGCATGGAATTGATACAAGGACAGTTGCTGAGCGTCTGCATCTACTTTCGCCTGCTCTTCTGGCGTACGTTTCATTTTAGCGGGGCGCGAAATCCAATCTAAAAAGACGATCACATTTCCCAAACCTTTTCTAAGCATCGATACCAACATTTGTTCTACAACCTTTTATTTCGAACCTTAATGAAGTACTCATTTTACCAGACTGCCCAAAGCAACGTTAGCCTCTCTGGCGAATAGCCCCTATGGACTCAATCGATTACTAGTTAATTTAATTGGATCAAGCAGGCTCATCAGTTCAGACTCCGACAAGTCTGTCATTTCAAGGGCAACCTCTAAGACAGGCCGCTGTTCTTGGTACGCACGCTTGGCTATTTCAGCCGCCTTCAGATAACCGATGACGGGATTCAAGGCAGTGACTAAAATGGGATTACGCGATAACGACGCAACGATATTTGCCTCGTTGACTTTAAAAGTGGCAATCGCTTTGTCGGCTAGGGCATAGGCAATATTTGTCAAAAGCTCAATGGATTGCAATAGATTACTGGCTACTAACGGCAGCATCACATTCAATTCAAAATTGCCCGACTGACCCGCCAACGTAATACTGGCATCATGACCTATCACCTGTGCCGCCACCATCGTGGCCGCCTCTGGAATCACCGGATTTACCTTTCCAGGCATGATTGAAGACCCTGGCTGTAAAGCTTCCAGTTCAATTTCGGCCAATCCCGACAAGGGACCTGAATTCATCCAACGTAAATCATTTGCAATTTTCATAATTGACACAGCGGTCGTTTTTAACTGTCCGGACAGGCTCACCGCCGTGTCTTGGGCACTCATCAGTGCAAAGACATTGTCTGCTGGTAAAAAGGTGATCCCGGTTTGATCACTTAAAGATGCACAAAACTCCGAGGCAAAGTCCGGGTGTGCATTAACCCCTGTTCCAACTGCGGTCCCTCCTTGCGGTAGATGCTGCAAGCTCACCTGCAACGATTGTATATGCTTAATATTCTGAAGAATTTGTGCAGACCAAGCACTCAAAGATTGGCTCAAACGGATTGGCATGGCGTCCATCAGATGTGTTCGTCCTGTTTTAACACAGTGATCCACCGATGCCGCTTTACGCATAATAGCTTCAGATAAATGACTCAAGGCCGGGAGCAACGCATCTTCAACCATGACAGCGGCACTGATATGTATCGCGGTTGGAATACAGTCATTACTGCTTTGTCCAAAATTAACATGGTCATTGGGGCTAACGTCATCTTTTAAAATACGGCTGGCTAAAGTGGCCAATACCTCATTTGCATTCATATTACTGCTTGTCCCAGAACCCGTTTGGTAGATATCCACTGGGAAGTGCGCCATCAATTGCGCATCGTCCATTAGGTCATCGACGGCTTGCACGATTGCATCGGCTATAGGTTCGGATAGGAGTTTCAGACGTTTATTGGCGACGGCCGCTGCTCGCTTTGTCATTAATAACGCACGAATAAATGCAGTAGGCATAGGCTGACCGCTAATCGCAAAGTTGTTAATTGCACGCTGCGTCTGAGCGCCGTACAAAGCCTGCTCAGGGACACTAACGGTTCCCATACTGTCTTTTTCAATACGATGCGTCATGTTCAATCCTCCCCAATATGTGCATTGAAATACAAGCCTGCTCTGATGTACTCAAACGTAATGTGCAATTCATATTGCAAGCGATTAAGGGTGCGATAGCTCCCTTTAAATCGTGGCAAACGCTTCATCGCCAACAGGGGTCTATTGATATTTTCCAAACAAAAGATACGCCACTGAGCAGGCAACACCTCATCGGCAAGGGTTTCTAGCAATAAACGAAATTGCTGTTCATAGTGGGCAAACTTTTCTTTGTGATGATCGGGTAATGCTTCATTTTCTAAAGAAAACCAGCGGTAAATCAGCAGCGGATCATCTGGACACTGCGCTTGCCTGATCATGGTCCGTAACTGTTCTAAAGAAACTGTATGCGTGTAACTGGACATAACTCATCTCATTTTGAAGTGATAATACGGCGTAAGGTCAACTAGTGCATGACTGATGACGGCAGGATTAGCATTGTGGTGCAGAGCGCCCCCACACCAACACAAACAAACTCGAACCAATAATTACTCATAGGTTTCTCTTCATTATAGGTTAGGATAAAAATGCGCCGATTAGCTGCTGAAACAAGAAGTGGCTACAAACGCAACGAATACCAAATGTTATTGATAATTATTATCAATACTGATTCGATCTATGTCAAGCCTGTTCTCTAAAACATGGGATATAAAAAAAGCCCAACAGCATCTCTGCCATTGGGCTTTGAGGAGAACATCGGGATTAGGCGGCCGCTTCGTCTTCGACAGAAGAGCGGATCAGATAATCGAAGGCACCCAATGCAGCGCCTGCGCCATTACCCATCGCAATAATAATTTGTTTGTACGGAACGTTGGTCACATCCCCTGCTGCAAACACACCTGGGATATGTGTTTCGCCGTGCGAGTTGACTTCAATTTCACCAAAACGCGTCAGCTCAAGATCCCCTTTCAACCAATCGGTATTTGGGATGAGTCCGATTTGTACGAAGATCCCCTCTAGGTCCAGATGGTATATTTCATTACGCTCGCGGTCTTTATAGGTCAAACCAATCACTTTTTTACCATCGCCTCGAACCTCAGTGGTTTGAGCCATTTTTATGATGGTAATGTTGCTCATGGATGCAGCTTTTTTCTGCAGAACGGCATCGGCTCTGAGCGTGTCGCTAAACTCCAACACCGTTACGTGCGCAACGATCCCGGCAAGATCAATGGCCGCTTCGATGCCTGAGTTACCGCCACCAATTACGGCTACACGCTTACCTTTAAATAACGGGCCATCGCAATGTGGGCAATAGGCGACACCTTTTCCACGGTACTCTTGCTCACCGGGAACATTCATTTCTCTCCAGCGTGCACCTGTGGCTAAAATGACAGACTTACTCTTCAGCGTTGCACCACTTTCAAGATCAATTTCAATCAGGCCATCTTTGCGCAGTTTCTTAGCACGTTGGTTGTCCATGACATCCACATCGTACTCTTTAACATGCTGTTCAAGACTGGCAACCAGCTTTGGCCCTTCGGTGTAGTTAACCGAAATAAAGTTTTCGATGCCCACGGTATCCATTACCTGACCGCCAAAGCGTTCAGCAACAATACCCGTGCGGATCCCTTTACGTGCAGCATAAATAGCCGCTGCCGCACCTGCAGGCCCGCCACCCACAATTAACACATCGTATGGGTCTTTTTCATTCAGGGCTGCAGCTTCACGCTTTGCTGCACCTGAGTCAACTTTTGCAACGATTTCTTTCAACGTCATACGACCTTGACCAAAGGGCTTGCCATTGAGCAGCACGGTTGGCACGGCCATGATCTCTCTTTCTGCAACTTCTTCTTGGAAGAGCGCACCGTCGATCATGACGCTGGTCACATTCGGATTCAAAATCGCCATTAAATTCAGAGCCTGAACTACATCAGGACAGTTTTGGCATGACAGTGAGATATAGGTTTCAAAATGAAACTCTCCCTGCAATTGTTTTACTTGCTCGATCAATTCTGGATCGGCTTTTGATGGATAGCCGCCTGCTTGCAATAAAGCCAGGACTAACGAGGTAAACTCGTGACCCATCGGAATACCTGCAAAGCGCACTCTTGGTGCTTGTCCTTGTGCAGCAATCGCCATACTTGGCGCACGTTCTCTGCCATCGGTAAGGACTTGAAGGCTGATTTTACTATTCAGCTCAGCAATTTCCTCGCAGAGGGATAAGAGTTCTTTTGATTTTGCACTATCGTCAGTGGACACAAGTATCTCAATCGGATTGACGATATTCTGCAGATAGGTGTCCAGTTGCTTCTTAAGATTCGCGTCCAGCATGAGACCGCCCTTTAACGATAAGGTTATCTAGAAAATATAGGAAATTAAGACCGACCCCAAGATCTGGGGCCGGAAATGACACAGTTGTTAAACCGTATTAGATCTTGCCAACCAGATCCAAAGAAGGAGCCAGTGTTTCTTCACCTGGCTGCCATGCAGCTGGGCATACTTCACCGTCGTGAGATGCAACGTACTGAGCCGCTTGGATTTTACGAACCAGCTCTTTTGCTGAACGGCCAATGCCTAGATCGTGAATCTCAGCAACTTTGATTTGGCCTTCTGGGTTGATAACAAATGTACCACGCAAAGCCAAACCTTCTTCTTCGATCATAACGTCGAAGTTGCGAGAAATGACGCCTGTTGGATCTGCAACCATTGGGAAGTTGATTTTCTTGATGGTGTCAGATGCATCGTGCCAAGCTTTGTGAGTGAAGTGAGTATCAGTTGATACTGAATAGACTTCTACGCCCATTTCCTGCAGCTTAGGATAGAAATCAGCCAAGTCACCCAGCTCAGTTGGGCAAACAAATGTGAAGTCTGCAGGATAGAAGAAAACGACTGACCATTTTCCTTTCAAATCGGCATCAGATACTGGAACGAACTCGCCATTGTGGTAAGCCGTTGCATTAAAGGGTTTAACTTCAGTGTTAATCAGTGACATTGTGTTCTCCTAAAAGGTTGTCGTTATTCAACGAGACCATAATAGGAAAATATCACGCACATGGGAAATTAATATATCTTAGTATAACGATTTATTTTACCTATCGAAGGAAGTAAAATCTCTTTAACATTTCTATGGTAAAGATACATTGAGCCTCAGGAGGCTTCAAGGTAGTCCACCATTAACTGCAAACTCACCTGCCCCCGAAACTCATTACGCGCCAAACGATAGACCATGCGTATTGATTGCACTGCATCATTGGGCCATTGCTGAGTGTCGACACCAAAGGCAATTGCATCAATGGCTTGCTGCCCCCCGACTGGCATAACGACCAACTTCAGATGCTTTTGTCCAACAATTCGCTGTTGCAGTATTTTAAAATACCCATCAAAAACAGGTTCGGGAAACTGATGCCCCCAAGGGCCTGCTTGTTGCAAAGCATCGGACAGTTCGAGCGTAAAGTCGTCATGTTGCAGCTCACCATCGGTCATCAACACTCTTTGCAGGTCGGCTTCGGTTAAAGCTTTTTTCACCTCGGCATTAAATGCATCTTTAAAGATCGCTAGGTCTTTAATGGAGATGGATAAACCGGCGGCAGCTGCGTGCCCCCCAAACTTTTTCAACAAGCCGGGATGCCGGGCAGCGATTGCATCCAAACCGTCACGTATATGAAAACCTGGGATAGAGCGAGCAGAGCCTTTGATTTCGCCTTCATCACCGAGGGCAAACGCAATCACAGGACGATGCAAACGATCCTTGATACGTGAAGCCAAAATACCAATCACCCCTTGGTGCCAACTGGCTTCAAATAAACACACTCCCCAAGGCATAGAGGGATCGTCTAACGACAATTGATCCAGGATCTCAATGGCTTGTTTTTGCATGCTCTGTTCTATACCGCGACGTTCGACGTTCAGGTGATTGAGCGTTTGCGCTAACTCTCGCGCATGATCGGGATTATCGGTGAGTAAGCATTCGATCCCAATCGACATATCTTCCAAGCGCCCTGCCGCATTCAAACGGGGCGCAATGGCAAAGCCTAAGTCAGCAGCCATGAGATGTTCACGCTGACGCCCGGCAACCTCTAGTAATGCCAAAATCCCAGGGCGGGCTTGCCCTGCACGAATACGCAAGAGCCCCTGATGCACGAGCGTGCGATTGTTATGCTCAAGCGCAACAACATCGGCAACCGTTCCCAAGGCCACAAGATCAAGCAGGTTTGCCAAATTTGGTGCAGACTGGTGACCTGAGAAATAGCCTTTCGACTGCAACGCGCGCCTTAAAGCGATCATCACGTAAAAGATCACCCCGACACCACAGGTTGATTTCGCTATAAAATCACATCCCGGTTGATTAGGGTTTACGATGGCAACGGCATCCGGTAATACCTGTCCCGGTAAATGATGGTCGGTAACAATGACATCTATGCCGAAGTCCTGCGCTTTTTTAACCCCTTCGATACTGGAAATACCGTTATCAACCGTTACGATTACGTCTGGCTTCTTTTGACGGGCAACTTCGACAATTTCAGGGCTTAAGCCATAACCAAACTCAAAACGATTGGGTACAAGGTAATCAACCTGTGCAGCCCCCATCATACGCAACGCCAATACGGCCAGCGTTGTACTGGTGGCCCCATCACAGTCAAAGTCACCCAAAATCAAAATACGCTCTTGTCTTTCTAACGCCAGCACTAAGCGATCGACTGCGGCCCCCATGCCTTTCATGAGGTGGTCCGGTAGCAGTTCATTTAAGTGACGTCCTATATCCGCTAAGGATTCAACACCACGTGCCGCGTAAACGCGTGCCAGTACTGGGTGTAAATGAGAGAAAGGCGTAGAGGAAACCGTCGGCACAGGTCGACGTTGGATAATCGCTTGGGTCATTTCAAATCACTAATGGGAGGGGTAAAACGGCTTAAACGCTGAAAAAGAGCACTGATTCTCATCAGTGCTCTCTCTAACATCAGTCGCGATGAACGTTGGACGCGACGAATGCCTGCACGCTTGCTAAATCTTTTGGTAGAACCGTAAAGCGCTCTTCACGCTCGTACAAATCTGCCAAATGCGCGGGCAGTGCTGGCGACTCTAAACCTGCTTTCACGATGGGTTCAGGGAACTTCACCGGATGTGCCGTTGCCAGCGTGATCATAGGAATGGTTTTGTCTTTCCAACACTCACGCGCGGCTTTTAAGCCAATCGCGGTGTGTGGGTCTAACAAATACCCTGTCTCTTGGTACACCTGTTTGATCACATCGCAGGTCGTAGCATCATCGACTGCATAGCTGTCAAATAACTCACGCACCGCTTCCCAACGTCCAGACTCCAGACTCACGGACTCTGTTTTGAAACGCTTCATCAGATCTGCAATTGCGGCACCATCACGTCCATATACATCAAATAGCAAACGCTCAAAGTTTGAGGACACCATGATGTCCATTGATGGCGACAGTGTATGCTCAAGCGTTCCTTTCGACATATCATTGCCCGAAATCACGCGATGCAAGATATCATTACGGTTGGTAGCCACCACCAACTGCTTAATTGGCAACCCCATTTGTTTAGCCAGGTAACCTGCAAAAATGTCCCCGAAGTTCCCTGTCGGGACAGAGAAGGACACTTCACGGTGCGGACCACCTACGGCTAAAGCAGATGAGAAGTAGTACACGATCTGAGCCATAATCCGTGCCCAATTAATCGAGTTGACGGCTCCTAACTTAAGGCCTTGAAGGAAAGACTGATCAGCAAAGCTGTCTTTGACCATTTCCTGGCAGTCATCAAAATTGCCTTCTAACGCAATGTTAAACACATTGTCGTTTAATAAGGTCGTCATTTGGCGACGCTGAACCTCAGACACTCGGTTGTACGGGTGCATAATGAAAATATCAAGGTGCTTGCTGTGTCGGCACCCTTCAATAGCCGCCGATCCAGTGTCTCCTGAAGTCGCTCCCATGATCACTAAGCGCTCACCACGCTCAGACAACACATGATCCATTAAGCGTCCTAGCAACTGCAGTGCAAAATCTTTAAACGCCAACGTTGGACCATGGAACAGCTCTAGAATCCACTCGTTGCCACCGAGCTGAACCATCGGGGCTACACCTATGTGATTAAACCCGGCATAGGTTTCATCAATCATGGTTTTCAAATCAGATGCTTTAATGCAGTCATCCACAAAGGGTTTGATTACATTAAAGGCTAACTCGTTATACGGCAGCCCTGCCCAAGACGCAATTTCGTCTTGACTGAAAGTCGGAAGCGTCTCAGGTACATAAAGGCCGCCATCATCGGCCAATCCGGCCAGAAGTACGTCAGCAAAATTAAGGACAGGTGCCTGACCACGCGTCGAAATATAGTTCATAACAGCCCCCTTAATCGGCTAAATGGTCTACACGGATACGGATCACTTCACCTAAAATATCAGGCAAAGCTTCAATTTCACGAATGGCTTCATTCATCATTCGCTCAGCAACACGCTGGGTCAACATAATGACGGGCACTTGAGCTTCTTTTGTTTCTTTTTGCACGATAGCTTCAATGTTAATGCCCTTTTCACCCAGAATCCGTGTGACATGCGCCAATACACCGGGACGTTCAACTGCTTGCAAACGCAGATAATAGCCACTGACTGTATCCTCAACCGATAACACCGGTGTTTGTGACAACTCGGCACTTTGGAAGGCTAAGGGAGGCACGCGGCTTTCTGCCGATGCATCCAACATCCGTGCAACGTCAATCAGATCAGACACAACCGCTGAGGCCGTGGGTTCAGCACCGGCACCCGGACCATAATAGAGTGTTTGTCCAACGGCATCACCCGATACCATCACGGCATTCATAACACCATTCACGCTCGCCAACAAAGAAGATTTCGGAATTAACGTCGGATGAACCCGTAGTTCAATGCCTTTATCTGTATGGCGACTAATGCCTAAATGCTTAATGCGATAGCCTAATTCTTCTGCATACTGGACATCATCTGGCGTGATTTTACTGATTCCTTCGGTATAGGCTTTGCTGAATTGCAAAGGTATACCGTATGCAATTGACGCCAAAATAGTCAGCTTATGCGCAGCATCGATGCCCTCAACGTCGAAGGTTGGGTCAGCTTCTGCATAACCCAAGGCTTGAGCTTCAGCAAGCACATCGGCAAATGCACGCCCTTTTTCGCGCATTTCGGTCATGATGAAGTTGCCAGTACCGTTGATAATACCTGCCAACCAATTAATACGATTCGCGGCTAAGCCTTCACGAATCGCTTTAATAATTGGGATACCTCCAGCAACAGAAGCTTCAAAGGCAACCACCACGTTTTTCTTGGCGGCTGCAGCAAAAATTTCATTGCCGTGCACCGCGATCAAGGCTTTGTTAGCCGTGACAACGTGCTTGCCGTTTTCAATTGCGGTCATCACCAACTCTTTGGCAACTTCATACCCACCAATCAATTCGACAATAATGTCAATTTCAGGATCTCTGGCCAATGCAATCACATCTGTTTGTAATGTATAAGCAGATGTATCGCACGCCGGATTCGGACGGCGTGAAGCGATCGCTTTAATTTCAATTGAACAGCCCGCACGACGGGCAATTTCTTGTGCATTGCGGGTCAAGACGTTAAACGTGCCACCGCCAACTGTACCCAGACCACAGATCCCTACTTTTACAGGCTTCAAACGACACCTCGCAGATTGCTTACTCAGGACGCACTCTTTCTGACGAAAGAGTAAAAAATGGGTCTTAGTATAACGAAAACAGGGGCGTTGCACTATGCAAAGCCCCTGTAATCAACACTGAATTCATAAGATATTAGTTGAGACCTAACATAGGTGCTAAACGCTCAGCAGGCAGATATCCCGGCAGCAGAGTTCCATCTTCTAAAACCAATGCAGGTGTGCCAGTAACGCCCATTTTTTGCCCCATCACCAACTGACCCACAACTGGGTTTTCGCAATTTTCCTGGGCAATTGTTTTCCCTGCTTTGACACGATCCATTCGCTGATTACGTTCTTGTGCATCTTTACCGCACCAAATAGACACCATTGTGTTATAGGTTGCTGTGTTTGGACCGCCACGCGGGAAGGCTAAGTAACTGACCTCAACCCCCATCTTATTTAAGGCAGGGATCTCTTCGTGCATACGACGGCAGTAAGGACAATCAACATCGGTAAACACCCACAAATGCGCTTTACGATCACCCTCTGCAGGGTAAGTGATAATGTCGGCTGCTGGCACATCGGCCAACGCCTCTAAACGAAGGCGGTTTTGCGCTTGCTCAGTTAAATTAACCAACCCCTCAGCATCATCAATTTCATATAGATGGCCTACCAGTAAAAAACGCCCTGTCGATTCGGCGTACAAAATTTCACCACTCTCCAAGGTCACTTGATAAAACCCCTCCAACACGGCAGGCTCTATCGACTGCACGGGAATTCTGGCATCGGCTTTATTAAGCTGTGAACGAATGGTCTCTTTAGGATCAGAGGCCCAAACCGCAACACTCAAGAAGACTGCGGTCAGCAAAACAGCCAGCGAACTTTTTTTCATAACATCCTCAGATCGTCATTAATTACAGGGATAAGAGTCTCAAACCAGGCTTTAGTTCAACCTCGGGGGTGATGTGCCTGATGAATTGCATTCAGTCGGTGCGTCGCCACATGAGTGTATATCTGGGTTGTGGATAAGTCAGAATGCCCTAATAACATTTGCACAACACGTAAGTCTGCACCATGATTCAGCAGATGGGTCGCAAAAGCATGACGCAACACATGGGGAGATAGAGGCTTATCAATGGCGGCCACCTCCGCATGGTGCTTAATTCTATGCCAAAACGTTTGCCGCGTCATTGCACTGCCACGCTGGCTTGGAAACAGGATCTCTGATGAAGACCGGATCAACAAGGGCCGAGACTCGCGCAAATATCGATGGCACCATTCGACGGCGGTATCGCCAACGGGCACCAAACGTTCTTTATTGCCTTTTCCCACCACTCGCACAACACCCAATCGAAGATTTAACTGATCCAACTCCAACTCAACCAGCTCAGTCACTCGCAAGCCAGACGCATAGAGCAGTTCCATCATGGTTTTATCACGCAAACCTAAGCAGTCGCTCACATCTGGGGCCGATAAAAGCGCCTCCACATCCTGCTCAGTCAAGGTTTTAGGCAACGGACGTGCAGGCTTTGGACTGGCAAGCGTGAGAGTGGGGTCTTCGTTAAGCTCCCCTTCCCGTAGACAATAACGATAAAAGCCACGCAAACACGACAAGGCTCGTGCCGATGAAATCGATTTAAAACGCTCTACCACTCGCCAAGCTAAGTAGGCTTGGAGGTCGGATCGACGCGCGCTTAACAAATGTATCGAGCGCTCATTCAGCCAACAGGCGAAATGGCACAAATCCCGCTTATAGTTACTCAAGGTGTTGGGACTTAACCCTTTTTCTAACCAGAGGTTACGGCAAAAACGTTCAATCAAAATCTGATCTTGATCGCTCGGCAAAAGCGCGACATAACGCCGATCCGCCATTAACGATAAACCTCGGTCGCTTGAATTTTATCCAATTCAAAGGGGTACTCCGCCACACCTCGATCCACCCGTTCAATAACCCGGATGTTGTTGCCCTCAACCGCGACCAAGATCCCTTCGACACGCTTACCAAAGAAGGTATAGAAACGAACGGGATGACCGATGTAATTGAAAAACTCGTCTGGACTCGTCTCGCGAAACTGGCGAGGCACAAACACGTTTTCAGTTTCAACGGGAGTGGATCGCCGTCTAGGATTCAGCTCTGGCACTTCGGGCTCAGGTATTTCGATTTGCATCGAAATGGCCTCAAGCAATGCAATCCACTCATCGTCGGTTAATTCGATGTGAGTTCCATTCACTTTAATGCTAGGCCTCAGTAAGCCAATGTAATCCGCTGGCTCATGTGAGCGCGCAAAGGTTAATGGGATTACCAGCTCAGTGGGAGACAGACTAACCTCCAATTCAGCATCCGGACGGCTCATCGCGTCGTAACCCGCTATCATGGGGCGCGTTGGCTCAACGCCACGCTCTCGCAACCAATCCTGTATCATTAAGCCATGATTTAAATAAAACTGAGCAGGTGACACTTGCGACTGAGTCGAACAGAATTCGCCTCGACGCCGATTAAACCCTTCATCTGAGTAACGCAATTTTGCATTCAACACACCAGGAACTTCGCGCAAATTCGATGCTTGACGCAGTGTTAAACCTAACACAGCCGAAAAATCAATTTGCCACCAGTCTTTCACATTGGCATTGACGTCTAACTGTACACGGTTTTCGTCTAGACGTTGCCAATTAAAATAGAAATCCGTTTGCACTAAACGCATACCGATCATACGCAGTGTCGTTAGGTCGAAACTGCGTACATTTCCACAACCAAAGGCAATAGGGCTGACATGAGAGGGAGGCGTATCGCTCATTAACTGTTTAGCCATATGTTCGAAAGACGTAAACAGAGGCGAATTAAAATCCAGCGTTAAGCCCGTCATGCTCACATGCAGATCATTCGGTACGCTCTCGCGATTTAAGGTCGCACCTGGATTTAACCAAAATGCTGGATCGCGGCTACGCATTAATAGAGTATCGATCAGAAAGGGATTTGCCTGCCCTAACGGCATGATGCGGATACCTTGAATCTTTACTTCACCAAAGGGTGACAAGACTAAGCGATTGTAACTCACTTGAAGTAACGGATTGAGCCCATTCAACGTGCTGTCCAGTTCTCGCTTCAACTGATACCAATAAAGACCATAAGCGGCCAGTGCAAAAGCGACCATCAAGCCTAGGAAGGCAAAAACCCATTTAACTGTACGCATCAAAACTACCCTGTGTATTCACAACCACTTATTCCATTCTATTTGACGGGATGCATTATAGCGAATAGATCAAGTAAGATTTCTAGAAAAAAGATACTTTTCTATATTGAAGACGGATTTCATGACATTCACAACAAAAAAGCGGCTAAAAAGCCGCTTTTTTTATCAGGTATCGAAAAGTTGGAATTAACCCAATTTTTCTTTGATACGTGCAGACTTACCACTACGCTCACGAAGGTAGTAGAGTTTAGCCTGACGAACATCACCACGACGCTTAACGCTGATGCTGTCGATAACAGGGCTATACGTCTGGAACGTACGCTCAACGCCTACACCGTGAGAGATCTTACGAACGGTGAAAGCTGAGTTTAAACCACGGTTACGCTTACCGATTACAACGCCTTCGAAAGACTGTAAACGGGTACGCTCACCCTCAACCACTTTAACCTGAACTACAACGGTATCACCCGGTGCAAATGCAGGCACCTCTTTGTTCATTTGTTCAGCTTCAATCTGCTGAATAATTGTGCTTTTGCTGCTCATCGCTCGCTCCTATTTTTTCAACCGCACGCCGCTTGGGCTTCGCGGATATATTCGCTTAACAGCGTTTGCTGTTCTGGGCTTAGATTCATCTGTTCGAGCAAATCAGGTCGACGCTGCCAGGTTCTACCAAGCTGTTGCTTTAATCGCCAACGCTTAATTTCAGCGTGGTTACCACTCAGCAACACCTCTGGCACATTCATGCCATCAAGCTGTTCAGGACGAGTATAATGCGGACAATCTAGCAGACCATCAGCAAAAGAATCCTCTTGTGCTGATAACTCATGACCCAATACACCGGGCAAGAGTCTTGAAACTGCGTCAATCATCACCATTGCGGGCAACTCGCCTCCACTGAGAACAAAATCACCCAACGACCACTCTTCATCTATTTCGGCGTGTATCAGGCGCTCGTCAATACCTTCATAACGTCCTGCCACCAAAATAAGACTCTCATGAGTCGCTAACTCTTCTACACCAGCTTGGTTGAGTTTACGCCCTTGGGGTGATAAATAAATCACCTTCGCCAGCCCAGGCGCTTTCGCCTTAGCGGCTTGGATCGCATCCCTCAACGGCTGCACTTTCATTAGCATACCTGGACCCCCACCGTAAGGGCGATCATCCACGGTACGGTGCTTATCGAGCGTAAAATCTCTAGGATTCCAACACTCTAGATGTAAAGCACCTGAACGCACAGCCCTTCCTGTAATGCCATAGCCTGTAACAGCCTGAAACATTTCAGGAAACAAACTAACGATCCCGAACCACATTCGTTAAAACTCTGGATCCCAGTTGACCCTAAGCTCACCCGACTCTAGATCTATCTTTGTTATCACTTGATCCGGTAAATAAGGAATCAAACGTTCAGCATCATCAATGCTGTCTTGAGTTGCTTTAACAACCAACACATCGTTTGAACCTGTTTCAATCAAGTGATCAACCCGCCCCAACAAAACGCCGGATTCGGTATAAACCAAAAGATTTTCAAGCTGACTCCAGTAGTACTCACCGTCATCTAAATTTGGCATTTGGGATGCAAAAACACTAATTTCAGCACCAACGAATGCGCGAACGTCTTCAGGAGTATCTACACCCGCCAACTTGGCAATCAAGCCTTTTCCATGAGGTTTAAAGGATTCAAGCTTTAACGCTTTCCATTGCCCCCCATGGTTTACCTGCCAAGGTGTATAGGTGAACACGTTCTCGATTGGATCCGTGTAAGAATAAATTTTCACCCAGCCCTTTACCCCATAAGGAGCACTGAACTTAGCGATGACTACACGCTTATCGGTTGATTCACCTTGCATATCTGACAGGTCCGCCAAGCTAATTACTGTGCGGCCTTACGTGCATCTTTAACCAGCTGGGCAACACGCTCAGACGGCTGTGCACCTTTGCTGATCCAGTAATCAACACGCTCTAGGTTGACGCGTAAACGCTCTTCCTGACCCCGAGCAATAGGGTTAAAAAAGCCCACCCGCTCAATAAAGCGGCTGTCACGCGCAAAGCGCGAATCGGCAACGGTGATATGATAGAACGGACGCTTTTTAGCGCCGCCGCGAGACAAACGAATAGTGACCATGCGCTGGACCCCTTTATTTCGCAAGGATGGGTTTTAGGATCGCCCATCGTTAGTAATCCCCGCTCAGTTCGCTATGTAAGCCGGCTGAACGAGGGCCAAATCAAAATTAAGGCGCGAATTGTACGTTAAACGCACACACATTAAAAGCCTGATAAGTGCTATAGCGCCCCTTAAGCACGACTATTCCTGATTTTTTCTTTTGCCAACTCCAATGCAATGGCACCTGTGGGTCTTGATTCCACTTGGCTTCTTTCAAAAATCATGCTTAGCGTGTTTGAGATTCCCTCAACATGGCTTTTTACCAGCAAAGGATCATAGCCGACCCGTTCGTAATAAATATCGATGATGCCACCTGCGTTTATCGCAAAATCGGGTGCGTACAAAATCCCCTTTTCGTGCAACTGACGGTCATGACACTCACGTTCCAACTGATTATTCGCAGCCCCTGCAACCACTTTTGCTTGCATGGCCTGAATAGACGCATCATTTAATACGGCTCCCATGGCACAGGGTGCAAAAACATCAACATCGAGCGATGCAATTTCGTCCGATGACACCACGGTCGCGCCTAGCTCCGCTTGCGCTTTGGCCACGGCATCTGGATAAATATCACTGACGTAAAGCTGGGCACCCGCCGCATGAAGATGCTGAGCTAAACGATACCCCACATTGCCGATGCCTTGAATCGCCACTTTTAACCCCTGTAAGCTGTGATGACCAAAACGCGCCTGCACTGCCGCTTGCAAACCTACGAAGACACCGTAGGCGGTTGCGGGTGATGGGTCACCATTATTTCGACCACCGACTAGACCTGGGCGGTCATGAATTCCAGCCACATACGACGTATGCTTTGACATGACTTTAAGATCGGCCACTCCCGTTCCAGAATCCTCAGCCGCAATATAACGGCCACCCAAGGATTCTAAACAGCGCCCCATCGCTTCCAGAAGCGCTTGTGATTTATCTTGGCGTGGATGACCTATAATCACGGACTTCCCGCCACCTAACTTCAAATTTGCCAAGGCGGATTTATAGGTCATCCCTTTTGAAAGACGAAGTACGTCTGTGATGGCTTGAGATTCGCTTTCATAAGGCCACATACGACAACCGCCTAAAGCGGGCCCTAGCTGTGTATCATGAATGGCAACGATTGCTTTAAGCCCTGAGCTTGCATCATGAAAGAAAACCACTTGCTCGTGCTGCTCGAATTCAACATGCTGAAATACTGACATCGTTTTTTCTCCTACAACTGGATCTCAGTTGTAACTTGATTTTTTATTATAAGTGCGCCAGAAATGCCCAGCCCACGGAAAACCACCCTTTTGGGATGGCAAATGGGAAGTTAGGTCAGACGCGCCTCTAGGTCAAGGTGCATTTGCATCTTTGCAGGGCACTGCATTTTGAATTTTAGTGAACAAGTCTTTCTCAAGCGCTAAAATAACGCCCTATTTTTTGAGAGCCGCCCGATGAACATAGCGCTAACACCCATAACGTCCTGGCAAGATGAGCTAAAAAATGCCATCACCTGCCCTGAACAATTGCTTAAAGAGCTCGAGCTACCCGACTCTCTTCTTGCGGGTGCTAAGCTGGGTGAAGCATTATTTTCTTTGCGCGTACCTCGACCCTATTTAAGTCGAATAGAGAAAGGCAACCCTAACGACCCGCTACTAAGACAAATATTGCCCCTTCAGGAGGAGGCCTCAACGGTTCCTGGATATGTATCAGATCCTTTAGCGGAAAACTCTGCAAATCCGCAATCCGGCCTAATTCATAAATACAAAAACCGTGTGCTATTGATTATGAGCGGCGCCTGTGCCATTAACTGCCGCTATTGTTTTAGACGTCATTTTGCCTATGATGAGAATCAGATTGGGCGCCAACAGTGGGCATCTGTCCTTGCGTATTTAAAAAACAATCCCCAGGTCAACGAGGTCATTCTGTCCGGAGGCGACCCACTTGCAACCAGCGATCAGCGCTTACTGAATATTCTGGCTGATCTCAACCAACTGCCCCAACTGACACGACTGCGCATTCATACCCGCCTTCCAGTGGTCATTCCTCAACGAATAACAAACAATCTTCTGACTGGCTTACAGGGGTCGCGACTTAACGTTGTCATGGTGCTTCATATCAACCACCCCAATGAGATAGATGACGCCGTTATCCGAACCTGCCAACGAATTAAATCTCATGATATTACGCTCTTGAATCAAGCTGTTTTGCTAAAAGGCATCAATGATGACGTCTCTGTACAAAAAACACTCAGCGAAAGGCTTTTCGCCGCAAGCATTCTACCGTATTATCTATTCCTATTTGATAAAGTCGCTGGAGCCGCGCACTTTGACCTAGAAGAGTCCGTTGCTAAAGAGCTGGTTGGCAAACTGCAAGCGGAACTTCCGGGTTACCTTGTGCCTCGCTTAGCGAGAGAGATTCCTGGCAAGCCCGCAAAAACCTTGCTGGCACCACTACTGAACACCTAATAAACCGGAGTAGTTACATGAAAGCAGGCTCTGCATTCGGCACTCGCCGCAGCCCTCTTTTATCCCCTCGCTTTATACGCACAGCTGCTTTACTAAGCACCGCCTCTTTGCTGTCCGCTTGCGGCAGCCTTGATTTTAGTATGTTTGCTCGTAAATCAGCACCCGTTGAAGAAGTGGTTGAAGTGATTCCACCCCCTCCTGCTTTGCCCAAGCCTGCACTGATTATCAGTCGCATGGTCGCAGAACCTCCTCAATCAAGAGGGGATGCAGGTGCATACATTGATTTTATCAATGGCACAGACCTAACCGTTGAGTATGTGATGTTCAAAACCACAGCTTACGATGAAAGCGGCCGCATCGTGCCTGCGAAGCGTTCTGGAGATCCGAATACTTGGCTTCGTGTTGCCGGTCCTTTTGCACCCGGACAAGCCAGTGGCAGTCGTCATTGGGAGCAACTCTGGCAAAACCGCAATCTACGCTGCTTTGAAATTGAAGGCGTTGAGTTGATTTACATGGATGGCATGGTCGAGTTTTATGAGTCAGACCGAATCGCCTTATTGCCAGGCAGTGAAGACAAAAACAGCTGCAGTTAAGACTCTGCTACAGACAAGCCCATAAGCCGCTTACTCGCTAAGCACCCTGCTTATGGGTTTTTTAATCTTCAAAAACGCTAAAATTGGCCTTAGGCTCGGTTTAGAGTAAAATTATCGATTCTTTTTCCGTTTCAATTTGTTTCAAGGAACTCTAATGGCAACTTATTCCAGTAACCAGCTTAAGAATGGCCTCAAAGTAATGCTTGATGGTGACCCATGTACGATGCTGGATGTTGAATTCGTTAAACCCGGCAAGGGTCAGGCCTTTACTCGGGTAAGACTTCGCAATTTAATTACAGGTCGCGTCTGGGAAAGAACCTTCAAATCCAATGAAACACTGGAAGGTGCTGACGTAATGGATACCGACATGGAGTATCTATACAACGATGGCGAAATGTGGCACTTCATGGACAACCACACCTTCGAACAGGTTGCCGCCGATAAGAATGCAGTGGGTGATAATTACAAATGGCTTAAAGAACAAGACAAAGCCACCGTTACCCTTTGGAATGGCAACCCTATCGCTATCACCCCACCTAACTTTGTTGAGCTTGAAGTGGTCGACACGGATCCAGGTGTCAAAGGCGACACAGCTCAAGGCGGCTCTAAACCCGCAACGCTCACCACTGGAGCGGTTGTTCGCGTTCCCTTATTTATCGAAATCGGGCAAAAGCTGCGCATTGATACGCGTACAGGTGAATATGTCAGCCGTGCATAATAGCTGGCGACCCACCGCCTCTATTCAGAATTTACGACGTCGCGCAGAAATTCTGAGTCAGATACGCGCATTCTTTGCCGAACGTCAAGTGATGGAGGTGGACACCCACCTCTTATCTCACTGCGCGGTCAGCGATCCCTTTATTGACTCAATGCAGGTCAACTATCAAAGTTTACCGGGTGGCGAGATCACTCCGATGTTTTTGCAAACATCACCGGAGTATGCGATGAAACGCTTACTCTGTGCAGGTAGCGGCCCCATTTACCAGCTCGCCAAAGTCTTCAGAAACGGTGAGTCTGGTCGTCGACACAACCCAGAGTTCACCTTGCTGGAGTGGTATCAAACTGGATTTAATCTGCCGCAATTGATGCAAGAAGTTGAGGCGCTTATTCAGTTGATCCTACCTGATCAATCCTTTGAATACATAAGCTATCGTGATGTTTTTAAAAGAACGTTACAACTCGATCCTTTCACCGCAAGCTTAGCAGAGTTAAAGGCCGCTTGCCGCGAACAGGTTGAAGCCTCTTTTGAGGATGAGGACCGCGACACTTGGCTGAACCTTCTCATGTCGCATCTGATTGAACCCCACTTAAACGCAACCTTTGTTCACAGCTACCCCCCCTCACAAGCCGCCTTGGCTAACATCGCTCAAGATGAGTATGGGACACGTGTCGCGGCTCGTTTTGAAGTGTACGTTCGAGGGATTGAGCTTGCAAATGGCTATCATGAGCTCACAGATGCCCAAGAGCAAAAAAGACGCTTAAAAGCCGATCACGATCAACGCAAACAGCTTGGCCTTCCAACCTACCCTCTGGAGATGCGATTGGTTCATGCACTAGAGCAAGGCTTACCTCATTGCTCCGGTGTGGCACTGGGCGTCGATCGATTAATTATGCTGGCGTTAGGCTGCAACCAGATCCAAGACGTCATCCCTTTTTCGATTGATCATGCTTAAATTAAACTAAAGTCGAACCTATAAAAGTACTACTTTTGGTGCGGGATCACATATACTTAGTATTAGTTAAATTTAATATTACTCAGATTTTCATACTGTTAGCTCTCCCTATAGGCAAGGTTCAAGCTTAGTGCCCTTAACACTTGCTCATCCTATCCTCCCTTAGGATCTGAGCCATTGGAGCCCCAGCCATGTTAATAAAAATGAAACTTCGCACACGCATGTTGATCTTGATTGCGCTTATCATCTTGGGGTTAAGCTTACTCACCCTTACCTCAATCCTGTCAACACAACGCGATCTAACCCAAGGCCGAAAGGACGTGATAACGGCCGTTTTAGAGTCGGCTTATAGCATTGCTGAGTTCTATCACAGCAAAGAACGTGATGGCAGCATGAGCCGCGAAGATGCACAACAGGCAACGGTTGCTGCCTTTTTAGCGGGTCGTTACGGCGGACTGGATGGAAAAACCGAGTATGTATACGCCTGGACAATGGATGGAGTCGGTGTCGCCCACGTGAATCCTAACTTCATCGGTCAAAACATGATGAATCAAGTACGTGATGTTAAAGGTCGATACACCCTGCAAGACATCTCAAGTGCCGCCCGCCAATCACCTAAAGGGGCTTTTGTTGATAGCTTATTCCCTCGCCCAGGCACAACTGAAGCCGTTGAGAAACTTCAATTTACGAAGATGTTTGAACCTTGGGATTGGTTTATTGGTACCGGAATTTACATGGATGACCTTGCTGCCGATATGCGCAAACAAATTATTGCTGACATCAGTACCGCATTGATCATTATCACGTTGATTACAGCCTTAGCTTTATTGATTGCACGCAGCGTGCTGAGGCAAATAGGAGGCGAACCCGCCGATGCCATCCGCTTTATGGCCAGTGCTGCTGCAGGCAATTTAACCATCAAAATTGATCAAGCCCCTAAACACAGCGTATTGGATGAACTGGCAAAAATGGTGGCATCACTACGCGACACCATGAACCATATTCGTGATGAATCGGCACGTGTGAATGGCAACGCAAACACCATTAACCAAGCAACTGCCAATGTTGCAAGTGCTGCTTATGAACAGTCAGAGGCAATCACCTCAATGGCTGCCGCCATTGAAGAAATGACCGTTAGCATTTCACACATTTCTGACAGTGCTCGTGACACTGAAGACAGCTCGAAATCATCGGCTCAGCTGGCAGAGCAAGGCGTTCAACAAGTTGCACTTGCCAATACCGAAATTCACAAAATCGCCAAGACGGTTCGTGAAGCCTCCACCAAAGTTGAAAATTTAAACAATCGTGCAACGCAAATTTCTTCGATTGCTGGTGTCATCCGTGACATTGCCGAGCAAACCAATTTATTGGCCTTAAATGCAGCCATTGAAGCGGCACGTGCAGGCGATCAGGGCCGAGGCTTTGCAGTGGTTGCCGATGAAGTCAGAACACTGGCCGGACGCACCGCGAACGCCACAAGCGATATTGAAGCCATGATCGCAGGCGTCTTAACCGAAACCGGTCAAGTGGTGGACACAATGAAAACAGCGCTGCCACAGGTTGAGTCAGGTGTTAGTGCAACGGAAACTGCATCGCAGATTCTCGCTCATATCAAACAGGAGTCTCACTCCACCTTAAAGAGAATTTCGGAAGTCGCCAACGCGACACGAGAACAAGGCTTGGCAAGCAGCAGCATTGCTGAAAAAGTCGATCAAATTGCAGCCATGGTTGAAAGCACTAGCCAAGCCATGCGCGCAACCGCTGAGAGTGTTCATGAGTTAAATCAGGTATCATCTGAGCTGAATACCATGGTGAATCGATTTCAGTGCCACTGAATCGTTCATCCGAACAATCTCTTGAACAAGGATTAAGGATGTCAAACTTACGTTACTCTCTGCCCAGCCTGCTATGTGCGGGCTGGATGTCCATGTCCGTTGCCTATGCAGACGCCTCATTCGAAGCCTGTAAGAGTGAGCTGCGTCGCTCTGCGATCAGCAATCAGATTTCTGCTCAGACGTTTGACCGATACGTAGGTGGTGTACAACCTGACATGACCGTTATTGATCGCCTCAACTTCCAACCTGAGTTCAGAACTCCGATCTGGGACTACATGGCAGGTTTAGTGGACGAAGAGCGTGTTGAAAAAGGTCAACAGATGCGAGCCGAACATGCGCATCTCTTACAGGAAATTGAACAGAAATACGGCGTCGAAGGCCATATCGTTTTGGCCATTTGGGGTGTTGAAACCAACTATGGAGCGATTTCAGGTCGCTACTCCGTTGTCGATGCCTTAACCACGTTAAGCTGCATTGGCCGTCGTCAGACATTTTTCCGCAACGAGCTAAACAGTGCATTACGCATCCTTCAAGGCGGACACGTTAACCCTGATGACTTCAAAGGCTCTTGGGCGGGTGCTTTCGGTCATACTCAGTTTATTCCCTCAACCTTTGAGCGCATTGCGGTCGACTTTACCGGTGATGGCAAACGCGACATTGTTGGCAGCATTCCCGATGCACTTGCCTCTACAGCAAACTATCTTAAGCGTTCAAACTGGCAAGCCAATCAACCTTGGGGATTTGAGGTTAAACTCCCGGCCAACCTGAACACAAACGATGAGGGCCGCCGCACCAAACGACCTCTTTCAACCTGGGCACAACGAGGCCTGACTCGCGTTAATGGCTCCCCTCTCACTGCTCAAGGATTAAGGGCTGACATGCAAGCAGGCCTCATTATGCCCGCTGGCCCTGAAGGCCCTAGCTTCCTTGTATTTCGGAACTTTGATGCCCTATTTAGCTATAATGCGGCCGAAAGCTATGCATTAGCGATTGGTCATCTCTCTGATAGAATTTTAGGTGGCCCTGGCTTTAGCACACCCTGGCCCACTGATGATCCACCGATTTCACGCTCAGAACGACGTGAGTTGCAGCAATTACTGCTGGATCGTGGGCATGATATAGGAGCGGTCGATGGGTTGATTGGCGATAGGACGCGCGGAGCCATTCAATTGGAGCAACGCCGCTTAGGACTCGCGGATGATGGGCGTGCAGGCTTAAAAATACTGACTGAGCTACGCAAAGGTCACTGAGCAGCGACCAACCTGGAGCGTTATTCGACGCCCCAGGCCAACACAAGCATTACATGCGAGGGAAACCACCACCGCCACCCATACCGGGTGGCAACATGCCTTTCATGCCTCTGGCCAGCTTAGCCATACCGGACTTAGTGCCAAACTTTTTCATCATTTTGGCCATTTGCTTATGCTGTTTGAGCAAACGGTTCACATCTTGAATCTGCGTACCGGAGCCCATCGCAATTCGGCGCTTGCGCGAACCTGAAATAATATCAGGATTGCGTCGCTCGCCTGGCGTCATTGAATTGATGATCACCTCAAACTGCTTCATGCCTTTTTCAGCTTGTGCCGTTTGTGCTGCCTGAGCCATTTGCCCCATACCGGGCAATTTCTCCAGCATGTTCATCATGCCGCCCATATTGTTCATCTGCTGTAACTGTTCACGGAAATCTTCAAGATCAAACAGTTTGCCTTTGGTAATTTTCTTGGCAAGTTTTTCCGCTTTAACCTTGTCGATCTTGTGCTCGGCCTCTTCTATCAAGCTCAGCACATCGCCCATTCCAAGAATACGGGAGGCGACTCGCTCGGGATAAAAAGGCTCTAGGGCATCGGTTTTTTCACCAACACCTAAAAATTTGATGGGCTGTCCCGTTATATGACGAACCGATAAGGCCGCTCCACCGCGAGCATCACCGTCGGTCTTCGTTAGGATGACCCCGGTTAACGGCAGCACTTCGTTAAAGGCTTTAGCGGTGTTGGCTGCGTCTTGCCCTGTCATTGAGTCAACGACAAAGAGCGTTTCAATCGGTTTGACCGCCGCATGCAACTGACGGATTTCTTCCATCATTGCTTCGTCAATGGCTAAACGACCCGCGGTATCAACCAACAGCACATCATGATGCTGCAAGCGAGCGTGACGTATGGCCGCTTCGACTATATCAATCGGCTTTTGATCGGCAGACGATGGAAAAAAGTCAACCGCGACATCCTTCGCCAGCGTTTCGAGCTGGCGTATCGCGGCAGGACGGTATACGTCTGCTGAGACGACGAGTACTTTTTTCTTTTTACGCTCTTTCAAGAAACGCGCAAGCTTGGCAACCGAGGTGGTTTTACCCGCCCCCTGAAGACCGGCCATCATGATGACAGCAGGTGGAGTCACACTGAGGTTAAGCTCAGAATTGGCCTCACCCATCACTTTAATCAGTTCTTCATTTACGATTTTGACAAAGACCTGCCCAGGACTGAGGCTTCTGCTCACCTCTTGCCCGACGGCACGCTCTTTAACACCGTTAATGAACTCTTTTACAACCGGAAGCGCAACATCCGCCTCCAACAACGCCATGCGCACTTCACGCAAGGTGCCTTTAATATTGTCTTCAGTCAGGCGCGCCTGACCGGTCACACTCCGCAGGGTTTGCGTGAGTCTATCTGTTAAATTATCAAACATCGGGTGCCCCTGGTTTGTGTCTTTGCCCCGCCATGGCTGGAATCAGCAACACAATGAAGTCAAAGCTGTCATTCTTTTATGGTGACATTATACAGAAGCTGTTCTCAAGACGGCAGCTTATATTTCTTCTGAGAGGAGTTTATGCCAAACTTGCACTCCGATAAGGAGATTTTCTAAGATGCTGATCAGTACGACATTTGCAACCTCTTTCTTTTACGCCATCGCATCCTGGCTTCAGTGGCAACGTGCCAAGGGTAAAACCTCTGATGTTCGCATCAAGGTTCTTGTCTTTGCGATTTTGGGCTTCTTAGCGCATGGTGTCTCCGTGTACTTCACACTTCATCATGCACAGGGGATAGATTTAGGTCTTTTCAGCGTAGGCTCTTTGATCGCTTGGCTTGTCACAGCCCTCGTCATCGGCAGCAGCTTCAGGCAACGCGTGGACAACCTTTTTATTGGCGTGCTGCCAATGGCAATGCTCGCTACGCTCTGTGCTGCATTTATTCCATCATCCGGTGTTCATCGTCCTTATGAAGGTGGATTAATCGTTCATATTCTCTTGTCGATTTTAGCCTACAGTATTTTCACTTTAGCCGTACTGCAAGCCTTGCTCTTGTCTCGACAACAACTGGCGCTTAAACAACACCATACGCGTGGACTGGTTGCGAGTTTACCACCACTGCAAGTGATGGAGCGTTTGTTGTTTGAAATGATCTGGGTGGGCACTATTTTACTGAGCGCGGCTCTTTTAAGTGGTTTTTTGTTTGTCGACAACTTGTTTGCTCAACACTTGGTGCATAAAACGCTGCTGTCGATTGGGGCTTGGATCATTTTCACAGGCTTACTGATTGGTCGTGCAACATTGGGTTGGCGTGGGAATACTGCCATTCGCTGGACAATTGGTGGATTTATCCTATTAATGCTGGGTTTTTTTGGCTCCAAACTCGTATTAGAACTCATTCTAACGAATTAACATATAACTATTGACAGAACTGGGCTCGACTCAGAAAATACAAGGCCATTCAATAAAAAAGGTCTGATCTCTTGGAAGACGCGTCGATAGGTTCTTTGCTGATTCTACTTGTATTTTTAATTTTTCTTTCAGCCTTTTTTTCCAGCTCCGAAACGTCGATGATGGCATTGAATCGTTATCGACTAAGGCACTTGGTCAAACAGAAGCACCGAGGTGCCTGCCAAGCCAGTCAGTTGCTAGAGCGCCCTGATCGACTGATTGGGGTCATTTTAATTGGTAACAATTTCGTTAATATTCTTGCCTCCGCCATTGCAACGATCATCGCCGTTCGCTTATGGGGAGATGCGGGCATTGCCATCGCTACTGGTCTGCTGACGCTGATCATACTCATTTTTGCAGAAGTGACCCCAAAAACAATTGCTGCTATTCATCCAGAGCGCATTGCTTTTCCTGCGGCATTTATACTCAGGCCTCTACTTAAAATCATGTACCCCATGGTGTGGATCATCAATACCATCACCAACGGCCTCATGCGCATGCTACGCATTAATATGAATGGCCAAGGCAGTGATCATTTAAGCACAGAAGAGCTCAGAACTTTGGTCAATGAAGCGGGAGCTTTACTGCCCAAACGCAATCAATCAATGCTGTTAGGCGTGCTGGAATTAGAGGCCGTCACTGTCAATGACATTATGATTCCGCGCAATGAGGTCGAAGGCATCGACCTTGATGAGAGCTTAGATACCATTTTAACTCAGCTGTCTAAGACTCAGCATACACGATTGCCCATTTTTCATGGCGATATTAATCAGGTTGTTGGTCTTTTACATATGCGCAACCTTGCCCAGCTCATTCAAAAAGGCGAGGTGACAAAAGAGGCCATTCTTGCGGTAGCCCGCGAGCCTTATTTCGTTCCTGAAAGCACCCCCTTACAGACACAATTGCTTAACTTTCAAAAAGAAAGCCGCCGCATTGGTATTGTGGTTGATGAATATGGCGATGTCGAAGGGATCGTAACACTGGAAGATATTCTGGAAGAAATCGTTGGAGAACTCTCTGAGCAAAACAACGATCTGATTGAAGATATACACCCCCAAGAGGATGGCAGTTTCTTTATTGACGGCGGTGCTTATATTCGTGACATCAATCGCGCCTTGGATTGGGACTTACCCACCGATGGCCCCAAAACACTCAATGGTCTGATTACCGAAACACTCGAGTCATTACCGGATGCTAATGTCTGCTTAGAGATTAACGGCTATCGCGTTGAAACCTTACAAATACACGATAAATTTATTCAGACAGCACGCATGGCCAAAAAGAGCTAAGCGTCTTTTTCAGCCAAACGTCTTTCGGGGCGGACTGGAAATGCAGACGGCTTATTAAAGCCTACGGTGAGCAGCTCATTAATCACATGTGCAGTTAACCCCCAGATCAACTCACCCTCATAGCGCCAAGCAGGTACGAGCCATTCTTGACCATTACGCTCAAATCGATGCGTAATGGGCGCTGGGCACTCGAGAAAATAACGAATCGGCACACGAAAGATTCGTGCGATTTCGGCAGGATTAGGGACAAGTTCAACTTGCGCTGGAATGACACCGACCCAAGGGGTCACTTGTAAACCATGCTTAGACACGACCTGGCTCAAGGTCATTTGCACCTTGACCTGCTCTGGCATCAGCCCAATTTCTTCATGAGCCTCACGCAGAGCCGTGGTTTGTAAACAGTGATCAATTGCATCTCGCTTACCACCCGGAAAGCACACTTCGCCCTTATGGCTGTTTAAATGCTGCGCCCTTACAGTCAAGATCAACTCAGGGTTCATCTCATCCTGCGTAAGGGGAACTAAAATAGCGGCTTCTTCGCCTGATGTACGAAGACACCAAGGACGATGGGTCGATAATTGTTTTAATGCATCTGAAAGCATACCACCTCCTGAACTTAATTCATGATAACCCGTAAAAAGGGGGTCGACTAGTCCGTTCTCTCCTGTCTAAAATACGGTTGAATAAAAAAGGAAGATTCTATGAAATTTTGCTCTCAGTGCGGCGCGAACGTCTCACATAAAATTCCCGCAGGTGATAACCGACATCGCTATGTTTGTGATCACTGCCATACTGTGCATTATGAAAACCCTCGCATCATTGCGGGCTGCCTTCCTGTCTACAAAAACCAAGTGTTGCTGTGCAAGCGCGCAATTGAGCCTCGCTACGGACTATGGACGCTACCAGCAGGCTTTATGGAAAATGGCGAATCAACAGAGCAAGCTGCTCTTCGAGAGACTTACGAAGAAGCCAATGCAAAGGTTCATATCGAAAAACTCTACACCCTAACCTCCATACTGCATGTGGATCAGGTACAAATCATTTATCTGGCAACCTTGCCCGAACCAAAGTTCAGTGTCAGTGAAGAGTCACTTGAGGTGAAGTTGTTTTCTGAAGATGAGATTCCGTGGGACGAACTCGCCTTTCCAACCATCACCAATGCATTGCGCTTTTATTTTGAAGACCGAAAAGAAGGGATATTTCCAATGCGGCATTTACAGATAGGACGTAACGCCTCGGGAGAATGGTACTGTGAACTTGGGAGCCATCAGTAAAGGCACAGCAGACTCGCTTATTGAATAGAGAGTCTGCTGAAACCTACTTTATCTGAGCGATAATACATCCTGCATATCGTACAGACCGGCCGATTTATCCTGTAACCAGCCTGCCGCTCGAACAGCGCCTTTAGCAAAGGTCATTCGACTTGAGGCTTTGTGCGTGATTTCGATGCGTTCACCCTCTGTTGCAAACAGAACGGTGTGATCACCAACGACATCGCCCGCACGGATGGTCTCAAAACCAATTTCTTTGGCTGATCTTGGTCCGGTATAGCCTTCCCTACCATAAACAGCACAAGTTTTGAGGTCACGCCCTAATGCATCTGCAACGACTTCACCCATTCTCAGAGCGGTACCTGAAGGTGCATCCACTTTATGTCGATGATGCGCTTCGATCACCTCAATATCGTAACCACCGTCATCACCCAATGCTTTTGCGGCAATCTCAAGAAGCTTAAAACAGAGGTTCACACCCACACTCATATTTGGGGCAAACACAACTGCAATTTGCTCACCTGCACGCGTAAGTGTTGCTTTTTGCTCATCGGATAAGCCCGTCGTCCCAATGACGATTTGCTTCTTATGCTCAACACAAAACGCCAAATTTTGCATAGTGACGTCAGGGGCGGTAAAGTCAATTAACACATCAAAATCCTTCACCGCTTCGGCTAAGGATGCCACTAGTGTAACACCGAGCTTACCAACACCTGCCAGCTCGCCAGCATCGGCTCCCAGCAACGAACTGCTCGGTTCAACAATGGCGGCAGCCAGAGTGACTCCTTCAGCTTGAGTGACCGCTTCGATTAAGGTTTTACCCATGCGCCCAGCGGCACCTGTGACTGCTATTTTGATCATTACTTTTCCTTACTGCCCCTAATGGCTTAGGTCATGTCTTCAAAAAATTTCTTAACCGAGTCAAAAAACCCGTGACGCTTGGGGCTGTGCTTATGCTGCCCTTCTTCAGTTGCATCCTGAAACTCACGTAAGAGCTCTTTCTGACGACTGTTAAGATTAACCGGTGTTTCAACAATCACTTTGACCATCAAATCGCCCACACCACCACCGCGAACTGGCGTTATACCTTTGCCACGCAAGCGGAATAACTTTCCGGTTTGCGTCTCCGCAGGTACTTTTAGTTTGACGCGTCCATCCAATGTTGGCACGTCAAGCTCGCCACCGAGTGCGGCATCCACGAAGCTGATTGGAACTTCACAATATAAGTGCTTTCCATCACGCTGGAAGATCGGATGTTCACGGACATTTACCTGAACATACAAGTCGCCCGTTGGGCCACCATTGGCGCCAGCTTCACCTTCTCCGGCCAAGCGAATACGATCACCTGTATCAACACCTGCAGGAATTTTAACCTGAAGCGTTTTGACCTTTTCAACACGTCCATGCCCATGACACGCTGTGCAAGGATCTGGAATAATCTTGCCCGAGCCATGACAGGTAGGACAGGTTTGCTGAACAGAGAAAAACCCCTGCTGCATTCTAACCTGACCCACACCACCACAGGTTGAACAGGTTTTAGCACTGGTTCCAGGTTTCGCACCACTGCCGTTGCAGACGTCGCAACTGGCCAAAGAAGGTACGCGCAAACTTTTTTCACAACCACGTACGGCTTCTTCAAGCGTAAGGTCTAGGTTGTAACGTAGATCGGCACCTCGCTGCACACTGCTGCGACGCTGCCCTCCACCGAAGATATCCCCAAAGACATCGCCAAAGATATCTGAGAAGTTACCTTCAAAGCCACCGCCTCCGCCAAAGCCACCGGCTTGACCATCAACACCCGCATGACCAAATCGGTCATAGGCCGCTTTTTTCTGATTGTCAGACAAGACTTCGTAGGCTTCGCTTAGCTCTTTGAATTTATCTTCTGACTCTTTATCTCCGGGATTACGATCCGGATGATATTTCATTGCAAGACGGCGATACGCTTTTTTGATATCGCGGTCTGAGGCATCACGAGAGACACCCAGTAGTTCGTAGTAGTCTGTTTTTGACATAGTCCGAATCTGATCCGGTTATCTATGACTCCTCCGGGAGCCGGACACGACAACGCGGGCCTTTGCCCGCGCTGCCACACATTTGTACTTTACAGCCGCGGATGCTTACTTTTTATCATCCTTAACTTCTTCAAACTCTGCATCAACCACATCATCGGCAGGCTTTTGTTCAGCACCTGCATCAGATGCTCCCTCAGCAGCGGCGGCATCTGCATACATTTTTTGAGCCACAGCTGAAATCGCTTCAGTCAGTGCTTCAGTTTTGCTTTCAATCTCAGCCTTGTCGTCGCCTTTTAGGACGTCTTCAAGTGCAGAAATAGCACTTTCAATGTTGGTTTTTTCGTCTGCAGACACTTTATCGCCCGCATCTTTTAGAGTCTTCTTAGCGGTGTGAACCATGGCATCGCCTTGGTTACGTGCTTGTGACAACTCTTCAAACTTACGGTCTTCTTCAGCATGCGCCTCAGCATCGCGTACCATTTGCTCAACTTCGTCATCGCTCAAACCTGAAGAGGCTTTGATCACGATAGACTGTTGCTTGCCAGTCGCTTTATCCTTCGCAGACACGTTCAAGATACCGTTGGCATCGATGTCGAACGTCACTTCAATTTGCGGTACGCCACGAGGTGCTGGTGGAATATCTGCCAAATCGAAACGTCCCAACGACTTGTTTTGTGACGCTTGCTTACGCTCACCCTGAACAACATGAATCGTTACCGCTGTTTGATTGTCATCCGCGGTTGAGAACACCTGAGATTTTTTGGTTGGAATCGTAGTGTTTTTCTCAATCAGCGGCGTCGCAACCCCACCCATGGTCTCAATACCCAAGCTTAAAGGTGTTACGTCGAGCAAGAGAACGTCTTTTACGTCACCGGACAGTACCGCGCCCTGAATCGCCGCACCAATCGCAACAGCCTCATCTGGGTTGACGTCTTTGCGTGGCTCTTTACCAAAGAACTCACTAACACGCTTTTGCACCAGTGGCATACGTGTCTGACCGCCAACGAGAATGACTTCGTTGATTTCAGACGCTGATAAACCTGCATCTTTCATCGCAATGCGGCAAGGCTCTAATGAACGCTCAACCAAATCTTCAACCAAGGATTCCAATTTAGCACGTGTCAGCTTAACGTTTAAGTGTTTTGGACCACTTGCGTCTGCGGTGATGTACGGTAAATTCACATCGGTTTGCTGTGATGATGACAATTCTACTTTTGCTTTTTCAGCCGCTTCTTTCAAACGCTGTAGCGCTAAAGGATCATTATGCAGATCAATACCCGATTCTTTCTTAAACTGATCCGCCAAGTAGTTAATGATTGCTAAGTCGAAATCTTCACCACCCAAGAAGGTATCACCGTTTGTCGCCAACACTTCGAATTGATGCTCACCATCAACATCGGCAATCTCAATGATTGAGACGTCGAAAGTACCGCCACCCAAGTCAAATACAGCGATGGTTTTATCGCCTTTAGACTGGTCCATACCGTACGCCAAAGCCGCAGCCGTTGGCTCGTTGATGATACGTTTAACTTCTAAGCCTGCAATACGACCCGCATCTTTTGTTGCTTGACGCTGAGAATCATTGAAGTAAGCCGGTACTGTAATAACCGCTTCGGTTACGGCTTCACCTAGGAAGTCTTCAGCGGTTTTTTTCATTTTTTTCAGGATCTCTGCAGAGACCTGTGGTGGTGCCATTTTTTTGTCGCGTACTTGTACCCAAGCATCGCCATTGTCAGCTTTGACAATTTTGTACGGCACCATCTTGATATCTTTTTGCACGACATCGTCTTCAAAACGACGACCAATCAGTCGCTTGATCGCGAATAGCGTGTTGTCTGGGTTGGTCACCGCCTGACGTTTGGCAGACTGGCCCACAAGCGTCTCGCCATCGTTCGTAAAGGCGATAATCGATGGAGTGGTACGATCCCCTTCTGCGTTTTCGATTACGCGTGTTTTGTCGCCATCAAGAATTGCAACGCATGAGTTGGTTGTACCTAAATCAATACCGATAATTCTGCCCATTTTATGCTCCGTCTGTTTCATAACCGCCGTGCGGTTTAAATTCTGTAATCGTTGTAAAAACGTATTTTTTCGATGATGTGTATATGGGGTTTAATCAAGACATTTCAAGCCTAAAAATTAACCTTTTGCAACAACGACCATGGCAGGGCGCACTAAGCGTCCATTCAGCGTGTAGCCCTTCTGCATCACAGAAACCACTGTATTCGCCGCCATATTTGGAACATCTACCATTGAAATGGCCTGATGCAACTCGGGATCAAAAGGCTGCTCAATCGGATTGACAGGCTCTAGGTTGAACTTGGCAACGCTATTTAAGAAAAGCGTTAGGGTCATCTCCACCCCTTCGCGTAACGCTACCGTCGCATCATCTTCCGCTTGGCAGGCATCAATTGCTCTTTCCAAACTATCAACAACAGGCAGCAATTCTTGAGCGAACTTATCCAGTGCGAATTTATGCGCTTTTTCGACATCTTGTTCTGCACGACGGCGAATATTTTGAACTTCGGCCGCTGTTCTTAATTTTTGTTCACTCAATTCGTGGGTCAATTCATCAATACGCGCTTGTGCCAACACAAGCAACTCAGCTGGCTCTGCTCCCTGTTGCGCAGATGCTTCGCTGATCTCTTCAGCAAGATCGGCCTCGTTTACAGAAGACTCAACCTGATCGACTAAATTCTCATCACGTGACTCTGCATGCTGCTGTTCAGACTGCTTCTGTTGCTCAGTCGCCATCTTACTTCTCCCATTAACTAATCAAAAAACCCGCAAAAAAGTTATTACCCTAGATGGGGGCATCAGGCTCGTCTTCAAGGGCTAGCAAAAGTTTTTTCACTCAAGACTTGCGCGTTTTTTCAAAATGGCTTATACATTAACTACTGTATAAATAACCATGTGTTGACCATCATGCTGACCCAATTATCAATCCGAAATTTTGCCATTGTTGAACGCCTTGACTTAGACCTAAATACTGGAATGACGGTCATTAGCGGGGAAACCGGCGCAGGTAAGTCCATCATGCTTGACGCATTGGGCCTAACCCTGGGTGATCGCGCCGATTCAGACACCGTCAGGGTTGGCGCTGAGCGCGCCGAGATTGCAGCCAGCTATGACATCACCCAGATTCCCGAAGCACTCAATTGGCTTAAAGAGCATGATCTTGAGCAGGACTCAGAATGCCTTGTCAGACGCATTATCACGAACGAAGGTCGTAGCCGAAGCTATATCAATGGTCAGCCCACTCCCTTAGCCATGCTTAAAGAATTGGGGCAGCTTTTGGTGGATATTCATGGTCAACACGAACATCAACGTTTACTTAAAAAAGATCATCACCGCGTCTTATTGGATGCCTATGCCAACCATACTCCCCTAGCGGAAGACGTTAAACGTCACTTCTTACGCTGGCATCACTTACAAAACGAACTAAAGGTCGCAACAGAGCAAAGCAGCGAAAAAAACGCCCGAATCCAATTACTTAGCTATCAACTCGAAGAACTGGAGCAACTTAGCTTAACCGAAGCCGAATTATCGGACCTAGAAGAAGAACAGCAAAGGCTCGAAAATGCGGGAGATATTCTTCGCTCTGGTCATCAGTTACTGGCATTAACCAGTGACAGTGAAGACGAAAATGCCATCGCAATTTTGAACCACTGCTTACAACTGCTTGACAACATGCAAAGCCAGTCGCCACGTTTGCTACAAGCCAATGAATTGCTCAACAGTGCGTTGATTCAAATCGATGAAGCGGGACACGAAATTCGACATTATGTCGACAGCGTTGAAATCAATCCTGAACGTTTGCAAGAAGTGACTGAGCGCTTAACCAGCATCTATGATGTCGCTCGCAAACATCGAGTATTGCCCGAACAACTGCCCGCTTTACATCGACAATTACAAGATGAAATGAGCAACATCAGCCGCTCAGATGAAGCAATAGCCGAACTTAAAGCAGAAGTAGACCTCGCCTTAGCAGCGTACCTTAAACAGGCCGAAAACCTAAGTAAAAAGAGACAGCAATTTGCTGAAAAGCTTAGCAAAGCCGTTGATAGTCAATTACACACTCTGGGTATGCTTGCCGCACACTTCTCAGTTCAACTAACACCATTGGCTCAAAACACCTACAGTGCTGCGGGCTTGGAAGAGGTTGAATTCTTAATTAGCACTAACAAAGGCCAAAAAGCTAAACCGCTTGCCAAAGTTGCATCTGGTGGTGAGCTGTCTCGTATCAGCCTTGCCATTCAGGTGGTCACTGCCGAAACATCTAATACACCCACGCTGGTCTTTGATGAAGTCGATGTGGGCATTGGTGGAGCGATAGCAGAGGTCGTTGGACGCATGCTTAGAAAGCTTGGCGAGCGCACTCAAGTTTTATGCGTGACACACCAGCCTCAAGTTGCCTCTCAGGGGCACCAGCATCTCTTCGTGAGTAAAACAAGTCAAAAAAATCAGACGCAAACGCGAATTGATGTTCTAAGTGATGATAGAAGAGTGCACGAAGTGGCACGAATGCTAGGAGGAATTGAACTCACGGACACGTCCTTTGAGCATGCAAGGGAAATGCTTCGAGTTCATTAACAATTACGCTGTTTATTCACATCAGTGTAACGATTCAAAATCCCTTTCTGCTAGACGCCCTTCAAGCAACAGAGAACAAAGCGGGTAAGCATTCTTACCCGCTTTTTCCAACCTTCCTTTTACGCTTTATCGTCTTCAAACTGCCCGTACAGATATAGAGTTCTATCTGAGATGTTAAAGCCGTTTGCCTTGGCAATTTCATCTAAGAGAGCATTCAATCTTGGATCCGTGAATTCGCTGACTCTCCCAGTTTTAATACAAACCATGTGGTCATGATCATCATCTCGTGCCAACTCAAAGACGGAATGACCGCCCTCAAAATGATGACGACACACTAAACCGGCGGATTCAAATTGAGTTAACACACGATAAACGGTTGCGAGGCCAACATCCTCACCTTGCTCCATCAACATCTTATAGATATCTTCTGCACTAAAGTGCTCACTTTCTCCGGCTTTTTCTAAAAGCTGGTAGATTTTTACCCTAGGTAAGGTGACTTTAAGACCCGCTTTACGGAGTTCTTGATTTTCGAGTGCCATAATCTGTCTCTATTCACTATGCGGTTTGGGTTATGCGGTGGTAGACTTCATTATCAATGTTTAGACAGCAAAGTGGAAGTTATTTACAAATGCGCAAAGTTTTAACTGTCCTGTTAACCACCTTATTAATTTCCGGATGTTTTCCAGGGGTATATAAAATTGATATCCCTCAAGGAAATATAGTCACTCAAGAGATGGTTGACCAGCTCCGGCCCGGAATGACGTACAACCAAGTTAGGTTTGTATTAGGTACCCCCCTTGTCACAGATACATTCAACGACGAGCGCTGGGATTACATTTACAGCCTTAAAAAAGGCGGCAAAAAAACATCAAAAGAACGGGTAACCCTTTTCTTTGAAGATGGCCGCTTATCTGGCATTACTGGAGATTATAAACCATCTTCGGTTCCCGCTCAGTAAGTAATGCCTTTTACGAACGCCAACCAGAACTAATTGTTTTGGTTGGCCTTTTCGTGCTTTGCTTTTTCAGCGGCCTTGCGTGCTCGAATCTCTTTAGGATCCGCAATCAGAGGCCGATATATTTCTATACGATCGCCTTCACGCACTAGGGTGTTTTTGACATCTTTAACTGACTTACTAAAGATCCCCATCGGAGCCGTTTCGACATCGATTTCTGGAAACGCCTCAACAATCTTCGACTGAACCACTGCCTCAAATATTGTTGTATTGTCGCTTACATTCACTGCAATGATTTTTTGCTCATTTGGCATGGCATACGCCACCTCAACCTTAATCATGGCTGCTCATCTCCTAAAAACCTGATCCGTATAACTCATCGGCTCTTTGCACAAACACATCGACCATCGTGGTTGCCACAGAATTAAACACCTTGCCCATTGCAAAGCTCGCCAACTTACCCGAAAAATCAAACTTCATTGAGAACTCAACTTTACAAGCCTCATCGCTCAAGGGAGTCAGCGTCCACACGGCACTAAACGCTGAAAAAGGTCCTTCGACCAATGCCATATCCATATAGACAGGGCGTTTTTTGGAGTTTCGGGTCGTGAAATGATAGTTAAGGCCAGCCTTAGAGACATAGAGTGTAGCCTCTATTGAGTCTGCTGTATCATGCTTAACTTCAACTTTTGAGCACCAAGGTACAAAGTCAGGGTAGCGAGCAACATCATTGATAAGGTCAAACATTTGCTCAGCTGTATGCAGTACTAGTGCTGTTTTATGGACTTCTGTCATCCGTTTTAGATCCGCTGGCTAAACTACAAAACGACATTATACAGATTCATTACAAAGATGACGCCTATTGCAGTCGGGACAATAAAGCGAATACACCCCTGCCAAATTTCAAAGACACCATTTTCGGGTAAATTTAATTCTTTTTTAGCCATGGATTCAGACATAAACCAGCCAGAAAAGATCGCCAATAGCATGCCACCGATGGGTAAAAGAAGATTTGTAGTCACAACATTAAGTAGATCAAACAGGTTCAATGAAAAGACTGTCCAATGTGACAAGGCCCCAAAGGAGTAGAGCGTTGCCACACCCAACACCCAAGCGGCAAACCCCATCAACACGGCAGCTTGATGACGCTGTACACGAAACTTTTCGATCATCCATGCTGTAATCGGTTCCATCAATGAAATGGCGGAAGACCAAGCCGTCAGTGCAACCATTAAAAAGAACATAAAACCAATGACTTGCCCTCCAGGCATTTGCGCAAACACAACCGGAAGGGAAACAAACAATAAACTAGGCCCAGTGGCGGGAGCCATTTGATAGGCAAACACGATGGGAAAGATAGCCAATCCAACCAAAATTGCTATCAATGTATCCAACGCCCCGATCATGACCACTGAACGCCCGATTGACTCTTTTCCCGACAAATACGCGCCATACGCCATTACCGTCCCCATACCCAATGATAGGGTGAAAAACGCATGCCCCATTGCGACCAGCAACACCTCAGCCGTCACATAATACCAATCAAAATGAAACAGAAAAGTGATGGCATGCGGCATATAGCCTGTGCTGGTTGCATAGACAACCAACATAATCAGCAACATAATCAAAACTGGCATCATGTATCGAATGGCTCGATCAAGCCCTCGACGCACACCGAAACTTAGAACCCATACAACCAAGCAGACAAAAAATGTATGACCGACTAACAAGGCCTCTGTATTCAGCAGCAACTCACCGAAGTAACGTGTCGCTTGATCTACACCCACATCCGCAATACGACCTGTCAAAAGGGCCAGCAGGTAATGCAAAATCCATGCAGCGACAACGGAGTAAAAGGAAAAAATCAAAAAACCCGTAAACATCCCCATGCTGCCAAGGTAGCGCCAGCGCGGGTCTTGATTGGAGAACAGAGCGACAGCTTTTAATGAATTGACAGGACTCAAACGTCCGTGCCGCCCGATGACGATCTCCGCCATCATGAGAGGGAAGCCAATAAGACAAACACAAATGATGTAAATTAATAAAAAGGTGCCGCCCCCATTCTCGCCCGCCATGTAGGGAAATTTCCAGATATTTCCTAATCCAACCGATGAGCCAGTGACTGCCAGAATGAACACCCAGCGATGAGACCAGCTCCCATGTATTGAGCTAAATGAGGGCATAACGATATATCTGCCTTTTGAGTGGACGTTCGTATTGAGTCGTTGAATTGTTATATTTTCTTTTAAAGATAACAACATTTTCAGCACACAAACTGCTTTTAAAGCGTCTAGAGCCTCTATATAATGCGCGCATGTCAAAAAAGAAAGCAAAACCTACCAGTTCAACCATTTGCCAAAACCGAAAGGCACGCCACGAATACAGCATTGAACAAAAGTTCGAAGCAGGCCTTGTGTTGACTGGATGGGAAGTCAAAAGCCTAAGAGACGGGCGCGCTCAACTTGTCGACTCCTATGTTGTCCTCAAAAACAGTGAGGCATGGCTTGTCGGCGCTCACTTCACACCGCTTATCTCTGCCTGTACACACGTTTTAGCAGAGCCCAAACGCGATAGAAAGCTTCTTCTCAACCGTCGTGAAATCGACAGACTCATTGGTGCCACTCAAGCAAAAGGTTATACCTGTGTCGCTCTTGCGCTGTATTGGAAAAACGGCCGAGTGAAGTGTGAAATCGCCTTGGTTAAAGGTAAAAAACTTCACGACAAGCGAGCTGCCGAAAAAGACAAAGACTGGGATCGCCAAAAACAACGCGTAATGGCCGCCCAATAAGCACTTTACGCTTTACCTAGATTCTTTGTAACGATAGTCTTACCTAAATAACTATAAAGGTGTAAGACTATGCTTCGAAACCTGTCAATATCAATTCGTCTTCTTCTACTCACCCTGCTTCCAATATTAGCAGTTGCGAGTATCATTTTAATCGCTATCTCGGATATGCGCTCTCTGATCAAAAGTACAGAATCGATTTATTTTGAAGCTGTGGTTCCGTCACGAGACATTAAGTTTGTGTCTGATGCACTTACAGTCGAAATGGTTAATCTTTTCCAGAGCTTTCACCAAGAAACACTCACTTACAGCCAACTGATGTCGGACTTAAATCAAGCCCAATCCACATATCAACGCTACTGGGCAAGCTACTTAGAAAGTATTGGCAACTCAGAAGAGGAGTTAGCACTCTCCAGCGACGTTGCCAAACTGATTGAACGCAGTCAATCTTTAATCGCTGATTTTACAAGCCAAGCTGAATCGGGTGCATTGATATTGATGGACTTCAACTCGTTTAATTTCAGATTAAATGCGACGTTTGGTCCACTAAGAGCTGGACTAGATGACTTAATTGAATATCAACTTAATGAAGCATCAGCCCTAAAAGACCAATCCGTTGAGCAGTTTTCCAAAGACCTGATCCTGTTTATATCGATTGGCACGGTGGTGGTTATTCTGCTATTGGTTTTCGGCTGGCAGATTTCATCATCTATCAGAAAGCCAATCGCCTCTTTATCCAACAGTATGTCACGCATTAGCTCAGAGTCGGATTTGAGAATACGCGCCGATGTTTCGGGTAAAGATGAGATTGCGCTTCTGAGCAAATCATTCAATGGCATGATGAATCATTTCCAAAGCTTAATTGAGAACCTTGTTCGAGCTACTCATCAACTCGCAGCCTCAGCTGAAGAAATGAGCGCCATCAGCCAACAGGTGAGTGGCACAGCTCAGGAGCAAGAACAACAAACCACGATGATAGCAACTGCAATCAATCAAATGACTGCCGCTATCTCTGAAGTTGCAAGTAATGCACAGAATGCCTCTTACTCTGCTGAACAAGCAAATGAGCTAGCTAAAAAAGGGCAAGATCGCTCACGTCGTACGGTTTCGGCTATAGAATCCCTCGCACAGAGTATTGAGCAATCGGCTGTGCAAATATCTGCACTTGATGAGCAAACTCAACGAATCACCGAAGTGTTAGATGTAATTGAAGGCATTGCCGAACAAACCAATCTATTGGCGCTGAATGCTGCAATCGAAGCTGCTCGCGCTGGAGATGCGGGCCGCGGCTTCTCGGTAGTCGCGGATGAGGTCAGAAGCCTAGCCGCCAATACTCAGCAATCGACTGAACGCATCCAGAAAACCATTAATACACTGCAAAAAGTTGCCAGAGAAGCGGTTGAGGACATGAGAAAATCGACTCAACAAGCACAAGCGGGTGTCGTTGATGCACGGGAAAATGGTGAATCGTTTGAACATGTGGGTGCAGCCATCGGCACTATTGCCGATATGAATGTCCAGATATCCAGTGCCACCGAAGAACAAACCGCTGTTGCCAATGAAATTAATGAAAATGTCACCATGGTGGCTCGAAGTGTTTCTGAAGTGGTCAGCGGCGCTGAGCAAAGTGCCATGGCCAGCCAACAACTGGCGGAGCTGGCTCAGCAACTGCAAAGTGAAGCGGAGAAATTTAAAGTATAGGCCAAAAAATGTTGGACTGAGCTGAAGAGAAGATTGGCGTTATCCTATAGATTCGTCTATACTTCGGCTCTTATCTGGGGGTGACATGGCTTCGACGCTGGTTACGAACCCTTGGGTGCATGTCGAGAACGTGATGATTCTCGTAAATCCCTCATCACATTGTTATAGTTGCAAACGACGATAACTACGCTCTAGCCGCTTAAGTCGGCTAGCGCCGCACTCTAAGGTGTCTGTAACTCAGAGGTTCGCGGTGTCATATGAGACAGAATCGCCCGGATGCTTTGCTCTAAGCTGAACGGTTAAAACTAAAAGAGCTCGCCCATAACACCCTGGCTCTCGGGTCGTGACGGGTTAATTGAATAGAGAAGCCTAAGCATGTAGATCTTAAGGCAGAGGATTGGCGGACGCGGGTTCGAAACCCGCCACCTCCACCAGACAAACCCTTTAAAAACAATCACTTCTAAAAATAAAATCACTTGGGTGTCGATAAACTGTCGAAACTCAACGGATTAAGCCTCAAAGAATCATTCAAAAAGTCAGAACAAAGGTGTGCATAGCGCATTGTTGTCTTTACGGATGAGTGACCCAAAATTTTCTGCAAAGTAACAATATTACCCCCATTCATTACGAAGTGGCTTGCAAACGTATGACGTAAAACATGCGTTGCCTGACCTGGTGGTAAATCGATACCAGACTTTTCCAAAACACGCCGAAAAGCACCAATAGAACTCGTAAAATTACCGTAGCTTGTCCAATGTTGAACAATCCGTTGAGCAAGATCAACACTTATGGGGATCGTACGATTACGGTTACTTTTCGTTTTAACAAACGTTACCTGGTTATTTCTCAAAGTTGCTGAATTAATGTTTTCAGCTTCGGACCATCGAGCACCCGTTGAAAGACATATATCAATCAATATAGCTAAATGAGGATTCTGATTAAGAGCAGTCCGGTCCTGAACAGTCTTACGAAGCAAGGTAATCTCTTCATGAGTTAACCAGGATAATTCCCTTTCAAGTACCTTCAACGGCTTAACCTTGTCCAAGGGGTTTTGATAGCTAATCTGTTGTAGTGCAGAAAGCTCATTGTAAACAGAACGAAGATAAATCAGCTCATTGTTAAGAGTCTTAGCCGCCAGTCCATCATTCAAGCGCTGTTTTCTATACAATAGATAGGATGATGCAGACAATATAGATGCGATGGGATTGCCAAGAGCTGCAGCGATTCGCAAAACTGCATGATAGCGTCGTTTAGCATCTTTAAGTGTATGGCCATGAAGAGTAAACCATAGGTCAATCAACTCTGTTAATTTTCTCTTGTCTGAGCGTACATCAACCCAAAGCGGATTTTCGGCATACTTAGCAAGAATTGCTGCTTCGAAGCGTTTACAGTCTGCTTTAGTGTCGAATGTCTTACGGAAGCGTTTACCCTTAATAGGCTCAATATCAACTAGCCAACGGCCATTCAGTTTCTGTGTAATCATCAGACAGCAACACCCCATCTGATAGTTCGTTCAGTCAGCTTGTCTCGTATCCAGTCGTAAATATCACGCTCAGTTTTGCCCTTTTGCTCAAAATGATCCTTGATAACAGTCCAACACTCCCAACGCTGTAGACTGTTAAACGCCTTTTTTGCTCCAACACCCTCACGGGCCAATAAGCTGATCATGTTGCCCAGGAACAACTCAACGTTTTTACCACTAAAGCCGGATGCCGTTTTATAGTGCCGCTTGTATTCAACGTCGTCTGGTGTCAGATCAGGAGGGATTGAAACGATGATATCTTGGCGCAAGAACGTCCAAAGTGCGTTGTAAGTCGATGGTGTATCAAGTAGCTTGAAGTTAGACAGTCCATAGCGCCAAATTGCCGTTAAGTGCGGTACCAGATCAGCATATGTATGGGTATCAATAACAGCGCCAGATGTGACGTTTACAGAGCCTTGAGCAAACTGTTCAATGACAGAATGATGATAGCGAAGCTCAATTCTAAGAACCGGCATTGAAGGGTCATAGTTAAGCGGGTCTTTGTCATCGAAAGGGTTATCGTGTGATCGCCAAATCGATTCCCAATAGTCCAGTTTATCAATGGCCTTTGCCTGAGCTGTCTTGTTATACATAGACAGTTGTATACCCGATGGAGCGCCCCACATGAACGTTTCTCCCCTTCCGTACACAGCAAACTTACCATCAAATTCTATACGCTGAACGCCTGATATATCACGTTGAGCGCGAGCTTTGCAGTGCATACGTGCAACCAAATCGCTTGGCAGGTTATAGCCTTGTATGTCAACGGCGATATGAATTGCACATTGGTTATGTGTACATTCATCAAGTACCTGGTGAGCATATGAGTCTAGGAGCTTTTGCAGATCCTCAGGAGTCCTGCTTTGGATCAGATGGGGCGATACTTCAATTTTCAGGTGAGGGCCAAAGTGTTCAGGCTTAGCATTGAAATTCTTTACCAGCAGGATCAAACCAAGATCCAAATTTTGTAGCTTGTATTGATAACCAGAGTCTCGACCGACACGACCTGCAAACCAAACGGTGCCGAACATCGACACATGACCGTTTGATTCAGCCAACTTATCAACTAGACCTGGTACAAGCTTGCCGCGGTACAACTGACGCACCGTATCAACGCCAGTGTGCAATACACGAACGTTTTTGAGATCAGTGATTGCAGCCGTTTTTGGACAAACGAATAAGCGGCCTTTCGGGTCTTCTTTTCCTCCAAAATTAATTCTATGTTGATCAATTGGCTTTGTCATAACGAGCACCTAACAGTTATATAACGGAACGTTTCTCTACATGTTTAAAGACGTGTTACAAGGACGTCTCAGGCGGCGATGTGATTAGACGACTACCGCCAGAGGGGCCCCTTCTAATCACATCGCCGCCTGAATCGATTGTGATGCGGCTCCACAGGTTATAAAGCCGTTGTAGTTCTGATACTGAATGTGCATGAGACAATCTCCACGTTGATCAAATGTGTAACCCGCATTAAGCAAATCATTGTCAGTAAGGACAAAGGCGAACTGGCCATTCTGTAAAGCCCTAATGACAATCGTAGGGCCCTTGGGTGAGTTAACATTGCCGGATATTCGAAGCTGGAATTCTGAAAATGGGTGCAGATTGGCTTTTGCTTGAGCCGGATCTGCGGGCAATGTATCGGTATAGACGTATGTTTCTGTCTGGCCGGAGCCTTCGAGCATGTCAAACTGGTTTGAAAGCATGGTAAATGTGGGGTCAGTTTTTGATGCTGTGCTTTGGGTTGGCTGTGAAGATGACTTAGTTCCGAACATATTTGGAACACTAACGAGCATCATGGTGACACCAGACACTAAAAATAATGCAGCTCCTACGAACTGCCATTTTTTCCAGATGGGTTTTACATCCCTTACGGTAGCCTCTTTACCTGCTGTGGTAGATGCAGTATGAGACTGATAAAAAGGAAAGAATGCAGGATCATACGTGCGAACTTGTGTATCCAGTGTAGTTCCACGTATACCGGATTTTGTGTGTCTGACATACCTTTCTTGGGAACCAAACATTGTTTGCTTACCAAGAGAATAAACAATATCAATCAAATCACATATGTTTAGATCTAACTTTCTGTGATATTGAGAAATTAATAAAATATCCGACTTTGAATGTCGATGTTCTGCATACCATTCTTCAACATCCTGTTTGGTTTTACCACGCCGTAGTGGTTTATGGCATTCGTCGATAACATAAAGGGGACCAACACCAGTTTCTGGATGTGTCCATGTATCCCCATAATCTGCCAGTGTTGAGAATGGAACCGGGTTTTCTTTTGTGGGGAACTTAAATTCAATAAGATCAGCAACAGCTGACCCAAAAACAGCTTTTATATAGTCAATCTTTAATGGCAGATTTGTAATAACCTTTCGACCTTCATTAAGGGCTGGAATAACATGGTAAGCAACAGACTCGTAGGATTTTCCGCCACCTGGACGACCCATTATCAAAAAAATCATGAAAAGGTACCTGCAAGATTAAAGTAAACGTTCAGGAGTGAAGCAATCAATAAATAGTCAACTGGATTCAGCTCGATCATGATCCGAGCCTCACAAACGGGATAAGCTGCAAAATTAAGCGAATGACAAGAGCCGCTGAAATCATGCCCATTGCCTCAACGAATCCGACAGCTGCGAGAACTTGTTTTGCTTCTGGTGGGAGTTGATTCAGTAAAGGGCCAATAGCAAACGAGCCTAGTTCACCGATGCCGGATATTGTCGAGATAACAAGCAGAAGGATCATGTCAAAGAGATAGAAAAAAACCTCTTTGATTGCATCAAACAATGTCAGTAAGACATCACGCATGAGTGTTAAAAAGTTTTCCCAAAGGGTTTTGAAAAAACCTAGTACTTTATTAATCATGTTAACCCCCAAAAATCAGACGACGGCATACAACGGCCGCTATGAATAAAAAGGCTATTCGCATAAATGGGACTACGCGAGAATCAAGTTCTATTTGTGATGCAGGGACAGACATTGGACCGATTGAATAGCCAGGAAATGTAAAAAGCGGGAATGAACCATTAGCAGATATACCAGCGGTGTCTGTAATCACACCAATCATAGAGGCTTGAATAAGCGCCTCTTTGTGCGTTTCGAAAATTCCGGCTAGGCCATCAGGATAAGAGCTTTCCCACCATGAACCACCCTCTTGATATTCTGGACCACCCATAACATCTTCACATTCGAGCCCCTCACAATCTCCACCTTGACCGCTTCCAGATCCTGAGCCTCCACCGACTTGGTCTCCAGTTGAAGAGCTTGAGCTTTCAGAACTGGTTAGTTTGCCGTCAGGGCCATAATTATTAATCGTCGTATTAGTTGTTGATGAACTGACAGGAGCTGTTGCGCTGTTCGTGACTGGGCCAAGTGGCTTCTGGACTGTGAATGTTTCAACGCCATTGTTTGTATAGGTTGTGACCGTTTCCGTTTGAACGGCTTTTGAACCGTCAGGATTCGTAATCGTTGTTTGGACTGTCGTTTCTGTCTTCGTAATTCCATTCGACATCTGAACAACAGTTACTTGTTCATTTTCGACTCGATCAGTTCCAACGCCTCGCACTTCATTTGTGACTGTTGTTTCAGTTTCAATCATAGTGCCATCAGGCATTGTGATTGTGTCACGCTCTACGTTAACGGATGATTCAGCAGGTTTTACACCGATGGGTTCAAAGCTAGGCTCAGATTCTAGAATATCATCTGAGTCTATTTCTGGTATGGGTTCGTTAGTAGGAGTTTGATTTCCTGTATATTGATTGCCTGTAATAACATTGCATCTGATTGTTTCGTCAGAGTCACAGGCGACATCTGTATAAAGTGGAACAACTTCACAGCCGTTAATTGATCTTGCTCCACCTACAGTAATAGGTTGATCTAATCCTGATTCACCCCAGTTTAATCTATTAACAACGGTTACTGGTGTACCTGATGAAGGGCAGTTGTTTGGGTCCGGTGGAGGTGGTTGACTACAAATAGGATGATTAGGACAAGCACCGCGAAATACTTGACCTAAAAACATAGTGCTATCTTGTGATTCAATAAATGAAGACATACATGACCAGACATTCGGACTATCTCTTATTACAGATGCACCCGATCCAAATTCAGGGTGAGTTATTTTAGAACATGCACCCATTGGCGTCTGAGATACACCGTAATAAACCCACATGCTATAGTTAGTATAATAAAAATATGCAGGATCATAATCAGATGATTTAGCATGAAAAGAACTAATAAAAAATAATAAAAAAAATAAAAGCCTTCTCATATTCATCCTAAACCTTCCTTAAATCATAGTGTCTTTTTTTAAATCAGGGGCAGCTATCGCCCTGCCCCCAGTATTAATGCCATTGCACTTGCAGTGCCCAGAAATAAAAAGGCGACGTGAAACGCCGCCTCCGTAAGTGACATCAGCACAGATTAACGAGCGGCTGAGTTGATGCCTTTTTTACCCAGTCGGCCAGCGGCAAAGGCCAAGGTGATACCAATACCCAGTACCATAAAGCCAATTACTGCCGCTGATGCTCCGGCCAAGTCTACTGCTGCAAATACGTCTGCCATTTTCTAAACTCCTAGCGTCATTTTGACGCGATATTGATGGATTTTGTGGACCAGCGGTATGCCAGTCCTAAACTCCAGAATGTCAGTACGGCACCAAACGAAAACGCATAGGTTAAACCCATCTGCGTCGGGTCTACTGTCATACTGCTACTCAGGAACTGGACGTCTGACGCAGGGATCGCAACAAATCCAGCACACTGTTCAACCAGTGTTTCTGTTAAGCTGTATTGGCCGGAACCGTTAGGCGTCAGACATAAAATCATTTTTGTTAGCCCTTAACTGCGTTAGAGGGCTTATCAGTTGTAGAGGCTGGCTGTTGGCCGTCGCCCAAGGAAATCAATTTCAATATGTGATCCGTGTTCGTCATGTTGCCAAAACGGTTCCTTGACTCACGTGGCTCACTCTCAAACGTCGCCATGGTCGGGAATGTGTCGCCCAATGCGTCATAAACCGGAGCGTCTAACGTGTATTCAACAACTGAAAATCCCCGCTTGTTGCGGCTCGTGTCAGTGGGCGTCAGCGCTTGGATGTTGCCACGGAATTCACCGTCTTTGCTGATGTAAAAATCTTTGTTGATAACAAACAAAGTCTTGGTACTGCGTGAACTTGGAATCGTAAACATCTGTAATGCTCCTTTGCGGGTTGCTAGCGTTTCTATAGCTCTTGGCCGCGTCGTTGAGTTGCTGTGTTAATAATCGTTTATTGTGTGACTTGGTCACATATCGGACATCTAACCGCTGGACGGTTGTCCGGTACTGCTATCAGGGTCTTACAACCCTTTGTGGTGCATAAGTGCCAATGGATCTCCCGAACATCTGCACTTCGTTTAACCAGGCATACCAGCGTTAATAAATTCGGTACCTGGTCAAAATTCTGTTTATTCGGACTTGAGCAGCTGCATTGCTTCCAGTTGCTGTAAGTCCCGCATATCAAGCAAAAGCCTATGTCCTCTGCCGTGAGTGCTCTTTTCTTCACAAAGTCGATAGTGCTTAAAGCTCTTTTGTGCATGCCCCTTTGGGGCCGAGCCTTATTTGCTTCGCAAACTGAGCCTAAGGTCTCAGCCCTTACGGGTAACAGTCTCTCATGCCTACAGGCTTCGCCTTGCGCGCTCTGCTTGCCAAAATCAAAAGCAAAAAGCGGCAAAGTCGCTCCTGACTCAGACTCGGGGGGCGGCATGTCCGACCCCGACAACCTCGCCAATCTCTGTGCGGACTGTGAGGCACTGAGGCATGAACGCAAGGGACGTTGCACTTCTGCCCTTGCGTTCATGACTCAGTACCTCCCTTAACGTCCGCGATTGGCGACGATGACGGGGGCGGACAAACAGATTTACCAGCACAGAAATCAGGACAACCAGCGGCAAGCCAAGCAGTTAAAACTGATCCACCAAGGGTCCACAAATCGGTGCCGCGCTGGATGGCCTCTTGCTGTAATTGCAAATAAACAGACGAAGGAGCGACGATATAAAAGCGCCTTTCCTTGTCTTCTACTTGCTCTTGGCGTGGGGGAATGATGTTAGTCATGACTTAGCATCCTGAGACAATTGGTTAATTAAAGGCATAAGGTGTGTTATGGGTTTTATTTCTTGTGATGGATCTTTAACGCGATGTATTGAAAGTACATCACGAATAGAAAGAAGATTTGAAAATGTATAAACGAGAAATGAAACGTCTTTTTCACGTTCAAAAACTAATTTCGTGTTTTCATATGCTTGATCTAGATATTTCTGAATCTTTTTTTCTAATTCAACAAATTTGAAATGATCCATTGTTTCTGATGCTGGTTTTTCATCAGGTACCAAAATATCTACGAATGCATTTAAAAATGACTCAACAAAAAAATGATAACTTTGAATGATTTCTAAAGCACTGTGAGCATTTATCGGAGTGCTGTCATGACACAACCCAAAATCATCAATATAAGTTTCATTTAACTGATAAAACGGAATTGAGCCCTTCATTGATATCAATAAAGAGGTTTGTGTACCTACATCAGTATCCTCATGGAATGTGATCAAAATTTTCTGATCATCTCTTGATGAAGCAATTTTCTGTAAAGCTTCTAACTGGCTGAAAGTGTCCATCAGATCGACTCCTTTTCTGATAACTGCTTTGAAAGCAACACGACATTCACAAGACGATGCTTGCCAATACGTTCCGTAGGCAAATATCCATTCTCAATCCAACCACGAACAATCGCCTGATCCATGCGGATCCAATCTGCAAACTCTCTCCATGCCATCAAAGGCGGCATTGGCGTAGCGACTGGGATCAATTGTTGTTCCATGGTTGTTCCTCTATAATTACTGGTTATACAGATCACTAACTTACTTAGTAACATCTACTAAGTAATAAATATAGATGATATATTATACTAAGTAAATAGTACTTAGATGGTTTATAACTATGATAAAAGACAGGCTGATAAGCCTTTTCAATAATGAAAGAACCAGTACTTGGTTTGAAAAACAGACCGGGATTGATAGATATCGCTGGGGAAACATTAGAAATGGTAAAGCCAGGATATCTGATGCTGAAATTGAAGCAGTTGTAAAACTATATCCTCAATATGCTTTATGGTTAGTTACTGGGACAGTGGCTCCGGAGGCCGGACAAATAAGCCCTGAAATCGAAGAGATTAGACACTCAAACTCAGGGATTCAAAGCGCGGGTTGAAAATCAGCTCGGACGTAATGAAAAGGTGGTTCGAAAGGAAGGCAGGGATTTGATATGAACTATGACATAAAGCCGGAAAGAATAGAGATAGAAAGCAGGCGCACTAACAGAAAAGTAAGCAGAGAAAGACCTTTATGGGTTGATATAATGTTGGGTATCGTTGGTGCAATGATCGCAATATGGGCTATATGGTTTGCAGGGATAACTTTTTTCGCCTGGGGACTTAGCAAGACTGTTGAAGCATCTGCAGAAAAAGCTAGGTTACACCAAGTACAAGAATCAAGAATGAGAGCGGAGGAACTTAGACAGCAACAGCGTATTCAACAGCTTAATAGCCCACAGTGTCGTTTTTGGACTGATCACTATAGAAAGAATGGCGATCAGAGGTCTTTAGAAAACATGAGAAGCCATTGCCCTAAATAATTAAGGGTGTCGATAAAGTGTCGAAAACATAGTGGAACATTGCGGTTTAACAATAGTGGCTAGTGTTCAGGCATCAAATAGAATCAAAGCATTATGTAACGTAGCGGCATAACAAAGCATAAAGGGCACGGGTTCGAAACCCGCCACCTCCACCAGATTTTCGAAATTCACATCAAGCATAACTCATTGATTCAAATAAACAAAAATCTGTTAAGTGACATACCAAAAAGAGCTAAGTGTCAGACCTCAGTGTCATTATTTTTTAAAAATTTAGCTTAATGTATAGTAACCTGACTTGAATTAGTTCGCATCACTTTAAGCATGTCTAAGGTATCCATTAAGCAATCTGGTCTGCTTCCGGTAATTTCGCGCAACTCTTCAATAGCGCTTAGCAGAGTGCTTCTGCAATTGCCGTTTACTTTTGCCCCGAACTCTTCAACCTGAACTATCTTATAAGCATTGCCGTCAACGTCGAGCAAATGGCTTATTCGAGCGTATGACAGGCTTATACCTTCGTCATGTTTAGGAAGCCCTAGCCTTGAATTGAAAAAACTGACCGAAAAACGTTATGAAAAAGTCGCCGGTTCACGTGAGATTGGCAAGCACTTGGACTTGGAAAATGGAAGGTCACCCAGTTTCCGTAACTTGATTCGTGCGATTCAACGCATGGAAAAGGAACTCATTAACGAGGCCGTATGAATACATCGACCCTAGTCCAAAAAATCTGGAGTTTCTGCCATACCCTGCGCGACGACGGTGTGGGTTATGGCGACTACCTCGAACAGCTAACCTATCTGCTGTTTTTAAAACTCGCCCATGAATACTTGCAAGAACCTTACAACCGTAAAACCCACATCTCGAAACACTACAGCTGACCTACACTGACCGCTAAGATGGGTGAACCATTGGAAGCCCATTACCTCTGCACCTTGCATAAGCTGGGACAAAATCGTCTCCGACCTCGCACGTTTTACGCCAGAGGAATCCTTATCATAAAAGTAGTAAGTACCGGATTGGATTCAACAGAGATCTCTCCACCATGAGCCTCAACGATTGAACGAGTGATGGATAAGCCAAGTCCAGAACCATCACCATGTCTTGACCGTGAGGGATCAACTCGATAAAAACGATCAAAAATACGTGAAATTTGATCGGCAGGAATCGGCTCTCCTGGATTACTAATGGTCAAAATCACACCGTTTTTTTGCTGATGAATGTTAATAGCTATATGTTCACCAGAGTGTGTGTGTCGAATAGCGTTGGACAGTAGATTCGACAAGGCCCGTCGCAACATCAAAGGCTCTCCCCTTACCCATCCCTCCCCTTCAAATGTCAGTCGAAGCTGCTTTTCGTCAGCAAGCGCTTCATAAAACTCCAATAACGCGATCACTTCTCTATCCAGATGAACGGTTTTTAAGGGGGTTGGAAGCTCGCCATTATCGGTTTTAGCCAAAAACAACATATCCGCAATCATTCGGGCTAAGCGATCAAATTCCTCCAGGTTGGAGTGCAAGACTTCCCGGTATTCATCAGCAGACCTTATACGCGAGAGCGCAACTTGGGTCTCAGTCATTAAATTGGAAACGGGGGAGCGCAACTCATGTGCAATATCATCGGAAAACTCATTTAAGCGACGAAATGAAGCTTCCAAGCGCTCTAACATGCCATTAAAGGCTTCTATTAACTCTTGCATTTCGGCAGGCGCATCATCAGTCGAAAGCCGTTCAGCCAAGCGTTTGGCAGAGAGTTGTCGGGCTGTTGAAGCAACCTTGCGTATCGGTGCCAATCCTTTATATGCCGCGAACCAACCCAATAACCCAGCAAGCAAGGTGGCCATGCCAATACCTAAGCCTAAGTACAGCCTTAGCTGCTCGAGAAAGTGAACATGGTGAGAGATATCTAACCCAATCAAAAGGTTGACTTCAGATGCGCCAGGGACTCCAGCTTTTAAAAGGATAGACTGACCAATATAATGACCGCCCCCAGCGGTATCCCATTTAAAAAAAGGGTCTAGAGAATTGTGCAGCTGAGTGTGTATATCGCCGAACTTATCCGCGTTTAAGGTATATTGCCATGATGTTTGGGGCAGAGTGATCAACAGCGCGACCGTGTCATGACCTACAAACGCATCATCGATCCGAAGAGACAATCCCTTAAGGTCATCTTTTGAATGAATGTGGCTCCACAAGGCTTCAACCTGAACTCGTTTTGCTGACAGGTCGTGAAGATCCAACTCATCAAAATGAGCAGAGACACTGCGATCAATAAATATCGCCACGAACACTAAGAAAGCACAGGCCATGGAGGCAAAAAGCAGCGCTAATCGAGCCGTAAGAGACAGCGTTTTTCTCACACTTCGTCTACCTCGATAACGTACCCCATCCCCCTGACGGTGCGAATAAGTTTTGGCTCATAGGCCTCATCCACTTTGGCACGCAAACGACGCACAGCGACATCAATAACATTGGTGTCGCTGTCGAAATTCATATCCCATACTTGAGACGCAATCAGTGAACGAGAAAGCACTTCTCCTCTACGTCTGAGTAACAACTCCAGTAAACTAAATTCCTTTGCCGTTAAATCGATTCTCTGCCCGCTTCGAGTCACGCGCCGCTTGATAATATCGAGTTCCAAATCAGCAATGTATAAATTTTCGATAGGTTTACTTTTACCACGACGTGCCAGACTTCGAATGCGAGCGAGCAGTTCAGAAAACGCAAAGGGTTTGATTAAATAGTCATCTGCGCCCATTTCCAGCCCTTGTACGCGATCCTCGACCCTATCTCTTGCAGTTAGAAATAGGATCGGGATGTCCTGTTCGGCCCGGCGCACAGCTTGAAGAATGCCCCAACCATCAATACCAGGCAACATAACATCGAGCACTAACAGGTCATACTCGCCAGTCAGTGCTAAATGCATTCCGTCGATGCCATCACGTGCCAAATCAACAACAAACCCGGCCTCACTCAAGCCTTGGCGAAGATAGTCGCCGGTTTTGTGTTCATCTTCGACGATCAGAATTTTCATGCTGCTTAATCAAGGCCTCTTTCTGCAAGCCAGCGGCGCATCATCTCAATTTCCTCCACTTGTGCTTCGATCACCGCCTCTGCTAGAGCACGGATTTCAGAATCGCTGCCATGTTCCAACACCACCTTAGCCATCTCGACTGCGCCTTCGTGATGGGGGATCATACCACGAACAAAATCAACATCGGCATCACCCGTAAACTCGATACTCATAGCGGAATGCATTTGATCATTAATTGCTTGATAAGCCGCCACTGAAGCGGGTATTTCCGCATGAGCGGCACTATTGCTGCTATGCTGTTCGTGCTTGTTATGATGCCCTTGATGTCCTTGATGCCCAGCGGATTGATGATTACCGGCAAAGGCATAAAATGCAGCACCTGATGCCACTAATAAGCTGCTTAGTATAATTGCTTTACGCATGATGTCTTCCTCATTTGCTTGCTTTATACTCATCTTAGTCGCCGCTCTCTTTCAGACACATGACAGCAAAATTACATTTTTGTCATTAAATACCAAACCTTTCCCGATATTGGCTAGGTGTTAGCCCTGTCTGTTTATGAAACATCTTACGAAAAGCGCTCACATCTTCGTATCCCACTTCCCACGCCACACGCTCGACCGTTACTCGACTGTTCTCAAGCGCCTCGCGAGCTTTAAGCAACCGCTGTTGCTGCAGATACTCCGTGGGACGAAAGCCAGTGGCTCGGTGAAAGCGTCGCATAAACGTGCGCTCCGTCAGGCCAGCTAGCTCCGCCATTTCTCGGGTAGATTGTTTGTGTCGATACTCTTTATGTAGATGATGCTGCACTCTCAGAACCGACGCATCTCCGTGCGACATCAATGGCATGAATGAACGGTAATAGCTTTGCTGACGCGCCCCAGTATCCACCACCAGAAAGCGTCCCAATGCTTGGACGACTGAAGGAGGAACATAACGCCCAATTAAATGCAGTGCAAGATCGATCCAAGCCATCACACCACCTGCGGTCACCAGATCCGAGTCTGACAAGAGCAGAGCATTGGTATCTAGATCGATCTCGGGGTAGTGATAACGAAAAACACCTTCCAGTTGCCAATGTGTTGTCGCTTTACGCCCATCCAACAGCCCCGCTTGTGCCAATAGGAAAGAGCCCGCGCAGGCGGAACAGATCATAGCCCCCTGTCGATGCCAGTCTTGCAGAAACGAGCAAACCAGCGGTTGAGGTTCAAGGTAGGCCTGCCCTTCCAGTATCGGTGGCACAATGACTAACGACGGCGAAGACTCCATCTCATCCAAGGGTAACAATTGCCCCTGCTCAAGTGTCCAACGTACAACCTTAAACTGAAGATCAGGCGCCTGCTGCAATTGAGCCAACATGCGGTTGGCCGCCGAGAATAGATCGATCAAACCGTGGACTGCGGAAAGTGCAGTACCCGGCACCATGAGTATAGCGACAAGTATAGTCTTAGACATGTCAGTTTTAGCCTTGTTAATGTCAGTTTTGCCACCCGAACAGGGTAACAGGAAAGGCTATGATGAGCGACAACCCTTTAACAGGAGAAAAGCATGAGTAAAACAGCACTGATCATCGTCGATATGCAGAACGATTATTTTCCCAGTGGCAAGTGGATTCTGGAGGGCGTAGAAGCCGCGGCCATCAACGCCGCTCGAGTATTGGCTGACTGCCGCCAGCGTGGGCTGCCAATCATCCATGTGCGTCACGAATTCCCATCCAGCGATGCACCCTTTTTTGTGCCCGGCAGCGAAGGCGCTAACATCCATCAAAGCCTGCAGCCTGCGGATGGTGAGTTCCAAATTTTGAAAAATGAGGTCAACAGCTTCAAGGGCACTGAGCTGCACGCGCTGCTTCAGCGAGAGGACATTACTCGCCTAGTGATCACGGGTGCCATGAGCCATATCTGTATCGATGCCATCACGCGCGCCGCTTCTGATTTAGGTTACAGCAACACCCTTATACACGACGCCTGCGCTACACTCAGTGTTGAGTTCAATGGTGTGCATGTTCCAGCGCCTCAAGTGCATGCTGCCTTTATGGCTGCACTGGCCTTCGCCTATGCTGAGGTCGTCAGTACGGATTCTTTCTTGTCGAGTCATTGATCGCCTTCCTGCATCGCTCGCCCCTGCTCTGGGGGCGAGCAACCCGATACTCAAAACTCAGCAGGATCTATCGGAGAACTCTACAGTTCAAGATCTACATCAAATTGGATTTTTTATTCAAATACACCTCTTGCACAAAATGAAACCGATTCTCGGTGGTGTCTGGACTCAATACATACAGCGTGTCCATTGAGTACCCACCCACCGCCATCCTAAAATAGCTTTCTGCGAGAATAAGTATCTCGTCCAACCCATCACCCGTGAAGTCCCCGCGTGCAATAAGTGAAATCTGTGTAATTTCACCATCATCTGTTTCAAAGTGAAACTGATTGGGGCTTTCAGAAGAGAATTCGACAATCTGATTATCAAGCACTTCGAGAACATCAGCCCAGGTCTGAACTTTTGGATTCCGTAACAAATCCGCTCTGTAGCTTTCTGATGCAACAAACGCCACCTCCGCTGGAAGTTGCTGAGGTAGCATTTTGCCATCCAGTGGATAGCTTAGACTGGTTGCTGTCGGTGGTTGCGCTCTCACTATCAGATCACCGGCATGACACATCGTCGCAATCATCCTGAAATATGCATATTCATACTCCAGTACCGTTGATAGTCCATCATACTGGCGCGATAAATATTCATTGCAAGACGATATGGAAACAACCTCATCAGGGTTATGTTCAGTAACGATATCGTATGCTGTATTCCACTGTGCAAACAGCATCGAGTGAATGACTGTTTGATTTTCCGCCTTCGTGGGTACTGCCAAATAATCGGGAAGCATAAAACCCTCATACCACTGCACAAGCGGTTCAGCATTGATACTTTCGACTACCCTTGTTTCTGTAGCACAGCCATTTAGGCTTAGGATACCCGCTGACAGGATAAAAGTGGCGATAGATCTCATGACTCTATCTCGACCTCAGCCGCTTTCAAAAACAGCTCTCTCACATAATTATTACGCGATTGGTTAACATCTCGCCGATAAGACTCAGCTGCAGCTTTTTCCCAGTCTTGATCTTGAACAGCTGTATAGAAATTAATAAAAATGCTTCTTAACTTAGTCATTCCTAGATTAAAAATCATATCAAACAGGCCCAACTTGGCATCTTCCGGAAATGAATCAAACTCAGGGAACAGTCTTTTAAGTTCTTGATGAAAATTAAAAATATGTAGATAAATTAATCTATCAATTTCTGCATTTGATAGCACAAGGGTTGCATGCTGCCTAAAATATGAAGCTACATTGTTGCCATTAGGCAAAGCTTTGATCGCTTCATACTCAGAGCGTTTTTCAGTAGCGGTCGCAACCGAGCCATTTAGCTTTCTGAGAGGCAGCCGTTCCGCTGCTTGGGCCGAAGTAATGAGATGGCCGATACCAATGGTGACGAAACCTTTAGTATCTTTATACATATGAGGCACACGGCCTTCATAGCTCTCTAATTTGGATTTGAGCACGTGTTGAATTTGAGCAGATAACATATAGTACAGCCTATCCTTGTCCATGTAATGTCTATTGAAAACCACCTATTACTCCAAAAGTGGTCGGTGTAAATCACTAATCAAACTCACATAATTAGATGAAACACCTTAAGCAACCATACTAAGTCGTTTATTTTTATCTTGCAATAGCCTAGGAATGATCAAAATTTACATTAACTTAACACAACCAAGCTAATCCAAACTGATTTTGGTGACAACTGATTTTAAACAGAACCCGAATAAGGGATAGTGCATCTAGACCTCACAGATATGCATGATTAATTTAAAACACCCTATCTCATCTTAGCGATTAGATAGGATGTCTGATTTAAATTAATGGCTGATCATCCAAGGACGCATAGAAGGAAAGGTTTTATGCCCTTCTGCTGTATAGAACAACATCGACTTATTTTTTTTATGCTCAGAGCAGCCACACCCAGATCCATGTTGATGAATATGTTTTTCGTGTGCCTCCTTCCTGGATTCGGGTGTTGAAAACGTAGGTTCAAACTGAGCTTTTTCATTACGCTCATGCGCCGTCATTTCTTCCTTTTTTAGCTTAACTAAATGAGGCGAAATCAAGATAATTCTTGCACTGAGTTCTCCGCACTCTGGACACGGCTTAGGCACTGCGCTTTCATCCAAGGTTGCCAGTGCATAAAAAACACCGTGCTCATGACATTTATAATCATAGACAGGCATGGCTTATTCCTTATCTTTAGAAAGCGGTATATCTACAGAAGATGTCACTTTATTTTCAGGTCCTGATGCGTTGGGGTTAATATCAAAGTCAAAAATACCCGTCGGCAACCATAATGTCGCGCAAGCGTTGGGGATGTCGACAACTCCGCTAATGTGTCCCTCTACCGGAGCACAACCCAGAATAGCATATGCTTGGGCTCGACTGTAACCGAACTTTGTCAGGTACTCAATGGCATTTAAACACGCCTGACGATAGGCAACATGGACATCAAGATAATGCTGTTTACCTTGTTCATCAACCGAGATACCCTCAAAAATAACATAATCGTCATAACGCGGTTTAATCGGACTCGGTTTAAAAATAGGGTTTTTAATCCCATATTTTGACATACCATCTTTAATTAAATTAACGCGTATATGAATCCAGCCAGCCATTTCGATTGCGCCACAAAAAGTAATTTCACCATCGCCCTGACTGAAGTGGAGATCACCTACCGAAAGGCCTCCACCCTTTACGTACACGGGGAAGTATACTTTTGAGCCTCTCGACAAGTCTTTAATATCGCAGTTTCCACCATGCTCACGTGGAGGAACTGTCCGTGCCCCTTCCATGGCCGCTTTTTGTTTTTCATCTCCCTGCAATCGTCCCATATGAGCTGTTTCGGCATAGGGCAAACATGCAAGTGCAGGAACTCGATCCGGATCGGTGGCTACAATTTCAGCTTCGCGTTTATTCCACTCATCTAGCATTTCTTTAGATGGTAAACAGCCAATCAGGCCAGGGTGAATTAAGCCTGCAAATTCGACATTAGGGATATGTCGGGACTTAGTAAACATGCCATTAAAATCCCAAATCGATTTTTGTGCTTCAGGAAAATGCTCAGTTAAAAATCCACCGCCATTTTGTTTTGAAAAAAATCCATTAAATCCCCATTGACTGTCACTAAATGCCCCAATATCAAGAATATCAACTTCCAGTAAATCTCCTGGCTCACACCCCTCTACACCAATCGGTCCCGATAAGAAATGCACCTGACTTAAATCAACATCACGCACATCGTCTGCACTGTCATTATTTTCTATTTGTCCACCTGTCCAGTCGTAGCATTCGATAATGAAATCATCACCTGGTTTCACCATAGCTACCATCGGAATATCCGGATGCCAACGGTTATGAACCTGATCATTTTCATAAGGGGATATGTTCAAATCAATTTTGATAAGGGTGTCTGCCATCTTCGTAACTCCTCAGCGAATAATAAGGTCGAATCAAAATCTACGTACCTACTATTGATGAAACGTTTGAGTGCAACAATTCGTGAAATAACTCACTTACCTACGTTAAATGACGTAGGTGCCTACAAACTTACAAAGTCCAGGTATCACTAAAAAAAAATCGAAGCACATAACCTATTCTCAGAATTATGCGCTTCGACTGAAACAAGACAAAAGGCTCTTTAAAAACAGCGGAGGCTCACACCGCTAAATAGGAGGCAACCTTCGCCTCATCGACGCTACTGCGCAACTCTTCATGCACTATCTCCCCTTTTTCTATCACCAGAATGCGATCTGCAATATCTAATGCAAACTTAAGCACTTGCTCGGAGACAATAATCGATAAACCTCGTTGATCACGAATCAGCTTTAAGGTACGCGCCATCTCACTGATGATAGACGGTTGGATCCCTTCTGTCGGCTCATCGAGTAAAAGCAATTTCGGATCACTGGCGAGTGCTCTAGCGATAGCCAACTGCTGCTGTTGACCACCCGACAGATTCCCTCCTCGCCGTGATCTCATTTCCAACAATACAGGAAATAAATCATATAAATCGGACGGTACCGTCCGCTTATTCGTTGTGGTCAGTCCGGTTTCGATATTCTCTCTCACCGTCATGGTTGAGAAAATCATGCGACCTTGTGGAACATAACCCATTCCCGCTTTCACTCGATCATGGCTTTTTAAATGAAATACCTCCTTTCCATCCAGTTCAATACTACCCTGCTTGCTAGGTATCACCCCCATCAACGACTTCATTAAAGTAGTTTTGCCCATGCCATTTCGCCCCATAATGGCAACAATTTCATTGCGCCCCAGGGTAAAGTTCATGTTTTTAATAATCTCGCTTTGCCCATACGCAACCGAAAAGTCTGCCACCTTCAACATGATTGTGCCTCACTCGTGTCATGATCTACATTAATGACCCAGATATACCTCTATCACTTTTGGGTCGCTTTTAACTTTTTCTGGGGAGCCTTCTGCCAAAATCTGGCCTTGATGCAAAACGGTGACCTTGTCGGCAATTTCGGCGACAAACTGCATATCATGCTCAATCACAATCATAGTTTGCTGCTTCGCTATTTCCTTGAGTAACAGCGCCGTTTGCTGGCGTTCCGAAACAGACATACCAGCAACAGGTTCATCCAGCATCAGCAATTGTGGCTCTTGTATGAGAAGCATACCGATTTCTAACCACTGTTTTTGTCCGTGGCTTAATAAGTCAGCCTGTACATCTAATTGATCGGATAAGTAAATTCGACCTGCGATCTCCTGTATTTTATTGATCACCGTTTCGGTCCTCTTAAAACCGAGACTACCAAACACACTTCGTCCCTTGGGATAGGAGATTTCTAGATTTTCAAATACGGTTAGATCAGAGTATACCGATGGGTTTTGGAATTTTCGCCCAACTCCCACCTTCACAATTTCGTGTTCTTTTAAACGCGTAATTTCTTTGTTCTTAAAGCGAATGGACCCATCTGTTGATTTCGTGCGTCCACAAATCAAATCCAGCACCGTCGTTTTACCGGCACCATTAGGCCCAATAATGACCCTGATTTCGTTTTCATCAACGTAAAAGCTCAAATTATTAACGGCTTTAAAGCCATCAAATGACACGGTTAACCCTTCAACGGCGAGTAGAAAATCTGTGTTTGAGCCTTCAGTCATGACACTACTCCTTGTTTAACAATAGGGATTGAGGTGTAAATCTCCTGATTTTGTTTTTCGTGGCCTAAAAGGCGATTTAACATCTCATCCACTTTAGGCGCTAACCATGTGGAGTACACACCCGCTAAACCATTGGGCAATCCCAATACAATCCCGATAAAGATCAACCCCATCGCAAACAACCAAAGCTCTGGAAACGTTTCACCAAACGTGGTTTTGGCAATATTGACTAATAGCGCGCCGTATACGGCACCGACTAATGACAACCGCCCCCCTACTGCACAGAAAATAACCATTTCAATGGAAGGAACCACGCCCACAAAACTAGGAGACATAAATCCTTCTTGCAGAGTGAACATTGCACCACCAATGCCAGAAAATGCAGCACCAACGACAAAGACAAAGGTTTTAAAGTTGGCAATGTCATATCCTGAAAAACGAACACGGTCCTCCTGCCCACGCATGGCAATCAGAATACGACCTGTCTTACTTTTTTTAATAAACTGAGCTATAAGAAGACAGACAAACAGCAAAAAGACACACAAGAAATAAAACACATAATTAGCAACATCGGTATGTATGTCCCAGCCTTTTAATGTGCGTAAGTCCGTAATGCCATTAATCCCCCCTGTCAAACCCTGCTGGCCAATAATCAGAATGGTAAGAATGGCTGCAATTGATTGTGTTATAATGGCAAAATACACCCCGCCCACGCGTCGTTTAAACATCGCGACACCAATCAGATAGGCGACAATCGATGGCAACACAACAATGGCAATAATGGCAAATGTCAGACTGTAAAACGGCTCCCAAAACCAGGGCAGTTCGGTGATCCGGTTCCAATCCATAAAGTCTGGGATCCCAGGCGTCGTTTGAATAAGCGTGTTTTGCGGTGAGGAGGCCTCTAGTTTTAAATACATGGCCATTGCATACCCACCAAGACCGTAAAAAATTCCCTGCCCCAAACTCAGGATTCCACCGTATCCCCAACAGAGGACTAAGCCGACGGCCACAAACGCGAAGCTCAGGTATTTCCCCACTTGATTCAGGCGCATTACATCCAGAGATAAAGGCAATAGTACCAATAACACAAGCGCCAGCACGGCAAAGGAAAGAGCCTCTTGCCGTGTTAGATAATCTTTCATATGATTAAAAGGCATCATAGTCTCTCCTATCGACGAACTTTCAAGCTAAAGAGGCCTTGAGGTCTGAACATTAAAATCATCACAACAATTAACAAGGTTAAGACCTTCGCCATTGATCCGCCCATGAAGAACTCAAGAATGGACTGAGATTGTGAAATACTGAATGCTGACGCCACCGTACCGAGTAAACTACCTGCACCGCCAAAAACAACGACTAAGAAGGTATCGACAATATATAACTGACCAGAACTTGGCCCCGTTGAACCAATCATTGTAAATGCACTGCCTGCAACGCCAGCAATACCGCAGCCCAAAGCGAATGTCATTCGGTCTACCTTCGCACTGTTAATTCCAACGGCACCCGCCATTTGACGATTTTGCACCACGGCTCTCACTTGCATCCCCCAACGAGATCGATACATTAACGTGATGACAAAAACGGTCGCAGCCAAAGCTAGACACATCACAAAAATGCCATTGATGGGTACTTCAATCATGTCAGTCAGCTGGTAAGAGCCCATTAGCCAATCGGGAATGACGACACCCACTTCACGCGCACCAAAAATGGATCGATATGCTTGCTGTAGAATCAAACTTAATCCCCAAGTTGCCAACAAGGTATCGAGCGGGCGGTGATATAGAAAACGAATCATGCTCCACTCAACAAGAGCACCAAGAAGTGCTGCAGCAAAGAAAGCAAAAACAATCGCAAAGAAAAAATAAGCGCCAAACAAGTCTGGAGCATGAGTTGAAAATAGAGTGGAGGTTAAATACGTTACATAGGCACCGAGAATCATAAACTCCCCATGCGCCATATTAATAACGCCCATTTGCCCAAAAATAATGGCCAACCCTAGGGCCATTAAAATAAAAACCGCAAATAAGATAAGGCCGGCAAAGCCTTGCATGGCAAAAATAGCCATGAGTTCAGCTGTTGAAAAGTCTGAGAACATAGCCCTTACTCCAGAAGAGAGAATTTCAATGATCGACGGAGACTAGGCTCACCACACGCAAGGTGGCGAGCCTAGATATACTATTGATAGCCTGCTGGAAAGGGATTTGGCTCCATCAAATCATCGGTTTCATACACCACCTTAAACTGACCATCTCGTTGGGCTTCGCCAATACGAGTTTTTGACCATAAATGATGATTCTCATGAATGCGAACATAGCCTTCTGGAGCAGTGGTCAGTTCAACACCTGGCGATGCCTCTCTCACTTTATCCACATCAAAAGACCCCGCAGCCTCAACGGCGGCCTTCCATAGCCAAGGTCCCAAGTACGCTGCTTGAGTAACGTCCCCTATAACTGCATTTTCTCCCCATCTCTCTTTGAACGCTTTTACAAAGGCATCATTATTCTCATTATCTAAACTCTGGAAATACTTCATGGAGGCATATGCGCCTTCAATATTTTCACCACCAATACCCAATATTTCGTCTTCGGTAACTGAAATAGTCAGTAGAGTAAAATCTTCTTTACTCATATCGAGGCCCGCAGCCTTTAATTGCCGATAAAACGCAACGTTAGAACCGCCAACAACAGAAGCAAACACCACATCCGGCTTACGCAAACGAATTCGATTAATGACTGAGTTAAAACTGGTATGACCTAGAGGAAAGTAGTCTTCACCAACCACACTCCCACCGAGGTGTTGTTCGATGTGAATTCGCGCAATTTTGTTAGAGGTTCTTGGCCAAATATAATCAGAGCCAATCAGGTAGAAACTTTTTGCGCTTTTTTCGTTACTGATCCAGTCCAATCCAGCTAAAATCTGTTGAGTGGCTTCTTGACCTGTATAGATGACATTTGGCGACTGCTCTAGCCCCTCATAAAACGTGGGGTAATATAGCATTCCATTAAAGCGTTCAAAGATCGGCAGCACCGCTTTTCGAGATGCCGAAGTCCAACAACCAAACACTGCCGCCACATTATCCTGTCTTAAAAGCTTTCTTGAACGATCCGCAAACGTCGGCCAGTCACTCGCGCCATCTTCTTGTATGTACTGAATTTGACGCCCAAGAACCCCTCCCATGGCATTAATTTGCTCAATTGCTAGAATTTCCGCTTGAACAGAACCTTCTTCACTGATTGCCATGGTTCCAGTAATCGAGTGTAGAATCCCAACAGTAACGGTGTCATCCGTCACAGCAAGCCCTGTTGTATTGACGTCTGCTGTGGCAGGCTTATCCGCCAACGCCATCATAGGTGTGGTGGATAGCATCACTGCCGCACTAATCGCTGCAGCAAGAAAGTGCCTTCTATTAAGTTTGAAACCTTTACCTAAATCCTTAGACTGAGCCATTTTGACACCTCGTTTAAACTGAACCTTCAGACTTCGAACACTGATTTTTGCCCTTGTCACCTACTGAGTCATTTTTAAACAGAGCCAATGTACCTGCCCATTCGACAAACACCCCACCTATCTACGTCATTTAACGCATAGCAAGAATCTCAGGAAATAGATACAAGGAATAGCAAACGGGCACAGTTCTTGAATACTGAAGATGAGCCCAGTTTAAGAAAGACATGATTTTTTAATTCAGCACATGTTTGTGCTCTTTGGATGAGGTAAGTGCTAGGTGTCGACGAAGCAGCATATTTTTCGTGTGAGACGCAATTACAATCAGTGGGTTGCGAATGAAACACTGGAAGATTATGCATTACGCTTTACTGCCAAAAAGGTCAGGCGGTGGTCCCTAAGCTGGGTTGCAGCAACCGCCTTGGGCGCTATTTCATTTTTAGCACTAGAGGCCATTGGCGGTGCTCTTACTCTTCAATACGGATTTTACAACACCCTTTATGCTGCTTTATCGGTCGGCCTAATCATTTTTTTAACAGCCATTCCCATTAGTTACTATGCTGCAAAATATGGTGTTGACAGTGATCTGCTCACACGAGGAGCAGGCTTTGGCTATCTTGGCTCAACCATCACTTCATTAATTTACGCTTCTTTCACCTTCATTTTTTTTGCCATAGAAGCTGCAATTATGGCGATGGCTTTAGAAATTTTGTTTAGCATCCCACTTGCGTTAGGCTATATTCTTTCCGCACTTGCCATTATTCCATTGGTCACCCATGGCATTTCTTTAATCAGCCGTTTCCAGATTTGGACACAACCTTTATGGATTTTTTTACAACTTGCTCCCTTCGTTTTTATTTTATGGAAAGATATTGAATCCGTTGAAAACTGGACACAGTTTTCAGGATATGCCCAATCCAGCCATGAATTTAATATTGTATTTTTTGGTGCCGCTTGTGCTGTTATCTTTGCACTGATTGCACAGATTGGCGAACAAGTTGATTTCTTGCGCTTTCTACCCGAACCCAATCGCCAATCAAAACGTGCTTGGTGGGGTGCGGTCCTAATGGGAGGACCTGGCTGGATTATCATCGGCATCATTAAAATAATGGCTGGCTCTTTTTTAGCCGTCCTAGCCCTTCAGCATGGTGTTGCACCTTCATCTGCTTCAGACCCTACACATATGTATAGAGTTGCCTTTGGTTATATCACCCATTCCCCAGAAATTAATCTAGCGGCGGCTGGTATTTTTGTTATCTTATGCCAAGTGAAAATTAACGTCACAAACGCCTATGCAGGATCTATTGCTTGGTCAAACTTTTTTTCGCGCTTAACGCACAGTCATCCAGGACGGGTTGTTTGGTTAGTCTTTAACGTATGCATTGCTCTACTGGTCATGCAGTTAGGGGTTTACAAAGCACTAGAAGAAACCTTAGGCCACTACGCGCTGATCGCAATAGCTTGGGCAGGCGCACTCGTTGCCGACCTTGTCATCAACAAGCCTTTAGGACTTTCACCGAAGCATATCGAATTTAAAAGAGCTCACCTATATGACATTAATCCTGTTGGAGTGGGAGCAATGCTTATCGCCAGCATTATAGGCGCTATTTGTTTTTCAGGTGTTTTGGGGGGTGTCGCTCAAGCCTTAGCTCATTTTATCACCTTAGGCGTGGCCCTATTAACGGCCCCCCTCATTGCGTGGAAAACGCAGGGGCGTTATTACCTTGCTCGCCCTACCCACCTTATTGCTACAGACCAACCTGACTCCATCTGTTGTATTTGTGAAAACAAACTTGATATTGAAGACTTGGCATTTTGCCCAGCCTATAAAGGCGTAATCTGCTCTCTTTGTTGCTCTCTAGATGCACGTTGCGGTGATTCATGCAAAGAAAATGCTCGCTATACCGAACAAATACGAGGTTTTTTCCTCGCTGTTGTTCCAGCAAAGTGGATACCGCGACTAGGGGGACGAATTGGGCACTTTCTTTCTCTGATGTTACTGATAAATTCGGTCACTGGTTTTTTATTATTACTCACTCTTAGCCAAGCACAAACACCGGATGCCGAAACCCATTCACTATTAGGAGCCGTCTTACTGCAGGTATTCTTCATACTGCTCATCATCACCGGAGTCATTAGTTGGTTGTTCGTTTTAGCACATGAGAGTCGACACGTTGCTCAAGAGGAATCGAATCGACAAACTCAACTGTTATTAGAGGAAATCGAAGCACATGAGAAAACAGATTTAGCTCTACAGAAAGCCAAAGAGCTAGCAGAGGCAGCAAACCTTGCAAAAAGTAAGTATTTGACGGGTATCAGTCATGAATTACGCTCGCCATTAAACGCAGTCATGGGCTATGCCCAACTCTTACACCAAGACCCTAAAATACCCGCCGAAAGAAGAGAAGCTCTACTCGTTATCCGCCGCAGCAGTGAATACTTAGCTGACCTGATTGAAGGCTTATTGGACATTTCTAAGATAGAAGCGGGCAAGCTTGATTTGCAGTCTAATATCGTTCGAATTGACTTACTGCTTGATCAAATTGTGCATATGTTTCGACTTCAAGCTCAAGAAAAGGGTCTAGGTTTTTCCTTTCACTGCCCCTACGCACTACCACACTATGTCAAAACAGATGAAAAACGCTTGCGACAAATTCTAATCAACCTGCTATCCAACGCCATTAAATACACCGATAAGGGCCAAGTAAGTCTGACCGTCAGATATCGAAATGAGGTCGCAGAGTTTAAGATTGAAGATACAGGCGAAGGTATCGCAACTCAGGATATAGAACGTATATTTATGCCGTTTGAGCGCATCAGATCTGCTCACTCAAATGCAACAGGTACTGGTTTAGGGCTTACCATCACTAAACTACTCTGTGAAATTCTGGGTGGTGACATCAATGTGCAAAGCCAATTAGGCTGTGGCAGTGTGTTTAAAGTTTCATTGCTGCTGTCCAGCATTCGGCAAGTGGTTGATCAACCCTCTGCTCAATTCGATAAACCAGTTAGGGGCTACACTGGAAACTGCAAGCATCTACTCGTGATTGATGACGAAACATCTCATCGACAGTTGATGCGTAGCATACTCGAACCGATAGGCTTCAAAATCAGCGAGTTGAGCAACCCACTCTTAGCATTGGACTACCTCAAATCGAACACAGTTGATCTTATTTTCTTGGACTTAAGCATGCCTTACATGAACGGCTGGGAGCTCCTTCAAACACTCCGCGACGCCAATGTACGTGTGCCGATCATCATCATTTCAGCCAATGCTATGACAAATGATCCCTGTCCAAGCGATGGCTCAATGAACATGCTCCATGATGCATTCATCAAAAAACCAATACAGTTACATGAACTTATAGAAAAAATCGGACAGCTTATCAACATTCAATGGCTCTATGACACTCACGACTACCCGCTGCCAAAGCAAACAATAGATTGCACACTACCCTTATCAAGCCTCGCCCAACAGGATGAAATTCTTCGATTAGCCTCAATCGGCCATCGTAAAGGATTGTTAAAACTACTTTATGAATTAAAACAGTCCGATACAGAAAATGGGACCTTCTATAAAACATTAATTGGACACGCCGAGAACTTTCAATTCGAACAAGTCAAAACCTATGTACAGGAGTGGGTAGATGAAATCCCGTGAAACGCCCTCAACAACCGTTCTTATTGTTGACGACTCTCTCGATACGATTCGAATGCTCAATGATGTACTTGAAGATGCCGGAATGACAGTATTGGTCGCCTTGGAGGGTACTCAAGCGTTAACAATTACACAGAGTATTGTTCCTGATGTGATTCTACTGGACGCTATCATGCCCAATATGGATGGCTTTGAGGTTTGTCGAATTATGAAAGAGCGACCCACACTCGAAGATATCCCTATTATTTTTATGACGGGTCTTTCCGACACTGAGCATGTGGTAATGGGGCTTAACGCAGGCGGCGTGGACTATGTCACAAAACCAATCAACACAAGCGAGTTACTCGCGCGAATCCAGGTTCATTTGACCAATGCTCGTATTACGCAAAGTGCACGTATGGCATTAGATAAAACAGGGCAATTTATTTTTGCAGTCAATGCACTAGGCTCTTTGATTTGGGCGACACCTCAGGTGAAGTTAAAGCTTTTAAAAGAAAACCAGCAACAAGTTCCCATAACCCGCACCCTAGAAGCCAAGCTACCTTTATGGCTAGAGCATTTACCTCAGCCAGGACATACTATTCGACTGAAAGATGATGTAGGACCCGGAGTGGAGTTTTTGGCCAAACTTTCAGCTGATGAGTTTCTACTTCGCTTAATTGATGTGGATAGCTCAGAACAAGCCACCGATAAATTGAAACATCATTTTCCAATCACTACTCGAGAAGCCGATGTCCTTTTGTGGATTGCTAAGGGTAAAACCAACCGTGAAATAGGGTTGATTTTAGAAATGAGTCCGCGCACCGTCAATAAGCATCTTGAGCAAATTTTTAAGAAACTCGGCGTTGAAAATAGAACCTCAGCAGCAGCCTATGCTATCCGCTGTTTAGCAGAGTTAACGCTTTAAACTGAATTTCGAGACATGAACTGATTATCCTCTATCCATCAACAGATGCACCAAAAACATGCAAATATCATAAGCAACGTGCTAATGAAGGATTTGATTGAAAATACTCTCCATGCCAGAAGACAAACATTGACTCCATTTAAATAATTTGTCATCCATTTTTACTAGTCTTAGTAAACTAAAGTCAACTGGCACACAAACTGCAATCTTCCCAAACAACTCACAATACATACAGTCTTCTTAGCCACAAAGAGGTGTGCAATGGAAAGTCTATCGAGTCGCAGTCACCCATTGCGAGATGTCCTAGATAAAGAGCTTCAACAACGGACGTTCCCACCCATCAGCACTCCCTGTAGCCTCTGCCACTTTACCCTAACAGTCGACCCCGCCTCGCGGGCGTTGGAATTACAGCTGATGCAACAACTCTCAGCACAATTGGGCCAAGTCCTTGCTGACACAGCACAGGATATAACCCTACCACTTTATGGCCAATGGCTGCGCTGGGAACGTCACGGTGAGTTTTCGAGTTATACATTTATTCGTACAGGTGCGAACCAACCCTGGTTTGATGACCCATTGGATTTTTTACCTGCCCGCGATTGGTTTAACGGCATTCCCGGTCAAATTTTTCGCATTATTCAGCTCACCGTACTCCCTGAAGAACAATCCCTGCCTGATGCCGAAATAGCCATGCTCTTTAATCCTGAGAACTGCATTAGTAGCCATCTGGCCGCGGGTAAAGCACGGATCTGGACTGACTTTCAAAAGCACGCTGAGGGCGCCGGCCGAATGCTGCTGATCAATAAGGGATTATCGGCTTCGGCCTTGGGACGTTTGGCGCAGCAGTTATTCGACTTAGGCAACTACCGAAAATTATCGTTACTGGGCTGGCCCGTGTCACGGCAAAGCTTGCTCAAGCTCAATCAATTAGAACAAGATCTTGCGTGTTTAACGCAGCGAATTGAACAAGAGCCCCACAATGACGAGCAGTTACTCAATGAGATCACTCAACTGGCCGCCGCGACGGAACGATTAATTGCTGAAAATAACTCGCGCTTGCAAGCAACCGCCGCTTATTATCAACTGACATTGGATCGTTTAAAAGCACTGGAAGAACAAGCGATTGATGATCAGCTTTCACTGCAAGACTTCACCGCACGTCGACTGACTCCAGCCTTTCGTACCAGTGAATCCGTGCAATTCCGGCAAAACAGTTTATCAGGGCGATTGGGCCGCTCCACTGAACTCCTCAGGACGCGTATTAATCTAAAACTGGAGCAGCAAAACCAACAGTTACTGCTCTCAATGGAGCAAAAGGCGAAGTTACAGTTAAAATTACAACAAATGGTCGAAGGCTTCTCATTTGTTGCTATTAGCTATTATGCAATACAAGTTGGACATAAAATGTTAGATGCTTTGGCCTATTGGCTTCCGGGGATTAACTTACCTTTATGGCAGGCCGTGAGCGTTCCCGTTCTGGTGTCAGGTGTTGTTATCTTATTAAACTGGCTCAGTCGGCGGGTCAAAAAACACTAACATTCAGACGCTAACGGCCCTATTAACTCGACTGTAAAACACGACGCACTTTGCTTCCGTCCAAACGCCAGCCTTCGGCTTCTAAGCGCGCTTTTTGCTGAGCAAAACTGGCTGACTCTGGAGGAAAAGACAGGCGTCCTTGAGCATTAATCACCCGGTGCCAAGGCAGTTGCGAATCGTCCGGTAATTGCTTTAAAACAGCGCCCACATAACGTGCATGGCCAGGGTAACCGCAGAGTCTTGCAATCTGACCATAACTCATCACTTCCCCCTCAGGTATCGAATACACCACTTGCCAAATAATATCTTTGAGGGTCTGTGACGGCATACTCACCTCTTTCATTCACCGATTAATAAGGACGCTCATTTAAACAAGAGCGTTTTCAGTCGCGCAAGCGCCTGTAGGCGCTGTTTATTCCAAGGATGAGCAAAACTTAATCGTAAACAATTGGCATAACGTCCCGATATAGAAAAGAGTGGTCCAGGTGTGATCACAATTCCCTGACGCAAAGCCTCCGAATAGGCATTCAGTGTATTCACGGCCTCCGGTAACTCTAACCAGATGGATAACCCGCCCAGCGGACGACTGATTGTCATCGGCTGAATGGGCCACTCATTTAAAGACATCATTAATTGATCTCGCCGCCTTTGCAAGACTTGACGCTGACGTCGAAGATGAGCCGCAAACCCTCCTTCCGCCATAAAATGTGCAACCCCTTGCTGTAAAAAGCGACTGTTGGCCAGCTGTGTCACAACCTTGAGCTGTTGTATCTGTTGATGCCAACGCCCTCCACAAATCCAGCCTATTCGCAAATCACGCGATACACTTTTCGAAAATGAACTGCATAAAATCACACGCCCCGACGTATCTAAGGCTTTTAAGGGGGCTGGAATCTCACCCAATGCTGTGTCAGCATAGATATCATCTTCAATCACAACCACATCATGACGCTCTGCTAAGTCCAACAATCTACGCTGTCTGTCGATAGGCATGAGCGCACCACTGGGCGTCGAGAAGGCTGGAGCAACCACACAGGCACGAATAGGCCAGCGTTGCAGCATCGTCTCCAACGCTTCCATATCCATACCATGATTGACAGAGCTGGGCACCTCAATCACCTGCAACCCCAATGTCTCCAGCAATTGCAACACGCCATAAAAGCCTGGAGACTCCACCGCCACAATATCACCCGGCTGGCAACTGGCCATCAAGGCTAAAAATAACCCCTGCTGTGTTCCAGATGTAATGCAGAGTTCATCACTTTCCACTCGCCAGCCACGCCGCGCTTGATGAATCGACAATTGAGATCGTAACCCCGCATCACCCGCTGGCGAGTCATAATACTGACTTTCCTGAGTGTTTTGTTGCCGTAGCGCGCGGGCAATCGACCGATTTAATGTGCGAATTCCCGGTGATTCCTCCAGCGTTGGGCTTGATGGCAATAGATCAAATGCGGCACTGCGCTGCATAATATCCAGAAACAGATCACTCACATTTGCCAAACGCGGCACATCGAGTATGTTATGAGACTGAGCTGCCTTGGGAGGGTTGACATGATAGGTGACAAAATACCCGGACTTAGGTCGTGCCTCTATCCATCCTTGTGCCTCTAAATGCATCAGCGCATGCAACACTGTCGCCTTAGACACCTGATGAAGCTGGCATAAACGACGAATAGAGGGCAGTTTTTCTCCCAAGCGCCAGCGCTTCTGTTCAATCCCTTCAAACAACCAAGCCTCGACTTGTTGATAACGATAGCGCAAAGGAGAACGTGACACGGGCAAGCCCCTCATCTGTACCTATAAATATTAATTTATTTATACCTGATATGGACAGATAGGCAAGTGTATTCTGCATCCAATTAAACTGTTCGGATGTGCCGCCATGGATAAAATCCACGCTGTTCAAATCAATACGCCCAGCTATGCCAAGGATGGAAAGCTCCATGTTCGCCTCACGAAGGGCTATTTTCAGAATGTGCGACGCCTGACCAGCTGGCCGTTAATTGTGCTGTTTTTTTTAGTTGTCTGGTTAGAGTGGGAAGGAACGCCATTGCTGCTTTTTTCGTTCGAGCAGCGTCAGATACTTTTTTTTGGAACTCAACTCTCGTGGCATGACTTACCATTATTAGCGGGAATCATGATTGCAGGTGCCAGTTTGCTGTTCTTCGCCGCTGTGGCGTGGGGGCGTGTTTGGTGTGGATTTGCCTGCCCACAAAGCATCTGGACCTGGATTTTTATTCGGATCGAAGATTGGATAGAAGGACCCGCTCAGCAGCGTTCGCGCCGCGAAAAACGCGCACTCACCCTGAATGACTCTCTTAGACGCATCACCAAGCATCTGCTATGGATAGGTGTCGCTAGCCTAACCTCTATCACCTTCACAGGTTACTTTATTCCTATTCGTGATTTAGTCAGCCCTGACGTATTTCAATCATCAACGACCTTAGGTTGGCTGATCATCATGGCCACATTAACCTATTTGAATGCGGGCTTAGTCCGCGAAAAAATTTGTTTACATGCCTGTCCTTATTCACGCTTCCAGGCGGTAATGTTTGATCAGCACACACGAACCGTAACCTATGATATTGAACGCGGGGAACCTAGAGGCAAACGCCGTCAAGTGGAAGCTCTACAAGATCCCATTGGGGATTGTGTTGACTGTGGAATCTGCGTGCAGGTTTGTCCTACGGGGGTTGATATTCGTGAAGGGTTGCAAGCAGCCTGCATTGACTGTGCGGCCTGCATTGATGCGTGTGACAGTGTCATGCAAACCTTAGAGCGACCCAAAGGACTCATTCGTTTTGCGTCAGAAGTCCAACTGCAAAAGCAGCCATCCCCCCTGATTCGCCCTCGACTCGTTGGCTATGGTGCAGTTATGTTGGTTGCGATGAGTGCGGTACTATTGGGCTTTTCTACCAAAGAAAACCTGCGAGTTGATATTGCCCGTGATCGAGGCCCCTTATTCATGCAGCTTGATGAGCGTACCTTCTGTAATCTTTACAATGTGAAGGTTGAACGTTTTCATCCCGATTTACGCAACGTCAGTATTCGCCTGACGGACCCCACCTTATTTGAACTTTTTGGCCCCACTCAGTTGGACTTAACAGACCAAAATGCACAGTGGATCGCCTATCGAGTGTGTTCTGATCAAATCAGCTCACCACGAGCTGAGGTCGGCTTTCTGGTTGAAGGACATGGAATGAGTCGGCAATTAAATACGTCCTTTTTCACCCGTTCACTTGATTTTCAAAACCATTAAGCAACACTTGAAAGGCACTGTACACTTACGACTGCGACTACTGTCGGCCCGATACAAAACGTCTTAGCCGACCAGTAGTGCCGCATTTTCTGCCTTACGTCTGGCACTACGTCTGGGGCAAAAGCTGCGCCGTTTACAGCTGAAGGCGGCCACACTCTCGTGATGGAAATCCTCTCAGCATATGCGTAAGAAACCATACTCTAGGCGGCCACACTGGAAAAATATTCGAATTCCTGCTGAATATAGCGGGGGAGATGTTGCCCCTTTGCCTCTAGCAAGACTTTGAAAGCTGGATAGTGCGCTCAATCAGTGTTAGAGAAGCGTTTGCTCGGGTTGGTGACGTTCGTAACCCTTTGTTTAAGTGAGCGATTGGCTCGCCTTGGCGTTCTTTATCAGTGACATGGGTATCTTCCGCTGATAGTATGTTTGGTTACTAGATGGTTGACTGGATAGTTCGACTAAGTGAAAGGAGTGCATAAATGAGTAACCTAGACCAGTGCGAGTGCGTCAGTCAAAATCGTATTGTTCAGTGGGGGTACTGATGCCGCAAAATGGAAAACTGCTTTATCACTTAACGGCATTGGATAATCTGGAATCAATTCTCCAAAACGGATTGCAATCTCGCGCAGCTTTACAAGAAAATAAGTTTGAAGATGTCGCGGATAGCGAGATTTTAAAATCGCGCCAACAGCATGGCTTAGATCAGTTCGTCCCGTTTCATTTTTTTGCAAAAAATCCTTTTGATTATGGTGTTCAGAGAACTCATCATGATAAGAATTTTGTGCTGGTAACGGTGCATCGAACGGTCGCGCAAGCAAATAAATGGAAGGTTATAGCAAGGCACCCTTTAGCCGAAGAGGGTTATGAAATTTTTGATTATGATGACGGAATTGCTGTAATAGATTGGGCGCTGATTGCAAAAAGAGACTACAACGACCGAGCATGCAAAGTTGCTTGTATGGCTGAGTGTTTATCTCCAAGCACTGTACCTGCTGAAAAAATATTTAGTGTATATGTGAAGACTGAGGCAGCTAGGGTAGTTGTAAAGGATTGGGCTGATAAGTATAAGGTTGTGCGTCACATCAATCTGCAGAGCCACATGTTTGCGGGTGAAGTGAATGTATGACTATAGTAAAACCCTCAACCCTCAAAAAGCCCTGATCTGGCGTATTGTTCATCGCGATAATATCCCCTGGATTTTGGATAATGGCCTACACTGTGGGAATAGTAGCGTGCAGGCGCCCAATTGGGTGCATATTGGTAACCCTGAGTTGATTGATAAGCGTGCAGCCCATCTTGTACCTGTCGGATTAGGTGGCTTTTTGAGTGATTATGTACCGTTTTATTTCACCCCTTTTTCACCGATGATGAAAAACATCCATAGTGGTTATGGTGGCATTCGGCAGCGTCAGAACGATGAAATTGTAATTCTGGTGTCTAACCTCTATCGGGCCCGGGAGTTGGGTTTACCTTTTGTATTCTCTGATGGCCATGCCTATTATGCATGGTCTAATTTTTATACGGACTTGATCGATTTAGACAAAATCGACTGGCGTATCATTCAGTCGCGAGACTTCAGGCGTGACCCTGACGATCCGGCAAAATTTGAGCGTTATCAGGCTGAGGCGTTGGTGCATAAGCATTGTCCTGTCCATGCGTTGGCAGGAATGGTTTGTTACACTGAAAGTACGAAAAGTAAACTGGATGGATGGCTGCAAGAGCGCGGTTTAACCATGCCAGTGTTTGCAAGAGCAAGGTGGTATTTCTAATGATTCATTACACACAAGGCAACTTGCTAGAAGCCGACGTCGATGCATTGGTTAATACCGTGAATACCGTCGGAGTAATGGGCAAAGGTATCGCGCTGATGTTCAAAGAGCGCTTTCCTAACAACACGCAGGCCTATGCCAAAGCATGTAAAGCTGGTGAAGTGTTTACTGGTAAGATGTTTGTCACAGAGACTGGTGAATTGATGGGGCCAAAGTGGATCATCAACTTTCCCACCAAACAGCATTGGCGCGCCAACTCCAAAATGGAGTGGGTAGAAGAAGGACTAAAAGACTTACGCAATTTCATTGCTGAATCCCGTGTTAAATCCATCGCCATCCCACCCTTGGGTGCAGGCAATGGTGGTCTAGCCTGGCAAGAAGTGAAGCCGAAAATTGAACTTATGTTGGCTGATTTGGCTGATGTTGAAATTTGGGTATTCGAGCCGACTGAAAAATATCAAAACGTCGCAAAGAAAGTAGGCGTAAAGAAGTTAACGCCTGCACGAGCTATGGTTGCTGAACTTGTCAGGCGATATTGGATTTTGGGTATGGAATGTAGTCTGTTAGAAATCCAAAAGCTGGCCTGGTTCTTACAGCGTGTAATTGAAGCGCAAGGCCTTAAAAACGAGTTAAAGCTCAATTTCGAAGCCAGAAATTATGGCCCTTATGCCAATAATCTAGAACACTTGTTAAATGCGTTGGACGGTAGCTACTTAAAATCTGACAAGCGTATTCCCGATAGCGACCCTATGGATGTGATCGCCTTTAATGATGCTCAAAAGCAGCAAGTTGAAGTTTATCTCAATAGTGAAGGTAAAGACTTTTTACCTGCATTGGAAAAGGCTAGCGAGATGATTGACGGCTTTGAGTCTCCCTTTGGCATGGAGTTGCTTTCCACTGTTGATTGGTTATTAGTGAAAGAAGGCTGTCAGCCTACACTAGCTTCGATTAAAACTGGCCTCGTTAACTGGCCAGCAGGTAAGAAATGGGCTGATAGAAAGCTTAAATTGTTTGATGATAAGAGCCTACAAATTGCAATAGATCGTTTGCAACTAGTTTCACTATAAAAGGAGCATTGATGTGTCAAACACTTGCGATTACTGTCGGTCGGATGCAAAACGCCTAACTCAAGAAGAGGCCGAGCACGAACTCAAGTCATTAATTGGCTGGTCATTGATTGCTGAAAATCAGGAAAGGTTAATGCTACAACGCCAATTCCCCTTTCCGGATTTTGCCAGCGCACTTCATTTTACGAACCAAGTTGGAGAGTTCGCGGAACAGGTCGGTCATCACCCCGACCTATACACCGCATGGGGAAACGTGACGGTTGTTTGGTATACCCACAAGATTAAAGGGGTTCAAGTGGGTGATTTTTTATGTGCAAAAGAAACGGATCGTATCTATAGCCAAGGCTAAGACTTAATCATCCTTCTCACGTTTCAGAATATCACCCGAGATGGCATCGACCTCAACATCCCACTCCACACCCATGGCGTCACGAATTTCAACTTTGTAAATGTAACGACCGTATTTTGTTTCCAACTCCGTGTCCTTAATGGAGCCTGGCTGCACGGCCAACGCGATGTCGTTTAATTCATTTAAATGTTTAATCACGCCGGTTTCGACCAGTCTCAGAGCTTCATCTATGCGAACATCATCAGCCATTGCCGCACTTCCCATGATCAACAAACCCGCTACACAGGATTTATAAAACTGACTCTTTTTCATACAGATACCTTTCGTTTTTTAATCACGCTCAGATCGTTCTAATTGGGTTGGACACGCATTCCAGGATTAAGTTTATGCGGCAATCCTAATCAAATTTCGCCCACCCTGTTTAGCTTCATATAAGGCCATATCTGCGCGTTTCAAGAGATCTTTGCTGGTTTCATTTTGATTGAGCAAAACTAATCCGGCACTTAGTGTGGTTTGGATCGATTTGTCATTATCAACGGAAATACTCACTTGGGCACACAGTTGGCGGATACGGTCTGAACACACTTTCGCATCCTCTAAGCTTAGCCCAGGAAAAACAATGACAAACTCCTCACCGCCGTAACGGAAAAAAACGTCATAGGCACGTAGGGTTTGATTCAACTCTGTAGCCACTTTACTCAAGACCTGATCGCCAACATCGTGCCCATAGGAGTCGTTGATTTTCTTAAAATTATCAATATCAATTAATAAACAGGATAAGGGACTGTTTAAACGCGAGGCCTTATTGATTTCGATTTCCAATAGACTCATACCATAACGACGATTAAACACTCCTGTTAACCCATCGTATATGGCCTGTTTCCGTAATTCTTCTTCAACGGTCTTCAACCAATACCCCAGTATTAAGGAGACGATAATACCCGCGAGCGTAACCAAAATATTCGCCACAATGCCTGTGATGAGCCCTGTGCGGTTATACACCAACTCAATCACTTGATCTGGAGCCCCAAAGGACATCATATGCCCACGATTTTCCTGCAGAATATAGCGTGTGAGTGTATTCCAATTTACCAGTTCTAAGGATTGCCGAGTTTCTCGCACTCGGTTGGCTCTTGCCAACACGAAGGGTTCTATCTGCTCAGGATTGGACATAGAAAGCTCCCAACCTAAGCGATCGATAATTCGAATACTGTCAATCACATCATTGCTGAGTGCGATTCTCCGCCCCACCTGCACAGGGTCCAGTTTCTTCATATACTCAGCAATGACCTCTGGTTTGATGCCAAGCTCTAAAATCCACTCTTTATCTGGTGTCGGATAATAGCCATATTTACGAAAGAGTCCGGTCAAGGTCTCTCGGCTCATTCGATCAACAACGGGCACTCCTTCCGCTCGAATCGTTTCTAAATACTCATGAAAATCAGCCCACTGCGTTAAATCTAGACCTAAATCCTGCTCGATGGTTGAAAACTCAACAATTCCCTTGCTGTTGATGATATACACATCCATTGTATGGTTAAAACGCCCCTTTAATGCCATAAGATCAAGGTCACGTGGCGATTCTCCAGATGCATGATACGCTTGCATGAACTCGTCCAAACCATCCAACATTTGTCGATCAAATACTTTTTCAAGAATCTCTAAAGCGTCGTCGATTAATTGCAAAGAATGAATGACGTCTTGTTCAACTTGATTAATCATTTTTTCGAAGTCACTGGACATTCGAATGCCATTAAACACACCAATTAAAATTAAAATTGGAATGAATACACCCAGCATTAGACGTGTAATTCGATAGAGTGATGGGGTCGCTTTATTTGGCGCTGCTTGCATGAATAGGATATCTCGACGAATGTGTGGACTGTCCCTGATTTTTTGAACTCATAGACCAATTCCAGCCATGGCTCATTCGATTAAAAAATAATCGACTACCTTAATTCATCACCATGAATTATGCATCTATTTTTTGTCACTGAATGCGCTTTGTCATGGACGGACACTCACCAAATAATCGTTTGTAATCACTTGAAAATTGACTCAAATGCCAAAATCCCCATTCACTGGCAATTTCGCCCACCGCTCGCTGCGCATGGTTCGCCTGAAGCGCACGCCGAACAGCGTTCAAGCGAGACAAACGCAAGTATTGCAAAGGACTCATACCCAGCACTGTCATAAAGCTGTACTGAAGCGTGCGACGACTGACATTGGCCAACTCACAGAGTTCAGTTACCGAAATGGGCCTATCCTTGTTGTCGTGTAAATACCCCCTAACTTGATCGACCACTTTTTTTCGATGTTTGAATCCTGACGTTTGTGTACTCACCAGCGAATATTGATCAAAAATATCCAACAGCATCAGGCAAATCAAATCATACTGAAGATGATCCGGTGGCCTTAAATCACGCGATTTTAGCACATGATCCAATAAATACTGTGCTTGCTGTAATACCTTAGGAGGTAGCTGAATACGTGGTGTATCAAATAGTGCTTTTGGTAAGGCAATATCGTGACGATCGGCAATCGCATGAAAGTCAGATTGCGAAAGTACAATCCCAAATATTTCAAAGTGCTCAGGCGTTGTTAATTCAAAGGCAATGCCACCTGGACGGCAAATAATTTTGTTGTTCTCCACTTCCAAGCCATTCACGCGGCTTGTCGAAGATGTAGGTACGGGCAACCCCAGCCAAAATGAATCCGAGCACACTTCACAATCCTGTTGCAATGCCTGCTCAGTCTCTTCTTTAAAAACATGCACCCCCATTAGCGTCAACTCTGTCAATTTACCAAAAAACTCACCATCACTGATTTGATCATACTGCTGATGCCATGTTCTTAAGCTCTCAGCTTGCTGATTAACATCAAATGTCTCTATTACAGTAGGCGCACTGCCAGGTGTCCATTGTTGATATTTGGTCTGTTTTTGTGCGCTCTCATATTGATAGGACATTTTTTGCCTCCTTTTGGTGAAGCAGGTTACCAACCCAACATCAAAAAAACACAAATCATTGATATATAATAAATTTTACTTTGCCAAAATTTGTTAACGCCCCAACTTGAGCAATTGTTAAGCTAAAAAATCATTGAATACGGCTGTATTTAAAACCGAGATCACTGTGAATAACAACTGACCCTTCGTTTTCAGTTTAACGGTTTTAAATACAGCAAAAGCTGTGCCTTTTCATGATGACGCCAGAAAAGGCACGACTAAAGATTACGAAAAAAACGACTTCACCACTGACGAAATATCTAAATTGATAGACTGAGAGGATACATCCTATGGCCTTAGAAACACCGACGTTAGAAAGTCTGCAGGCAGCGCTGGATGCGCAGCAAGCCGTCTTTGCTATGCACCAGTCGATGAATATGGAAGTTTTTTACTGGTGGTGCACCGCCATCATGCTCATGATTCATGCAGGCTTTCTTGCGTATGAAATGGGCGCTTCACGCAGTAAAAATGCGCTCGCGGCGGGTATCAAAAACATATTAGCCTTGGCGACCATTATCCCAGCGTTTTACCTATTTGGCTGGTGGATATACAACGCGTTTCCGGGCGGTTTATTGCCAGCAAGCGTTCCAGAAGCGCTTCCTTGGTCGGACAGCATGGGCCCCAATATCAGTGATATGGAAACGGGCATTTTTTGGGGAGCCTTCGCTCTATTCGGCGCCACAACAGGATCAATTCTATCCGGTGCCGTTATTGAGCGCATTCGCGTCAGTGCCTTCCTCATCTTAACCATCACCGTGGGCAGTGTCGCTTGGATACTCGCAGGTGCTTGGGGCTGGCATCCAGATGGATGGCTACTCACACAACTGGGCTATCATGATGTGGGCGCATCGGGTGTTGTCCATGCCGTTGCGGGCTTCTTTACCTTGGGCGTTTTGATCAACTTGGGCGCACGCAAGGGTAAATTCATCAATGGCGTTGCTCAAACAATTGCACCACACAGCCTCCCCATGACCTTGATTGGGCTCATGATGATCATCTTCGGCTTCTTTGGATTTTTAGGCGGTTGCATTATTTTCAACGGCGGCGATATTGGCTGGACAACAATTTACAACACACCAACGAACCTGTCCGCGTTTGCCTTTAACACGCTGATGGGCTTTTCAGGTGGCGTGATTGGATGCTATGTCGCAACGCGTGATCCTTTTTGGACAATGTCTGGCGGACTGGTCGGTATCATCTCGGTTGCCGCTGGACTTGACCTCTACGACCCAGCGCTTGCCTTCATGATCGCAACCTGTATGGGTGTTCTGGCGGTTAAGTTTGCAAAAATTCTTGAAAACAAGGGCATCGATGATGCTGTAGGTGCTGTTGCGGTCCATGGATTCACTGGCTTTGTCGCCGTTATTCTTGTTGGTGTATTTGCAGGTGGCACTCCTAACGTTGATGGCAATCCCGCCATTTCTATCCAAGGACAGTCTATCGCGGCAATCGTAATGGCGCTGGTCGGCTTCATACCCGGTTACGCAATTTCTTTGCTTCTGAAAAAACTGAGCATGCTGCGTGTACCAGATGCCGTTGAAGACTTAGGCATAGATGAAGTGGAAATTTTAGCCAAACCCTATCCTGAAACCAGTGTTCCGGCCACTCGTCCAAGTGAAGTGCCCAATAAACTGGCCAATGTTTAGACATACTTTTTAAATAATGAATAACTGGAGAAAACCATTATGGGCGCATCAATTACAGAATGGGAAAATGCAGCCGCGTATTTTACATTTGCCGATAATCCTCTGGCACTGGTTTTATTTTCAATCGGAGTAGCCTCAATAATAATAGGGGTAATTGCATCGATTAAACACCATGAAGATAAGGCGTTTGATAAATATAAAGACAAATAATTTGGTCTGACCTATTTACACTAATCGTTCTTTTAAGCACCCGCTCTTATGTTTGAGGGCGGGTGCTTCAGTACGGCGATGGACAAATACGCTTACCCACCTGTCAACTCTGAAAGACAAAATACGTGCCTAGAACATACCTGTACTCGTCTACACGCGCTCACAGAGCAATAGTATCGGCATACAACTGTGTACTTTACTTATCTTAAACCTAAAGTACCCTTAGTAAATTTTCTCTATTCATTCTATAATGCACCCACACAAACACTTCTTTATTATCATCTGATAAACATAATTTTTATCATTTGCACCTAATTATTTTACGGTCTTTTTAATACCACATGATACAGAATAATTTTCCATCTTCTATGCTTACTACATCTGCAAACTTTTGAAGGATCAAGTGATGAGAAACAACGGCCCCACAACGCTAACTGAGAAGACCTTTCCTCAAGATGTCAGGCTTATTTCGGCAACCGATCTTAATGGCACCATCCTGCATTGCAATGATGCATTCATTGAGATCAGTGGTTTCTCTAAGGAGGAGCTGATCGGGCAGCCGCATAACTTGGTGCGACACCCCGACATGCCGCCCTTGGCCTACCAAATCATGTGGGAGCATTTAAAACAAGGAAAGCCTTGGATGGGGCTGGTTAAAAATCGCTGTAAAAACGGTGATTTTTATTGGGTCGATGCCTACATCACCCCAATCACAGAACAGGGAAAAGTGGTTGGTTATGAGTCTGTTCGTTCTTGCCCGTCTCGACAAGATGTTGAACGAGCCGATGCCTTGTATCAACGTATCAATGCTGGCAAAGGCGCCAAATTTACGCTTCCATTTAAGCCTGAAACCCTATTTATCGCCTTCGCCTTACTCATCACCGCTGTATTATTTGCCTACGGGTTTAAAGAAATCACACAGGCTATTTTATCCACATCCGTGATTATCTATGGTGTTGTCGTCACCTATCGTCAAAAGCATATGTTACGTTACTTGAATGAATTAACGGCCCATTCCTTTAAACACCCCCTCGCCGTGCAAAGTTATTCCGATCATCATGCTGACCTAGGGACTCTGAGCGTTGCCATTAAGAGTCAGCAAGCCCACTTAAACACGGTGCTCACCCGCATTGAAAATGCAGCGCAACTGGTGTCGAAAGAGTCTCAAAATGGGCTAAAACTCATGTCACACACCCATGCCGAAATTAATCGTCAGCACAGTGAAACAGAACTGGTTGCAACGGCCATGAACGAAATGAGCATGACGATTGCCGAAGTCTCAAATCATTTACAAAGCACAGCCACAGAAGCTGAAACAGCCAACCGACTGGCCAATGAAGGGCGAAGTGTCGCGCAAACGACGTTAAAAGCCATACAAGAACTGCGCGATACCGTCACCAATATCAGTCAGTCAGTTCTGGATGTGGCGGAGCAAACAAAACTCATTTCTGAAGCCGCACAGATCATTGAAAATATTGCAGAACAAACCAACCTCTTGGCATTGAATGCCGCCATTGAGGCGGCTCGTGCAGGCGAACAAGGCCGAGGGTTTGCGGTGGTCGCGGATGAAGTACGATCGCTGGCCAGCCGTACACAAGAGTCAACCAAAGAAATCTATAGCATCATCAAACAACTCACCACGGCGGCTGAAGACGCTGTGCGAGTGGCCGATTCTGGCCGAGAAGATGCGAACACAGGCATGCAGCGCGTTGCTGAAACCTCAGAGGTGTTAAACGGTATATCCGAAGCCATTAGTGTGATTGATAACATGACCACACAAATGGCGGCGGCGGTTGAAGAACAAGCCCATGTTGCTGAAGATATTAATCGCCAAGTGGTCAATATTTCGACCTTGGCACAAAGCAGCCAATCCAGTGCAGGCAGCGCCTATCACTCTGTCGAGCAACTGCAAAAAACATCCAATGAGCTCCATGAACTTGTTATTCGCTTTAAGCGTTAAGGAAACACAAACGGATTCAAGTTGGATCTGTCTCTAAACAAAAAACGCCAGTCATCACTGGCGTTTTTCATATCAGGATACTGGTTTAACAATCGCCCACACTGGTGGCCGATGATAACGCCCCACCACTGAACTTAACAATAAAAATGCAACCAGTGAATAGGCCACCTGACTGAGTTCAAAAAACACCAATGCACAGATTAAAACACAACAGTCACCCACGAGTGTCGTCTTACCTGCATGAATCGAAAAGCGTCGTTCAAGATACACAGCCAGAATATTTAACCCACCCAGCGATGCATTGTGACGGAAGAGGATAATCAAACCGAACCCCACTAACATCCCACCTAAAATTGCTGCCATCAAGGGATCAATTTCGATGTGAATAAAACGATGCATAAGCTCAGACATGACGGATAAAAGGCTGATGCTGCAAAACGTCCGCAAGGTAAAGGCCAAGCCCAATGTCCGAGCCGCCAGTACGTAAAAAGGAAGGTTCAGAAGAAAGAAAAGCTGTCCAAATGACAGATCCGTTAAGCGTGTTAAAATCATGCCCATGCCTGCGGTACCACTGATTAACAAGCCGGAAGCATTAAGTAGATGAACGCCAAGCGCAACTAACAGACAGCCCTCAAAAATTGAGAGCCAACGATGGGTAGTACTCATAACAAATCCTCACTATTCACCTCAGCTTATGGCTGATCGGGTATAGAGATTAATAAAAGAGCTTCTTGTGGAAGCCAAAGGGTTGCATAGACTGCAAAGTAATGGCTGCATAATACATACCAATTGTGAAAAATAGCAGTATGACATGAAAAAAGAGCAGAAAATGGGAGGTTGAAGCGAATGATGGGGGTTTTATACGAGCGACCTTGGTGCAAAACTGGCTTTCTAGTAGGGTAAAAAGGTGCACATACGCACACCTTTTAGCCTAAACATGCCAAACTTAGTCAAACAAATGCTGAGCATGAAAGCGTAAATGCTCTTCAATGAAGCTCGCAATAAAGTAATAGCTATGGTCATAGCCATCTTGATAGCGAATTGCGGCGTCGAAGTTCATCTCTTGGCATACTGTCTCTAATTCCGATGTTTTCAACTGCTCGGATAGAAAGGTGTCCGATAAGCCTTGATCAACCAACAACGGAATGTGAGCCGCACCACGACGGATTAACTCAACACTGTCATAGTCTTTCCAGGACTCTACATCTGACCCTAAATACCCCGAAAAGGCTTTTTGTCCCCAAGGGCAATCGCTTGGATTCACGATCGGTGAAAACGCCGAAACACTTTGATACTGTCCCGCATTTCGCAGTGCAATCATGATGGCGCCATGCCCACCCATGGAATGTCCTGAAATCGAGCGCACCTGAGTGACAGGCAGCTCTTTTTCAACCAAGGCGGGCAGCTCAGTAACGATGTAATCATACATCCGATAATGCGCAGACCAAGGCACTTCGGTTGCATTGACATAAAAGCCGGCCCCCAAACCAAAATCATAGGCGCCCTCGGCATCATCCGGAACCTGATCACCCCTAGGGCTAGTGTCCGGTATCACCAGAGCAATTCCCAACTCAGCCGCCACACGTTGAGCACCCGCTTTCGTTGTAAAGTTCTGATCATTGCAGGTCAACCCTGATAACCAATACACAACTGGCACAGGCGTTCCAACGCAGGACTGAGGCGGTAAATAGACGCTGAACTGCATCGTGCAATTCAACGTGTCTGAATAGTGTTCATACTGGTTTTGCTGTCCACCAAAACACCGAACAGAGCTCTTCAGAACAAAGGATGTCGACATGCCAGCTCCCTGTTAGTAATGAATAACGGTTCGTATCGATTTGCCTTCATGCATCAAATCAAAGGCCTCATTGATTTGTTCAAGAGGGAGTGTATGGGTAATGAAGGTGTCCAACTCATACTCACCTTGCATAAAACGATCAACATAACCCGGTAATTCTGAGCGCCCTTTAACACCACCGAAGGCACTGCCACGCCATACGCGCCCTGTCACCAATTGGAAAGGACGTGTCGAGATTTCCTGTCCAGCTCCGGCAACGCCTATAATGACGGACTCACCCCAACCTTTATGACAGCACTCTAAAGCCGCTCGCATGACATTCACATTGCCGATACATTCAAATGAGAAGTCCACGCCCCCATCTGTGAGCTCAACGATGACCTCTTGTATCGGGCGGTCATACTTGCTTGGATTAATAAAATCAGTTGCTCCCAGTTTTTTGGCTATTTCAAACTTATCTTCATTTAAATCAATGGCGATAATTCGACTGGCTTTTGCTTGAACCGCACCAATAATAACGGCCAAACCGATGCCCCCTAAGCCAAACACCGCGACCGTATCACCTTCTTTGACTTTGGCGGTATTGTGCACAGCGCCCATCCCAGTGGTGACACCACAGCCCAACAAGCAGACTTTTTCCAAGGGAGCGTCTTTGTTTATTTTGGCTAGCGAAATTTCGGGAACCACCGTGTACTCAGAAAACGTAGACGTTCCCATGTAGTGATAAATGGGTTGACCATCTTTATAAAAACGCGTCGTGCCGTCCGGCATCAGCCCCTTACCTTGAGTCGCACGAACCGCTTGGCAGAGGTTGGTTTTGCCTGACTTGCAGAATTTACAAACACCACACTCAGCCGTGTAGAGCGGAATCACGTGGTCACCCACCGCTAAGCTGGTTACACCTTCGCCAACGGCTTCAACAATGCCAGCCCCTTCATGACCAAGAATCGCAGGAAAAATACCTTCTGGATCATCACCTGACAAGGTGAAAGCATCCGTATGACAGACACCCGTAGCAACAATGCGCACCAACACTTCGCCTTTTTGAGGCGGCATCAAATCCACCTCTTCAATGCTTAACGGTTGGCCGGGTCCCCAAGCAACGGCGGCTCTTGTTTTGATCATGTCCATCTTAACTCCTGATTTTCTTAAGCTAACGAATGTTCTTAATAGCTAACCATTATAGAGATTAAGCGGCTGGGGATTAGGGGTTGGTCAGCAAATGACTTTTGTTACTGAGAAATAATGCGCTTATACCTGAGCAAATAAGCGCAAAATATCGGGCTTTTGTGTACGTTCAACCAGAAAATCAATGAACAATCTGACTTTAGGCGAGAGATAGCGATGATGAGGGTACATAATCCATACCGCGGATTCCCGAAAGCGGTATTCATCAAGCACAGGTACTAGCCGCCCCGTTTCGATGTATTCATCAATGTAATACCCCGGAAGCTGAGAAATTCCCATTCCTTTCAACGCCGCATCCACGAGCGCCAATCCTGAGTTCGCATGGTAGCGACCGCTGATACGGATCTCTCGACGTTGCCCGTCCACGGAAAATAACCAGCGATCTTTCGTACCCACTAAACACTGATGTTGATATAAATCCTGCAAACACTCAGGTGCCGCATGGTGCTGGAGATACTCCGGCGACGCCACTAAACGTTCATTTCGATCCAGAATGCGTCGTGCAATCAACGATGAGTCATCCAGGACACCCATACGAATAGCAACATCATAGCCCTCTTCAACCAACTCAACGCAGCGGTTGGTAAAGTGCATACGCACTTCCAACAGGGGGTACTTCAACATAAAATCATTCACAATGGGTGCGATAAAGTGCTCACCAAAGGTGGTTCCAGCCGTCAGGCGTAAAATACCTTTTGGACTGCTTTGCAAATCATTAATCGCTGCTTCAGCCTCCAAAAAGCCATCCAGCATGTGACGACAATGCTCAAAATACACTTGGCCAGCATCGGTTAAGCGTATGTGCCGAGTGGTTCGATACAAAAGCTGCGTCCCCAGTTGCTCTTCCAAGCGCGCGACCAAACGACTGACATGTGAACCCGAGACATTCAGATGTTTAGCCGCTGCTGAAAAACTACCGAGCTTTACTACTTCTACAAACGCATCAATACAGTCCCAGCGGTTCATGTCGCTTTCTCTCACTTATTATCAAACACCATTCACTTAAGGCAGTTCTGCCGGCAACAGGATAAAATGCTCTCAGACACAACGCAAAACTTCTTTAAGAGATTTCAATATGTATGACCTTGTTGCGAACGAAACGGATTTCCTAGTGGTGGATAAACACCCAGGTGTCGATTTCCACAGCCAGTCGGGTGAGGCAGGTTTAGCGGCGCAATTGCAACAGAATTTAGGGTATCCCGTATTTGCCGTCCATCGGCTCGACACACTGACCTCGGGCTTACTTCTGTTTGCAAAATCGTCAGAAGCGGCACACCAGCTAGCCAAGCGCTTTTCAGAACGACGTATACAAAAGTTCTACTTAGCGATTGCCAAAGGCAAGCCCACAAAAAAACAAGGCAAAATACAAGGCGATATGGCCAAATCACGACGCGGCCAATTCAAACTGATGCGCAGCCAAGACAACCCAGCGATTACGCGCTTCTACTCACATGCGCTACAGGAGGGGTTACGTCTTTACCTATTAAAGCCCGAAACAGGCAAAACACACCAGCTACGCGTCGCACTCGCCAGCCTAGGCACTCCGATACTTGGCGATCAACGCTACGGAGGGGGTGACGCGGATCGTGGGTATCTACATGCCTATTGCTTAAGTTTTGAGTACAACTCGACTCATTACCACTATCGAAGCCCACCTTCGCAAGGAAAGATGTTCCTGACTGACAACTGTCAATCATGTATCAATACAGAGTGGTTCAGCCCTGAACACCTCGACTGGCCAACTCGGTGAAGGCTAACGCTCAAGGCTAACCACCGCAGCTCTTTGGTTACGACCCAGCCAAAGACCCAGCATAAACACCAACAAGGCTGCCCACACCAACCCAAACGTCACCAAACGTTGCGGTGGGTAGTCTTCTTGAAGAATCAATACGGCAATCAAAAACTGTAAGGTTGGGTTAATGTACATAATAAAGCCAACAATCGATAAATCGAGTCGCTTGGCTGCAGCGGCAAACAGCAGCAAAGGAATGGCCGTCAAAATCCCAGAGGCAAACAGCAGCAAACTCGTCGTTAAATCTTCACCAAAAGCTAGGTCGACATCCACCTGAACAAATTGCCATCCCATCCAAAGTAAGGCCAGAGGGAACAACCATAACGTTTCAACGGTTAGACCATTGAGACTATCAACCGGAAAGTGTTTTCGGACCAGTCCATAAAAACCAAAGGATAATGCCAAGGTTAAGGGGATCCAAGGAAGTGAGCCCAAACTATACAGCTCCCAAGCAACTGCAATCGCCGCGATTCCGCCTGCAATCGCCTGTAATGGGTGCAGTTTTTCTTTTAACAACACACGCGCCAAAAACAAGCTGACTAAGGGGGTCATGTAATAGCCTAAACTGGCTTCAAGAACACGCCCTTGACCCACCGCCCAAATATAAATTAACCAGTTCGCACCGATCAAAAGCGAGCTAAGGATTAACCAAGGCATCATCGCGCGTTGCTGAAACAACTGCCAGAAAGACTGAAAACGCCCCATCACCAATACAATCGTCATCGTTGCCACCAGCGACCAAATGACGCGATTGGATAACACCTCGATCGCGGGTATCTCTTTCAGCAAATTAAAATACAGTGGAAAACATCCCCATATGACATAGGCGGCCAACGCTAGCCAAAAGCCTCGCATACAACTGACTCCATACAATTGACGGGTTGATTAAGAATAAGATGAGAAATTGGGAACGGACTTCTTGGATAATCTGCTAAAACAGATCATCATAGACTTCGATGGTATTAATCTAATTGTTTCGATTGTTTCATGCAATTAATCATCTGAAAATATTGTTTCCTAACATTCAGGATCTCGATCAAAATGCTGAACACCTCGTCATCGACGGAACGTTGTCTTGGTGTAAGTGCCTGACATCTTGGCACACCCATGAGTAAAATGCAGAATGACTCTACAATAGGAATTGTGAACAATGCGTATTCATACACGTAGTACCCTAGCCTTATCCACTTGTTTGTTGATGCTGGCTGGCTGCAGCAGCCAAAGCACGGTTGCCCCCTCAGCACTGGCCACGCCCGATCAAGTCACCACACCTATAGCGCCTCAATCTTTTTCTGGAGTGTTGCCCTGCGCCAGCTGCCCTGGCATTGAAACTCAGCTTGATCTGCTCCCAGATGGTCGCTATTTTTTAACGGAAACCTATCAAGATCGCGCCAATGCCACCTTTACTCGCGCTGGACATTGGCAAATAGATGAAACACGCTTATTGCTTCAGCACGAAGATTCAAACCTAGTCTTTTTTGCGACAGAGAGTGGGGGTTGGCTGCAAGCCGATACTGAAGGCCGTCCTATTCAATCCAACCTAAACTACGAAATACGTCCAGTAGAGTGGGCACCTAAACCCTTAGCAATGAGTATAACGGGCATGCTGGTGTATTACGCGGATGCCGCGAGTGTCGTCGACTGCTCGACCGGAACGCGTTTTCCCGTCGAAATGACAGAGACTTGGCTTGATATAGAGCGCACCTATTTATCCTCGATTAGCGCCCCTGGCAGCTATTTACAAATCAATGCCGACGTATCCCTCAATTGGCAGACACCTGAAGAAGGCCCTGCAAATTACTACTTGGCCTTTAACACTCTCACATCCTTCACACCTGCAACGACCTGTGGAACCTCTCTGGAAAAAATCGAGCACCATGAATGGCGACTGCGCGAGATCACAGACATATCACGTCAGGCCTTACCGGAAGAGGGTAAACCCTTTATCAAAGTCAGCGGTCAACAGTTATCTGGGCATACGGGCTGTAACTCGCTTGCTGGCTCAATCACCTTAGACGGCAATCGAGTCACCTTGGGTCCTGTGGCCACCACTCGTATGTTCTGCATGCAAACAGCCGATTTGGAAACCCAGTTTTTACAGACGCTCGAACAGGCCACCTATGTGAGCCTTGAGGGAGCATATTGGACTTGGTATAACGAAGACATGGGAAGACTCATGTCCTTCGAACAAGCCGCCCCTCGTTCTATATCTCAATAGCCTAACAACAAACACCCCCATGCGCTCAGAACGCATGGGGGTGTTTTAATCAACGAACGCTCTGCTCAGCGCTTATTCGTAGGCTTTAGGAAGCTTAAAGGTGAAGACTGAACCGCCTTGGTTAAAATTACTGACGCGCTGCGCCACCTCGCCGCCCCATAACGGAACTGCTCCACCCCATCCAGACACAACCGATACATATTGTTCGTCGTCCATTTCCCAAGTGACAGGCGTTCCTACAATGCCGGAGCCAGTATTGAAGCGATAGAGCATTTCACCGGTCTTCGCATCAAACGCCATCAAGTAGCCTTCAGGGTTACCCGTAAACACCAGGTTTGATTTGGTCGTCATAACGCCGCCCCATAAAGGCGCATAGTTGTTGTAACGCCAGACTTCTTCACCGGTTTTTGGATCGATGGCACGCAGAACACCAATATAGTCTTCATGTATCGGACGAATCGTAAAACCGGCCCCCAAATAAGCAGCCCCTTTACGGTAGGTCACATCTTCATTCCAGATGTCCATTTCCCACTCATTGGACGGTACATAGAATAGACCTGTCTCTTGACTATAGGCCATCGGCATCCAGTTTTTACCACCGAGGAAGGACGGAGCCGTTGTTACAGTTTGACCTTGAGTGCCTTCGGTTTTAGCAGGATTGCCAGGACGGTTATCATCGTTAAAGATAGGGCGTCCATTTTCATCTAGGCCAGACGCCCAAGTGATTTTATCGACAAAGGGGAAACCACGAATAAAGTCACCGGATTCACGCTCTAATACATAGAAGAAACCGTTACGATCCGCCGTTGCCACCGCTTTAACCGTCTTACCGTTTTCTTCGTAATCAAATGAGATCACCTCATTCACACCATCGTAGTCCCAACCGTCATTTGGTGTGGTTTGGAATGACCAAACAATTTCACCCGTATCAGGATTGAGCGCTAAGCGAGAAGAAGAGTAGAGGTTGTCGCCAGGACGTAAATGTGAGTTCCAAGGAGCAGGGTTACCGGTTCCAAAGAACAAGAGATTGGTGTCTGGATCATAGCTTCCGCCTAACCAAGTGGCAGCGCCACCTGTTTTCCACAGATCGCCCGGCCAGGTTTTTCCAGCCTCGCCACCGGTGATGCCGTTTTCAACCTGCTGGCCATCCTTCCAGATGTACCCCATGTGCCCTTCTACCGTTGGACGCGTCCAAAGCAAATTGCCTGTTTTGGCATCATAGGCTTCTACTTTACCCACTACACCAAATTCACCACCGGCAACCCCTGTGATGATTTTGTCATTGACGATCAGTGGAGCCGCTGTGATTGAATAGCCCTCTTGATAGTCACCAACGGTTTTACGCCACACCACACGACCTGTGTCTTTATCGAGCGCCACCAGACGTGCATCCAAGGTGCCGAAAATCACTAGATTATCATACACACCCACACCACGGTTAATCACGTCACAGCAGGGCATGATACCGTCCGGTAAACGAGCATTGTATTCCCAAAGCTCCTCACCCGTTCTCGCATCAACTGCAAAAACACGCGAGTAGGATGCCGACACATACATTACCCCATCCACAATAATGGGTTGTGCTTCTTGTCCACGTTGCTTCTCGCCACCGAACGAAAACGCCCAAACAGGACGCAGATCTTTCACGTTATCCGTATTTAATTTTGTTAACGGACTGTAACGCTGTTTTTGCAGACCCATACCATCGGTCACAATTCGGTCTGTGGTCAGATGGTCTTGCAATAAGTCATCATTGGTTACCGCGTGAGCTTGCCAGCTCAAAGACATAGCAGCGACCAAAGCGCTGATTGCAAAATATTTACCATGGCTTGGTTTCATGTTGATCACCTTTACGGATTATTGTTGTTTTCCCGGTATAGACTGGGCTGTTTTCCCGGTGTACTTAGGAATGCTTTTATTTTGGCCAGTTACTCAAGATCAACCATTGACCGCTCGTCGTGTATTAGCGGTACATTAGTCGTACTACTTCTAAAAATTCTCAGCAAAGAACAGGTCTTCATACTTGGGATACAAATGTGTCACTGTGCGTTGTAGCTCCTGTGCCGCTAAAGCCACTGAAGAAAAACGCTCAGGAATATCCACCCTCATCACCTCCGTTGCCACGAGCCCTTGCGCAGCCGAATCGGTTAATACCTGATCCAGCCACGTGAGGTAGGCTCGCATCTGATCCAAAGGCTCTCTTGAAGTGGCAACCTCCCCATGTCCCGGCACAAGAGTGGTAAATTCAAGTGAAGATAACGCATCGATATCCTCAAGCCATTGCATGAGGCCAGGTGTGTCGGGTGTTGTGAGTGCTCGGTCATAAAACACCAGATCAAATGCGAACAGCACACCTGTCGTTTCATCAAGTATGACGAGATCGGACTGCGGCCCGCTATGCCCCGAAAACGCCATAAACCTAAGGGAATGTTCACCTATTCTCTCTTGGCCTGGTGTTTGAATACGGTTGGGCAATAGAACATCGGTGCCTCGCATCCAATCCCCGACCATGCGATACATATTCTCGGTGTAGGCTTCGCCTCGACTTTTAATTAAGTCGATGGTTGCGGCTAAGGCATAAATATCGACATCCGCAAACGCTTGATTCCCTAAAAAATGATCCGGATGGTGATGACTGTTATAAACACGCGCAATCGGCTGCTCTGTCACCTCACGGATGACACGGCGCAACGCCTCTCCATAACGCTTGGACGGTCCGGTATCCAATACAACGACACCCTCTGCCGTAACAATAAAGGCGGTATTCACAATATCGCCGCCATTCTGCGGAGTAAAGTCTTCCGTTAAGCCGGTCACAACCCAGGTATTTGGCGCTATTTCCTGGGGTGTCAATTCGTAGTTCAAAGGATTGGCCTGTACCCAACTGCCACAAACGAGCAAGCCCATCAGTGCATAACGCAGGTGTTTTAAAACCATAGCGGCCCCCTTAAAGTGCTCGTTGGAATTCATTGCCATCGTTATCCCTGACCCACAGCTGATAATGCTGATCCGAACTCAGCCGATCAAAACTAATGCTAGGGTTTTCGGAAACGGCGGGTGACAACTCCAAGCGCACCTGTAGATCGCCATTTTCAGCCCTCAGCTCCACTTGCTCTAAATAAAAACTGGGGATATTGGCAACCAAACCTGAGTCCATCGGATGCATAATGCGAAACTTATAGCGATCCGCACCTGGCTGATCATGTCTTGAAAATCGACCGGCTCGAATCTGGCCAAGACTGGACTGCCAATCGTCATTCATGCGCGACTCGCTTGGCAAGGTGCATCCTCCACCCGCCGCACTCACATAACCAGATCCCACTAACCACTGCCCTGATTCCGTCAACACAGCCGCTCGCACGGGTGTGCTTTGCTGGACCTTAAAGGTAATGGAAACTTGTGGCAGCATCCCAGACTCAGGATGGTAGGTGAAGATATGCTGAATAGGGTTGTAATCCGCCCAAGTAATCATTTTTACAATGGGCTCATCGATTGCACTGGCATCAACCGATACCGGAACTTGCATCGAATCTTCAGCAAACTCAGGTAAAGAGACACGTATCCGATCATCAAATTGATACAGAGCCTCCCCTAAAAACATCTTACGGGTGTAATCCCACATCACGCTGTCGTGAACTTGAGCAAGAACCAGGCTAGGCAAGATTCCAGAACAGATGGCGCAGTAGAGTATGAGTAGTCTTTTCATGGGCAATTTCTTTTATTGTTATATTGATCATCTGTACCCGCATGACGTCTAGCCGTCTGTCAGACTGAGCCAGTTGCTAGAAATCGTAAAAAGCAGGCACTTCCCAAGTGACGCCGTAGCGTTCAAAAATACTGGCAATTTCACCGCTCATTACCAGAGGCTCTAGAATCCCCTCAATGTGATACCCCAATTGACGGTCTGCTTCTCTAACCGCAATGCCAATATCCCAATGCTGTTTTCCCATGGCTGGAAAGGTGGTGTCTCCCATTTTTAAGCTATCGGATGCGTGCTGAGCCAGCAGCCACTCTAACTCCCCTCTCATCGCCATGACCGCTGTCACCTCACCCTCAACCATTGCTTGAAACGCTTGAGCGGGAGAGCGGAAGTGGCGCACTTGGTTGCGCAAGTTACCATTAAAAACCGATGTCAACATGAAAGCTGGCACGGTTTCCATTTCAACGCCAATCGGGTGGTATTGGAAAACGGCGAGGGTTCGGGCCGCTTCAAGGCGATCCGAATTATGTGCCAACTTCCACGTCTCACGTTGATAGGGCATCATCATCACAATCAGATCGTTTTGATAGGCATACACCCCCTGACCTATGTAACCACGCGCGTAATTAAAATTACGGTCATAAGGCACACGCAACATGACATCCGCCACTTTCTTACCGGACAAACGTTCATGCTTGTGGTCATGATCAAGCACATGCCCACGCCAGAGATAGTTTCTCAGATCATCGGCAAGATCTTCGTCGGGGAGCATCCAGAACAGCTCAAGTTCAAGACCCATTTCGTCGGCAATATGCTGTGCAATATCCACATCAATTCCGACAGCTTCACCGTCTGCATTTTTAAATGAATACGGAGGGAAATTTTCGTAAACCCCCACCCGTAAAAAGCCAGAGGCCAAAAGTTCATCATAGGGACGAGAAAACGCCTGCCCTGCACTTAGCAGGGTCAGGACGAGTAGAAAAGGAAGAAAAACGCGTTGGTTAATGCCCATGGCTCACAGTCTCCAACCAAGCACGAATGGCCCATACCGCTTCTTGATCCATATGATCGGCCATACGCGGCATGTAGACACGGCCATCTCTTACCGCACCTTCACGAACACGGTAGATGTACCACTCATCCCCTTCTAGGCCATTCTCCATTTCACGAAGATCAGGAGCGATACCGCCCGATATCGCTTCTAAACCATGACAACGCGCACAGTTTTGATTGTATGCAGACGCACCAATGCGCACAGCCGTATCGTATTCAGCATGACCTGGACGGTACGGATTTTCGTCCAGCCAATCAGAACCAAGTGAAGATAATCCTTTTGTATCGACGGCTTGCGGCGTTACGTCGCCATGGCCAATGGCTAAAGTGGAAAGACCCATTGTTATCATTGACGCAGCGATAAGGCTGAATGCTTTTTGCTTGGTTTTCATTTTTAATCACCCATTATTAGATTTATTAAACTTAAAAATGTTTTTATGGGTAGATAGTGATGTCTTTTAAATTATTTTAAGATTCGTCATTAGACTGTTTTTTTTGATACTTAAGTACTAAGTGCTCAATAACAATGTAAATAGAAACTTTACTCAACTTTAAAGACGCCAGTCATGCCACGCTCTTCGTGACCTTTGATATAGAATGGAAATTCACCGGGGCGTATCGGCACAAAGAAAATCTCGGCCTCGCCTTTATCTTCAAACTCTAGCTCCGTTAACCCAACACCTTTGATCTCAACACCACCGGCTTCAACTTTACGGATATAGATGGACTCAAAAAACTTAGGTGCTTGAAATGCGTACTCTTTCAATCCAGACGCTTGTATTTTCAATCGATAGGATTTCCCCGTTTCAAAGGTGTATTCCTTCGGTTCCATAAAATAATCCAACAACTCAGTATCTGTTAACTTACCCAGTTGTATTGGCTCTAATCGTTCAGGTCGCTGAGTCAAATCACCAGCAGACCAAGCCATACCCGACACGGATATTGCGATGGCAGCCAATATAGATTTCACTCCAATGTGTTTTTTAGATAGCATGTCTATCACCTCTTTTATTTTTGTAAGTATGCTCCTTTTTAGACTATCCCAGCCCTGCTCAAAAAAAATGCTACTTAAGAACTAAATAATTACTACTTTCTAAACATTCAGATTTATCCCTCAAGCTTCTAAGCTGAAGACCACGTTTATAAATGCAGAAGAATCAGCCATGAAAACGATAAAAAAACTGATAACTGCTCCTGTTACAGCCTGCCTTCTAGCCAGTGCAATCGCTTTGTCAACACCGGCTCACAGTGAAGGGCTGGAGGTGCGTATTGCCTATTTGGGGTTTGAGGAAGACAAAGGCCCTCTGTTGTCGAATTCATTTCCCGAACCTGAAGACTCGGGACTGAAAGGCGCTGAGGTCGCATTACGCGACAACAACAGTACGGGACGTTTTTTAAAGCAAACCTATCATTTAGATGCCTTACACACGGATGATGCAGACGAACTCTATGAGTTTGCCACGCAGCTTCATGCGGACGGTGTTCGGTTTTTCGTTGCTAACCTACCTGCCGACCAAATACGACGTCTGCACGAAACCTTCGGCGACGATGCCTTATTGTTTAATGCCGGTAGCAAGGACGATGCTTTAAGAGTCAATGAATGCATCCCAGGACTTCTGCATACTCTGCCATCCCGTGCGATGCTCGCCGACGCACTTGGGCAGTGGTTAGCGGCACGGCGCTGGAATAAATGGCTGCTCGTCACAGGGCAAACGGAAGATGATAAAGCCTATGCGGCTGCCATTCGACGTGCAGCCGACCGTTTTGGTGGACGCATAGTGGCTGAAAAAGAATGGGACTTTGACACGGACCTACGCCGCACGGCACAACAAGAACTGCCCATGTTCACACGTGCCAGTGATTACGATGTCGTGATTGTTGCTGACGAACGAGGTGATTTTGGTGAATATCTACTCTACAACACTTGGCTGCCCCGCCCCGTTGCAGGTACGCAAGGCTTAATGCCAACAGGTTGGCACAAGGCGGTTGAAGCCTGGGGTGCTGCTCAATTGCACAGCCGCTTTGAGCGACACGCTGATCGCTGGATGAACGAATTGGACTACGCCTCATGGGCAGGCGTTCGTACCGTTGGCGAGGCCGTCGCCGCCATCAAGACAACTGAATTAAAGGATGTTCGAGCGTTTATTTTATCGGATGATTTTCAACTGGCAGGGTTTAAGGGTAGACGTTTGGAATACAGACCTTGGAGTGGGCAGTTAAAACAGCCCATTCCATTGGTCCACCCGCGAGCACTTGTTTCACAATCGCCTCAGGAAGGCTTTTTACATCCGGTAACTGACTTGGATACCCTTGGTTTTGACGCGCCCGAAAGTCAATGCCACGTAAAATAATAAATAAAGTGGAGAGTAACTATGTTTAAAAAACGTCTACTAACAGGCTTAATCGCAGGGGCATTATTTAGCACACCTCTGTTTGCAGGGACTGCGTTTATTTCCAATGAGCGAGACAACACCATTTCGGTAATTGATACAAAAAGCTGGGAAGTTGTGAACACCTTCAATGTGGGCATGCGCCCCAGAGGGATTCTCTTAAACAGCGACTATTCAAAGCTCTATGTCTGTGCAAGCGACTCAGACCGCGTTGAAATATATGATGCGAAGACCTTTGAGTTTATCACCGACCTTCCTTCCGGCGATGATCCCGAGCAGTTTGCCCTGCATCCCAATGATCGCTTGCTATTTATTGCCAATGAGGATGACGATATTGTCTCCGTTGTCGATACGGAAACCCACCAAGTCCTCGCGCAAATTGAAGTGGGCATTGAACCGGAAGGCATGGGTGTTAGCCCCGATGGAAAATGGGCGGTCAACACCAGCGAAACCACCAATATGCTGCATTGGATCGATACTGAAACACTTGAACTGGTCGACAACACGGTGATTGACCAACGTCCTCGACACGTTGAGTTTACCCACGACAGTCAACGTCTCTGGGCCTCCGCTGAAATTGGTGGCACTGTTACCATTTACGATGTCGACAGCCGCGAGGAAATTCACAAAATCAACTTCGAAATCAAAGGCGTTCACCCGGATCGCATTCAACCCGTTGGTATTCAGTTAACTCAAGACGGTCGCTACGCCTTTGTCGCGCTAGGCCCCGCTAACCACGTGGCCATGATCGATCAACAAACCTATGAAGTTCTTGAGTATTTCTTGGTTGGACGTCGTGTCTGGGGAGTGGGACTCACACCTGATGACAAATACGTGATATCAACCAACGGTGTGAGTGGCGATGTGTCAATCATCGATGTTGAGAAGCGTGAAGTGATTAAAACCCTCAAGGTGGGCCGTTACCCTTGGGGCGTTGTGGCAGCGCCGTAAATGAGTATTGAACTCAATGCTGTCAACTTCCAGTATGGAAAACGTCAGGTCCTTCACGACCTGACGTTTTCCCTCACGGCGGGAAGCTTCAATGCACTGCTTGGCCCTAATGGCGCGGGGAAAACCACACTTATTTCACTTCTGACACGCCTGCTCGCATTACAGTCAGGTTCCATCAAAATTCATGAGGACGACCTGCGCCAAGCACCCAGACGAATCATGGCATCACTTGGCGTTGTCTTCCAACAAAGCACACTCGATTTAGATCTCAGCGTCTTACACAATCTTGAATACCATGGTGCGCTTCATGGCCTGTCACGCCAACAAGTTAAGAACCGAGCGCTTGAAGAGCTGGCTCGTATGGGCCTGTCTGACCGCCTCAATGATAAAGTGCGCAGTTTGAACGGGGGCCATCGGCGTCGTGTCGAAATTGCCCGTGCACTCCTGCACCGACCTAAGGTTTTACTGCTTGACGAACCCAGTGTGGGGTTGGACACGCGCACACGCCTCGAACTCAATGAGTATGTACGAGGCCTCTGCCAAACCCATGCACTCACCCTGCTCTGGACCACTCACTTGATGGATGAAATTCGTCCCGAGGATCATCTGCTTGTGTTGAATAAAGGTCATTTGCTGTTTGCAGACACGGGTACTCAGTTATTATCGCTCACCCAGACTCATCTTCTATCCGATGCCTTTGAGCAGATCACAGGCCTGAGGGAAACGGTCATATGAATTTTTCTGTCTATGCCTACAGTTTTTTGGGCGTTTTAAAGCGAGAGTTTTTACGTTTTATTCACCAGCGCTCACGTTTTTTTAGTTCGCTGGTTCGCCCTTTACTTTGGCTGATTGTATTCGCGGCGGGCTTTCGTGCGGCACTCGGCTTGTCGATTACGCCCCCATACCAAACCTACATCACCTATGAGACCTACATTATTCCCGGTCTGGCCTGCATGATTCTGTTGTTTAACGGCATGCAAAGTGCTCTGTCCATGGTCTATGATCGAGAGATGGGCAGTATGCGAGTATTGTTAATGAGCCCTCTCCCTCGCAGCTGGTTGCTCTTTTGTAAACTCTTTGCCATTGCTCTGATTTCACTGATTCAGGTGTATGCGTTTTATGGCATCACCTTAGCGCTCGACATACGTTTACCCTTAATTGGGCTTCTTTATGCACTGCCTGCTTTATTGCTCACAGCCCTTGAACTAGGCGCAATCGGTCTGTTTTTATCGTCTAAAATCAGACAGTTGGAAAACTTTGCGGGGGTCATGAACTTTGTTATTTTCCCGATGTTTTTTATGTCGTCCGCGCTCTATCCTCTGTGGCGAATGCGTGAAAGCAGTGAATGGCTCTACTGGGTGTGTAGCCTGAACCCCTTTACCTATGCCGTTGAGTTAGTTCGCTTCGCCATGTACTCGCAGCTAAACCTCGAAGCCTTCTGGGTGACCTTGGCGACAACCCTATTCTTTGGTGGTATGGCCATTATTGGATTTCGCCCTGAAAAGGTTACGGGTACTAAGTGAAAATGAAATCTAGATACTTCTTTCCAACGTCCCATTTTCACAACAACTGAACCCAGCAGTTGCTCGAAGGTCTGGCTTATGCCAAAGTCTGCTTTCCTTGATTAATAATATGAGAATCCTGTCTTATGTACATGGCGTTTAAACACCTTCATCTCACGATGGTTGCTATCACGATTTTACTCTTTTTGATTCGTGCCGTGATGTTGCTGGCATGGCCAAAAGGGCTTCAGAAGAAACTGTTTAAAATTCTTCCCCACGTGGTTGATACCTTGTTGATTCTATCGGCGATTGGCCTTTTGGTCGCCATGCAGATGAACCCTTTGCACGTTGGCTGGGTGTTGGCAAAAATCATTGGACTCATACTGTATATTGCCTTTGCCGTCTACGCATTCAAAAAGGCCCACTCATTAGGGGAAAAAATTCTTGGCTTGGCCTTGGCGGGTACGGCCTTAATCTACATTGCTAAGGTCGCTCTGGCGCGCTCGGCAACGCTCGGCTTGTTCTAACCCCTTTCGCTGAACACAGGCGGGCCCCTATGGGGTCACGCCCATTTCATGTTTCCACTTGATCATAGTAGATGCGAACTAACCGCTGCAATTCGCTGCGCCACGGACGCTGCCGAATACCGAAAACGTTTAAAATTTTCTGGCATTTTAAAACAGAGGTAGAGGGACGTTGAGCTTCGGTGGGATAATCTTTGGTTGAAACAGGTACAAGATGGGTGGCTTTTAAGTTTTCATACTGTCGTGCGGCGGCAATAACGGCTTCACTGAAGCCATATCGCGTGGTCACTTCAGCACCGCAATAGTGATAGGTTCCCCAGGCATCCGCTCCATTGCTAATTTGCTTAAGAATCGCCACCACCACTCGAGCTAAGTCATAGGCACTCGTAGGACAACCGCGTCGATCATCCACAGCGCAAATCTCTTCCTGATGACGCGCTTCATCAAGTAAGCGCAACATGAAGTTATCGCCTCGCTCACTGAACAACCAACTGACTCTCAAAATGATATGCTGCGGCCAGCCTGTTCGCAGATACTCTTCTCCTTGAAACTTACTTAAGCCATACACGCCAAGCGGTGCTGTTTCATCTTTTTCGCTGTAACCCGTGGCATAATGCCCATCGAAAACATAATCCGTGGACAAATGAATGACCGGAATCGACAAGCTCGCACAGGCCTGCGCCAGATTCTTTACGCCCTCGGCATTGAGTTGATACGCACGCTCCGGTTCGCGCTCGGCACGGTCGGCACTGTTTAATCCAGCACAGTTAATCACATAATCAGGAAGACACGCATCCAATTGCTCTATCACCTTTTCAGGTTGAGTGATATCGAGCTGTTTACGACTGAGCGCCGTAACGGCAAAAAAGGGATCGGACTTCGCTAAATGCGTAATCGCATAGCCAGCTTGCCCATCGGCACCTGTAATTAGCACTTTAACTGGATCAGCGAACAATCATTTTACTCCTAAGCGGTTAGCCATTCGTGCTCAACCTTATGTGTGTTGCCACTCAAATCTCACTCTACTTTACAGACAATCCAGAGTAACGAAAAGCCACAAATGGATGGATTCAAAGTAAAATCAAGACAATACTCGGAATACCACTGATTAGGATAAGCGAGAGTAACGTCATCATCAAAAAAGGGAGCAACGCTTTAAATATCTTCATCGGGGGAACACCTGTCATGGCCGAACCAATGAACAAGCCAGCCCCCACGGGTGGCGTTAAAAGTCCCATGACGAGCGTCAGACACACAACCACACCAAACTGATACGGGCTGATGCCAAAATCCGCTTGCGCAACGGGTAACAGGATAGGCACAACCAGAATTAATGCTGCAATACCGTCCAACAGCATCCCCACTAAAATCAGCGCAGCAACCACCATCAATAAAAAGACAAAGGGATCTGAGGTTTGCTGAACGATCCAAGCGGCGACGGCTTGCGGAATTTGCTCGTAGATTAGGACCCAGCCAAAGACACCGGCAGCGGAGATCAAAATAATCACCATGCCCGAATTCAATGCTGTTCGCTTCATAATCTCGGGTAAATGGCTGAGTTTTAATTCTTTATAAACACAGGTCCCCACCAGCAAAGCTCCTAAGGATGCCAAGGCCGCTGATTCGGTTGGTGTGACCAGTCCCGTCAAAATGCCACCAATGATCAATACGGGTATCAAGCAGGCGGGAAGCCCCATCCAAAAGGCTTTTTTAGCCTCTGCCGCTGTTAACCACTGGCCCTTGGGATATTCGTGCACCAACCCCATCAGCGCAATGGTCAGGAAGAACAACGCTGACATGAGTAAACCGGGTAAAATACCCGCAATAAACATATCGGCAATGGGTACTTGAGCCAACACACCAAACAATACAAATAGCATCGAGGGGGGAATAATCGGCGATAGAAGCCCCCCTGCAGAGGTAATCGCCGCCGCGTAGGCTGGCGAGTAGCCCTCTTTTTCCATTGCAGGCACCATCGCTCTCGACATAATCGCAATCTGCGAAGCCGCCGATCCCATAATAGCAGCCATCATCATGTTGGCCACAAGGTTAATATACGCCAGTCCACCCCTAAAACCGCCCACTAAAATACGCGCCATATTAATTAAGCGAGACGTTAAACCGCCTTCATTCATTAACTCACCAGCCAGCATAAACAAAGGGATGGCCAACAAACCATAGTTTTCAATTGCCCCAAACAGTTGCTGAGTGAACGAATCAAATAAAAGATGATTACCCGATTGTGCAATATAAGCCGCAGACGTCAAGGTCAACACAAGTGCAATTGGAACAGCAGCAAACAACAAAATTAAGAACACAGCCAAAATCATGCGGACGTTCCCTTTTGCTCGTATGCCTTGGGCGTTCTCCAAGACAAGAGTCGATCCAGCACATTTACGCTGCTGTGTATCATCAGTGCGAATGCAACCCAGGGTAAACACATCCACACCCAAACCTTTTTTAAACCCAGTGTGTTGGTGTTTTCTGAATAGATAAAATTGAACGTCTGCGACTGATACTCCATCACATCAAATCCGGTTTGAAATAACCGCCAAGGGTCATACCAGCGATAACACAGGACGGCCAATAAAAGAGCAAACCCCAATATCATCACATCACTAAACAGCGCTAAACAATACCGCCCCCTAAGGGGTAATTGATCCACTAAAAAGGTGACCGCAAGGGTTTGACGTTTTTTAATCACAACAGAGGTGGCTAAAAAGGTCATCCAAATCATCGCATAAATGGCCAGCTCATCAATCCAGTAAATGGCCATGCCCAGCGCTCGGCTGACCACGTTCACTAAGATCAACACACTGATAAATAGCGCCATCAAAGCCGCTAAGGCCATTTCAAACTTAGCGACCCAATGTGAGAGTTGTCGTAATAACTGCATTGTTGAATACCGACCCTAACGTTGATTAGGGCCTTAACTGTCGAAAACACTGACGGCGATTTTAGGGGGTACGCAGTCTATTCACTGCATCTCTTAATGCACCTAACGATTGCGCTTTTTCTGACCAAATCGCTTCCCATGCCGCGATGCTTTCAGCAAAGTGTTCGCGACTTGCTTCTGTAATCATGATATTTAGCGCTCTTAGCTCAGCTTCTTGATCCTTTTCTTGCAGCCTGAAGGTTTCTAATACACCGTCTAGCTGAGCTTGCATCAGCTCTGTAATTAATGCTTTATCTTCTTCCTCCAGAGTTCTCCACACACGAGCTGAGACAACGCCGACCATCGGGAACATCATATGGTTAGAAATCAGCAAGTGCTCGGCACGCTCATAGAATTTGAAGATTAAGATTGAATCATAATCCATATCAATGGCATCAATTTGACGATTTGCTAAAGCGTCATAGACGGCTGGCAAGGGTAAAGGGGTGGGAGCTGCACCTAACGCATTGTAAAAATCGCGAATCGGTTCAAAAGGGGTAATTCGCAGTTTTTTACCCCGAAGATCGGCAGGACTTTCGACCGGCACTCGGCTCATGACTTGCCTCATGCCCGCCATGCCGTAGCCAATACCGATTAAACCCGCTTGTTGTGGCAGAAGATCAAATAAACGTTTCGCTTCATCTGTTTTGAGCAAACTGGCGGCTTCGTCCACGTTATCCACCAAATAGGGTGCATAGAGCGCACCGAATTCTGGCACACGATTTGAAACCTCAGCAATAGTCAAAAAAGCCATATCCAAAGAGCCCGCTTGCAACTGCTGAACCATCTGTGCTTCATTCCCCAACTGCTGTGCCGGAAAAATTGCAACACTGTGCTTACCGTTGGATGCCTGATTGAGCTCATCGGCAAAGGCTTGAGCCGCTTGTGTCCAATGATGAGACGGCGGGGTAATTAGCCCTAAGCGAAAATCTTTTGCTTGAACAGCAAAGGCCGCCAAACTTAAACACGAGACAGCGACAGCCGACGCCAATGATTTTCGAAAGTAACCCATGAACATCTCCTAACGGCAGGTATTTGATGCGAATATATCTAAAAATCTACCCGAAAAGCGTTTCTAGATAAAGCGATATCTGTAAAAGCTTTTCAAACACTCTCAATTTACAAAAATGAGATGCATTTGCCGATCATGGCATTGACTTTAACTCTTTCAGTAACTCACTCAAAATATCCACCCAAGGCTTTTCGGCTTGCCGCTCTTTCAGGTGATAAAGGCCTCGCGCCGTAAACGTACCGGGGGTTCCAATCTCACGTGCAAGAACAGAGGGCGCGGTGCTCCGGCGTTGTTTAAGTAAGGTTGCGGACTCCTGTTGAGCCCGCGCTAATAACTCAACAGCATCGACTAAAGACATCCCCGTTTCATCCGAAAAGGCCTGTGCCAACGCCTGAATCTGATCTAACCACCATGCATTCACACAAACGCTAAGCATTGACGCTTCAAACTGTGCTTCCGTGGAAAAACTCTGAACACCAAATCCTGCATTTGAAAAACACGTCGACAGGGCCGCATCGCTTGGAAAGAAAAAAACACTCGCGCCGGGATATTCTGCTGCAATGCTTGCCATCATACGAGTCACTTTGGCCGGGTAAAACAGCGCTTGAAGAGTTTTTAGCTCGACACCTGCGGCAACACAGATCAGATGATGATCCGGTGTCAGTTTGATCTGCGCCGCAAGCGCCTGCAAATCATTCGGTCGAACACCGATGATCACCGTCGAGCATTGATCCACCACGGCTTGGTTGTCTGCCGCAACGGACACCTGCGGCAAACTCAATAACCGCTCAACACGAAACGCCGAACGTGGAGATAAACACCAACGGTAAGGCGATTTTGATTTCTGGACGCCCCTCACGATTGCCTCTGTCAGCGCCCCTACCCCTAACACACCGATACGCATGCGGCCCCCTTTCTTATACTTTTACATCAGTATAGGTGTGAATTCGAATATCGCTAGCCTCGACATATTTACACGCTCATGGATGCAAGAAATGCACGAACAAGCACACCTGTAACGTTCAATCATAGATTTTCTTTAAAAGCGTTGATCTAGATCAAGACATAGGCGTATTATTCTTTCAGAAAATTCTGAAAGTTCAATAAAGGCACAACTATGCAATTAACACCAATGATTGAATCCTTTGTTTACCACTTTGGCGAAATGGGCAGCCGCTGGGGCTTCAACCGCACCGTGGGTCAGATTTACGCCTTATTGGTCATCAGCGAAGAGCCCTTATGTGCGAACGAAATCGGGGATCTACTCGGCATTTCTCGTGGCAACGTGAGCATGGGTTTAAAAGAGCTGGGCAGTTGGCAGCTGGTTCAGGTGATTCACAAACAAGGCGAGCGACGTGAATTTTATCAAAGCCGAGGCAGTATCTGGGACATGGCTAATCGTGTATTTGAAGAACGGCGCAAACGCGAAATGGACCCCACCCTCACATTACTGCGCGACATTATGATGGACGAAGCCGCCAATCAAGAAGAAATCTACGCCCAGAAACGCATCGCCGAAATTCATGACCTGCTGGAAAACATTACGGAGTGGACGCAAAGCCTGCAATCACTTTCACCCGATAAGCTGAACACTTTAATGAAACTCGGTTCGGGGGTGGGCAAGGTGCTGGAGTTTACGGATACGTTCTTAAGTAAAAAAGAGCCTGCCAAAAAGGCGTAGTGTGTTGATCGGTGCTTATCTACCTGCGAGGTCCTTATGTTAGACACCCTGCTACTCTCGCGAATACAATTCGCCGCCAATATCAGCTTTCATATTTTATTTCCCACAATCACCATTGCCCTTGGCTGGTTGCTGGTGTACTTCAAAATTCGCTTTGATTTATCTCAACATCCCGTTTGGATGCGAGCCTACCGCTTTTGGGTGAAAGTCTTTGCCTTGACCTTTGCTTTAGGCGTAGTAAGCGGCATTACCATGTCGTTCCAGTTTGGTACCAACTGGCCCGGCTTTATGGAAACGGTTGGAAATATTGCGGGCCCCTTGCTGGCCTATGAAATTCTGACGGCTTTTTTCCTCGAAGCCACGATGCTGGGCATTATGTTGTTTGGCTTTAATAAAGTCCCCCGCTGGCTGCACACCTTGGCCACGTTATTGGTTGCGCTCGGCACAACCTTGTCCGCATTTTGGATTCTCGTTCTGAATTCATGGATGCAAACACCAGTCGGCTTCGAAATGCGTGATGGCGTGGCCCACGCGACGGATTGGTTGGCGATCATCTTCAACCCGTCCTTCCCCTATCGCTTTACGCACATGTTATTCGCTTCGGCATTAACGGTGTGCTTTTTGGTTGCAGGCATCTCAGCGTATCGCTTGTACCGAGGCGATAATAAAAAGGCACCTCGCCTAACCCTCAAAACCGCTCTGTTTAGTGCGGCGGTGTTGGCTCCTAGCCAAGCATTTATCGGGGATTTGCACGGTTTAAACACCTTAGCGCATCAGCCGCAAAAAGTAGCGGCCATGGAAGGATTGTGGCACACGGAAAAAGGCGCCCCCTTGGTGCTGTTTGCTATACCGGATGCTGAAACCCAAACGAACCGCTTTGCGATTGAAATTCCAAAACTGGCGAGTTTGATCCTGACACATGAATTAGAGGGTGAGCTACAAGGGATCAGTGACTTCGAAGATGCCCATCCCCCCGTTGCGCCTGTTTTTTATAGTTTCAGGGTAATGGTGGGAACAGGCATAGCGATGATCTTGGTGGCCTGGTGGTGCAGTCTGCGACTCTACCGTAAAAATGAGCTCACTCCCCTGCAGTATAAGGTCTTAATGGGTATGTCTTTTTCGGGGTGGCTCGCCACACTAGCAGGGTGGTATGTCACCGAAATTGGGCGTCAACCTTACTTGGTCTACGGCGTCTTACGTACCAGTGAAGCGGTTACTACGGTCGCCAGTGAGCAGGTTGCTCTCACCTTAATCATGTATCTCTTACTTTATGCAGTGTTGTTGGTGGCCTATATCAAAACCCTATTCTGGTTGGCCAAGCGCGCGATTGATGTAGAAGAGTACGATTTATCGCTTCCCGGTTTACCCGAAAAGAAAACGGAAATTGCCACAGAAGGAGCCCGCGTATGAGCCTATTAACAGCGGAAAACTTGGCGTTGGTTTTTGCCGCCCTAACGGCTCTGGCCGTGCTTTTGTATGCCATTCTCGATGGATATGACTTGGGCGTAGGGATAACCTTACCCATGAAACAAGAGGCTTGGCGGGATACATCAATTGCATCGATTGGCCCCTTCTGGGATGCCAACGAAACCTGGCTTGTTTTAGCCGTAGGCTTACTGCTGGTGGCCTTCCCTGCAGCGCACAGTGCCATTCTTCACGCACTATACTTGCCTGCAGCATTGCTATTAATCGGACTTATTCTTCGAGGAGTGGCGTTCGATTTTCGTGCTAAGGTCAAACCTGAGCGTAAAATTCACTGGGACTGGACCTTTAAGTGTGGATCCTTACTCGCAACCTTTAGCCAGGGTTTTATGCTGGGTATTTATGTCATGGGGCTGGAGTATCACATCGGAAGTGTGATTTTTGCCTGTTTTAGTGGCCTTTGTGTGACAGCGGCTTACGCCATGATTGGCAACGCTTGGTTGATCGGGAAAACGACTGGCGATTTACAGTTTCATGCGATCCGTCAATGTAAACGCGCAGGCGTCTGGACGTTAGCCGGTATTTTAACGGTCAGCGCGATTAACCCGCTGGTAAATGCCAATGTGTATCAGGTATGGACAGAACCACCTTTGGCGTATTTATTCGCTGCCATTCCTCTTTTGTGCTTTGCCATGTTTGCATTGGGGTATCTAGCACTTAAGCGGCTGCCCCTACCGAATGATCGTGGCGCTTGGATACCCTTTTTCATTTGCAAGGTGATCTTCGTCTGCAGCTTTGCGGGGTTAGCACTGAGCTTTTACCCCTTTGTCGTTCCAAACCAAATGACCTTGTATGAAGCCGCCAGCTCAAAAGAATCCTTGACCATAATCTTCTTTGGCGCGGTGATCGTCATCCCCATTATTGCGGCCTACACCGCCGTCGCGTATTACGCCTTCCGAGGTAAAGCCGATGGTTTGAAGTACTATTAAGTTCGCGGCTTAGAAACCCAAAGCCTCATTCGCTTTGCGTAATAACTTGAGTGGAATGGGGCTTTGAATCCTGAGTGTGGTTTGTGATGGAGTGCGCGCATTAAATGATTTTCTTTCGCACAAAAACTGGACTATTCAGTCTAAATTAGTGTTAAATCGTCTGCTCAATGCCTATCAACATCATGGCTCGCCCAACCTTGATGACATTTCCCGCACAACTCAACAGACAAAAAACAGAGAGTCCACATGTTTCGCTGGTTCGAAAGCAGACTTAACCCATTTCCCGATGAACAATTAGGTCAACCCCCAAAAAGCCTCATTCGCTTCTGCCTGCATTACTCGCGTGGGATGTGGCCTTGGATCGCTTGTGCAGCCGTTTTGATGGCGTGCGTTGCCTTGGTCGAAGTCTGGTTATTTAGCTTCCTTGGTAATATTGTGAACTGGTTGTCTGAGCAAGACAAAGAAAGCTTTTTAGCCACCGAGGGCTGGAAACTGATCGGAATGGCCTTGGTTATTATGGGACTGCCATTATTGGTGTTCATTCATTCTGTACTGAATTTCCAAGTGCTGATGGGCAACTACCCCATGCGCATCCGCTGGCTGGTTCACCGCTACTTGCTTAAACAGTCAATGAGCTTTTACCAAGAAGAATTTGCAGGCCGCATCGCAACCAAGCTCATGCAAACCGCTCTTGCCGTACGCGAGTGCGTGATCAAAATGATCGATGTGCTCAATTACGTCACGGTCTACTTCATTGGCACTCTGTTCATTCTGGGCAGTGCCGATCAGCGTTTGATGCTGCCCTTGCTGGTATGGATCGTTGCCTATATTGTCATGTTACGTTTCTTTGTCCCCTTAATGGGTAAGGTTTCGCAACTCCAAGCAGATGCACGCTCGATCATGACCGGACGCATTGTCGACGCCTATACAAACATTCAAACCGTTAAGCTCTTTTCTCACTCTCAACGGGAATCCGACTATGCCCAAGAAAGCATGCAGGGTTTTTTAAGCACGGTTCATAAGCAAATGCGCTTAGTCACCTTGTTTAACACTTGCTTGTATCTGTTGAATTCGTTGTTGCTGCTATCGGTTGCAGGCCTCAGTATCTATCTGTGGTTATCAGACCTGATCAGCATTGGCGCTGTCGCCGTTGCACTTGGCTTAGTGCTGCGCCTATCGGGTATGTCGCAATGGATTATGTGGGAAGTATCGTCTTTATTTGAAAACATTGGCACCGTCAGAGATGGCATCGGCTCAATTTCAGTCGCGCAAGAGGTGCAAGATCAACCCAACGCGCCGGCTCTACAGGCATCAAACGGCGTGATCGAGTTTGATCATATTGATTTTCATTATGGTCAGGCATCCGGTGTCATCGAAGGGCTACAGCTTTCGATTAAATCGGGTGAAAAAGTCGGTATTGTCGGGCGTTCGGGTGCGGGTAAATCAACGCTCGTGAATTTACTTCTGCGCTTCTACGACGTTGAAAAAGGCCGTATTTTGATTGATGGGCAGGCCATCCACGAAGTTCAGCAAGAGTCGTTACGCGCTAATATTGGTATGGTCAGCCAAGACACGTCGTTATTGCACCGATCCGTGCGCGACAATATTGCCTACGGTCGCCCCGATGCATCTGACGAGGAGGTCATCGAAGCCGCTAAACGCGCAAAAGCCCATGACTTCATTCTCAGCTTAAAAGACATCAAAGGCCGTACGGGCTACGACGCGCAAGTGGGCGAGCGAGGCGTCAAACTCTCTGGCGGTCAACGACAACGCATTGCGATTGCACGCGTCATGCTGAAAGATGCCCCGATTCTAATTCTTGATGAAGCCACATCTGCGTTGGATTCCGAGGTGGAATCTGCCATTCAAGAAAACCTGTATAAACTGATGGAAGGCAAAACCGTGATTGCCATTGCCCATCGTTTATCGACCATCGCGGCCATGGATCGTTTAATCGTAATGGATAAGGGACAGATTATTCAAATGGGCACCCATGATGAACTGGTAGCTCAACCAGGCTTGTACGCTCAACTCTGGGCACGGCAATCCGGCGGTTTTCTGGGGGAGGATAATGGTGATAGACTCCCGTAAATCACTTTTCGACTGAGACTACGACCATGCATCGCTCGCCAATCCCACTCGGGTTATTCAAACACCTTGCTAAATGGCTGATCTTGGCCTGTGGTGTTGCGATTTTGGCGGGCAGTGCAGCAGCTCTGTTTTTATTCTCGTTGAGCTGGGTTTCGAACACCTTTTCTAGCCACCCTTGGCTACTATGGCTACTGCCCTTTGCAGGCTTTTTTGTGGGCTGGATGTATCTTCGCTTTGGCCAAAGTGTTGAAGCGGGCAACAATCTACTGCTGGATGAAATTCACGACACTAAACGCGTGATTCCATTGCGCATGGTGCCATTGGTGCTTGGTGGTACGCTTATTTCCCATCTTTTCGGGGCTTCGGTTGGCCGAGAAGGAACAGCCGTGCAAATGGGGGGAGCGCTTGCCGATCAACTCACCCGTGTTTTTAAACTCTCGAATGATGATCGGCGTATCTTACTGATGGCGGGTATCAGTGCAGGTTTTGCCTCGGTCTTCGGCACGCCAATCGGGGCCGCTGTATTTGGCCTCGAGGTTTTAGCAACGGGTCGGCTGCGCTATGAAGCCTTACTGCCCTGTATTATTGCCGCAATTGTTGGTGATCAAGTCGCACTCATGTGGGGCGTGCATCATGACTATTTCACCGTCGCTATTTTTCCATCCATATCCGCCTGGAGCCTGGGTGTCATGATTGTCTGTGGTGCCATTTTTGGTCTTACGGCGCGCGCCTTTGCTGAGGTCATTCACTCCATCAGCAGCTTTATGAAGCACCGAATACACTACAGCCCTTTACGGCCTTTCGTGGGTGGACTGCTGATTGCTGTCTTGGTTGGCTTAGGCCTCTTTGAAGCAGACCGCTATTTAGGCTTAGGCATACCCGTCATTTTAGAGGCCTTTGATGCCCCCCTTTCCATCACGGATAGTATTGGTAAATTCTTTTTCACAGTCCTGTCCTTAGGCGCTGGATTCAAAGGTGGAGAAGTCACCCCTCTCTTCTTCATTGGGGCAACCCTTGGCAATGCACTCTCACCCTTGTTTGATATGCCGTTTGCATTTTTAGCAGGCATAGGTTTTGTGGCAGTATTTGCAGGCGCGGCCAATACTCCTCTAGCCTCCACTTTAATGGCGATGGAGCTGTTTGGTGCAGAGATTGGCGTTTTTGCAGCCACCGCTTGTATTGTCAGTTACCTTTTTTCGGGGCATTCAGGCATTTATGGCTCACAGCGCATAGGCGATGGAAAGCACCTACCTACCGAAGAAGGGCTAAAACTCAACGAACTCAGAGAGCGCCGCAAGCAGCGCCCACCTTCCCCTTAACCTTTTGAGAGTCCAACAGAGACAATACAACGGAGTTTGTTAAATCAGGCGCAGGCCCACTTTAGTGATTCTATCGCCTTCCACTTCATTCACTACCCATTGTATTCCGTTCCACTCCATGCGGTCCCCAACCACGGGATGACCACCAAACCGCTGACTCAAAAACTGATCAAGGGTTAAATGCGTTTGATCAGGACTGATCACTAGTCCATAGAGTGCGGCCACATCCTTCAGGGGTGCACTCCCATCCAGAGTGAAGTAACCAAAGAAGCTTCGCGCTTGTTGTTTAAAGGGCAAAGGCTCCTGATTAAAAAGCTTATTTAGAATCGGAACATCGGCATCGCGACCTATAATGCAAAGCACATCATTTACTTGCAAACGCGTACTGCCTGATGGATGAATCAGCTGATGATCTCTAAACAATGCACCGACACGCGCACCAGATGGAAAATGCAGCCGCCTGAGTTCTACCCCTTGGACGGTATCCTGCTTCACCGTGTACATAAATGCTTCATAGTCGTTTTCAGGAAAAATCCCTAAGGGCATACGATGACAGGGGGCTGTCGCCATCGGCACTTCGACCTTTAACCACTTGGCCACCCAAGGCAAGCTGCTGCCTTGAATCAACAGTGAAATCAATACGACGTAAAACGCCATATTAAACAACAAGCCAGCAGACTCAACACCCGCGATAATCGGGAAAATTGCCAAGACAATCGGCACAGCGCCACGTAAGCCAACCCATGAAATAAAGCCTAACTCTCGCCAAGAGAAATGGAAGAAGGGCTTGAGGCACAAAACAACGGCAATCGGTCGTGCCACAAAAATCAGCCCCAATGCCAAAAAGGTCGCAGGCCAAGCAATGGCGAGCATTTCATGGGGCGTCACTAGCAATCCTAAAATCAAGAACAAACCGATTTGACTCAGCCAAGCCAGACCATCGTGCACAGGCAAAATATGCAAGAGGTGACGGCTGCCACTGTTGCCGATCATTAATCCCGCAAGATAAATGGCTAAAAATCCACTGCCGCCCAACATGTTGGCACCTGCGAAAATACACAGTCCAACACCTGTTACCAACAAGGGATACAGACCTGTTGCCAGATCTAGGCGCTTCAAGGTATGCGCAAATAACCATCCACCGAGTATTCCGATCGGTAACCCTATCCCAAACTGCTCGGCAAACAGAATAAGACTGCTGTACCAATCATCACCGGGATTCATTAATAAGGTAATGAAGGTAATGGTTAAAAAAATCGCCATAGGGTCGTTGGTGCCGGATTCAATTTCAAGCGTTGCACTGACCCTCTCGTTCAAATGAACCCCCTTGCCACCCAACATCGAGAAAACGGCTGCCGCATCCGTTGACCCCACGATTGCACCAATCAGCATGCCTTGTAGCAACGAAAGGTCAAAGATTAGCATGGCCAATAAGCCCGTGAGGCCACTGGTGACAACAACCCCTAAGGTTGCTAAAGACAATGCGGGTTTAAGCCCCACTCGAAAGGTCTTCATTCGAGTTCGCATACCGCCATCTAACAGAATAATTGCCAAGGCTAAATGCCCTATCAGATACGCAACCTCAAAATCCTGAAAACTCAATCCTCCAATGCCATCCTCTCCTGCTAACATACCTATACCCAAAAACACCAGAAGTAATGGCATTCCAACACGCGCAGAGATAATCGTGGCCAAGATACTTAGGCACAACAACACAGATACAATTAAAAAGATGAGGTTAATATTCGACACAGTTCAGTTTCATCTCGGCATATATTAATAGAATTAGACCAATGGATCATAACACAGACGCATCTCAGGAATAGAGGGACTTCTAGCATACCTTAGATACCGGATCATCCTTAAAAAGTCAGGCACTCGAGCCTCACAACCATAGCGATTTACTTTGAAATTGACTAATGTATATTATTAAACAAGGTGCTGTATTGATAGCTTCTATTTTTCTCTAACTCAAGGTGATTTTGTACATGATTTCAAACAGAGCGCAACGCAAAGGTTGCAAAGACTGTCAGACACCTCTTGATTTTGAGTTCAGCTTTGCGTTTCAGCCTATCGTCAATGTCCGTGAAAAAAGCATTTTCGGTTACGAAGCCCTTGTTCGAGGCATAGCAGGAGAGTCCGCTTACAGTGTTCTGTCTCGCGTTAACGATGAGAATCGCTATGCCTTTGACCAAGCCTGCCGAGTCAAAGCCATTACGTTGGCCAGCCACCTAGGCCTAGACAAAGTATTAAGTATTAACTTTCTACCTAATGCTGTCTACGAGCCTGAACACTGCATTCAGAGCACCTTACAAGCGGCGACAGAGACTGGGTTTCCAATCAATAAACTCATGTTTGAAATCACAGAGTCAGAGGTCGTCTTAGATCCAGCACACTTGCGTAACATATTCGAACACTATGAAAAACAAGGTTTTATTACAGCTATCGATGATTTTGGGGCTGGGCACGCGGGCTTCAATATGTTGGCCAACTTTATTCCCCAAATTTTAAAAATTGATATGGAGTTGGTTCGTAATATCGATACAAACTCAGTAAAACAAGTACTGGTTAAAGGACTGATTGATATTTGCCAGCAACTTTCGATTACGGTACTGGCTGAGGGTATCGAGACAGACGCGGAGATGCTCTACTTCAAATCCCTGAATGTTGAACTAATGCAAGGCTACTACTTTGCGAAGCCTGGATTCCAGTGCCTGCCAGACGTTCAATTTTCCTAGTGATTCAAGCAATGCCTCCTATGCCGGCGTGAGTATTCTTAAACACATTCACCCAGTCTATGCAACGTATGACCAGGAACTTACCTTGCTGATCACTTGACATAATGCTATTCGTCCTAGTTTAGACCCTGTCTCTGATAATCGCAGTATACGCTTGCTATGCTATCGAGCTGCCTTCTCACTTCGACGGCCTTACTCGCCTTTTCGGGGGCTAACAGTAATCCTTGGCTGATAGAATAAATGAGCCGTTCAAGCTCTTGGGCCACTATAGTCAGATCATGTACCTGATAACAAGAGGCTGCTCCAGCTAATTTATGGGCCTCGTAATATAGGTCACGCAGTGAACTTGATTCTCGTGAACTGAGGGAGTCCATCCACTCTTCATACAGGCTGTTCATACATTGCAGTCTCAAATCAACTCGATTCAAGAACCCACGTCTAAGCGTTACAAAGTCATCTTCTGGCATTAACTTTTCCATGATGCGCTCCAAGACTCGTTAACTCGATAACTGAGATATATTAAATAATCAAACAAGAGTATGCATACATAGTACTTAAACTGCCAGCATGCTAATATCGTCATTTAGTGTTCTATCAGTTTATAAAGCACAATGATAAAGAAAATTGCAATCGTAGAAGATGACATGGATCAGGCTCGACTCATTGCCTATTGGTTAAGACCTTACGGGTTTGAGCCATGTTTGTTTATTAGTGCGGAGTTGTTTCTTGAGTCAATCAAGTCAGGGACTAAATTTGATCTTTTGCTGGTTGACTGGGTTCTACCCGGAATGGATGGTTTAAGCTTAATTAAAACGGTTTCATCTCATTTTTCACTTCCTCCTACGATCTTTGTGACGCTTAAGAATAAAGAGTTTGAACTGGCCTCCGCACTGCATGCAGGAGCAGATGATTTTATTAGCAAACCCTTAAGTAAAACCGTTTTAATTGCAAAAACCTGGTCATTACTGAGACGTTATGGTCATGTAACACACCCTTTCAATGACTCAGTGCATCTTGACCAGACAAAGCCCATACTGCACTACCAACAAAAGAGTCTTCGCCTGTCAAAAAAAGAATACCAGTTTTTATCTTTATTTTTACATTCGAATGCAAACACGGTTTTTAGTCGAACAGATTTAATCGATGCTCTGTGGAGCAATGCGAGCACAACTGACAACAGTCGAGCACTCGATCTGATGATCTGTCGACTACGCGCCAAACTTAATCAGTTCAACCCTACTCCCTTTAAAATTGTCAACCAATATGGTCAGGGTTATATGTTGGAATATAACCCTGAGCCTTAAACACACCTCTAGTCTTTATAAATCCTAAACTCTTTTCCTAGGCCATCTAATACCTGTGTCACCTTTTGTACTTGGACACATGCCTGTAATGCTTGTTCTGCTTGTACTGCATTGCTTTCAGCCAGTTGAGCAATATTTTCTACCGTATTCGCAACTTCTCTTGATGCCTGTACCTGCTCATCTAGCACTTGCTGAATTTCTTGGGTGGCCTTAACAACGCTCTGAGTTTGCTTTTCAATTTCAGCAACAGACTGTCCAGCTTCGTTTGCTTTCTCAACCCCGTCAACAACGCGGATAACACCAGAGTTCATTTCGATAACTGCAGCTTCGGTTTCTTGCTGTATCTGCTGCACCATGTTCGAAATCTCGACAGTTGAGATGGCAGTGCGCTCAGCAAGACTCCGCACCTCATCTGCAACCACTGCAAATCCCCGTCCATGTTCGCCAGCACGTGCAGCCTCAATCGCTGCATTGAGAGCAAGCAAATTTGTCTGTTCGGCAATTCCACGAATAGTGGAAACAATCTTGCCAATACTTTCAGAAAGATTTTCAAGGGATTTAAGACGTTCAGCAGCATGCTTAACCGCATCGGCAATATTAATCATTTCATTACTGTTGGCATATACAGCTTGAGCACCTTCACGCGCCACATTTCCAGCCTGTAAAGACGACTGAAAGGCTGCGTCAGAGTTATCCCTTATGTGTGACACCGAGGCACTTAATTCCTCCAAGGCCGCCGCCATACTCGAAGAAGCACTGGATTGCTCCAATGCTCCTCGAGAGGTTTCATGGCTAGCACTTGCCATCTCACTAACAGCACCGCTTAGTGCACGTGTTGATACATTAATTTGAAACAGTATTTCATATAAACGATTCCGCATAATTACAACCGAATTAAACAAAGATCCAATCTCATCTTTACGGCCTAATGGAAGTGGTGCAACGAGATTACCTGCTGCAATTTCACGCGTTGCCAACTTCAATTTCAATAGTCGCTTAAGCAATCCTTTTGTCAGTAACACAATAATTAGAATTAATACGCCAACCATCGTAATGACTGACACACCTAATTGTTTTACTGGATGCATAAATGCATTATTTAAAGCATCTAAGGGCACTGTTGCTTGTGCGACACCTCTGACATCACCTATTTGCCAATCTCGCTTTGGACTGTCTGGATGATTATTATGACAAGCTAAGCAGCTGGGCTGATTCATTACATCTGCTCTGGCAACACGATAAAAAGGCTGACCATTAATTTCAATACGGCGTCCATAACTCTCTTGTGGATTTTGCTTAAGAAATGCAATGGCATCTCGCTCGAAAGAGTCAAGACTTGTCTCTCCACTTTCGCGAAATTTAAATGGCTGATCACTGTATAATCGGAAAGTTGACCCCTCATGACCGCTCGTCATATCGCCTAAGGAGCGCATAACAGTGGCGGGAAGAGGAAGCGTTGACGGTGAATTCACATGATCATGCGAGATTGTCAAACCCGCCGTTTGAGCCTTTGGAAGTATTTGTTCACTGTAAAATCGTCTAGCATTAAACGCCATCACAATTAAATCGTTTGCATTTTGAAAACCAGCTCTATCTAGGGTTTCTGAATGCAAACGGCGCAAACCATCCGCCATAACGCCAATTAAAACTAAGCAAACTAAACAGGTAGGGAAAATTAATTTCCATGAAAAACTTAGAGATTGAAAAATACGTTTAGGCTTACTCAGATAACTTTTAATGCCAGGTTCAATAATATAACCACCGTCCAAACGATGCCCACTACCCTCTTTCATCTCACGATATAAAATTTGCGCAGCTTTAATTTCTTCGTCAGTTGCTTTAAGGCGAACACTCATATAACCCCCTTCTGCAAGGGGCGTCGCGGTGGCTTTCACCCAGTAATGATCGCCGTTTTTTCTACGATTTTTAACAATTCCCTGCCAAGCTCTACCCGATTTTAATGTACTCCACATGTCTCGGTAAGCTTCTGATGGCATATCAGGATGGCGAATGATGTTATGAGGTTGACCTATTAACTCTTCACGTGAAAACCCAGCATATTCAACAAATTCATCATTAACGTAGGTAATCATGCCTTTATCATTTGTATGCGAGATAATTGCACAGTCAGTACGTACTGGAAAATCACGATTGGTAATAGGACTGTTGATTCTCATTATTATGTACCTTAAACATAGGAGATAAAGATACACTAACTAAAAGGTGCTGTTGTTGGACAGCCGTCTCGGCTTAAAGCACCTATAATTTGAAGGGAAATGATACATTTGAACAAAAAACGAAACACTTCTTTGGAAAGGTATACAGATCTTGTATTTCAATAATATATATTTAACATTACGAATATTCGATATATAATGAAAAAATTTAACATTTATTATTTATAGAACGTAAACGCTCAAGTGTTTACTCTAACTGAGATTCAAGTTCCTTTATCAGTTTATTAATGCTTTCAGCAGACTTACCTGTATTTTCAGCCAATTCTTTTACATGCTCCGCAACCACTGCAAAGCCCCTTCCGGCCTCACCAGCACGTGCTGCCTCGATGCTGGCATTTAAACTCAACAAACGCAGTGACTTTAACATTTGCAGAATTTTTTGAGTTTCCGTAATAATCTCTCCACTGACCGACTCGACTCTGGACATACGCTCTAAGCGCGATGATTCAGATTGCATCCGATGAGAAATATCGACAACAACCCCCTCTAAAAATGCCAACTCACCTTGCTCATCAAAAACACCACCACCATGCTCGTTAACCCACTGTATACTTTTATCCGGGCGGACCAAACGGTAATCGACATCCCAGTTTTGATGAGCCTCTAGTGCCTTACCAACCGCATGATCAACTTTTTCAACGTCATCTTGATAAATTAAGGAAATATATGAAGCTCGTCGATTTTGAATAAGATCCCGCGCATCATACCCTGTGAGTTTTTTCACTTGACCCGACATTAATTCCATCGTGTAGTTGGGGTCATTTATGCAACGGTACAAGAAACCATTCATCCGTCCAGTGATACTATCATAGACATTGATGAGTTCGTTGACCGAAGGACTTACGTCTAGATTCTTTTGCAACTGAAGCGACTGTGACATCTTGACGGCCCTGCGTTAATGAAACAGAGTATTTGGGATTGCTTATATTAAGTCAGCTCACCTTTTTAGAGTCAAGTACGAGACTCAGGTTATGCATATATTTTTTACCCGTACGATTAAAAGATTACTTTTAATTAAAAGCATCTCATTTCGTTATAGATCCGCCAGTCGCCACACTTCATAAGCAACCTCTTCATAAGGATGAGCAAGCTTTAAAGCGGAGATCGCACGATGAATATGCGCATCATCACATACCATTTCCACTTTAAACTCTTCAACTTGCTCCAACTCACCGACTGAACCGATGTGAGGTCGAGCGCCGTCTAGAGGACGAAACTGGCCGACACCACGAGTTTGAAAACACACATGCTCATAGGCTCCAACACACCCCGCACCTGCCTCAAACACAGCTCGTTTAACGCTCTCAGCATCCGCTACCGGAACATAAAAGGCCAGCTTATACATAGTAGATCTCCAATCAATTGTTTCATAATGCATTATGACTGTGCATTTTATTGATGGACAAGCACCATCATAACCTTCATATAAAAAAAGCGACCCACGGCCGCTTTTTTTAATTCAGTCTTAAACTAGAACGGAATGTCATCATCAAAATCATCAAACCCAGCTGGAGGTGCGGGCGGAGGTGATTGTTGAGGCTGCTGACGTGGCGCTTGTTGTGGACGCCCTTGCTGAGGAGCGGCTTGCTGATGAGGCTGACCATAGCCCATTGGATCAGGCTGCTGTGAATATCCACCTGCATTTGCACCCATGCCACCGCCCATGCCACTATCGCTACCACGGCCATCCAACATTTGCATTTCGCTCGCGACGATTTCTGTTGTATAACGATCCTGGCCTGCTTGATCTTGCCATTTACGCGTTCTCAACGCACCCTCTACGTAAACTTTAGAGCCTTTACGCAGATATTCACCCGCAATTTCCGCTAAACGGTTAAAAAATACGACACGGTGCCATTCGGTACGCTCTTGCGCCTGCCCTGTTTGCTTATCTTTCCATGTGTCGCTGGTTGCCAGGGTTACATTCGTGACTGCATTGCCTGACGGCATGTACTTAACCTCAGGATCTTGTCCTAGGTTGCCAACCAGGATGACTTTGTTGATACCGCGTGCCATTGTTCTCTCCAAATCAAATAATTTGCTACCGATCAGTGCTCCCTGCACCCAACCTTGCGTAGAAACATGAGAATAACACAAGCTTAGGTTTAGGCTGAACAAGTTAAGGCTTATAATATGTCTTTTTTACATCACCCACACGGAGCGGTAATGGATAAAATACTGGTCAGAGGCGCGCGCACGCACAACCTGAAGAATATCGACCTAGACATTCCGCGTGACAAGCTCATCGTCATCACAGGATTGTCAGGTTCTGGAAAGTCCTCGTTAGCCTTCGACACCCTGTATGCCGAAGGTCAGAGGCGTTATGTCGAATCATTATCAACCTACGCCCGCCAATTCCTATCCATGATGGAAAAACCGGATGTGGATCATATCGAAGGACTGTCACCCGCCATTTCGATTGAGCAAAAATCCACGTCTCATAACCCACGTTCAACCGTCGGCACCATCACGGAAATTTACGATTACTTACGCCTACTCTTTGCCCGTGCGGGTGAGCCTCGCTGCCCTGACCATGATCTACCACTGGCCGCACAAACCATTTCACAAATGGTGGATCAAGTATTAGCCCTTCCTGAAGGCAGCAAATTAATGTTACTGGCACCAGTGGTTCAAGGCCGCAAAGGTGAACACCTCCATACGCTCAGTGAGCTCAAAGCTCAAGGGTTTGTCAGGGCGCGCATTAACGGCATCGTCGTTGATTTAGACACAGCACCCGATTTAGAAAAAAATAAAAAACATACCATTGAAGTGGTCATTGACCGCTTCAAAGTTCGTGCAGATCTGCAAACCCGTCTTGCCGAGTCTTTTGAAACAGCCATTCAACTCACGGACGGCATTGCCCGTATTGCCTGGATGGATGAAGAAGGTAAAGAGGAGTTGATTTTTTCGGCTCGTTTTGCCTGCCCAGAATGCGGCTACAGCATTCAAGAGCTTGAACCGCGCATGTTCTCCTTCAACAACCCTCATGGCGCTTGCCCAAGCTGCGATGGCTTAGGGGTTAAACAGTTTTTCGACCCTGCAAAAGTGGTTCAGGATGCCACACTCACCTTATCTCAGGGCGCGATCCGTGGCTGGGATCGGCGTAGCTTGTATTACTTTCAACAACTGCAGGCCGTTGCACAGCACTATGGATTCGATATGGACACGCCTTTTGAGGCATTATCGACACCGCATCAACAGGTGATTTTGCATGGCAGTGGCCAAGAAAATATCGAGTTCCGCTATACCAATGATCGCGGTACGGTCGTTAGCAAGCAGCATCCCTTCGAAGGCGTCTTAAACAACCTTGAGCGTCGATACAAAGAAACTGAATCAGACGTTGTGCGCGAAGATTTAGCACGCTATTTAAACATGCAGCCCTGTCCGAGTTGCCAGGGAACACGTTTACGAAAAGAAGCACGCCACGTCTACATTGATGAGCGCACGCTACCGGATATTGTTAAGCTTGCCATTGGCGACAGCAAAGCCTATTTTGATCAACTGACCCTTTCTGGCAAGCAAGGCGAAATCGCGGATAAAATCTTAAAAGAAATCCGCTTGCGTCTGGCGTTTTTGGTGAACGTCGGTTTGGATTATCTTTCACTTGATCGCAGTGCCGAAACCCTATCGGGTGGTGAAGCACAACGGATTCGTTTGGCCAGCCAAATCGGGGCTGGGCTTGTCGGTGTGATGTATATTCTGGACGAACCCTCAATCGGCTTGCATCAACGTGACAATGACCGTCTTTTAGATACGCTGCGTCATTTACGTGATTTAGGCAACACGGTGATTGTCGTCGAGCATGATGAAGATGCCATCCGCTTGGCCGATCATGTCATCGACATTGGCCCCGGGGCAGGCGTTCATGGCGGCCAAGTCATTGCATCTGGAACACCTGCCGATGTGATGCAGTGTGCAGAGTCCATGACGGGACAATACCTTTCAGGCACTCGCAAAATTGAGGTTCCTGCCGAAAGGGGCATGTTCAATCCTGACAAGGTGCTTAGACTATCGGGCGCACGTGGTAATAACCTCAAAAACGTCACCCTGGAAATTCCTGTCGGATTGATGACCTGCGTTACAGGCGTATCGGGTTCTGGAAAATCAACGCTGATTAACAGCACGCTTTACCCAATCACAGCGACTGAATTAAACCATGCCACTACATTGGAGGCATCGGAATACGACGCTATTGAGGGCCTTTCACACTTTGATAAAGTCATTGATATTGACCAAAGCCCGATAGGCCGTACTCCCCGTTCAAACCCTGCAACCTATACGGGGATTTTCACCACTATTCGCGACCTGTTTGCAGGCACTCAAGAAGCGCGATCACGTGGTTATAAACCCGGACGCTTTAGTTTTAACGTCAAAGGCGGACGTTGCGAAGCCTGCCAAGGCGATGGGGTGATTAAGGTGGAAATGCATTTCTTACCCGATATTTTCGTGCCCTGCGATGTCTGTCATGGAAAACGCTACAACCGCGAAACACTTGAGGTTCGGTATAAAGGTAAAACCATTGATGAAGTGCTGAACATGACGGTCGAAGATGCCCGTGAGTTCTTTGATGCGATTCCAGCGCTGGCACGCAAATTACAAACGCTCATGGATGTGGGGTTGAGCTATATCCGACTAGGGCAAAGTGCAACAACCTTATCTGGTGGTGAGGCTCAGCGTGTAAAGCTTGCCAAAGAGCTCTCAAAGCGCGATACCGGCAATACTCTATATATCCTTGATGAACCGACAACTGGCCTGCACTTTTACGATATTCAACAGCTGTTAAATGTTTTATATCGACTGCGCGACCATGGCAACACCATCGTAGTGATTGAGCACAATCTTGATGTGATTAAAACGGCGGATTGGATTGTTGATTTAGGACCAGAAGGCGGTACAGGTGGAGGGCAAATCATTGCCACTGGAACACCCGAAGAGGTCGCTAAGGTTGAGCTATCTCACACAGGACGTTTTCTGAAGCCTTTACTTGGATAAACACTGTTCGGGCTCACGCCCGAATAGGGTACAGACAATAAAAAAACCGCTGTAACACACATAAAAGCTCAATACTTTATGGGTGTTACAGCGGCTTCAGCTGTTCCTAGCGATACTAATCAACGCTAGGAACGTCTAGCTAGATACTCAATACATTAGTTCGCCAGTTCAGCGCTACTACGAATCGGGTAATGCTCTGGCATAGGTAAACGTGCCACACCACTGTCAATCGCCGCTTGAGCAACCGCATACGAGATACGGCCTAACAAACGTGAATCAGTTGCTTTAGGCAGGATATACTCACGACCGAATTCCAATGATTCTAAACCATACGCAATTAAAACCTCTTGCGTCACTGGCTCACGCGCCAATTCCGCTAGCGCTTTTACTGCAGCTGCTTTCATCTCTTCATTAATCGCAGACGCACGAACATCGAGTGCACCACGGAAAATGAATGGGAAGCCCAACACGTTATTTACTTGGTTCGGGAAGTCAGAGCGACCTGTGGCCATAATCACATCATTACGGACTGCATTCGCAACTTCCGGTCTGATTTCAGGATCTGGGTTCGCACAGGCGAAGACAACGGGGTTAGCCGCCATTTTCTTAAGCTGTTCAGGTGACAGCAGGTCTGGACCAGACAGACCTAGGAAAACATCAGCGCCATCAATGGCATCATCAAGGGTACGCTTATCCGTTTCAGTTGCGAATGCCGCTTTTTCGGCAGTCAGGTCATCACGACCGGAGTGGATCACACCCTTACGATCGATCATGTAAATATTCTCGACTCTCGCGCCCATGTTGATGAGCAACTTCATACATGCACTTGCTGCTGCACCTGCACCTAGACACACAATTGAAGCTTCTTCAAGCTTCTTGCCTGCCAGTTCAAGCGCATTAATCATGCCTGCTGCCGTTACAATCGCTGTGCCATGCTGATCATCGTGGAAAACAGGAATATTGCAACGCTCAATCAAAGTACGTTCAATTTCAAAGCACTCAGGCGCTTTGATATCTTCCAAGTTAATTCCGCCGAAGGTTTCAGCAATACGCGCAACTGTATCAATAAAGGCTTGTGGGCTTTCAGCGTCAACTTCAATATCGATTGAATCAATATTGGCGAAACGCTTAAACAGCAATGCTTTGCCTTCCATGACAGGTTTAGATGCTAAAGGACCTAAATCACCTAGGCCCAAAATAGCAGTACCATTGGAAATGACGGCAACCAGGTTACCCTTTGCTGTGTAACGATACGCGGCTTCAGGATCGGCTGCGATCGCACGTACAGGCTCTGCCACACCCGGAGAGTATGCCAGTGCAAGATCTTTAGCGGTCTCAGCCGAAGTTGAGAGTTCAATACTGATCTTACCTGGACGAGGAAACTCGTGGTAATCAAGAGCAGCTTGTTTAAAATCTTGAGACATGGTTGCTTTTCCAACTAAAGGTTGAAGTTATACGGTCATGCATCATAACCAAAACACCTGTATGCGACAACCGCTCATTTAAGAAGAGATTAAGAGAAAATACGCCTTTAGGCTAATATGCCTAACGAAACGCTAGATTTTGCGATCAAACACGAAAGGCTTGCTTTAAAAACCACCAAAACTTAGAAAAAAATTCCATAAAAAAAGCACTCCGTAGAGTGCTTTTTTTGCAAATCAAGCCTAAAACTGAGCTTATTTGCTGATAGTACGGCCACCGAAACGCTTGTTAAAGCGATCCACACGACCACCGCTGGTCGCTTCTTTTTGCTTACCAGTGTAGAAGGGGTGGCACTGGCTGCATACGTCGACAAGCATAGTGCTCTGGCCTAACGTAGATTTGGTCTGCATTACGTTACCGCAAGAACAGGTGATGGTTACATCGACATAATTTGGGTGGATACCAGCTTTCATTTCAAAAAACCTCAATAGAGTTATGGGTGTGCCGCCACCTGATCATGATCGTTTGTTGTCAGGCACCGCACTAACGGGGTCGGATAGCATAGAGTTTTGACTTTTGCTAACCACATATTCAGCAAGGCCGCAAATTATACGGACTCCCTTATTTAGTCGCAAGCAAAAATTGAGGTTTATCCCGTTTTCAAAAGCCACTAGACTGTACTCTCATTATCGTTCCACAGGGCGTTTTTTCCGTGATTCTACGAGTGGCTATTCCATCCCCCCTTCACACGCTTTTTGATTACCTGTGTCCTGTAGAATTTGAAGGACGTGTAAAGCCTGGGATGCGCATCAAAGTTCCGTTTGGTTCGAGAGAAATGATTGGCATTGTGATTGATACAGACGTGCAATCACAATACTCAACCAAACAACTCAAAACCGCCTTGATGCTATTAGATGAGCACCCTGTCTTAGATGCCACCCAATTCTGGCTAGCACGCTGGGCAGCACATTACTACTTTTACCCCGAGGGCGAAGCCCTACAGCAAGCGCTTCCGGTTTTATTACGAAAAGGACACGAGCCGACCTTTGCCCATGCAACACTTTGGCGCGCAACCGCTCACGCCACACTCAATGTGCTGGCCAATGGGGCTAAACGTCAGCGAGAGCTATTAGAACTTCTACTAAGAAATCCAGATGGCGTGAGTAGCGAAGCCATCAAAATTGAAGGCTTTTCGACGCCCTTACTTAAAGCCTTAGCCGATAAACACTTGGCGGAATCCTTTGCCAGCCACCCAAGACCCTATCAGGTTGCAACTGACTCAGAAACGATACTGAAAGAAGCGCCCTTAACGCTTAATGAAGAACAAGCTTTAGCACTCTACAGCCTTCTAAACCCTTCACAATTTCACACGCTGTTATTAGAGGGAGTCACAGGATCGGGAAAAACAGAAGTCTATTTACAAGCAATAGAGGCCATTTTAAAAGAAGGAAAGCAGGCCCTTATTTTGGTGCCCGAGATCGGGTTAACGCCTCAAACTCTGAGTCGTTTTAAAGCACGCTTCCAAGTGCCGGTCATGGCACTTCACTCAGGGCTTACGGATCGGCAACGACTGGATGCTTGGCTAATGGCTCGAGATGGCAGCGCTCGTATTTTAATCGGGACTCGGTCTGCGATTTTTACACCGATGAAGAACCCCGGCATCATCATCGTCGATGAAGAGCATGACCCCTCTTTTAAGCAGCAAGAAGGGTTTCGTTATCATGCCCGAGATCTAGCGGTATTAAGGGCGAAGAAAGAAGACATTCCACTGCTGCTCACAACAGCGACACCTTCTCTTGAAAGCCTGCACAATGCTCTTGATGGTCGCTACCAGCATTTACATCTTCGCCAACGTGCGGGCAATGCCAGTACCCCTAAGTTCAAATTTTTAGATATTCGCGGTGAGGCATTGCAGGCCGGAATGGCGCCTGAGTTAATCCATCACATACGCCAGCATTTATCAGCTCAGACACAAGTTCTCATTTTCCTTAACCGCCGTGGTTTTTCGCCGTCTTTAATTTGCCATGATTGTGGTGCGGTGAATGAGTGCACCCGCTGCGATGCACGCATGACGTTACACCGCTCGCCTGCTCATATGCATTGCCATCATTGTGATCGGCAAACACCGATTCCGAAGCGCTGCCATCACTGCCACAGTGAGGATTTAAGGCCATCAGGTGCCGGAACAGAACGCACGGAAGAGCAGCTCAAATCCCTTTTCCCGACCATACCCGTGCTGCGAATTGACCGCGACAGCACCTCACGCAAACACGCCTTAGAAAACATGATGAAGCAAATTCACACAGGTGAACCCTGCATCATGATTGGGACACAGATGTTAGCCAAAGGACATCATTTCCCTAAGGTCACGTTAGTGGCCGTACTCGATGCTGATGCTGGACTTTTCAGCGCAGATTTTCGTGGCATGGAGAAAACGGCTCAGTTAATTTTGCAGGTCGCTGGACGGGCGGGACGGGCCGAACTCTCTGGCGAGGTTCTACTGCAAACCCACCATCCTGACCATCCGATGCTGGCCGCACTGGTCACTCAGGGTTACGAAGCCTTCGCGAAAAGCGAACTCGTTTTACGCCAAGGGGCAGGACTTCCACCTTTCCACCACCATGCACTGATTCGTGCAGAAGCCAGTCGTCAGGGTTGGGCTGAAGCCTTTCTACGTTCGATTCGTGACGCCATCGAAACGCATTTATCACTTCCTCAGGGTAACCATTGGTCAGGCCCTTTTCCCTCACCGATGGAAAAACGGGCGGGACTTTTTCGCTCACAAATGCTGATTCAGGGCCGAGAGCGCCGACATTTGCATGCCCTCCTCCGCATGATTATGCATGAAGTTGAACATAACCCCATGAAAAATAAAGTCAGATGGTCAATTGATGTTGATCCTATCGATAGTTACTGATGGGGTTGGCATTCTAGGGCCTAGACGAATTATAATAACGGGTTAGTACGTATTCCGGTCGCGCCGGCAAGCGCATCTTTTTCACCCAACGGTAATCTAATGAAAGAGCATATAGCAGATCTTATTCAATCAGCGTTGACAAACCTGATCTCAGAGGGAACCTTACCCGCCGACACCAGCGCCAGTATTCACATTGAAAATACACGCGACAAAGCCCATGGCGATCTCGCCAGCAATGTTGCATTAACTCTGGCAAAAGCGGCGCGATGCAACCCTCGACAACTGGCTGAAAAAATCTGCGCCGCGCTTCCTCAATCAGATCAGGTCGTCCGAACAGAGATCGCAGGCCCTGGTTTTATTAACTTTTTCATCAACCAGTCCTCTATTTATTCGGTCGTTGAAAAAATCCTCACCGAAGGCTCTGAATTCGGGCGTGCACCTGCCAACTCAGGTCCTCGCGTACAAGTCGAGTTTGTGTCAGCAAACCCAACAGGGCCTTTGCACGTCGGCCATGGTCGTGGGGCTGCGTATGGAGCCAGCGTTGCTGACCTGCTTGAAGCCGCGGGCCTTGAGGTTGAGCGTGAATATTACGTCAACGATGCAGGCCGCCAGATGAATATCTTAGCGGCCAGCGTATGGTTACGCTATTTAGAAGATCTGGACATGGATCTGGTCTTCCCAACGAATGCGTATCAAGGCCACTACATTCGTGATATCGCACATGCATTGCAGCAAGAGCATGGCAATCGCTTTTTACGCACCCACGCTCAAGTGTTTGATAACCTCCCTGCCGATGAGCCCGATGGGGGCGATAAGGACGTCTACATTGATGCCCTGATTGAGCGCGCGAAGGAACTGCTGGGCGAAGAAGGCTACGAAATCGTGTTTCGTGCTGGCTTAGAGTCGATCCTAGGTGATATCCGTGAAGACCTGAGCGAGTTTGGCATTAATTACCAAGTCTGGTTCTCAGAGCGCTCATTAACCCACAGCGGCGATGTCGACGTTGCGTTGAACATTCTTCAAGAAAAAGGCCACCTCTATGAGGCCGAAGGCAACACTTGGTTTAGATCTACCGCCTTTGGTGACGATAAAGACCGCGTTGTAAAACGCGCCAACGGTCAAACCACCTATTTCGCGTCTGATATTGCCTACCACATGAATAAATTTGATCGTGGCTTCGATCAAGTCGTCAACATTTGGGGTGCCGACCACCACGGTTACATCACACGTGTGAAAGCAGCCATTCAAGCGCTTGGCTACAACCCAGACAATTTAGTGGTTCGCCTTGTTCAGTTTGCCATTCTCTATCGGGGTGAAGAGCGTGTGCAAATGTCCACACGTTCAGGCTCATTTGTGACCTTACGCGAATTACGCGATGAAGTTGGCAGCGATGCCTGCCGCTTTTTCTATGTCACCCGCAAAGCCGAACAGCACATGGACTTTGATTTAGAGTTGGCAAAATCTGAATCAAAAGACAACCCTGTGTACTACATTCAATATGCCCACGCGCGTGTTTGCTCCGTCCTCAGAAAACTAGAAGACGCAAACATGAGCTGGGATCAGGCTCAAGGCGTGGCTGAGCTTAGCCGTCTTGATAGCGAAACAGAAAAAGACCTGATTACACAACTGACCAAGTATCCCGATGTGCTTCGCAATGCGGCCTTAAACTTTGAGCCTCATGTTCTCGCCAACTATTTGCGTGATTTAGCCAGCGATTACCATACTTGGTACAATGGTCACAAAATGATCATAGACGACGTTGCACTGAGAAATGCTCGCCTCACGTTAAGTGTCGCCGTTCGACAGGTATTGGCAAACGGTCTGAACTTATTGGGTGTTTCGGCTCCGGAGCAGATGTAAATTATGGCTAGGCAGGATTTTGCTCAAAAGCGTCGTAGTAACAGCTCAGCCAGTCGTGCACCCGCACGTCCAAAAAGCGCACCTCCACTGGTAGCAACGAAGCCGAGCAAAAAGAAACCGTCTGCGCCTGCCGCTAAGGGCTCGTATAAACGTCCCTTATTAACGCTGCTTGCGCTCGGTGGACTTGGCTCACTGTTGTACGTCTTGCTTCAAGCGGAACATCCTGACGCTAGAATTAAACAACCTGCGCCAAAACAGCCACCGGTGTCTGCACCTGCAGCCCCCACCCCGGTTGCACCGGCAACGACGGCTCCAGCCCCCGTTGCCGCTCCAGCACAACCTGCTGAGCCAGAAGCCGACCCCATTCCTGATGTCCGTGAAAGTCGATTTGATTTTTATGACATTCTGCCCAGAAGCGAAGTGCAAGCACCCCAGAACGTGTATCGATCTACCCCTCGAAACGCCAATGCGCCGGGTGCTATTCAAGAGCGTTTTTTATTGCAAGCTGGCTCTTTCCGTTCGGAAAGCGATGCTGAACGCATGCGCGCACAGCTATTGCTCTCGGGGCTACCGAATGTCCACACATCACGTGTTGATGGTGAGAATGGCATTTGGTATCGGGTACGCACAGGCCCATTCAATAATCGTTCAGAACTGAACAGTGCTCGTAACCAGTTAACAAGCCTTGGCATCACCCCAATGCCGATTCCACTCAATTAATCGAGCGTTTGAGCGTTTTTTCGTCACACTCAAACGTCTAACCCTTGAAAAATCCCATTGCGCATCCATATCATGATGAATTGAAGCGCAACGGGATTTTTTAATATGACAACAATCGTTTCGGTACGTCGTGGCAACCAAGTGGTGGTTGGGGGTGATGGTCAGGTTTCACTGGGCAACACCGTTATGAAAGGGACAGCGAAAAAAGTAAATGTCCTTGCTAAACATCAAGTCATCACTGGGTTTGCTGGCGGTACGGCCGACGCCATCACCCTTAGAGATTTATTCGAGCAACAGCTCGACAAACACCAAGGCAATATCGTCAATGCGGTCATCTACCTCGCGCGTGAATGGCGCAGCGATCGCGTTCTGAGACGACTCGAAGCCTTAATGCTTGTCGCAAACAAAGACCGAACCTTTTTAATTTCGGGTAATGGCGATGTCATTGATCCAGAAGACGGAGTGGTTGCCATTGGCTCAGGTGGAAACTATGCACTCGCTGCCGCGCGTGCTCTCGTTGACAACACTGAACTGAGTGCCAGAGAAATCGTCGAAAAAAGCTTGCACATTGCGGGTGATATTTGCGTATTCACAAACCACAACTTAACCATTGAGCAACTCGAATCTGTCACTCAAGGAGAAGCCTGATGTCCGAAATGACCCCAAGAGAAATTGTCCACGAACTCAACCGTCATATTGTCGGTCAAGATCAGGCTAAACGTTCCGTTGCAATTGCGCTTCGCAATCGCTGGCGTCGTATGCAACTGAGCGATGCATTGCGCCCAGAAGTCACCCCAAAAAACATTTTAATGATTGGCCCAACCGGTGTCGGCAAAACTGAAATTGCACGTCGCTTGGCTAAACTCGCCAATGCCCCCTTCATTAAAGTTGAAGCCACTAAGTTTACAGAAGTCGGCTATGTGGGCCGTGATGTCGAGACCATTATTCGTGACTTGGTCGAAATGTCCGTTAAGATGGTTCGTGAACAGGCCATGGTCAAAATGCGCACACGCGCGGAAGATGCCGCTGAAGAGCGCATTTTAGATGCGCTACTGCCCCCTGCACGCAGCACAGGCTACGACGAGCCCGCTAAAACAGACACGGCCACACGTCAAATCTTCCGTAAGAAACTCCGTGAAGGCCAACTCGACGATAAAGAAATTGAAATCGAAGTGGCACAGCCCAAAGTGGGCGTTGAAATTATGGCACCTCCAGGCATGGAGGAAATGACCAATCAGTTGCAGAGCATGTTCTCTAGCCTTGGCCAAGCGAAAAAACAATCTCGTCGTTTAAAAGTCAAAGATGCGTTAAAGCTTTTAATCGATGAAGAAGCCGCCAATCTTGTTAAAGAAGACGATATCAAACAGCAAGCGGTTGATCTGGTTGAACAAAACGGCATTGTTTTCTTAGACGAAATCGATAAGGTCTGCAAGCGCAGCGACAGCGGTAGTGGCGGTGATGTGTCTCGCGAAGGGGTACAGCGTGACTTGCTTCCGCTCATTGAAGGCTCAACCGTCACAACCAAGTACGGCATGGTCAAAACCGACCATATCTTATTTATTGCCTCAGGTGCGTTTCATTTAGCGAAGCCTTCTGACCTCATTCCTGAACTGCAAGGCCGTTTGCCGATTCGTGTTGAGTTACAAGCACTCACGCCCGATGACTTTAGACGTATTCTGACAGAGCCAACGGCATCGCTCACTGAACAGTACAAAGCCCTGCTGGCCACTGAAGGCTTACTCATTGAGTTTACCGATGATGGCATACGTCGCATTGCAGAGCTGGCCTTTCAGGTGAATGAAAAAACTGAAAACATCGGTGCGCGTCGTCTGCACACCATGATGGAGCGCTTGTTGGATGAACTGTCGTTCTCCGCATCAGATAAAAACGGCGAACGTATTACCATTGACGAAGCCTTTGTCAACGCTCAACTGGCTGAGCTCAGCGGCAATGAAGATTTAAGTCACTACATCCTCTAACAACCTGTATCTTAGGGCCTTTTTAAGGCCCTAAGCGTCCAACAAACGCAAGGGGTTTTGATATGCTTCAGATTCCATTACCAACCGATATACGTCTTCATTTGAAGTCCAGAACCCTCGAATTAATTTACCCAGATGGAAGCTTTGAGCTCACGGCTGAATTTTTGAGGGTACACTCCCCATCGGCTGAAGTGAGAGGCCACGGTATCGGTCAGGGCACGTTACAAACAGGTAAGAAATGGGTCGCGATCAACGAAATTATCCCTAGCGGAAATTACGCGTTGAAAATTGTGTTTGACGATGGTCATGACTCAGGACTGTACACTTGGGAATATCTGCATGATTTAACCCACAATGCAGAGAGCTACTGGACAGAGTACCTCGCCGCATTACAAGCCGCAGGTGCATCACGTGATGAAGGTTTGATTGTGAAGACATCACATTGACGCAGGACATTGTGCTTCACTGAGGTTACAATCTATCCTTCATCTTGAACCTTATCCGTCAGGCAGACCGAGTACTATGAGCGAATCCAATAAAGACAACACCACCCATTTCGGTTTTTCCGAAGTTCCCGTTGATGAAAAAGTCAAACGTGTTGCAGATGTCTTTCATTCAGTGGCGGGTAAATATGACCTGATGAACGACCTAATGTCGGGTGGGGTTCATCGTCTTTGGAAACGTATCACCATTGAGCGCAGCGGTGCACGCCCTGGCCATACGATTCTTGATATCGCAGGCGGCACTGGCGACCTCACTAAAAAGTTTTCTAGGATCGTGGGTCGCGACGGCAAAGTCATTTTGGCCGACATCAATGACTCGATGCTCAAAGTTGGGCGCGATAAACTCATTGACTCAGGCACAGCCGGAAATGTTGAGTACATTCAAGCCAATGCCGAGTGCCTCCCCTTCGCTGACAATACCTTTGACATTATCACCATCGCATTTGGCTTACGCAATGTCACCGATAAAGACGCAGCCCTCAAGTCAATGCACCGTGTGCTCAAACCGGGTGGCAAGCTGATGGTGTTAGAGTTTTCGAAAACCAACAACCCTGTTTTATCAAAACTCTATGACGTTTACTCCTTTAACATCTTACCGCAAATGGGCAAACTCATTGCCAATGATGCTGAAAGCTACCGCTATTTAGCGGAGTCGATTCGCATGCATCCGGATCAAGAGACGCTTAAAGACATGATGAAAACAGCGGGATTGGTCAACTGTCATTATGAAAACATGACTGGCGGCGTCGTCGCACTTCACACAGGCATCAAACCTTAAACGACTCTATGTAAGGAGTATTTTGCATGCAAGCCATGTTAGAGGCCGCACTACTGAGCAGTGCCGAAAGCAGTCTCAATCTATTGTTAAAGCATAATACTCCAGCCTTGGCTCAAGTGAAGTCACTAGCGGGCAAATCCATCCATATCACGCTAACGAGTCCTCCTTACGCATTTTTCGTCCTGATGCATGAGCAGGGCATCGATTTACTGCACCACAGCGAAACACCTCCTGATTTAACATTAACGGGCACAGCGGCCGACTTGTTCATCATGGCTCAATCTGAACAGTCACAAGGGAAACTCTTTGGTCAGGGTATTGAACTTGAAGGGGACCTTAATTTAGCGCAATCACTTAAAGCACTGTTAAGGGATTTCTCAATTGATTGGGAAGCCTGGTTGGCCGAATGGCTAGGCGACACCTTGGCTCACCCAGTCGCCGAGGCATTTACAGCACAGTCACGCTACCTTAAACACAGCGCAGCCAGTTTTGCGCTTAACACCAAAGAGTTTCTTCAAGAAGAGTCGCGAGTATTACCCCCTCCAGCAGAGGTCGAAGGCTTTACCTGTGAGGTTGAGGCATTACGAGACGATGTCGCTAGGCTTGAAGCACGCATCCAGCGTTTATTGGCGCGAACCACTTGAATCAGGCTCGAATCAGGCTCAGATGTTTGCAGGATCTGAGCCATGAGTAAAAGTGTGTTTCGTTTTTAAAACGGCTTAAATAACACAAAATACAAAATCGGGATAAAAATTAATAACGGCAGTTCGTTAAATAATCTGAAATAACGACCGCTTTGATTCAACTCCCCTCTTTGCAGCCTTTTCAAATAAGCAAAGCACCACCCGTGATATCCAATCAAAAATGCAACAAATAAAAGTTTCGCATGTATCCACCCCCCGCGAAAGCCAAAGCCCAGCCATAAAACCAGACCAAATATCAGTGTAAAAACCGCCATAATGCTCATAAACCCAAACAGTTTACGCGCCATGATGGCTAACCGTGAGACATCCTGCCCCTCCGCGCGTCCTTCGACATAATGAACATAAATACGAGGTAAGTAGAAAATGCCAGCCATCCAACTGGTCATTGCCACGATATGTAACAGCTTCACCCAAAGATACATCATACCCCTTCCACCCTTATTTCATTTACGAAGGCTCATTTTACCTTAAATTAAGCCAAAGACCGTTAAACTCTTATATAAACCCACAAAACAGTACTTAGGTCGTATTTTTTTTATTCGAACGTCTACTTATGCCATTTGCGCAACAGGAGTGTAATGGTTTATATGAACTATAAACCTTCAAGACGAGTACCGAGGTATGAGACGGCGCAGATCAATCGGTGCAATACTCATGCTATATAGCATTTCGGGGTTGGCAACAAACCTAGATACTCCTGCACACTTCTCACCAGAGGGTTATCGCATCAGTTACTATCGCAGTGCGACACCGCTTGAGGTTCAAGGCGGAATCACACTGACAACCGAAGAACTCCGTCACCAGTTACAAAAACACCCTGAAACACGGCTAATCGACGTCCAACCGGTCACCTGGCGCGATGGTATCTTTATTTACGATACACCAAGACAAACCCTCCCTAACAGCCTCTGGCTTCCAAACGTTGGCTGGGGAGAGTTAGAAAACCATTGGATCGAGTACTTTGCCAAGCATTTGTTCGAATTAAGCCAAGGCGATCGAAACCACCCCATCGCCCTTTTTTGCACGGCTGATTGCTGGATGTCATGGAATGCCGTGAAACGCGCACATTCTTGGGGGTATACACAACTATTGTGGTATGCCGAAGGCAGTGACGGATGGCTTGAGGCAGGGTATGCTTTAAAAGAGACTCATCCAGAACCCTTAGCAGTGGACGCACTTTTATACGCTACAGGCGAGGTTCCTTAAGATCGCTGAGTAGAGTTGACTGTAAATAACCCTGATAATAATCATAAACAGGTATAATTGTGTATAAAATATTAATAGCCGATGATCACCCATTGTTTCGAGATGCCATCTGTGGCGTGATTCAGTCTGCCTTTGAAGGTGCTGAAATCATCGAAACAGAGAATCTCGACAATGCCCTTGAAATCGCAACGCAAGACGATGAACTGGACTTAGTCCTGTTGGATCTGAATATGCCCGGCATGAATGGACTCAATGGCCTCATTTCAATTCGCAATGAAGCACCCACCATCCCCGTTGTGATCGTATCCGCGGAAGATGAAAAGCAAGTGGTCTTACAAGCCATTACCTGTGGTGCCGTCGGTTTCATTTCAAAATCATCACCGCGAGCGCAAATGACCGAAGCCTTGCAGCAGATTCTGAATGGCAATGTTTACCTCCCCCCCGATATCATTCGACAAAGCAGCGAACAGGACAGTCGTCGCAACCGCCGTCAACTCATGCAAAAGGACGTTCCGACTGAGTTATTGCAGTCGCTGACACGACGTCAACTCTTGGTTCTTGAGCGAATGGTGAAAGGCGAATCCAACAAGCAGATTGCGTACAATCTGAATATTGCAGAAACAACGGTGAAAGCCCATGTCTCCGCTATTTTATCCAAGCTTGGCGTCCACAACCGCGTGCAAGCCATCCTCGCGGCGAGCGATATTGACTTTTCCAACTACCTTCGTCGTTAACACGCACGAGATCTTCCTACTGGGAAGATCTCGTTCTGAGCAAGTGAGTGAGCGTCGCCTTCAACTTCATGGGTTTGACGGGTTTATTCATCAACAAGTACCCAGATTCACGAATTTGCTGTTTCAATTCGTTGGTGTAGTTAGCGGTGATCATTAACACCGGTGGCAGCTCCCGACGACGTCCAAGGATTTCAGCGACAACATCGGTGCCAACAACACCATTGTCCAGATGATAATCGGCGATGAGGAGATCCACTGGATCACTGCCGACACTGACTTTTTCATTCAGCTCATCCAAGCTTTGCGCCGTTAATAACTCACACCCCCACCCCTCTAGCAAGACACTCATTGCATTGCAAATGGCCGCATCGTTGTCGATCATCCAAATCTGGGCACCCAATAAATGCTGATCATAGCCTTCCCGTTCACACACCGGAATCAAGCTGTGCGGCACCAGTTCGCCCAAGGGTAACTGAACACTAAAGATAGAACCGACCCCTTCGTGAGAAATAACAGACACGGGATGAGCAAGCATGCGCGATATTTTATCGACAATTGCTAAACCAAGACCTAAGCCCTTGTCCTGTCGATTTTTGTTTGCATCGACACGTTTGAACTCTTCGAAAATTTCAAGGAGCTTATCTGAAGGAATCCCTCTCCCCGTGTCATGCACCTGCAAAAGCACATGATTGCCAATACGACGACACCCTAGCAAAACTCGCCCACCGGGCTCCGTATAGCGCATAGCATTGGTAAGTAAGTTTCTTAGAATGCGTGCCAGCAATGTCGCATCGGACGCCACCACCGACTGACTACCCACATACCTGAATTCAATGCCCTCAGCCGCCGCAACATGACGATATTCAGACGCTAAATTGTCCAACAAATCACTCAAGCGAAAGGACGACACATCGGGTTTAATCACCCCAGCATCCAGTTTTGAAATGTCGACAAGCGTTCCCAATAGGCTTTCAACATCTTCTAATGAATGGCTCACAGAATTAATCAATGAAAAAATTCGCTCCGGCACCTTTTGATCGAGCAGTGCTCCAGTAAACAAGCGTGCCGCATTCAAAGGTTGCAACAAATCATGACTAACCGCCGCCAAGAATTTGGTTTTAGACAGGTTCGCCTGTTCCGCTTCTTGCTTGGCTTCTCGTAAACGGGCTTCGATGGTTTTGCGTTCGTTAATTTCTAAACGCAATTGCTGATTCAATTCCGTTAACTCTGACGTACGCTCTCTAACCCGCAGTTCAAGGTTTTGATACGCCTGCTTAAGTGCTTCAGAGGTGCGCTTTCTGTCGGTAATATCACGAATCAATACGAAGAAACCAACCGCTGTCCCCGTTGAGTCAAGATTAGGGACGTAAGACTTGAGCATATGACGGTCTTCACCAGCGGCATTTTGCTCCTCTATTTCGAACGTCACACTTTCGCCAGCTAAGGCACGTTCAACATAGGGTAAGAGTTTCGTGAAGGAGGCATCTCCATGTGCCCGACCAATGCTTTCACCCAGTAATGAGCCACGTGGCCAACCATAAAAATCATCGTAGACCTGATTCGTAAAGCGATAGCACATATCGCTGCCAAGGTAGGCAATCAAGGCGGGCACATGGTCCGTGATTAAACGTATCCAACGCTCGCTTTCGCGAAGATTTTCAGCGTATCGGTAATGCTCGGTAATGTCCGTATAGGTGTTTACAAAACCACCGGATGGCATAGGATGCGTTTTGATTTCCAATACACGCCCATCTTTTAAACGTTGTTCAAGCTCTAACAGCGGTTCAGCATTGTCCTGCTCAGATTGGGGGGTTAACAACACCACTTCAGAGAGCTGCATAAGGTCGGAGAATTGCGAAGAACTGGTTAAATCTAAAGGCGATAAAGACGTGAGTTCTAAAAAGCGCTGATTCCACACTTCTAAGCGCCCTTCATGGTTAACCAAAGCCACACCTTGAGACAGGTTATCAACGGTGCGTTGCAGAAGCTTAGACTTCTGCTCAAGGGCTTTTTCACGCCTCACCGCTTCACTGGCTTTAAGTTCAGTAATGTCGGTGTACAAAATGACTAAACCACCGTCGCCCGTCAGTCGCTCAGAGACCTGCACCCAGCGCCCATTGGATAACCGAAAAATCGTGGCGACACTGCCTTCGTCACAGTACTCTTCAAGAATCAGCCCTTTTTCTCGGGTCAGTCGTCTTAAATCACTGATGGAGGTGCCTCGCCCAACTTGAACACCCGTCTGCTGCCAATAGTCACTAAAACGACTGTTAAAAAGCAGAATACGTCTATCTTGATCAAACAAGACGAAGGCATCTGAAATGCTTTCAATGGCGTCGATCAAACGCTGATGCGCCGTTGCCGCTTCTTGATTCGCTTGTTTTAGCGCCTGATTGCTGCGCTTTAACTCAGATAAGGCAATCGACAGCGCCTCTGTCCGATCTCGGACTTGTTCCGCTAAGGCCGCCGAATGCTCAAACGCGGCATAGGGCGCAGCACTCATGGAACTGCCCGCTTCAACACGCTCGATTAACGCTTGATTGATCCGTTTGAGCTTTTGATTTTCCTGCTCTAGCTGCGCTATCCGTCTAGTGGCTGCCGACGCATCCGTTAAGTTGTTCATTAACGCGCTCCACCGATCACAACACCTGTAAATGTTTGGTTGATATGCACTCCGTCAAAGTGCTCACCATAGGTATTAAAGCCGACAACCTTGTGTTTCACCAGAAAGGCTGACGCTTCGTCCAAGGCTCCCAAATGCTCAGTTTCCAGACGCCTTAAAAAACAATCACAGCCAATGGTGATAAGTGGCGCACCTATGCGTTGCTCTATATCGCGAAAGCGCCGCTCTAAATCCGGCAAAATAGGCTGAGGCTCCATGGAGGTTAACACGATGCCTTTACCCACTGCGCAATAAAAGGTCAGACTCATATCAGGATTCACACGTTGAATCGACCGAACATAGTACTCACTGCCAATCCGAACCGCCAAAGGGTTCAGTGCAAACACATCGGGATTTAGCTCCGCGGGTGTTAAACCCACCATTTCCGCATATTCAATGGCTGCAGGACTTGCATTGAGCTCCAACACCGTACGTGTTCCTGGGTCGGCTTCGGTTACGATCAATTTCTGACCACGACTGCGCATGTGGTGTGTGGTAAACACCTCAAAATCCAATGGCGTATTAATTAAGATCACAACCGCTGCTTCCGTTCTAAAGCGTCCGTTAACATATATATGCGTATTGGCTAACTGAATATCATCCCCAGCCGAGCCACCAAAATGAGGGATACTGCCCAAGGCTGAATCCAGGGCAACCAGCACCATTTCCTCTTGACTCGATAACCCATCCAGTAGGGTCAGGCTGAAGGTATGGCCTTTTGTTGGCGCGATATGCTGACGACGTCCACGCAGAATCAGGTCGTCTACCAAATGCTGAGCTTTTTGCAAACCAAAACTTTGCAAGTCCTCAATTAAGGCGGTTTCAATGGAGAAATAGTGTCGATCAAAGCCGATGGCAGTTACGGTTCCTCTTGCATACCCAAAAGGCGTGATTTCACCCGCTGTCGTACATCCGGCCACCTGAACGCCTTGAAACACCTGATCTAAAGCATCGCCCAAATGTGTGAGATCGTACTCAGCGGAACAAAAAAACAGCACAAACCCCAAGTCAGGATGACGCAATTGAGTCGCCAAGTCCTGTGCCGCCACCTGAGCGTTGGATGAATCGGACATAGCCGTTTGAATGGGTTGTAACCTAAAGGGCGCATTCATGTATACAGCTCCCTAGCTGACTCTGACGGTTTTACCTCTAAGATACACGTAAATGTCTGAGCCGTCATAATTCAACAGATATATTAGTAGATACTGTAATTATATTCGGGGGGTATATGAATGGTAATTCTACTTGTGAATCAAAAATCAGTACTTTAGTCCTAAAATGATAAAGGCCGGATGCCGCTCTGTATCGCTGTTCCGACCTGTTCAAGTTTAAACGTTACAGCACACGATTTGTCGTGAGATACTTAGACGATGCTTGAGGTCCAGTGCCATCCGCGTAGAGCGTAACGCCCGAGCGTAAGCAAATCGATAGGTCTTCATGAGAAGCCGCTGTGGCTGTCGGTAACAGGTGATTCACAGCACTTTTTTCATCCAAAAGCTCCTGTTCAGTCAGACTCATCTGCTGCTGCCCCCACTCGTTAATTTCCAAGCCTTTAACAATCTGGTAGCGACCATAATCACACCTGACCGGGAAAGAATAAACGATCCCCTTCTGGATACCATAGCTACCGTCACTGAAAATCCCCATACTGACGATCTCACCAGGTGAGGTGCCCAAAACCCAATCATGCATATGATCGACAATCGCCTGAGCGGCAGAGGCTGCACTTGACTGCCCTCGCGCTGCAATGATCTCACCACCGCGTTGCTGTACCTTAGGAATATAGACACTGCGGTACCATTCCTCAGAGATTTGCTGCATTGCAGGCTCATCCAGAATCGTCGCATGGTGCAGGTCTGGATATTGAGTAGTCGAGTGATTGCCCCAGACCACAATACGACTGATATTCTTGGGGTTAGCGCCGGTGTGATTGGCAAGAATCCCCTTGGCACGGTTATGATCAAGACGTGTCAATGCCGTAAACTGCGAAGGACTTAACTTGGGCGCGTTTCGACTGGCAATCAGCGCATTGGTATTGGCGGGGTTACCGACCACCAGAATTTTGACATCGCGGTTGGCAAAATCATTCAGGGCCTTGCCTTGGCGCGCAAAAATTTCGGCATTCATCTCTAATAGATCCCTACGCTCCATACCAGGACCACGAGGATACGCGCCGATCAACAGTGCGTAGTGGATATTCTCAAAGCCCTCTTCGACATTGTCATGCAGGGTAATGGTATGCAGCAGAGGAAAAGCACAATCTTCAAGCTCCATCGCGATGCCACGCAAGGCCTCCATACGGCCAGGCACCTCTATTAGTTGCATGATGACAGGCTGGTCAGTTCCCATCATCTCGCCACTGGCAATTTTGAATAACAGATTATTACTGATAGCGCCGGCTGCGCCAGTTACTGCAATGCGTATAGGACGTCTCATACCAATACCTTAGTCTAATAAAATGAATCAAAAAATCAGCTTAGACCAGATTGTCAAATAGATGAAGGATATACAGAGTAATTTGCTCTATATGGGGAAAATTCGGTAGCGGGTGTCGCTTTTGAAAATCTCCAGAACCCACGACGGTACTAAAAGGATAAAGGCACAACCACATAATGAAGGGGGGGAAGTTATGTGGGCCGTGCCTTTATATGTTTCCTGTCACCACTTACCAGCTAAACACCGCACCCACTGCAAAGGTATCCGTGTTATCTGTTTGAGTACCTTTGGCTTTGTGTACAGTGTACTCACCGACTAGCTTCAGGTTGCTGTTTAAACTGTAAAACAGTGCGCCACCGCGAAGGTTGTTCTTGGTGCCGTTTTTGTTGTCGGTTAAGCCATACGACAACACGCCCTTGGCTTTGCCGTACTCATATGAAAGTTGTGTGAGATAGCCTGAGGTTTTATCGGCTGACGTCAGATTATTGCTGGCAAATGCGGCACTAATGCCTTTCTGGTTAAATCCAGATGCAGTGAAGGCCAATCCCTCGTAGGAAACTCGTGCGCCATAAGCTGCGCCACGTGAACTCACGTCATCGGTCTTGCCTGCCGCCGCACTTAACCAGGTCATTAAACCCAGACCATTCATATCCAGCGCATAGGTCAACTCTGTTTCAAATCGCGGTTTAGAACTGTTGCGTCCTGACTCATTATTGGGGTCCAGAATACCCGCCGCCAGTTTCAGGCCATTAAAATCAGGGGTGCGATAGGTAATCTGAGCATTTGGGTTCGCGTAGGGATAACCCGTTGTGATGTTGCCGAAGGTCGTCCCGCTCGTGCCCTGAGGGGCTAAACCAACCCCCATCAGCAGTTCATCATTAAAAATATTGCTGCGTGCATAAAGACCAAAGTCTTTACCAAACAAAACTTGACCAAAATCACCATCCACCGTGGCATAGAACTGACGAACATCAATACCGTTGTCCGTTTTTTTATCGTCACTGTTCACATCATTAATGGTGACCCAAAAAGAGGAACGTGCACCCAGTGTTAGCCCGTCCAACTCTTTTCCGGCATTAAACCCGATATAGTTCGGCAAAAAACCCATGCGAACGCGAGAGGTCTCTTTATTTCCTTGATCTTGGTAGGTATAAAAAGCGTTCAAAAAACCATCGGCCGAGAAGGTCGTGCCGTCTTGATCGTACAGCGTAATGCCGGCATTGGCATGACCAACGCACACCGCTGAAACTAAGGTCGGAAGTAACGCTTTAAGTATGTTCTTATTTTTCATAAAAGCCCTCGATAGCTGGATAAATCACTCGTCAAGAATTCAACGCTGTGTGATTATCAAGGGCTTTTAGTTTAGGTAACATTCAACCCAAGTCGTTAATTCCATTGCCTTTTGCCTATTCGGCTTAAGTGTTAGTCCGTCTCATCAGTAAGCGTTACGACCCAATCTTTAGTACTAGATGGGTTGGGCTATTCAAAGCAAGAAGTGTCCTAGTGAATCCGCGTCCGTTGCGAATTGGAATGTCTCCATTTTTCAAAAATAATCAGAGAAAAACATCAATCTATCCCTACTTAATTTAGCTCTTTAGCACAGACGCTTTTGCAGAGAGTAAATCTGTTTTATCGGACAATCATCTCTGCAAACTCGGCATCTTGCATACCTTTATTCCGCACTGCCAACCACGCATGGATTCTACGCCAAGTCGATACTGGTAACGAAACTTCGAACAACTCATCAGCTCCTGCCCAGCCATTCCAAAACCCTGTCACAACAACATTATTTTCGCTGTGACAGCGCTCCATCGATTCTCCGCATAGCCACGCTGCTCCATCACCAGTTGACTCCCAATCTCTGGGCATTGGGATAAAAGCATAGACATGCTTGCCAGTTGCATCTGTCAGCAGGAAGTAACTTCTTGCACCTCCTTTAAGGCGATTTTCTTCGGAAATATAAACCGACCCTACCCTGTACTGACCATCAGGGGAATAACTCATATAGGCTTTTCCGCCATCAAAGCTAGGTGTATTTGATACCCACAAGGCCATATCCAAGGGGAGTAATACAACGATAAGGACCAACCCCCATTTGAGCCAGCGCAGCCATTTAACTTTATGAGTACTAAGCTTACTCACAGAGACACCTCGACACTTAAATTCACTGGGACTCGCTTGATATCGGAAAACAACAAATAATCACCACCTCGCCCATGAGTACTTTGGTAATGACGAAAATCACTGTTATTGATGGGTTGCATAAAATCACGATAGCGTAGGCTGAAACCCCAGTATCGCCATTCACGGTCAGCATTTTCAAAGTATTGACCAATCCGTGGCACCCGACCAAGCATATCGATAACAGGATCTTTTACCAATCCGGCTAAATTAAAGGCTAAGCCTTTAAAGCTCCAATGCCCGAGGTATTGAGCGTCTATAAAGTCATAGGTGTCACGGGCATATACGGCAATCTCCGAGACGGAAAGTGTATAACGATTAGATCCAAGCGATTGAATTTGTCCCCTATTTACTGCCGCATTGACTGTAAAGCGCCCCAGAGCTCCGTAAAGATCGTCCATGTCACTAGGACGACCATAACCCACCATAGAACGCTGAAACTGCCAGAAGGAGTGCGCTTCAATCACATCTCTATTCCCGACCCGTGCAGTGCCACTTCTGTCTATTAATCGTAGTAGAATTCCATCGGCACTCAGTCGTTCTCTCAGTCTTTCCTCTAACACTTTTTTAGCTAACGGCGTTTGTAACGTTGAAAGAAGTTTTTGTTCAGCTTCTCCAACCCGTGAAAACTGATTCAACCAACTCCAGCGAATCAATTCTGTGTCTACATGACATTGTACGGCATTGGGTTTTGTATCACCTCGTTTATCGTTGACATGCATCCCGTGAGCTGGCAGTTCAAACCACTTTTCCATGACCCTAGCCGCAACAGGCCAGCTTAACTGCCGCCGCATCACGTTTGGAATATTGCAAATACTGAACTCTCCTGGCTTCGAGTTACAAGCAATAGGCGCCATAGCGGTCAAGCCGGGACTGCTGGATATGCCAATAGGAGGCAGATTCAATCGGCCATGAGCACCAAGACGAACATGATTAGTTGGTAGAAGATCTTCAATATAAAGGGTTCTTCCTGATGGATGACGGTATTGAGTCATAGGTTACTCCTGCGTTCCTTTACAGAGTGAGATCCTAGGTACAGCAGGAGTGTGTAGTGCAGATGCTATGCGAATAAGTGGAATAACCACACGCAACGTCCTTATCCTTGGATGCTTAAACAAATCGATTTGTATTGCGTCAAACACTTGTATGGTAAATGATGAATTTCAGGCTTTCCAGCTATTTTTACGCCTCTCTCTTAACCAGATGAATAAAAAGCCATTGAAATAAAAGGCTATCTCTCCAGCTTGTAGACAGTAAGCGTTGCAACCGAACCTGTAAGTACTAGCAGCCTGTCGGACAAGCTGCTAGATGGGTTGGGCGATCCGAATCACCTGGTCACAGACTTTTTCGACCAGAATAGGGTCATGACTGACCAACACCAATGCGCACCCTTCTTCACGCGCGATCTCGACCAGTAACTCCATGATTCGTTGAGCACTGATTAAGTCCAAGCGTGAGGTAGGCTCATCTGCAAAGAGCAATACGGGCTTTAGCAGCAGAATGCGCAGCAAAGCGATGCGCTGCAACTCACCTCCAGAGACTTCAAGAGCGGTTCTAGACAGCAATCCTTCGGACAACTTCAAACGTGCCATCAGACGTGGAATCTGGGCTGCATCTAAACCATGTAAATTAATCACTTCGTGCAATAAACGCCCCAGCGGAATGTGGGGGGCAAATGCAGCTGGGGGATCCTGATACAGCTTGAGTAATTGATGGCGTTTGTATCGCTCCGCGAAGCGAATCCGGCCTTGATCGGGTTGCAAATGGCCCAGTAAAAGATCGCCTAACGAGCTTTTACCCGTGCCACTGTCTCCGACAATGCCAAGGATTTCTCCGGCATGCAGCTGAAATGAAAGATCACTAAACAAACGATTTCCACCTCGACTCAACGCCACCTTCTCCAGCGTCACAATCGGCTCCGCGCTGGATTGAGTTCGTGCCGATACTTTGTTCCAGCTGCTGGGCTCAGCGGCGAGTAACTGTCGTGTATAGTCCGCTTGCGGATGGGCCAAAATCGTGGCGGCATCGCCCTGCTCAACCACCTGCCCTTGGCACATAACAATCAGCTCGCCACCGAGTTGACGCGCGACATCAACATCGTGAGTGATGGTGAGCAAACTTCCGTTGACGAGCCGCGATTGCAACAAGGCAACGATCTGATCACGACGCGAATAATCTAAACCCTTGGTCGGCTCATCCGCAAGAATGAGATCGCCACCGGCCGCCGTGGCGGCTAAAAACGCCAAGCGTTGCGCCATTCCACCCGACAACTGACTGGGAATTTTATCCTTCGCAGCTGCAAGCCCCATCTCCGTCAATGCCTGACTTGCCTTTTCTTGAGCTTGCTCCTCTTCTAAGCCTCCAACCAGCTCAAAAACCTCGGCCACTTGCTGCTGACTTTTCATCACAGGGTCTAGCGCATGCCAAGGCTCTTGCGGCAGCATGGCCAACGCTCGCCCCCACAGCGCTTGACGCTTTGCTTTCGGCAGGGTTAGTAAGGGCTGTCCTTCATACAAAATCTCGCCTTTCAGGGTCATTTCGTCGGGTAAAAGCCCCATAATGGCTTGCGCCAATAGACTTTTCCCAGACCCCGTTTGCCCTAAGATCGTCAACGGCATGCCTGGCATTAGACGTAACGAAAGCGACTCGACCAAGCACTGTTTTCCGACAAAAATCGACAGTTCTTTCACTTCTATACTGGGCGTCATTTCGCTTTTCCTGCCAACAAGTTAAACCCAAGCACCAACATAAAAATGGCGACAAGGGGCTGAGCAATAATCCAAGGCGCTTCATCGAAGTAAGGTAAGAGCTCGACCACCATCAAACCCAACTCCGCCACCGGCGGTTGTAAACCGACATAGACAAAGCCAATCGATGCCAAGGCAAGAATCGAGTTAGCCGCTCCAAATGCAGCAAGGGTGAGTACAGAGGATTGGACACTTGGCCAAATATGGCGCTTAAACAGATAAAAACGCCCAAAACCCAATTGCCGCGAAGCCTCCATTTGCGGACTGCTCACCGCGACTCGGGTAAGCGCTCTCACCACTCGGTAGTATTCGAGCCATAGCACCAAGGAAATGGCAAAATACAGCATCACAAACGAACCCGGCATGATGGCGGCCAGCAACAGGACTAAAATCAACCCCGGCAAGGCCATTAGGATATTCACAACCCAATTTAATAGGCTATCCACCCAGCCCCCGTACCAGCCCGCCAACACCCCCAAGAAAGAGCCGAGCAACACCGATGTCAGCACACAAAAGAAGCTCAATAAAAAGGACAAACGTATCGCCGAGCCCATGCGAGCCATCATGCTACGTCCAAACTGATCGGTACCCAACCATTCTTGAGCATTCGGCATCATCAAATAATTGGCAAGATTTTGGGTTGCATAATGACCTGAGTGCAGCCACCCTTCCAATACCGCAAAGATCAAGAGGCTGAGTATCAGCGCCAATCCCAACCATTGAGAGGAGCGTAAACGAAGCGTAACAGGACTCATTGTAAACGCCCTCTTGGATCCAATTGATAACAGGCAATATCAATCACCGTGTTTAAACACACAAAAATCAGCCCCATCATTAACGCCGTGCCTTGAATCATCGGTACATCGCGCGAAAAAATAGCATGAGCCAAGCCATGCCCAATACCCGGCCACGAAAACAACGACTCGACCATCACAATTCCTTCAATCAACCCCACCAACTGAATCCCCATAAACGCCACTACAGGAACTGACAGGTTACGCAAACCATGTCGAGTAAAGGTTTGGGATGCAGACAAGCCCTTCACCCGAGCGAAGGTATAAAAAGAGGAGTGGATAACACGATGCGTACTGTCGCGAATCACACGACTGGAAACCGAGGCTAAAACCAAGGCCAATGCCAGAGCCGGCAAGACTATGTGAGCGGGTGTGCCAAAGCCTGCAACCGGAAAAATTCGCCAATTCACCGCAAACAGCAAAATTAATAACAAGCCGATAACAAACACAGGTTGTGCACGCAACACAGCAGACAGAATCAAGAGGCATCGATCAAACAGCCCCCCCACTCGCATACCCGACAGAATGCCCAAGGGCAACGCAATCATCGCCGACACGAGAATCGCGACGAAGGCCAGGCCTAACGAGTGTCCAAGCTGATGTTGTACTTCATGTATCACAGGTGCTCCGCTGATCAGCGAGGTTCCCAGATTCAACTGCACTAAATCCCAAAGCCAATTCACATAGGCCAACCAAGGTGATGACTCTAGATTCAGCTCTTGCCGAACCAACTCAGCGGCCTCAGCCGTCACATTGTCCTGACCGTAGCGGCCCGCCGCGATACGATATGCCATATCACCCGGCAGGGTTCGCATAAAAATAAAGGTTAGGGTCCCTACACCCCAAGCCACCATCACCGCCTGAATCAGGCGGTTGAGGAGAATTGACTTCATTACTTAGACAGCTCCATCTCGTTCACGTAATAATTACGCTCAAAGGGATCAAAGCGAAAGTGTTTAACTCGCGTATTCACCGCTGTCTGCTGAGTGTAAAACGTCACAGGGATTAGAGGTAATTCCTGAGCTAACACCTCAGCGACACGTTGCGATTTCTGCAGATACGCGTCCGTATCCTGTTCAACTTTTAAAGAAGTGATCAACTCAACCACTTCAGGGTTTTGCCAGTTCATCGCTCCCCAATCACCGCCACCAAGCTGACCAAAATCCGCAATCATCACCCCCAATGGATCTGCAATAAATCCGTAGTTACGTGCAATCAACGCCATTTCTAAACTGCCATCTTGATGGCCAGATGGAATTGCACTGGAGTTTGTTACTTCAACCTTCACTTCTACACCCAGCTCGGCTAACTGCGCTTGAATGGCCGTTGCCACCGTGGTTAACTCGGGACGGTCAGCATAGGTAATGAGCTTAAGACTAAAGCGCTCTCCCTCGCGCACCAACACGCCATCGGCACCGGCCTGCCAACCTAACTCAGTCAATAATGCTTTTGCCCTTTGTAAATCGCGCGCGGCTGGCGGTAAGTCTTGGCGATGCCAAGCGGCCAGTGATGAGGGCACCAATTGATTGGCCTCAGAGCCCGGCACACGTAAAATCGCATTGGCGATACCCGTTCGATCTAAGGCTAAACTTAATGCCTGACGGGCATCTATATGATCAAGAAACGGATGACCGCTGTTCAGTTTAATCAGAATGCTGCGCGGAATAAGATCCGAGTGCAGGGTTAAATGACGCTCACGATTCAGGCTATTCATGCTTGCAGGATCGAGTGTGAGCGTGATATCGGCTTGGCCACTGCGTGCTTGCAAGCTTCGGCTCTCGCCGCGATGCCCTGTCAAATACTCTGCGTACTCAATTGACGCCACCTGCCCCCAATAGCCATCAAAACGCTTTACAACAACTTTATGGGGGGGCTGAACGGTGTCTATTTGATACGGACCCGTCGCGAGCAATTGGTCAACGTGCCCCTCACTGTTATAAGCCTTGGGTGAAATAATCATTGTCGAGTAATGCGCCAATACCGCTGGGAGAAGGTTGTAAGGCTGCTCTAAGGTGATCTGCAGCGTTTGATCTGAGAGAGCCGATAACGACGCGATTGGCACTTGAGACAAAGGTCCATGTTTTTTTAACGCCTGCTCGATGCTGTTCAACACCGCGCTTGCATCCAGAGACTGTCCATCATGAAACACAACACCGTCACGCACCTTAAATTGCCAAATCAGACCGCTAGTATCAACGTCCCAAGACTCGGCCAGTCCTGGCAATAAGCGCCCATCCGGAGCGACATCGACTAGGGTTTCTGCAACTTGCATTCGTGTGAATAAATACCCCTGCTGCGAAGGCTCTTGGCTGGTAAATTCAAAGGGACCGCCAATCGACAGAGTATTCGCCTTCGTTGGACCTTGTGCAAAGGTATGTGCCGATACAAAAACAGCGCCAGACACGAGTAACGCAAGGCAACTTTTAACCAAAAAGCGTTGAGTTTTCATGCAGTTTTCCTTATTTAAAGAAACAAGAATCATTAATAATTGATATAATATAACATTCTAAAGACTCGAGTCGATGTCTCTTTTACCGCAGTCGCAAAAAACTAACCGCAAGTCGCATTAAATGAATACCGATCGACAGTGTTATTCCTGATAAAGAAGAGGATAATGTTTTTATTTTGAAGAGAGGTTAGCCATGTCTGATCGTCGAATCTTCGATAAACATGTCGTGATTGTTGGCGGTGGTGCAGGTGGATTGGAACTTGCCACCCGCTTGGGCCGTAAATACGCCCGCAAGGGATTACTGGTCACGCTTGTCGATGAAGACCCCACCCATATTTGGAAACCCTTATTGCATGAGGTTGCCACAGGCTCACTTGATCCGGGCATTGATGAACTCAGCTATCGAGCCCAAGCCCGCAGTGCACGTTTCAAATTCCAGATAGGCCGCTTAGAAAGTATCGACCGCTCACAAAAAACACTCAACCTAGCGGCCGTCAAAGGGATTGATGGCGAAGTTGTCCTCCCCGTTCGCACCCTTAACTATGACTACCTTGTGCTTGCCGTGGGCAGTCAGACTCATGACTTTGGTATCGACGGGGTTCGTGATCACTGTGCATTCCTGGACAATCGTTATCAGGCTGAGCGCTTTCACCATCATCTTCTGGAGGCATGGCTTCGCGCCAGCTCCGAATCCGAGGGACATTTACGCATCGCCATCGTGGGGGCCGGTGCGACGGGCGTGGAGCTTTCTGCCGAGATTTTTAACACGGCCAAAGAACTGAGCGCCTATGGTTTATCCAAGCTGAATCGCAGCCAATTGGAAGTCACGCTGATTGAAGCAGGGCCTCGCATTCTTGTTGCATTGCCTGAACGTCTTTCAAGCGCTGCACATTTTGAGTTGGAAAAACTGGGAGTCAAAATCAAAACCAGCACACAAGTTGCCTCAGTCACGGCCACTCACCTCATTACGCAATCCGGTGAGGAAATTCAAGCCGATCTAAAAGTCTGGGCCGCTGGCATCAAGGCACCTGACTTGTTAAAAACGCTCGATGGCTTAGAGGTGAATGGCCGCAATCAATTGCTTGTCCACCCCGATTTGCGCACAACACTCGACCCAAGTATTTTCGCGATCGGTGACTGTGCCGCGTGCTTGATGCCGGACGGAAAAAGCCTTGTGCCCCCTCGTGCTCAAGCAGCGCATCAAATGGCCAGTTTTGTCTTTAAACACTTTCGAAAAGTGCTTGAAGGTACAGAGGTTCCGGCCTACCAATACAAAGATTACGGATCAATGGTCTCCCTAAGTCAATACTCCACAGTGGGGAGCTTGATGGGGAACCTGAGTAAAGGCAGCATGATGGTCGAAGGACGTATTGCACGTATTGTGTATGTATCCTTGTATCGACTTCATCAATTGGCCCTCTATGGCTTCTTTAAAACGGCCTTAGTGACCTTGGTGGATCGTATTAATCGTGTGATACGGCCACGTTTAAAGCTGCATTAATTTAATCTAAGGCTCTGGCTTCATGGGTATGGCATTTTTTGGGGCATACCCTGGCGCAGGAGCCACAACCAATACAATCAGCGGCATTGGCAATCACCATGATGCTGACCACATCATCTGCATCATCATCGGGTTCGCGCTCGTCTAGCGTGAACACATCACGTGGGCAGACTTTGTAGCAGCGTCCACAGCCAATGCAGGTCTCTTCGTTCAGATGAATGACAAACTCAGGTATCCAAGTGCTGCCACCACGGGTTAAGCCCGTAATCGGATTCATGACCGGAGCTCCTCTGCTTGCTGGGCTTGCTCCAGGGTTTGACGAAGCAGATCCCACTCTTCACAGGCAACATAGGTTGCTGCAGCAAGCGTGGGTAATTTAGCATAGGCAGCGGGCAGCCCATCTTCGACCAAATCGTGCAGCTCCATTGCCTGTTCACCAGCGATACGTCGTGCTCGGCGCAGTTGTTTTTCCAGTGCTTTGATCTCTTTATCGTTCATTGTCAGGTGTCCTCTTTGCTCGTTTCAGGCGGCGGCCGCGTCTGGGTGCTGTCGGATAATACTCAAGGCTGCGTTAACCAAGGTATCGGCTTGTTCACATAACCCGTCCATCGATTCAAACCCGAAACGATGAACATCACGCAGAGAGCGATCCAGCACAAGGAGCTTGCCAACGCTGATGATGACACGGCCAAAGCCTTCGTGTGACAGACTGAACAGTGGAGTCGCCATGCTGCCGCAACCCGCCTCGATCCGCATGGCAATCGCGCTGTAATAGGCTTTCAAACGTGCGAGTATCTCTTCATCTGGATCGCCGATGATTGGCATTTCACGTCTTTGTGCTTTAGTGACGATATACGGCTGCAGCAACTCAAAAGGACTCAGCTGCTCATGGACACCATAGCTGTCAAACGCACGTGTCTGACGGATCATCTCAGCAATAAACGGGTGGTCAGGCCAGGTCGTTTCAGTCGTTGGGTTCATGGTCTTTCTCCTGCAGGTCGGGGGGTGGCATTTAAGAGGTTAGCATTTAAGGGATGAGCCTCTAAGGGATTCGCATCTAAAGGACTCGCATCTATCAGGGTATGCTTCGTCGGATCCCCCAAAGGGTTGATATTGGTATCGGGGTCTATCGGGGGTGTCATCAAGTGAACCCTTGGCGGCTTGTGTAAGGCAATCTGGCGACTGATCAGTATGCCCATGACTAGGCCCACCCCGCATCCGATGGCCGTGGCAACGTTGCCCCAAAACGATGCCAATACCGCCGTGATGATCATCATGATGCAGGGCAAACTGTAGACCAGCAAAGCGATGCGCAGCAGTTCGCCTTCTTCAATATGGGCTTGAACGCATTGCCCTTCTAGCCAGACATGTTCGGATGCTGGCAGGCTCAACAGCTGAGTGCGGCGACGTCCGGAGCAGAGTCTGTTAACGCCACACGCCTTACAGGACTCAAGGCACTCAGCCTGCATCAACAATCGACCGTCGTCTGAACGCACAATCCGGCCTTGAGAGGTCAACATGATGGCCCATCCTCTGTCCAGCCTTCGGCAAGCATGGCCGTAAAGCATTCATCAGACGGGACCGCGTTTTCCTGCTGGCGCAGAGCACGTGTTAACCAGACCGGCGCAGACAAAGGCCAAGACTCGATCAGTTGTTTAAGCAGATCTTCAATCAACACTCCCTGCTCTACTTTCAGTGGCTGTACCCCTGCGGCCAGGAGCTGTCGGATGGCAGAGGCCCCTACGGCATTGCAGTAGACGGCTGCACACCCCTGCAGGAGTTTAACTTTGGCGTCGAGCTTACCTTCCTGCTGGTCCTTTAGGGTGTCATTGCCGGAAAACTCAGCGATTTCAGCCACGCGATACTCCACAGCACTGATGCTGTAAATGACAAACGCCTCCGCTGCACCAAAATGCTGATTCACATGGCATCGATCACTACTGGCAAAAGCAATGTGCAATCGACGGGTATCGGACTTGGCTGAATCAATCAGCTTCAAATGCCGCATGGCTCACCTCCCTGGTTATGGAGTGATGTGTCTGCGTCGTTTTCTGAGTGGTATCGGCGCGATAGACTGTGCTGGCATAGATAGAGACGTAGGGCTTGATGGCGTGCTGATGCCCCTGCTCCAGCAACTCATTGGCCAGTCGCGTCAGAGTATTGCGAGTCCCTCGGTAACCGATCCAGAGCTGGTGCTGTGCCCCCAGACGATCATAGACTGGCCAGCCTGCTCGAACGAGCGGAATATGGAGTCTACTGGCAGTTTCGGCTGCATGGGCATTACTGATCAAGAGTTGTGCTTGATGCGTGCGTGCTGCGTGTTCCAGATCCTCTAAATCACCAATAAAGACTTCGTTAACGGGCAAATCCGACAACAATGGGGCATTGTGTGGGCTGACAGCCGCCACAACCTCCCCTCCCATACTGACCAACAACTGGCTGAGCGAAAGCAACAGATCTGGATCTGCCGCAACCGCATAGCGTGCAAATCCCAGCATAAAGTGGGTATCCAGCATACTGTCTTGCAGTTGACTGCGCTCGCGTTCTAATCGGCTGGACACTGCCTGCCCACTGAGCTGATGAAGCGTCTCCACCAGCCTATCCATGGCCTCTAATCCCATCAGGCTATCAAAACGGTAATCCTCAACGCCAGTCCGCTGGTGTAGCAGGTTGGCGGCTTTATGCAATGATCGACCTATAACGAGGGTGGCACGGGCCTTACCCAATGTGGCAAACGCATCGACGGGAGTGCCGCCAATGGTGACGGGTGTAAAGTCATCCTCCGTTAAGTGACCGTCCAATGCATCACCCACGTCGGGAAGTATGACGGGCTCCAGGGAGAAACGTTCGACCAGATCACGCAGATACTCCAAATCCGCGGCTGTCAGCATCGAGGACACCAGCACATTGATTTGCTTTGGGTTTTCTCCTGCATGACCTGCATCATCAGGGACGAGCCGGTCGATCAGGGCTTCAACCGCAAGTGCATAGCCACTTTCCAGACCACCGCTATAATCGGGCGTTACTATTGGAATAATCGGTGTCGAGGTGTATTCAGGGAATTGTTGATAGAAGCGTGTCACCAGCCCTTGGATATCACTGCCTTGGGTTTCCGATAAGCCCGTCGTGGGGATGCCAATTAGAGCGGGGTGGCGTTTTTCAATCAAGGTACGCAATCCCTGAAACACATTGTCATCCGCCCCCATAACGGTGGTTGTCTGGTCCATAGCGGTGGTTTGCAACGGAATAGGCTCACGAAAATGACGCACAAAAAACACCTTGGCAAACGCACTGCACCCCTGTGAACCGTGCAGCATTGGTAACGCGTGACGTATGCCCAACAAGGCCAACACAGCACCTGTTGGCTGACTCACCTTGAGTGGACTCACCGCAAGCGGTTTATGTCGCTTAATAATCTTAGCCATGTTGAACTCCTTTAGCCGACCTGTGCCAAGGGGCTGGGCTTCTCACGGACGACCAAATTGGCGATTCCAGCGTTAATGAAAGCTGACGAGCCAGCTCCAGCATGCCGTCATAACCGGCATAGCCAAACTCGCGTTCTTGGTTAATGTCTAGAAAAGGAATGCGAGCCTTCAATGCGGTATACATATTCCGGCCCCCGGCAATCAGCATATCGGCACGGTAATCGCGAAGGGTATCCAGCAAGGCACGAGGGCTGCCATCGTCCAGCATCCGAGCATTCTCTCCCATGATTTCGCGGATGCGCTGTTTGTCCTCTTCAGTGGATTTCTTTGTACCGGTTGCCACCACATCTATCCCTAAATCCTGTAAAGCCGACACAATCGACCAGGATTTCACTCCTCCGGTGTACAGCAGTACGCGCTTACCCTTTAATCTTTCCCGCCAGGGAGCTAGCAGAGTGTGGATACGTACCTCTTCCCGCGCGATAAGCGCCTCTGTGCGTTGGCTTAAATCAGAATCGTTGAGTAAGCGAGCTAGACTTCGCAGTGCCTCTGACGTGTCTTCAACCCCGTAGAAACTGCCCTCAAACCAAGGAATTCCATAACGTTCCTGCAGTTTGCGCGCAACATTTAACAGAGCCTTTGCACACACCACCATATTCACTTGAGCACGGTGCATGGTTTGCACTTGATGAAAGCGAGCATCGCCAGACAAAGTACAAAGGATGCGCAGACCCAGCTCATCAAGCAATGGCTGCACCTGCCAAAATTCGCCAGCAATGTTGTATTCACCAATCAAGTTGATGTCATGCACGCGAATACCGGGACGTTGGCTCTCTGCAGCGATGGGCTCTGGTTCAGCCGTACCGATGACATATTTAAACATGGCCTCACCGGCCAAACGATTGCCCAAGTTTTTGGTGCCGTAAAATCCAGCCGAATCCACTGGGACAACTGGCACCCCAAAATGGGTACTGGCCGCCCGACAAACGGCCTCAAAGTCATCCCCAATTAATGCTGGCACACAGGTGTTGTACACAAACACAGCAGCAGGTGAGTAATCCTTGATGGCTTGGGCAATGCTGTGAAAAAGACGCTTTTCGCCCTGCCCCATGATCACATCCTGCTCCGTTAAATCCGTGGTCATGCCAATCCGATAAAGGGTTGGGCCGGAGGAACGCGTACCGCGATTATCCCAAGAGCTGCCAGCACAGGCGATGGGACCGTGGACGATGTGCGCAACATCCGCAATAGGAAGCAAGGCGATCTGGGCTCCATCAAAAGCACACCCCCCATCAGACGCGCCAGGTTTGGGCGGTGTGCAGCCACTTTTTGCTTTGGTGTTGTGGCTGCAAGCGGGCTCATCCAGTAAGGCTGCCAGTTGTTTTGCCTGCATAGTTGCATCCTCTTTCTATTACGATGGCTGTCGCTGGCAAACTCAGTCTCTCCAGCGTAGGTACTTAGTATTTTGCAAGGCCTGTGCCATAGCCAAAAAACGCAAGACGTTTACTTTTTTAGAGTTAAAACAATTGGTTATAATTTTCAATCAAGCCTGATCTCTGTGTTGGGTCAGACCTAACCAACAAAATGTCTTAAATACGACAAAGAGGCGCAACTCAGAAACCCAATCTAGAGATAAAGAGAGGCTGAACAACCCACTAAGCGGTTGTCAGCCTCGATGGGGGGGAACTATAGGCTATAGGGTTGGTGCAGCCATTTGTGAATCCAAAGGGATTGGCGTTCAGAGATATAGCGATAATTGTTGATCCAGTCATGCTGTAAACGCTCTGCCAGTGCCTTAGGCACGAGATTGCCCGTCACCATGCAAAAATACCAAGCACCAAAAAAACCTGCTGTTTTATCAAAAGACCGTAACTGGTCGGCCATTTCCGTTGCATTGGCATTTAGATCCCAAGAGTGCTCCCTCAGTGCATCCGCTTTAATGGCCTGAGGCAGTAGACGCAGCGCTTGGACACCATAGTGGTTTTGAACTTCCTGCCGCTGAAAAAACCAGTGATGATGAAAGTCAGGCAGTCGGCTTTCTGACCATTCATTAAAAAAACGCTGTAAGGACGGCGCATTAACAGCGATGGCGAGTGCGAGATGCAGATTGATCAGACTGCCAAGTCGATACACAGGAAAGCCAACGGGCTGCCCATCCAGCGTTGCCGGATGCAATGGATCTGTCAGGTCAGACACATCCAGCGGTTCAGTGGCGGCAGGATTGAGCAAATGTCGGTCCATCACTTCTTGTAACTCCTCCACTTCCAACTGCCAACAAGCCTCCGGTGCATTGCCGTAGCTGGCTGTAAAAAAATGGGTCACTCCGTTAAAGCGCGTCACTAAGGGTTGCAAAGCTTCAAGATCCATCAGCAACTGTTCAAAGTCACCGCTTTGCCGAAGCGATGTTTCTAGCCACGATTCGATATTCTGGCTAATCAAAGTGCCATCTTGATGTCGAACCCCTCCGCTCCTGAACCAGCCTGAGCGGGTAAACCGATGCTGAAATTGGGCTTCGGGCCAGTAAGTGCTGAGATAGCTTAACAATGTGGTGTGATGGGGACGCGGTGGAAGGCGAGCAATGCCCTCAGCCAACTCGTCAACACTGGGACCGAAGTGCTGCACTCCCTCGGATGGAACGACAGCCAATACCCTGTTTTGCATGCTGTTCTCCCTTGTTAAATTCATGCCTAATCCTCATCATCATGCCGTGCTAACACCACAGCGCTGGCAATCGTCAGGTCGTTGGTCAAACAGGCGCAGTGCGCCGTTGCATCAACCAGATACAGATCAAAACCAGCTCCCTGATACACAGGTTTGGCACGCCCGGGTATATCGTTATCGCTGCAACATGTCAGACTGACGCCCTGCAAAAAGGGTTTAAACTGCTCGATATCATCCCTTTGTGCTGGGGGTGTTTGCTCAATGGCCTGAGCCAATTGTGCCAACATACTCGCGGCAATCATTCGTCAGCCTCGTCAGCAAATCGCTGTACCAATGCATTTTCTTTACCCAAAATTTTAGCCAACCAAGGGGATGGATTGGCCAAACTGCTTTGCAAGGTACTGAGCATCTCCCGAGCCGCGCTTGGCTTTGGGAATTTAATGGGGTGCACGCCTGCACGTACGACTTTGGCCGCCGCAGGTCCGCCGATGGATTGGACATAAAGCAACTGACAATCGCCGATCAACTCAGCTCTGGCCGTATTGCGGTCATCTGCCGTCTGGGTGCCACGGGTGTCCCGTATGTCGGCTAAATAGAGTCCCTCTGTATTCACTCGGTATATCAAAAATCGCAGACAAGAACCAAAATGGCCATCCAGCTGTTCTGCTGTATTGGACGCGACGGCCACTTTAAGACTGGGTAAACCCTGCATGGCCAGTGGCATGGTTTCTATATCGGGTAACTGAGTCTGAGCATCTTGCTCCCCCCAAAGGTACTGCAAGGCATGTTTGATGCTGTCGCGACTATAGTCCTCCGGCAATTCACCGTCATCACCGCTTAAAATACGGTGTATATCTTCTACAGTCAGGCCCTTCAGTTTTTCTTCAGTGATTGGCAACCCAAGATAAGACCCCATCGCCACAACGAAAATAGCTGGGTCTTGTTCGGACAGTGCACGCGCGGCATAGGATAAGCGTCGTGCAGCGCCTTGGCTGATACTGGTCATGAATGTTCTCCCCCTCCGGAAATGAATCGATAACCGAAGCTGGCCAATTGCAGCCAGCTTCAGACATGACAGACAGGATTAAGCGGCCAGCGTGATACAGTCGACGGGGCAGACCGCAACACAGCGCGGTGCTCCCTCATCGACACACTCATCACAGGTGCTGGCATTAATGATATAGACTCCACGTTTAACGCTGATTGACACGGTAGGACACTCCACTTCACAGTCGCCACACGCCGTGCAGATATCCGGATCGATTTTCATTGACATGTTTACATCCTCCACAGTTAAACAAGAGACCTATGACCGTCAGTCCATGCGCTTGGCACGCAGCGATTTAGGAAGTGACGGCATAGTGTCCAGCGGGTCTATGTAATAACGCTGACCGTCCGCCAGAGTTAACGCACCTCCCCACTTGTGTGGTTGGTTAAACTCCAGCGATTTAACCGGGACTTCCAGATCCTTTTTTGGCATATAGAAGGTCAGTCCACCCTCTGTTGCCTGACTGATGATAATGTTGGCCATAGGTTTCTCCTGTACTGAATCGTCTGATTAACGCACCAGATCATAGTTAAAGTCTGTTTGTGCCATCAGACGGGTATCATCATCCATACGCTCCAGTACGGCATTTACCAGGGTGGTCAGTATCGTCATCGCACCCTCATAACCCATAGTGGTTGAACGATGTAGATGATGCCGGTCAAAGATCGGGAAGCCGATACGGATGAGCGGTACCTCGAACTCCTTGCCTTTATGCAGGGTGTCACGCTGGATAAACTTGCCGTAGGAGTTACCGATCATGAAGTCCGGCTTTTCAGTGAACATCAGTGAGCGGAAATGCCACAAATCATGACGTGAAAACAACTGCGTTTGGTTGTTAGCGGGTGCCGACTCCTGCAGCATTTTTTTCATGCGTTTTTCCCAACGCTTGCTCCCACTCTGACACAGCACATGTGTCGGCTCGGCCCCCAGTTCCAACAGGAATTTGGTGAGGCCAAGGGTAAAGTCTGGGTCGCCATAGAGCGCAAACTTCTTGCCATGTAACCAGGTGTGGGAGTCCGTCATCATATCCACTAAACGGCCACGCTCCTTGGCGAGACTGTCTGGAATGTCTTTACCCGTTAAACGCGAGACCTCCATCAAAAAGTTGTCAGTGAGCTCCAGCCCCATGGGGATATCCAACTTGGGCACATCATGCCCCCAGGTTGTACTGGCCAGTTTTTCCGTTTTAACAAGGTGTAAGGGTTGCAGTAGGATGGTGGTAATGGCATTCGGCGCATCTTTCATTTCATCCTGCGTTGTGCCACCGGAATACATGCGGTATTCACCGTCTGCGGGGGTATCCAGTACTTCGGTGGGATCAGACAAGAGACTGTAATCAACGCCCATTTCTTTCATCATACGGTGGATAACGCGGAAGTTACCCAAGTAGGTTTCAAAGCCTGGGACGAGGTTGATTTTTTGATTACTGCCCACCACCTTACCTTCCATGTGGTTGAGGGTGAAGTAACGAGCAACCCCTTCAAACATATTGTCCCAGCCCGTTACATGCGAGCCGACAAAGGACGGTGTATGTGCAAAAGGAGTGGGGAAGTCTTCAGCAACCGCACCCGCTTTTTTAGCATTGCCAATAAAGGCATTCAGGTCATCACCAATTACCTCGGCCATGCAGGTCGTGGAAACGGCGATCATCTCCGGTTTGTAGAGCGCCTTAGCATTCTCCAATCCGTCGATCATGTTTTTCTGTCCCCCGAACACTGCTGCATCTTCTGTCATGGAATCGGAAACACAGGCAATAGGCTCTTTGAAATGGCGGTTAAAATAGGTCCGGAAATAGGCCACACAACCTTGCGATCCATGCACATAGGGCAGCGTTTTCTCAAATCCCAAGGCGCAGAGTACGGCGCCTAGAGGTTGGCAGGCTTTAGCCGGATTGACCGTGAGCGCTTCGCGAGCAAAGTTTAGCTCTTTGTATTCCACCGATGTCGTCCATAGGAAGGTCTCATCGACAGTATCGGTTGCATGACCGTTTTCATAGTCACCCTTTTTGCGTGCGAGCACATCTTTGTATTCTTCATTTCTGAATAAAGGAAAGCTCTGTTTGATATTTTCAATGTCTTGCATGACCGTCTCCTTGCCTGGCCGCTAATCTGCGGACGCAGGCGTGAGTAGTAATAAGGGAATCAGGCAACTGCCTTCTGTTCGGCTTCTGGACGTTGTTTCCAGGGCGGTGTCAGTTTTGACCAGCAGGGATTGTTCAGGGTCATGTCCATATCCTTGGCAAAAATAGCGAAGCCATCGTAGCCATGGTAAGGGCCGGAATAATCCCAGGAGTGCATCTGACGGAAAGGCACACCCATTTTCTGGAAAATGTACTTTTCTTTCACGCCAGATCCGACCAGGTCGGGCTTGACGCGCTTGACGAACTCTTCGAATTCAAAGCCAGTCACGTCGTCATATATCAACGTGGCATTGCCGACATCGTTACGTGTACGGTCATAGTCATCGTTATGGCCGAATTCATAGCCAGTACCCACTACTTCCATGCCAAGATCTTCATAGGCACCAATGACATGACGAGGGCGCAAGCCACCGACATACAGCATCACTTTTTTGCCTTCAAGACGTGGGCGGTATTTGGCAATAATCTCATCACACATCGCCTGGTATTTAGCGATCACTTTTTCGGCCCCTTCTTTGATGCTGTCATCAAAGTAGGACGCAATTTTACGCAAGCTTTCCGCTATCTTGGTGGGTCCAAAGAAGTTGTACTCAACCCAGGGGATGCCGTACTTTTCTTCCATATGACGTGAGATGTAGTTCATGGAACGGTAGCAGTGGAGCAGATTGAGCTTCACCTTTGGTGTCTGCTCCATCTCGGCCAGGGTACCGTCACCGGACCACTGAGCAACGACGCGCAAGCCCATTTCTTCAAGCAAAATGCGTGAAGACCAGGCATCACCGCCAATATTGTAGTCACCCAGAATAGCGACATCGTACTGACCCGGCTCGATACCCTCGCTGCCACCTTCGCGGTCAAACACATGATCACGAATCGCATCGTTGGCAATGTGGTGGCCCAGCGACTGGGACACACCGCGGAAGCCCTCACAGCGCACCGGGATGACCGGTTTGCCAATCTCTTTACTGCTGGCTTTGGAGACCGCTTCGATATCGTCACCAATCAGTCCAATCGGGCATTCAGACTGCACACTGATGCCGCGATTGAGCGGGAAGAGTTGCTCAATTTCCGTGATCAACTTGCTGAGCTTTTTATCGCCACCGAAGACGATGTCTTTTTCCTGGAAGTCCGAGGTAAAGTTCATCGTACCGAAACTGTCCACACCGGTGGTGCCGACATAGTAGTTACGCCGCCCTGCCCGAGAGTACTGGCCGCAGCCAACCGGACCATGGGAAATGTGGATCATGTCCTTAATGGGTCCCCAAACCACACCTTTGGAGCCAGCATAGGCGCAACCACGGATGGTCATGACACCGGGCAAAGATTTACGGTTAGAGGTCACACAGGTTTTTGCCTCAGCGGTATCATTCACCGCTAAATGTTTGGCACGATCCTTTTTCGCCTTCTCTGGATAGACTTCCAGCACTTCCTGAATCAGCGCTTGCGCCTCTTCTTTGTTTAACTTAGCCATAACAGGTTTCCTCCAGCAGCGCCTGCCCATCCGCAGGAACGCCATCGAGAATAAGTTAGCGAGCATGCTCTGCTCATATTGATCCCAACGCGGGATCTATCGCTTGATGTTCGGGTGTTAAGCCACGGCTTCTGCACGCTGACCGACAATGCTCTCGTCTTCTTCTTCCAGAATACCGAACTCCATCAGCAAGTCTTCGAGATCGTCCATTTCCAGCGGCGTCGGAACAATGAACAGCTTGTTCTCCACAATCTTGCGGGCCAAAGCACGGTATTCATCAGCTTGCTTCGCGCTGGGATCGTATTCGATCACGGTCATACGACGGATTTCAGCGTGCTGCACCACGTTGTCACGCGGTACAAAGTGAATCATCTGGGTGCCCAGACGTGCCGCCAGCGCTTCGATCAGCTCGTCTTCACGGTCCGTATTACGGCTGTTGCAGATCAGACCGGCCAGACGCACGCTACCTGAGGTGGCGTACTTCACAATGCCCTTGGCAATGTTATTGGCAGCAAACATCGCCATCATTTCGCCGGAGCAAACGATGTAGATTTCCTGTGCTTTGTTTTCACGGATTGGCATGGCGAAACCACCACAGACCACATCACCCAGTACGTCATAGAACACAAAATCCAGGTCTTCATCGTAGGCGCCTTCTTCTTCCAGGAAGTTGATGGCGGTGATTACACCACGACCCGCACAACCGACTCCTGGCTCAGGGCCACCTGACTCAACACACTTGATGTCGCCATAGCCCACCGCCATTACATCTTCCAGTTCCAGATCTTCAACAGAGCCAGCTTCAGCAGCCAGATGCATCACCGTGGTCTGGGCCTTGGAGTGCAGAATCAAACGCGTGGAGTCCGCTTTGGGATCACAGCCCACGATCATGACTTTCTTACCCATTTCTGCCAGCGCAGCAACCAGGTTCTGAGTTGTGGTGGATTTCCCGATACCGCCTTTGCCGTAAATAGCAGCTTGACGTAATGCCATTGTCATTCTCCTCAAGTTGGATCATTTGGTGAACAACATTGCCCACCGCTGTAAGTCATAGGGCAAGGGCTGTGCCAAGTTGCAAAAAAACATCTAAGTCACTGTTATATATACAAACCAAAAATAACCGCTCATTTTGCATGGTCGTTATGGAGCCGACAAAAATAAACGACTTGTCGGACTGGCGACAAGAAAACAGCAGGGAGTCCACATCACCTGTGTCTCAGAACATCCCTGATAACGGGCGTTCAGGGCGCCGTTGTGATCATGGCATGTGAATTGCTGTTATGAATGTAAACGCGCTTTTAGAGGTGCTTTAAAAAATACTCCGACTGAATGACAAGGGGCGAGCCTGATGATGAATAAGAGACTTCCTGAAAGCCTGCTGGAGGCGATGCACTCTGGACAGTGTGTACCCGTGATCGGATCGGATGCACTCAACGATGTGGTCGATGCAGAAGGCCAACCGATACCTGCTGGAAGTGACAGCTTGATCATCGCCATGAATCAAGGACGACCCATGGCACCTAAATTGATGTATGAGTTTCCTCGCGCAGCGATGAACATTGAACTAAAAAAAGGGCGCAAAGCCGTCACACGATTTCTGGATAAGATCTACCGGGATACAACTTGGAGTGTTTCCAACGCCCATCAGACATTGGCCGCATTAAATCTGGATTACATTATCGATATGAATCGTGATACCCAGATGCAAACCTTATGGCAAGACACTCCACATATTTTGGTCGTAGGAGTGGCGCGGATTGGCGGTGGAACTGAACGTTATCGCCTGTTTTATTACAACGGCAATCAATATCTGGCCACTCTTGCCTCTTGGCTGGATACAGATCTACCCATACTGTTTAAGCCCGTCGGCACCCCCTTGCCTGAGTCACTGTATATTGCTTCCGATGCCGATTATGTCGATTACCTGACAGAGCTGATGGGCGGGTTTGGAATGCCTCCCTTTTTAAAGCAAAAGCGCATCGGTAAGCAGTATCTACTGCTGGGCCTACGCCTGAATCGAGATACACCACGGATGCTGCTGAATGACATTACCTATGGAGCTGGAATGCCTGCTGGCTGGGCGTGTTTGCCCAATCCAACCCCCAATGAAGAAAAGTTTCTGAGCCGCAAAGGGTTTCAAATTTTGCCGATGACACACGAAGAGTGTCTGGCCGCACTGCTTGAAACTACCCACCCCTGCTATGCCTGAATGAGGACGTTTATCATGACTGATATGACCGCGACACTGCGTTTGCAACATTACAACTTACCCGCCATGGATCGTGCCCACCACCACTTTATGGCACTGCTAGGCACCCTACCGATGGTGTCAAAAACGGCACTGCCTTGCCTGCTCAATAGTTTGATATTGAATGCGCGCGAGCATTTTGATCAGGAAGAGCGCTTTATGCAGGTGACGGGGTATCCTGGCTATGAGTCACACCGCCAACAGCATCAGGCGTTGTTGAAGATCTTGGATGACTATCATCAAGAGTTACAGCATCAGACACCACTGGATGCGCTCACGCTGCATAGCCAATTATGTCTATGGCAGGATGAGCACCAGCAAGGTTGGGATGGGCCACTAGCAGACTATCTGCGCTTTACACAAAACTGGCAGCCCCGTGAGCAGGTCGTACTCGACCTAGCCGTAGCTGGCGGATGTTAGTAACGAGCATAGATGTATGCGCGATCACACAAATGATTTGAGATGCACTTAAGTCTCTGCGGGTGGTTGCGTGATGTGACGGAATGCCGTTGATCAAAAAACAGGAGTGACATTATGAAAAACCTCTGGATCTATTGCCTTGCCTTCGTGTTCAGCAATCATTTGGCCGCCAGCGAGCTACGGGTGGCGGTGGCGGCTAATTTTCTGGGTACGCTGAACCAATTAGTGCCTCTGTATGAGGCGCACTCCGGTCAGACGCTGCTCATCAGCTCTGGATCAACGGGACGCCACTATGCTCAAATCCAGAATGGCGCCCCTTTTGATGTATTCCTATCTGCCGATGTCGAACGGCCTCAGTTATTGGTGGAGGAAGGACTGGCCTTGGCTGACTCACGCTTTACCTATGCACGGGGTGTGCTGGTGCTCTGGAGCGATCAACAGGATCTGCCATTGCAGGATGGAGCGTTTTTACACAGTGAGTCGTTGCAGCACTTGGCCTTGGTCAACCCCCGCACGGCACCTTATGGTGCGGCAGGTGTTGAGGTCATGCAACAACTGGGGGTGTATGAACGCTTGCAAGCAGGGCATATCGCTCAGGCGGAAAACCTAACCCAAGCCATGCAATACATTACAAGCAGCACCGCGCAAGCAGGCTTTCTGGCACTGTCTCAAGTGGTCGAAGCGGATGGCAGCATCCGAGGCAATGCTTGGTTACCTGCCAGCGATAGTTATGTCTCACTTGAGCAGCAGGCCGTTGTATTGAGCGCCTCGCCACAACTGGAGGCTGGCCTAGCGTTTCTTGATTGGCTAAAAAGTGATGAGGCGCGCAGCGTGATTGCATCCGCAGGATACGGGTTCTAAACGATGGAGCTCAGCCATGCAGATCTGATAGCACTCTGGATCACGCTCAAACTCGCCTTGATTAGCACCTTGGCACTACTCATTCTCTGCGCCCCCCTCGCGTGGTGGTTGGCGCACACCCCCTGCCGAGCAAAGGTACTGGTTGAAGCGCTAGTGGCGTTGCCGCTGGTACTGCCTCCCACGGTGATGGGATTCTACCTGCTGGTGTTATTAGGGCCACGCGGTGTGGTCGGTGGTTTTCTGGAGTCAGTGGGCATTGGGCATCTGGCATTTAGCTTTACCGGGTTGGTGATCGGCTCGATGCTGTTCTCTCTGCCATTTGTGGTACAACCCCTGCAGAATGCGTTTACGATTGCAGGCGGGCGTGTATTAGAAGTCGCGGCAACGCTTAAAGCCTCTCCATTTGACCGCTTTGTCAGCATTGTGTTGCCACTGTCCCGGCGAGGCTTTTTAACCGCCGCGGTCCTCTCCTTTGCCCACAGTTTGGGGGAGTTTGGCATGATTCTGATGATCGGTGGCAATATTCCAGGTCGTACCCAGGTTGCCTCCATTGCCATTTATAATCATGTTGAAGCGATGGACTATAGTGCAGCACATCAACTGTCGATTATTCTCGTTGGTGCCTCCTTTATTTTACTTTTGCTCGTGTTTGCACTGAACCGACGCTTCAAAGTTGTGAGTGTCGTTTAGGCTGGAGGAAGTATGTCGCTCAAAATGCACTTTCAGGTTACGCGCTCGGCGTTCCAGTTACAGGTTTCCTTGACGCTACCCGATCAAGGGGTAACGGCACTCTTCGGGCGCTCAGGGTCAGGTAAAACCACCTTGTTGCGTTGCATTGCGGGCTTAGAGCGGCTACCGGATAGCTCACTAACCTTTCAGGATCAGGTTTGGCAGTCTTCAGACCGATTTGTGCCTGTGCATCTACGCCCTATTGGCTATGTGTTTCAAGAGGCCAGCTTGTTCCCTCATCTAACCATCGAGCAAAACCTTCACTACGGCTTTAAACGTATTCGCGCTGCGGATCGCCGCATTGGCTTTGATGAAGTTGTTGAACTCTTGTCTTTGCAAGACTATCTCAAACGTTATCCAGACCAGTTGTCCGGTGGACAACGCCAGCGCGTTTCGATTGGCCGTGCCTTGCTAACCAGCCCTAAATTGTTGTTGATGGATGAACCGATGGCATCGCTGGACACAACCAGCAAACAGGAAATACTGCCGTATCTAGAGCGTCTGACCGAGGAGCTGCAACTGCCAATCATCTATGTCAGTCATTCGGTTGAAGAAGTCATGCGCCTAGCGGACCATATGGTGCTGCTGGAGCAGGGAGTGGTACGTGCTCAAGGAGAGCTTCAAACGGTCTTAACGGACCATCAGCTGCCCTTTTCGCATAGTGAGCACGCAGTGAGTCTGCTGAAAGCTCAGGTGTTCGAGACGGATGCCGGTGATGGTCTGGCCAAGCTGCAATTAGAGCAGCAACATTTATTGATCAGTCAGACACACCTGTCGCCTGGACGTCTATCACCGATCACCAAAGGGGACAGTGTCAGAGTGAGTATTATGGCCCGCGATGTGGTTCTTGCCAGGCAATTACCTGAATCCATCAGCCTACTGAATACGCTGGACGTCAGAGTGATTGGGTTGGATCCGGATACAGATAAAAGCCAAATGCGAGTGCGCCTGCAATTGGGAAAACAGACATTGCTGGCGCGTATTTCAAAACGGTCTGCCGAGCAATTACAACTCCAACCCGGACAGACCGTCTATGCACTGATCAAAGGCGTTGCGGTGAACAGCTAACAGGCTTAATCAACGCGCTTGATCAGGCGGCAACGCCGACAATAATTCCCGTGAGTGATCCGGGAGGATTCAGTGGTTCTCCAACACTATCAACGATAGCGCCTTCTATAGGGCAGATGCTGGCACACTGAGGGTCCGGGAAGGATTCGGCACATTCCGTGCACAAATCCGGATCGATAGCGAACTGAACCTTCTGATCCGTGATCGCATCATTCGGGCAAACAGACTCACAGGCCGTACAGCTCACACAGCTGGCAACAATTTCAAAAGCCATAAAAAGCACCTCCTCAGGTGTATCGGATTAGGCTGATTTAAGATCAACCGCATCGGGTAGTTGCAATAGTCCTTTTGTTAACATTTCTTGGTAAACCGCCAGAATGGCATCCTCTATTGGCTCCATGGCGTGCTCTCCGTTCGGTTGTATACCAGCCTGCTCCAACGCACTCCAAGGCTCATAGCCCACTTTGGAGCACAGCAGCACTTCGCAGCCCTGTAGAGCCTTCAGCAAGGTATCTAACAAATTTTCTGCCTCATCACCGCAGTTGCTGTTGCCCTCACAATAGGGCTTGGCGACTTGGCGATGACCAATAAAACGCACGCCATCACGACTGGCTTCATAGACCAGAAACTCAGTGGCATGACCAAAATGCTGATTGATGACACCGCCACCCTTCGTTGCAACGGCCATCAATACAGCGCGACCTTGCACGCGTATAACGGGTTTTGAGGCGGATTCTCGCTGCGCATAGAGCTGTTCAAGCAATTGATCATGCACCTCGGCACGCTTCACCATGGCCGCTTCATAATCGATGTCCATGGCCTCAATCTTGTCGAGAGTAAACTCCGCGCCGCGATCTTCGCCCAACAGGCCAACAGCATCGGCACGGCACTGACGACAGTGACGCATCATATTCATATCCCCAGCACAAGCATCCTGTACGGCCTGCAGCTCAGCGGCTGTTGGTTCTGCTTGCCCGGTTAGGCCAAAATACGTGCCATGCTCTGGCTCTGAGATAATGGGCATAACGTTGTGCAAAAATGCACCTTTTTCTTTGACGATACGGGATACTTCAATCAGATGTTGATCATTGATGCCTGGAATCAGAACAGAATTCACTTTCACTAGAATGCCGCGATCAATCAACATCTGCAGCCCTTTCTGCTGCTGTTCAATCAGAATACTGGCCGCTTCGACACCGCGAATACGCTTGTTTTTCCAAAAAATCCATGGATAAATCTTGGCGCCTATCTCTGGGTCTACGCAGTTGATAGTGACCGTGACATGATCAATATTGTGCTGACAGAGTTCATCGACACATTCAGGCAGCGTTAGGCCATTGGTGGACACACACAGCTTGATATCCGGCGTTTCAGCGCTCAAGCGACGAAAGGTTTCAAAGGTTTTTTGTGGGTTCGCCAGTGGATCGCCAGGTCCTGCAATGCCCAAAACAGACATCTGTGGAATCGCTGCCGCTACGGCCTTCACTTTCTTAACCGCCTGCTGCGGTGTTAACACTTCCGACACCACGCCGGGTCGCGATTCGTTGCTGCAATCGTACTTGCGGTTGCAGTAGTTGCATTGAATATTGCATGCCGGCGCAACCGCCACATGCATCCGGGCGAAGAAGTGGTGAGCTTGCTCTGAAAAACAAGGATGATCAGCCACCTTGGCTCGAATGGATTCAGGCAGGTTCTGAACAGAGGCATCACTGCTACCGCAGGAGCCGGAAGCGCAGCCACCGGCTTCGCTGGTTGCAATCGTGTTATTGAGAACGGGCAGTTTCACGGTCAGATCCTCATGTTGGGTTCACAGGGTCTGTCGCAAATTCCATGCCTACTTAGAAAAGCTCGATAAGTTATTGATTATTAATCATATAAAATCAAGTTTTGATAGGTTTGTCTCAAAGCTGACAGGTACATAAAGACGCTATGTCAGCTTTAAGACAGTCTCGGCTTACAGCTGTTTAACCCGAATATTCAAGGTCTGGATACGGTAAGAAATCTGACGTGGTGTCATGCCCAGCAATCGAGCCGCCTTGGCTTGAACCCAGCCCGCCTGCTCTAGCGCCGCAATCACCCGCTCACGCTCATCTAAATTGTCATCGTCTAGATCAATCCGTCCTCCATGACTCCCCATGACCTGCTCGTCAATCCCTGTGAGCAAGACTTGATCGCGGTCGATAATCCCATCATGCGACATCACCGCCGCCCGCTCTAAACAGTTTTCCAACTCACGGACATTCCCCGGCCAGCGATGATGCATAAGTACACGCAAAGCATTGTCGGTGATGCTCAGTGAACGCTCCTGCGCGGTGGCTATTTTAGTCAGCAAGAAGTTAGCAATGTCGGGAATATCCTCCAAACGCTCACGCAATGTCGGCATAAAGATTGGCATGACATTCAAGCGGTAATAGAGATCCTCTCTGAAGAGTCCTTGTTCCACATCAGCCTCCAGATCCCGATGGGTCGCGGCCACGACTCGAACATTGATTTTAATGGTGCGGGTTCCTCCCACCCGCTCCAACTCACCTTCTTGCAACACGCGCAGCAATTTAGCCTGAAACCCGGCAGACACCTCCCCGATTTCATCCAAAAACAGCGTGCCTTTGTCAGCCTGCTCAAATCGTCCTTGACGTTGACTGACAGCCCCAGTAAATGCGCCCTTCTCATGACCAAAGAGTTCCGACTCCAATAAGTTTTCAGGTAAGGCGGCACAGTTAAGTTTGACGAACGGCCCCCGAGCTCTGGGTGAGTTGTAATGAATGGCATTGGCAATCAACTCTTTACCTGTGCCGGTTTCTCCACGAATCAGTACCGTGGTATTCCACTTCGCCACTTGACGCACCTGCTCAAATACCTGGCGCATGGGGAAAGAGTGACCAATAATGTTGTCGAAACCAAACTGTCCGCGCACAGTGCATTTAAGCGCATCGCGCTCATCTCTAAGTGCTTTACGCTCTCGCTCCACCTCTCGCGATAATCGCACACTTTGACCGATGAGGTTCGCGACCATCTCCAGAAATCGTGCTCGCTCTTCCAAGAGTTCTTTATGGGCGCTACTGGGTTGAGCGGCAAAGACTCCCAGAACTTCATCACCACTGAGAATCGGCACTCCGATAAACGGACGCTGAGGGTCATAGACACCAAGACGCCCCAGAAAACGCGGATCGTCCGTAATTCGATTCAGTATCAAGCTGCTGCCACGGCGCATAACCTCACCAACCACCCCCTCACCTGGCTGGTAACGTATATCCCCCGGAGCCAAATCTGGCACGCCACATAGCGCGTAAATGACTAACTCACCCTGCTCTGGCGATACCAATCCGACCAGCCCGCGCTCCAACCCCACGCGATCATCCAGCACTTCCATCACCTTACTCAGGGTTTCCTGTAGATTAAGGGATTTAGACAGTACCTGACTTACCAAAAACAGGGTTTCCAGCTCACCGACAAGAATTGCCTGAAGCATTTCAGGACTCAATCGATCGTCATTGTCGTCATACAGACTTGCAGGTGATTTATTCATAGGGAATGTGAACCTTAATGCAGCAGCCAGTGGTGACATCAGCGTCTATTTCTAGCAAACCGTTATGGCGATTAACGATATCCTGAGCAAGCGTCAGCCCCATGCCTAAATGACCTTTGCTTTGATCACGTGTTGTGTAAAAAGGCTCAAACACTCTTAACTGGTCAGCGGGTAAAATGCCTGCACCTGTGTCTTCAATCCTGACCTCCACGACCTTGTTGAGCGTGCGGGTGCTTAAACGCAATTCACGCAGGCGTTGTTTGGTGTCATTCATGGCATCAATGGCATTGTCGATCAACTGCTTAAAGAGCGTGACCAGCGCTGTCGGCTGACCAAGCACACGCTGTAAATTGCACTCAGGCTGCCAATCCACCGTAATTCCCAACGCCAGCAGCCGAGGCGTTAACAGGCTCAGGGTGTTTTTTAACAGCTCATTGATATTCACCACTTCCATGGTCTCATCACCACGTGACGGTACACAGGCGTTCAACATCGAGATTGCCTGCTGGCCAGCCTTTTGCACTTCTGTTAGCAGCTTCAACATCTCGGCCGTGTCGATACGGTTACGGCGCATGGCTAACCGAGAAACCGCATTAATCAAATTCAAAGGGCGTTCGAGTTGGTAAATGGCACCGGATAGCGCTTCACGAACACTTTGCACCCTCTCCTGCTCGGCGAGTAAGGCTTGCAAACTGTTCAGGCGTAGCTGCGCTTGTTGCTGTTTAAGCCCAGTAATGTCTTGCAAGGTCACCAGAAGATAGCGGCTCAAGCGTGTTTGGTAAAAGGCATCCGCACTGGTGTCTTTTTCCTCAATTAACGACCCAGTGCAGCTAAACCAAAGAGGCTCTTCACGACTGGACAATAATACGGCGACTTCCAGTGCAATAAAGCCTTCATGCAATGCTTTCTCCCGATTGAACAGATCCGGCCACTCCTGCTCCAACGCATCAAAAATGATTTCGAGTGGCTCCGTACCCAGTCGGGCTTCCAGCGTTTTATAACTGCGATTGCGCAGAATCGGTTGCAACTTAGTGTCCACTAGCACCATGGCCACCTGTGTCGAGTCGACGGCCTTTTCAATCAACGCTCGCTGATTCAGCACCTGATGCTCCAACTGATGCACCTCGGTCACATCACGCTGCAGCCCAAGATAATGGGTTGTTTCTCCGGCACCATTGAGAACGGGTGTAATAGTCAGGTCGGCCAAATAACGGCTGCCATCTTTGCGTCGGTTCACTAGCAGACCGTTCCAAGGACTCTGACGCTCCAGTTGGCTCCAAAGGCTGTCATAGACCAGCCGAGGCGTCACCTTATACGACAGGATGGACTGATTCTTGCCCAGCAGTTCTTCACAGGTGTAGCCCGTCATCTTTTCAAAACACGGGTTGGCATACACGATTCGTGCCTTGGCATCGGTGATAGAGATGGCGACAGCCGCCTGCTCTACCGCTAATCTGAAAACCTCAGGCGGGAGGGTTTCTGCCGCTTTCTTTAGCTCACACAGCACAACATTATCTGCCGGTTCAGTCATAACCTTAGGTTCCTGTGACAGTCGATCCATAAAGAACGCATGCAATAGACGTACCATTTGAAGGGATATAGTCTCAGCCCTGATCGGGTGGGGATAGTGGCTTGATTTCAGACTGAATGTTTTGTCAGGTTCCGAACAAACTGTCATTTTGTCGCATTTCCTTCACGAAAATGTCGGGTGCTCCTGCACAGAAACAAGGCATAACCGGGCACTTCAAGTGTATGGCACAGACTTTGCTCAATGCCTTTCAGCATCGACCTGAGTGGAGAAGCACATGTCTGATTACATTTTATTACTGGTTTCCACGGCCTTGGTGAACAACGTGATCCTGATCAAGTTTCTGGGCTTGTGTCCGTTGATGGGTGTCTCCACCAAAATGGATGGCGCACTCGGGATGGGATTGGCGACAACCTTTGTGTTGAGTCTGGCGGCCGCCGCGAGTTGGATGCTGGAAAACTGGCTGTTGAACCCTATGGGTCTGCAGTATCTCAGGATCTTGGCCTTTATTTTGGTGATTGCTTCCGTCGTACAGTTTACCGAGATGCTCATTCGCAAAATAAGCCCGCCGCTTTATCAAATTTTGGGTATCTACCTACCTTTAATTACCACCAATTGTGCGGTACTGGGAGTGGCCTTACTCAATGTGCAAAACCAACACAGCTTTATTCAGAGTCTGATGTTCGGGTTTGGTTCGGCCATGGGCTTTACCCTGGTATTGGTACTCTTTGCCGGTTTACGTGAGCGTTTAGCGGTGTTGCAAGTGCCTGAGCTTTATAAGGGTGCTCCAATTGCGTTTATTGTGGCTGGCCTTTTGTCGGTGGCCTTTATGGGGTTTGCCGGACTGGCCTGAATTCTGGAGGAAACAAACCATGCTGATATCCGTCATGCCGTTAACGTTTTTAGGGCTGATACTGGGCTTATTGTTGGGTATTGCCTCACGCATTTTAAAAGTTGAACGCAGCAGTATCGTAGAAGACATTGAACAGCTGCTGCCCGGCACACAATGCGGACAATGCGGCAATCCAAGTTGTGCCGCCGCGGCACAGGCCGTTGTCGATGGTGAATTAAAGGCCACCTTCTGTCCTCCCGGTGGTCGCGCTGTGGCCGAAGCCATCGCGATAAAACTGGGCATTCCTCTCGACTTAAACACCTTATGTGACGAAGGCCCCAAAGTCGCTCGTATTAACGAAGCACTGTGTATCGGCTGTACTCGGTGTTTCAAAATTTGTCCAACCGATGCCATTTTGGGTTCAGCCAAACATATGCATGTGGTGTTTGCCGATGCCTGCACGGCCTGCGGCAAATGTGAAGCGGTGTGTCCAACTGAATGCATTTCCTTGGAACCGGTGCAACCCACTCTGCAAACCTGGGTGTGGAGTCAGCCAGCCCTGTAACTGGAGATGATTATGTTGTGGAAATCTTTACGCGGCGGTGTTCACCCTACGGATTATAAGTCGCTGAGCAATACCACCCCTATCCAGCGTTTTCCGATGATGGAGCGCCTGTATGTCTCACTGCAGCAACACTTGGGTGCACCTGCCACTCCAGTGGTGAACGTGGGTGACAGGGTGCTTAAAGGGCAAGTGTTAGCGGACGCTCAAGGACTCATTTCAGCCCCAGTTCACGCGCCCACATCTGGGCGAATCGCATCCCTTGCTGAGCACAGGGCGCCGCACCCTTCCGGTTTACCGGTATTGGTGATCACACTGGAGGCCGATGGCCGGGATCAGTGGATTCTTCGTGACCCAATCGCCAATCCATTCAGCCTGCCTCCAGAATCCATTTGCGAACGCATCGGGACCGCAGGTATTGTCGGATTGGGAGGGGCCACCTTTCCTGCCGCAGTCAAACTGAATCTAAGTTTACAGAAGGGTATCGACACACTGATTCTAAACGGTGGTGAATGTGAACCCTACTTAAGCTGCGATGACCGCCTAATGCGTGAATCGGCCAAAACGATTTTGCGCGGTGCGCAGCTCATCTGCCACGCGGTACAAGCCAAGCATGCAATTCTGGGAATTGAAGACAATAAACCCGAAGCACTCGCCATCATGACTGAGGCCGCAAACGGCACGGGTATTTCAGTTAAAGCCGTACCCAGCGGCTATCCCATGGGCTCGGAGAAACAGTTAATTCAGCAATTGACGGGCATTGAAATACCCGCACATAGCCGTGCCGCTGACAGTGGCATTCTGGTACACAATGTCGCAACCGCCTATGCCGTAGCCATGGCGATTGATCAGGGTCAGCCACTGATTTCACGCATCGTCACCCTAAGTGGAGGGGCGGTGACTCATCCGGGTAACTGGGAGGTACCTCTGGGTACTCTGGCCAGCGAGTTTCTTAACCATGCCAGTGGATTTGATATGAAGCCTGCACGTTTGCTGATGGGTGGGCCAATGATGGGGATAGAGCTGCCGGACTTGCATGTACCGATCATCAAGGGGAGCAGTGCTATCCTCGCGTTGACGGAGCCGGAAATCAGTCATCAACAAAGCAGCCCCTGTGTGCGCTGCAGTCGCTGTGTGCGTGCCTGTCCCATGGGGCTGATGCCGCTGGAGATGGCGGCTAATATACGCTCAGGGGACTTGAAACGTGCCAATACGCTGGGGTTGAGTGACTGTGTGGGGTGTGGTGCCTGCAGCTATATCTGCCCATCCTCCATTCCACTGACTCACTTGTTTAATTACGCCAAGGGAGAGTTGATTCTACAAAAGAAGGCACAGCAGAAGCTGGAGGCCACCAAAATACTGGCACAACGACGAGAAGCGCGTATGGAGCGCCAAGCACGCGATCGAGAAGCACTGATGGCCGCACGTCGTGCAGCGGCAGCCAAAAAAGCCGCCGAAACCACAGACTCAGACCCCATCACACAGGAGGCCTCTGCATGAAAGCACCCATTCATGGCCCCCATGCACATAGCGAATCACACTTGCCAGTGATGATGTATCAGGTGTTGCTAGCACTGACACCCGCCACCCTCTATGGCTTCTGGCTATACGGCTGGCCTGCATTCAATCTTTGGCTTGTGTGTCTCAGCAGTGCATTGGTCTGGGAGGCGGTGTTTCTGCGACTCTTCAATAAACCGGTCAAGACACACCTGTTTGATGGCTCGGCCCTGGTCACTGGCTGGTTACTGGCGCTGTGTCTGCCCCCATGGGCTCCCTGGTGGATTGCGGTCACAGGAACGTTTCTGGCGGTTGCCATGCTCAAACAAATCTTTGGTGGGCTGGGCCAGAATGTGTTTAATCCGGCCATGGCGGCACGGGTGATGCTGTTGATTGCATTTCCGGTGGAAATGACCCAGTGGGTGACACCGGCGCAACAAATGGCACAACGCCCCGCATTCAGCGCCAGTCTACAGCAGAGTGGCGGGCAGTCCGACCTGTTGGACAGCTATAGCGGCGCAACCTTACTGGACAGTGTTAAGCAGCGTTTAGCCATGGACGAGCCACTGTCCGAGATACTGCAAGGATATGACGACACCTGGCTCACCACTTTGCTGGGTTCGCATGCGGGCAGTTTTGGTGAAAGCAGTGCACTGCTGTTAATGCTGGGTGGGTTGTTCTTGTTATGGCGAGGCGTGATTACCTGGCAAGCCCCAGTCGGCTTGATGTTGGGGTTGGTACTACCCGCGTTGGTCTTAAACCGCTTATACCCCGATGCTTATCCCGGTGCCCTGTTTCATCTGTTCACAGGTGGAGCCATGCTGGCGGCCTGGTTTATTGTCACCGATCCTGTCACTGCCCCAGCAACCGCCAGTGGCCGCTTTATCTTCGGACTGGGTTGCGGCTTGTTGGCGTATCTGATTCGCACCTTTGGCAGCTATCCTGAAGGCATCGCCTTTGCTGTGATGTTAATGAACAGCGCTGTACCCGTGATTGATCGCTATATCCGTCCGCGTATTTATGGTCGCTCCAGTAAGGGACAGCCATTGCCTGTGCAGAAAATCAAAACAGGAGAGCAGCCATGAATCTGGCGTTGATGCGCGAGCGCTTGGAGTATCAGTCGCTGTTGTTGGGGCTGGTGGTGATGGTGACCTGTGCGCTGCTGGCAGTGGCCTATCAATGGACGCGGGAGCCGATACAGCAAGCGCTGGCAAACGACATGCGCCAGAGTTTTTCTCAGGTATTACCGGAGCACCTGTATGACAATGATCTGCTGGATTATGCTGGTCAGATCGAAGCCCCCTGGGGTCACCTGACCTACTATCAGGCCAGTCTGGCGGGAGACATCAGTGCCGTAGTGTTTCCAATGCAAGCCAGCGGCTATGCCGGGAAAATTGACATGCTGGTTGCAATTAAAGCCAATGGCGAGTTATCGGGCGTCAGAGTTCTGGTGCATCAGGAAACACCGGGTCTCGGCGATAAAATTGAAGTGGCAAGAGATCCCTGGATTACCTACTTTACCGGCAAGTCGCTGCACAACCCGCTGCCGACCAGCTGGGCGGTCAAAAAAGACGGTGGCGAATTTGACCAGTTTACAGGTGCCACCATTACCCCTCGCGCCATCGTCGCCGAAATTAAACGCGCATTGCTGTTCTTTGAAGCCGAGCAAGCAACGCTGTTGTATCCAGTTAAGCTGCCAGGCGAAACCATCGGGGTGACCACCCAAATGCAAGGAGTTGAAAAACATGACTGACTATCGGCGTTTAGCCCAAGATGGACTCTGGAGCAATAATATGGTGTTTGCCCAGATGTTGGCGCTGTGCCCGGTGATGGCGGTGACCAGTACTGCCACCAATGGATTAGGTATGGGCCTGGCCACCCTGTTTGTTCTCTTGGGTGCCAACATGATTATCTCCACAATTCGGCACTTCATCAGCCCGGCGATACGTATCCCTGTGTACATTGTCATCATTGCGACACTGGTTACCCTCACGGATATGCTGATCAATGCCTTTGCCTATGAATTGTACAAGGTGCTGGGGTTGTTCATTGCCTTGATCGTGGTCAACTGCGCCATTCTGGGTCGTGCAGAAGCCTTTGCCTCGCGAAATACCCTGTGGGACTCCATTGTTGACTCACTAATGATGGGGATCGGCTTGACCTGGGCCTTGGTGATGATTGGCGGGGTGCGTGAAGTTATTGGTAGCGGCACACTTTTCGCCAACGCACACCTGCTGCTGGGCGCCCCTTTCGCTTTTCTGGAGATAACCGTCATTCCAGATTATCGCGGCTTCCTGATTATGGTGCTGCCACCTGGCGGTTTTATTGCTGTGGGTTTTCTGCTGGTCGCGAAACGCTGGATAGATCGGCGGGGGGAGCAGCGCCAACGTAGGTTGGCAAGCGAACCAGACTCACAACAACACCAGCCAAGTCATTAATTAAAGGAGACTAGAATGCACGTCAGTGTCGCGTATAGCAGTGTCAGTGGTGAACAGAGTTGGGTCGACTTGGAGGTGGCCGTCGGCACCAGCGCCCTAGCGGCGATTGAAGCCTCCGGTCTGCTGGAGCGTTTTCCCGATATTGATCTGTCAAAGCAAAAAATCGGTGTGTTTGGCAAGCTGGTAAAGCCAGATCAACCCTTGGCTGAGTATGATCGGGTGGAAATTTATCGACCGATTACGGCGGATCCTGCACAGGTTCCTCGGCGGAAGATCGAAGAGGAGGATTGCTAGCCGCTTGTCGGACTTAGCACTGATCTACTGCATGAAATTCGATGTTAGTAATACCTTTCGATTATAATGATTGCTTGTGTTCATTTTCGTTAAATAAAACCACTTGTATCATGAGCACCGCGAACTAATGCCCCAAATGGCGTACCCAGTCTTTCTGGTACTTGAGTTTTTGACGCTCAGTCAGTAACTCGAGAATAGCACTACAAACCTCAGCAAACGGCTGTCGGGTAGCAGGGTACAGAGCCTCAAAACGTAACAGATGGTAACCCATAGGTGAGCGAATCGGTTCACTGATTTTACCCAGCTGCATTTTGAACAGCGCGTTATCCAAGGCTTCGTAAAGCAGGCCCGGTGCCACCAAACCTAAATGGCCGCCATTCATTGCGGTGGGACACTCCGAATAGCGCAGTACCAGCTTGTCAAAACGTGTCGGTTTTTGTTTGATCTTCTCTAATAGGGCACAGAGTTTACGGTATACCCGCAAGTCAGAGTCTGGCTGGTCATCATCCACGGTAATCAATAAATGACTGGCTTGACGCCTTTCCGGTAACTGAAAGCGTTCCAGATGCGTGTAGTAATACAGCTCGGCTTCATCCTGAGTGATCGGCTCAACATGACTTGAGACACGTTCCAGTATCGCCTCTACGCGCATCTCTTGACTCAGCGCGGCTTTAAAACCCGATGGTGTGAGGGCAGCGTTAGACAAGGCTTCGGCAAACAGCGCGTCTGTTTCATAGCGGCTTTGAATGCGCTGATAGGCCTCTTCAAGTGTTGCATCAGGCAAAAACACCTGTTGCGCTTCATCGCTGGCCAAAATTTTCTGCTCCAGTCGAAACTGACGCCTTGCCAACAACGACACCTGTGCACGCGTTTCGGCAGCGAGCTGGTCGGGCGTGCTGGACAATTGAGATTCGGCAATTTTCAACTCAAGGTAAGCCAGTGTTTCAGATGCTTCAGGTTGCATGAGTCCGCTCCTCAATTGGGTTGAAAGGCTTCAGAGCGGCTTCCGGTACAATCAACAAATGCCCTGGAAACTGCACATGGTAGCGAACCGCATCCTCATCACTAAGCACCTTGAATACTTCACCGAGGGTATCCAGCGGCACAATCACTTCACCGCGAAGAGATAAAGCCAGCGCAGCCATAACCTTGTCACGGTTTTCATAGCGGCTGTTAACCCAGGGCTCACTCGCAGGGATGAGTTCCTCTTCGCGACAGCCTACCTGGATGTCGGCCTGAATAAAGTGCACGGTATAGATAATCTGGTCCTGTAAAAAAGTACCCAGATTACGTACATGCCCGGTTTCGCCACGGCGCACCAAGAGTTGGCCTTTGTCTACGCCCGGAAAACTGCCATCATTGCGCAGATTTCGTATCACTCGAACTTCATCGCCGTAGTTATAGACTGGGATCATTTTGGCCCTCCAGCCACTGGAGCAATGGCACTAAGGGATACAAACCCCTTACCCGGTGCCGCGCGGTTAAAAACCTTAAGTACCTTTTCCTGCTGGGCATTGGAGTGAATAAAGCTCTGATACGCCTGATCCAGCAGATGACGATAGGCGTTATAGAGGGCATTTGGCTGATCAGGCAGGTTCGCGTGTTCAGCATGAATATGGTTATGAAAGCGTTGCAGTATATGCAGGCGATTTACCTGCACGACTGTGGGAACAAAATCGATCTCAAAAAATTCCAGAAAGTCTTCGGCACTTTCCAGATCCTGCATTTCATCTTTCAACTCAGCGATGCTGGTGAACCGGGTGGCCGTTTTCATGATGTTTACCTCATCTCAACAAAGCGCGGTTGTGTGTTCAGTCAATTGATGCGAAGGCGCTGCACACACAATCAACTGCTGATGCAACGCCACTAACTGGCTGTCGGTCAGCGGCTGTTTGCTGCGCAACATCTGTTCACGAATCTCCGTTAATAAGGCTTGAGCCTGAGCGGCATTAATGGACAACCCCAACCTTTTATAGCGTGCTTGAACGGCCTTACTGCCAGAGTGCTTACCCAATACCATCTCGTGCTGACGTCCAAGGAGGGCCGGATCAATTCCTTGATAAATCAAGGGGTCCTTGAGCAAGCCGTCAACATGAATACCCGCCTCGTGGGTAAATACCCCCGCTCCTACTAGGCTCTTTTGCCAGCTCACGGGACGACCCGAGGCGTCAGCCACAAGAGACGATAGCGCTGGAAAATCCTGTAGATTGATACCCGTTGATAAGCCATAGAGTTGGCTTAGCCCTAAGACCACCTCCTCCAATGCCGCATTGCCCGCGCGTTCGCCCAATCCGTTGACCGTGGTATTAATATGACTGGCACCGGCTTTGGCGGCGGAGAGGCTATTGGCCGTCGCCAACCCCAAATCATCGTGTGCGTGCATCTCGACTTGCAGATCCGTGGCGGCGACCAAACGACTGATGATCGAAAACACACCGAAAGGCTCCATAATGCCCAGCGTATCCGCAAAGCGCAGCCGGAGCGCGCCACTGTGTTGAGCGACTTCAGCGACCTGCAGCAAAAACTCCGGGTCAGCGCGGGAGGCATCTTCACAACCGACGATCACCTCGAAACCTTGATCAACAGCCGCTGGCACAAGTGTTTTAATCTGTTGAAGTACCCAGAGGCGCGATTTTCCGAGCTTTTTTTGAATATGAAGATCGGAGACAGCCACCGACAGATCAAGCCGTTGAACAGGCAACCCTCGACAGGTTTGCAGGTCATCGGCACGCATACGACACCACGCAATCAAACTGGCTGACAATTTCAGGTCTGCCAATGCCCGGATATCCTCGCGCTCGGTTTCTCCCATAGGCGGAATTCCGACTTCCAGTTCCGGGACCCCGAGCGCATCCAGATGCTGCGCAATCTGCAACTTTTCAGCACGAGAAAAGGCCACCCCTGCGGTTTGTTCACCATCACGCAGGGTGGTGTCATCAATCACGATATCCAGGCCGCTATCAGACATAAGACACCTCACGCATAGGCCGGATCAAAGGCTTCCTGAACCGGCGCATTATTTTTCCAGTAAGGAGACAAGCTGCGTAATTGTGCAATGATGCCCGGCATCACCTCGATCACACGATCAATCTCCGCCTCGGTGGTGTAACGTGACAGCGAGAAGCGCACCGTGCCATGAGCTGCGGTATAGGGCAGCCCCATCGCTCGCATCACATGGGAGGGTTCAAGTGAACCCGACGTGCAAGCCGAACCACTGGAGGCCGCAATGCCATGCTTGTTCAGCAACAACAGAATCGACTCCCCTTCAATATACTCAAAGGCGATATTGCAAGTGTTGGGCAGGCGGTTATCCGGGTCACCCGTAACAAACGCATGTTGAATCTGCGCAAGAATGCCTTGCTCTAAGCGATCACGGAGCACTTTCACGACGGTGTTTTCATGTTTCATGGAATGCAGAGCCAATTCGGCCGCCTTACCTAAAGCCACAATAGAAGCCGAATTTTCAGTCCCAGCACGACGACCGCGCTCCTGATGCCCTCCTCGTAGCAGCGGGCGAAAACGTGTACCGCGACGCAGATATAAGACACCAATTCCTTTAGGCGCATGGAGTTTGTGACCCGATAACGACAGCATGTCAATTTTGCTGTTTTTCAGATCAATCGGTACTTTGCCAACCGCTTGCACCGCATCGGTATGAAACATCACGCCTGCCTGAGACGCCATTTCAGCCATCTCCAGCACTGGAAAAAATGTACCGGTTTCATTGTTTGCCCACATGACACTGACAATAGCGGTCTGATCACTCAGGAGCGCTTGGTAATGCTCCAGATCCAATCGCCCTTTGCCATCGACCGTCAAGTAATGCACGGTGTAGCCATCTTTCTCTAGATACTCACACAAAGACAAAATGGCAGGATGTTCCACAACCGTGGTAATAATCTCGCGCCGCTCTGGTTGGGCTTTTAATGCCGACAAGATGGCGGTCGAATCACTTTCAGTGCCGCATGACGTGAAGACAATTTCAGTGTCATGCTCAGCCCCCAGAAGAGTCTGAATCTGTTGACGTGCGTGCTTCAGCGCCAGCCCAACACGGTTTCCATACTGGTGTAAGGAGGATGGGTTACCAAACTGCTCAGTAAAATACGGCAGCATGGCTTGGACCACAAGCGGGTCAACTTGCGTGGTTGCATTGTTATCCAGGTAGATGGTATCCATGATTCAGGCTCCTTAAGCTGTGGGTGACTTAGTGACAGGCAACAAATGGATAAACTCACCCAAGGATTCAATCAGCTGCTGCTGAACACCACTCAACGTGACACTGGCCAACTGACAGCCCGTGCAGGCTCCGGTCAAGCGGACATACACGGCTTTACCCACCACATCAATGAGCTCGATATCCCCCTTGTCGCGTTGCAATTGTGGCCGAACGGCCTCAATAACCGCTTCAATCTTGCGAATGCGTTGCAAGGTGCTCAAACCACTGACAGCCGCCTCTGTCACCTGGGGTGTGCTAAGCGGTGGCATCTCGATTTGTGTCAGAGCCTGTTCGGCATCGGCCTGCACCCGAGCAACATTTGACTGAAACGCCTGCCCCTTCTCTGCCAATACCTTATTCAGAATATCCTCAATGCCTTCATGGCACGCTGAACAACCACCTCCCGCCTTGGTATAAAAGCTTACATCCTGAACAGTGGTCAGGTTATTGGCGCGAATGGTTTCTTCAATAAGCACCGCGTCCACGGCAAAACACTTGCAAACCAGTGCTCCTTCCTCATGATCGTCACTCCATACTTCGCCACGGTAGTTGGCCACAGCGGCTTGCAGCGCTTCGCGCCCCATCACCGAACAGTGCATCTTTTCAGGCGGCAGGCCATCAAGGAAGTCGGCAATCTCCTGGTTGCTCACTTGAAGTGCTTCATCCAGTGTTTTTCCTTTAATAATTTCGGTTAAAGCCGATGAAGAGGCAATGGCAGATCCGCAACCAAAGGTCTGGAAACGTGCATCCAAAATCACTTCGGTGTCTGGATCAACATGGATCATCAGGCGCAAGGCATCCCCACAAGACAGCGAACCTACATCACCGATGCCATTTGCCCCCTCAAGCTCACCCGCGTTGCGAGGATTAAAGAAATGTTCCTGTACTTTTTCAGAATAATTCCACATGACATCACCTCTCAAGCCGCAAAGGATTTACCGCAGTTACACGCGGCCTTAGCATTTGGGTTCTCAAATTTGAAACCGCTTTCATCCAGCGATTCGACGAAATCGATCACGCACCCCTCTAGCAACGGCAAGGATTCGGGGTCGATCAACAGACAGACTTCACCAAAAGACAAACAGGTGTCCTGCTCTGAGAGGGTGGTTTCCAGTTGTAGCCCATATTTGTAGCCAGAGCAGCCGCCATCGGATACCGAGACGCGCAAACCAGCCACAGGGGAACCGGCGTTTTCAATGAAGCGACTAATCGCGAGTTGTGCAGCAGGTGTTAACGTGACCATTTCCGACCTCCAGAAGACAGATTGACAACGCAGGAACGACGCTGACGTTATATCTGTTATATGGCAAACCCTGTGCCAGCTGGATGTGTCCTGTCTAAATGGTTGAAAGATATGGATTGTGTTACAAATCCGACAACGAAATGGATGTATTGAATGGCACTTGAACAGGGTTTTGTCGGATTTGTGACAGGGCGGGATGCCTAGCTTGTCTCACACAGGCTCATGAGGGCGGAGCAAATTGTTCAAAGACTTCCTGTCCGGTCATTTTGTGGGTTTCATTCTTGAGCTCATAGTAGTCGGGCTTCTCATCAATAAAGACTTCGCTGGTTAGCTTAAAGGCCTGATCCTGAAACAGCCCGGCTGGTAAAATGTATTCATGACTGGGTAATAGATGGTAGAACAAGTGTGTACCGCAGGATGGGCAAAAACCACGCTCAGCCCATTCCGATGAACGATAGGTCGAGGGTGTTACCCCACTGAACTGCACATCCGACCCGCAGTGAACCGCAAACATCGGACCACCCGACCAACGTCTGCACATTGAGCAGTGGCACAGTCCTATTTTTTCGTGTTTTGGCGCGATCACTTCGATTGAACCGCAAAGACATTTAGCTTTCATAGTACGTCTCCTTGTGTATCAATAACGTCTGGTGCTTAGTTTAGTTGGTGCATTGCCGTATGACGAAAATAATCTTTATTATGCTGCTATCCTTCGTTATCCAGATTAACTATGCGATGCTAGCAGCGCATGCACGAACTGTATTGTTACAAGCCAGTATCGCATATAACCCAGTTACTCCAGAATAAACCGTGGTTTGAGTTCGTTTAATAGGTCAAATGTGCTGATGCAGCGGACATCGAATTGTTGGCAGATAAATCCCAATACCCAGGACAAAAATCCATTCCGTAATATTGGTTTTTTGCCTGAATGTAGGTATTTGAATCAAGCAGATACTTCAAAGGCGTACCTCATCAGCAAACTTCTTTAACTTCGCTGGGTTAATTCCCAGTAACTGACCAGCCTCACGTAACAATATCTGCCCATTAAACGCTTGAGAGAGAACAGCTTTGGAAAAGCGTTTACTGATTTGGGCATTTTTAGTCTTATGAAATGACGGTCCACCATCACTTTTCTTTTTACGAGCCTCCCATAGGGCTTTTTGCTCTGCAATAAACTGTCGGTATTGATATATATTGATAAAACCAAGTGTCAGTGCACGGCGGACAAGAACCCATTGGCTCACGTGAAAATATGCCTCAAGAGACGCTAGATTACCTTTCCAATCATCTTTGTCGTTCCATAAAGGACGGAACTCTGATTCTGGAACGAGGAATTCTGCTGCGACAGCATTACATTTTACTTCGCTCTCACGCTCAGAGGACTCGCTACCATCAGAAACACCTGAAATACCCATCCATATATGACACAGCTCATGAATAAGGGTAAATAGTCTGGCTCCTGGCGCATCTGCATGATTAACGAAAATAGTCGGTGCATATTCATCAGAAATTGCGAAGCCACGGAACTCTTCAACACTCAAAGGTCTGGTATGGTGGCCAAGACTTGCTTCACGCATAACCAGTATCCCTAGTGTCTCGATACGCTGCACCAAGTCTCGATAATACTCCTCCCAACTACCGCGTTGCGGATGTGCAGGCACACCAAGAAGTTCTCTCATATCGTTGACAATGGCTGGAACAGCCGTTTCAGTCCTTACACGTCCAACGACTTCACATGGACTTGCCAATTCCTTAGAAAGATACTCTCGATACCATTGTTGGCGATGCAGAGTCAGCTTAATCAGGTCAAGTAGCTCAGCACTGGGACGATTCACACCCTGATTGCCAAGAGTTCTCAAATCGGGGAGTGGCAACTCCTCAACAGGCGGCTCTCTAAGAAACAAATAGCCGAAAGGGACATGCGCTTTGTCTGCAAACATTTGTGCCTGATGAAATGTTAGTGCTTGTTTTCCTTCTTCCCACAGACGCAGGCGCTCTTCATTAATTCCGCACTTTACAGCAAAATCATGGACAGCTGTCCCCGAACGTTCGCGCGCCCAAGTCAGCATTCGGTTATTTATCTTTGCGGTCGTTGCCACGGTCGTTAATTCCTATTTATCCCTAAATTATAGAATTTGAAACACCCTGTTACTATAGCATTCATATAAATCACTACCGAAACGTCCTCTTAATACCAAAGAGAATGTAACGATTGGTTTTTTTCATCGCACTGGCGATATCCGCGAGTTGCGCTACGGCCTGTTGGCTTGAGTCAGTACCGGGTCCACCCATGGCTTTGTTGCGCATATAATCGTCTTTAATTTGACGCCAACGCTTCGCCTGCTCATCCGTTAAGGTACCGCGCAGCTCCGCTAATTTGAGCAGGTTCTCCTCTGCACCTGTGGTCAAGAGCTGGGCCTCACCAAGGTAGAGGTCATCAATCACTTGCTGCAACTCTTGATCGGTCATGACAGCTGACACCTTCTCGGCCAGTTTATTCATGTTGCGATAAGACCCTTGCAACCGGAAAGGCGGCTCTGTTCGATACTCATCCGCTTGCGCTGCACTGGCAATATACTGTTGATTAACTTTTAAAATTATTTCCTGAGCACTTCTTAGCCGTTTCAGCACCGCAATCATTTCATTGAGTTCAGCGTTTGAATAACTATGCTGCAACTCCGTATTCGCAACTTGCTCGCCTCTCGACATGGCTTCAATTTTGTAAAAATCACTGAGTTCGCGGGTTGCCAAAGGCGCCAACACAGGATTCGAGGTTAAGCAGTTTTCAATATACGACAACTCAAAGGCACCCTGCATACCGCCAAGAATATCACCCAGGTTATAGATATCCGCTCGGTTGGCTAGCATGTCCGGGATTTTGAACACTTCACCTGACTCAGTATAAGGGTTACCGGCCATCACCACACAAAAGCGCTTACTGCGCATGTTGTAGGTGCGTGTGCGACCCCGCCAAACCCCCTCAATGCGTCGACTGCCATCACAGAGCGAAATGAATTTTTGTAAGAACTCAGGATGCGTGTGCTGAATATCGTCCAAATAAAGCATGACATTGTTGCCCATCTCCAGCGCTAGGTTCAGTTTATTCAGCTCTTGCCTTGCGGTGGCATTCGGCGCTTGCTCGGGGTCTAAGGACAACACCTCATGCCCCAAAGATGGACAATTGATTTTCATAAAAATGAGGCCCAATCGATTTGCCACGTACTCAACCAGAGTGGTTTTTCCATATCCTGGGGGCGAAATCATCATTAACAAGCCCATTAAATCGGTACGGCGATTATCACCCACTGTACCCATCTGTTTCGCAAGGTTATCGCCAATAATAGGTAAGTAAGCTTCATTGATGAGTTTATTTCGGACAAACGAACTGAGTGGCTGCGCTTTAAATTCATCCAACCTGATGGATTGACGTGCTTGGCGCACCACTTCTGCTCGGTTTTCAAGATACTGTCGATAGCCCGGTAACCAATGGTGTTTAAAGCCGTGCAATCGTGCCTCAAAGTCATCTAATCGCAGCTGCATGCATTGATTGACAATGCGTGGATGCTCGCCTAACAACCCTGAAACCTGAAAAGACACATCGACTTGTAATGCACTAACGGGTTCTTTTTCATGGTTAAGCATGAGAAGAACCGCATCTGGGATATAGGCGTTCAGCTCCAGCTCTTCTGTGTGTTGCACCAAGGCACTGAACCATGCAGCCACCAAGGCCCACTGTCCGCCGAGATCATCTTTTAACTCCGACAAGGCTCCTTGAAAGTCCTGCCACGTTTGATCATCCACACTCGTTTTAAGCTGCTTAACCAGCTGATCCCCATATTTACTCACCACATACTCAATGTGCTCATGACTTAACAAAGCGACCAGAAATGCAGCCCCCTGCTTAATACCCTGCTGACTAAGCGGCAAACCATGCACTTCAACAAATGAAGACAGTTGCTGTGACACGTCAGATTCAAGAATATCAACGGCTTTTGAGGTATTGAAAATACGCTGCATCTGACTCGCAGAACGGGCATATTGCGGCCAGCGGCGTTGCTCCGGTTTTTCTTGCGTTTGCCACCAAAACAATAAGGCAATAGAGCGCGCATCAGATGGAAAGGATAATAAGCCCGCCGCTTCACGCACCGGGATCAAAGCGTGCAATATACGCGCAGCATCATGATCATGAATGCCGCGCTCATAACCTTCTTTGTAGCGAGCGCCACTAAAGCGACGTACGGTTTCCAACAATAGTTCAAATTGCGAACTGGCACTCACCAAGGACGTCCAATCTAACCCTTCGGACTGCGTGCGGGCCGCTTGCAATAGACTGTCGGCTAGAAACTCTGCTCGATAGACGTGATCATTTTCGGACTCTAGGGCTTGCTGCCAGTACTGACGGGCATCGTTAAGGCGAGCATCTTCTATCACTTCGTAGTAATCCGTTCCCGTTAAGTGAAGAACTAACGCATCCCCACGCGGTATCAGGGTTAACTCAGGCTCTTGTGTATTGATACTAAAACGATGACGAGGACCCAGCTTGATCACTGTGCCATTGTCTTCATATAAATCCACTTGGTCACGTAACGAGCGAACCGCCTGTTCTTTCGCCATTTTCAAGCGCGATTCAAGATCATCCGCCTTCACAGAATCATCAAGGTCTCGAAGGTCCTGTACAAGACTGCTCAGTTTTAAGACCATCGCATCCGAGGCAAAATACGTATTCAGCTCATCAGGATGCTTAAACCGAGAGGATCGGCGCGCGAGATTGGCAAGAATGCGACTGCCCGCATCAAAGATAGATTGTGCTCGCTGTGTTCTTGCATCGGCTAAGCGTTGTCGATGCGCTTCAAAGCTGTCTTGAATGTCCTCACGCTTACTTAGAATATCAACCAGGAACTCGTCGTATTCCGAAAACTGGCCTTCTAGCTCTTCTAACTGAACCAGCAATCGGGATAATTGCTCATCACATTGAACAGGGGTTGTGGCTAAGGCGAGTGCATTATTAATCGATTGATTAAACAATTTAAACTGAGCTGCAAACTGCGCACGTGCCTCATCACTGCCAAACCCTTGTGCTCTCTGCCTTGCGCGAGCGCGTAACTGATTGCTTTGTGCGTAAATCTCACTAATGTTATCAATTATTTGAGTGTGCTGATTCGCATCAGCAATGGTCAAACCAGTTGTCAGTTCTGACAGCAAATCGAGACTTTCAGACAGGCCTTCTAACTGCGTTAGTATGGGTTGTAATTCAAGGCTCGAATTTGCTTGATCAACGGCCTGTGCAATGCTTTTAATCTGAAGGTAATAGGGTTCAAATGCGCGGGCTTCTCCTAAAAACTCGGCAATAGCAGAGGTTATTAACGCCTCTGTCTCGATCACTTGTGTTTCCATTTCATCAACACTCGCCACATCCATGTAGCGTAGCTCACGAATCGTTAACAAATGACCGCGCTGCTGCCGTAACGCAAAGAGAGCATCGACAAAAGGTTCAAGGGTTTCCCAGGCATCCGGACGCGCATTTGCAATCAGCGCTTGCTGCTTTTCTTTCGCATCCGATAAGGTTGTCTGTGCATGTAGTTTGATACTTTTTGCTTTTTCATACTCATCCAACACCAGCTCGGCTGTTTCTGAAACCGCTTTGAGCAACTGGGCGATGGATTCGAGTTCGGGGGCGGATAGCCAATAAAAACTGTCGAATAAACGCGCCGCGGCTTGAATCAGCAAATTGTAATGGCTCGTACTGGCGTCTTCTTGCTCAACCAAACGCGTAATCGAATAGAGCTCTGAGATCCCTCTCACCAGCTCAGGATTGCCAATACGACCATAGAATGACTGACTGCTGGGCTGCTGGCTAGCAAAATACTCCGAGAAAAAGGGCGTCCGCCAGACTTGCATAGGGTGTGTTCGAGATGGCTCTCCCTCTGCTGTAAATACAATCAACCGCCCATCTTCAGCCAAGGCATACCCATGACTGATAATCGGGTTACTTAGGGCTTTATTAATCAAGTTATAGGGATACAACGCCACAGTGCCATGAGTGGCTTCATAAAAGACATAGAGCATGTCCTCGCCATTAGGTGAGCGCACCGCGCGCTGAAACACCAATCCTTCCAAGTCATTATTAAAATAGCGCAGACCGCCCTGCACTAAATAACAGCCGCCCGGAAAAATAAGACCGTGATCCTCCGGTAACTGAATACAGGCCTCGCCTATGGCATCGATACGCTTAATATCTTGATTAAATCGATTGAAGACGAAATAGCGCACCTGTGTTTCACGGTAAGGTAACACCCGAAGCAAAATCAGCTCACCTAACAAGGCATAACGCAGATCAATATCATTTAAGGACTGATTTGTTTCGGTAACGGGTTCGGAGTAGATGCCTTGACCCGCCTCAGTGTTGTTTTCAACTTTGATCGTTAAGTCACCGCCAAGGGTATCCACGAAAATATGATCCACAATCGAATAATGTGGATGCTTTCCGTTGATCATCTGTTCACGACCCACGGTCACCCACTCAAAGTCCTGTGAAGGCGGAAGCTGAATGTCCCGTTCACCTCGATTGTCTATATAGGTAACGGTTTGTCCGTCTGCACTGATCTGCCAACGGAAGACTCGAATATCCTGGCTTCTTTCTCCAATTTGAAACGAGGCCAACAAACGATTATTGCGGACTTGTAGCTGAAGTAAACGCGTATTTTTATAGTAGGTATACAGCTCGGTGAAATCATTTACGAATGCCGTTGCAGAGAGAAAACTATCCTTTAACGGGACCTCCGTCATTTCAAAGGACTCAGCCTCTGGGTTGTGCGTATAGAGTGAAAACACATCGTTAACGGCCGTTGTGTTTTTTAACCCAATAAACACATTGTAACCAAACAACAAATACTCACCGACTTGAACGATGTCACGGGCTGTGCAGTTGTTCTCCGTTCGAACTCGGAAACGATGAACAACCGACAAATCTGTTTGACCAAACTCTGATAATCGAGCTTGGTTTAGCAACTCAACTTCAGACTTTAGCTGCCCCCCTTGGGTCAATAATCGTCTACGAATGACTTCGTAAGTCGCATTTTCACTAACACTCGGGGAGTCTGCCATCTTCACTGTCCTTATGGAGTTTAGTTTGAGCAACGCTTAGCCTGGCTAAGCGTTGTGTATGGGTGAGGAACGAGGTATTCCTCAGCTATCAACAGAGTTTTTAGCTGAACTACCTGCAGATAATTGGCCGGATAAAAACTTGTTTAACAAGGCCTGGACATTTGGACTTTTGCCAGCAACACCTTCAATTGCTTTGCCTAGTGACAAGGATTTTGCAAAGGTATCAAAGTAATCACCCTGCCCACCCACGATATCAATTTTCGCATTGCCCAACGCAGATGCGAGAACTTTTGCTTGATCCGCTGCAATATCTTTATTGGCAGCAATCGATGCCAACGCCTGCTCAAAGTCTTTCTCCAACTTCATGCGGAACTCTTCATGCTCGCGTGCAGCATCTGTCATTGCATTCATTGCATTGAACTTCTCAACAAGCCCTTCGGCTTCGGCTTTGAAGCGCTCACGAATGACGGTTGCTTCCGCCAAGCCTTTCTCTTTCTCAGCTTTTGCACGCGCAAGACCCAGTTGCTCTTCACCCTGCGCTTCAGCACTCAATTTTTCTTCCATGACACGCGCTTCCACCAGGCCTTCTTTTTCACAGGCTTCGGCATTCGCCGTTTTAATTCGTGCCTCAACCATTCCTTTTTGCTCTAGACCTTGAGCTTCTGCCAAGGCTTTTAGCTCTAATACACGCGCTTCAGCAGAACCTTCTTTTTCAAGGGCTTGGGCATTGGCAATTTTAACTTTCGCCTGAGCCAAACCACTGGCCGCTTCTTCAGCTTCAATCCCTTCAGCCAGTTTCTTTTTCGCTTCCGCTGTTTTGCTAGCAGACTCCAACTCAGCCTGTGCCAAGATATTGATCTCTTGACCACGATGCTTAGCGGTTGTTTCGGCGGCTTCTGCAGCTTTAATCTGCATGATTAAGTCTTCTTCAGCCGCGGCCGTGGCTTGCAACACTTTCACGTCTTTTTGACGCTCAGCCTCCGAAAGAACACGAACCGCCTTGGTTCTTTCTTCCTCTTCAGCCACGGTTTTCTCAACCGCCACACGCTCTCGGACCACTGCGGCAATATTTTTGCGCTCAATCTCTAAGGCTTTCTCTTTTTCAATGCGCTGTAAGGCCACTTCTTTTTCACGAGCGACCTGCTCTAGGTCTCGCGCACGCTTAACTTTTTCTTCCTCTATAGCGACCGCACGCACTCGGTTTTGTTGGGCCACTTCAATCTCGCGCTGCTTGTTTTCTTCCTGGATGCTTAAACGCAAATCTGTTTCGATCCGAGCGGTTTCGGATCTGAGTCGTTCTTCTTCAACTATTTTTTGCGTTTCGGCCACTTCGCGCGCTTGAATCGTGTCTATTTCACGCTTTTGCCGTGCCTCTGCATCCGCTTGCTGACGCTCTAAAGCCAGCATCGCCTCACGCGTTTCAACATCTTTTTTAGTGATGGCTAGCTGCTTGTTGCGTTCGAGCTCATTGGTAACAATATTTTGCCTAGCCGTCAGCTCCGTAATTTTGCGAATACCCTCAGCATCCAGAATATTATTGGGATCCAACGCTTCTCGCGGGGTCTGCTCTAGATAATCGATGGCGACGTCTTCAAGCACATAACCATTCAAATCATTGCCAATGGTTTCGATGATTTTATCGCGAAAGAACTGGCGGTCCTCGAACAATTTGACGAACTCGATCTGTTTACCCACCGTTTTCAGTGCTTCCGAAAACTTAGCGGCAAATAGCTCATTCACAGCATCACGATCTGAAGCTCGCTCAACGCCAATGGCTTTCGCAACTTTTAAAACATCTTCCGCTGTTTCATTCACGCGCAGATAAAAATTAACATTAATATCTGCTCGCATGTTATCTGCACAAATAAGGCCTTCTTTACCGCGTCTGTCCACCTCAAGGGTGATTAACGAGATTTTCATGCCTTCTTTTTTATGGATAACAGGCAATACCATGCCACCGGTAAAATACACTTTAGGCGTCGATGACATGTCATTAATAATCAAGGCCCAACCCTGATTCACCTTGACATAAAAGGCCTTAAATAACGCCAGTAGCCCAAGGACCGCAATGACAAAAATCACAGCACCTGTGAGTAATGGCATCAAAATTGATAAATCCATTCTAATTCTCCGATTGTTTAATAAAAGTCCCTTTCTGGGATCACAAAATACGCATGGTCTTCTTTACTATATTCCAGCAAAACCACTCGATCGCCCTTTTTGAGTTGGTTCGGCGTCTTTGCCCGTATATTCAGAATAAGGTCTACCCCTGCGTCTTTAAATTCTGCCTGTCCAAAACGCTCGTCCACCCATGAACTTCGTATTTCAACAGCCTGACCTAAAAGACTTTTTTTACTTCTGGCCGTGTTTTTGATAAAGAGTGGTCGAAGGGGAATAATCGCTACCCAGGTCACTAAAAAAGCCACAATCAAGGAGGTTGCAAGAATGGCTGTACCTAAGATGAAGTGCCAAATACCAACAGCACTAAAGGGTAAAAGCCAAATACTGAAGTAAGCACTCCACCAACCAAAAAGGGCGACAAGACTCAATACAACCGTCATTGGCACCCCAGTGAAACCCAACTTGGTTAGCAGGCCTGCAAGTCCACCTAAGCTGTCTAAATCAGAACCACCGTCGATATCTGAAAAATCCAGTACATCAATGTCAATCATGCCTAGAATTGTTATTAACCAATAAATCGTTACAACAATTAGCAAAAACGTATAAATGGCAACGGGATAGCTAGCGATGATTGCAAAGAAAACATCCACTGTTAAAGACTCCTGATTAACGGCTTCTACTGTCGCTTAGTTAGACTGCTGTTTAGCCTTCAAGCGAGCCAACACATTTGCAGCACTTGTTTTTTCAGGCGTAATGCCAGCTGCTCGCAACTTTTCATCAAGGGCATCGCCCTGACTTTCCGCCGCTAATTCTTGCGCCGCCGCCATTTTTGCAGCATTTTCAGCCTGCTTGGTTTTAATGCGTTCAAGCGAGTCCATCGCCGTTTGCAGTTTGGCATTGCTACCTGCATAACGGCTGACAACAGCCGCTTGCGCCCGTTGAACAGACTCTGTCGCTTTGACCGTATCGGCTTGCTGGCGTAACCGCTTTAAATTACCTTCAGCCGATTGAACAGCGTAGCGCAAGTCCTGTTCACTTTTCGCATAGTGATTGACCGTCTCTTGCTGCTGTTGGATTTCAATTTCAATATTGGCAATTTTGAGTGCAACCTCTTGGGCCAGCCCCTCTTCGCCTTTCTCTAAGGCTTCCAGCGCATAGCCTTCGTACTGAGTCAAAGAGGCGTTTAACTCACTCAACTTAGACGCGGCAAGACGATGTTTAGCCATAATGTCAGCCAACGCATGCTTTGCACTGTTAAGATCAGCGCCAGCACTTCGAATCTCTTGATCCAAAATCACCATGGCTTGACTATCAACAATCGCTTCGCCCAGCATGTTTGCATTGCCACGCAAGGCAGTCATTAACTTACTCCATACGGCCATTTTACACGCCCTCACTTATAAACGTTGAATAGGCATCCGCCGCCTTTATCACATTGTCGGCCAAAAGCTCTATCTCAAAGAGTACGTCGTCCAACGACGAAAATGCACTCAAGGCACCAAACATCGTGTAGTAACGTTCGCCGTTGGCCAGCGTATCTAAGCTGATCGTCGATAGGGGGAATACTTTATGCGTCGCCAACACTTCATCGTTAAAAGCGGCAACATCCTTGACCATGGCTTGCGGCCACAAGAGACTCTCAACCAAGACTTGTTCACCTTCCGCTGTGATAAAAACAGGAAGGTCGCCCATGGAGTGAAGCGTTAAATGAAGGGTTGCATGTATCCCTTCTTCAAGCTCAATGCTGGCTTGATTGGACACTACGAGTGTTGACCTGGAGAGCGCATTAAACAACGCGTGTGTCGTCCATGCATGTTTATCGTTCATACTGACCTCTATTTCCTTAGATTACATTTCCCTAGCAAACCAAATACAACCAAACGATTGATTCAGCTCATTTTTTCTTGTATACAATAGAAGGTGTTTATAATGATGCATACCTCCTTGTATGAATGAAACTTGATCATGTGAGTCGCGAAGTTGCCAGCGAACTCAATAGTAGAATACTTTGCTGACCTGCATTATTCATTTTCATTCAGCATGAGTCAATACACATGTCTAGACCACTTAAGTCCTATACGAAAGGGACAAGAACCATGCGCGGCGAGGACTAGTGCTTCAGCAAAACTCAGTGGGAACCATCCCCCACATCCCCATACTTAAAGCAATCTACCGTATGGTCATTGACCATGCCCACCGCTTGCATAAACGCATAGCAAATGGTCGGGCCCACGAAATTGAAGCCTCGCTTTTTTAAATCACGACTCATGGCTTGAGATTCAGGTGTTTGCGCAGGCACTTCAGACAAGGTTTTCCAAGCATTTTGAAGGGTTTTGCCATCCACAAAACGCCACAAATAGGCATCTAAACTACCAAACTCCGCTTGAACACTGAGCGCTGCTCGCGCATTTTTAATGACTGATGTGATTTTCAAACGATTGCGGACGATACCCGGATTGAGCATCAAACGCTCAATATCCGCATCATCAAAATCAGCAACCAATGGAAGCGTAAAATTCGCAAAGGCTTCACGATAGGACTCGCGCTTTTTCAAAATGGTGATCCAACTGAGTCCAGCTTGCGCCCCCTCTAGGGTGAGCATTTCAAACAAATGACGATCATCATGCACAGGCACTCCCCACTCGTCATCGTGATAGGCTTGATATAAAGGATCATCACTGCACCATGCACAACGTATTATCATATAAAACCCTTTTGACTAATGATTAAATTATTAGAACAACGATAAGAAAAAACGATTAAACACATTAAAATCAAATAATTATCAGATTTAAAACAGGTATTGTTGACTATACGGGCTTTCACTTAAGCGCTTAGGTAAGTAGGATAGAAGCATAGCCCAGTGCTTGACCAAAGGGGAGGAAAATAGACATCAGAGACCAAGCGACTTAACCGCATTGCAGCTACAATCAAAGCACTAACCCTAAACAAAGAATACACACCAAAAAGCAAGGATACGACACGAAGATGATGGATGCATGGTTTTTATTGGGTGCTGTTTTTTTACTTCTCTTGATTTCCAGCATTATTTTGAGTTGGACCAATTTTTTTACGCTGCAAAAACTCAAGCGCACGGTTGCAGAACTTGAGCAACTTAAAGCAACGACGGCGTCGTCAGTTGAAAGGCCCCACCGGCAAATCCTGTCCGAACGCCCCTCAAACGAGGCCGCACAATCAACGAGTGCCTCCGAATCGACGCCTAAACCCACTCCCCTTGACGCGCGGCCTATTGAGGCTGCAGCGGTACCCGTCGTCGACCCTTGGGATAGTAAGGACACTAAACACCCTAAACCCGAAAGTGTTGCTACGACGGAACGCCAGACCCCCTCACCAAAATCTGGGAACTGGATGGTTTGGGTGGGTGGACTCTGTGTTGCCCTATCCGGTGTTTTTCTCGCGCGGTATTCCATTGAACAGGGTTTGCTTGGTCCCACCGCCCGCATTTCCCTTGGCATTATGACAGGCTTAGCGCTTTTAGTGGCAGCCGAGTGGCTTAGGCGAAAAACACAAGTGGCCTACTCCGCCGTTGCGGCGTTGGCAGGCGGCGCCAGTGTCATGCTTTACAGCGTTATCTTAGCGTCGCTGCATTTATATCAACTCTGGCCACCTCTTCTGGTATTTGCATTACTCGCGCTTGTGTCACTCGCAAGCATGTTATTGGCGTTATGGCACGGCCCCACACTTGCCCTCATCGGCATTACAGGCGGTTATTTGGTGCCTTTATTGCTTGGTGGCAGTGGAGGTGAACCCTTATTGGTACTTGTCTACATTCTCATTATCAGCAGCGCTGCATTGTTCCTGCAACGCTATGTGCAACGTACTTGGCTTTTTGCTCTAACCCTCGCGGGTATTTTGGGCTGGTGGTGGCTGATGCAACTCGCCAACTATGGTGTTGAGTGGACTGGGCTCTACCTTACGCTGGCAGGCTACGCCTTAATCAGCATACCGCACGCGAACTTTCGCCTGAAAAAAGTCTTCGTTGATCAGCCATTAAAGCGATCCTTCAGCGCGTTCTTTCGACTAAAGCAACAGGATCAACAACAACTCACCCTTGGCTTAGCCCTATTATTACTCGCACAGGCCATTGGCTTTCTGCTTAACCCCGCATGGGAACATGCAATTCTGTCTTGGACACCCTTGCTGCTGCTCATTCTTGTCGCCAGCCTCCGCAATGAACACTTAAAGCTTCTGCCTTGGCTCAGCGTTCTAGTCATGTCCCTAGCTATCATACTGGTCCATTTAGGCTTCAGCTGGACGAATACCACCGAACACTCGCTCGCTTTACAGCAACTCTTACTTGTTTGGACATGCATCTATTGTGGCTTTGCCTTTTTTTCGTTACAGAAGACTCGCTACCCGGCCCTCGCGTTATCCTTAGGCACTCTGTTCCCCTTAATCGCACTAGCGCTCATCTGGCAATACACCGAACTTCCGCTGCATAAGGGTTTTGTCAGTGCGTTATCGTTAATCTTAGGCTTGGCCTATATCGGACGAGGACACCTTCGCCAACAAAAAGACTTTGGCAAAACCTGGTTGATCTTTGCAGGGCATCTTGGCTATTCATTGGCCGTGATCATTTTACTCGATACGGCCACACTCACACTCGCACTCGCAGCACAAGTCGTTTCACTTGCTTGGCTTCATACAGAAAACCCGCATCCTTTATTAAGGGGGTTGATGAAAGTCATCCTAATGCTGATTCTTACACGACTCACTATTTTGCCTTGGATTTTGCCAAGATTTGAAACGTCCTTGCTTATCTATGCGGGTTGTTTCGCCCTTACGCTGATCGCCTCAAGACTCAACCAAGATCTCAGCCTGCGCCGCTGGCTAGAGGGCGTCAGTCTGCACTTGGCTGTACTCTTCTGTGCAATGGCACTGCGTTACTGGCTCTACGCTGGGAATATGTTTAAACATGAATACGGTTTTACGGAAGCCGCGCTCAATGGTGTACTGTGGGGCGCGCTCGGGTTGGTTTACTACTACCGAGGCTTCTTATCAGAGCAGTTGACGCCCTTTTACCATAAAGCCGCTCAGTTGTTATTGCTGGCACTCGTGCTCAATTACGGCTTGCTCTTAACCTGGTTTAACCCGCTATTTCACGCAAATGAGGTGATCAGCAGCCGCCCCATCGCCAACCTTCTATTGCTGGCTTACGGCGCGCCTGTTTTACTCTTTGGGTTGGCCGCCAAGTTTTATAAGCCCGCTTTGCAAACGCACTTTTATGCACTGGCAGGCATCGGCACGTGGATCTTTCTGAATCTGGAAATTCGACATCTTTGGCAGGGAGAACTCTCGCTAGTACCTCGAGCTGAAGGGGGTGAGCTGTACACCTACTCTTTGGTTTGGCTGATGATGGCCGTCGCCAGCTTGCTCTATGGCACCCTGCGCCAACAAGCTCGACTGTATCAAGCCGGAATGGCGCTATTAATGATCACGATAGGAAAAATCTTCCTGATCGACATGTCTGGGCTCACCGGATTACTGCGGGTGGTGTCGTTCATGGGGCTTGGCTTGTGTTTATTAGGCTTAGCCTTCACTCATCAATATATTGAACGTTCGCAGTCGGCCAAACGCACTGATGTGTAAGACTTTAGTGCGTTTTAAAAGGTGAACTACAAACCGGCAATGTAATCTTCAAAAGTGCTGCGTGCTTTCTGAACATCACTTTGTGCCGTCAGCAACTGAGCTTCAAGCTGTTCCAGTTGATTTTCTTGCAGATTAAGACGATCCACTAAACGAACGTACAGCGATGATCCTGCTTCCAATACTTCAAGATTGGCTCTGATACGCGCCTGTTCTTCATAAATACGCGCAATCGGGTGCTCTACATCGGCTAGCACCTGCTCCGCGCGTGACCAAGCTTGGCGTAATGCGGCGGCTTCCGCCAGCTTCGCTTTAGTGTCAGCCGCAATCGCCCCTTGTGTTGACCAATAGAGCAGCTGCGCTTCATTTAAGGGGCCTAACTGAATACGCTCCCAATCAACGCGTGTTTCCTTAACAATCAGACGTTGCTCAGATTGCGCCTCAAGATCTAGAGTCACGCGATAATGCTGTTCGGTTTCGTCCAAGGCATACGCTTGATTCGCCAACTGCCAATCCGCGTGTCGCGGGTGAAGCACCATCAAATCACGTTGTTGCGCCGATTCATTCGTCGCATGATAAATCGTCTCGCGTTGGCGAGTTTTCTGTAAGATCAACATTCCTTTTTCAACCCGCCCTTGTGTTAGCTGGGTGTCGTATTGTTGACCATCACGCTGAACTTGAACGTCTAAATCCACCGCATAACTGATCATTCGCTCCGCACCAGCAGGGATATGATCAATGCGAGCATCTCCGACATAACTCTGCCCCATCATGACCGTCATCGGCCCCTCAGGTAAGGGCTTATCCGACAGGTTACGCACACGCGCACCTCGTAATGGATGCTTTGCGTGCACTTGAGCGTCATAAATGGACACAGGTGTAATTTCAACCTGAGCATTCAGTATGGGCAACATCGCGGATTGCTGCCGAGGTAAGGTTACGTTATCAAGTCGATACTCAAAATGCGTCCCCACATCCGCTCCTCCAACATTATCAATTCCTCCGGCTTTTGGACTGGGGCTTGAACTAGGTGCAGGTGCTGGCGCAGGACTCGGTGCATACATGGCTAACGGCATCACCCCTTCAGCAATCACCGTGTCTGCAGCCGCTCCTCGGGCCAAAGCATAGGTCTGGGGCACTATTGACTGGAAAGCAACTGACTCATGCACAGGCCGCTCGATAAAACGCGATTGATAAAGGTCCTCGATAAAGCTTAACGGACGCCCACTGATTAGGGCTAGGCTGATCTCATGCCAATCCTGATCGCTAGTGTTCTCAACCAAGGCCCAGGTTTGTAGACTAGCAGCCTCTTGTGTATTCCCTTCCGAAAGCAATAAACGATAACTGGTTTTCCAAATAGGGGCTTCCGCTATATAGGTGATCGCTACCTCCCGCTCCCCCTCGCCAGCCAAATACAGACTCACGCGTTTACGCTCGGACTGACGATCTTGCGCTAAAGCACTCAAGGCTCGACTCAGATCAGACTGCAAACGCACATCCGTCAATTCAAAACGACGAATTTGATCCAATTGGATACTTTCCAAACCTGTATCTGAGACCAAGTTCAGATAATCCAACTCAAGCCACTGATCCCCTATCCGAACCGTTCGACGATCCGCCCCTAGCACGCGGGCCGTTAAGGTCGCACCGGAGGTCTGTTCAAGTGTGATCTCTTGCCCTCGCAGCTGGGTAAGAATGTCAACCCAACCTGGGTTATTCGACAAATCCAGCGCTAACCCCGACAGAATACGCTCCAACGCCGATTGCCCCGGATAACGGACCCCGACTATACGTCCTTGCCCCTGATCCCAATAGACCAAGGACTTGAGCAAATCATTCATTTCGGATGTATTGGCCTGCAATTGCACTTCGACCTGCCCATCGACCTTTCCGCCTTGTTGAAACAACGCCACTCCAGAGGTTGAAAGCACAACGCGTTCAATCGGCAAGACAGCAGGTACAAAGCGCTCCGGCATCTCGGTCGCGAAAGCCGTATGAAACCCTAAGCACAAGCCCAAGGCGACTGAGGGGATAATTTTCTTATCTAGGGCAAAGCGGAAAATATAGGTATTTGTTATCATTTCAAAACAGCTCCTTGTTATGCGTAGATTACCCGTAACGTTCGGCGAATTGATCGTCAGACATCGAACAGACCGACACGCCTTATTCACTGCAATTATACACCTATCTCAAGGCAGCGCTCATACAGATAACAGCACCGCATTTACGCTTTATTCGCCATGCGTTTCTCTAACGCGGGACGACTGTCTTGTAAGTCATGGCCTGCGGCATGAGCCGCATTGAGCAAAGCGCCTAAGTCACAATCTTGCAACTTAACTTGGTTATGAACCCATAAAGAAACCGCTCTGCGTCCCGTCCTACAAAAAGCAAGGATAGGCGTCGGAAGCACCTCAATCGCATGCCCAAAGGCTTCAATTGCTTCTTCTGTATACTCACCCGGTACGACTGGAATCTCTTTCCAGAGCAGCCCTTCTGCCTCTATGGCTTGGCGAAGACTCGAATCATGTTGATAGTCATCAGCTTCTCCGGGCACTCTATTGCAAATAACACTTTTAAAACCCAATGCTTTAATACGGCTGACATCGGATATCTGAATGGCATGACAAATACTGAAGCCTGGCTCTAACGCTTTAATGTCCATTGTTCTTCTCTTTAAAGTACTGTGATTGAAATGGATGCGAACCTTCGCGACTGAAACAACTCTAGCGACAGTTAATATTAAATTATTTTCAATTAGACTTCTCTTATGTTAGATTGATTTTCACTATTATATTCATTAATAGAATATACTTATTACAATTAGATATATTTGATGATCTAGCGTCACTAAATGAATGCACAACAATCTAAGAGGAAATATCACATGTCATTACGTTTAGGCGATATCGCACCGAACTTCAAAATCGATACAACTCAAGGTGAAATTGACTTTCACGAATGGAGCGGTGATTCATGGGTCTTCTTTTTCAGCCACCCCGCTGACTTCACTCCAGTTTGTACAACAGAAATGGGACGCACGGCTCAATTAGCCAGTGAGTTTGCGGCACGCAATACTAAATCTCTAGGCCTTTCAACCGACACGGTTGAAGAACACAACAAATGGATTGAAGATGTCAATGACACCCAAAATACAACCTTAGAGTTCCCTATCGTTGCCGATGAAGACTATAAAATCTCTGAGCTATACGGCATGATTCACCCAGGGGAAAGCGAGACAGCGGCCGTCAGAAGCGTATTCATTATCGATCCGAATAAGAAAATTCGTCTTACCATGACTTATCCTATGTCATGTGGACGTAATTTTGATGAGATTCTTCGCGTCATCGACGCGCTGCAGTTGAGTGATGCTAAACGCATTGCGACACCTGCTGATTGGAAAAAAGGCGATGAAGTCATCATCCCACCCTCTATCAGCAACGAAACGGCAAGCGATATTTTTCCACAAGGCTGGAATGAACTGCGTCCTTACTTACGCTTAACCAAGGTCTAAGGTAAGCCGACTCTGCGCTCGGGGAACATCCTGAGCGCAGCCTTTCAATGCACTGATTGTGAATATGAGGCCAACCAAGGCAACACCTCTTCAGCGGGCATGGGTTTGGCAATGGCGTAGCCTTGCCCCAAGATACATCCCATTTCAATGAGTAACTGAGCATGGGCCTCGGTCTCAACGCCCTCGGCAATCACTTGGCGGTTAAAGGCTTCAGCCAGCCCCACAATTCCCTGCAAGATACTCCGATCGTCTGCATCATCTAGCATATCCCTGACGAATGCTTGATCAATTTTGATCACATCGACGGGTAAGCGTTTCAAATACGAGAGTGATGAGTAACCTGTACCAAAATCATCCAAAGCTATCCGAACCCCTAGCTGCTTACAACTCTTCAGTAATGCGGACACATGCGCCATATCCTCTATCGCACTTGTTTCAAGAACCTCCAGCTCCAAGCTCTGAGGTTCTAATGTGGGATAGTGGAGTAACAAGTGTTTCAACTTTTCAACAAAATCAGGCTGAACCATCTGCATTGGGTCAACATTTACACTGACAATAACACTCACTCCCAGCTCAAGCCATTTAGACATTTGAGCTAAAGCCGTGTTTAACACCCAATCCCCCAAACGTACCATTAACGGATGATGGTGCAATTCAGAAAGGAAATAGCCCGGTGATAGAATCCCTTTTTTTGGATGACGCCAACGAATCAATGCCTCAAGCCCAATGATTTCATGTGTTTGCATGTTCACTTTCGGCTGATAAAACAACTCAAACTCGTTATGATTCAGCGCCTGTTCTAGTCGTTGTACCGACTGGTGACGGTCACGCTCAAAACGGTCCTGTTCGGCATCGAAGATATGATAGCGGTTTTTCCCGCTCATTTTTGCTTGATACATGGCATGATCCGCTTGGCGCAACAACTGTTCAGCATCAATGGCTTCCACTTGAGGAAAAAATGTCACGCCTAAACTGGCCGATACTTTTAACGCTCGATCCTGTATTTGCACACTTTCGGACGACGCACTCAGTAACCGTGACAACAAAGGAAAGCAAGAATCTGTGCTGGATAAGTCGGTCATAATAACCACAAACTCATCGCCTCCCAGACGTGCCAAGGAGTCACTACTGCGAAGCGTAGATTTCATATTGGCCGACAGCATGATTAAAAATCGATCGCCTACACTATGGCCGTACGCATCATTGATCTCTTTAAACCCATCTAAATCCAAATACACAACTGCCATTTTTTCACCACGACGCAAAGCTTGAGACATGGCCTGCTGCATACGATCTGCCAATAAAACGCGATTAGGCAACCCAGTTAATGCATCATAATGCGCAATGTATTCGAGTTGTTCTTGATGTGCTTTAAGTGCACTGATATCCGAAAAAAGGGCAACGTAACGTTTTACTTCGCCCTCGTCATCAAGGACCGCACTAATCGTTTGCCTTTCGGCGTAGACCTCTCCATTCTTACGACGATTCCATATTTCCCCTGTCCATGAACGCTCCGTTAACAGCGCTTTCCACATGGTCTCGTAAGCGGCTTTATCCTGTTTTCCTGATTTCAAGATACGTGGGTTTTGTCCGATGGCTTCGTCGGCGGTATAACCCGTTATTCGTGTAAAGGCTTCGTTGACATCGACAATCGTACCATCAGACTCCGTAATCATGATACCTTCGTTTGCGTGCTGGAATACACTCGCGGCCTCTTTCAATTGCTCTTCCGCTTTTTTACGCTCGACATTTAACAGTAACTGCGTGGCTATTGCAGCCACGGTAGAGACGAACGATTGCTCATCCAAATGCCACTGACGAGGAGGGCCTAAGTGCTCTGCCGAAATTAAGCCCGCGACTTCGCCATCGATAAAGATTCCAGCATCAATTAAAGAGCTAATCCCCAGTTTTTTGGTGTAAAGATCACTCCATTCCAGAAGCCGCACATCCTTCTGTGTATTATCAATCGAGATCACTTCAGCTGACTTTAAGATTTTGAAATAACGAGGGATGTTCTCCCTTAGAATCACTTGCCCATCTGAGAACGATTCATCTTGTGCATGATAAGCCACGATGCAATGCAAATCATGATTATTTAAGATCCAAAAACTCGTTCGGTCCACCTCCAGCGCCTCTGATAAGGTTCGGAGCAAAAAACGAACAGCATCCGTCATATCTCCGTCAATCAGATTGGAGTTTAAGGCTAACTTCGCAATTGCAACGCGCTGCGCTTTGGCACGCGTTTCACTTTGTCTCATGACCAGATCGGCCTGAAGCCGTAACTGTACATTGACCAATAACTTTGCAAACAGAGCTAATAGCTCTTGCTCATCTCGACCCAACACAACCGAGTTTTTATTAACAATATCAAGTCCCACATACCCCAAACATTCGTGCCCATTCATGAGTGGCACGTTGATCAGGCTTTGAATACCCTGAGACTCCAACAACATACGCAGATGGCTCTCCGGTAAGGACTGTACATCACCAACAAATAAGGGTTCACCACGAAGATGGCACTCCAACCAATGACTGACATGATCCAGCGGTATGTTTTGAAGCCCGTTTATCTCTGATGAGACGCCAGCAGCACACCACTCATAGGTGTTACTGCTGGTTTGATTGTCAAAATCATAGTCGAACACATATGCACGATCGGCTTTAAAAAATACCCCAATGCGCTCAAGCGCATTATTAATGACTGCGTCACATTCATGAATAGGAAAGTTGATGAAGGATTGAGCCAAACCCAATATCAATACCCTATATTGAGACTGACGCTGAATCATTTGCATGGCGCGGCGACTTTCGAGTGCCGACCCCAAAATCCCCGCTAAAATTCGTAAAGCAAGTCGATCCGCCAAGCCCCAAGACCTATGCTGTGTGATACCGGCAAGGCCTATAAAGCCTGTTATATTCCCTTCGCTGCCGTACATCACCACATCAAGAAAGGAGGAAATACCCAACCGTGGAAACAAGTCTCGCTCTTGCGTTGCATGTGAGGGCAAAAGCTGAACATCGCCAACACTGACATACCCCTGCTTAAAGATCGTTTCTTTCCACCAGGGGACATCCTGGACATAAAAAAAGCGCAGCTCATTGCTGGGTAACGACAACCCCTCAGTTATCCAATTGTGCGTGTTTTCAATCTGCGTTAAGTCCTGACTAAACTCGAACATATAGGCTCGATCGACTTTAAACAGCGCTGCCACATCCTTAAGACATGCATTAATCGCAGCATCAAACTCTCCCTTTTCTTTTGCAATAGACAGAGCGGCCGCCGTCCTCGTCGCAATTTTTTGGAATTTAAGTTGACGCTTTATACTGAGAATCGACATGGAAGCTCACTTATGCATACGATAGTGTTTGCTCATCTTGATGCGTTTGAATCCTAGACTTTCTATAAAGCCAATCTACTCTTTTTTAAGCTAAGGCTAAAGACTCACCTTCTTAACAAAAGTCGTAGATCGCTGCATCTATTTATCTGCTCCCTACTGAAAATTTTGTTATGATGCTGTTTTTTTGTGTGGGATACCCTTCTATGTCAAAGATACTTGTCACTGGCACAGCCGGATTCGTCGGTGCGGCGGTTTCACTCAGACTGCTCAACCTTGGCCATCATGTGACAGGCATTGACAATCTCAACGACTATTACGATCCAACACTCAAGCACGCGCGTTTAACTCAACTCACCCCGTACTCGGCATTCCAATTTCAATGTCTAGATATTTCAGACCGAACAGGAATGAGTGAGCTTTTTCGCAACAGCGAATTCGATCTTGTCATCCATCTAGCGGCTCAAGCAGGTGTTCGTTACTCAATCGACAACCCTATGGCCTACATCGACAGCAATGTCGTCGGAACCATGACTGTTTTAGAAGGCTGTCGACACTCGGGTGTGAAACACCTCGTCTATGCAACCTCAAGCTCCGTCTATGGCAACAACACAAAAATGCCCTTCTCAACCGATGACCGTGTGGATACACCCATTTCCCTCTATGCGGCCACCAAAAAATCCAATGAGCTTATGGCCTACACCTATGCTCATCTGTATCAACTGCCCGTGACTGGACTGCGCTTTTTCACCGTGTATGGCCCTTGGGGCCGTCCTGATATGGCACCGATGAAGTTTGCAAAAGCCATCTACTCAGGCCAAGCCATTGATGTATACAACCACGGGGATATGCAGCGCGACTTCACTTACGTCGATGATATTGCTGAAGGCGTCATCCAAGTGCTTGATAAGCCACCCGTTGGTACAGAGCAATCCCCCCCATATCAATTGTTTAATATCGGTAATGGGCAACCTGTGCACTTAATGAAATTCATTGAGTGTCTGGAAGATGCGATTGGCAAAAAAGCGATCAAAAATCTAATGCCGATGCAACCGGGTGATGTACCTGCCACATGGGCCGACACCTCGGCCTTATTTGAGCTCACCGGATACTCACCGAATACCTCTGTTGAACAGGGAGTGAATGCCTTTATTGCTTGGTATAAAGAGTATTACAAGCACTGAAACGCTCCTCCACTGCATCTTGAGTGTTGATGAGTCAGAGCTTATGCTTGCACCATGAACAACAACATCCTCTTTCCAGTGATTTTAGCGGGTGGTCAAGGCACCCGTCTTTGGCCACTTTCCCGTATGGGTTATGCTAAGCAGTTTCTTCATTTAACATCCTCCCCACTGAGCATGCTGCAAAGCACTATCGCCCGTTTAGACAGCATCAATACGCAGCAGCCTTTGCTTATCTGCAACGAAGAACACCGCTTTATCGCTGCCGAGCAATTGCGCCAGCTCGGTCTTAAGCAGGCCAAGATCATCCTTGAACCCGTTGGCAGAAATACCGCGCCCGCTATTGCTTTGGCAGCACTACATGTCATAGCTCAAGGACAGGATCCTATCCTACTGATATTGGCAGCGGATCATTTGATTCAAAATACAGCTGAGTTTCAACAAGTCATCATCCGTGCCTTGCCGCTTGCTGAGGATGGAAAGCTAGTAACCTTCGGCATAGTACCAACCCATCCCGAGACAGGCTATGGCTATATTCAAAAAGGGCAGGCACTTGGGAGTGGTTTTAGGGTCAGTCGTTTTGTTGAAAAACCTGATCTCAGCACTGCTAAAGATTACGTTGAATCCGGTGAGTATTGCTGGAACAGTGGTATGTTTATGTTTCGAGCCAGTCGCTATCTGGATGCACTAGCCAAGTCGCGCCCCGATATTTTTAACGCTTGCCAAGCGGCCATGACGAATATTTCCTCTGATTTGGATTTTATTCGTGTACAAGCCAAAGCCTTTGCTGCCTGCCCTGAAGACTCCATCGATTATGCGGTCATGGAAAAGACACGAGATGCGGTCATGGTACCGCTAGATGCTGGTTGGAGCGATATCGGCTCTTGGTCAGCCCTTTGGGAAGTAAGCGATAAAGATGCAGAGGGCAATCATTTTAGTGGTGATGTCGTCGCTTTACATACACACAACACACTCGTTAAAGGCGACAAGCGTCTAATCGCCACACTGGGTCTGAAGAATTTAGTTATTATCGATACCCAAGATGCGCTGTTAGTTGCGCATAAGGATCAGGTGCAAGACGTTAAAAAAATCGTTGAGCGTTTAAAGGCCGAGGGTCGTACTGAACACCTAAATCACCGTGAAGTCTATCGCCCTTGGGGCGTTTACGATGCCATCGACCATGGCGAGCGTTATCAAGTCAAACGCATTACGGTGAAGCCCGGTGCAAAACTATCGGTGCAAATGCACCATCACCGCGCCGAACATTGGATCATAGTCAGTGGAACAGCCAAGGTAACGAAGGGTGATAAAACCTACCTAGTGACTGAGAACGAATCAACCTATATCCCCATCGGCCAAGTACACGCACTGGAAAACCCTGGAGTGATCCCTCTGGAGTTAATTGAAGTGCAGTCAGGTTCGTATTTAGGTGAAGATGATATTGTGCGCTTTGAGGATCGTTATGGTCGCGCTTGACGTGTTAATAAGCCAAGGCTCCTACTCTCAACCCAGAGATTGCTTCTTAAAATTTAATCGCGCCCGACAAAACAATCCATACGACGTTGTTTAAATTGACGACACAGTTCTGCTGCCTGACGAGCCTCATCCATCGAGCCAATTTGAACACGATACACCACTCGCCCTGTCGCTGAACTAAATTCCATCACATAGGCTCTCAGCTGCTCCAGCAGATCCTGATGCTCCGTTTGAATCCTTTGAGCCATACGTTCGGCATCCTCGCGCTGTGCAAGCGCAGCCACTTGAACATAGTGTCTTGGTCCTCCCACAGGAATGCTCAACCGCATCGGTGGGTATTCAGGCATGCCGCCTTGCGGATTTGCCTCAAATGATGAGGGCGGCATAGGCTTCATCTGGGTTTGTAAAATAGCGTGGCGTTCTTTCACTTGCACAAGCGCCTCGGCCGATAAATTGCTTTCTAGCTGATCCTGAGTCAGCCGTGCTTTCATGTCCCCTGAGCTGGCAGCGACAAACACCCAAGCAGCCCCCTCAATTGGATCCATCAACACAGGGCCTTTAAAATAGAGTGCTGCTAAACGCATTTGGGCCTCTGTGTCGCCCAAATACGCGGCACGTAACCACCAATCATGAGCCTGCTGGGTGCGCGGTGAATCTGGAAAGGCAAAATAATAGAGCGTCGCCAGGTTTTTCTGGGCCGATAGATGACCTAATTCAGCTGCTTTTCCATAAAAAAATTCGGCCAGTTCTAAATCAGGCTCGATGCCTATTCCGGTTCGATAGTATTGACCAAGATTAAAATAGGCGTCTGGATCGTTTTCATCAGCGGCACGGTACCACTCTTGCAGCTGACTCATGAGCTGCTGGGTGAGCACTTGATCCTCTTCAGACACGGAGGCAGAATGCCCCTCTCCCTGAACACTGCTTGCCAGGAATGAAAGCGCGCATAAAACTCCGACAATATTCGCCCACTTTAAAGACAATCCCATCATCCCACCCAATTTGTCTATAATTTAACCAGCGGTAGCCTACAAGGCTCGGCTCGGCTATAATTCGCGATCCTGATTTTAACCTCTTTTTGCAACACAGGTGACACATGGCTAAAAAGCTGTTTATCAAGACACACGGTTGTCAGATGAACGAGTACGACTCATCACGCATGGCAGACCTTCTCGGTGAAAGTCATGCACTGGAACTGACTGACTCGCCTGATGATGCCGATGTATTATTACTCAACACCTGCTCCATCCGCGAAAAGGCTCAGGAAAAAGTATTCCACCAATTGGGTCGTTGGCGCAAGCTTAAAGAGCAGCGCCCGGATCTTATTATTGGTGTGGGCGGCTGCGTTGCCAGCCAAGAAGGCTCAGCGATTCGTGATCGCGCGCCCTATGTCGATATGATTTTCGGCCCACAAACGCTGCATCGCTTGCCTGAGATGATTAATGAATCCAAAAAAGGCATCGTCGGCATCGTTGATGTTAGCTTTCCTGAGATTGAAAAATTTGACCATCTGCCCGCACCCAAAGTAGAAGGTGCCGAAGCCTTTGTGTCGGTCATGGAAGGCTGCAGTAAATACTGTACGTTCTGTGTAGTTCCCTATACACGCGGCGAAGAAGTTAGCCGTCCACTGGCCGATGTGCTCAGAGAGTGTGAGGAGCTGGCAGAACAAGGCGTGCGTGAAGTTAACCTGCTCGGTCAAAATGTGAATGCCTACCGGGGTGCCACCAACGATGGCACCGACGCCGATTTGGCTGAGTTGATTCGCCGTGTGGCCGCCATCGACGGCATCGACCGCATTCGCTTCACGACCTCTCACCCTGTCGAGTTCAGTGAAAGCTTAATTCAAGCCTATGCGGATGTCCCTGAACTGGTTAGCCACCTTCACCTGCCTGTCCAAAGTGGCTCGGATCGAATTTTGATGGCCATGAAGCGCGGGCATACCGTCTTGGAATACAAGTCTAAACTGCGCCGTATTCGCAAACTACGACCCGAGATCAGCTTTTCATCGGACTTTATTATCGGTTTCCCAGGCGAATCAGACACTGACTTCGAAGCCACAATGAATTTAATCCAAGACATAGGCTTTGATAGTTCATTCAGTTTCATCTACAGCCGTCGTCCTGGCACGCCTGCTGCCGATCTACCCGACAATGTCACCGATGAAACAAAAAAACTAAGACTGAATATTCTTCAAGATCGTATTACCCAGCAAGCCATGCAGATCAGTCGTCGCATGGTCGGGAATGTCGAGCGTATTCTCGTCAATGGCTATTCTAAGAAAGATCCTGGCCAGCTATCGGGACGCACGGAGAATAACCGAGTGGTTAACTTCCGCTGCGACGATCCCAACTTAATAGGCCATTTCGCTGATGTTCGTATTGTGCAGGCGTATGCAAACTCTTTGGTTGGCGAACTCGTATCGTCTGAACTTGATCAAACGCATTAATGCTTCGCCAGCTACTTTAGGATGATAACTTGTCAAACCAACAACCTGTAAACTTTGCGCTTGAACCTGACAACCCAGCCGCTCTTGCCAGTCTTTGTGGTCAGATGAATGAGCATCTTAAGCTGATTGAAGAGCGCTTGGGCATTGAAGTGCTCAATCGTGGCAACAAATTCCAATTGATAGGCAATAGCCTCGTCAGCCGTCAAGTCAAACCCCTGATTCAGGACCTGTATCAACAGGCGTGTAAAGGGAAAGAATTAAGCCCTGACGATATCCATCTAGGACTTCAACAAACTGGCCTCGAACAGCAACTGCCGTCCTCTGGGGTAGGTGATCGCGACTACACCATCCGTACACGCAAGATGCAGATTCGCCCGCGCAGTGAAAACCAACAACGATACGTGCGCTCAATCCAAACCCTCGATATAAATTTTGGAATTGGGCCGGCAGGAACTGGCAAAACCTATCTCGCCGTTGCCTGTGCAGTTGAAGCCTTAGAGCGCGAAGAAGTCAGCCGTATTTTATTGGTTCGTCCTGCCGTTGAAGCAGGCGAAAAACTGGGCTTTCTCCCCGGTGATTTATCGCAAAAAGTTGACCCTTATTTGCGCCCACTCTACGATGCGCTCTACGAAATGCTTGGAATTGAAAAAGTGGCCAAGCTCATTGAGAAGAACGTGATTGAGATAGCACCGTTAGCCTACATGCGTGGACGGACACTCAATGGCTCTTTTGTGATTTTAGATGAAAGCCAAAACACCACTCGCGAACAAATGAAAATGTTTTTGACGCGTATCGGTTTTGGCTCGACAGCCGTCATTACCGGTGATGTGACTCAAATTGACTTGCCCAAAGGCACCCGTTCAGGATTGGTGCATGCGATTGAAGTGCTCAAAGGCGTTGAGGGTATAGGCTTTTCACACTTCACCGCGCGTGACGTGGTACGCCATCCGCTCGTCCAACACATTGTTGTCGCCTATGATCGTTTTGAGAAACTTGAAGCGGAAAGAAGCTCACGCAAACACGAGAACCACTCATGAGTTACTTTGTCGATGTTTTATATGAAACAGACCCTAAAAACCTTCCCACGGAAGCGGACTTCGAACGCTGGCTAAAGCTCGCGATGACAGGCCGACGCTTACGAGCAGAAGTCTGCATCCGCATTGTCACAGAAGACGAAAGCCGAGAACTTAACCACACATGGCGTGGAAAAGACGCTTCGACCAACGTTTTGTCTTTTCCTTTTGAAGCGCCACCGGGCATACCCACTGATTTAATTGGTGATTTAGCCATCTGCGCAGATGTCGTTGCCCGCGAAGCCCAAGAGCAAAACAAACCCTTATTGCACCATTGGGCGCACATGGTGATTCATGGCCTCTTGCATCTTATCGGATTCGATCATATAAATGACACTGACGCCGAAGAGATGGAAGCACTGGAAATCAATCTTCTTGCTCAGCTCGGTATTTCAAATCCATACTTATCCGCTTAAGAGGACATTATGAGCGAAGAACGATCGGGATCTGCCACTAAAGGCTGGCTCGGCAAGCTAGCCCAGGCTTTTTCTGATGAACCCCCTACCCGGGAAGCCTTAATTCAAGGTTTATATGATGCGGCTGAGGCTGGCGTACTTGATAACGATGCCTTGAATATTATTGAAGGGGCCATGCAGGTTTCGGATATGAAAGTCCGAGATGCCATGGTTCCTCGCTCTCAAGTCACAATGGTGCAAATTAACCAAGCGCCTCGGGAATTTTTACCCATCATTATCGAGACCGCTCACTCACGCTTTCCCGTCTGTGGTGAAAATCCCGACGAAGTCATCGGCATTTTATTAGCCAAAGATCTGCTTAACTTTATGCTGGATGGCAATCTCGACAACTTCAGCCTACAAGACTGCATACGCCCTGCCGTCTTTGTCCCCGAAGGCAAGCGTCTGAATGTACTATTACGTGAGTTCCGTGGTGCACGAAACCATATGGCCGTCGTGGTTGATGAGTATGGTGGCGTCTCTGGGTTAATCACAATCGAAGATGTCTTGGAACAAATTGTGGGTGAAATTGAAGACGAGCATGACGATGACGATGACGAAGGCAATATCAAAGCACTGGATGAACAGAGCTACCTTGTCAAAGCCTTAACCACCATCGAAGACTTCAACGATCACTTTAACAGTCATTTTTCAGATGACGAGTTCGATACCATTGGCGGCTTAGTCACCCAACGCTTTGGTCGCTTGCCACAAAAAGGGGAACAAGTGAGCTTTGAGCACTTTAATTTCACCGTTTTATCGGCTGACAACCGTCGTATACGCTTATTACAGGTTGAACAATCATAGGCATCCGTTTGAATCTACGTCGTCTACTTCGCCCAGCGGTCAGTCTTAGTGCAGGCCTGACGGCTACCTTGGCGTTTGCACCCTTCAATATGCCTTTATTTGCACTATTAAGCCCAGCTTTGTTTTACCTGAGCATCGCTGGCATTAGCGCGAAACGGGCCATTTGGATTGGTTGGTGTTACGGCCTAGGCTTTTTTGGCGCGGGCGTCTCTTGGGTATACGTCAGCATTCATACCTATGGTTACGCCCCCGTTCCCCTTGCTGTATTGCTCACCAGCCTTTTTGTCATGGCATTAGCCACACTCTTCGCACTGCAAGGCTGGTGTTTTACGCGTTTTTATCGAATCCCACGCTATGCATGGCTAGGCTTTGTAGGTGTATGGATCATCTTTGAATGGCTGCGCAGTTGGCTATTCACAGGTTTCCCATGGCTCTATTTAGGCTATGCTTGGATCGATACCCCCTTAAGCTCTTTAGCCGCTATTCTCGGTGTTTGGGGACTCTCATTACTCTCGCTTCTCTTTGCTGTCGGGATTACGGAGGCCATACGCAGCCAACGCCCAGGGCCCGGAATCATCGCACTCACGTTACCCCTTTTAACGCTGCTCCTACCCAATGAGTGGACCACTCCCGAAGCTAAACCACCGCTTCGTGTCGCTTTAGTTCAGCCCAATATTTCCCAGCACGATAAATGGGATGGAGATAATCTGCCGCACATTCTTAATCAACAAATTGAATTAAGCATGCCGCACAAGGATGTCGATTTAATTGTTTGGCCCGAAACCGCCATCCCTTCGCTATATTTTCAAGCAGCCCCGTACGTCCAACCTTTTTTTGACTATTTAGACAGTAACGACACAACCTTGATGAGCGGCTTTCCTTTCATGACGGGCAATCCACATGATGAAAGCTTGATGATGTTTCACAATAGTTTGGGTATTTTTAGTGGCAGTTCAGGGGTTTACCATAAACAGCGCCTAGTGCCATTCGGGGAGTATGTGCCGTTTGAAAATCAACTCAGAGGGTTGATTACGTTTTTCGACTTACCCATGTCTGAATTTAGCCTGCCTCACGAAACCCAACTCACTCTACCCGTTAAGGATTGGGCCATTGCACCGCTGATTTGCTACGAAATTGCCTACCCTGAATTAACTCGCATCTCGGCACTTAACAGCCAGCTCCTCCTGACCGTTTCAAATGATGCATGGTTTGGTGACTCACTGGCAGCGTATCAACACTTACAAATTGCGCGGATGCGCGCCATCGAAAATGGCCGCTGGCTGTTGCGCGGGACCAATGATGGGATTACTGCCGTCATTCGATCCGACGGCAGCATTGAAGCACAAATACCGCGCAAGGTTGCCAAGGTATTAACCGCCGAGGTTCCCGCGATGCAGGGCAAAACACCCTATCAACACTTGGGTGTATGGCCGACTCTGTTATTCGCTCTCCTGCTCATGACGCTGGGCTGGCGGCCATGGCAGCGAATCTCGGACAAATATCACCGCACCACAGGCTGAACAGGGTTGAAGACTGCTGCTTTGAATCAGCACTTGCTCTTCATTGCAATTCAAACAGCGCAATCGACCCGGTACTGTCACTTCACCGGCTAAATACTCCGTTTCAGAATGGGAAAGCTGCTCACGCAGCAACTCATGCTGCACCCGAGTTTGATCCGCCAATTCCCATAAACGCTTGACCATGGTTTGCTCAAGGGCATTTAAATCAAAGTTCAACCACGCGGCTATGCCCTCGCCCGTTTCGTGCGCATAATAGCCGATTTGCTTGAGGTCGCGTTCAATATAGGCGCTGAGTAAATCTATCTCATCACGCGTCATTTCCTCAGCCGCCATCTCCAATTCGATTGCGTCACGGATCGTGGCCTGAACTGACTCCCATGTTTGATAGCCTGCTTCGTCGAGTTGATGACGTATGCGATCTAGGACACGGTCGTAGATACGCGACATTTTTGCAGCACTATCGCTTGTTTTTTTAAGTGGGTCGCTCATAAAGTCTCCTTCACCTGCAAGGTGATGTGATTAAGCCCTGTTTGCATCTCTGCATATATTGTATGCTATGCCGCATTGACTCATCTTTCCAATTAATCTGACATCGAGCCCTACGCGTTTATCCATAACAGCCTGTGCCGACGTCAAACAAGAGATCTGATCAGACACAATGAACGAGCACTATCAGCCACAGGCCATTGAACCGAATGCCCAGCAGTACTGGGAAGATAACCAAAGTTTCAAAGCCGTAGATGACACATCGCGCGAAAAATTTTATTGCTTGTCCATGTTCCCCTACCCCAGCGGCCGACTCCATATGGGACATGTTCGTAATTACACCATAGGTGATGTGGTCTCTCGTTACCAACGTATGCAGGGAAAAAATGTACTGCAACCGATGGGCTGGGATGCCTTTGGCTTACCGGCTGAGAATGCGGCGATCAACAATAAAGTGGCGCCCGCAAAATGGACCTATGAAAACATCGACTACATGCGCAATCAGCTCAAGCAAATGGGCTTTGGTTACGACTGGTCTCGTGAACTGGCCACCTGCCATCCCGAGTATTATCGTTGGGAGCAATGGTTCTTTACACGTTTGTTGAAGAAAGGTTTGGTTTACAAACGCGAATCAGAGGTGAACTGGGATCCCGTTGACCAAACCGTACTGGCCAATGAGCAAGTCATTGATGGTCGTGGATGGCGTTCTGGTGCTCTGGTCGAGCGTAAGAAAATTCCGCAATGGTTCTTAAAAATCACTGACTATGCGGATCAGCTTTTGGATGACTTGGACAAGCTTGAACACTGGCCTGAGCAAGTCAAAACCATGCAGCGTAACTGGATTGGGCGTTCAAAAGGCGCTGAAGTGTCGTTTAAAGTTGACAACTACGGCGATCTTCAAGTGTTTACAACACGCCCCGATACGCTGATGGGCGTAACCTACCTGGCGGTGGCCGCACAACACCCACTGGCGTTAAAAGCAGCAGAGACCTCTGCCGAAATAGCCGCTTTTATTGATGACTGCAAAAATGTCAAAGTGGCTGAAGCCGACATGGCTACCATGGAAAAGAAAGGCATCGATTTAGGAATTGAGGCGACTCACCCACTGACAGGTAAAAAAGTCCCTGTTTGGACGGCGAACTTTGTATTGATGGACTACGGCTCTGGTGCCGTCATGTCCGTACCTGCACATGATCAGCGTGACTGGGAGTTTGCCAAAAAGTATGGACTGCCGATCAAGCAAGTCATTGAACCGATCGACAATAACCTCATCGTCGATCTTGATAAAGAAGCCTTCACAGAAAAAGGCAGCTTAATCAACTCCGGCGATTTTGATGATTTGGACTTTGACCTTGCCTTTAAGGCCATCACCAATGAGTTGAGCAAACGCGGCCGTGGTCAGGTCACCATTAACTATCGCTTACGCGATTGGGGTGTGTCACGCCAGCGTTACTGGGGTGCTCCTATTCCGGTCATTAACTGTGCAAGCTGCGGCCCTGTGCCAGTTCCAGAAGATCAACTGCCCGTTGTTCTGCCTGAAGACGTTGAGTTTGATGGAGTTGGCTCTCCGATCAAAAAGCTCGCTAGTTTCATTGAAACCACCTGTCCTTGTTGCGGTGGCCCTGCTGAGCGCGAAACCGACACCTTCGACACCTTCATGGAGTCAAGTTGGTACTTTGCTCGCTTCGCCAGTCGCAACAAAGCCGATGGCATGCTAGACCCTGAACAATCGCGTTACTGGTTGCCCGTTGATCAGTACATTGGGGGTATTGAACACGCGATTCTGCATTTACTCTACTCACGCTTCTTCCATAAGCTGATGCGTGATGAAGGCCTTGTCGATTCAGATGAACCCTTCACTCGTCTACTCTGCCAAGGCATGGTGCTTGCCGAAACCTATTACCGTGAAGACGAGCGCGGTGGCCAGGTCTGGATTTCACCCACTGACGTGATCACGGAAACAGACGACAAGGGCCGCATTATCAGCGCCCGCCATAAGGATGATGGTGAGCCCGTTTTGGTCTCCGGCATGTCAAAAATGTCCAAGTCCAAGAACAACGGCATAGATCCACAAGTGATGATTGATCGCTACGGTGCCGATACCGTTCGCCTTTTCATGATGTTCGCGGCACCGCCAGAGCAATCATTGGAATGGTCAGATTCAGCCGTTGAGGGCGCTCACCGTTTCTTGCGTCGTCTTTGGAAGCAAGTGTACGACCATCTAAACCAGGGTCTTCCAACGGTTCAGCTGAACAGCGAAGCACTCACGGACGATCAACGCGAATTGCGCCGTAAAGTGCATGAAACCATTCGCAAAGTGACCGATGATATTGAACGTCGTCAGACGTTCAACACGGCCATTGCCGCCATCATGGAGCTGTCGAATGCGATGTCACGTTTCGATGACACCTCTGATCAAGGCCGTGCTGTGATGCAGGAAGCACTTGAGGCCGCCGTGGTACTCTTGTCACCGATCGTGCCTCATATCACCCATGAGCTTTGGACGCTGTTAGGCCATCAAGATGCTGTCGTAGCCGCAGCTTGGCCCGTGGCGGATGAAACCGCGATGACGCGCACAAAGGTTGAGATCGTGGTTCAAGTGAATGGTAAGGTTCGCGCTCGCATAGAAGTCGCTGCCGATGCTGACGAAGATACCCTTCTACACTTAGCCTTAGCGCAAGAGAATGTGAAAAAGCACATAGAAGGCAAAATGATCCGTAAGAAAATTGCAGTGCCGAATAAACTACTCAACATAGTGGTCGGCTAGGAGTTTTAATCATGGCGATGTCCTTGCGCATACGCCACTGGTGTTTTCTGTGCCTGCTGACTTTGATGGTCAGCGGGTGCGGTTTTCATTTACGTGGTTCGTATAGTGTTTCTGATGAGCTGTCACACGTCAGCATTGTGTCTGAATCCGTCAGTCCAGCGATGGTTCGAGCGGTCACTCAAGCGATGACGTTAAATGGCGTCGAGGTGCTGCCAGAGGCCGACATCCAGCTACTGCTCAAAAACCAGTCGGACATACGACGGACCGTGTCTCTAACACGTTTGGCCCGTTCGTCTGAGTATGAGCTAAGAACGGTGATCCATTTAAGTGTGGTTGATCGTGACGGCAATGAATTACTGCCAGAGCGCACCCTTTATGCTGAGCGCGTTTACAGTATTGACCCCGACAACATCACCGCGACAGAAACGCAGGAAATCATCCTTAAAGAGCAAATCAGACGTGAACTGGCCCAGCAAATTATGCGTCAGTACATTCGTTTAAAAAGCTCGTGAGCGGACACTCAACAAGTGACTCTTAAAAGCGACTTGCACGCATGAAACTGCGCCCAACAGACCTTCCGGCCAAACTGAGCTCAAATCCGGTGTTCCCTGTATACCTTGTATATGGGGATGAACCCTTGCTGTCTTTAGAAAGTTGCGATTACATTCGTCGTTTTCTGTCCCAGAAAGGCTTCTCTGAACGAGAGGTCTTTCACGTCGATGGGAACTTCAGCTGGGAAGGCACGCTGCAAAGCACCAATGCGCTCTCGCTGTTTTCTGAACAAAAAATTCTTGAGATACGCTTAGGCGAATCCAAAATCAACAAAGCAGATAGCCAGCACCTACAAGCCTACCTAGACAATCCAGCACCGGATACTACACTTTTATTAGTGGCAGATAAGCTAGATGCAGGCAGTAAAAAAAGTGCATGGTACAGCACGATTGATAAACGGGGCTTGATGGTCGAAATCTGGCCACTTGAGCCACAACAATTATCAGGATGGCTGATTCAACGAGGCAATGCGATTGGTCTACACCTCGACACGGAAGCCGCACAGCTTTTATCGGATCGGGTTGAAGGCAACTTACTTGCGGCTCGTCAAGAACTGGATAAGTTACGACTTCTTTGCTCAGATGGCCACATATCGGCTGAGCAAATTTTAGAAGCCGTCTCCGATAGCTCACGTTATGATGTATTTGCGTTGATGGATGCCGCGCTTATGCGACAACCTGTGCGTTGTCAGAAAATATTGCAGGTTATTCGGCAAGAAGGCGTTGAAGCCCCAGTGGTGCTCTGGGCCATCACGCGCGAAATCCGAACGCTCTATTCGTTAATACAAGGTTTATCGCGCGGTCTATCTGCGGATACACTCTGCCAAAAAGAAAAGGTCTGGGGTAAGCGTAAAGGTCCTGTTCTCAAAGCCTGTCAGCGATTACACCTAGACGATTTAGAAAAAATGCTTTCACAAGCGGCCTTGGCAGACCATGCGATAAAAGGACAAGGGCAACATGACCCTTGGTTGATTATGGCACAACTCGTATTGGCTCTGGCGGGAGCAGCCCTTCCGTTAGTCGCATTGGAGGCCTGAATGCGCATACGTATTCGACATCTACTCCTCACCCTCATCAGCCTTGCAGGGTTAGCGGGCTGCAGCGATGCAAACAATCCTGCCAAAATGACGCAAGGCGTGGATCTGTATGCTTACTATTGTAAAGAGTGCCACACCTACAGAGGTCTGGGCCCTGAGCTTCAAAACCTTCCACCGGGTGTCAATCAACTGCAAGAACACGATGTTATTCTGATCATTAAACACGGCTACCAATTTGGGCACCCAATGGGGCATTTTCCAGATTTAACCGAACATCAAGCCAGAGCCGTCGCTGAGTATGCCGTAGCCCTACGTCACGAGCAACGTATGAAAGCGCTGCAAAGCATGGAGCGCGTTGCGCCCCTTGAGCCTGCCAGCGACTAACCTACTCGTCCTCATCCTCATCGCCTGAACTGTCTTCCATGCCCAGCTCTTTAATTTTACGTGTAAGCGTATTGCGTCCCCAGCCTAATAACTCCGCGGCATCGCGTTTACGTCCCGCTGTATGCTTTAACGCTACCTCAATCATGGCTCGTTCAAATTGCGGAACGGCCTCATTGAGAATGGTTTTACGACCATTTGTTAACTGCTGATCCGCCCAATTACGAAGCAACTGTTCCCAATTACCGCTTAAGGCCAGGCCTTGATCTTGCTGATCCAACAACTCAGGTGGCAGGTCAGAAACCAGCACCTCACGCCCTGATGCCATGACCGTTAACCAACGACAGGTGTTTTCTAACTGCCTAACATTACCCGGCCAAGGAAGATCGCAAATAAACTGTTCTGTCTCGGCTTTTAACAGCTTAGGCTCAACACTTAACTCTTCAGCTGATCGAGCCAGAAAGTGACGCGCTAACCGAGGAATATCCTCACGACGCTGAGAGAGCCTTGGTATATGAATGCGAATCACATTCAGACGATGAAACAAATCCTCCCTGAAGCGACCTTCTTTCACTAAGCTCTCTAGGTTTTGATGGGTCGCGGCAATAATGCGAACATCCACTTTGACGGGCGTATGTCCCCCGACACGATAAAATTCGCCATCCGCCAGCACACGCAGTAAGCGCGTTTGCGTATCCGCAGGCATGTCACCAATTTCATCCAAGAACAAGGTTCCACCATCCGCCTGCTCAAAACGCCCACGACGCGCTGCTGCCGCTCCGGTAAAGGCCCCTTTTTCATGCCCAAACAACTCAGACTCGATCAAGTCCTTAGGAATAGCCGCCATATTCAACGGAATAAAGGGATGCTCCGCCCGAGGGCTGTGCTTATGCAGTGCATGTGCGACAAGCTCCTTGCCCGTTCCAGAGTCACCATTAATCAAGACGGTGATATTGGATTGAGATAGCCGACCAATCGCACGAAACACTTCCTGCATGGCAGGCGCTTCACCAATAATTTCAGCCGTTGTATCATCCACTACTTCAGGCGATTGAATACGCCGCTCATAGGCGTGTTCAACGGCCCTACGCACCAATGCGACAGCATCATCAACATCAAAAGGCTTCGGCAAATACTCAAATGCACCGCCACGATAGGATGCCACCGCGCTGTCCAAATCCGAGTGCGCGGTCATAATAATGATCGGCATATCTGGATTAATGGATTGGATATGATTCAATAATGCCAATCCATCCATACCCGGCATGCGGATATCACTGACGATGGCATCAGGTTGTTCTTTGTCCAGTCGCTTGATTAGATCATCGGCTGACTCAAACATAGCGGTTTTCATTCCCGCCGAGCTTAAGGCTTTCTCTAAAACCCAGCGAATAGACCGGTCGTCATCGACAACCCAGACATTACCCGGTGATTTCATTGTTTTGCTCCAGAGGAATTAGTAATTGAAAACGTGTTTGCCCTGGCTCACTGCTGCATTCAATCAAACCCTTGTGTCGATTGATAATAGCCTGTGCGATCGACAAGCCTAACCCCGACCCTTCTGCACGCCCAGTGACCATAGGATAAAAAATCGAACTCACCAAATCTTCAGGAATCCCCGGCCCGTTATCAATGATCTCGATTGAGCAAACGAGCCGGTGTCGCTCACTCCCTAAGGTCACTTGACGATGAGCCCGTGTTCTCAAGAGAATACTCGGCTCAGGTGTTGAGGCCTCCTGTAACGCCTGCATCGCATTGCGCAAAATATTCAGTATGGCTTGAATTAGCTGTTCTTTATCACCCAAAAACTCAGGAATACTTGGGTCATAATCGCGGACGAAACGAATTAAGTGATTGGACTCAACATCGACGAGGCTGCATACTCGTTCAAGGAGTGCATGGACATTGATTTCCTCAATCCGTGGTAAATTATGAGGCCCCAATAATCGATCAACGAGATTTCTGAGACGATCCGCTTCTTCAATAATAACCCGCGTGTAATCATGCAACTCAGGGTTATCAAGCTCTCGCTCTAAGAGCTGTGCAGCTCCTCGAATCCCTCCGAGTGGATTTTTAATTTCATGAGCCAAACCGCGTACCAATGATCGCGCAGTTGCATGGCGGTTGAGCAATTCCTCTTCACGTTCAATGCGCATTAAACGGTCACGGGCTTGGATTTCGAGCAGCAGCCCCGAGTTTGACAGTGGATTCACGCTGTAATCAATCAACAGCTCGTTGGATAAGATCGTTACAATCCTAGCTTCCCGCTTACTGAAGGGATGCGATGTTTTTAACGCATCTTTTAACAAGCGCACATCGTCTTCTGCAAAGACCACGCATTCCGTTAAAGGCTTACCTCTTAAACGACGATAGGAAATTTGCAGCAACATCTCAGCTGCAGGGTTCATATACTTTACCCGCAACTCTTTATCCAACATCACTACCGATGTCGTTAAGTTTTCTAACGTTTGTTTTGATGTATCTAAACTAAACATGCGGCCTCCACCTCTGTAACTTCTATTTGCAAAAAGGAGGCCACTTTTGCCTTCACGCCCCAACGCCCATTTACGGGCACTGCATGAAACATTATGGACAGGCTAAAGGTTCAAGAGCACCTACAAAGCACAAATTTAGTGCACAAAACATTTAAGCACGCACTGAAACTTTACTCAAAAAAAAACCTCCCGAAGGAGGTTTTTTATCGTTTAATAGAATTAAACAGAGTAGTACAGATCGAATTCAACTGGGTGAGTGGTCATGTTGACACGCTCAACTTCAGCACGCTTCAGACCAATGTAAGCATCCAGCATTTCTTTAGAGAATACGCCGCCTTTGGTCAAGAACTCATGATCCGCTTCCAACGCATCCAAGGCTTCAGTCAAGCTGCCGACAACGGTTGGGATCAACTTAGCTTCTTCAGCTGGCAGATCGTACAAATCTTTATCCGCTGGGTCGCCAGGGTGAATCTTGTTCTGAATACCGTCGATACCCGCCATCAACAACGCTGCAAAGCAAAGGTATGGGTTCGCTGCTGGATCAGGGAAACGAGCCTCTACACGACGTGCTTTCGGTGAAGTAGTGTACGGAATACGCAGTGATGCAGAACGGTTACGCGCAGAGTACGCCAGCATAACGGGTGCTTCGAAACCTGGAACCAAACGCTTGTAGGAGTTGGTTGATGGGTTACAAATAGCGTTCAGCGCTTTAGCGTGCTTGATAATACCGCCGATGTAGTAAAGTGCATAATCGCTCAGACCCGCATAACCGTCGCCTGCGAAGATGTTTTTACCATCTTTGGACATAGACAAGTGAACGTGCATACCAGAACCGTTATCACCAACCAAAGGTTTTGGCATAAAGGTAGCTGTTTTGCCATACGCATGTGCAACGTTATGCACGCAGTATTTCAGGATTTGAACTTCGTCGGCTTTCTTAACCAGAGTGTTACCGCGTACACCGATTTCACACTGACCAGCCGTGGCTACTTCGTGGTGATGCACTTCAATGGTTAAGCCCATTGCTTCCATTGCGTCGCACATTGCGGCACGAATGTCATGCAAAGAGTCGATTGGTGGAACAGGGAAGTAACCGCCTTTAACACGTGGACGGTGCCCAGTGTTACGTGAACCGCCTTCCAATTTCATGTTTGAAGACCAAGCCGCTTCTTCAGAGGAGATGGTATAACCACAGCCACTGATATCAGCATGCCAGTTTACTTCATCAAATACGAAGAACTCTGGCTCTGGGCCTAACATTGCAGAGTCAGCAATACCCGTAGAGGCCAAGTACTGCTCAGCACGCAAAGCAACTGAACGTGGGTCACGGTCATAGCCTTGGCCAGTCGCAGGCTCAACGATGTTGCAACGAACAATAACAGTAGGCGCTTCAGTGAAAGGATCCAGAACCGATGCACTGTCATCAGGCATCAGGATCATGTCAGATTCTTGAATTCCTTTCCAACCTGCGATAGAGGAACCATCGAACATTTTCCCTTCTTCGAAGAAGGAATCACCCATATCAGATACTGGAATGGTAACGTGCTGCTCTTTACCTTTGAAATCAGTAAAACGCATGTCGATCCACTTAGCACCGCTCTCTTTGATCAGATTCAGAGTATTCTCTGACATACGACTCTCTCCACATGTTAGCTATATGAATTTGCCGGAGGCCGGATGCAGAAAATATCCGGCGTAACCGCTTACATCAGTACAAGCAATGAACGTGCCAGTGTAAAAAACCCCGCCAAATCAGGGCTCTTAAGAGCCGACAAATTGGTAGTGATTCATTTTTTGCACCATTAAGAGGCACGATTATCAAAAACGCACCATTAACACCCACAAAACAGGTTGGCGACGATCGTATTTTGTGCAATGCACGTCTAAATCATACTGGATCAACCGCAAATTTGCGCCATCCCGGTGCAAATATAAATTTAATTGACATGTTCAAAATGTCATCAAACTTTCGTCGCTTGTTCGGGGTTAGTTGCGTATAATAATGCGCTTTAGACAAAGAACCGGTACAAACTTGTGATCGAAGACTTAAGAAATATTGCTATCATCGCCCACGTCGACCATGGCAAAACGACCCTCGTCGATAAACTGCTGCAGCAGTCCGGCACCTTAACGCGCCGTGATGAGTCCGCTGAGCGAATCATGGACTCGAATGACCAAGAACGTGAACGCGGTATCACGATTCTAGCCAAGAACACCGCCATTAAATGGAACGACTATCGTATCAATATCGTTGATACACCGGGGCACGCGGACTTCGGTGGCGAAGTAGAACGTGTTCTTTCGATGGTAGACTCTGTTCTTTTATTGGTTGATGCGGTTGACGGCCCAATGCCTCAAACGCGTTTCGTAACCCAGAAAGCTTTTGCTCAGGGCTTACACCCAATTGTCGTCATCAACAAGATTGACCGCCCAGGCGCACGCCCAGACTGGGTAATGGACCAGGTATTCGATCTGTTCGATAACCTTGGCGCAACTGACGAACAGTTAGACTTCCCTGTTGTCTACGCATCAGCGCTAAATGGTATCGCTGGCTTAGACGCGGATGACATGGCTGAAGACATGACGCCGCTGTTTGAAGCCATCATTAAACACGTTCATCCGCCACGTGTTGATCCAGAAGGCCCATTGCAAATGCAAATCTCGGCATTGGATTACAACAGCTACGTAGGTGTAATCGGTATCGGCCGTATTACACGTGGACGTCTGAAAACCAACACTCAAGTTAAAGTAATAGACAGCCATGCTCAATTGCGCAGTGGCAGAGTATTACAAGTCATGGGCTACCATGGACTTGAGCGTGTCGAAGTTCCTGAAGCGGAAGCCGGTGATATTGTCTGTATCACGGGCCTCGACCAGTTGAACATTTCAGACACCATCTGCGACCCTAACGTCGTTGAAGCACTGCCAGCACTGTCGGTTGATGAACCAACAGTTTCTATGACCTTCCAAGTGAATGATTCTCCCTTCGCAGGTCAAGAAGGCAAGTTTGTTACCAGCCGCAACATTAAAGAGCGTTTAGAGCGTGAATTAATTCACAACGTAGCGCTGCGTGTAGAGCCAGGCGACTCTCCTGAGAAATTCAAAGTATCAGGCCGTGGCGAACTTCATTTATCGGTTTTGATCGAATCCATGCGTCGTGAAGGGTTTGAACTCGGCGTGTCTCGTCCTGAAGTTATTCAAAAAGAAATCGATGGCGAAATACGCGAGCCGTACGAATTGGTGATGCTGGATGTCGAAGAGCAGCACCAAGGTTCTGTCATCGAGGAACTTGGCAAGCGTAAAGGCGACATGACCAACATGGAAGTGGACGGTAAAGGACGTATTCGCGTTACCTTTATGATCCCTTCTCGCGGACTTATTGGTTTCCGTAGTCAGTTTATGACCATGACCTCAGGCACGGGCATCATGACCTCTGTTTTCGATCATTATGGTCGTGTAAAAGACGGTGAAGTTGCCGCGCGCAATAATGGCGTTCTCGTGTCTATGGTGAACGGTAAAGTACTCGGCTTTGCGCTTTTCACCCTGCAAGAGCGTGGTCGTTTATTCGTCAGCCCAGGTATCGAAGTATACGAAGGGATGGTTATTGGTATCCACGCACGCTCAAATGACTTGGTTGTTAACCCAACCAAAGGCAAGCAGCTCACCAACATGCGTGCATCCGGTACCGATGAAAACATCGTACTGACACCACCAATTCGTTTCTCGCTTGAGCAAGCGCTTGATTTTATCGAAGACGATGAACTGGTCGAAGTAACTCCTGTTGCAATCCGTGTTCGTAAGAAGCTTCTGAAAGAAAACGAGCGCAAGCGCAACAAAAAGTAATCATTGAGCCTGCCCTTCGTAGGCAGGACACATGACCAAAAGGCAGCCTCGGCTGCCTTTTTGCGTTATGATGCGACATATCTATGATCAGTGTCTTCGGTGGAGCCAACCATGCGGGTTTTATATCCTGAAATCAGTCCCTATGCTCAACATTACCTAGCTGTCGACGAACAGCATACTCTATACGTAGAGGAGTGCGGCAACCCTCAAGGCATCCCTGTCGTCTTTATACACGGTGGCCCTGGTGGTTCAATATCACCCGCACACCGATGCTTTTTTAATCCACAAGCCTATCGAATCGTTCTGTTTGATCAACGCGGCTGCGGGCAATCCACCCCTCATGCATGCTTAGAGAACAACACCACACAGCACTTAATCAGCGACATGGAAACCCTACGCCAGCATCTCAACATAGAGCAATGGCTACTGTTTGGTGGCTCGTGGGGATCAACCTTGGCACTGGCCTATGCCCAATCGCATCCCGAACGTGTTCTAGGTATGATTTTGCGCGGCATTTTTCTATGCCGCCATCAGGATATCCACTGGTTTTATCAACAAGGGGCCAGCGCAATCTTTCCAGACTATTGGCAAGACTATATCAGCGTGATTCCCGAAGCAGAGCGTGACAATATGCTAGCGGCCTATTATCGACGCCTAACCTCTGACAATGAGCTGGCGCGCATGGCCGCCGCGAAAGCTTGGTCGATATGGGAGGGCCGCTGCTCAACCCTTCATCCAAATACGGATATTGCCGAGCACTTTGGAGATCCTCACATCGCTTTAGCCATGGCAAGAATTGAAGCACATTATTTTATTAACAATAGTTTTATGACGGATAACCAACTCATTAAAAATGCCGATGTTCTTCAAGACATCCCTATAACCCTTATCCACGGCCGTTATGATGTTGTCTGTCCAATCGAGCAGGCCTTTGCATTGCACAAAGCACTACCGAATGCACAACTGAATATTATTCGTGATGCAGGGCATTCGGCATTTGAACCAGGGATAACCGATAACCTGATCAAAGCAACCGATCAGTTTGCTCAACTCAAAGCCTAAATTTGGAACCACTACACCATGAAAGGCCTGATACAACGTGTACAGCATGCGTCCGTTCATGTCGATAAAGAATGCATCGGCAACATTCATCAGGGCTTGCTCCTCCTGCTCGGGATTGAAAAGCAAGACACAGAAGAATCTGCCGATAAGATGATCCACAAGGTGCTGAATTATCGCGTTTTTTCCGATGAGACTGGGCGCATGAATCTTAATGTCCAGCAAGTCAATGGTGGACTCTTGATTGTCTCGCAGTTTACACTCGTCGCAGATACCAAAAAAGGGTTACGGCCTGGCTTCTCAATGGGCGCAGCACCCGAACAAGGAGAAGCGCTTTACGACTACTTTGTTCAGCGCGCCCAAGCGGCCTATCAACATATAGGAACAGGGCAGTTCGGTGCCGATATGCAGGTTTCGCTACTCAACGACGGCCCTGTCACCTTTCTGCTCGAAACCTAAAGAATTAGGTAATTTTCGTATTTTTTGGCCTTTAGACAAATCTTTCTGTCTTATAGTTGGATATTTCAAAAAAAACCGCCTATTGATATAAGGTAAAATCGGCGGTTTGTACACAGTTTATATAACTCTAACTATAACGGATCAGCCAAAATTATGAGCTCACCTAAAATTTGGACCCATAAGGGGACCTTTCTGCTTGCCGCCGTTGGCTCGGCTGTCGGCCTCGGGAATCTCTGGCGTTTCCCATACTTAACAGGCGAGAATGGTGGCGGAGCCTTCATACTCATTTATGCACTCACCATTGCCGTGGTGGGCATTCCCATCCTGATTGCTGAAAGCTTACTCGGTCGTGCAAGTCGTAAAAGCCCAATCATGGGTATGAAGTACCTCACCAAATCTCATGGCACTAGCTCCAACTGGCAAATTATCGGCTGGATGGGTGCAGCAGCGGCCTTCATTATCCTAAGCTTCTACTCGGTCATTGCTGGCTGGGCGATTCACTACACTGGACTTATGTTTTCAGGATCCTTGAGCGGAGCCAGTTCTGAAACGATCGGGGCTGCATTTGGCGACCTTCTCGCATCACCTGGTCTTCTCCTGCTCTACCACACCCTGTTCATTCTCGCCTCGGGTGCGATTGTCGGCATGGGTATCCATAAAGGAATTGAAAGCGGATTACGCTTTATGATGCCAGCCCTGTTCTTCATCCTGCTGATTGTACTTGCCTATGGCATTATCGCAGGTGACGCGGTGGCAGCCATGAAGTTTTTGTTCACGTTCAATCTATCGGATCTAAGCCTTGAAGGCTGGTTACAAGCCATGGGGCAGTCGTTCTTCACCTTGAGCTTAGGCATGGGTGCAATCATGGCCTATGGTGCCTACATGTCCAGTGAAGCCTCCCTAACACGCACGGCAATTTCGATTGCTGTCGTCGATACCGTCATTGCCTTATTGGCAGGTATTGCAATTTTTGCCTTGGTCTTTGGCAGCGGGATGGAAGCAGGACAAGGACCTGGCTTGATGTTCGTCACACTGCCTATCGCTTTTGCTGACCTACCTGGCGGTATTCTATTAGGGGGAATCTTCTTCATTTTAGTGATCGGTGCTGCCTTGACCTCTGCCATCTCGCTTGTCGAGCCCGTGGCTGCATTCCTGGTTGAAAAGTACGGTTTAAGCCGCCCTACAGCCGTTGGCATTATGATTGCTGGCTGTTGGTTGCTGGGCTTAGTGACCGTATTTAGCTTCAATATTTGGTCAGAAGGCACCATTACCCATACGCTGTTTAATCGCTCACCCTTTGATGTGTTAGAGTTTGTAACAAACATTCTAATGCCGTTGGGCGGGTTACTGATTGCCTTGTTTGCAGGCTGGGCGTTGAGCCGTGATGAAGTGATTCGGGAAATGGCCACCAATGATCAGTGGTTCAAAGTTTGGCAGTTCTTGGTCAGATTTATTGCCCCAACAGCGGTTGCGTTCGTGTTTTTACGAACCATTCCACAAGTCGAAGGTTACCTGATCCCTGCCGTGGGTTCAGTCCTAATTATTGGTGCGTTTACAGCCGGTCGCTCTTTTATGGTGAATAACAAAGCCAATTAAGTTTTACTCTAGGCCAAAAAGCCGTGTCGTCATTTTAAAAAATGGACACGGCTTTTTTTAAAAATACGCGAAAGGCAGGTCTAATCAAATGAACCGTCAAACAAACATTTAAGAATGTTTTTCTTTCTGCGCTTGCTGAACACCAACCGATTTTTGCTCCCAATGATACAAAAGACTCCCATACAAAATGAACGCATAGGCGGCGAGTTCAATACCTTCCTGTATCGTGTTTTTAACCAATCTTGGCGCCGAACGATCAAAATCGTGCATAAAAATCGCTTCCCAGAGCGCACCCGTTCCGAACACTCGGCTAAAAAACAACAGCAATGCGATTCCAGTCAAAACATACGCAAATGGATAGGATTTTGCCGCCTCAGCCATCGACACCCAGAGGTTTTTGCGCCAAAAACAGGCCACTAAGATTGAGCACACGGCAACACCTGCAACCAAATATTGCCATAAACCCGGTTGCATCATATCCAACAGCGCATCCTGCTCGCGAATAAACATACAAAGAAATAAACCCGCCACCAGCACCGAAAAGCCACGTTGTTCAGGCATCATCCACATCAGCTTATAAAAAATAATTGCGGATAACCCAATAAAAATCGTTTGGCTAATCTCCGTGACGCCTTGTTCAGGCATACCATGACCAATCACCACGATATCCAGATACACGGCCAAGGGTGACCATAACAGCCCAGCGATTAAACCCAAAAAGCTCAAAATTGAATATTTGATACTGATCAAAGCCTGCGACATTCCTTACCCTCTGTCATTGTCCTGAAATAATAAAGGTGTATTTTGAAGGGGGTTCGCTGCGTTGTCGATAGATTCTTGAATCTGGCACTCGGATGAGTGCCAGATATTGTGAGTCAGATGCGTTCAGTTTTGCGTTTGAGTTTGCGCTAACTGTGCAACAATTTCCTTTTCATGCAATAGAGTGAACCAAGTGTCGACAACAGCATCGTGAATGTCCAAAAAATCAATTTGTAATTGATCGATGTACTGATGCAGCTGATCCGGCTCTGAAGACAAAAGAGGAATGTCTGCACTGGTGATATGCGCCAAACAGTTTTGTGCTGCCGTTAATGCGCGCAGATGACCAGGAAGCTGGCTCAGCTCGGCACAAACTTGAGTTAACGCACATGCAACTGCGCGAGGGAAGCGCACATCCTGCAATAAGAAACGAAGTACATCCGGCCCTCTCACGCGCAACCGCACATGTTGACGGTACATCTGAAAGCCTGTTAACGACTTCAAAACGCTCACCCATTGCAAGGTTTCAAAGGGCGTCATTTCATCCGGCGTGCGCGGCAATAAATTTTCTGAACGAACATCAATAATCCGCGTTGTCATGTCCGCCCGCTCAATCGAACGCCCCAACTGCAGAAAGGTTCTCACCTGCGTATAGCTCAACGTCCCCTCAATCATCCCATTCACAGTCTCACAACTGCGAATGACTCTATTCAAAAACGCATCGCGATTTCTGGGCGTAATCCCAGCTTCAACTTGATGACTGATGGCTAAGAAAAGCTGATTCACCTCCTCCCAAATACGCTGAGGCATCACATCACGCGTTGTTCTCAAGTTTTCTCGCGCAGCGGCAAGTGACGAAACAATCGATCCACTGTATCGACGATCTCCACAGAAGAAGCTGAGCACACTGGCCTCATCTCTCTCTGTATAGTACTTGTCAAACACCGCATCACTGCTCGTAATGGTCACTAAAGACGACCAGCCCAAGCGGGTTGCTTTAGGGAAGTCCAACAATAAATGACTGTTAACACTAATCAGCCGTGCTGTATCTTCCGCACGTTCGAGGTAGCGAGCCATCCAATACACACTTTCGGCAACTCTTGATAACATAACTCAACCCCTCTTAGTATCGACAATCCAAGTATCTTTGCTACCCCCACCTTGTGAGGAATTGACCACCAAGGATCCTTTGGTCATTGCCACACGCGTGAGTCCGCCCATGGTCACATAGGTAGACTGACCACCCGACAGAATAAAGGGACGCAAGTCAACATGACGCGGCTCCATTCCTTCATCACACAAGGTCGGAGCGGTTGATAAAGATAACGTAGGCTGCGCCATATAATTACGCGGATTGGCATTAATTAAGTCAGCGAACACTTTTCGCTCTTTTTTAGTGGAGTGAGGACCAATCAACATGCCATAACCACCCGACTCATTCGCAGGTTTTACAACTAGCTTGTCGAGATTATCCAACACATACTTGCGATCATCTTCGAACATACACAGATAGCTCGGCACATTCGGCAAGAGAGGCTCTTGATCGAGATAGTAGCGTATAATCTCAGGAACAAAGGCATACACGACCTTATCATCTGCAACCCCCGCTCCTGGCGCATTGGCTAAAGCCACTTTACCACTGCGCCACGCCCGCATCAGGCCCGGGACACCTAACATTGAATCAGGATTAAAGGCTTCAGGGTCTAAGAACATGTCGTCAATACGGCGATAAATGACGTCAACTCGTTGCAAACCGTCCACGGTACGCATGTACACGCAGTCGTCTTCACCTACCACCAAGTCGCTGCCTTCAACCAACTCCACTCCCATTTGTTGAGCTAAATATGAATGCTCAAAATACGCGGAGTTATAGATACCCGGGGTTAGAACGACGATTTGTGGATCATCTCCAGGTCTTGGCGACATAGAGGCTAGCATGTCATATAGCTGATCGGTGTAATCATCAACCGGTTGTATCCGCCCAGTTGCAAATAACTCAGGCAATACACGCTTGGTGACGTTGCGATTTTCAAGCATGTACGACACGCCCGACGGCACTCGTAAATTATCTTCTAGGACGTAGAGCGTTCCATCCTTGTCTCTGACTAAATCAGAGCCACAAATGTGTGCCCAAACACGGTGCGGCGGTGTAATCCCCACACACTGGGGTCGGAAGTTAACGGACTGCGCTAGCACTTCTGCTGGAAACACACCATCTTTGACAATCTTCTGATCATGATAGAGATCATCAATGAACATATTGAGTGCCTGCACACGCTGCTTTAATCCTGCAGAGGTTCGTTGCCACTCGTCTAGAGGAATGATTCTTGGAACAATATCAAAAGGCCAAGCGCGATCAATCATGCTGCCTTCGGTGTACACCGTAAAGGTGATCCCCATCATTTGAATTGCAACATCAACCGCCGTTTTATGATCGGCTAATTCACGTGCATCCAACTGTGCTAAATACTCACACAACATCCGAGAAACATCTCGCGGTTGCCCAGGCCCTGCAAGTAGCTCATCGTAAAAGCCATTACACGCGTAATTTTGCCAGTTTACTTTACTCATGGCATGCATTCCGTTCTATTTGTAGATGTTACAAGAATATTAGCAATTGCCATACCAACCGTTATTTTGTTGATATGGATGTGCGTTTTTTCGCTACCGCTTGTATTTGTGCACCATAATGCTCATCAAAAAACCCAGCATAAGCACCAAAACAGTGCAGAAATATATCTAAACCTATGTGTCGTTGTTTTTAGACTATAGTTCGTGTGAGCCTATTTTTTCTACCTTTATTCAGAATTCACTATGAATTACATAAATAGGCAGTATAAGTGGCATATCAATTGCTGTTCGTTCACTATACTTACTTAACGATCATTGACCGGATTAAGACGATGACCATACGTGTTGCACTGAAGCACTCTACCCGTTACGACTTCGACAGACCCGTCAACCTTTCGCCTCACTTGGTGCGCCTCAGACCGGCCCCACACAGTCGTACTCCGATTGATGCCTATTCACTCAAAGTCTCAGGTGGTGAATACTTTATAAATTGGCAGCAAGATCCCTTTGGAAACCATCTAGCTCGATTGGTGTTTCCAGAGAAGGTGACGCATTTGCATGTCGATGTTGAGCTAATCGCCCCTATGACGGTTATCAACCCCTTCGACTTTTTTATTGAAGACTATGCGCAAGCGTTTCCGTTTAAGTACCCTGACGGATTAAAAAAAGAGCTGATACCTTATTTAGAAATCACTGAGTCCGGTCCATTACTCACCCAGTGGCTAAGTGAAGTCGCCGATAAACCTACCCCTATGGTTGATTTTCTTGTCGCGATTAATCAGCGTTTAGAGCAAGACATCGACTATTTGATTCGTATGGAGCCTGGCGTACAAACGGCCGAAGAAACCTTAACGAAAGCTCAGGGGTCGTGTCGAGATTCAGCGTGGCTCATGGTGCAAATCTTACGGCACCTTGGTTTAGCGGCGCGCTTTGTGTCTGGCTATCTCATCCAGCTTACAGCAGATGTCAAAGCTCTGGATGGCCCTTCAGGTACAGAGGTTGACTTTACCGATTTGCATGCTTGGACAGAAGTCTTCATTCCAGGAGCTGGCTGGGTTGGTCTAGACCCAACATCGGGACTTTTTGCAGGCGAAGGCCACATTCCTTTGGCTGCAACACCCGAGCCCTCCAGTGCGGCCCCTATTACCGGACTCTCGGACAAGTGTGAGGTTGAATTTGACTTTGAAATGAGCGTCACCCGAGTCCATGAAGACCCACGTGTTACCAAGCCTTACACTGACGAGCAGTGGTCTAAGATCGAGGCGCTGGGTGACTATGTCGACGAACGGATTGAAGCCAACGATTTGCGTCTAACAATGGGGGGTGAGCCGACGTTTGTATCGATTGACGACATGGATGCACCTGAATGGAACACCGAAGCACAAGGCCCCAACAAGCGCCGCCTTGCAGAAGGGCTTTTAAAGCGCCTAAGACCGCATTTTGCACCTGGTAGTCTCATCCATTATCAGCAAGGAAAATGGTATCCAGGCGAACCCCTACCCAGATGGGCCTTAGCCTGCTACTGGCGCAAAGACGGTCTTCCTGTTTGGAAAAATGACAGCCTACTGGCCGACATGTATAAAGACTATTCAGTCACGCCTGACATTGCCAAGAGTTTTACAACCCGCTTGGCCAAGCGTATCGGAGTGGCCGAGAAGTGGATCATTCCCTGCTTTGAAGATGCCTACTACTACTTGTGGCTGGAACGTCAGCAGCCCGTTGATATTGACCTTCGTAAAGAAGACCTTAAAGACGATGAAAACCGTGCACGACTGGCGCGTTTATTAGAGCGTGGTTTGGATGAAATCACAGGTTTCACTCTGCCCCTGAATCGCAGCCCAAGTACTCTTAAGTGGCAATCAGGCCCTTGGCCTATTCGACGTGAGTCGCTCTACCTGATTCCTGGGGATTCGCCTATGGGTCTCAGACTTCCATTATCAGCGCTGCCTTTTGCAGGTCGCGACGACACCCAGCACCCCACCAGCTTATTTGAACATCAAGCCCCTCTGGCTGACATGCATGGAGAGGTCGCGAGTCGCTACAGCGATCTGCAAGCAAAACAAACAGGCGGTCCTTACACGCCAACACCGCTAAAGCAAGATATTCAAGAACAAACACCTGACTCGGCTGATGGACCCATCATTCACACGGCACTGTGTGTTGAACCCCGTGAAGGTAAATTGTTTGTCTTTATGCCGCCGCTACCGCGACTAGAAGATTACTTAGAACTCTTGGCACACATAGAAAAGACCGCGGCTGAATTGACACTTCCGATCTGCGTCGAAGGTTATCCACCTCCTTCCGACAACCGTTTAGAGAAGTTCTTGATCACACCGGATCCAGGGGTTATTGAAGTCAACATTATGCCTTCCAAAACCTGGCGTCAGCTTGTGAGCCGTACTCAATGCTTGTATGAAGAGGCCCGCCTAGCGCGTTTGGGTACAGAAAAATTTATGCTCGATGGTCGACACACTGGAACAGGAGGGGGCAACCATGTCACGCTCGGTGGTGAAACACCGTCAGACTCCCCTTTCTTAAGGCGTCCGGACTTACTGGCCAGTATGATTACCTTCTGGCAACACCACCCAAGTTTATCCTATTTATTTGCAGGAATGTTCTTAGGTCCAACCAGTCAGGCTCCTCGTATTGACGAAGCCCGACATGAAGCCCTATATGAGCTGGAAATTGCTTTTCAACAAATGCCTGTGGGTGAAATCCCTCAGCCGTGGATTGTAGATCGCTTGCTGCGCAACCTGTTAACCGACATTACCGGTAACACACATCGCGCCGAGTTTTGCATTGACAAACTTTACTCCCCTGATAGTCCAACAGGGCGTTTGGGTTTAGTCGAGCTGCGGGGTTTTGAAATGCCGCCTCATGCCCAAATGAGTTTGATGCAACAACTGCTCATACGCGCATTGGTGGCTCGTTTTAGCGAAACACCCTATCGCAAACCACTGGTGCGCTGGGGAACTGCTCTGCATGATCGCTGGCTTCTCCCGCATTATTTATGGGAGGACCTTAAAGATGTACTGCATGACCTGCATGAACATGGCTTTGATTTTGATCCGAGCTGGTTTGAAAGCTTCTTAGAGTTTCGCTTCCCTCAATACGGTCAGGTCATCTACGACCAAGTACAAATTGAGTTACGACAAGCCATCGAGCCTTGGCATGTATTAGGTGAAGAGGTCAGTGGCGGGGGCACCGCACGTTATGTAGACTCATCGGTAGAGCGCTTACAAGTCAAGCTCTTTGGCTATAACCCTGCACGTCATATTTTGACCTGTAATGGACGCAGAGTCCCGCTACAGCCAACGGGTGTGAATTCCGAAGCCGTTGCAGGCATTCGGTACAGAGCTTGGCAACCGCCTTCAGCGCTTCATCCAATGATCCCAGTTCATGCACCGTTGGTATTTGACTTAGTCGACACTTGGAATCAGCGCTCGTTAGGGGGCTGCATTTATCATGTTTCACACCCAGCTGGTCGCAATTACGAAGACTTCCCAGTCAATGCAAATGCAGCAGAATCTAGACGGTTATCTCGTTTCTGGGCGCAAGGTCATACTCAAGGAAAAATGGATATAGGGGTGGAAACGATCCAACCTGAGTACCCTCATACCTTAGATCTTCGCCGAGATCACAGACCTAAATGAGATTCTGATTTATACTCGTCTTATCTCACTTAGCGCCAAGAGGCAAACATCGCCTCTTGGCCCAATACGGTACCGATAATGTTCGACCCCAGCTTACTCAACTCTGAATTACAGGCAATCCTGTCTGCGTATCTTAAACAACTGAATCATCATGGCGTACACGCACATGATGAACTCTTTAGCTCAGATGATCGCATTCGAAATCAATGGCACCCTCTCCTTGAGGAGTTCAGCCAGCTAGGTACCGATACCCTGCTTGCTCGGAGTGAAGAAGCGCAAAATTTATTGCATGAGAACGGAGTAACCTTCAACTCCTATGAAGACGATCCCGGCCGCATGCGATCTTGGGAGCTGGATTGTCTTCCCTATGTAATCAGCACAGATGAATGGGAAGGACTGGAAAGAGGTCTGATTCAACGAGTACGTTTATTGGAAGCCTTAGTCGATGATCTCTATGGGCCAAGAAATGTTATTAAAAAAGGGATTTTACCGCCCGAACTCATTTACACTCACCCAAGCTATCTGTTTCCGGCTTTGAACGAAGAGGAAACACCGGATCGTCCCTATATCATTTTTCACAGCACAGACTTAATACGCAATGCCTCTGGTGAGTGGCTAGTATTGGGGGATTGGGCGCAATCTCCTTCAGGTACAGGCTATGCACTCGAAAACCGCATTACCCTTGCCCGCGCCCTACCCAATTTGTATAGAGAAGCACCAATAAAACGCTTAGCGGGTTTTTTACAAGCACAGTTGCGCTGTCTAGCCAGTTTAAACCGAGGTCAGAAAGAGCACCCCAACATTGTGTTGTTGTCTCCAGGACCTGGCAGTCCTGGCTATTTCGAGCATGCGTGGCTTGCCAACTATATGAACTTCACCCTTGCTGAAGGCGCTGATCTCGTCGTTCGTGACGGGCAAGTGTCGATGAGAACGCTCGGGGGGCTCAAACGGGTTGATATTATTCTTCGACAGATCAATGACCCTTGGTGCGATCCACTTGAACTACGAGGCGATTCTTTACTTGGGGTACCAGGTTTAATGCAAGCCGCACGCAACGGTGAGGTCGAAATTGCCAATGCTCTAGGAACAGGCGTATTGGAGCATCCCGCTTTATCTACTTTCATGCCTGAACTCTGCCAACACCTATTAGGTGAAACGCTGCTTTTAAAAAATAGAGATGCTCTATGGTGTGGAGAAGATCAACAATTAACGCGTGTACTCAATGAAACAGGACAATGGCTCATTAAAGATGTGCGTATGCCGACGCGTGTGATCAAACCCGAAAACCTATCGGTCAACGAACGCGAAATGCTGTACAAATCCATCCAACGACAACCCTATTTATTCGTTGCATTGGATAAACCGAAAGCAGCAACCGCCCCTGTTTTTAATGTCAAAACTCGCCAGTTCGAACCACAACCCGTGAACTTGCGCTTGTTTAGCCTCGTCGAACCTGATGACCTTTTTAAGCCACTGTCGGAACGCCAATACCGTATTATGCCGGGCGGACTCGCATGGATTGGCAACGCAGGTACACCGTTAATGGAAAGCCAAACCGTTAAGGATATATGGGTCATGGCGCCTGTACCGCAACCGCACATCAGTTTGTTGCGTCAAGCCAATGGTCCCATTGTTGTCACTCGAGACGGCACCGACCTCCCTTGTCGAGTGGCTGACAGCCTTTTTTGGATGGGACGTTATGGCGAGCGCTTAGACATCCGATCACGACTGCTACGCGAAACCTTTTCTCGCTTACAACAGGAAGACCAAGAAGACACTGGCACGCGCTTAATTCCCGACTTATTCGCAGCCCTTGAACTCGACTATCCAGATGTACCCAGCGAAACGAAGGCCCTGAAATCCGCCGCGACTGAAAACACTCGCTTGACACGTGCTGAGTATTTGCATTTACGAAATTGTTTATTAGAACTCTTTGCTGAACACCACAATGACGGCATGCCTTGGCTATTTAGTCACTTCCTACGAAATTGCCGTGCAGTTCGCGACCATTTAGGAGACGATGCATGGCGCACGGTCAACAACCTTCGACAACGTTTTAACGACATGCCAAGCGCTCAAAGTGCCATTATGGCACAACGGCATTTAGAGGGTGTCGTCACGAACCTGGCAGCCTTTTTTGGTCTATGCAATGAAACAATGCCGCACCATTATGGTTGGCGCTTCTTGGATATCGGCCGTTTTATTGAGCGGATATTACTATCCCTAGAACTGCTACGCTTGGCCTTGCTCACCGCTAGGCATCCTGGTATCCCTTTATGGGAAGTGGTATTGGCAACGACCGATAACTTTACCGTTTACCGTCGCCGATATCGCTCACAACTGCATCCATCCGCGATCTTGGATTTGCTTTTATTTGACGAAACCAACCCACGCTCCGTAGGATACATGTTGAAACGACTTAGCCGACAAATTGAGCGATTGCCCCATCCGAATATTTCGCCCTACCGCAACCAAGAAACGCGTTTGGTAATTCAGGCGACGAGTGCATTGCATCTTGCGGACTTAGATAACTTAGTCAACATTGATCATTCTGAGGAGGCACAAGCCGCATTGGCAACGCTGCTTGATCAATTAATTCAGCCCATGTCAGAGCTTTCCAATGCCATTTCACACAGTCACTTTAGCCATGTAGAAGCACCTCGCCAGCTAGTGACCATGCAAAGCACTGTATAAGCATGCCAAGTCTAGATACAATAGGTTACACTTTAAGCAAGAGCAACTGACACACGCTATGAAATACGAATTGCGTCACACCACTCGATACGATTATTCTGGTGATGTGACCTTAAGCCATAATGAAGCACGCCTCTTACCCAGAATAATGCCTTGGCAAGAGGTTGAATCCGCAGAGCTGTCTATTTCACCTGCCCCCGTCAGATTACGTGAACGAAGCGATTTTTTTGGCAATCGTGTCAACTACTTCTCGATGCAAGATCTACACAACACGCTTGAGGTGACAGCCAGCAGTATTATTACCACCTCGGCACGCCCCTTTCCCCCTACAGATCTTAATCAGACATGGGAAAGTGCAGTTGATCTGCTTAAAACAGGGCATAACACTCTGGATACCTATATTGATCAAGCACATCTAGAAGCAAAACTGTTTACGCTGGACTCAGATTTTATTCGTCATGATGCGTTATTAGCGGAGTATGCGCGTGCGAGCTTCACCTCCAAACGCTCGCTGATTGACGCTGTTATTGCCTTCAACCAGCAGATTTTTTCAGATTTTATTTACGACCCCGAGCACACAACAATCGCAACTCCCATACTTGATGTACTTGCGTCTCGTCGCGGTGTCTGCCAAGACTTTGCTCATCTGGCCATAGGTTGTTTACGCTCACTTGGACTGGCTGCACGCTACATGAGTGGCTACATGGAAACACTGCCACCACCTGGACAAGAAAAGCTTCAAGGTGCGGATGCGACGCATGCTTGGCTCGCGGTATATATTCCGAAATGGGGCTGGCTCGAAATTGATCCTACCAATGGTTGCTTGCCCGATGAACGTTACATCATTTTAGGTTGGGGCAGAGATTTTGCCGATGTAACGCCACTAAAGGGGGTTATGACCGGAGGCGGCAATGACTTTTTATCGGTGGCGGTGGATGTCATTCCACTGCCAAGAGCTGACGCCAATGCGGCCTAACAGGTCCATCAAAGGGTCGTCTTAGCCCGGTAAATCAGGGTGGTTATGCTGCAACAGGGAGCGCCACTCTTGATTTTGCTCTGACAGAATATGCAGTAAAGCCCGAGTCATTTCGCGCAGCTCCTTTGCTTTATCCCAAGCGCCGAGGGCCGTTTTATCGGGTTCGAGTAAGCGCACTCGATACAAAACAAAAGCATCGTTAAACGTGTCTAGCTGACTCCATACCCGACCCGACATCGCCGACATTCGTGCAACTTCATTGTGAGATAAAATGCCATGTATCGCGGCCCCCCAAGCGGGGAAAAAGGCAGTAAAAATCAAGATCCAGGATAAATTCACAAAAAAATGTACTGTTACAGCCAAAAATGTCACCGCAAAGAGCCCAAATGCCAATTTGTGCAAATAGCTGTGTTCATAATGCAACGTTTGATAGCTATTTAAGAAGTAGCTGCGATGCTCATCAACCACCTTTTGCATACCGTCTAAAAGCACTTGATTTTGGTCTGATAAACAATACCCCGCTTCTGACTTAGGCAAACCTTGAGTTTTCAAAACCCTCTGTAAGATCCAAAGTTCTGCACTTCTAAACGAAAGCGCGTTATGCTGCACTGTCCAATACGAGTGATGAAACGACGATGGAAAAACAAACTGCGGATAACCAATATTTGCATAGCGCAGTTGCTCTGCAATAAAACGATAACTCAACCAATGCCCATGCCAATCATTAAACCGCGAACGCAATACACGCCTTAAAATAAAATGCAGTAAAAAATACTCAAAAAAGACCCAAGTTAAGGTTAAGCCGTCTTGTGAAGCTGGCCATATTTTTAAGGTTCCTGCCACCGCACACAGCACTGCAAATGCAGCTGCAAAATAGATAACCCAAATATCGTGCTTATGACGAGACGAGTAAATATGCGCTTGTTGATCAGCCCAAGTAAACGACCAACCCATTGAGGAAACACAAATGTTTTGGGCGCTTATCTCAGTATTCATGGGTACGGAAGGTGCACCGGCTCCCGGCTTAAATGCAGACATCAAACGACGCAACTCTAAACGTGACAAGGCTATACAAAAAACATGAATATGCCGAATCACTCTGTCTTGAAGGGTTTCCTGCCCTGCACTCGAATGTAAAATCCGATACACCCGAAATGCTTGGCTCATTTGCGGCGGGTGAAACATAGCCTTTAGCCAAGTGCTTTGACGTTTAAGCCAGTGCTTCACATTCATCGGTTTGGGTAGAGATCCAAAGCTGAGTACAAACCAACATGTTTGCAAACAGTATTGCAAAAATGAAGGCTGTTCGATGATTTGCTGATGCTGCTGGAGTTCTTCCTGAACAGCATCAGACATTTGAAAAGGTGCCAAAATTAAGCGCAAATACTCATCAAGACGTGTTGACAAACAAGATGCATCCTTCATCTCAGAAAAGCATGCCAGTAGTTGATACGGCGAACACTCCATTGTCTGCATTTCAAGCAAACGAGCTTCGGTTAAGCGTGTTAACTCCGTCAGCTTAATAACAGGGATATCACTGTCTTTTGGCAGTGTTAGTAGAATAACGGGCGTCCGCCTCACCAAAGCATTTCGGATCAAATGAGCCGTACCACTGCGTATTTTGATGGGTTCTTGCTCATCCCAGACGGCAACCATAACATCCGAAAAGGTTAACACAACCTCATCTCTTAGATGATAGTCACTCTCATCCATATTACTCGGCATGCGCCGATGATCTAAACACACCGGTTGGCGATCATCGTCCCATTCAGGTGATGCAGATGCGGTCATCATCTCTAAAGAATAGCCATTTGCACGGGCCAAGGACCTAGCCACTTCATCGACGCCTGTCGCCACACCCGTTAATAGCCTAAATTCCGGCGAATTCCCATACAATACATGAGCATCTTGAAATACCTGCGACCCTACCCGTTGGATCTGTGCTAAAACGACATGCAACGCGTCTCTCAGATGCTCAGAGCGTTTCGTACCGTGCAGCTTCCAGTTTCGTTGCAGTCTTTCTTGCCTATGGCCTGCGACCAAGACATTCAACACAGGCCTTAATCTCAAGCTGTCGGACATTCAGTCAACCTTCTTATCTAATTGATCCAGTGTCTGAATGGCTTGATGCTGTGTCAGAAACACTTGACCACTCAAATGTTGCAAAAACAGACTCTGTTGTAATCGATCCAAAACGGGACCTTTGATTTCTGATAAATGCAATTGTACCCCTTGCTCTGACAAGAGTTCATTCACACGCTCTAACATCTCCAACGCACTGGCATCGATATGATTAATCCCCGACCCCATCAACACCAAATGTTCAACATCCGTCCGTTGCGCCAGCATATTCAACAAATAGTTTTCAACCTCTTGTGCGTTAGCAAACATTAAGCTCTCGTCTATGCGCAGGGTTAAAATGCGGTCTGAGCGTTCTACATCATAACGTTGGGTATTGCGAAAATGCTCAGTGCCTGGCACTCGACCCACTTCAGCCATATGAGGATTACTGCTGCGTCCCAGCCAAGCGGCTAACGAGGTAAGAACGCCGACAACCAACCCCACTTCTACACCAAGCACCAATACGCCAAAAAAAGTCACAATCCATGACAAGCCGTCTCCGCGACTGTAATGCCAGAGATGTCGACACTCCTGCCAATTGGCCAATCCAAGCACGGCAACAATGATAATGGCCGACAACACAGCATGCGGTAGATAGTAAAGAACACCTGTGAAATACAAAAGAATGAGCGCAATACAAGCGGCTGTCATCACGCCCGCTAAAGGGGTGACGGCTCCGGCATCAAAATTAACGACCGAGCGTGAAAGGCCACCGGTCACGGGCATCCCGCCACTAAAACCCGCCACCACATTCGCCGCACCTAAACCCAGCAACTCGCGATTGCTGTTCACACGCTGTCGCCTCATCGCGCCCAAACTTCTTGCAATGGCAATCGACTCGGCAAAGCCAATCAAACTGATTAAAATGGCTCCGGGGATCAACACCTGTATGTGCGCTACACTGATCTGGGGCAGTTGGAATTGAGGCAGTCCCTGAGGCAATGCTCCCACAATACTGACACCCTGCTCATGGAGTCCTAGCGCAAACACCACTCCCGTCGTCATCAGAATAGCCATAAGGGGGGTCATACGCGAAATGAGCAACACAACCCTAGACGACCACCCTAGAGGGGCCAGTAAAGGCAAAAGAAAACGCTTCATTAATAAAAGAAAAAATAGTGATCCAACCCCTAACATCAGTGTTGGCCAGTGAAGCGTATGGGCTGATTGAACAAGACTGCTCAGTTGCTGCCACGCCGTACTGCCTTCAACTGCAATACCTGTAATGCCTTTCAGTTGACCTAAACTGATGATAATTGCGGACGCTGTTATAAAAGCAGCCATGACAGGATGACTTAGAAAGTTCGCCAGAAATCCCATCCGCAAGACACCCATGAGTATAAGGCAGACTCCGGACAAAAGCGCCAATAGCATGGCAAGCGCAACGTACTCCTCACTCCCCCTAATGGCTAAGGGCTCAAGCGTGATGGCAATCAAGAGTGCAATGATCGCCATGGGACCGACAGATAAACTCGAACTCGTCCCAAAGAGCGCATACGCCACTAAAGGCAAAACACTGGCGTACAGCCCTACATGTAAAGGCAAGCCTGCTAAGAGTGCATAGGCTAAACTCTGCGGAATCAGCATTAGTGTCACGACCAGCGCCGCTGACAGATCCTGTACAAACAATGCTCGCTGATAGCCACCCGCTCGAATCAGCCCCCAAACACCTGAGTACAACGCATTTCCCTTTGGATGAGATGTGTTTTGCTTACGCATCCAATGACATCCAACGCGTCATATCAAGTGTAGGTGGATTCATTCAATCTGTTATCCTTGGAGGCGTTTAAAGAAATCGGGCATATCGTATCCCGCCAACTTCAACGACTCAACCAAGTGTTCACCACTGTGTTCATGTCGTAAACTCAATGCCCATAGACAACCGCAACGCGCACCTGTGCGGCAATAGGCCACTATTGGCGCTTCCGCATTGGCGAGTATTTCACCAAACTCATCGCCTTGCTCATCGGTCACTTGCCCCGAAACAACGGGTAAAAAGTACCAATCCATTCCCAAAGATTCAGCCAAAGTGCGCATCGACTCTGCACTGGGCTGCCCCTCCTCCTCGCCATCAGGGCGGTTGCAAATCAGAGTTTTAACACCCTGCTCAGCGAGGGCCCTCACCTCATCTGATGACAGCTGTGCAGCCGTGCGCAGATGTTCACTCAATTGACGCATTGGGGGTAAAGTCGTACTCATTTTATTCTCCTGTGCACGCATCACACGTTAATGCACCTTGGTTATAAATACTCTTGCAGTCCATCGGCAACCTGATCCAACCATTTTTGCAGCCACACCTGTCCTGCCGCAGCCAAACCCGGCGCACTCACGTCCATCAAGGCTTCTGAATGCTGCCATTGCCAACTGACGACTCGTTGTCCATCCGCACGCAATAAATCGGCATGGATCACCACCAACAAACGTTGAGACGTTTGATCTAAATGCCATTGATGTAAATGAATCCGTAGCCGATAGTCAGAGTCTATACCGGGCCTGTCCATATGCACACTGACCTGAGACAAGCGCCCAGATAAATAATCGATACTTAAATGCTCAATCTGTTGCGGTAAGGACTCACTCCAAATGTGATCGCGAAAAGGACTCAGCTGATTACGTCCCGATTGAAACCAAATGGCACGACCATTTAATGCGGCGGTTGACTGAGGCCGTTCTATTACCAATACCGGCGTATCTATGCCCTCGATGACACTCATCCGATTTTCTTGTAGCAACGGCATTAACTGCAACTGCACGGGCGCATTACCTGACTCGGGCAACAAAGCACAGCCACTGATTACTGTGCTAAGCAACAAGGCACTGACAATATTGCGAAGGTATTTCATGGGGTTTCTCCAGGCCCAGGAGGCCGTTTACCCGCCCCCTTCAGCCAAACATTTGTATCTCGATTTAATAATTCCAACAGAGTTTCCAATTCAGACAACACAGGTGAGACTTGACGTGCCGTGGCCTGACTGTCTCTTGAAATTAACGCCAGTTGCCGACCAGCTTGCTCTAGACTCTCTTGCACTTGGCGTCCCATTCCATCAACACTATCCGGTATACGCACTAGCTGCTGCTGCATTTCATCACTCAATTGAATCAGCGAGTGCGCCAAATCTGAATAGACTTGCAAGTCCAAGGTTTCCAACTGAGCATCAAAACTCGTTGTTAATCGAACCACACTGTCCAACAATGCACCAATTTTATCGCGCATTTCAGCGTCCGTTAATAGACTGATTTGAAATGTTAGATTATTGAGATTCTGTATCAGTTCATTCACTTGCCCCAACGACTCCCCTAACGCATCAGCAATTTGCAACAAACGAGACGCTCGACTGGTAATCACAGCCGGTGCGTCTGCGGATGTTTTTAAACGTGGACTGCCTGCCTCACCACTGCTAATTTCGACAAACAGCAAACCTGTGATACCTTGATTTTGAAGACTTGCCACTGAACTTTCTCGAATAGGAGTCTCTGGATCAATACGAAGATCTAAGCGTACACGTCCCTCCACCTCTTGATCCAAAGAAATCCGCTCAACAATCCCTACAGGAACCCCTAAGTAACGCACCGTTGCCCGCTCATTTAAACCCGCAACAGACTCGCTAAAATAGGTCACGTAAGGCTGACGTTGAAGCTGTCGAGTATCTTGGGATAACCACGCCAGCAAACCTAAACCGGCTAAGGTTAAAAACACAACAAACACACCCACCAGTGTATAGTTAATACGAGGGTTCATTAGACTTAACTCTCCAGTTCTATCGCCGCACGGCGAGCACGGGTATTACTAAAATAATGCTGAATTTCTGGGTGTACATTTTCTGACAATTCAGACATGGGCTGTTTAGCCAACACTTTTTTTTCACCTAAAAAAGCCACATGACTGGTCACTCTCCATAAAGAATCCAAGTCATGTGTCACCAGTATTAAGGTCAAATCTAACGTTGCGTGCAATTCTAACAGCATGTCATCAAAATCACTTGCCCCTGCTGGATCGAGTCCAGCGGTGGGCTCATCCAACAACAATAAGGCCGGGTCGAGCGCTAAGGCTCGCGCCACGGCGGCCCGCTTAAGCATTCCACCACTGAGTTCTTGAGGGTATTTCCAAGCCGCGATATCTGGAAGGCCCGTCAGCTTTAGCTTTAGCATCGCCAACTCTTGCAATTGCGATTCAGGTAAACGTTGATGCTCTCTTAAGGGGAGAATAATGTTCTCAAGTACAGTCAAACTGCTAAACAAAGCCCCCTGTTGAAACATCATGCCGATTTGTTTACGCAAACGCGCCATTCCCGATTGATTCAGTGATTGAAGGCTAAGCCCAAAGAGCTGAATATCACCGGCATCTGGTTGACGCAACAACGCGATCTCACTCAGTAAAACGGATTTACCGCACCCACTGCCTCCCACCAATGCAAGACGCTCACCTTTTTCCACAACTAACGACAAGCCACGATGGACCTCATGTGTTCCAAATCGTGTGCTTATATCCTTAAGATTGACAACAGTCATTCATACCCTCTGGTGTCTACCAACCTAATTGTGCAAACAATACCGAAAACAATGCATCGGCAATAATGACTAAAAAGATACCCTGCACAACACTTCGAGTCGTACTGTGTCCAACAGCTTCAGCGCCCCCTTTCGCCAGTAAACCTTGCATGCACCCCACATTGACAATCAACAAGGCAAACACAGGCGCTTTGATCAAGCCTACCCAAACATGAATAACGGCCACTTCCGTCCCAAACCTTTGCAAAAACTCAAGTGGACTCAAGCCTAATTGTAAGGATGCGACAACCATACCACCTGCAATCCCTGCAAACATAGACAATAAGGTCAATAATGGCATGACCAGCATTAATCCCAAGAGTTTGGGTAAAATGAGCCAAGCAAAGGGGTCCTGCCCCAAGCTACGTAAGGCCAAGACCTCTTGATTCATTTGCATGGTTGCCAATTGCGCGGCATAAGAAGAGCCTGAACGCCCCGCCACAATAATTGCGCAGATCAGAGGGGCCAGCTCTCTCAGCATGGTTAACGAAACCAGCTCAACGATAAAGATATTGGCGCCATAGGTCGCCAGCTGCAACCCACCTTGATAGGCAATCACCGCCCCCAGTAAAAAGGCTAAAAGAGCAATAATCGGCACGGCATGCAAGCCGTCGCGCTGCACAACGTCTAACAGCATCTTAATTTTTAATTGCCGTGGATTCAGCAGCAAACTGAAAAGCAGTGCCGACAAACGACCAAAAAATTCCAGCAATTCACGTCCATGCGCCAAGGATTGCGTCGCGCGGTAGCCAATATCCGCCAGCATATTCAACTCGGGGGCTTTTGCGGGAACCGATATCGAATACTGACTCACATAGTTTAACAAACGCTCATGTGCAGTGAGTAACCCTTTTGGCCAGACTGAGTGATTGTCTTTAATCAGTTTTAGTAAAAAAACAGCACCATTTGTATCCAATGACTGAATTTGAGAGTGCCAGTCAATCGCTCCCGACTCCAAACGAGGGAGCGTTACACGCTGAAGTGCTTGAATATGATCGGTGGTCCAGTGCCCAGTCAAACAATAGCCTTGATCGGTTCGCACCAACATTGGTCGTTCGGTTTTATGGCTGAGTGCCATGCGTATCCTCCAGGTGAGCTAAACGACGCTCCAACCTTTCTCGTATATAAGCCACATGCAAACGTAAATTATAAAACTCTTCCATATAGGACAAAGGGACCTCCGTATTGGCCACATCATCCTCAAAGTGACTCACGAGTTTCAAATCCTGTCGAATCAGTTCAATAGGCGTATCTGAGCGCATTAAGTCCGCATCGATCACACGCAACTTTTTATACCAACGATAAATACGTCGACGAACTCGCCAGCGAAGAGCCGGCGGAGCAACGCGAAAAAGCGGAATCATGATCGCCAGCAGAGGAATAATCAATATGGCTAAACGATCCACCAATGATGCCAACCAAAAGGGCAAGTGTCGATGCAGAATATTGGGGCCACGCTGAAAAAAATAGTCGGCTTCAGATGCAATGGGTAAATCAATATGATTCAAGGAAGGGAAGTATCCAGGTTCTGCCAGCAAGCTTACGCGTGTCTGATCACGCTTGGCCGCTTCAATCAAGAGCTGGACAATCGAGCGATGCGTCTCACGATGAATGGCCAAATACGTAGATGCCGCTAACAGATGAATATCCCTTTGCGGTAAATTCTTTTTTAAGTCAACCACCCCTTGATGCAACACCACTGCCGTTAAGTAAGGTAAACGACGCGCAATCGCTTGCGCACGTTTAAAATCGAGCACCTGTAGGTTAGGGTCCAACAACAAATCGGTCATTAAAGGAGCATCTGGGGACATCACAAATGCAGCAGCATCGACCTCACCTGTACGCAAGGCCTCAACGGCTTCTCGCCCGCCTAGACTGACCAGCTCAGTGCCCTCTGTGAGGGTTTCATACATCCCCACTTCGTCTAGCAATGCACTGACCAACCTCTGAGTACCGCTGCCTTCTGCACCTATGGCGATGCGTTTTCCACCCAAATCACTTAACCGCTCGACGGGCTCTATCACAGACGAACGATAAAAAACCCATAAAGGCTCCAAGGCAATGCTCACAACTGCTTGAACGTCTTGGAGGGACTGACCTTCAGGCAGGGTACCGCTCTGAACCAACGCAGCATCCACTTCTTTACGTAAGAGACGTTGCCAATTTTCAACAGACCCGGCACTGGGCAAAACCTGTAATTCAAACCCAGCCTGCTCAAATGCATCTATATATCGATGCCCCGTTTGCTCATATGCCCCACCACTCGCACCTGTTGACAGGGTAAAACGCTCAGGCGGTGCAGGCTCTACAAACGGCCATGCAATTGCAAAGAGTACAACCCCAAGAAGAATAAAAGGCAGAATGACATTCAGGTACTCAACCCCTAAACGCAAGCGTTGGCTGACTCGCATAGCCCTCTTTCCCCCTAACCATTTGTCATATTTAAGTATTCTTATGGAAGAGTACCACAGTGTTTGCGTGTATGTGTATTTGACGCTGACAGAGATCATACAATCTCTGTATGATAGCAAAATGATTTTTACTCAAATGGATTGATAAGAGCACTCAACATGTTAAGAAAAACTCGTCACCTTTTGCTTATAGCTTCCCTGTTCATGGGTTACACCAGCCTATCCTCTATGACGCTTGCGGATAGCCTTCCATCTAGCTTGCAGCAAACAATACGCTCACAGTCGTTACCCTTGGACTCGATGGGTATATGGATTAAACGTGCAAATGACACTCAGGTTTTAGCGAGTCACAATAGCGACAAGCTCTTCAATCCCGCTTCAACCATCAAAATAGCAACCACCCTCGCGGCTCTCTTGGAGCTGGGCCCAGACTACACCTGGCGCACAGAAATACGAACAACCGCTCCGATTGTGAACGGCGTTTTGCGTGGCGATTTGATTATCCGTGGTACTGGAGACCCGGGGCATGTCAGCGAAGAGCACTGGCGTATGCTGCGTGACTTACAAAGAACAACCGGACTTAAACGTATCGAAGGCAATGTTATTTTAGATGACAGCTACTTTAACCTCCCAGCGGGTGATCCAGGGGCTTTTGATGGTCAACCGTTTAGAGCCTACAACCAACTGCCTTACGCCCTGCATGTCAATTCGAATGCGCTGAAGTTCCATATTATTCCAGAGAACAGCACAAACCAGATTCGAGTTGAAGTTGAGCCTCCCTTACCTGGCCTGCGCATTAGCAATCAACTCACTCGGGGATCCGGTAGCTGTGATGCGTGGCAGCGCGGCATACGTTTCGATGTAACGGGAAACCAAGTCACACTGAGTGGGAGCTACCCTGTGCAGTGCGGTCCTTATGAGCTGCTAAGAAGCGCTGTCGATCCAGCGTATAACGCCGCTGAGCTTTTCCGTTTGCATTGGGCGCAATGGGGCGGTGAGCTCACAGGTCAGATTCGCTCTCACTCGGGTACACCTTTGGCGGGTGAACGTGTGATGGTGCATTCGTCTCGCCCACTGGGCGATCTCATCAAGGTCGCCAACAAATGGAGCCATAACGTGATGACGCGCCACATGGCACTAACACTGGGTGCCGAGCGCTTAGGTGCACCTGCGACCCTTGAAAAAGCACGAGTGGCCTTAAGCAATGCGCTCGCAAATGCAGGCGTTAACACATCTGGGTTGTATATCGAGAATGGATCGGGTCTCAGCCGAACCGCTCGCATTACCCCTAATCAACTCGGCCAGGTTTTAGACGCTGGCTGGAAAAGCCCATACCGCCCTGAGTTCATGTCATCTATGTCCATTTCGGGTGTGGATGGCACAACACGACGCCAATACCGTAACGATCCGAAAGCCGGGCGTATGCATTTAAAAACAGGACTGTTAAATCAAGTCTCTGCCATTACTGGGTACGTTCGCAGCCGTTGTGATGAGGATATTATGGTGGTATTGATGATCAATCATCCTGAAGCGCATCAAGGCCACGGAACTCGTATGCAACAGCTCATCGTCGACTGGGCATATCAGCAACCTAGACGCGATGGCAGCTGCTAATCGAGACCTATACACCTCAAAGACGGGGCAGCTCTTGCGTAATATCCAAGAGCTGCGAACGCACCCAAGTCAGTCGAGGATCATGATGGTGACGCGCATGCCAATAAATATAAAACGCCACTGGGTCTCGCTGAAGAGCCGAGGGTAAAGGCAACATTTTGAGCCTTCGACCTGCCGAAATACGTTGAGCAAGGCGCAAAGGTAATGTAAAAACTAAATCGGTGCCTTCACAATAATCTGCAACAGACATAAAGCCACTTAAGCGGAGGACAACCTCTCGCTGCAACCCAACATCCTCCAGTACTTGATCCATACTGCCCGGTCCACGTCCAGTAATCGAAACCAAGCCATGCGGAGCATTCGCGTAGGCCTCAGCCGTCATCTCTGATCGTGTGAGCGGATGATTCTCATCCATCAAACACACCACAGGCATTGTATCCAGCTTTACTCGATGAAAACTCCCCCCCGATGTCACAGGCTCTAAACCACTTAGACTCAGCTGCACATCGTCCTTATCCAACATGGAAAAGCTATCCAACTCTTGCCGCACAGTTTCCAAATGCATAAAAGGGGCTAACCTTCGCATACGCTGAACCAATTGCGGCACATAAAGCGCCAACTCTAAATCCAACCCCGTCATTTTGATCACACCGCGATCCGTCGCTGGATCAAAGACAGGCTTAGCAATCATTCGATCAATGGAGCGCAGCACCTCAGCCAACTCCAATTGCATAGACTCCGCTCGCGCACTGAGTGCATAGCCTTGAGCCGTCCTCACTAACAATGGATCATTTAAACTTTCCCTAAGGCGTGCCAAGGCGCGACTCACCGCGGGCTGACTTAAGTGCAAACGATCTGCTGCTTTCGAGACATGCTTTTCATCTAACAAACAATGCAAAACACGTAATAAATTCAAATCTAAATTTGCAAAATTCACTTTATGCATAGTCGCTATCCAAATAATGCATTAGACGAATAAGCCCGAACTCTTTACTCTACACTGAGACATTTAGACAAAGGTAGAGTATGAAATTTACGCGTTCATGGGTTAATACAACCGAGACATATGGCTGGGTCAGCATCAGTATTCATTGGCTAATGGCGCTAACAATTCTAGGAATGTACCCCCTTGGCTTGTATATCGTCTCTCTAGGGTATTATGACCCTGGTTATCGTATCTACCCAAATATTCACCGTAGCATTGGTATTTTAGTGGCGTGTTTTCTGATCATACGAATGATTTGGTCTGCTTTGATGCCAAAACCCCAGATACGTTCATCAAGCTCATTGGAAACTATCGCCGCCAAAGCCGGTCATATTGCATTGTATTTGCTGTTAATTGTTGTCGTGTTCTCTGGCTACCTACTCTCGACGGCGGATGGACGCAGTATTCAAGTGTTCGATTGGTTCAGTGTACCTGCTTTACCTTTTCTAGCAACTCGACAAGAAGATTTAGCTGGCGACATACATTTTTACGCATCAACGCTGATGATGATTTTAGTCGGTTTGCATGCGCTAGCGGCGCTCAAACATCATTATATATCGAAAGACAATACGCTCAGCCGCATGCTGGGCATCAAAGGAGACTCTCAATGATTTTTCAAAAACTCAAGCCATTTGCCTTGGTAGGTGCTTTAGTTGCAAGCCCTATTTTTGCAGCTGATTATGTGATTGACACTCAAGGTGCTCATGCCTCTATTAACTTCAAAATCAATCACCTAGGTGTTAGTTATGTCACTGGACGCTTTAACGAGTTTTCAGGCACTTACTCCTATGATTCAGATCGCCCAGAAGACACTAAACTAGAAGTCGTGATTAACACAGCCTCCGTCGACAGTAATCATGCTGAACGCGACCGTCACATTCGCAGCTCTGACTTCTTTGATGTTCGCCAATATTCAGACGCACGTTTCGTTAGCACCTCTTATGAAGACCTAGGTGATGGCAAGGGTGTTATGTCAGGACAACTGACCTTTTTAGGCCAAACCCAACCTGTTGCTATCCAAGTTGAAAAAGTGGGTGAAGGTCAAGACCCTTGGGGTGGATACAGAACAGGCTTTGTTGGTACCGCAGAACTGAATCTTCCTGACTTTGGTGCAAACTTTAATTTAGGCCCTGCAGCCGAGAAAGTGTATCTTGATTTGGTCATAGAAGGCATTCGCCAGTAAGTGATTGTCGCTCGACACTTACAGAGTTACCCACTAAAGGGTAATTCTGTATTTGAGTGATGGCGTGTTAATTTCTGCAGGCATCCGGTATAGTTCATCTATTATGAGTTATGACCCAGTGTAGAAGAGAATTAATGCCTAATCGCCCTTTTTCAATTCGATCTTTTATTCTATTGATACTCCTCACAGCATGCTCTTGTGTATCGATTAGTTATGCTCAAACCGACTTAATTTTCCCAACTGAAAATGACTTTTTTACGGATATTCCCGTCGTCACCTCAGCCACGCGATTATCACAGAACCTTACCGAAGCACCCGCATCCATAACCGTCATTGATAAGGCAACCATTACCGCCTCAGGTGCAATCACTGTTCCAGATTTATTTAGGCTAGTGCCCGGCTTTCAAACCTTCCATGTCAATACCAATAAATTTGGCGTCACTTACCATGGCTTTACAAACGACTTCCCTAACCGGTTAGAAGTGATGATTGATGGGCGTTCGGTGTACATGCCGCTCATTTCAGCACCCGATTGGAGCTCTCTTGGTCTGCATATCTCTGACATAGAGCGAATTGAAGTCATTCGAGGCTCAAATACAGCCACTCATGGCTCAAATGCGTTTATGGGCGCCATCAATATTATTACGCGTCATCCGGCCGCCGAACCACGCCTGCATCTCAGCTCGACATTAGGGTCTTTAGACACACAGATGGCACATGTACGCTTTACCGAAGCCAATGCATCCGGTCATTACCGCGTAAGCCTTAGTCATGAAAGCAATTCAGGCTCAAAACGCTTCCAAGATGGTGGCCAACGTAGTTATATGTCATTTGCAGGTAGCTTCTCTCCTACCTTGCAAGACCAAGTGGATGTCTGGCTAGGGTATGATACTGGCCATATTACGATTGGCTCACTTAAAGCCCCATCCTATCGTCTTTATAGTATATATACAGCTCGTCGAGACTATGATGCTGACTACCAACACCTTCGCTGGCGCAGAGATTTGTCTGATAAAACCCAAATCAATTTAACGGCTTATCGCAGTCATGTTCGTTTGGAGGAAGAAAATAAGTCTCTTGATGACTTATTGCACAGCCTGATTTCTCCGAGTGAGTATGCGCTCTGGCAGCTTTATCCAGATTTAGTTCGACAAAGTGCAAGTTATCGAAAGATGCAATCGTTACTTGACACAAATCCAGGCTTCAGACGCTTAGGTGAAGATGGATCAACTACTCAACACGATTTACAACTCGCGATCAATCACCAAGAGGGCAAGCTGCAAAACACCGCAGGTATGGGCTTACGTTACGACCAAGGAAAGAGCGGTATTCTATTTCAGGATGGAAATGTGAGCAGCACACGCATTCGCATCTTTGACCATCTCCAATACAGTATCAAGCCAAACCTGATACTGAATATGGGCGCCTTATTTGAAAAGCAAGAAGGCGGTTCAGCTGCACACTCTTATCGCATCGGTGGCAATTATCGCTTAACGGACAATAGCACACTTCGACTAGGGTATAGCGAAAGTGAGCGCTTACCTTCTCTCGTAGAGCGTCACCATAATTTTACACTCTATAACCCTGATGGTAGCGCTTATGACACCTCCGTGATTGCCAGCTCTAACCTGAAACCTGAACAGATAAACAGCAGTGAAATCGGCTTTATTCATAAATTCTCACATCTCCCAGGTTATATTGATCTTAGACTATTCCACGAAAAGGTGACTCAAGGTATCGCCAGTTACAATCTCGCAGTGCAAGAGGAGCACCCCAGTCAACGAGCCCGACAAAATCGCAACATTGGCGAGTGGCGCAATCAAGGGATTGAAACGCAACTAAAACTGCAGCTGAATGACGATATTTGGTTTTTAGCCAATTATGCCTATATCGATACAGACGCAGTTCAATGGACAAATGATGGTATTGGCGGTGGTTTTTTTAATCGTTCCATGCTATCACCAAAGCACACAGCGTCTCTCCTGATAAATTGGTCACCCGCTCCTGATTGGCAACTGAGCGCTTCTCATTACTTTATGGGAAACGTACATTGGCTAGAAGGCGATGACAAAAATGCCTATAATAGAACCGATGTGCGCCTATCGAAGCAATGGCGCATAGGAGCAAAGCAAGAGCTAGAAACAGTCGTAATTGTGCAAAATGCGTTCAATAAAACCTACCAAGAGTTTTACGATTACCATGATTTTGAACGCAGAACCTATCTACAACTGCGTTTAACGTACTAATTAGCGTAAGTCGCGTGATCCACAAGGATGTAATCATTTTGTTTTTTTCATATTATATCTCCCATGCACTTAGAATAATCCTACTGTTTAGCTTAACCGTTATATGTCTGAACGTCTCAGCAAAAGACCTTTCTGAAGCGGCATTACTCACGCAGATACCCATCGTGACATCGGCAACACTGATGGCTCAAACTCTGCTAGAAACGCCGTCTTCCGTAACTATCATTGATAAAGAAACCATTGAGGCCTCTGGTGCTCAGCACCTTGTAGATATCTTACGCCTTGTTCCCGGCTTTCAAGCCTTCCACATCAATAGCAACGTATTTGGTACGAGTTACCATTCTGTAAATGACCAATTTCCCAACCATCTTGAAATTATGATCGATGGACGCTCTGTTTATACTCCCTTACTGTCTACGGTTCACTGGAATAGCATTGGCTTACTACCCACTGATATTGAACGAGTTGAAGTCATTCGCGGTTCCAATACCGCAACCTTGGGTTCTAATGCATTTTTAGGTTCAATTAACTTTATAACACGCCATCCGGCAATGATGGGAAAAGCTGAAATATCAACCACCTTTGGCTCCCTTAACACTCGTCAAGTACACGCCAAGTTTTCTGAACAAAATCGTGGATTTTTCTACTCACTCTCCGGTTTTTATACTGAAAATACTGGCAATAAGCGCTTTAATGATGGCAGTCGGCGCAATGCTCTGAACGCGAGGATTGAGTTTTCTCCTAACTTGCATACACAAATAAGCTATCGAGTTGGGATAGACACGGGTTTTAATGATATTGGCTACCTCTACCCCTATCATGCCTTCCCTGAAAACGAGCGTTATATTACTCAACAAGACTACCGAACGTTTTATCAACAGCTGCGTTGGTCGTCCACGATTAGCCCAGCCTTGACCTTGCATTTTGACCATGCCTATCAAAATCTTAAATTGAAAGAGCACACACCCGATCCGTACACATTACTGAAATTTAGTAACATGAATACGCTTAAAGATGCTCAAGACTTTTTAGCGCTTAACCCAAATTACAAGGGGTATCGAGAAGATGGTGTAGCGCAAACACTCAGTACGCTTTTAGGCTTTGAATACACACCAATCACCCATTTTAGGACCTACACAGGTCTTCAACATCGCTATGAAAAAACAGTAAGCCCAGCACTCCTGCAGCAAGAACGCATTCATGCAAACAGCATACGTCTTTTCAATAACAGCGTATTAACACTTACACCCAAACTCAATCTCAACCTTGGTCTATCTTACGAACAACGCGACACGGATGATCAGGCTGAATCGACTCGACTGGGCATAAACTACTCATTCAAAGATAACACCTTAGGTCGCATAGGATTTAGTAGAAGTAAGCGCTTACCTTCTATATTAGAGCAGTCCGTCAACTTCGGGATTAATACACAGTTTGGCTATATTCCTTTAGAAGTCAGTAACACAAGTTTGAACTCAGAACAGATTAACAGTTGGGAAGTAGGCATTTTACATGCATTTACTCCTTTGAATGCATACCTAGATAATCGCCTTTTTTACGAACGCGTTACACAGGGTATTGCCACCCGCAAAACTCAGGATGACTTTCAACCCGGAAAAAAAGAAAATAATGCGGCTTGGGCAAATATGGGGATCGAAACCCAATTCAAATGGGAAGTGAACGATACCCTAAATTTGTTGATGAATTATACGTATATAGACAATAAGACATCGGAGTGGAGCCAAGGAATCTATGAAAATTTTCCTAGCCAACGATTGACTCCAAAGCATAGCACGTCAATACTGATACACTGGAAGCCATGGGATAACTGGAATTTCAGTGTTGGTCATTATCAGGTTAGCTCCGCTAAATGGCGAAAAACCTATGGCACGTTAAAAGAGCAGCCTAGCTATACGAGGAATGACCTTCGCCTTGCAAGACGCTGGTCAAGTCTTAAACAGTCTGAGGTCGAGATATCGCTGACGTTGCAAAACGTCTTAGGGAAAACATATCAGGAGTTTTACCAGGATCATCATTTCGGACGGCGAGTATTTCTTCAAATGAAATACAGCCTTGATTGAATACACAAATGGAACATGTGATGAATGGATACCTAACATTAAAAGTATCACTGAAAAAACTCTTTATGGCGCTTTGTATTCTTTTAGTGCTCTGTTTATCCATCATTAAATCCTATGCAGCTGTGAGTGTTGTTTTAAGTGAAAACACCCAAACCTACCTCAACGTTGTTTCAGCAATGGAGCAAACAAGCCATCATCCGGTACAAGTGTATTCACTGTCTGATCAAACACAGACACTTGCTTCATCACAGTTATTCATAGCGATAGGCGCGCGCGCTTGCCAAAGTGTTTTAACCGCTATTCAAAGTCATCAATACCTATTTTGCACCTTCTTACCGTCACAAGCTTATGAGCTCATTTTACAAACCACTCAAGCATCTCTTAGGCTTAGCCAAGAGCACCTTTCTGCGCTCTTCTTGGATCAACCCTTGGAACGACAGGTTCACCTAGCGCGTCTGATTAAGCCTGAAGCTCAATATTTAGGAACCCTGCTGGGCCCAAACTCACACCACTTGACAGCGCATTTTGACGCCTATAGTCGAAAGCATCACTTCACACCTATATCGGCTCGCTTGTTCGAGTCTGACAACCCTGTGCAAGAATTAACCCCGATCATTGAACAGAGTGATGTGTTTTTGTCATTACCCGACAATGCTCTTTTCAACAAAAGTGCTACACGTTGGTCCTTGTATATAGCACTCAGAAATAAGGTTCCTTTAATCGGATTTTCAGCAAGTTACGTCGATGCAGGTGCGGTGATTGGTCTCTATTCAACTCCAACACAGATAGGCCGTCAGACAGGTGAAATCCTTGATTTCTTTATGGAACACAGATACTTACCGCCACCTAGCTTTCCAAATTATTTCTCGTTAAGTGTTAATCGCAGTGCCGCTAGAACACTTCAAATCACTCTCCCTGAAGTCGATGAAATGCTGGATGCACTCAAGGCGGGTAAGTAATCATGGCAATCACTCAGTCTTCTTTAAGTAGCCGCGTTTTGTTCCTCTCTCTCGCACCCATGCTGGTCTTAACACTTATCCTAGGTTTCTACTTTACCACAACAAAACTCGATGATTCACGCAATGCCCTCATCGATAAAGGAACAGAATTGACACGTTTACTATCAGCGGCCTCTGTCTTTGGAATTTTTAGCGGGAATGTCAGTGAACTCAACCCCTTAAGCACACAACTGCTTAAAGATCCCATGATCTCAGATGTCGTCTTCCTTGATGTAGACAAAAATGTTGTTTTTAGAACAGAAGATCAAGAGCTACCCATCGATTTATTAGTCGACGAATTTACAATCATTGACGACTATTGGTACTTCATGCAGCCGGTTCGAGTCGGTCCAATACAATTTAGTGATAATCCCGAATACGCTATAGCTGATACACAGCGTGAGATTATCGGCTGGGTCATTCTCTTAGTCTCAGCTAAACCCATGATCAAACGCCAAAACCATATTATTTTAGGCAGTTTACAAATCATCATGATTGGCTTCATCATCACATTGATGTTAGCCAAATTCTTTGGTCGACGCATTACAGAGCCCATCATCGGTCTAACTGAAGTCATCAAACGACTTCAACGCGGGGAGCTAAATGCTCGTGCGCGCAACTCAGCCACATTGGAGCTCAACATGCTATCCAGTGGTATTAATCAGCTTGCTGCCAATGTTCAGTTAAGTCGCCGAGAAGCAGAACTCAGAATTGAAAAAGCAACAAAAGCGCTCTCACGCAGCCTCCACGACATTGAAACAACCAACTTAGAGCTCATAAAAGCGCGCGAAAAAGCAGATGATGCCAACCATGCAAAGGATGCATTTTTAGCACGTATGAGTCACGAGCTTAGAACGCCCTTAACCTCCGTGATCGGTTTTACACAAATGCTCAAGCTAAACAACCGTCCTGAGGAGACACAAAACTATCTACGAATTATTGATCAAACCTCGCAAACACTACTAACCATTATTGATGACATTTTAGATTTCACTCGATTAGAGTCTGACGTTATGAGGCTTGAAGAGATCAGCTTTAGCCCATCAGAATTGTTCTATAAAGCATTAGAAATGCAAGCCCCCACTGCACATGGAAAGGGCCTTGAGCTTATCTATAATCCAATAAATGCACTGCCACCCTATCTGAAAGGGGATCCAACTCGCATTCGACAAATTATTACAAACCTCGTCAGCAATGCGATAAAATTTACAGAACAAGGTGAGGTCATCATATCGCCCTACTATGATCATAAGAATGGAGGAGCTTTAAAAATATCCATTCGAGATACTGGCATCGGTATTTCTGAAGAGTACAAGCAATCGCTTTTCTCATCCTTTACTCAAGCCGATAGCAGCATCAGTCGACGTTTTGGTGGCTCAGGTCTTGGATTAGCCATTGTGAATCGACTGGTTAGTCTCATGCAAGGCAGTATTTGTGTAGAAAGTAGTGAGGGTATAGGCTCAGAATTTGTTGTTAACCTACCAATCAAAACACATGTTTTTAGAAATGAACTTCCTGAAATGCTGCCAATTAGTGTAGCAATATACGATCCTCACCCTAAAGTCTCATCAGCTCTACATTCCCAATTACAAAATGTGACTGATTACTCAAAAGAATATAGCTCGATAAAAGATCTTTTAAAAAGCAAGCAATTTTTCAGTTGCATTGTCGTTGGGTTTCCCCCAAAACTTACAAATGATCGCCTGTTGCAGATGACTCTTCGTCAAATTCGACACAAATATAAATCCATCAAATTAATTTTTATGGTTCCATCTGATCGTAAATTTTCAGTAAGAGACAAAAATACACAACTATTAAGTAAGCCTGTATCACCAAGCAAGCTGTACAGTACACTTGGATTTCGTAACATTCAGTATACAGAAGAAAATCAAATTATTCCAAGGCTCCATACACCACTGGATATTCTGGTTGCAGAGGACAACAAATATAACCGCCTACTTATAAATCGAATGCTAACAGAAGCTGGAGCTACTGTTCGGAACGCAGAAACAGGTCTAGAAGTCATAGAAAAAGTCAAAATGAGTACACCTGACTTAATCATGATGGATATAAATATGCCGGATATGGATGGCATTCAAGCATCAAAATTACTTAAGAAAACGCATCCAGAGCTCGAAATTGTCGCATTAACGGCCAATATTTCCCCTAGAGAAAGGGAGGCGTTGAATGCTACAGGTATTTTTAAAGTCTTATTAAAGCCCATAAATATTGATAAACTTTCAGATATATTAAACTCTGCTCTTGCTAAAAAAGACAGTCGTTTACCAAAAATTGAAATACGTTTTACAGAAACACGACAGCTCACCACCATCAGTGAGTTGAAGAATGAGTTGATGGATCAAATTAATGAAATAGAAGTTTCTATGAAAAACAGAAGCTACACAAAAATGGATAAAAATTTACATCAACTTAAGGGGTTTTCAGGTATATTTGAAAAACCTGAAATTGAACACTCAGCAGCAGCATTATCAGATGCGATAAAGACCAATGATATAAAAACGATTTGGAAAGCCTATTACCGTCTAAAACGCGTTGTACAAATTGAAGACACATAAAGACTGTTTAAAAGTCCCTAATAATAGGCTGACTTTCTATCAACGTTTCGAGCTTTTGCTCAATCACCAACAAGCGCTTCCGTGTCTCACGATCGTATATAAAATCATTAATACCTGAAGGTGCTGGCGGATGTTTTTCATCCCCTTCATGTATAGCTACAATTTCCCTACGCAAAAGCTCCAATTCAGGGTCATGCCCTATAGGATAACCGATAAACATATCCCATACATGGGCCTCTGTTGTGCCATCCTGGATGCCTCTCAGCAGTTTCAAGACATACCCTCGGTCGGGTCGATAACTAGGCGAGCGACCAAAAGCAAGTGCAACGCCAACTAGCCCCAGAAATAGTGCACTAATAACAAAAATAACAAAAAACTCTATCATTGCTGGGTCTGATTGAACGGATACTGCAATATAAAATGAGCGGCAGCCTGAACATCAGACCGATACATTTTTTCGATCTCGGCCATTTCAGCTAAAAACGTCTCTTTCTCTGATGCCGTCAGTGCTTTCCAATCATTCAGTAGTGGTATGTGCGAAGTTTTATCAAAGATCAATTGTATGGCCTTTAAGTCAGCATGATGTAATAAGTGTGGCGCGATATTCTCTATTAACACCTTGAGTCGTATACAGCCTTCCGTTACACCACACTGCTCCTCTAGAACACCCTTCGCTATAATTTGGATGCTTTCGATTAAGTAAGCTTTATGCTTTCTGGCGGCCTCTTCAGCCTTATCAAGCTCATCTTGAATCTTCTCTTTTCTTTCTTTTTCACTGCGAAGCTGTTTTCTGATAAAGAATAGTAGGCCAAGAATGACCAACAGAAACATAATAATTAAAAGTATCGTATTCATAAGGTGATAAAAAGTGCCTTAGCGTTACAAGAATAGTAGAGACAAGTATAAACAAAGATGGTTTAAAACCCTATGTTTTAAGATTTTAAAAAAGCAAAAAGCCCCTGACTCATGGAATCAGGGGCTTCTCTAAATAAATGCCTGGCGATGACCTACTCTCACATGGGGAAACCCCACACTACCATCGGCGATGACGCGTTTCACTTCTGAGTTCGG
>NZ_VYTY01000036.1 GCF_009821115.1 Nitrincola alkalisediminis | reverse complement strand
TTTATTTAGCACGTTATTGCAGAGGTGGACCTTTAAATCCCGAGCAGCTTAAGCGTTGGTCAGGAAGTCGTGTTGAAATGAGTTATTTCGACCATCGGAAAAAGCGAGCGGCAACGCAATGGTTAGAGCAGAGGCAGTTAATCAAGCGTCTTTTAGAACACGTACCAGCTGAGGGTGTTCATACAATACGTCATGCTGGTATATACGCATCAGCATCAAAGGATTATGAGGGGATAGTCGCTCAGTTTGGTAACCTTGAAGGACAGCATGTGAAGACTTGTGTTGACTCACAACATCGGTTAATTTGCTGTAAACGCTGTGGAGAACCGGGTTTGCTGATTGGACAGCGATGGCGGCAGTCGAAAAAAGGAATTTCCTATATAAAAGTAGGCGTCCAAGACGGTGCCAGCGGTTCAGTCCAACAAGGCGTTGAAAGAGGCCTCGAAAGTGATAGATTGGATGATACATCCTAAATTTGGTGCTGGCGGGTATTTTTTTTGCGCTTTCGTCGGCTCATTAACTAAGCGTTA
>NZ_VYTY01000035.1 GCF_009821115.1 Nitrincola alkalisediminis | reverse complement strand
TTGTATTTTCACTTTACCACATGAGTATCTAGCGCTATGGCGTTACAACGAGGCTTTATTTACACGATTGTTGTTTCGTGCAAGTCAGGAGTCTTTGCTAGAGCTATTGGCGGATCGAAAGTATGGAAGCATCAAGCCGGGTTTGTTGATGACACTGCATACTTGGGGGCGTCGTTTAAACCTTCATCCTCATATTCATTGTTTAGTAACCGCAGGCGGTGTCACTGGATCTAAGGAATGGAGAGCCGTTGGTGAGTATTTATTGCCAGGGAAAGTGCTCATGCAATTGTATAGAGGCAAAGTTCAAGCGTTTTTGAAGTCGGCCTTAGAGCAGGGTGAGTTAGTTTTACCACCGGGTTTCAGTGAGCACGCATTTTTTGGTCTGCGCAGAAGCTTGTTCAAAAAACCGTGGAGTGTTCGTATTGAGGAGCGATATGAGCATGGCAAAGGGGTGATGTTTTATTTAGCACGTTATTGCAGAGGTGGACCTTTAAATCCCGAGCAGCTTAAGCGTTGGTCAGGAAGTCGTGTTGAAATGAGTTATTTCGACCATCGGAAAAAGCGAGCGGCAACGCAATGGTTAGA
>NZ_VYTY01000034.1 GCF_009821115.1 Nitrincola alkalisediminis | reverse complement strand
TTTGCGTCTTACTCACGATTGATTAAATGCAAAGCCGAATCAGCCGGTAAAACTTACGGTACTCAAGGTAACAAAATCGGCAATGCACATTTAAAGTGGGCATTTTCTGAAGCAGCCGTTTTGTACCTAAGAGGCAATCCTGATGCTCAAAAGCTTTTGCAGCGATTTCAAAAGCGGATGAGTAAATCAAAAGCGCTTTCAGCCCTAGCACACAAACTAGGACGCACTGTCTATTTCATGCTGAAGAACGAAAAGGTGTTTGATGAACAACGATTTCTAACGGGTTAGTCACGCAGCAGGATGATGATCGACGTCTAACTGGATCATTACGGAGTGTGCCGAAAACGGGTGTCAGTTGACTGATCAACAAGACCTAAAACCCGATTTCTACACCCATCACGAAGCCTGTCGCATTGATTATCCATCCTGCTGGCGTGCATCAATACCCTGAGCGAGTGGGCTTACACCAGCGCTGAACCTGAAACTAACTGGGACTGAAAAGTAACCCGCTGTTTGAATAGGACAGATGCCGGTTAACCGAAGAATGTCTAGTGCCCCAGGCTAGCCTGCAAGGAGCAACCCAGTCTGGCAGTGGTTAACAACCACGCTAAGTGAGCCTCAATAGGTGTTTGCTGTAAGCCATTCACAGCCAACGATGACAGACGAAGTAGGATCACTGGCTCAGGGACTTGATATTGGCCGCTAACGCGGCCAATAAAAAACTAATGCCTATTGACAAGGTTTGGGCTCATAGGTGTTATGT
>NZ_VYTY01000033.1 GCF_009821115.1 Nitrincola alkalisediminis | reverse complement strand
TCAACAATAGAGACTTCTACCTCAGAACCTTCCACATTTCCACGTTGATCCGTGACTGACAAGCTGATTGGCTCTTTGGCCAACTCATCTGTTCCTTGTTCAGGATGTGATGCTGGGTTTAACAACTCAAACGTGTAATCAACTTGGTAAGCGTTATCGTTGACTTGTGTAAAGCCAACGATCTCAACCAAGTTACCTTCTGGTGTGGTGATGCTAATCGGCGATGCATTGCTCGCTTCCAGCGCTTCCAGGGTAATCACAACACCTGCAATGGTGACTGACTGGATGCCTTGAGATGTGGTAATTCTAATACTGCCACTGTCTTTCGGTTCACCGTCATTTGCTGCTGAGCCATTAGACAAGAACTTTTCAAAGACTTCGAGTGAACCCGATGTCTCAATCGCAAGCTCTACCACTAACAACAGTTCATCGTTCGTTTGAGCAAAGACATCCTGACCATTATTATCAATGGCTTTGGCATCAATCGTTAAATCACCATCGACTAACTCACGAATATCAACATTTTCAACTGAATAGCTTCCGTCCTCATTGACACTCGCTTGGGTTGTAACGGTATTCCCTACACTGTCTGTAATCGTGATTTCGACAGTGCTGTTTTCAGGCACATCTATTGTTGTACCTTCAATATCCATCAGACCTGTTTCATTGTTGACAGTGGTATCAACTGTTATTTCAGCTGCAATCGCATCCAACTCAGCGCTGTCTGTGCCTGTGATTGGGTTGCCGTTGTTGTCCGTTGCGCTTGCAACTACTTCCAATGGACCGTCAATCAAGCCGCTTAGGTC
>NZ_VYTY01000032.1 GCF_009821115.1 Nitrincola alkalisediminis | reverse complement strand
AAAAAGATGTCGCTGAATATATGCGATATTACAACTTGGAAAGACTGCACACAGCCAATGGCGACAAAACGCCGGTGGATTATGAAAACGAGCTAAAAAAAGTGTCCGGTTTTAGTTGACCAGTACATAAAGCCAATAAGGCAAAGTCATCTTTCCCAAGCATCGAGATATCCGGTGAAATCAAGGTGATAGACCTAAGAGTTAATGCCGTTGTTGCTTGTGAAGAAATATTAGACTTGTTTAAATCGCTAATTGCACTGAAAAGCGTCGATGTTTCGTGGAATTTACTGGATGGTGTTGTGCCAAATGACTTTGAACGGATAAAGCTTGATCATTCGGATCGTGTTTTGATTCTGCTAGATCAGGAAAAAGGTATTGAAGATGATCGTTATCCACTAACGAAGTCGTTAGTTGCACGGTGTGCAGTTCAACATATCAACGTAAACCCTCATGATGTAACTGGAGATCCAGTTGAAAAAGGGTTGTTAATCGAGTCAAAAAGAGACGACGATCCGATCAAGCTATACGTTGCATATGAAGGTGGATATTACAACTACAATAACGACTTATTGGATACCAAGGATTACAAAGAAGCGATTATTAGAAAGCTTGAAGTGGTTCTTAAAGAGTTAGAGCTCAAACGTTTACTGATTGACTCTGATAGACCTATTTCGCAGGTTTTACCATTGCAACGCGCTTGCTTAAACGAATCAACCATCGTCATTACTGATGGTTATTTATTTACGGTTTCAAACGACAGACCTGTATTGATTCCTTTCGACCCCACTGATTCTGATATGACTTCGAAAGCGAATGAGTACCTGTCCAATTTCGAAACATCTGTAGATGACTTGCTAAATTTGATGAATGAGAATTGGCCTTATAGTTATCGGCAGAATGTCGTAATGGATTACTACGGTTCAGAAGTTGATAAACAACGGCGATTTGCGGCAAGAATTACACTTGTTTTGAGTAGAGGTGAGGACGCACAAGTGTCAATCATGATGCAAGATCCATCATATGACCAACCGAATGTACTGCCACTAGGTATGGAAGATGTGTACTGGTCAACTAAAACCGGACACTTTTTTTAGCTCGTTTTCATAATCCACCGGCGTTTTGTCGCCATTGGCTGTGTGCAGTCTTTCCAAGTTGTAATATCGCATATATTCAGCGACATCTTTT
>NZ_VYTY01000031.1 GCF_009821115.1 Nitrincola alkalisediminis | reverse complement strand
GACGGTTACCACGGTGTGATTCATGACTGGGGTGAAGTCGTAACAAGGTAGCCCTAGGGGAACCTGGGGCTGGATCACCTCCTTAAACGATAGCTTGGCCTGTTCAAGTGTCCACACGCATTACCTGGTTAGTTAATAAAGAGAGCGAGATGTTCTGAGTAGAGCTGTGCTTGATAGGGTTTTTTGATCAGATCAAGGCGCTTTTTGAATGAGCGAAGGCGTGTAGATAGCTACATAACTGAGCGAAAGAGAAAAGCAACGCAGAGCTGGTCTAAAAAGACATCAAGAAATAGGCTTGTAGCTCAGGTGGTTAGAGCGCACCCCTGATAAGGGTGAGGTCGGTGGTTCGAGTCCACTCAGGCCTACCAAATTTTACGCGATACGTCGTTGTTTTTAAGCTCGCATAGTTGACTATGCTTCACTTAAAAACGCCTTGTCTCACGTAAAATTATGCGGTTTTTCCGTATGAAATAAGTACGGGGCTATAGCTCAGCTGGGAGAGCGCCTGCTTTGCACGCAGGAGGTCTGCGGTTCGATCCCGCATAGCTCCACCATTCCTTAGAATGGTAAAGAAAACAAGAATTACAGCATTGCCTGATGGAAGCTAAAAAGTAACCAAAAGTTTTAAATTATCGGTTTTAAGGCGTAGGCCCAATAAACTGAATCGATAATTTAACGCTTAGGCGTTAGCCGAACCGCCATCCGTGGCTCTTTTCGGCATACGGTCCATCCGTGGACGTATTCGCTCTTTAACAATTTGAACTGAAAGAAATAGATTGTCTTGTAGAAATACAAGCGCCAACCGGCGAAATCGATCGTTACTAGCAAACATCAATTGAACAGACGCCTTCGGGTTATATGGTCAAGTGAATAAGCGTGCACGGTGGATGCCTTGGCAGTCAGAGGCGATGAAGGACGTGGTAGCCTGCGAAAAGCTTCGGGGAGTCGGCAAACAGACTTTGATCCGGAGATGTCCGAATGGGGAAACCCACCTGACACTTTAATGGTTTTAACGACGCATAGCGTCGGTCAAAGCCCCCTTGTTCAAACACAGGGTGCTTACTGAGAATCATTAAAGTGTCAGGTATCTTTAAGCTGAATACATAGGCTTTTAGAGGCGAACTCGGGGAACTGAAACATCTAAGTACCCGAAGGAAAAGAAATCAACCGAGATTCCCTAAGTAGCGGCGAGCGAACGGGGAGCAGCCC
>NZ_VYTY01000030.1 GCF_009821115.1 Nitrincola alkalisediminis | reverse complement strand
TGAACTGGTCTAATAGAACTGGACACTTTAATTAGCGACAATATCAGTCAGCTATTGAGGTGTCATTATGAGTCAGAAACGAACCTACAAACAGTACTCAACTGAGTTTAAAGAAGAAGCTGTATCTTTAGTGAATGATCAGGGTTACTCAGTGCCCGAAGCGGCTAAAGCATTAGGTATCAATCCTAATATGCTCTACCGCTGGAAGGAGAAGTTAGAGGCTAAGCAAGCAGGCAATCAGCTTTCCGAATCTGAGCGAGATGAACTTATTAGGCTACGCAAAGAAAATCGTAAGCTGCTGATGGAAAAGGAGATTTTAAAAAAGGCTTCAGCCTTCTTCGCGAAAGAAATGAAGTAAAGTTTGATTTCATCTTGGCCGAGTCAGCTGATTACCCAGTCACGATGCTTTGCAAAGGCATGGGTGTCAGCCAATCCGCTTATTACGACTGGCTCAAGCGCCCTGGCAAGCTCATTGCTGCGGAGGAGTTAACACTCAGACGGCGAATGAAAGAGCTATTCAAACGTAGCCGATCAAGCTTAGGTAGTCGAGAGATGATGAAAAAACTTCGTGAAGAAGGCTTTGAAATTGGTCGCTATCGAGTGCGAAAGCTCATGGCTCAAATGAAGCTTGTTGTGCGACAGCGTGTGGCTTATAAGGTCACTACAAAGCGTAACTTCAGTGATTCAGTTGCAGACAACCTGTTGAACCAAAACTTTAATCCTACGGGGCCAAATCAAGTATGGGCAGGTGATGTAACCTATTGCCGCACTGGTGAAGGCTGGATGTATTTAGCGGTGGTCATGGACTTATATTCACGCCGAATCGTTGGATGGCATATTGATAAACGCATGACAGCGGATCTTGTTAGCAAGGCATTGATGAAAGCCTATAATCTGAGAAACCCGCCATCAGGGCTTGTGTTTCACAGTGATAGAGGCTCCCAGTATACGAGTCGACGTTACCGCAAATTACTGGACAGCTACCAGATGCGAGCCAGTATGGGTGACGTCGGTGCCTGTTGGGATAATGCTGTCGTGGAACGTTTCTTTGGAAGCCTTAAGCATGATTGGCTCCTTAAAATCCCGCAGCCAACACGTGAACATATGAAAAAAGATGTCGCTGAATATATGCGATATTACAACTTGGAAAGACTGCACACAGCCAATGGCGACAAAACGCCGGTGGATTATGAAAACGAGCTAAAAAAAGTGTCCGGTTTTAGTTGACCAGTACA
>NZ_VYTY01000003.1 GCF_009821115.1 Nitrincola alkalisediminis | reverse complement strand
AGATACAGCTTCTTCTTTAAACTCAGTTGAGTACTGTTTGTAGGTTCGTTTCTGACTCATAATGACACCTCAATAGCTGACTGATATTGTCGCTAATTAAAGTGTCCAGTTCTATTAGACCAGTTCATGACAGACTTAACGGGATTACCACCTGAAGGCCTTATTAACCAATCAATATTTGCTCTTTTCCACGACAGCTCACCGGAAGAAAATCCTTTAAAATCATTATTTTATGCATCAACTGAGGAAAACCCCTCTATAGAAAGGCCATTCTCGATTAATACATTTGAAACCAAAATTAGAAGGATCAGCGAAAATATTGATGTTCAGATTCAAATACGGCAACTGGACAACTCTAAAACAGCTCAAGACATAGCGTTCATTATACTGATTATTGATATCCAAAAACGAAAAAAATATGAAAAACTTCAAGATGATTTTATTGCAAATATAAGCCATGAATTCCGAACACCCGTTACCGCTATACTGGGAAGTCTTGATCTAATAGATTCAGAAAAAATAGGCAACCTACCGGAAAAGATCAAGAAACTAATTAAAAATTCGCTTAGTAATGCACATAGATTGAAAGCATTGGTTAACGACGTTGTTGATTTCGCAAAACTTAAATCAAACAAATTAAATATCGAATTACGTAATGTGGAGCTATACCCCTTATTAACTAGGTCCACTGAGCAACACAGTACTTACCTTTCTGAAAAAGGTATTCGCCTTGAGCTTTGCCAGTTTGAATCGAACATTAGTATTTGCGTTGATCCGATCCGATTTGAGCAGGTCATATCAAACTTATTATCAAATGCTATCAAATTCTCTCCTAGTTTTTCAAAAGTTAAAATAGATATTTATGTAGAACATAATAGCGTAACCATATCAGTAGAGGACCAAGGACCTGGAGTCAAACCTGATTTCATTCCTTTTTTATTCACTCAGTTCAGACAAGAAAAAAGTGATATGAATCGTCAATTTGAGGGGTCAGGATTAGGATTAGCGATCAGTAAGCAACTGATTGAAGGAATGGGAGGTAAAATAGGTTACAAATCAGCATTATCCAAAGGCGCTATTTTTTGGGTCTCCATCCCCATCCACGTTAAACCTATACTTTAGTACTCTTTTGGTATCGATCTGAATCCGCTTTCTGGCGACCTCACGTTCAGACATCTACACTCAATAAAAAACCTTGGTACGACAATAATGAAGTATTTAACCTTAAAGGCATTATCCTGCTTAATCCTATTGCAAATCAACACACAGGCAGTGGCCACTCCAGACTATCAAGCCGTGATTGACTCAGATCAGCGTGGCAAATGCTTTTATGGATATGTGGCGCGAAAAACAGGTGATCACACCAGCGCTATTCGAATCTTTGAGGACTGTATTGCTCGTTGGCAAGATGGCTATTCCTACATTGGGCTGGCACAAATATATGAAACAGGTGTTGGTGTACAGAAAGATCTCGCTTACGCAAATACCTTACTGCGCACCGCCGCTGAGCTTGAAGGTGGCTATGCCAGCCTTGCGAAATACAATTACGCCCTCAACTTGTTCGAGGGCAAGGGGGTCGAGGCCAATCCAGACTTGGCGTGGCAGTGGATGAGGCTCTCAGCAGAGGACGGTTTTACGCCAGCTTTAGAATATTTAAAGTTAAAAGGTGCCCCTTAAAAAGTACAGCTTTTAGTCAACTAAGACGATCGGCTCTAGACCATTCTTACGTGCAAATTCAAGTAACAACCCTTTTGACCGTATCTCGTCCATAAAATGATTGACTGTCTTTAACCATTGATCCTCATTGAGTGGGACTGCATACGCATAATCCGTTGGTGCTAGTGGAGTTGGAGGCTCAATAAGACGAGCCCATTGAGTTAAAGACACCATTCTGAGCGCATAAGGGTAGTCGGTCATGAACACATCCGCCCTGCCAGACATAACTTCTTGTTCTCTGGCCATAAAATCATCCACCACGGTTAGTTCGGCATACTCTAATTGATCACGCATTACAGGTTCCATATACGTGCCTTTTTGAGCCACTACTATATTGCCTAGCTGATCTATATCCTCCCATGACTGTATATCTGAATTGTTCTTTCGACCCACTGCAAAAATACCACTACGGAGATGCGGTTGCGTAAACGCCATAAACTGCGCACGATCTTCACGTACTCCAACACCATGCATGGCTATATCGCAACGATTGTTTGATAAATTTTCCACAAGCATCGCAAAAGAACTGTCTACAAAAATGATGTTTACATCGAGAAACTCTGCAAATGCATGCGCAATATCAATATCAATCCCCTCTAACATTTGAGTACGAGGATTACGATACGTAATGGAGTAATAGTCTGGCCAAATACAGACACGTAATTCGTTATTCATTTTTATATTGAGCAATCGGTCAGCTTTTTTGGCACTTAATTCTTCAGCAATGCTGACGTTATACACATATAGAAGCATAGCAATCAGACCAAAGCGCTTTAATTTCATTTCGTGAGTTCCAATCTTATGTGCTAGAATTGCGGAGCTTAAATGTTAATAGATTAAATTGGAAGCGTAGGGTTGAGTACTTTAGATCTACAAAAACTTCAGTCTGTTCGCTCGATATTTAGTTTACACAGGTTATACACGCATTGGCGTTTCCTTGTGTTAATTGTCATACTGTTTTTTGCTTTGATCAGTACCGTAATAATGACGGTATGGAGCAGTCTCAAAAAAGAAAATGATCTTAACAATCAAAGAATTACATTCCAAAGCCAAATATTAGAGCGCAGTATTACACGTACACTGGAGTCTGTGGAAGCCAGTATTCTTTCACTGGAAACACTCATCCCTCAACGTCCTCTAGACACTGAAGACCCAAGTTGGCTCGCCCGCTTAAGAGAGCGTATTGATGACACCCTATACTTCGCCCCTCATATTCGTCAAATTCTCGTTCTGAAAGACACATCCGTCTTAATAGACAGTGCAGGACGCAGTGAAGGTAAACATCTTGATACTCAGCATCTTCAACTGGATCAACATCGAAACTCACGTTCATCAAATGGTTTAATTATCTTTGGTTCAATTGATCAACGTTTTGTCCCCATGACGGATCAAATGACCATCCGTTCTAACCACTCAATACTGATTACAGGTCTTCCTTTATGGTTTAAGGAGGAAAAGGGGGAAACCTACTGGATACTTGTTGCACTCAATCCAGATTACTTCACTGAGCTATTCGATCAGAACGAAGGGGCAAATGGTGCTCATTTTGATTTAAGCTTAATCGGCTATGATAACGAACGCTTAATTTCAACATTACCTAAGCATACTCCTTTACCCGATGTATCCTTCTTACTTGAGTCCGGGCTTAAAACTCAACGAATACCATCCGAACACCTGACGCACGCCTTGAGTCTTTCATTGCGTTACCCTGTTATCATTTCGGTCACACAATCAAAGCAGGACCTTCTTTACAACTGGCGCTCCAGTAACAAAAATCAAATGATGATGCTGGTTGCTTTTCTTCTACTTATACTGGTTTCTTTTACTGGCCTCTTTATCGAAGTACTGCGGCGTTCTGTTATTCAAGAACAAAAGAAGCTTCTTTTTAGTGCAGTCGAACACTCAACCGCAGCCGTGATCGTTACAGATAAATACCGTACTATTGTTTATGTCAATTCTGCAGTTGAACGCTTGTTTGGATTTTCATCGGATCAACTTATCGGACAAAACCCAAATTGTTTAGCCAGTGGCTTAACCTCTCCCGAGGTGCTCAATCAACTTAACACACATTTGCAGCAAGGCTTGGATTGGGAAGGAGAGTTAATAAACAAAACCATCTCAGGTCATCCAATCATCGTGGCCACTCGAATCTCTGCCGTTAATAATGATCAACATGAGCTTACGCACTTCGTCGGCATCATGGAGGATATTACTGAACGACAACAACATCTCGCATTACTGCATGAGCAAAACATCAAACTAAGCCAGCTTGCAAGCGTATTTAGCCATGCTAACGAAGGGATTATGATCTGCGACCCAAATGGGGTGATCCTGGAAGTTAACGATGCTTTTTGTACAATCACTGGCTATGAACGATCAGATGTGATTGGGCAAACACCCAGATTACTCAAATCTGGACACCAAGACTCACAATTTTATGCTGAACTTTGGAGCGCGATTCAACAAGATGGAAATTGGAATGGAGAAGTCTGGAATAGGCGAAAAAATGGCGAAGTGTTTATAGAGCACCTTACCATTACGGCGGTTCGAGATGAAAACCATACGATTGTTCATTACGTTTCATTGTTTACTGATATTAGTCTTCAAAAACAGCAGGAATCTCGTCTGCAAAAAATGGCGCATTTCGATCTTTTAACAAACCTACCCAATCGTTCTTTGCTCTTAGACCGCTTGAAACAAGCAATACTGAATGCTCATCGCCATCATCGTAAACTGGCTGTTGTCTTTATAGATTTGGATGGCTTCAAAAGAATCAATGATGAATATGGGCATGACGCAGGCGATAGTTTACTGCGCTTCGTAGCCAAGCAAATGAGTTTATCCCTGCGAGAAGGCGATACATTAGCAAGGATTGGTGGCGATGAATTTGTTGCAATCTTAACCGATCTTAGTGATCAAGATGCCTGTAAAAGAACGGCCAAGCGCCTGCTTCAAGCATGCACGACCACGCACACGTATAAAGACAAGCGCTTTAATGTTTCGGCTAGCTTGGGAATAACGTTTTACCCGCAGGAAAAAACACTCGATTTCGAAGATTTATTAAAACAAGCCGATCAAGCGATGTACGAAGCAAAGCTATCTGGCAAGAATCAATTCAGCATCTTTACTCAAGTCATCGAGTGAGTTCAAGCAAGGCACTTACTCTACAATAAACGCCCCTTTCATCAAAGCAGAATGCCCAGGAAACGAGCAGAAGAAGGTAAGGTCTTTTCCTTTCAAATCGGCCACTGAAAACTCGATACTCGTGCTTTCCCCGCCCCCGATTAGATCCGTTGCTGCAAAAATTCGATCATCGCCTTCAGGCAAATAGTTATTCGCCGCACCCGCCGCCATGGCAGCAGTAGCAACGGCACTAAGCTGATCCGATTCAACCAATACCCAATTATGGCCCATGACTGTTTTGGCTAAATTACCCGAATGAGTCAACGTAAGATTAACGGTTTCGCACCCAGCCGGAACACGAAGCTCAGTTTCTGTAAATCTCATTTGATCTGTACTATCAATGCTCAACTCGCAGGTTGATGCAAAAGCAAAAGCAGGCAAGCATAGCAATAGGCTCGTTAGCGTAAGACGTTTCATTTGAAAACTCCGTTATTAACTGACGGATTGATAGTAATCATTATTATTACTATTATCAAATAAAAAAATAAATCACCATACATGCGAAAAATTGAAAGCAATGAATAAAAAGGATAGATTGATATCAACCGATTAAAAATAGTAATTAATGATGATTGAACGCACCCATCTTCGTATTCTTCGCGAGCTAGAGCGCAAAGGCTCCGTCACAGCTGCAGCAGATGCCTTGAATCTCACGCAATCCGCACTCAGTCATACTGTCAAAAAGTTGGAGTCTATGATTGGAGGGCCTCTTTGGGTCAAAGATGGGCGCGGTGTCCGTTTAACCCAAGCAGGCCATTACTTATTAAAAGAAGCAAAACGTGTACTGCCACAACTCGAGCGCATCGATGAAACACTGCTTCAATTTGCCCAGCATGAGCAAGGCAGCCTAAACATTGGTATGGAATGTCATCCTTGCTATCAATGGCTGCTTAAAGTTGTTAGCCCTTTTTTAAGCCAGTTTCCCAATGTGGATCTGGATGTTAAGCAAAGTTTTCAATTTGGCGGTATGGCCGCTCTTTTTAATCATGATATCGATCTTTTAGTCACCCCCGATCCATTACACAGACCCGGTGTGACCTTCGAACCTGTGTTTTCGTATGAATTGGTTCTCGTGGTGGGGGCAACCCATCCACTTCATGATCTTAACCATGTTGAGCCACACGCACTCGTCAATGAGGTTTTATTAACCTATCCGGTTGATGTGGATCGATTGGATATTTTTCAGCAGTTTTTATTGCCTGCGAATTGTCGTCCTAAAAAGCACAAAACCTTAGAAGCAACTGAAATTTTGCTGCAGATGGTTGCATCAAACCGTGGTGTCACAGCCTTACCACGCTGGCTCGTGGAGCAGACAGCCAACACCTTGCCGATTCGCCCCCTTCGTTTAGGGCAAGAGGGCATTTATAAGCATATTCACTTAGGACGGCGCGATGATGATCGCGACTCCCCATTAGTGCAGTCTTTTTTTGATATCGCTAAAAGCATCACTTTTTAGCGATGGAGTTGTATTAAACTTTAAATTTTTCAACCTCGTTACTGAGTATTTTCGACGCATAACTCAGACGCTCTGTCGAACTGAACGTTTCATTAAAGGCCTGCCGACTCGCTTCGGACATTTCATTAATGGTGATCATATTGCGATTAATATCATCTGCCGTCATGGACTACTGCTCGGCAGCACTTGCTATCTGAGTGCTCATGTCCGCAATCTGTTCAATCGCTTTCATCATTTCATTTAACTCAGATAAGGTCACGTTGGCTAGCGTCACTGTCTCAGATGTTTGCTCACGACTCTTTTCCATCGCTTGGTGAGCACGACGTGACTCTGCGATTAATGCACCAATCACTTCACTGATTTTTTCGGTACTTTGCGCTGATCGCGTCGCTAACGTTCTCACTTCGTCTGCCACCACTGCAAACCCTCGACCTTGATCACCCGCTCGCGCAGCTTCGATCGCCGCATTTAGGGCGAGTAGATTGGTTTGCTCGGCAATATTACGAATGACATCAATGATTTGATTGATTCCCTCCGTCCTAGCTTGTAAATCATTCATCACCTGTGAGGTATCTTGAATATTATGATTCAACAGCTCTAGGGTTGTCAGCGTTGTTGTCAGCTGCTGCTGGCTATTGACCGCTTTCTCTTCAGCAATACGTGCCGCTTGCGCTGTTTGTGCTACATTGCTTGACACTTCGTGTGCACTGGCCGTCATTTCTGTCATCGCTGAGGCAACAGTATCAGTACTCTGGGCTTGGAGTTGGGTTAAACGAAGACACTCGTCCGTTTTACTATGAACACTTTGAGCTTCTTGGCTTACATCCTCTGCATTACGCTTGACCAATGTAACTAAGGTTTGTAACCCCCTCTGCATTCTACTCAACTCAGCCAGTAAACTTTTGTCGGCGCCCGGTGCCACCTCAACCTTAAGAGACAAATCCCCTTCGGCAATGGCATGCGTCACCTTTACGGCGTAGTTGACGTCACCACCTAAGGCCAAACTCATGCGACGGTAAAACACCAGACTGATAAAGGTCATTAAGGCTAACGCAAATGCCATCAGCAGTAACGTTGAGGTAACCGCTTGGTTCCGGCGCTGATTGGCTATCTGATAGGCTGTACTGGCCTGTTCACTGCTCAAGGCTAACTCCTCAAGTAAGGGCACGCGAAAAGCTTGCCAAATGGGCGCTTCTGTCGAAATCGTTGCCAATGCCTGCTCAGTACGTGCGTTCGACGCATCTTGCATCATCTGCTGTGACAGTCGCATCCATGTGGAGTGCAACACCAGCAATCTATTCAGCTTCTCAATGTTCATTTGTTGAATTTCTGTAATGGCAGCGGTCATTTCCTGTTCTGCGCGCTCATAGCTTCGATTCGGCTGCTCATTGCTGGGATTCGTAATTTTAGCCAGCACCGCAAGGCGTAAGCCTAATGACTCAGATAAAAGCTTAGACAAATGCCTTTCTACATCAACATCGGTATTAATATGCTCGACTAAGGTTTGTGCACTTTTATTCATCAACACAAAGGTTGAAGCAGAGGAGATCAACATTAAGATCAAGGCTGATAGGATTAAAAGACTAAGAGAGCGCTTTATATTGATCATAACTTTCCGCTTCGCTGATGGGTAACTTAAGCATTATCTGATAAAGAAAACGTAAATCAATCATCATTTGATCTGAAATGAGTAATATTGGCATGTATCGCATTAATTTTGACTGCGTTTTATTCGATAGGCCAGCGCTGGGCGACTTAACCCAAGTAATCGAGCAGCTGCCGCAATATTGCCTTCAGATCTATTCATCGCTCTTTCAATTAACGATTTTTCGAGAGTTTCTATGCTAATCTGATGTACCAAGATTTGCTCTGATAAAGAGTCAATAAACACCCTTTCTGATGAAGAATTTTCAAGCTGACCCGATGATGTATTAATTTTTCTGACTTTATCATGTTCATGTGAACTTTTATTCCCGCTCATACTGAACAAACTCTGTTCTGTAATCGAGCTATTATCATCTGTCAGAATGATACCGCGCTCAACCGTGTTTTCCAGCTCGCGGATATTCCCTGGCCAATTGTGATCATGCAGTGCCGCGAGGGCGCGGTCTGTAAATCCTAAGGTCACTTTTCGATACTGTTTTTCATATCGCTTCCGGAAATGCTCAGCGAGGAGGGCAATATCATTTTGGCGTTCACGTAAGGGTGGAATAATGACCATATAGGCGTTGATACGGTAGAACAGATCTGCACGAAAACGCCCTGCTTTGACTGCATTTGCCAGATCCTCATTGGTCGCCGCAACAATGCGAACATCTACTTTTCGAGTTTGGTCATCGCCAACACGCTCAAGCTCTCCTTCCTGAATCACGCGTAGCAGAGCGGCTTGAGCTCTGGGTGATAATTCAACCACTTCATCTAAAAAAATAGTTCCAGCATGAGCCCTCTCAAATCGCCCCTTACGGGATTGGGTCGCTCCTGTAAAAGCCCCCTTTTCCACACCAAATAACTCTGACTCAATCAACTCTGGCGGAATCGCCGCACAATTAACAGCTACAAAAGGGCCATCCTTCCGTGAACTCATGCTATGCACACGCCGAGCCAACACCTCTTTGCCGGTTCCCGTTTCGCCAATTAATAACATGGTCACCTCGGCGTTTGCTCCACGGTCTATCATTTCTAATGCACTTGTGAAGGGTGGAGCCTCACCTATTGCCTTAGGTAGATTCTCTGGGTAACCAAGACTCTGCTCTAAATCCGCGATGCGGGATTGCAGTTCGTAGAGTTCGTCAATCAATGGGGCTTCACGAAACAAATGACTAAACTCTTCGTGATCGGGCCATTCCGATGCGACTTTACCAACAATTCGACAATGCTGATCCCCTTGCCCTCGACATTCAACTTCCCGAAACTGTATATCCAGGCCAGTGAAGTAACTCGAATATGCGCATGCGTAGCCTAAAAGCATCCAGCATGCAGGCTCTTCAAGCTGCCCTAATGACATTCGACAGATTTCAACTTCAAACGAATCAACCCATTCAAACTCGGCGTAGAAATGTTTTTTAGCAGGGTCGTATTCAAGTGCTAGAGGAATAACTTTGACCATTCCTCGAAGGCAGTGAAGTTGAGGGCCGGTTAGAAAGGCTTGATCTGGGTCTGCATCTGGGTTTAATTTTTTTGCCAACTCAGCATCACGCATACCGGAATAGTACCCTAACCGCATGAAAAAGCCTTTGGCTCGCGCCATGCCTAAGGTTGTAATAATTTCCTTTCGAAAGCTTGAAAGCGCACCCAAACCCATCAAAACAGTCCGTTGTTCAGCTAACCAAATTTTGCCTTCCTCTGGATTAAAATGTAGCTTTTCAACAAGATGCTTAATGTCCGGAAACACTAAATTGCTATAAGTCATGGTATACCTTGTTTTTATTATATCGATCATGAGAATAGCTGAATTCGTCGTTTAAGTGTATCTAGACTAACGGCTCTGCACATAGCCTTTAACAGACGTTAGGTCGTTCTCACTTAACGTCTGCCAGTGTGAAAAGCGCTAAGTACTTTATCGACCTAGCTGCTTGGCCGATTTTCCTGCGATACCAAAATGTTGTTTTGGCATTTCAGTGATAATGACACGAACCGCATCGATAGGTGTATCTAAAGAGGATGCGATTGACTCTGTGATTGACGCAATCAAACGTTCTTTTTGCTCATCACTTCGCCCCTCCATAATGTAAAGCTGCGCAATTGGCATAACGACCTCCTTTGAAGGATGCATTTTGGGCCACCCGTTTGCCTAACGGATGACACATTTCGATGCAGACTCAATCATTAAAACACTTTCGTGAGTGCAACTCTCAACTTAGTCCCTTCAAACCCCTGTTTAACACTGTGCTCTTGGTAAACGCCTGCATCAATTCCCATCATGAGCTGTGGCCAGAAATAGCCAGCAGACAGCCCGATAGCGTGGCTTTCAGACTTTCCACTCTCTAACTCCCAGCGGCTATAACCGACAAGCCCCAAATCCAACAACCCTTGATGCTTACCTATCCCCCACTCAACTACGAGCTCATCCTTAACACCGCTTTTATCGGCTATTTCATAACGCGACAAGGCTGAGAAAGAGAGATCCTTTTTATCGTTCAAGAAATAAGTCCCCCCAAGCGTCAGCATCAGCTCGGTATAGCCAAACCCAGGATCAGCGGGACGGCTACTTTTACCTGTAGGACTCCAAATACCCGCAGCAGCGACAGCATCCCAGCGATCACCATGCCAACCAATCAAGGACCCTACAAAGAGGTCACCGAGTCCGGTTTGTTTGTCACGTACCATGCCGTTACCAATATCCAGATCCGTTCTGACCATAGGTAAAATCGCCTCGAAACCCAGTTGACCACCGAGCACTTCGGTTTCTGTGACCCAGATAAAACGGTGTGCTAAGGCATCCACTTTTACACGGCTATTCGGTGGTAAACCGTCCGCTTTATCTGCGTCATAATGAACGGCGTAACCACGATAGTAGACACCCGGTGGCGGTACAACGGCTGATTTTACCCCTTCAATGCCAGGCACATATTGACCAGCATGAGAGACTAAGGGGGACAGTAGTAAAGCGGCTAAGGCGCAGGCTTTAAACGTATTCATAGCATTTCCTTTATTAATTTTATTGTTGGAATACAGCATTCAGGTCAAACAAACTTCGCACTAATCGTTCCCAGATCCTGATAACGGATATTGATCGAATCACCCCGATTGACAGTCACAGCGGCGGTGATACCTCCTGTCATAATGAAGGTACCCGCAGGGATCTCTTCTCCTCGCTCTCCCAGCATATTCGCCAGCATCGCAACTGAAGCAGCAGGGTGTCCCAGTACAGCCGCACCTGCACCAGTAGCCACCACTTCACCGTTGATCTCCATCACCACACCTAAGGTGGTCACATCCACATCTTCCAGACGGGCCATACGACCGCCCGTGATAAAACGGGTCGAGCTGGAGTTATCCGCGATGACGCTTTTCAGGTCGAACTTAAAGTCCTTGTAGCGCGAGTCGATCACTTCCACGGCAGGAATGATAAAGTCCGTGGCGCGCATCACATCACCAATGTGAACACCTGGGCCTTTTAAGGGCGCTTTGGTGACAAAGGCGATTTCCGCTTCGATCTTGGGATGGATGAGTTCATCCATCTTGATCTCGCCGCCTTCCGGCACACTGAAGTAATCGACTAAGTAGCCGTAACATGGGTGTTCCACACCCATCTGTGCCATCTTCGCCCAAGAGGTGAGGCCCATTTTCATGCCCACGATCTTATGGCCACGGGCTTCTTTACGACGCCTCACTTCCCACTGCACATCAAAGGCATCTTCGTAGGTCATCTCGGGATATTTTTCAGTAACCTTGGTGATTTCGTAGGCTTTCAGTTCTGCCTCTTCACAATAGGTGGCCAGCTCTTCAATTTGTGCACGTGTTAGATTTCCCATTACTTGGCTCCTTGGGCTTGTTTCTGTTTCGCCATGGTGAGGGCAAGGTCTTCGATCATATCTTCCTGACCACCCACGGTGCCGCGACGACCGAGTTCTACGAGGATGTCACGAGCTTGAATGCCGTATTTCTTCTCAGCACGTTGAGCGAAGAGTAGGAAGGAGGAATAGACACCGGCATAGCCCAGCGTCAGCGCATCTCGGTCAACACGAATCGGTTGATCCATCATCGGAACGACCAAGTCTTCGGCCACATCCATGATCTTGTAGAGATCGATTCCGGTGCTGACCTGCATGCGATCCAGTACGGCGCAGAAGACTTCTAACGGCGTATTCCCTGCCCCAGCGCCAAGACCTGCAACCGAGCCATCGATACGTGTGGCACCGGCTTCAATCGCCGCCAGTGAATTGGCAATACCCATGCCTAAGTTATGATGACCGTGGAAGCCGATCTCGATGTTAGCCGGCAGTTCAGCTTTGAGTAGGCCGATTCTGGCGGTCACATCATCCGGCAGCATGTAACCGGCAGAGTCGGTGGCATAGATACAGTTCGCACCGTAACCGACCATCAGTTTGGCTTGTTCGAGGACCTTCTCGGGTTCAACCATGTGCGCCATCATCAGGAAGCCCACGGTGTCCATGCCCATGTTGGCGGCCATGCCAATATGCTGTTCGGATACATCGGCTTCAGTACAGTGGGTGGCGACACGAATGGTGCTGACACCGCAGTCTCTCGCCATCTTTAAGTGATCGACGGTGCCAATACCGGGTAATAGCAGTGCCGAGATTTTGGCGTTTTTCATCTGTGGGATGACCGCCTTGAGGTATTCCTCATCACTGTGGGCAGGGAAGCCGTAGTTGACTGACGCACCGCCGAGACCATCACCGTGAGTGACCTCGATTAAGGGCATCCCCGCTTCATCCATCCCTTTGGCGATTGCGACCATCTGTTCAATGCTGATTTGATGACGTTTGGCATGCATCCCATCACGCAAGCTCATGTCGTGCAGGGTGACTTGTTTACCTTGTAAGTTCATTGTTGTTTCTCCCCTTAGCCACGTGCCGGTAATGTAATCACGCCATTGGCGGCTTCTTCAGCAAACATCTCGGCGGTACGAAGACCCGCAGCGGTCATGATGTCGAGGTTGCCTGCGTATTTAGGCAGGAAGTCACCAAGACCTTCCACTTCCATAAAGCAAGACACGCGATTGCCGTCAAAGACCGGGCCATTGACCAAGCGATAGCCGGGAACGTATTTTTGTACATCCTTCACCATGGCATGCACGGATTCGGTGATCGCGGCTTGATCGGGTTCGCTCTCGGTCAAGCAGTGAATGGTGTCACGCATCATCAGTGGTGGTTCAGCCGGGTTAATGATGATGATCGCTTTGCCCTGTTTAGCACCGCCCACGTTTTCTACTGCACTGGCGGTGGTACGGGTGAACTCATCAATGTTCTGACGTGTTCCAGGACCGACGGATCGAGAAGAAACGGTGGCAACGATTTCGCCATAGGCAACGGGTTGGACACGAGAGACCGCCGCCACCATCGGAATGGTGGCTTGGCCACCACAGGTGACCATATTGACGTTCATCTCCAGGTTTTTGGCATGATCCGTAAGGTTTACCGGGGGCACGCAATAAGGGCCAATCGCGGCGGGTGTTAGGTCGATCATGATCACGCCCAGTTCATTCAGCTTGCGGCTGTTTTCGGCATGCACATAGGCGGAGGTGGCATCAAAGGCGACACGGATATCGTCTTCAATCACGTGAGGTAAAACGCCATCCACTCCCGTTGCACAGGTTTTAATGCCCATTGTGGCCGCACGCTTTAAGCCTTCGGATTCGGGGTCGATACCGACCATCCACACGGGTTCAATCCATTCTGAACGCTGCATTTTCATCAACAAGTCGGTACCGATATTGCCGGGACCGATGATGATCGCTTTGAGTTTTTTGCTCATGGTTAAATTCCTGAATTAAGTCGTGACACTGAGTCAATAAAATACTGAGTCGAGACAACAGCATTCCGATTAAACAAAGCGCACAGAAGCCTTGCCGATACCACCGATACTCAAGCTCATAAAGTCCCCTGCCTGAACAGGTTCTAGGGGGACTAATGAACCGGACAGAATCACTTCACCCGCTTTTAGTGGAATACCGAAGTGACCCAAGGTATTGGCTAACCAAGTGACACAGTTCACTGGGCTGCCTAGAGCAGCCGCACCGGCACCGGTGCTGATCACGGAGCCGTTCTTTTCCACCACCATGCCGCAAGTGGCTAAATCGACTTTGCGTGGATCAACAGCACGATCACCAAGAACAAACAGACCGCAAGAGGCGTTATCCGCGATAGTGTCTTGGATTTTGATCTGCCAGTTCTCAATGCGGGAATCAACCACTTCAAAGCAAGGCATCACGCATTCAGTTGCGGCCAAGACATCGGCATTGGTAATACCCGGGCCTAGCAGGTCTTTTTTCAGGATAAAGGCGATTTCGCCTTCAGCACGCGGTTGCATTAAACGCGTGGAGATCGGCATCTCTTCGCCTTGGCTAAAGGCCATGGCATCGGTCAGGTAACCAAAGTCCGGTTGATGCACATTCAGCATGTTCTGTACCGCTTTGGAGGTCACTCCGATCTTTTTACCAATGATGCGCTCACCCGCGTCTAAGCGACGCTCAAGCATACGCAAGGATATGTTATAGGCATCATCGAGGGTGATTTCACTGAAGCGTTCTGTCAGAGGGCGCAACGCTTTACGCTGTACCATCGCGTCAAAGAGTTCATCACCGCAGGCTTGAATCTGTTGCTTGTCCATCGTCGTGATCCTTATAGCTTAATGCAGATATTTTTTAGCTCGGTGTAAAACTCCAAACCATGGACACCACCTTCACGGCCAATGCCAGACTGTTTTGCGCCACCGAAAGCGGTTCGTAAATCACGTAGGAACCAAGAGTTCACCCACACCAAACCGGCTTCAATCTGTTCAGCCACACGAATGGCGCGCGAGGAGTTTTCAGTCCAAATGGCGGCCGCCAAGCCGTACTCCGTATCGTTGGCTAGCTGAATGACTTCTTCCTCCGTATCGAAAGGACGAATATGGCAGCACGGGCCAAAGATCTCTTCACGAATCACACGCGCATCATCGGCTAGACCTGTCCAGATGGTCGGTTCAATCCAAGCACCGCCGTTTAGTTCTTCGCCCATATCCGGAATACCCCCACCGATTTCAACAGTGGCGCCTTCTTCCAAAGCTAGGTCATAGTAGTATTTCACTTTGTTGCGGTGTTCTAAGCTGACCAGCGGACCAAAGTTGGCGGCGGGATCTTCTGGACGGCCCAGTTTCAGCTTAGCGACCTGCTCTTTCATGCGCTTGAGAAAGGCGTCATACACAGGACGTTCGACGTAGACGCGCTCAGTGCCTAAGCAGACTTGACCGCAGTTCACAAACGCTGAACGCATGGTGCCCTCAACGGCTTTTTCGAGATCACAATCAGCAAAGACGATTCCTGGATTCTTTCCGCCACACTCCAAGGATATGTTGCGCAAACCCACGGCTGCCGCTTTCATAATCGCTTCACCCGTGCGAGTCTCTCCCGTAAAGGTAATGGCATCTATCAACGGATGGGTCGTTAAAAACTCACCCGCCGAGTTGGGTCCAAACCCATGCACAACATTGAATACACCCGGTGGAACACCGCACTCATTCATCACCTCTCCTAACAGCGTGGTTGTCGCAGGTGTTTCTTCGGACGGTTTTACCACCACGGTATTACCACAGGCCAATGCAGGCCCGACCTTCCAGGTCATTAACAATAACGGAAGGTTCCAAGGCGAAATCACGGCGATCACCCCTTTAGGTGTCCGATGGCCAAGATTGATCGCACCTAACTGATCAGGCGTATCTAAGCGAAAGGCCTCCGTCGGATGATTCGCCAGGGTTTCCGAAAAGGCTTTAAAGTTTGCAGCACCACGCGGAATATCAATATGGCTGGCGATTGAATAGGGCTTACCTGTATCGCGACATTCGGCCTCTAAAAACTCATCAAAACGTTGATTAATGCGTTCCGCCACACTGTTCAATAGCTCTATTCTCTGAGTCTGGCTTAATTGACCCCAAGGACCTTTAAGCGCCGCTTTCGCGGCCCTCACCGCTTGATCCACCTCGTCAAGGCCCGCTTCATGCACCAAACCAATCAGGCTGTTATCCACAGGACAACGGTTTTCAAAGGTTTTTCCACTCGCGGAGCCCACATAGGCTCCGTTGATGAAATGTTTAAATTCATTCATCGTGCTTTCTCGCATACAAACTAAAAAAAGTGCTAATCGTTTGGCATTAGCACAGACTAGGATCAGGTCAACGCCGTTAAGAAACGCTCGTTCAGTTGACGATCATGGTAGAAAATCGCTTTTCCAAGGTCTTCCGCTTTCCAAGTCACCGTCTCGTGATCAGGGTAGTGATAATCCCCCCCAGCAAAAACCTCATTACGATTACCCGATGGATCAAAGAAGTAGATTGTTTGACCATGCGTTAAGCCATGACGGGTTGGGCCAATATCAATTGACGTGTCTGTCATTGAAATAAGATCGGCGGCTTTGAGCACATCCTGCCAAGTTTCAAGATAAAAAGAGGCGTGATGGAACTTGTTCTTTTCTGCATGTTTAATAAACGCTATGTCGTGTGCTTTCATTGATGCGGTTAAAAACAGCGCAACACGATTCTGTTCAGGGTCAACGACTTGCTCAGCCAAATCAAAGCCCAGTACATCTCGGAAGAGCGTCAGGTTTCCTTCAAGGTCATCACCGTACAACAAGCAGTGATCGAAGCGGTTGGCTTGCATCCCTTTTAAGCCGCGTGGCCAGGCCTCTGGATTAACGCTGCTAATTCCCCACTTGCCCGTTTGCTCTTTGGTGGCAAAAAGTTCAAAGGTATGACCCGTCGGCGCCACAAACTGCATGCGACGGCCGCAATCTTTCAAATCGCCGGAGGGTAATTCGGTTACAGAGATACCCAAGGCGCGGATTTCTTCAGCTAGGGAGTCCAGAACGGCTTCGTTTAGGCATTTAAACCCCATAAAATCCATCCCCGGCTCATCGGACTCTCTTAGAATGACCGAGTACTTATCCACTTCTGTCCAGGCTTTGAGATACACGCGTCCTTGGTCATCGGAATCCATCTCAATTAAGCCCAGTAGGTCAACATAGTGTTTACGGGCTTCTTCAAGATCCAATACACGAATTTGTACATGTCCTGGACGCATTACACCTTTTTTCATGATCGTTTCCTCTTATATTTGTTATGTCACGCTGTTTTTATATAGATAAATCGTTGAAGTGGTCTGACTCGATAACCAAATCACTTTCAGGGAAGACTCGACATGCCAAGACATAGCCTGCTTCTGCGTCTTGTTCAGTAATGTGAGCTTTGCTCATCCGTTTAGCGCGAAAACTACCTTGCAACACTCTGATTTTGCACATCCCACAGCCTCCACCTCGACAACCAACCTGAATAACCTGTAGGCAAGTTTTTTCCATGGCATGCAGTAACAATTCACCTTCAGGCACTGCAAACTGTTGTTGGCGATTCGTGACTTCAATCTGATACTGACGGGTTGCATTCATCTGATCAGACCCCCATCACTAAATGCGCTTAAACAGTGCTGATCGAGTTTCAGACTCAGCACCATCTGCAGCGGTCAGGAATTTCTCCATATGGATATCTGCTTCAAAGACACGCCCTTGCATCAAGGCGCTAATAGCAGAATCGATCATCGGTGGAGGGCCGCACAGATAGGCTTTATGGCCTGCAAATTTACCGTCAAAATGATCAATAGCGGCTTCATGAACATAACCCGTAAAACCTTGCCACTGATCTTCAGCCGCAGGGGCATTTAAAGCCGGGATGTAATGAAAATTACTGTGTTTTTCAGCCAGCTCGGTTAACAGATCCCGGTTATAGAGCTCAGACAGGTTTCGTGCGCCTTGGAACAGATAGATTTGACGTGTATCGCCCTGCTCCAAGAGATTCATAATCATCGACTGAGGGCTGGATAAACCCGATCCCCCAGCGATAAAGATCACATCTTTAACATCCGACTTACGCACAAAGAACTGCCCGTAAGGACCTGACAGTGACAGCTCATCACCCTCTTTTAGGGTTTTATGCAACCAGGTCGTCGCCGCACCACCAGGTACTAACCGCACATGGAGCTCGACAATTGATGAATGAGAGGGCGAGTTAGCAATGGAAAAAGCGCGACTGCCTTCCACATCAGGTATTTCCAGATTGATATACTGCCCCGCTTGAAAGGTGATCGGATGATCCAATTCAAGCGTGATCCCTTTAATAGTGGGGGATAAATCATCAATCTTGATCACTTTGGCGCTAAAGTCTTCAACCGAATAGCCTTCAAAGTCGGGATCAACATCGATATCCGCTTCTATCACTAGGTCAGATTCCGGAATGGCACAACAGGCCAACACTTTACCTTCGTCACGCTCAACATCCATTAAGGCAAAGGGTGATGCATTGCCTAGATCCGCATCCCCTTCCACCACTTGAACTTTGCAGGTGCCACAAGTGCCATGACCACAGGCAAAGGGTAACCAAACGCCTTGACGGAGCGCAGCATCCAAGATGGTTTGCCCCTCTTCTACTTCGATCACATCACCCGTAGGTTCCACTGTCACTTCGTACGTCATGACCTGCTCCTTAAACCGCTTTGCCCTGGAACCCTGTCAGCTCAGGTGTTTGGAATCGCAATACCGATTTATGACCGACACCTTGTGCTTTTAGTGATTGATTCAGATCGGGAGTAAAAGGCTGGTTATCTAGCAACCAAGTTGTCGTTTCCCAATTGATTTTGGAAAACTCTTCATGCAAGCCGAAGGCTTCGGGCATGACTTGGTCACGTAACTCGGCAAAGGTCATGGTCGGCGGCAGTGCATAAGCAAAGGGCGCACAGAACATCAAATGACGATCCCAAGCGACATACACAATTTGATTTCCGTGAAAATTTTCAACTCTGTCCCGTGCCTGCACTTTGTAGTCAGGCGTAATGGCTCTTACTGACATAATCGTTTCCTATCTCTGGAGCCACCGAGGTGGCTCACATCTTGAATGACTCTGAGGAGAATTAAGCGACACCCTTCCACTCTTTCCAGCGCTGCTCATCGGGTGAACCCTTAATGTCTAAGTTGTCAGCGCCAAGGTTCAGTTTGTAGTAGTCGCGCAGTACTTCTTCCACGCTGGCACCACCACAGTTTCCTTGATAAATCTGATGCACGGGCAACCAGGACTGAACATACTTTTCAGGTTCTTCATCAAAGATGTGTTTGCAGCCATCAGAACAGAAGTGGTATTTCTCTCCTTCGTAATCGCTTGAGCGATAGGCAATTTGAGTTGGATCATCCATCTCGGTAAAGCCCATCGGAATCTGACAGGTGGTACAGAGTTGCGGCAGCGCCTGGCTGTAGAAGCGCTTACCTTCCGCTTCCATTTTCTTCGCCAGCTCCCAGCGGGGACGATAGTATTTGTCAAAGGTATCGGGGTATTTTTCACTCAACCAATCCAGCTCTTCATCACTGGGAATCCAGGTATGGAAACCAGCGGCATGGCCGTAGTTGTAGAAAATCCACCAAGCTTGATGCGAGATGTGCTCCTTCTCTTTTTCAGTGACTTCAACAAACTTCGGCATGCGGATGCCGTAGCGAGCTAAGTCTTTGAAAAGCGCACCACCGGCTTCTTCAAAGTAGACTTCCCAGGCTTCTTTCCAGGACATCACTTTGTTGGGCAACATGTAGTCCATCATCATGGCAACAATGGATAGCAAGCGCGTGCCACGCCAGAACCATTTATCAATCCACTTCTGCACAATCGGCACGTTGTCTTCGTGTTGCTCCAGCAGGAACTTGATGATTTCCAGACCTAGAGTCATATGACGTGCTTCATCGGATTGAGCGGAGAAGCCGAACGTACAGGTGGCCATGTCGCCGTTATGCGCCGCACCCGACATGAAAGGAACGAACAGCAGGTTGGTTAAGACATATTCAAAACTGAAGCTGATGGCAATCAGGAACTCAAATGGTCCCGCGCTGCGCGCATCGTCAAAGAAGGATTTCGGCACTGACAAGTACCACACGCGATCATGCATGTGCGTCCAATCTTGAAAGCCATCAAAGTACTTGTTGTAATGGCTCATGGCGTGAATTTGCGTTTGAACATGACGCAACTCATCGATCGATTGCATCTGACAAGCCACGCGTGCACCCGCACCACCAAACTGACGACCGACATGGGCATAACCTTGGTAGGCTTGATACTCTAAAGGAGACACACCGGTTAAAAAGATTTTAATGGCATTCACATAACGCGCATCAGTCACATTTAAATGGCCATTGTTTTGTGCAAAGGCATCGAATATGGCGTAGAGTTTTTTCTCCTTTTCAGCCTGATATTTCCAGTAGGCATCCATGGTTAATCTGAAAGGATCTTCCCATTTAGACCAATCCGTAATTTTAATGCCTTCAAACTCTTCATAAGGAAATGCTTTTTTACGATCTGCGTAAGAGTATTCCCAGTCAAGATCTCGTGTTAATAATCTGTACTTATCTTTTAAGTTAAGCTTTTTAGCTGACATTTTCTGACCCTTTTTATTTTAATAACAATCAAACATTCCAGCTTAAACTGAGCTGATCATCATCTTCGTCGACATTGCCACCCAGTGTGATGAGGTTGAGATGCAACTCTTGAACATCCCAGTCACGCCCCATTTTTTCTTCAACGGTTTCGCGCTTAACGACCAGAGAGTTTTCATTCTCGATGCGAATCATGGCGGGTTGATGAATGACGGTTGCATCCGGGTTGTCTTGTTCAATCGCTTCAATGATGTAACGCGATTCGTCGTTGTCTTGTAACGCGATATAGACTTTGGACATGCTACTAAACCCCTTAGGCTGTTATTCCGGCTTTTTTAATGCGCTTTTCAAGCTCTGCGACTGCTAAATCAAGCGCTTCTGGTTCAAGCAGTTCGTGAATAACAGGTCTCAAGGCGTCCCGCACTTTCGACTGCCATTTATCAGTCCAAGCATGCAGCATGGCCTTATTCTCATCCGATTCTGAAGCGACCGTTTTTAGGACAGAGTCGAACCATTTACTCACATCCTTGTTCCAGGCCTGCATAAACTCGGTCAACATAGCGATGTCACGACCACCCATCGATGCGAGTTTGCCGTCAAGTTGTTCGTAGAAAAGGTTGAAAACTAGGGTGTCCATTACGAGGTTCTGCGCCAGCACTACCTCGAACCAATCTTCAACGGTCGTCATCTCCTCGCAGAGCGCACGCATACCCTGCCATGCAGGATTTTCCATCCAGTGCTGCTTGGATTCGATTAAGGATTGACCTGTATTACCATCCAGCATGAGGCCGATACGTGATACATATTGAGCAATACCCAGACGATCCATGGCGTTATATAACAAGGCTTGAGTTATGGCTGTACCATAACCAAATGCACAGCCATACATATTGTTTAAATTAGCGGTGTTTTCGATATGTCTTAGGGGTATTAAATACGTAATTAGCAAGTTTTTAACATCATCACTTAAATAGTCTGCCAAGTTACGTTTTTCAAAAAAAGCATAACTACTTTCAGCGGCTTCTTGCATTTTGGCACGCTGTTGAACATAGGCACCATAATAGAATTGACGAGGATCTTTTAGCGCATACCAATCTTCCATCACGATTTTGGTACGGTTTTTATCGTTCAACTCAAATTCAGGTTGCCATAATGGCCGATAATGAAAATTTGTTTCTGCTTGCAGGTCATAGGTTGCTTCCTGATAACGTGAAGCGGGTTTATCACCAAATCGACGTTCGATATTGGCAAAGGTATTACGCACTGGCTCCAGTGTTGACGTTTTAATTTCAATGGTCATAAGCGTCACTCAAAGTTGATGTTATTTTTATTCAACAGAACGGTTGTGATTTTTGCTCATTAGCGTGTCTTCGCCATAGCGCCACTTTTCTAACTCAGCATCAACTTCAGCCATCTGCTCATCGGTCATGTGAATGACATGATTATTCTTGCAGAAGGCCTCAAATGCGGTCGGTGGCATGATCAGCTCGACAAAAAGAGAGGGATCTTCGATTGCAAAATCGAATTCGACAAAACGGGCACCCGGCTCACTACGAACTCGAATGTATTTTTTTAGGCCATCGACACCTGTTCGAGGACGGGGTGAAGGGTTGTGATAAACATGCAAATTTGGCATTGCGTAACCTCTGACTTTTTATCTTGTTATGTCGTCATTGTCAGAAGTACTAAAGCAAGGGCTGTGCCATATCCTCTTCATGGCTCAAATGCAGGTCATGCATATATCTAATCAATTGAAATATAAATAAAAAAGCATGGATCAAAAAAATCGCTCTACCCTTTTATCAAAAAGAGTTAGGCAAGGTCGATGGTTTAAAGGCGAGGACGTTAACCAAATGATTAAGTGATTTTTTAGGCATGATCATTTGATCAATAGCCGTCTGATACTCACACAATATGAACGACTTGCTAGTCGTATTATTCTGACCCATCAAACTTGTCTAAGATCTAGCAAAGAAAGAGTCTAAATTTGAATGCTCTTCCCAATAATCACCAATAGGAAGAGCCTCATTCGTTAATAGTGGCGATAGTGCCTCGTATTAAGTTGACCTAAGACACACTAGCGCTTCTTTCCACCCCCCTGACGTGCTTTGAAACGAGGATTGCTCTTACATATCACGTAATAGCGACCTCTTCGTTTGACAACTTGGCAATCAGGATGGCGTGCTTTGGCGGTTTTGAGTGAGCTGACAACCTGCATGATTAAATCTCCTATTAAGAACGACCAAAGCGTTTGTTGAAGCGGGCAATACGGCCCTCATTGCTGACAATCCGTTGCTCACCTGTGTACATGGGATGAGAGGCACTGGAGATATCTAAGTTGATAACAGGATAGGTTTTACCATCTTCCCAAACAATTGTGTCTTTGGACTGGCAAGTCGATCGAATCCTGAACATTTTGCCACAACTGGTATCCCGGAAAATCACATAATCATAAGCAGGGTGGATAGACTTTTTCATTACAAATCCTATGTTATATCATAACTTAAGTGGCGTTAAAAAAATCAGGGAGAGGCCCCTGATTCTTCGAATAAAACAAAGCAATTAACTAGCCAACCGCTTTGTCGTATAGCTCTGACACTCGAGGCCAATTGATCACATTAAAAAACGCCGCTATGTACTCAGGACGTTTATTTTGGTATTTCAAATAATAGGCATGCTCCCAGACATCTAGACCCAATATTGGAAATTGTCCATCCATCAGTGGGCTGTCTTGATTGGCACTGCTAGTAACGCTCAGCGTTTTATCTGGATTGACCACTAACCACGCCCAGCCACTGCCAAAGCGCTTAATAGCGGCCTCAATAAATAACGTTTTGAAAGCTTCAAACGAACCGAAGGTAGCCTCAATCTCGTTCAATAACACCCCTTCAGGAAGTCCACCTCCATTTGGCGACATTACCTCCCAAAACAGACTGTGATTTGCATGCCCGCCACCATGATTTCGGACGGCGGTTTGCAAGGTTTCAGGCAGTGAATAACAACGTCTCACCAACTCATCCAAAGCATAGACTTCAAAGTCTGTCCCTTCTATTGCCGCATTGAGTCCATTTACGTAGGTTTGATGATGACGCGAATGATGAATTTCCATCGTTAACGCATCGATATGGGGCTCAAGATCAGCGTACTCATAGGGTAATTTCGGTAACTCAAAGGCCATACTCAACTCCAAATCTAAACATAATAACAATCATTATTATTTGCATTAAATAGAAAAACAACTATTATTTGCAAACTTGTTTTGAATACCCTCCATTACTGAGGTGAGCTATGGCAGATCTAGCGCTTTGGAAACACATCACGCAACAAGCAAATATCGCCTTTAAGAGTGAAATCTATGCACATGCAGAAGTACTTTACCTTGATGCAATTGAGTTGATGAAAACAGCTTATTCAGAGCGAAACCTGTCTAGCACAGATGATAAACCTACGATGATACACATCATTTGTCTTTCGATCAGTATTCAAAATCTTGCGGATGTCTATGCAAGACAAGCACGCTGGCCTCGTTGTTTTTCCACTTTAGAGCGTTATCTCAATCTCTATGAAGAGGCTGCATCCGATGCGCAGGATGACCCCAATCTTGCGTTGGCATTTCTTCAAGAAAGCTGTCGATTGAGACGAGAGCTTTTCAGGCACAGAGCGTGCGAAAAAACTCAGCATGACATCTGCGCTTGTACTTGCCATCAAGATGAAAAGATGACCGAAAGAATTCTGCATTAAAAATGCAAACAGAGTCATTATTTGCTTTTTAAACATAACCTTACGATGAAGCGAGACCCATATCTGAAAAGGATTTCCAGTATGCAGACAAAAAATGGATGTAACAAAACGTCTGTGTTTTAAATCCACCACCGTTACAAGATGGCTATCATGACTTTTAAGAAAAAACACCCGTTACTGCTGCTTTCACTCTCCCTTGCTCCAACAATGACGTACGTTACACAAGCGCATGCCGACACCCAAATACGTGCCGTTCTACCCACCCTCATGGTCGAAGCCCTAGAGGAGAATGACCCCACACGCACCTATGTCGACTACCAGCAGGCCAGCGTGACACGAAACAATTTAGATAAGAAACAAATTCCACAAACAATTGACACACTGGATGTTCAGAAATACAAACTCTACGGGTCCAATGATCTAAGCGTCATGCTTCAAGGAACCCCAGGGGTCTCTACATCGTACGACATGCGCGGTGATGGCATCATGTTACGTGGATTCAGTGCAGACACCGGGGATATTTACCGAGATGGCAATAGAGAAAGTGGCCAAGTTCGCCGCAGCACCGCCAATGTAGAACGTATTGAGATACTTAAAGGTCCTGCATCTGTCCTCTATGGTCGCAGTGGTGGCGGCGGAGTGATCAATATGGTCAGTAAATCAGCCAACTTTGAGTCCAAAAGTTCTATAGGAGCTTATGCAGGCTCTTATGATAACCAAGGGGTTGTCGTCGACATTAATGAAGTCATTTCCGATAATTGGGCTGTTAGACTGACAGGCGAGCATGGCCAAAGTGAGAGTTTCAGAAGCGGGATAAAAAACGAAATTGAAATGCTGTCTCCGAGCATTACCTACGACAACTACGAAGGACTCACCTGGACGGCACAGTATACCTACGACAAATTGCACCGAATCCCAGATCGCGGGCCTGCCTTTGAAAATTTACCGGATGGTACCTCGATCAAAACCGGATTTGCACAACCCGGTGACTTTGTTGATGATAAGTTGCAAGTGCTTCGCTCTGATTTGAAGTACCAACTTAATGACCAATGGCAGATGCAATGGGCTGCTAGTTATCGCGAAGCCTATCAAAACTTCGATCATTTTTATTTAGGAACCTATTGCGCCAGCGAGTCAACCGTAGTCAGAACTGGCGGTAGCTGTGTAGGCCATGTTGGCGATATCAGCCAAGTGTATTATTGGCAAGAAACAGCTAACACAACCTTCAGCAACAATCTGAGCTTGCTGGGTGAGTTCATGACAGGTTCGTTAAAACACCGTTTAACCCTCGGATTTGATTATTCCATCGAACAACGAGAACCCAAACTTGCCAATGAAAACAAGGATAGGTCCCCCATATTTGGATATGTAAACCCCTTAACGGGTGAAAGATCCAGCTCTAGAGGCTCAGGAGATCTAGAGATACGAACACACAATTACTCCAAAGGCACCAACTACGGGCTGTTTGTACAAGATTTAATTGGACTGACCGATGATCTCGATCTAATGCTGGGTGTTCGTTACGATTATTATAAAAGCCTATCGGAAAATCGCTTGCTAGCGAGCAGTAATCCCAACTTTGAAAGAAGCATTGATGACAGTACCTTTAGCCCGAATATTGGCGTTGTTTGGCGCCCTTTCCAAGATCACACACTGTATGCCTCCTATAGCCGAAGCTTTGCTCCTTTTGGAGGACGCGTCGGTGTCAATCCAATCAGCGCCAACCAAAACCTTGAACTCTTTGACGCCGATCCGCAATTTAACGATCAATATGAAATAGGCATTAAAAGTGATCTCCTGAATCAACGTCTAAGCACACAATTCGCAATCTATGACATACGGAAAAACAACATTCGCTACCGTCCAGATCCAACCAATGACCCTTATACTTGGGAAGTACAAGGACAACATCAGTCTAAAGGCCTTGAACTCAGCTTTATTGGACGCCTCACCGACCAGCTCTATGTTCGAGGCGGTTATGGTTACAACGAGGCATCCGTAAAAGAAGACAAAGCCACGCCAGCGAACACGGGAAAAAGTTTAGCCGGAGTCGCACGAAACACTGGAAACCTCTTTCTGCGATACCTGCCTAACGAACACTCCTACGGCGAAATTGGGGTAACGCATGTCGGAGATTCATGGACGAACTTAAGCAACACCACTAAATTAGATGGCTTTAACCGTGTTGATGCTGCGGTAGGGTACAACATAGATAATTGGCGCATGTCACTTGCCGTCAGCAACTTACTGGATAAGGAATACTGGCGATCCAGCGCAATGCCAGGAACACCAAGAAGCCTACTCTTTCGTGTGAACTACGCGTTTGATTAAAGCTTAGCGATTACAACTCGATTAGAAGTCACGGACATCACTGATGTTCAGTGGCTTCTAATCAATATTCTGTGTGACAACACCTACACTCTCTTTACAGCAAAATATCAACCAAGTTGACGAGAAACAAACACACTCCAGTGATAATAATAACAAGCCCTACCGCTTTTCTGATCTTCATCAACACGCTTAGTCACCCCAACGCACTCATGCCCAGTCAATCCTTGAACACAAAAGATTATATTTAATACAAATCATTATTATTTGCATTATTGTAAAAAACAACTAAAATCGCGCAATAGACTCATTTAGTTTTATTAATTGAGCCTTGAGCGGACAATTTTCAAGTATTGATCTGGCGCATCTCCCAATCGCCTAAAGCCTACTGACGGAAATCCCGCTTCGCCAGCCAGTGCCAGCCTCTCCTGAATTTAGTACACAACGCCTTCTCAACAAAAAGGATGTGTGACAACTATTGTTAGTCGCATTTTTATTCCCCATTAAAAAAACATAGAAAGGAACTCCAATGCAAAACCATCTATGCTGCAAGATACACACCTGCAAACCCAGCCCCTTAGCCTTAGCGATCGGCTCTGCCCTGTCACTCATGGTGACACACGCTTATGCACAAACGGACAACGTTCAGCTACCGACACTGGAAGTATCGGCAGAATCAGAACAAACCTATCATGTTGAGAAATCAGCCAATGTGAAACTCACACAGGATCTCGTTGACACACCAAAAACACTGACGATTGTTAATGACGTATTGATGCACGACCAAGGAGTGACCAACCTTCAAGACGCTTTACGCAACGTCGCAGGTGTCTCCACTTTTGCGGCTGGAGAAGGTGGAGGGGGGAACGTCACCACAGGCGACACAATTACTATTCGTGGATTTGATGTTAACGGTAGCATTTACACTGATGGTATTCGGGATCTTTCAACCTACAGTCGCGATATTTTCAATACCGAGCAGATCGAAGTTGCGAAGGGGTCATCCGGGAGTCTATACGGGAAAGGATCGGCCGGCGGGACCGTTAATCTAGTGACAAAAAGCGCACGTACAGACCGCAACTTTAATACGATTAATCTTTCATATGATCAAGGTGAGTTAGGACGAATTACCGGTGATTTTAATCACCAGCTGTCAGATGACAGTGCGCTTAGAATTAATCTTTTGGCACAAAGCGGTGGTGATTATCTTGGCAATGGCGAAGAAGATTATCAAACTTTAGCCATCGCATCCTCTTACTTCCTTCAGATCAGTGACAAAACAGACTTAACACTGAACCTGTTTCATATGCAACAAGACAACACACCCGTAATGGGTCTTCCTTTTGTGAATGCAGCGGCGGCCGCGCAGTTAGGCATGCCCGAAGGGCCTATATCAAAAAGCAATTGGGGCAACTATTACGGTGTTAAAGGCCGTGACTTTGAAGAAGTCGATGCCACAAGCCTAACGGCGATCATCAATCACGAAGTCAATGATGCCTGGAACCTTCGCAGCCAAACGCGTATTGGAACCAATGAACGCCAATCCATCACCACCCGGCCTGCCCTTTTAAATCTCGGTAATAACAGTGCACCGAACTATGATGGCAGCGTCAATGTTTCACCTTTCATGGCGCAGTTTAGTGAAGACAAACTCTTTGTTACTCAATTAGATGCCATTGGAGAAGTGTATACAGGCTCGGTAAAACACGACCTCGTTGTCGGGGCCGAAGTCTACCGAGAAAATAAAAAAATCCCAGTTATCGACACTTCGGGCATCACACTTTCTGCGACTAGCGTCGATCTAAATACCCCCGACAGTGTCACCGCCACAGGAAGCTGGCAAAAAGATGGCTACTCATCCGACACCACCGCGAAAGGTATAGCCGCCTACTTTGCAAATACAGCCACACTCAATCAATATCTACAATTGAGTGCTGGACTGCGCTATGAAGACTTCACGGCAAAGGGGTACAAAACCTCGGGGGGGCAACAAGTTCATGCAAAAACAGATGCAGACTTAATCAGTTGGCAAGCAGGCATCAACTTTAAACCTCTGCAAAATGGCAGCCTCTATGCCTCTATATCGAACTCAGAACAGCCCAATGCCACTGACCTTGTCTTACAGGGTAACGCCAATACAGCCGATGCCTATGCAAAGCTTGATCCACTGGAGTCCGTCACAAAAGAAATTGGAACCAAATGGGTCTTCTTTGATGATCGACTTTTGTTAGGCGCGGCCCTTTTTGAAACAACGAAAGACGTTTATGACACCGTCGACAATCAGATTACAACGTCTGGTGAGCAGCGCAGCCGTGGTTTTGAATTAAGTGCAACCGGTCAATTAAGTGATGAACTGAGCCTTATTGGAACCTATACTCGGCAAAATGCCAAAGTTACAGAAGATGCGCCAGCCGCAAATGGCAATACGACTCTCGGAAACGGCCTAACGGCAGCCCCCGATCAATCTGCCAGTCTCTGGATGACTTACGCTAAAGGCCCTCTCACCTTAGGCGCTGGAGCCGAATATAACAGTGGCAATACATACTGGCGCCAGCAACGTGCCTTCTATGAAACCGGCAGTGTCACGCTGGTGAACGCAATGGCCAGTTATGAATTCACCAACCAGCTTAAAGCCCAGCTCAACGTGAGCAACCTAACGGACAAGGAATACGTAACGGATTACAGTGCTCGCGGTCATTTTAAGCCAGGGGATCCGCGTAATATAAAACTCAGCCTCAACTACAATTTTTAAAGATTAAGAATCCAATCAAGCCATCCATGGAGTAAAACATCCTTGATGGCTTGAGCACGAACATTCAAACTCAATCGACAGGAATCCAACACGTGCTGCTGCATTTACACAATATTCTTACTGCCGAAGAAGCCCATAATATCAAATTAGCACTATTAAAAGCCGAATGGCAAGATGGAAAACTTACGGCTGGCAATGCCTCTCGTCAGCAAAAAACCAACCTACAACTTGACCCACGCTCACCACTGGCCGAACAGCTGGGTAATGCAATTCTACAACGACTGGGGCTACGAGACGATTTTATGGCCGCGGCACTGCCTGCCAAGATCTTCCCCCCCATGTTCAACTGTTACTGTAATGGAGGTGAGTTTGGTTATCACATCGACAATGCTATCCGCCAAGTTCCCAACACTCCTGTGAAAATCAGGACAGATCTATCCATGACACTGTTTCTAAGCAAGCCAGATGAATACGAGGGTGGCGAGCTCATCATTGATGATACCTTTGGCACGCAATCCGTTAAGCTCCCAGCGGGAGACTTGGTTCTCTATCCATCAACAAGTCTCCACCGAGTGACACCCGTGACCAAGGGCCACCGCATCAGCTGTTTTTTTTGGTTACAAAGTTTAATCCGAGATAATGAGCAGAGGCGAACGCTGTATCAGCTAGACCAAAGCATCCAAGGCCTACGCCAAAACACACACGAGAATGAACACATTACCCGCCTTATCGGTGTATACCATAACTTGCTCAGGCAATGGAGCCAAACAAGTTGAGACTTAATCACTGGTTACTCCTAGCCCCCTTTATTTGAAAAGGCCCTAGGAAAATCATATAAACAGACTGTTGATATATCGGACACACGGGCACAACCACAGAGCGCCATGGTTGCTTCGAATTCATCTCTTAACACTCTTAAAATATGCGCAACACCCAAGGGACCAGCAACCGCTAATGCATAAAGCACATATCGGCCGAGAAGCACAGCATCCGCTCCAAGAGCAATGGCTTTAAAAACATCACTGCCTCGTCGAATACCACCATCGACTAAAATGGGGAATCCCTTTGGCAGCACCTGACGCATTAAAGGCAATACCTCAAGACTTGCAGGCTGCGTATCCAGGACACGACCACCATGATTCGAGACAACAATACCTCTTACACCTAGATCAACAGCGTTTAGTGCGTCTTCCGGATGCATTATGCCTTTAAGAAGAACAGGCAACTGCGTGTGCTCAAGAATCGAAGTTATGGTTTTCCACGTCGGTGCTGTTTTCATCCAACACTCAAAGACAGAATCGCCTTCTCTAAGCTTAGGCAGATGGTTTAAGTTGACGGCGCAAACATCCGAAGGCAAGCGAAACCCCGCTCGTTGCTCATCATGGCGCACACCATTAAAGGGTGCATCCACGGTAACGATTAGCGCTTGGTAACCAGCCAGCTCTGCTCGATTGATTAGGTGTAAGGTGTCACTTAGATCGGGTTGGCAATAGAGTTGAAACCAACGGCAACTCTCCGATGCAGCGTCAGCAACGGCTTCAATAGAAGTACTCGAAAGTGTCGACAAACAAAACCCAACTCCCTGTGCTAAAGCCGCTTGCACAGTGGCAATTTCGCCCATGGGGTGGACAAGACGCTGATAGGCTAAGGGGGCAATGAGTAGAGGGTACTTCAGTGATTGTCCGAATAATTGCGTTTGACAACTGCCCTGACCGAGCCCTTCAACTAATACACGCGACTGCAATAAGCATTGATCGTATGCACTTGTATTGCGTTGTTTGGTCAAGCCATCCATTGATGAGCCTGAAATATATGCCCAAAGATCCGGTGGTAAATGTCGTTTGGCTTCTATTTCATAGTCACTCAACGAGCAAAGAGAATTCGGTATCCTAGACATAGTACATCCAAAAGGGTTAAATCAACGCAGCCTGTATAAAAAGGAACCCGCGACAACACCCCAGTGCTGCCACGGATTGAGCGTTGAATTCATGAGGATGAAGGGAATCATGATTTCAGCTTACCTAGCTGATCGACATAGTAATGCAAATTATTTTCATTAGCAATTAATTAAAGACCTTTTATCGCTTTTCCTCTGGTCTTAATATTTCTCTGATCCAATCGCTGTATACCGATCTATTACTCTCATCTAGGCGTCACCATCTTAGGTCTGTATTATTTATCGACGTATTGGCTTTACCGCATAGGAATTCGATTGAACACAACTGACACTTTGACACTGCCCAAGTGGCTTATTCTTGTATCCTTTATTGCAGGGATGATGCTCGCCACCGCTGTTCTCAATTACCCCAATGATGGCCGCATCAATGTTTTCTGGATTCTGTTGCTTTGGGTGGGCCTCCCTTTGCTGGGCTCGATCCTATCCACCCTACAACTGGTAAGGGGCGTGAGAAACAGTTGGCTTACTCAGATTCTGAAGCCCTCACGTTACTGGCAACCAAAACCGATCCAAGCTTGGTGGATTATTAGCCGACTGCAAGGGTTATGGCTTGTCTTTGGGATCGGGACGCTCAGCATGTTCACAATCCAGCTGTTTATATCCGACCTTGCCTTCGGTTGGAGTACGACCCTACTGAGTTCGTCTGATGCCCTATTAAAATTGATGCAACTTATCAGTACGCCTTGGGCAGCGCTCTGGCCTCAGGCGGCTCCCGACCTCAATTTATTAGACACGACGCAATTTAACCGTATCGACGCCCATACCACATCCTTTCAAGACGCTAGCCGCTGGTGGCCATTTATCATGGCGAGCATCATCACCTACAATCTGTTGCCGAGAAGCCTGTTAGCGATTGCGACCTACGTAAAGTGGCACCGACTCCACTCATCTGAGTTAAGAATTGCGCCCACTCAAGCACCTGCGGCATCGTCTCAAACCCTGGCTCCTCAGCCATTCGACCAAGCCTATCATCTGGACGACTGGCACGCTGCGACATGTGTGTACTGGCAAATGTCAGCGCCCAACAATAGATATTCATTGGGGCTGAACGATTGGAATGAGGATCAACGTGTCTGGAAGGAGCTTATGGATATGTCGCCTCATTCAATCTTGTGGAAAGTGAAGTCAAGCTGCACCCCCATGGCTGAGCTGAGTGACTGGATAACCGAAGCCAACAGCAAAGGAATTAAGCAAGCACTGCAGGTTCATCACTCCAATCCGGAGACGGATCGTCACAAACTCAGCTGGCAAGCCTTTGCGCAAAAACATGCACTTGTTTGGATGGAGCCCTCTACATGAAACCCTATCCTCATTTTTGTGTCGTGGGTCATCCCAATCAAGGTAAGTCATCGATTGTCTCGACACTGGTCGAAAATGCCCATATCCGCATTGGAGTGGAATCTGGCACCACTCAAAAAGCCGAGCGCTTCGAATTTATTATTCAAAATCAGGTATTGATGGCGCTGACGGACACCCCCGGATTCCAACGAGCGCGACAAGTCTTAGCTTGGCTAAACGAGATCCCCGTTTCACCCGCCCAACGCCCAGAACGTATTCAAGCATTTCTGAACGAACCCAGTCATGCTCAACGCTTCCCTGATGAGGTTGAACTACTTACACCCATTATGCAGGGCGCTGGCATTTTATACATCACGGATGCCGCCAGCGACTTAACCGCAGCAGACGAGGCTGAAATGGAGATTCTTAGATGGACGGGGCAACCGCGCATGGCAATTATCAACCCCATAGACCCCGCCCATCAAGATCCAAATTGGCAAGTCACCTTGAATCAATTTTTTCAATGGGTACGTGTCTTTAATCCCATGACGGCCACCTTGCCAACGCGGATCGCCTTACTCAATGCAATGGCTGAATTATCACAAGACTGGACGCAAGCGATTAAACGGCTGAATCAGCGGCTTATTGAACGTGACCAAGCGCGGATTGAACAAGTCAGCTTGCAGCTTGCGGAATATTGGTGCGAACAAATCAGTTACCGTTTGGCCATCACACCTTTAAACTCCGTCTTACCTACCCCACCAGAAGAGTTGTTTCAACAACATCTAGATCAGTCTGAAACACACTTTTTTGAACAATTACTCACACAGTGGGGACATGCGCACGCACATACAGAAAAAGAGCGTCTATGGCAGGCACAAGACAGTTCTCTCATGAATACAGAGCGCTGGTATCTTTGGGGGCTCAAACAAAAGGAACTGTTGATAATCAGCGGAGCCGCTGGCATGGCTACAGGCGCCGTCATTGATTTGGGCTCAGGGGGTACATCTTTAATGCTGGGCGCTGTTTCTGGAGCCATTATTGGTGCATCAAGTGGATGGTTAGCCAGTCAGCACCTCCCGAAAAAAGTGTTTGGATGGTTGCCTTTATCAAAGGAAAAGCCATTTATCGGCCCCGTGACACATCCAAACTTTCCATTAGTGGTCATGGCTAGGGCGCTGACGTTTACTCAAAGAGTTTGGTTCAAACCCCATGCAGAGAGAGGTCAGCTTGAATTAACATCTCAGGCGTCCGACTGGTCTAAATCGGACCAAATACAGCTGCTGCAATGGGCAAAAGCCCTGCAAAAACAGCAATGGAAAGACAAGCATCAACATCAACTCACGCAATGGATTAAAAACGCCTTACATGAGACCTTAACGGCTAAACTCGCTCAGGAGCAAGAAAAGGTCTGGACGACCGATCCCTAACAGCAAACGGGACATTTACAAGACGCCAAACATTGAAATTTCCAAATGTTGCCATAAAACAGAAAGCACTTTATCGGCCTCATAAAGCGCTTGCTGTTTTCGAATCAACGTCTAAGCATGAATCGCGACCTTAAGCACTCCATCTCGCTGGTGCGAGAACAAATCGTACGCCTCCACAATATTGTCCAAAGAATAATGATGCGTCACCATCGGAGACAAATCCAAACGCCCTGACGAAATGGTCTGCATCAAACGGCGCATACGCTCCTTACCCCCAGGACATAAAGATGTCACGATTTTATGGTCACCCAAGCCTGCACAAAAAGCACCCAGTGGAATCGTTAAATCACTTGAATACACGCCTAAGCTTGAGAGTGTTCCACCTGGCTTTAGGACTTTTAATGCAGCTTCAAAAGTTGACTGCAACCCCAAGGCTTCAATTGATGCATCGACACCCCTTCCCTGAGTAATCTTCAAAATTTCGGCCACCACATCGACCTTCCTAAAATCCAGCGTCACATCGGCTCCCATTTTCACAGCCATTTGTAACCGTTCATCGACACCATCGACGGCAATGATTAATCCAGCTCCTCGCAGACGCGCACCAGCTGTTGCACACAAACCTATCGGTCCCTGAGCAAAAACCGCAACCGTATCCCCTATCTTAATATTGGCAGACTCAGCGCCAGCAAATCCGGTGGACATAATGTCAGGACACATTAAAACCTGTTCGTCAGTCAACCCATCAGGGACGGGCGATAGATTGGCTTGAGCGTCAGGAACCAACAGATACTCCGCCTGAGAGCCATCGATCGTATTGCCAAAACGCCATCCCCCCAGCGGTTTATAACCATGGTGGTGATGCCCCCCATCTTGAGAAGAACAACCGTCCTGACACGCGTAGGATGTAAAACTTGGGCATATCGCACCCGCGATGACCCGCTGCCCTTCTTGATATCCTTGAACATTCTGGCCCAGCTTTTCAATAATGCCAACTGGCTCATGGCCAATCGTCAGCCCCCGTTCCACAGGGTATTCCCCTTTTAGAATATGGACATCTGTGCCGCAAATCGTTGTGGTGGTAATTCGAATCAGCGCATCGTTCGGACCTATCTCAGGAATTGGCTTATCTACAATTTCAATACGGCCGGGTTCAACGAAAACAGCGGCTTTCATCATAACTGACATAATCACCTCTTTTTATTGTGGCTTTATACCTTAAGTAAAGCAGAGTTTGACAAAATCACCTCAAAAAAATTGAAATAGATTTACAAACTCATCTATATCTGACAAAACTGAGTACACCCATTATCAGGTTAGACTCGTCATTTGACGTATCGTGCTGAACTGAAAAAGGACTCGAGGTTTTTGCGTCAATAGATCGTCCACTAAAAGGAGGCATGCATGACTTCACCTTTGATTAAAATGCACACAGCGGCCCTTAGCACACCGATGCGTACCTTAGTGCTCGACTCCCCTCATTCAGGAACCGAGTATCCGAGTGACTTTAATTATGCCGTGGCTCTACAGGATCTACGTCAAGCCGAAGATACGCATGTGGACACCCTATTCAACTTTGCTCCTGATATCGGCATCCCACTTTTAGAGGCGTGTTTTCCCAGAAGTTACATCGATCTGAACCGATCTAGCGATGATATTGACGAAGCTCTACTCAACGCTCCTTGGCCTGAACCTATACTGGCGAGTGAGAAATCAAGATTGGGAAAAGGCCTCATTTGGCGCATACTGGATGACGGACAACCGATATATGATCGAATGCTCAGTATCGACGAGATACAACACCGTATTCAAACGTATTGGCGTCCGTATCACCAAACCTTAAAACAGCTCCTTCAGGACACCTATCAACACCATCAATGTGTTATGCACATTAACTGCCATTCGATGCCATCCGTTGCTGATGTGTATTCAACCGAACACCCAGGTCTTGAACACCCCGATATTGTCTTAGGGGATAGAGATGGCCGCACTGCCGATCCAAGCATTACCGAATTTCTTCGCAATGTGTTTAGTGAGTTAGGCTACACTTGCTGGGTCAACCATCCCTACAAAGGCGTTGAACTGGTGAAAGCCTATTCGGATCCTGCACAGAACAAGCACTCAATCCAGCTTGAAATTAACCGTCGCCTTTACTTGAATGAAGCAACGCGCGAGTTATTGCCGGAATACCGAAGATTACGAACCCATTTACAACAGATATTGCTGGCACTCGATCAGTACATTCATGACCATTTTGTCCCTTAACATTTGATAACTTTGATTTTTTAAGTAGAAAGAGAAGACTTAAGACACTAATATTAGATTCATAAGCGATGTACACGAAAAAGATCACTATTCGTCAGAACGTATACTAATCTTTTATCACGTTTTTTAGTAAGCTGATCACCACCTAAACGATGGAATGCCACTTAATTACACTCAATTAGCACTCTAACCCTACGGCCTCGAATGCAAAAGACATCCATATTTCGCTCCATCATTCTGACTGCTACGATGACCTCTCTCGTTATCTTGAGTGTTCTTTTGTACATTCTGTACCGTGATACGATTGTGCCTATTGAAATCAGCGCAAAATCTGAAGCGTTAGAGCTGGCTCAGAAAGAGGTGACATTACGTTTAGCCGCGAAAGAAGAGTCTGTTAAAGCCATCGTTTCGAGTCTGACCCGTGATCCTCGCATTCGCGAAGGACTTCGCACCAATAATCAACCCTTAGCCTATGCCGGCATTGAAAGTCTTCGTGCTGACTTTGAACGTTTATCGCCCAATCAAGATATTCGTGCGGAAGTCATTACACGCGACCAAACCCTCTTTGCTAAATCCTGGGATCCGACCCCATCAAACGAGCGGATTCCTAACTTACTCGCTGCCTCTGCCTTAACCCTTCAGAACGTGACGGTCAGCTTTGGCATGGGCAATACAGGCTTAGGCATAATTGGTTTTGCCCCTGTGTTTGATGAAGGCCAACTCATTGGCATCGTCTCTGTTAGCCAAGGTATTGAAACGGTGGTCCAAGACCTCAAACGTGAAGGCTTTGATTGGGTCGTATTACTCAACATAGGCAGCATACGAGAGCGCTTTGACGGCGTTGTCCCCCCCATCTATTTAAACAACCCATTTTTTGATCACGAACATATTGTTGCCCACTCGAAATGGTTTGATATAGGTATTGCTGATTACATCAAACAAGTCAGGCCTGATCTTGGTAACTTGCAGGAGCGCTCTGTTGAAATTCATGATGATCGCATCATTTTTGACATGCCGATTTACGAGCACTCCGGTTTTTTACTGGGTCGTAGCATCCTTGTCAGTAGTTCAAAGCCGGTCACCGACCGTATTGAAGAGGGCTTAACCTCCATCACGCGAGTGATTGTTTCGATTATCACCATTTTGCTACTGGTTATTGCCATCTTACTTTTCTTGGTTCGCCAGCAAGTCATTAAGCCAATTGATCGCATGGTCGACGCCATCACCAATGTCATTCGCTCAGGGCATTTTTCAAACGCGATCCCCATTAGACGCATGGACGAACTCGGCGTACTCACACAGCGATTTAATGAGCTGATTGAAAACCTGGAAAAAAGCATCACCGAATCCAACACGGTGATCAGTGAAATCGCCGCCGGCGATTTTAAAAAGCGCGTAAAGGGCGAGTATGTCGGTGACCTCGACAACCTTAAAGCCGGTATCAATGCGGCCGCAGTTAAGTTAAAAGAACAACAGGATCGCGTGCTACAGGCGACGCAAGCGAAAAGCCAATTTTTAGCCAACATGAGTCATGAAATACGCACCCCCATTAATGGGGTCATCGGGATGCTTTCGTTACTTGAACACAGCCCGCTTCCGGATGAGCAAGCCGAACAGGTTCGACTCGCTCAAAGTTCGGCGGAGTTATTATTGGGGCTGGTTAATGACATTCTCGACTTCTCTAAAATTGAAGCGGGTAAAATGAGCATCGAGCATGCCCCGGTTAACCTGCACGAACTTCTGCACAATGTGACCGATATTTTCCAAAATGCGGCGAAAAGTAAAAATGTGATCCTTGAGCTGAGCTTAAATCGTGAAGTGAATGAATACATCACTGGCGACTCACTGCGTTTACGGCAAGTTCTCAACAACTTATTGTCCAATGCACTCAAATTTACCGAACATGGACGAGTCACCCTGCGCGCCACCGTCGAGAATAACTGCTTAAAAATTGGTGTTAAAGACACTGGCATCGGCATGAGTCCGGCTGTCCAGAAAAAGCTATTTCAGAGCTTTTCGCAAGCCGACAGCTCCACAAGTCGCAAATACGGCGGTACAGGGCTCGGCTTAAAGATATCACGTGAGCTGGTTCGTCTAATGGGTGGCGACATGCAGGTTGCCAGTAAAGAGGGCGTCGGCTCACTGTTTTGGTTAGTGATTCCTTACCTTCCTTGTAAACGCCCAGCAGAAGACCAAGCCGGTGAAACAAAATTCCTCGACTATTCGCGCAAACGCATCCTCTTAGTTGAAGACAATATTGTGAATCAGAAACTTGCCATAAAGTTGTTAGAGAAATTTAACATTACTCCAGCGGTTGCAGGAAATGGCCAGATTGCAATTGAAATGGTCGCGAAAGAGCATTTCGATCTGATTCTCATGGACTGTCAAATGCCTGTTATGGATGGCTACACCGCCACTAAATTGCTCAGACAAAATGACTATCGCATGCCAATCGCGGCATTAACAGCGAATGCCACGGCTGATGATCGAAAAGAGTGCATTGCCTGTGGCATGAATGATTTCTTAGCCAAGCCCTACAATCTTAACAATCTTTCACGTTTACTCGAACGCTGGCTCACCTAGGCATCACTCGATTCGATAACGGTCATGACAGGACTTACAGGATTGAAGCGTCTGACGAAATAAGTCCCGTGTTGCGCGATTGTCGCCTGCTGCTGAGCGCTCAGCCATTTGGGCAGTCGTCGCAGCAAACTCGCGCAAACGCGCTTCAAAGTCTTCACGTTCATCCCACATGCGTGCCTGTGTTCGACTTTGTTGTCCCTTTGAGTCCTCGGTAAAACCTTCAAGCGCTAATTCGGCTAAGCGGCTTAAGGTCTCGGCACGATACGCAAACGCCTCGTCATCATAGGCCTGTCGACGATGCAAAGGATTTAACACGCCCAGCTGAAAACTCATCAAGCGAAAGGCCGATTGGCGATACTCCACTGCATCTTCAGGCTTAAGCCTATCCGCACTGACACTGGCCGATGCCAAGGATAGGGTTAACACCGGTACTAGCTTTCGTAACAACATCAATGCTCCCAGTTCTCATCAAATAAAATCTACACACATGCGACAGTCTGACGCAGCCTTGGTTCCCAGAAAAAGCGTATAATAGGTCGGGACAAAGGAGAAGCGCGTGCACCAACATCATCAACACCTGTTACAACTCACGTATATTCGCAGCTTATTGCTCTTTGTGTTATGTGCGATGATCGTGTTTGCGGTCATGGTCTTGCATCTGCACCCCAATGTTGCCATGACGGCTCTAAGTTTGTCCGCACTCTTTGCCGTTAATCTGATGACGGGATTGCGCTTACATTCAAACTGGCCCGTATTGCATCCTGAATTTTTTAGCCAACTCTGTGCCGATGCCATTCTTTACTCAAGCCTGCTCTATCAATTTGGGGGTGCCACGAATCCTTTTATTTCCATTTTGCTCATCCCTCTGATCATCACTGCTAGCACCCTTCCTCTTTTATATACGCTGGCCATGGGCGTGTTTGTCTGCGGGCTTTACACCTCGCTATTGTACCATCATGTATCATTGGTCGAGCTGTCTGCACGGCACCAACACAGCGTAATCCAGCTGTTTGATTTGCATGTCACAGGCATGTGGTTAAGCTTTATTCTGAGCGTTGCTCTCATTAGTGTTTTTATTGTTCGCATGCAGCGCTCACTGCGCCAAGGCGAGCACAAGTTACAGCAAGCGCGCGAGAAAAGCATCCAAGACCAACAACTCCTTGCACTCGCCACGATGGCCGCTGGCACCGCACACGAGCTGGGAACCCCCTTATCAACGCTGAGAATTGTTTTAAAGGACTTAGAGCTTGACCATCCTGAGCTCAAAGATGACATCGAACTTATGCAGCAACAGGTGGATTTGTGTGCCAGTCGCCTGAAAGCACTCACACAAAGCATCGCTAATAATGAAGATATTCCACAGCCCATTACGGAGTTTATGAGCGAACTTCTTAGCACATGGCAGCTTCAGCGCCCACATGCAACGTTTGACTTTACCCAGACTCACAAAGATTCTACTCCATGGATTAACAGTAATGTCTCGTTGCGGCAAGCTCTATTAAACCTGCTCAACAATGCAGCAGATGCCAGCCCAGCCCCTATTCGCATTTTCCTCGACTGGGACACTGACTCCATTTGGTTGAAACTACACGATGAAGGACCGGGACTCACCCCTGAGCAGATGCAAACATTGGGCAAACCCTTCGTCACCACCAAAGGTGGATTGGGTATAGGCTTGTTTTTAACCACCAGTACGTTAACCAGTCAAAAAGGGGATGTACGACTCTACAGTCACCCTCAAGGCGGCACACTGACTGAAGTTCGCCTCGCTATCCACCCAATTGATAAGGCCTAATGATGAATCCAGAACACTTTCTCGTTGTTGACGATGATCCAGTTTTTTCACGCGTACTCGCGAGAGCGCTCACGCGTCGTGGTTATCAGGTTACCCAAGCCAGTAGTGCTGAAGAGGGAATCGAGATAGCCAAACTGCAAGCCTTTGATCTCGCAAGCATCGATCTCAAGATGGAAGGAGCTTCTGGGTTGACCTTGATACGTGATCTACGTCAACTCTACCCAGACATGCGCATTCTCATGTTAACAGGCTATGCCAGTATTGCCACCGCTGTTGATGCGATCAAGCTTGGCGCTAACCAGTACCTGCCTAAGCCTGCTGATGCGGATCAAATTCTGGCAGCGCTTCTTGAAGACAGGGTGAACCCAGACCAAGACATCAACCCCGAACCTATGTCTGTCAACCGCCTGGAATGGGAGCATATTCAAAAAACCTTGCGCGAACATGACGGTAACATCTCCGCCACAGCACGTGCACTCAACATGCACCGGCGCACACTGCAGCGGAAACTTGCTAAATACCCAGTCAAGCGCTAGATCCTTTTTCCAGATAGATTTGAGTAGTTTACTGCTCGTCGATATACACCCGAGCATCAAAAGTACGAATCCAATCTGGATGAAACACCATAACCCCGGTCATGATGATTCCGTTTAATAATCCTTCCGGCATCATAATTAAAGGCAAGTACATGGCGTAATTGAGGTAAATTTCGGACCAGCTATAGACGCCATCTAACCACAGCAGCATCGCCATCGACATTCCGGATATGGCTACGGCCAAGCCCGCACCGAAGAATGCACAAACGAACATATAGACAAAAAAATTGCGCGGGAGCTTTGCTTCAGCAATCCGTAGCACAAGCATCGTTACTAACACTGGTAACACCACCACACAAATAAGGCTCACGGGTAAAGAAGACACACTTTCTACGCCCAATACAGCCATCACTAGCATCGCCAAGCTGCCTGCAAGCACAGCAAAATCCCAACCCAGTATGAGGGTTAAAGTGGTCATCCCTAAGAAATGCACGGTCAAGCCTGCCGAGACACCCGCCCGCATTTGCCACATCAAGACCAACACGAGAATGGCACCAAAAAACATATGCTGTATGCCGCGCTCACGCATAAAAATGCGCCAAGGCAGTGTCATGCACACCCGAGCCAAGATCAACAGATAGATTGCAGTCGCCGACCACACCCACACCAAACTCAATAAACCGTCAGACACACTCATCTGCGTTGCCTTACCATGTTCGTTTAAATAACAAAGCATCCTCTTTGGGATAAGATCCTTCGGCAGGATAATATCCATTACGCACGCCATTCATTGCAAACCCAGCACGTTCGTACAAACGAATGGCCGCCGTGTTTGAACGACGCACCTCTAAATGCAATTGTATAATCCCGAGCGTTGCCAAGTCCTCAATTCCTCGCTCCAAGAGCTGCAATGCCAAGCCTTGTTGACGTGCCGAGGGTAAAGTGCCAATGCGCAACAACTCAGCTTCATCCAACACGCACGAACACAACATAAACGCCTGGATCTGACCCTGATGATGCCATTGCCAAGCCGCACCTGACTTGAGTATACGAAGCCAGAGATTTTCAGACCAAGGATCATCAAAACACTGTGCCTCCAAGGCTCTAACCGCGGGTAACTGATTGGGAAGCAACCGATCAATCATGTTCGCGTTGCCAGCAATGGCTGAAGATCCGCCCACAGCTCGGCTTTCAATTCAGGTATCCGCAATAAAGCCGTCACGCTGTGACTCGACACCGCCGCCACACCCGCACGTAACGAAAAGCGTAATCCACGCAAGGAGTCTAAAGGCTCCGGCTGTTCGAGTATCCACTGGGCCGAGGCTTCGCCCAACAAAAGCACGCGCTTAATTTCTTGGCTTTTCAACATATTACCCAACAGTCGGCGCACTGAACGCAGCGCCTCATCTGGCCCTTGATTGAGTGCAGATCCGACAAAGGCAGGCCAGTGATGGTGAATAGGGTTAATGTCATACCCTTGCACCCCTAAGCTACGTGCCAGAGCAGACACAAAGCGGATATGCGCCGGACTAAAACTCTGACGTCCTTGAGGTGGCAAACTATCAACGATTAACAACTCCCCTAGCGTCATCAACACCAATGAAAACTGAGGCTCTGGATAGCGTTCAGCCAGAGGATTTTGCAAAGGTGCCACAGGCTCGGGTTGATACGACATGTCCAAGGCTGAGGCTGAAGGTGTGGTTTCAGAGAGAGCTGGAGGCGTCGACTCCAGTACCTTCTGTGATGGCGTCCCTTCGGGTGCAAACATGCCCTGCAAAGACTCCAGTGCCCGCGATACTCCACGCGGAGCATTGACACTAGGTGTTACAGGAAGCACTGGCTGCTCAGCAGCAGGTACCTCTGACGTATCCTCAAAGGCATCCTCCCACTGTTCAAAGCGCTGCGTTGGCGGCCAAGTAAATGTCTCGACCCAAGGAGCCGAAGGCGCCGCATGCGGCAACGCTCCCCTCGGTAGCCAACTCTGCACACCGATCGCCTGTAAATAGGTATGGCGCAGCGACTCCTGCGCCACCATACCCTCGGACTCTGGCTCAGTCATTGATTACACCTGAGGATGTGCTTTTTGAACATTCGCATCCAGCATGTTCAGTGCATGAATATAGGCTTTTGCCGATGCAGTAATGATGTCGGTGTCGGCCCCCAAACCATTAACAATACGACCACCTTTTTCTAAGCGCACCGTCACTTCCCCTTGCGAATCGGTACCGCTGGTAATGGCATTAACAGAATAGAGTTGCAAGTTGCCTTCTGAACGTACGATGGATTCAATGGCTTTAAAGGTTGCATCAACAGGCCCACTGCCTTCCGATGTTCCTTGTTGCTCTACCCCTGCCACACTCAAGACAACCTTCGCCACAGGCACCTCACCTGTCTGCGATGTCACCATCAGACTACTGAGCTTAAAGGTTTCATACCCTGCCGTCGCACGCGCATCGCTGACCAGTGCGACCAAGTCTTCATCAAAAATCTCACTCTTTTTATCCGCCAATTCTTTAAAGCGTGCAAAGGCTTCATTCAACTCGGCATCAGAGCTAAAGGTCGTGCCTAACTCTTCCATTCGGACTTTAAAGGCATTGCGGCCCGACAGCTTACCCAGCACCATGCGGTTGGTGTGCCAACCGACACTTTCGGCAGTCATGATTTCGTAGGTTTCGCGGTGCTTTAACATGCCATCCTGATGAATCCCTGACTCATGTGCAAAGGCATTGGCCCCCACAATGGCTTTATTCGGCTGCACGGGAAAGCCCGTAATGCTTGAGACTAAGCGCGATGCCGGTACGATTTGTGTCGTGTCGATGCCCGTTTCCAACTTCATAATATCTTTACGGGTACGCAAGGCCATAACGATCTCTTCCAGAGATGCATTGCCTGCTCGCTCACCCAAACCGTTCACGGTACATTCAACCTGACGAGCCCCCGCCGCCACGGCCGACAAAGAGTTCGCTACCGCTAAGCCTAAGTCATTGTGACAATGCACTGAAAAAATCGCCTTATCGGCATTCGGGATACGCTGCAGTAACTGACCAATGGTGTGACCAAACTCCTGAGGAACCGCATATCCCACGGTATCCGGAATATTGATCGTCCTTGCCCCTGCATCAATAACGGCTTCGATAATACGACACATAAAGTCCAACTCAGAACGGCTGGCATCTTCTAACGAGAATTCGACATCATCAATCAAACTCCGGGCACGCCTTACCGCCGCCACGGCGTTTTCGACCACCTGATCCGGTTCCATTTGCAACTTGTACTTCATATGAATGGGTGACGTGGCAATAAACGTGTGGATACGCCCAGCATTTGCTCCGGCCAAGGCTTCACCCGCCCGATCGATATCAGCAGGCAACGCGCGCGATAAAGAGCAAATACGACTGTCTTTGATGGTGTCAGCGATGGCTTTGACCGCTTCAAAATCCCCCGGACTGGCAATCGCAAAACCGGCTTCAATGACATCTACACGCATTTTTTCAAGTTGACGCGCAATACGTAGCTTTTCATCACGTGTCATGGACGCACCAGGGCTTTGCTCTCCATCACGTAAGGTCGTATCGAAAATAATGACTCTGTTATTGTTCATACTGCGCTCCGCATACTCGAAAAAACGAAATTCACTGAAATAGTGGCCTATTTTATAACAAAATCAGCGCCAACTCTTAACAAAAAGCCAGCGATTTAAATTCATTCATCAGTTAAACGAGCGATTGGTTGATTTGCAAGCCAAAGACGTCATAATTTTAACTATTCAGCTGATACTAGCCATAGGATAGACGATGCCCACTCAAGCCTTTGATCGACTCATTGACCGTTCGAACACCGCCAGCCAAAAATGGGAACGCTACAAAAACACCAGCGTGTTGCCCATGTGGGTCGCCGATAGTGACTTTATGGCGCCACCTGCCGTGCTAGAGGCCTTACATCAGCGTATTGATCATGGAATTTTTGGCTATACCAATCCACCTGCCGAACTCATTGAGCTGGTCATTGCGCGTATGCAATCCCTCTATCAGTGGCCCATCCAGGCCAATGATATTGAATGGCTCCCAGGTCTTGTCTGCGGCTTACATTTAGCCTGCCGTGTCACCGGAGAATCGGGCTCCAGTGTTTTATCCCCTGCTCCGGTTTACCCTCCCTTTATGACGGCCCCACATCTGTCTGATCGGCGCTTGATCAAAGTACCACTAAAGCGGGAAAACCAACGCAGCATTATCGATTTTGATGCCATGGAAGCGGCCATCACAGATGACACAAGACTCATTCTGTTTTGCAATCCACATAATCCGGGTGGCACTCTCTATCGACAAACTGAACTCGAACGTCTAGCTGAATTGGTCCTCAAGCATAATCTGATCCTGTGTTCTGATGAAATTCATTGCGACCTTATTCTCGAACCGGGTTTAAAGCATATTCCAATTGCCAGCCTAAGCCCCGAAATCGCGCAACGTACAATCACACTCATGGCACCGAGCAAAACCTATAACATTGCTGGACTCGGATGCTCCTACGCCATCATCCAGAATCCACAACTGCGCCGTGACTTTCAATGCGTACGCAAAGGGATTGTGCCTGACGTCAACTTACTGGGCTTCACGGCAGCAACGGCAGCACTCAAAGATGGCGATGCATGGAATCAAGCCCAGCTGGATTATTTGCGAGGCAACCGTGATTACTTAATACAGGAGATTAATGCTATACCGGGCTTGCAACTGGATCCCATTGAGGCCACCTATTTAGCCTGGATCGATATCAGTGCTGCTCGTTTGGACAATCCTATACATTTTTTTGAAAGTGCTGGCGTTGGTCTATCGCCAGGAAGAGACTTTGGCGATGATCGCTTTATGCGACTGAACTTCGGTTGCCCGAGAGCCTTGCTGGAAGAAGCTGTCTCGCGCATTCGACGCGCGCTACTGAACCATTTACCAGCCTGAGCCTCTTTCGATGGCTCAGACAGGTTTGGATGCATGGCTCTAGTGAGCCATGCGGCGAATTTACGTGTTCCGTTATTGGCGCAATTTCCAACGCAAGGTTTCACCCGAGCGCAGAGGGACAATCACATCCTGACCAAACGCCATTTCCATCGGCACTTGCCAGTCTTCTTTGACTAGGGTGATTGTGTCTGTATTACGGGGTAAACCGTAGAAATCAGCGCCATAAAAACTGGCGAAACCTTCGAGTTTATCGAGCACCCCTAGATCTTCAAAAATCTCGGCATACAACTCAATCGCTGCATACGCACTGTAGCAACCAGCGCAACCACAGGCACTTTCTTTTGCACCCTTAGCATGAGGTGCAGAGTCCGTTCCTAAAAAGAACTTGGCACTGCCACTGATAACGGCATCTTGAAGGGCTTGCTGATGGATGTTGCGCTTCAGCACTGGCAAGCAGAATAGATGTGGTCGTATTCCCCCCACCAACATATGGTTGCGGTTATACGCTAGATGCTGCACGGTAATGGTGGCACCGACATGATCGCCGTGTGCATTCACAAATTCGGTGGCCTCCTTCGTAGTGATGTGTTCAACCACCAACTTCAGGTGCGGATGACGGGCAACCAAAGGCACAAGAATATCGTCTAAAAACTGTTTCTCTCGATCAAAGATGTCGACATGGTTATGCGTGACTTCACCATGCACTAACAGTGGCATATTCGCTTCGGTTAACGCCGCACAAATATCATCGAGCTTACCTAAATCCGTGAGTCCAGAATCAGAGTTGGTGGTAGCACCTGCAGGGTAGAGTTTGACGGCTTTAACGTGCTCACTCGCCCCAGCCTCTGCAATTATTTGTGGTGTGGTGTTATCCGTAAGATAGAGCGTCATCAAGGGATCAAACTGTCGCCCTTTGGGAACATGCGCGAGAATACGTTCACGATAGGCCAATGCTTGATGCACATCCGTTACCGGTGGCTTTAAATTGGGCATAACAACGGCACGCCCCATTTGCAGTGCTGTCGCGGGAACAATATGCGGTAACACCTCGCCATCTCGAAGGTGTAAGTGCCAATCATCTGGGCGTGTAATCGTTAATACATCGGCCATTTTGCGGTACGCTCCGTCAAATCAATGAAGGTGATAAGTGTATCATACTCCATCCGAGAAGATGACATGACCTTGACAGAGCACATGACGGAAAATGTCATTGAAATTACGCAAACGACCATCATAATAATAAGTATATATACTTATTGTCATCTCGTTCACTCCCGCTCCCCTAACCGTTTTTACGGATGACACGAAATTTTTTAAAGGATCTATCCAATGCTAAAAAAAAGCCTCGTACTGTTTATAAGCTTGGTATTGTTGGGATGCGGTTCGTCGAAGGACGAGCCTGACCTTCCCACCCTACCCGTTGTCAGGCTTTTACAATTGGATCCCGAAGCCATCATTGCTGAGCGCTACTTTCCCGCCCGCTTGGAAGCCTCCCAAGCGGCCAATCTCTCATTTCAGGTTCCAGGACGGTTAGTGCACATTCCTGTCATAAAAGGTGACAAAATAGCGAAAGGTGCCCTCATCGCACGTCTTGAACAAACGGATTATCGCCTCTTGTTGGAGTCTGCACGTGTGGGCTATGAAAAAGCGGAGCGAGACTTGAAACGGCTTCAACAGCTTCATCAACAAAACCATGTCTCTCAAGCTCAATTAGATGAGGCACGCACAGCCTATGATCGCGCCAACGTTGAAAAAGAGCGCGCCGCTCAGAACCTGATTTATACCGAAATTTTTGCGCCCTACGATGCAATTATTGCTGACCGTATGGTGGAAAACTTTACGCAAGTGTCTGCGGGAACACCCGTCGTGCGTATTCAAGACTTGAGTCGTTTAGAGGTTGAAATAGCCGTCCCCGAAATTCTCTTACCTGAGGTCGAAGACCCGAATGGCTATACGGTCACGGCAACCCTACCGTCGCTTCCTGAGCGTCCTTTCGACTTATCCTTTAAAGAATACTCGACCGAACCCAACCCTCGCTCTCGCACCTATCGCGTGACGTTTGAGATGGAAAACCCAGGTGACCTTCGCCTCTTGCCCGGAATGAGTGCGACTGTAAAAGTTGCCCTAAAGCCTAAAGAGCTCCGACGTCCCGTATTGCCTTTACAAGCATTGGTTGGACAAGGTGAGCAAACCCATGTGTTTGTCTACGCCCCTGAAACAGGAACCGTATCCTTACGGCAAGTTGAGTTGGGTCGCTTGTTAGCAGAGGGTATCGAAATTGTGTCAGGTATCCATCAGGGTGAATGGATCGTCGCGGCTGGAGCCGGATTTTTAAGTGAAGGCATGCAGGTTCGCAGTGATCGAGAACTTAAGGAGTCTCGTTAATGGATATTGCACGTGCCTCCATTGAAAAACCCGTCAACACCTGGGTGTTAATTCTCGTTTGCCTTCTGGGGGGTATCTGGGCCGTGTTAACCTTACCCCAATTAGAAGACCCTGAATTCACCATCAAGGAAGCCATCATCTTAACCCCTTACAAGGGGGCATCGGCGATGGAAGTTGAACTGGAAGTGACCGAACAGCTCGAAATTGCCCTGCAAGAGATGCCTCAACTAAAACGTTTAACCTCTCGATCCATGCCCGGGTTATCTGAAATTACGGTAGAGATTGAAGATGCCTACCGCTCAGCCGAGTTGCCACAAGTCTGGGATGAGCTACGCCGTCGTATTCACGACACACAAGCCTATCTTCCGCCGGGTGCGGGTCCATCCTTGGTGAATGACAGTTTTGGGGATGTGTTTGGCTTGCTGTATGCCCTCACGGCACCGGGCTTTGAAGCTTCAGAACTCCGTGACTTTGCCAGAGACCTTCGACGCATCATTTTACAAGTGCCAGGCGTTGCCAAGGTTGCCATTCAAGGGGAACGTGAAGAGCGTATTTTGATCGAAATCCCGCAGACCGTTTTCATTCAACTGGGTTTGAGCCCCCAACAACTAGCAGGACGTTTGCAACTGCAGAATGCCGTGGTGGACGCAGGGCGCAAAACACTAGGAGACCTTGCTATACGCATCGTTCCTACTGGGGATTTTGACAGTCTTGAGCATATTCGCAATCTCTTTATTACCACGCCTTCTGGCGATACGCTGCGTCTTGGTGATATCGCCGTGATCTCACGTGACTACCATGAGCAACCCAGACAGCTAATACGCTTTGCTGGAGAGGATGCGGTCACCTTGGGCATTTCCGCAACCGGGGACAGCAATATTGTCGAGGTGGGTCATGCCGTCGAAGCCGCACTCAGAGCACGCATGACTGAACTGCCTCTTGGTGTGCAGCTGTCGCCTATTTACCAACAGCACACACTCGTTGAAGAGGCACTCAAGGTTTTCCTCATTAACTTGGTCATGTCCGTTTCGATTGTCATCTTGGTGCTCTGCCTGTTTATGGGCTGGCGCGCCGGTGTTGTTGTCGGCAGTGCCTTATTGCTCACCGTCACAGGCTCGCTGTTTTTAATGAAAATCACAGGGCTGCAGATGCAACGTGTATCGCTGGGTGCCTTAATTATTGCCATGGGCATGCTGGTCGACAACGCCATCGTTATTGCTGAAGGCATGCTAGTTCGTATGAAGCAAGGCCGTAGTGCGCGAGAAGCGGCGACGGACATCACAGGTCAAACACAAATCCCTTTGTTGGCGGCCACCGTCATCGGTGTGCTTGCCTTTTCTGGAATAGGCCTGTCGCAAGATGTCACAGGTGAATACACCTTTTCGTTGTTTCTTGTCATAGGTTTGTCCTTACTCTTGAGCTGGATTTTGGCCATTACGGTTGTGCCCTTACTGGCCAGTTTGCTGTTTATCACCGCAAAGACAACGGCAAACGAAGAGACGAATCAAGGCGGCTACCGACGTTTACTCACCTTAGTCTTGCATCACCGACGCCTGACACTCCTGACACTGCTTGTGCTAACCGGTATCAGCATGATGGCGTTTAAGCAGGTTCCGCAAATGTTCTTTCCTCATGCTCAAACCCAGGTGTTTTATGTCAATTACTGGCGCGAGCAAGGCACGGATATCCGGGCAACCGACCGAGATTTGAAGCAGTTAAGTGAATTTATCACGAAATTAGACGGTGTTGAGCAGGTCACCAGTGTTGCGGGTATGGGAGCATCACGAATGATGCTGGTGTACCAACCCGAGCGGACCAATCCGGCTTACGGTCAACTCATTGTCACCGCACGCACAATTGAAGAGATCCCCCAGATCGCCGAAAAAATCAAGATGGAATTAGAAACCTATCCACAGGCACAAGCTTGGATAGAACGCGTGCGACTGGGCCCTGGCAAAGGCGCACCTATTCAGGCACGTTTTTATGGCGATGACCCTCGTGTGCTTCGAGACCTAGCCGAAGACGTCCTGACAATTTTGCGCGACACCGCCTTATTGGACAATCTTCGCACGGATTGGCGTCAGCCCGAACACATTATTGTTCCAACCCTCGCGGATGATCGTGCCAGTGTGTTGGGTGTCAGCCGACAGGACTTAGCCGAATCCCTTTCTCTCTTGACCACTGGGCAAACCTTGGGGCTCTATCGAGAAGGTGATCGTTTAATTCCTTTGCTGCTGCGCGCCCCCAGCAACGAGCGAGGACTTGCCACACAATTGCAGGATCGGATGATTTGGAGCCGTGCAATGGAGCATTTTGTTCCGGCCAGTGAAGTCGTCGATGGTTTTGAACCCCAGCATGAAGAAGCTTTAATCATACGTCGTAACATGCAACGCATGATCACGGTTAGTGCGGACCCCTTAGCGAACGTTAACATCGCATCGGCCTTTAGTGAGGTGCGCGCTCATATAGAAGCCCTTCCATTACCACCCGGGTATCGTTTGGAATGGGGAGGCGAACATGAAAGCTCAGGGGATGCCAAACACGCCCTCGCCCGCCAATTGCCGCTAAGCCTGTTAGCAATGATGGTGATCTCTGTGCTTTTGTTTGCCAAGATCAAACAACCACTCATTATCTGGCTCTGTGTGCCTATGGCTATCTGCGGTGTGACATGGGGTTTACTCCTATCGGGCATGTCCTTTGGATTCATGGCACTGTTGGGGATACTCAGTTTATCTGGTATGTTAATTAAGAATGCCATCGTGCTGGTTGACGAAATCGATCAGCGTATTTTAAATGGAGAAGCCCCAGCAACGGCCCTGATCGATGGCAGCGTGTCACGCTTGCGCCCCGTGGTCTTAGCCGCCGTGACGACAATTTTGGGGATGCTGCCCCTTGCGTTTGATGTGTTTTTTGCAGATATGGCGGTCACCATTATGAGCGGCCTTGCCTTTGCAACCTTATTAACGCTCTTGGCGGTACCGGCCTTGTATAGCTTATTGTTTGGGATTCGGGTGGTGGGGCCGCCTAAGTAGGGGGCTGAGGGAATGGCTAGATTGTGGAAGTGATGCCGTCATCAACAGCCGTGTCAGCACTGCCAACACGGCTGTTAAAGATTACATACACCTTAGCGACCCTACCATCATTTTCTTTTGAGAGTTGCTGATGGCAACAGCAATTGTCGAGCTAGAGACAAACTCATTATTTGCATGTGTTTCAACTATTGTGATTTGACAATCCCAGACATCAACAACCCACCAGACGGCTGCTCAAACATGCTAGCGGTGCAAATTGACTCCAGTTTTGCGCTAGTATCTTTGTAATGCCCTGTCGCAAGCAATAATAATAGCTGATCAGCAAGCGTATAGTTTTTTTGATCTGTAGCCGTTTCAGGAGGCTGACATAGTGGCTCATTTTTCAAGGGGTGGTTTAAATTTTTTAACAGTATGTCAAACAAATCGACACCTGATAATTTTTTAGCATTATTGTCCGAGTAAATATCTTGCTCAGTGGCATAAACTGATCTAAACGTATTTTTAAAATATTCTCTCAACAATACTGAAAGGACATAGTTCGGAAATATTTTTACCGTGTGATTCGGAAAGTTCAGTGGGTATTCTAGACATAATAAATCCTTTTATGCTTTGTAGGTTATGATCATGATTTTTACAGCCATTAAGACTGACCAGATCAACATTAATATTGTTCAGATTATTTTTATAGTCGATAAGATATGCATTATTGATAACCATCAACGATGATTTTAAATTACTGAGTTATTGTAAAACTGGGTAGACAGTGTTTCAAAATTGAGATATCAATCTTTAAGATCGACTAAATAACATAACAGAATTGATGTATTCTACTCTTGCTTTATTAAAGATTTCTTTACAGTGACTCACAGTCGTCAGGTACGCTATTGAGCTATGTTCAATTTCAAATGCTTCTCTAACGCAACTTGCATCACGAAAAGCTTCCCATAAAGACTGCTCTATGTCAAAGAGCTCTATTAGCTCCATCCCTAATTCGTGGTCAGGCTGGTACGATAGAAGGGTTTCATTTTTCCACACTTCAATTACTTCAGCAAGAAGCTCATTAGACTCCTTTAAATTATTTTGAGTACATTTATCTACCTGAGCGCTTGTGATAATGCTCTTACAATGTAAATAACCATTACCAGTATGGCTCTTGACTTCAGCGATGCTGAATGAAAAAACATCACTTAAAAAAAACATCAACAGCAACAAAAATAATACTTTTTCCTTGAATTTTAAAAATAAAATACTCATACCTCCACCCTACTGCCTTTTTCGCTGTCTCAAATAATTAGCACGTCTGCGTCCAGCTTCATACCGCCTGATAGCAGGCGTATTTTCAATATAATAGATTAGCTCGTCAAAACTATTATTCATACCTGCTCGCATTGGGTTTGGACCTCGAGTGAATCCTTGGTAAACAAAGTCAACTAACACATCTCTAATAGCTGGATGTAAACCGCACCAATCAACTCTATTTTGTTGTAGGGAAGTCCATTTTCTGTAATTTCTTTTTGCACGAACTTCATAAGTTGGATATATGTTATCAAACAACTTAACTTGTTGTTGGTGCGTTATTGCTCCGATACTATCTTTATTGTTTTCAACAAAAATTCTAGCAGCCTCACCTATGAGCCCTGCCCCCTCTGCAATGGCCTGTGATTTATGAGCGCTAATCCCAGCATCCACCATATCATTCAAAACGTCTAAACGGAAGCGTTGCCCTAAATCATATCCTCGCCCAATAGTGATACCAGAAGCTGCATTGCCAGGCCAATGTATGACACGACTAAAATATGCAGAGTTTTCAATATCATTACCTTCTGCATCAAAAGTTAACTGTCCTTTCTTTACGATCATACCCATCTAATCAAAACCTAGACTTTTCATATAATATTAATTCATTAAGAATACTGAAATTCACATATACTTTTATGATCGCTACACTTCATGATTTCAGGCTTTAATCCAACATAAATTATGTCCGGATTAATATGCAAAAGCTCCTATCGCTTCCGGCTTAGAGCTGTTCTATTATGAAGATTTTCGACAATATCAGTCATATATAAATAACTACATCTTTAATAAAAGGCTTTGAAACCTAAGTTCCAAAACCTTTTTTTTATTCTATTGTGCATCTATCTATGTCACGTCAATAGACGCACGCTAGAGTCAATTGATTAAAGCTTGATGCCCAACGCGATATCGTAACCCGCTGGTACGCTGCCTTCTGGACGATGTGCTTCATTCCATGGAGTGTACTTCATCTCAATCTTAGTGAAGTTAAGCGTAATAGACTCCTGAGGACGATTATCTTCATCCGCTGAAACACTGTACCCACTTACAAGTGTATTTGTGAGTGTGTATTCCATGTAGGTTTCTACACCATTTGGACTTGTTTGCACCAAATGGATCAGCGCTGTTTTCCCTTGACCGACACAGGCTTCAGAGAAGAAAACAGGAGATGTTTTATCCATTTTGGTGGTCAGAGTAATTTCACTGATGTGAGGAGAGGTAGACTCACGATCTTTACCTTGACCTGTTTTTGTGGACAGGGTACGACTCACATTCCAGTTCATTGAATCACACTCAACCCAGTTTTTATGAGTTGATTCAGTCACATCACCTTCTAAGCCATCAATCTTTAAATATATAGCCATGTAAACATCCTTATAGTTTCACATTTTAAATGGTGTTACGTGTACTCATGTATGAGTCAGTAACGTCATTGATAATAGATACACGACTACTCACAACATGTATCCCTCCTAAAACCCACCCTGTAGTGCGACTTGCATTACAACGCAGAGTTATTTTTCACCTATAGATCCATCTCTTGCTAAGGGTTTCCCTAGCAATGGGATTAAATATGTTGAATCTTTACGATTGATCGGATTTAAACTTGATGGCCTCTTGGAAGTATCCTTCGTGCCCACAATCCATCTGGTGATGACAAAAATCCGAGTTAAAAGAGAACTTTGCAAACCAGTTCCGATCCACTTCTGGAATCTGATTAATCTTACGCGTACTGTAACCAAACTGACTTAATCCAAATACACCCAGTTCGGATATAAATAAACGCCCCTGTTCAACTCGGTAATCTTCGCCTCTTTCGCCATTAACACAAACCTGACGCCAGTCAAATGCGACACCCTGCTTAACTTGAACTTGAGCCGTGAGGTGTATGGAGTTTGAAGCACATCCAGACTCGATGTTCTGTAAAACGGATTGTGCATAAGCACGTAATCCTTGAACACTCGAGTCATAACCTTGGCTTGCCGCTGAATCTGTCAGGACAAGCAAACGCAGTTGTCTGAATTGGTTCAATTGCAAACTGGACTCTACAGGAGCCCATACCAACACATTACCGTGATAACGAGGATGCGATTGCATGTCCTTCGGTTGATAGTTCTCAGGTAACGCAAACCTGAAATTATGTTTAATATCCTTTGCCGAAATCAACGTCGTGTCTGCAACTGCAATGCCGGATAACGCTATCGATGTCCATACTAGACTGAGTAAACGCGTTTTCATTCGCCCCCTCCATTCACGGCAACACCCAACTGCCCCTGATCATCAACCGTGATCTCCAACGAAATTAACTCAACACCACTGCTAAGATGATTCAGTAGGGTCAGTGAGAGTCGGGGCAGCAGTTGTTTCTTAATAATGTGGATAGCATTTCGTGCCCCTGTATCCACTTCTTGGCAACGGGAGACAATCGCTTTTACCACCTCCACACCGTAAAGTAATTCAATACCGTGTTCCATGCGCATGCGTTGGACGACTCGATCTAACTGCAATGCCACAATTCCTTGCAGTGCCTCATCCTGCAAGGGTAAATACGGGATAATGCTCAGACGCCCTAAGAATGCAGGCTTGAAGTAATGCAACAATTCGGGTTTGATCAGGCCATCAATTTTGTCAAAATCTTGGTCCGCCTCAGAGTCATGATGCCATGCCGTAAGCGTCTCGGTACCCGCATTAGAGGTCATGATAATCAGTGTATTGCGAAAATCGATATCACGCCCCTCCCCATCTTTTAACATTCCTTTATCAAAGACTTGATAAAATATATCTTGGATCCCAGGGTGGGCCTTTTCAATTTCATCCAACAAAATTACGCTGTAGGGTTTGCGTCTAACAGCTTCGGTTAACACGCCACCTTCCCCATAACCGACATATCCCGGCGGAGCACCCATCAACAAGGATACTTTATGCTCCTCTTTATATTCTGAGAGGTTAATGACCGTTAGGTTTTGCTCGCCGCCATACATCAAATCCGCCAACGCCAGCGCCGTTTCAGTTTTACCCACACCACTTGTTCCACAAAACATAAACACCGCTAGAGGCTGATTCGGGTCTGCCAACCCAGCTCTGGAAACACGAATACTCTCGCTAACACGATCCAGTGCATGGTCTTGTCCAACAATCCGCTTTCCTAACTCCTGGCGCAAAGACATCACTCGCATGAGCTCATCCGATAGCATTTTACCTGCAGGAATACCCGTCCAAGCTGAAACGACCTCTGAAATAACGTGCTTATCAACATGAGGGCGAATCAGTGGAGCTTCACCCTGAATCTCGTTCAACTCGTTTTGCAGGAGGCTTAACTCCTCCAAAAGAGAAGCTTTTTCGAGTTCTTCACCCAACAACGCGTTACGAATCGAAATCATACGATCAACACGCGTTCGCTCATCATGCCAACGCTGAAGGATTTCGGTTTCACGTATTTCGAAGCTCGCGAGCCTTTCATTTAAACCAGCGAGCGCTTGCTGCTCAGTACCATACAAAGCTTGTTCGCGCTCAAGACGCTGCACCTGAACTCGCAAGGCCTCCATTTCGCCCTGTAAGTCTTCAAGTATGGAGGGATGGCGTTGATACTGCATACTGACTCGCGAACACGCCGTATCCAACAATGAAATACCGACATCAGGAAGCTGGCGACCGCTAATATAGCGTTTGCTAAGGGTAACCGCTGCCTCTATCGCCTCGGCTAACACAATCACCCCATGGTGTGTTTCAAATCGACTGGCAACGGCTCGCAACATTGCACAAGCAACCTCAATCGATGGCTCTTCAACTTTAACCACCTGAAAGCGTCGAGTGAGTGCCGCATCTTTTTCAAAAAAGCGCTTATACTCTGCCCAAGTAGTTGCGGCCAGGGTTCGTAACTCACCTCGTGCTAATGCGGGCTTTAAAATATTGGCCGCATCCCCCTGCCCGTTCGATCCACCCGCTCCCACCAACGTATGTGCTTCATCAATGAATAAGATCACGGGTACCGATGATTGTTTAACCTCGTCCACCACAGACTTCAAACGCTGCTCAAACTCTCCTCGAACACCCGCTCCCGCTTGCAATAGGGTTAAATCGAGTACTCTGATCGCCACTTGTTTTAAAGAATCAGGCACTTGTCCAGCTACAATACGCAATGCCAAGCCTTCCACTATGGCCGTTTTACCCACACCAGCCTCACCCGCCAGTAATGGATTGTTTTGTCGGCGACGGCATAAAATATCAATAACCTGTCGCACTTCAGATTCTCGCCCTATGACAGGATCTATGTCACCAGCACGTGCACGCTCAGTTAGATCGAGTGTATATCGCTCGAGCGCGGACACTTTTTTCGGCATTTCTGGCATTTGACTTGAGTGATTATCAACGGAAAGCTCTGCTTGATCGACTGAAGAGCCTTGTTCAAACTCTTGTCGTGCAAGCCAATGCCCTTCTCTCACAATACGATCTAAATCAACCCTGTCTAAAAAACGACAGCGGGAAATGATTAATAAACGTAAAGACTCTTCTCGAAATAAGACCACAAGGCAAGCCGCAGATGAAATAGCAGGCAGACCATATTCCAGACTGGACAGCATCCAAGCTTTTTTAAAAATATCAATAACTTGTGAAGAGAATGATGGCGCATGGTGATTGCCTTGATCAAAGTGAGCAATGGAGTGTTCCATCGCTTCAATCATTAACGTGGCATTCAATTGATAAGGGGCTAACAAGACAGCTAAGGAATTGGTTTCGGTCCGCAGCAAACCAATGACTAAATGCTCAAGCTCAACAGAGTAATGTCGATGTCCGACCGCAACAGATGCCGCCATTTCAACACCTTGACGAGCGGTATCCGAGAGTTTGCCAATCAATGCCCTTGCATCCATATTTAATTCCCTTTATCGAGGTTGATAATCACAGTTTTATCTACGTCTATGTCGGACTCTGCTTCAGCAGAAACCGTTTGAAAATCTTCATTCACCGTTGACGAGCGATCTGATATTTCAAAGTTCAGACTATTCTCAAAGAAGTTTTCTAACTGCTCGGCAAGATCATTAAACTGCATATTCAACACGCCCACTTCATCCGTCGAATCAACAGGTAAGCGCGTGTAAAAATTGCCTGCATAGAGATTTTGTAGGGCGGAACTCACAGACTGAACTTTATTGAAAAAGTTTTTATAGACCAAATACAACACTGAGGTTACCAACAAGCAAATTAATACAACAAAACCAATCAGGTAGGATAAGGTTTTATTCGCTATGTGCTTGATTTGACTGGGCTGCATACCGACCTGAAGACGTCCTAACACCCTTTGTGCGTAGCTAATTTGAGTTGAAAACAAATATAAATCAGCCTTGGACTCACCTAATGAGTAATGATAAACATCATTTTTTGAGGGCGAAGCCAGCCTAACCACTCCTTCAGGAAAAGATCTTGGATTGCCGACAAGATTTGAATCCGTGGATGCTATAACAATCCCTTCGTTATCAAGTAAATGTAAGTAAACTATCTCGTCTGCACTTGAAAAACGACTGATAATCGCATTCATAGAGTCTCGGTCATCTAACAATACAGGTTCGGAAAGGTGATCATGCATCTGTGAAATGTACATATCACCATACGAAATCAGAGTGCTTTGCAAACTATTCGTTAATTGACTCAAGGTAAAATAGAGCAACACTGCGCATAAAAGCCCGATAGAGCTGGTAATTAGACAGGTATGACGCCAGGTTGTGCTCATTTTTATATTAAATAAAGAGTGGGCTTGCGTTCGGGTCTCAGCTCGAAGCGCCTCCACCTGTTTTAATAATTCTGTCGCAGATCGATACCGAAAAGCCGGATTCTTATGAAGCAGTTTTCGAATTATTTTTTTAAGTGTGGGTGGTATTCGTTTAGAACTAAGGTCAACATCTGATTCTTGAATCAGTGTATCTAAATCCTTTAGTGTACTGGCCTGGAAGGGCAATTTTCCAAAAACCAAATAGTATATTAAAACACCTGTTGAATATAAGTCACTCTGAACGGTAGGGGTATCGCCCTTAAGCTGTTCGGGTGCCATATATAAGGGTGTGCCTATGACAAAGGCATCTTCTATTGCATTTGATTCATTAAAATATGCCACACCAAAATCGGTTAACTGGACATACCCCTCTTCATTGATCAATATATTACTTGGCTTTATATCTCGATGATAAATACCCTTTGAGTGGGCATGCTCAATCGCTTTAAGAAGTTGTGACACGATATCAAGTATTTTTTCCATCGGTGGATCCGGATTATCCACCAACCAAGACTCTAGATTCTGAGAAGCAAAGTATTGCATTAAAATAAAATGCAGCTGATCAATTTGCCCCAGATCAAAGATGGAAACAATATTGGGATGATGAAGTCGACCCGACAACTGTATCTCGTTAAGAAACAAGTCAACTCTATGATTTTCTTTAGAAAACTCAGGCTTTAAGAGTTTAATGGCCAACTCTCGTTGGAGCTTAGGGTCATACGCCAGATACACCTGGGACATGGCACCTTCACCTAACATCCTTATAAGCTGGTATCGTCCCAATGACTCCATTTCTAAACTCGTTCCCTAAAGTTAATTTGCTAACATAAAGACTATGTTCGCAGCATCCGATGCATTCGCTGTGTTTTTGAGCCACGAATTATAACCTAACCTGATTGGATTGGTAACCCCTTTATTTGTTAAATTTAAAGGGGGTATTTCCTTCGCCTTGAGAACGGGTTGTAATGAGACATCATAACCGATACCTAAATACTGCAGGCATACATTAAGCACACGCTTATATAAAGTAGCATCGGGCTGCAAGGACTTAAACTCTTCATAATCAAGTGGGTCAGTCGTAATCAATAGGCTTCGATTACCATCTACAATTTCTGTACCTAAAACACAATCCTCTCCTAATCGGACAGAATTCTGACCTAACCTATTACGCTCAGATTTAGACAAAGAATAATGTTGGGCATAGAACTGTGTTATCTTTACGTTAACCCCAATAACTTTAGTTAATATCGCGTTTAAGCCAACAAGTGTTTTTCGCTGCTGCGAAAAGTAACCACAAAAATAGTTTGATATTTGATGTAGAACGGGCTCAGTTTCAAACAGATGAGCATGAGATCCGGCAAAGCCTGCAATAATATCCTGTCCACGAAAAGATGAACTTTGAGCAAGTCGCTGCCGTCTCTCATGAATAAAAGGGTATCGATTGCGATTCCACGCTGCTAGAAGAAAGCTTAGTGTACGACTGTTCACGGCATCTAGAAACGACTTTAAAGCAGAGTCCCCTTGCCGCAGTCGCTGCTGAATGAGTTCGGTATAAAATGGGGGTAACACTCCATTCGCGCCATAAAATCCAAAAGCACTCACCAATAGATGAAGTTGCTTTGGCTGCTCTGGCTCTACTTTGACATCGAGTACACTCTGCGTTCGAAAGCACAATTCTGGGGCCTGAGAAAAACGAATGAATTCATGATCCAATGGCTGATCGGAGGGTGAAAAGCCAGGGTTAGGGCCAGTCGTCTCAGCATACACACATTCAGCAAGCCGAATAAATTGATAAAAATCATACTCTACCGGGCGATAGCGCAAATAAAAGTTTAAATCAAACATTGATCACCCGTTCTTGGTGGCCAAGAGTAAACGCACTCCTCATGCTGATTGAAACTGACATCTAATTGAGTAAAAGAATTAATTTGGGTATACAACGCCAAAAACCGTTCAAGCACCGAGCAAAAGAGAAATGCGCTCGCGCCCGGAAAGTCATGGGCATTGAGCTTGATATGAAAACGGTGTCCACGACTGAAAAAAAAGACTCCTGATGCTGACACAACCCGTTTCATTTCCATATCGACAGATGCGACCGAAAGGCTATCGATCATTTTTCGCGTTTCCGGACTGTTCTTAAAATCATAAAGCGATAAAATTTCTTTTAGCACCCGCCCTGCAGTTCCCTCTTTGCCCAAACTCAAATAATTCAAGTTAAGGTGAGATATTAACTTCCAATGCTGCCCTTTTTGATGGTCAAAGCTCGCAGGTTTAAAGGCCAAAAGTGTTCTTGCCTTTTCGATTCCAGGTTTTGTTTCCGCTAAGGTTAATGATTTAAGCTTTCCAGACTTCCAAAGCTGATGAGGGCAGTTCCCATTGGTCACTAGGCAATCTAGAAACAATAGAGCCGTATCATCTGAAAGAATATCGAGAGGAAGGTTATGCAGTGAAATCGACAACTCACCACCTTGCAATTCACTTGTTGACGTTTCTTGGTGCAAATGCCAAAAAGGGCGGCTTAAGTCATCAACATCAGCACTACCATCAAAGTCAAAAAAGCGCTTTAATTTAAGAGGTAGGTTTTGTTTATTGGAAAGAGTGACCGTTTTCACAGTATAGACCTGAGTCGCCTCTGGATCTCTCGAATCAGCGACCACTGGATAGGATGTGCGCGTATGGGTAAGACGAACACTCTCTGCTAGCTGGGAATACAGGTTTATAATTGGCGTCGCATACAGTTGAAAATGCGAGGCCTTTACGTGCGGCGCGATTTCGTCGTAGGCATTTTTCAGATAAAAGAATAGACTAAAGCGTGTCGTTTTAAGCTGCATACGCCGCAGTGCAGAGAGATCAAGCTCGAAAAACAGAAATTTTTCAGGAAAAACGAAAAACTCCGACAATAAGCGATAGCCGGGTGAAGACTGCTCCGAATATGCCCATGCCGCTTCCTCATCCTTGAAACCCACCGCCTGTATGCCTGATAAATCAAGCCTCATCGGATGAACGTCAACTTCTGATTCGGCCATCACCCATGAATGAACCTGGTTAAACAACAACTCATAGAGTGGGTATGCAATGTGCTTAGGAGCATTCAAATAGATCCGCACGCGTTCAAGTGGCATGGAGTCTATTGATTGCGTATCCAGTCCCGCTATATCAAACTCAAGATGCAGCAAGCCAGAGATCTGTTGAAGCTGAGCTATTTGAGGGGCAGCAAAAGGCGCTGACTGCAAAGACGCTTGACAGAGTCTAAGTGGTAAAACATCAACATCATAGAGTGTTGTAAAACGACAGGTCTTCGTTTCTGAAACTCTGCCATCTAACGCACTTCCCCTTGGAATATTCACAGGTGCTGACATATCAGACTCAGACTCAAAGCAAATAACCGAATGACTGGGGATAGGCTTCAGATAATGCGGATAAATCAAATCAAAGACTGACTGCGTTAACTCAGGATAGTCATCTTCTAACTTGGCACGTATACGCGCATTCAGTAATGCGGTTGCTTGAATCAAGCGTTCAACATGCGGATCACGCCCTCCTTGATCCGTCATCTGCAACCTGTGCGATATTTTGGGGTATTTTTGAGAGAAAGCCTGCCCAACTCGCTCAAGGTAATGCAATTCTTTTTGATAATAATCAATAAGTTCTTTTTTCATCATGATCGACTCAACCTAAACCGCTTCACGACAGGGACAAATGCTGCATTGAACATGATCAGTTCCGCACCATCACTGAGCAGCAGCATCGCATCAATTTGAAAGGCTATTTGTGCCTGACTAAAGGCCGACTCTTTAATGGTCACTTTTACACCCGTTAAGCGAGGCTCGTTTGTCGCCAGTGTTTTGATCAGTACTTGACGCAAATGCTCTAAGCTTTCTTTTGAAGCAATATTGATGGTTGAGAAATCAACAACACCAAAGCTAAGCAATTGATCAAACGCAACGGATTCGTAGAACTCAACGTTCATTTTTGAGTTCAGCAGTCTATCCACATCGGACAACACAGAATCGATATACGTTTGAGTTTGCTGCCTCGGAGAAAGAGGCTGCTCGACAAGCTGTTCAGGCTCATCATCAAAAAAACTGGTTAGAAACGTCTGCGACATGAACATCCTCTGTTGTTGAATTCGATAAGACATTAAATAGGTTTCGAAATATCGGTTGAGAAAAATACCTCTGTCTCAACACACTCCAGTTGATAATGCGGTGATAGTTTTACAGCACATTTAAACACCCCGGCTTGCCCCGCAAGCTCAAACACCTGAACATCGACCTCTCGCAGCGGATATTTAGCCAGTAAATGCTCAGAGGCATCACTTGTTGACATGGTGTAATTAAGCAACCATCCCTTAAGGTACGACTGACACTCGTCTGCTGACGTAAAACTACCTACTTTGTTTCGCATCAAAATCTTCAAGTAGTGTGAAAAACGTGACACGCACAAAACATACTGAAGCTGAGCGGCGTACTTGGCACTTTCATTTGGAGCTTTAGCCTCTAAACTGGGGGGGCTATGGAGACTTGGCGCGGAATAAACAATCGATTGATCACTGTTTGTTGTCGAGGTTAAGCTAATAAAGCCTATATCTGCCAACATTAATGACAACTCATCGTGAACCAGTGTTTCTGTTTGTAAATAAGGATAATCATCAACCAAACTACTTAATCCACTGACATGCGGATGCAAAGCAGCCTTGTGAAACCGCATTCCGCAGATCTCGGCCAACCATCCTGTTGACTCAAAGCATTTGGCGAGGACCTTCCCTATCGGATACACCGCACTCATCCAAGTGATATTCTCAACCTGACGAGAGCTCAGCGTTTCATTCAGCATAAACCCATTTTTTGACTGCCAATGAATGGGGGTATCAATGACCATCCTTGGCAAAGCCATTGCGATAAATCGTGCATCGGGATGCGCTCTAAACTCATTCCATTTAACAAATTTATGCTGCTGATAGGTACTATGTGCGTTAATTCTCCCTGAAAGATTTTTGAAAGAATCAAGATCTAACAGCTCAGGGTTGGCGCCAAGGATAAAGGGGCAAAAGGCAGCCGCAGCTATTTGTGATAAGGAATACAAATACCCAATGTATGTGTTTAGAGCTGATTGGGTCGGGAGGTCAATTGGATGGTCACAAAGCATAACACCAAAGGGCATTCCGCCTGCACTACCAAACTCTTGACTGTAAACCTTGTCAAAGATCTGACTTTGATCGAACTCCATAGAGCACTCAAAGTCTTTTAGCAACTCGGCATAGGATATGTCTAGCATTCTGACAATCACTGAGGTAGTTGCCGTTTCATCTAACAAATACGCAAGCCCATACCACCCGGACTTTAATGCCTTAAAGTCCGGGTGCGAGACGATTTCATGGAGCAACTGGTTTATCCGATCGTCAATGGCAGCAATTAAAGTACTTAACTCAATCTGCTTCGATGTTAAAAAGTCGACCTGACGCATCCCTGTATACTCCATGTTGACATTCGCTTAAATCAGTCTTGTCCTAACTGAGGAATTTTAGCCACCATACGCATGGAGACCGTCAACTCTTCTAACTGCAACCATGGACGTAGCCAAGCCACAACATTATAGGCACCGGGCTGCCCTGGCACCTCTGTCACTTGAACACGCGCTTCTTTTAGTGGATAACGGGCTTTCATTTCTGGCCCTGAGTTGGGGTTGTCATTAACATACTGGATGAGCCAGCGATTCAACCAAGCTTCAACATCATCGGCATCCATAAAGCTACCAATCTTATCGCGTGCCATCACTTTCAAATAATGCGTAAAACGTGACGTGGCCATCAGATACGGCAAACGTGCTGAAATAGCGGCATTAGCAGCGGCTTCTGGTCGGTCAAATTTTTGAGGCTTTTGAGCCGACTGACCACCAAAAAACACAGCAAAATCCGTATTTTTATAATGACAGAGTGGTAAGAAGCCAAGCTTAGATAATTCAGCCTCGCGACGATCTGTAATACCCACCTCCGTCGGACACTTTAGATCTAAGTCACCATCATCACTGGTGAAAATGTGCGCTGGGAGGTTTTCGACTTTTCCGCCGCCTTCCGCTCCACGAATCGATGTGCACCAGCCAGTCGATGCAAATGAATGAGTTAAGCGACTCCCCATAACGTATGCCGCATTCATCCAACAATAATCATCATGCGCCAATGCACCTGCTTTACCTTCTGGGGTCGTCACACCTTCTTCATAATTAAACTCTTCAACAATGCGTGTGTCGGAACCGTAAGGAAGTCGAGCCAGTGTGCGAGGCAAGGTTAGGTTAATGAAACGCGCATCTTCTGACTCACGAAAACTGCGCCATTTACTGTATTCTTTTGAGTCAAAGACTTTTTCAAGATCTCTTGGACGAGACAACTCATGCCAGCTTTCAAGGCCAAATAAACTATGGTCAGCAGCTGAAATAAACGGACAAAAAGCGGCAGCGGCCACATTCGACATTTTTGATAAGAGTTCGATGTCTTCAGGATGATTGGTAAACTCGAAATCCCCGATGAGCGCTCCATAAGGCTCACCACCGGGTGTACCAAACTCATTTTCGTAGACTTTTTTAAAGGTTTCACTTTGGTCAAACTCAACGGCTCGGTCTAAGTCCTTATACACCTCGCGTTTCGTGACATTCAGAACACGAATTTTCAGGTTGCTACTCGTTTCTGAGTTGTTCACCAAATAGTGTAAACCTCGCCAGCTTCCTTCCAGTTTTTTGAAGGACTCATCGTGAATAATTTCAGATAATTGCGATGAAATTCGGCTATCAATCAGGGCAATCGCTTGGTTAATAGTTTTCGCAATATTACGATCCCAAACAACGGTTCCTTCTTGAACTTCTTCTAATAAATTGCGAATTAAATCTTTAGTGTCATCTGCGCTGGTCTGCTTTGTTGCAGAAATCACACGATCCAGTATATCGCCTTGGTCATCTAACCAACCCTGTTGCGTTGATACGGCTTGTGAATGTGTACTACTCATCATTACCTTCCTTGTTGTCTTCATTTAAACGTGACGCGAGATGCCCAACTTTGTCAGTACTTTGCAGAACGCTTTCTAAGATAGACTCTAACTCTTCCGAACGATCCGACTTGGTTAACAAATCACGCAGTTTATTTCGAGTGTCCAGTAGTTTTTTTAAGGGTTCAACTTGCTCGACTAAACTTCCCGGCTCAAAGTCCTGCATAGAAGTGAACTTCAGATCAACGGACATCAGACTATCATCATCGGTTAAGGTATTTTTTACCTTTAAATTCAAACCTGGTTCCATTTTTTTCATTACATCATTCATGTTGTAACGATCTATCTGAACAAATTTGCGTTCTGATAGAGGCTTTTTAGGCTGAGACGGATTTCCAACAAAATCGCCCATCACTCCAACGACAAAAGGCAATTCTTTTTCAACGGTTTTGCCCTCTGTTTCAATATCATATTTGATATGAACTCTGGGCTTACGCACTTTTTCGAGTTTGTTGTGAATACTATCGCTCATATTTCTATTCCCTTATTAGTTGATGTCTTCAACGCCAGTGATTTTTTTAAAGTTCAAACGTGCACTTTCATCTGTGATCAGCTCGCTAATCAGTTCAGGTAAGCTCAACTCCCCCCATCGATTAATACGCTCTAAGTTATAAGCAATCGGCGAGTGAGGCTCTGTCTCTTTAAAAAAGACAATCAGTTTTCGAATCAGAATAAAGGCATCTTGTCGATTTCGAATATTGACATGATTTGCCTTTATCGCCGTGATAGGGCTCGCTACCTCTAGATTTTCCTGTTTAGATTCAATGAGATCATTCGGTAGTTCCAGGGTTTCTAAAGGGTCAGATAAGGCAGCAAGATGCACAGCACGATCAAGAGCTTGCTGCAAAATGCCTTTTATTTGTGAGGAAGGTGGAGATTCATGACCACAATGATCGTACAAAAACTGTTCAATCCTGGAAAATGTGTCGACACATTGCTCTATAAAAGACAAGGATCCTTGTCGACGTTCATAACTAAGCTCGGCAATCTGAGCTTGCACAGACTCATAATCCAGCATTCCCTTTTGTTTAAGTGCTTCCTTCTTCTGAGGATCTTTGGTTTCTGAGACCTCAAAAGCCTTCACGCAATCCAACAATGAAACCGCAGGGCTGCCCATAAACAAAGGCGCCATTCTCAAGGGCATGATCAAAGCCCCCTCTGAAGACAAACCATTCAGACCTGTTAATGGAAATAGAGTTGATTCAAATCCATCTTCATCTTTAGGGTATAGATTCGGCCAATGTAAAGTCAGCAGAGCCTCTAATTGAGTAAGGCTTTCAGCAAGGCCCTTAAATCCATCAAGTCGCAAAGCGGATTCAATCACCCAGGCCATCACCTCTAAATCTTTGCTAACGTTTTCTAACAGAAAAACGGATCGTTCGAATAAGGGCTGCCAAGCTGGATAACCTGCATAAATATCCTCAACACTCAGGGCTTGACGCTCTTTATTTCGTAACAGGTTTCTTAGATCTTTTAACGCATACACCTCTTCACGCCAGTGGCCAGAGCGCAGATCCTCACCTTGTGGAAACTCATCAGAAATAGGTTTATGCAACCCTTTTATATCCATATCCAACTCCATTCAAAAAATCCTAATTTAACAAAATAGGATTTGTATCCTTTCACCTGTATTCACCCCTAACGCATTTTTAGGGGTGAGTTAAACGTTCACTCAACTTTAGCGCTCGCTCTAAATAATCTTGAGCACGTTGATGGCTGGGTTCTAAGCGCAACACCTGTTTGAACCGCACAACGGCTTTCTCGACCTCCTGATCGTGAAAGTAACTAACACCCTCTCGGTAAGGCTGATCAACCAGCTCTTCGCGTAGCTGTTCATATAACGGCGTATTACGCTCGGCTTCACTCTGCGCCCGTAATCGTTGATAGGCTAAAGATGATTGACCCTGCTGATGCAACTGCTCAGGTGTGACAGGTGGTACAACAATTTCGACACGCGCACTCTCAGATGCCTCATCGGGTACAACCGCCACGGGTTCAGTCGGCACTCTAGACGGGGGAACGGGTTGAGATCGGACTACGTCAGATCTTGGCCTTTCCCCCCTGGTGACTTGACGAACGGGTCGAGCCTTTTGAAAATGCTCACCAATAACCGGAAGCAATGCCAACTCAGGCGCAAGCACAATCTCTATTTGAGGGTAATGTTCATTAAAGGCTTGGTTGTAACGTTGCAGCAATACAGCGTAGTGCTCAGTGCCATATATTCGCTTTGATAATTCGAGAAAGTTTGCCTGTCCGTTGACAAGGTGTGTCTTGACGTCGGTTCGCCCTTGACTGCCTTGGCTCAATAAGCCAAATAAGTTCTGAGACTCAACCTGCGCGGCAACCACACGGCTGTTTTCATTAAACGGGTCTGCGAACAATGACATCCCTAAGTATTCTATAGCTGACTCAATTTCATCATTGAAATAAAGCGCATAAAACTGATTTAAATTCGCTCTCCCGCCCGCTCCGGCATTTTCGCTTAACAAACGGACACCCACCTGATGAAACCCTTTATAGAATCTCATCAAGTCCTCATCGGTAATGGTAACTTCATCAACCTCATGCAACTCCTTTTCAGGCATCGTATTGCACGCCGCCAGTACACAGATACAACTTAGCCACCAGAGGTTACGCATCACGATCTCCAACTATGACAGCACTCAGATTATCAGATGTCTCACGTACAACGCCTGTGTGAATGAGTGTTTTCAATGCCGAGGCGTAGTCATCGGCGTAATACAATAATTTACCCAGCTCCATTTGATCCATAACGTTGTAAAGTCCATCCGTACACAGTAGAAATACATCATTTTGTTTGACATCCAGAGCTTGGATATCGATTTCAATCTGCTCACTCACACCCATAGCACGTGTCAAAATGTGGCTTGCAGGATGCGTTGTTGTACTCTGCCCATTCACCTCATCCAGTAAACGCTGAGATTTCAGTGCTTCGTATTGCGTGTGATCAATCGTGATTTGCTCAAAATAGACATCCCGCATACGATACAGGCGACTGTCGCCGGCCCATAACACATACCCCTTATCCTTCGATAGAAGCAAAAGGACAAAGGTCGAGCCCATGATCTGCTTGGACTCGAACATCTCAGAGGCAAGGGAGTAAATAATTTGATTGGTCGTCTTTAAAAGATCGATGACTTTATTGAGTAAATCATCAATATTATCGATCTCATCTGCGTGTAAATCCTCTAAGGATTGAGTAATCAAACTACTGGCGACCCCCCCTTCAGAATGACCGCCCATCCCATCGGCAACACACCACAAGCCCAAGGCATCGTCTGCGTAAATTCGGTCCTCGTTACATGCCCTTACTGGACCTGCCAGGCTGTCTCCGACACTAATCCATCTAGACACAGAGGTTTTGATCTCGGGTAGCGGGTTGGGGAACAATTGTTTATCCGTCATGAATTGCCGACTCCAAGGCTAAAAGGGATTGATAAAAATCAGCCGACGGTAGTCCCATGCACATGATCTCTAGGCTGGGCTGATCCAACGCCCACCAATAGGACTGAACGCCCTCAAGTAGCGGGATGGAGTCGTTTGACTGAGCGGACATTGGCAAGTGAGCAAGCGAGCTATCCTGCCACGGCGTAAGTAAATCCTTTGATAATAAAGCGACTACGGACTGATAATGTACTTCTATGGATTGCCGCTGATGCAGTGCATTCACCTGTTGATCGACAAGCGCATTGAGGACATTTTGCATCGCTCTGGGATTAAAATTCACCAAGGCGTTTTCACCCGTCAGCTGGACACCGCTCAGCAGAGGAAAATAGCGCCCCACAGCATCAACACTGGAGGTCATAACTCCGATATACATCATCGGCTCAGGTCGCTGAAATGCGATAGCATAGCCGCAAGGACTGGCATTTAAATATGCACTCAACCATGCCTCATACCCAAGCGTTGCTTGTGCCTCGGACAAAAGAGGTCCTAACCAGTCATATAAAGTGGCCTCAACAGACTCAGGTAAATTGAGTAACACATAATCTCGATGAGCGGGCAACTTGCCATAGATACCAATAGATTTCATGATCAATGACACCTGATGGATTTAAATAGATTTGCATCAAACGGGTTGTAGACGCTTCCCGCAATCAACTCGAAAGACAAGGGAACACCTTTACGCGTTTTGAACTCCAGTAAATAACGTTCACTGTCCAATGATGTGATCTGCCCTTTATCCAGCAGTCTAAACAATGACCACTCCCCCCGTTCTGTCAACGACTCCGCATTTTCATGCGTTTCAATAACCAAACGTGCAAATGACTGAGTGCTAAGATTTGCGGAAGGCCACGTAAAGCGACGGCCTAATTTGGGACCGTGTGAATAGCTTAATTCTTCGTTATCAACCACCAAAGTGACCTTTAGAATGCTAGGATCAACATCCCTTGGCACCAACTCAAAACTCAGAGACGGCGTTTGCCCACCCGGGCCAAAAAACATATTTTGAATTCGATGACTTAATTCGATTTGCCGAAGGACTCTATTCACCTCCATGGACTCGAAACCCGTAATTTTTTGCCAACGCCATGGCGTGCGTGATCGATCAACATATGGTGCTAAAAACTCTTGAAAATAACGGTCAACGATTCCACCAGATGCAAAATAGGTGGTTAAGTCTCTTAGGGTCATTTCGCGAGAAGCATGTGCTGAAAAGGGATATCGATCTTCGATCATATCGCGGCACGCGGGCACTACGTTGCTTGACCATTGATTTTGGATATAACTGCGCGCTTGCGCTCCGGTTTGAGCTTTCGCAGAGTTAATCAATTGAGCCACCCACCCCGATATAGGCTCGGGTAGACGTGACATCTCATTTTCCAAACGCGTCACCACGTCACTCACTCCCTGATGCTGACTGGCTTGCATCCATGCGGCTCGCTCTAAATTGATGCTACTTTGTAAGCCCTTTAAAAAGACGCTCAACTCATTTAGCTGCACATAGAGTTGCGACAAGCGTTCAAACTGCCCAGCCTCATTGGGGTGGACTAACTGATGGAGATGAAGCAAAACAGGCATTGCCTCTAAGGATAAAACATCGAAATTGGCTTGGCTTAACAAGGCCAGCTCGTCAAGTGAATTAAAATCAAGCCCTTGCTCAACCAGTGTTGCTGGGGATACAAAGAGTGCCGAGAACTCAGTATTTTTTCGAACCACGCTTAGCAACTGAGTGAGCGGAGAGCCTGCTTGAGTCAAGGTTTCTATCGTGCGGATTTTTGCTTGTGAGTCGGACGTATCCGTTAGCTCAATCGATTGCAACGTCTGCAACCACGCCTCTTGATACTGCTGCAAATACTGCCTGAATACATCCGCTCTATAACGTTCCTCCAATATTGAGTCATAACCTAACACCTGCGCATCTTTTGCGATAATTCGAGCAAGTGGATCTGTTTGTTCAGCAAAAAAAAGCTGAGCAGCTTGATGTGTAAAATGGCTATCGATTAACGTATCTTGAATCCCTTTACCCTGAACAGAAAAAATCATCGCCCCCTGAGTACCGACTAAATCCAATAAATGATACGGTCGTAGCTGCAATCGCTTTGCTTCGTGCTGTACTTGATCCAACAAGCGGGATGCCGCGGGTTGCTGCAAAACTCTTCGTTGTGCATGTTCCAGCAACTCCTGATTCAATGTGGGTGCATAGTGATTCGGTAAAATAGACAGCAAATGAAAGATATGCAGACCTAGACTGTCACCGAGTATTTGACCGTCTTTAGATACAACCAAGCGCAAGTAACGTCGAATAAAATCATCGTCCTTTTCAACAGTTCCTCCCAAGATTTGATACATTGTCAAATCATCGTAGGTCGTCTCAGATGCATGAATCAATCGATTTTCAATAAAAAACATAAAGCGGGGAAGTAAGATATTCAGCAAAGAGCGCTCGTACAATGCGATGGCTTCATTCTGCATTTTGCCCGTCTGATTTAACCCAGCGCCTTTGAACCAAGGCCCCCTGTCATTTAAGCTTGCATAACCAAAGGGCAAATGACGTGTTTTATGTAGCACTGGCAGTATGCGTTCTAAACTATGATCGCTTTCCGGTAGGCTTTGGCTTAACTGATCAATCTCAACAATCGCTTCGTCAAACTGATGTAAATACTCCATATTCTTTAAATAACTTTGATACCACAAAGCCGACATACCGACGGTTGCCAATAACATGAATGTACACGTCATGACATAGAGTGCTGATTGTATTTTTTCAAATCGTCTGTTCTGCCCAGCTAACCCCCCTTCCTTGAATACAACCTCTTGAAGCAAATGCTTTATAAAAAAGCTTTTACCTTGACGTTTATCCGCTGATCTTGCTCGCCCTAAATGCGCAGATAAACCACTGATCACTCGATCCAACATACTGCCGTCTTGAGTACCACTGGTAAAATACGCCCCCCGTAACATAATAGGCTGTTCAAATCGAGTCGCTGTAAAACTGCTATCAATCAATAACGCTATTCGATCCTGCAGGGACGCCATCATTCGCGGAAAAATATACGCCGCATCTCGTTTAGACTGGTCAGACTCTTGTTTAAGCACATCCAATACTTTGACCTGCAAACGCTCAACTAATAAGCGATGCTCAATCAAATAACCGCTGACTGGGTCAACGTCCTGCTCGGTTAGCTTGAAGGTCGTCCCAAACACTTGCTCTCGACCTTCAGTGTCTAAGGTCGCAAAATATTCATCAAAACCCGGTAATAAATCGAGTTTGGTGAGAACCAAGTAGACTGGAAACTTAATCTTAAGCGTGTCGTAAAGCTCATACACCCTACGCTTAATCATCTTTGCATCCGCAATCAGATCAGCTTCATCCTTGCTAACTAAATCACCAACACTGTATGCCACGATAATGCCATTAATGGGTCTACGCTTTCGATACTTCACAAGAAGCGATAGGAAGGTATTCCAGTCTTTTTTATCTCGATCAACTTGGTTATCTTGAGTTGTAAAACGACCGGCTGTGTCAATCAAAATCGCTTGATCGGTAAACCACCAATCACAACTTTTAGTTCCTGCCGTGCCTCGAACTGAAGCACCAAAACGATCCATTAAAGGAAAGTGTAATCCGGAATTAATCAATGCCGTTGTTTTACCTGCTCCAGGAGGGCCGATGAGCATATACCATGGCAAGTTATAGAGATAATGCCCCTTAGTAGCAGGGTTTTTTAGTTTTTTTAATACATGAATGGCCTCTTCAAACTTCGTCTTAAACTCAGTCGGATCCGTCGACTCACTTTCTGGCCGTGAGGGGTCTTCTACGACCGCCTTTTCTAATTTTTGATTACGATTACGATCTGCAATCCATCCCCTCAACTTGTAAGCAAAGCTCATCACAAATAAAGATGCGATCATGCTCGCACGTGCCCACATCGATTGAAAAGGCTCAGCGCCTCCCATCGTTAACGCAGGTAAAACAAACCAAATCATTAGGCTTATCAGCCCAAGTGCAACTAAACTCAATAAGCTCCCGACACTGAGAAAAGTGCCAAAAAACATTTTCATTCAGATATCCCTTTCATTATCGCCAATCCGTTTCTGGTAAAAGTACAAGCTCAACCCGCCGATTTTGTGCACGCCCTTCCGGTGTTGCATTACTTGCGAGCGGCTGAGTATCGGCTCTCGCTTCGATTTGATAACGTCCATACTCTTGACCCGCCTGTTCCAGTAGGCGCTTGACCTGCTCCGCGCGTGCTTGGGATAAGTGCCAGTTGGATGGAAATCTGATGGTGTTAATTGGAATGCTATCGGTATGCCCCTCAACTAAAACTCGTCCTTGCTCGCTCATCAACTCCCTACCCATGTAGGAAATCAGCGCTGCATATTCAGGCTCAAGCTCCGCACTGCCCGAACGGAAAAGCAAATCTGAATTAATAACAATGCGGATCTGCTGCGAACGATCGGATAAACGAATTTGATTCTTCTCAATCTCAGGAGCAAATAAACGACTGACCCGAATAAATACAGACTCATTTACCTGTGGCAGTTGCACTCTAAACTGACTGTGCTGCTCGGTGAGTACTCTGGATGCACTGCGTAATGCAGTACTCGATTGATCGTTAACATGAATCAACAAGTAAAAATACACCATGCACGCCATGGCGACTAAAAAGACAGCGGCGACCCAAAGTGGTAGAAAATTGCGCAAGGCTTTAGCAAGCGTATCCTCCCCTTTCCAATGTGGGGACAGTGTTTTGGGCATCGTTCCTCTAATCTGAGTCAACGTGTGATAGAGGCTTTTCTTAAGCTCATACAATTGGCTGAGACGATCGGCTTCTACGCCATACTTTCCTTCAAAACCCAGTGCCAAACAAATGTAAATCAACTCCAATAAATCGATATTCTTGTGCGGGTTCTTATTTAAGTTGCTAAGAATGACAAATACGTTTTCACCCCCCCAGGTTTCTCCATGATAATGACTTAGAAGGCAATGTCGGCTCCATTGAGCCTCTTCACCTAGAGGTGTGTTCATGACAAGTTCATCAACAGTTGCGCACAAAATATACCGCGCAATTTCCACATCCTTCGAGTCTAAATTGGCTTCATACGCTGATCTTTCGAAGGACTCGACCATGGCGATCAACTTGCTTCTGAGCTGATCCACAGTGAGCTCAGTCGTTTGGGTACGAATGGATGGCAACAGAGATAAAATTTCGAACGCACTGTTCTCCAGCACATTCAATCCACTTGATAGCTGTGAAACCTCCTCGGCCGAGAGGATAGACGACGAGACTTCCTTTTGAACCTCTGGGCTCGTGTCAAACCGTCCACGCCCTCCCGGGGTAGGAATCATAACTGTTCTATCTTTGATAAAGGCCATTGATCATCCCTGAATTAATATTTTATCGCCCACAAATCCATTTCCAGATTTGGAAACTGCTCACCAATATGAAGTGCGATTGACCGATTCGCACTAATGCTGTCCCAGTGCTTACCTTGAGCTTGCAATTCGAAATATACGGCACCTCCATAATAGGGAATTTGTCGTGGAGCTACGGGCATAGGTTCAACTTTTATGCCTGGCAGGTGACGATTAACAAGTTGTGTAATCAATTCCACTGGACCTATTTTTAAATGTGTCGGTAGCTTATTTCTCAAGACTTCTTTTGGCATATCCGAGGTAACAACCAAGATGTATGCGCGATCAGACAACTCATTGCTCGGAATCTGACCAACACGAACGCCATACCCTTTCATCTCAAGTTCAATGCGATGGGCATTTTGCTCCAATAGGGTACTCAACGATCGATTCAGCTCCCGAATCAACTCAACAAAGCAAGCCTTGAGTTGCTTATGATCATAGCCCCTAAGGTCTTTTGGCAGCCGAGTATCGGATGTAAATGTTGCGAGCTCCGCAGCAAGACTCAGACCTTGCTCATACACAACCATAGGATGAATGTGTTCTAATTGACTGTAGTGATCAAACAAAACCTTATAGCGATTTGAAATCTGTAACAGCATAAGATCCGAAATATCCGCGGCCCCTTCGGTTCCTGCATTCAGGATTCGCTGAGCGTACAGCTGACTTCGCAGCGACAAAAGCCCTGCAATTTCGTGTACATAAGAAGTTAACGTTGTGTTTCCCCTAGTATGAAGCGTAGGCGGTACAAACTCCCTCTCTAATTCTATTGTGTTGCCTGATACGGATCGGACTTGAGCAATCCTAAGCGTTGTCATGTGTTGATGCACCAGCCGCTCCGGTAATAACCGCAGTTTTTTGTGCGCGACATCAATATCTGCTACCTGGCTGCGCCCAGCAACTGAATCTACAATGCTATGCGTTTCAATACGATACCGAGCATGGCTGACCTCCTGCTGTGATCGATCCATCTCCACTGCCCCCTTCTTCCATAAGGGTAAACAGAGATTAATCAAATCCCCTTCTTTCAATTCACTAATATCCAACGCATCAGGGAGCGGATCAGTGCCAGGCATTTCAAAGGGCGTTCCGTCTTCAAAAATGCCAACACATTCACTTATCATAATCTTGCCAATCTTCAACGCGCCCTGATCAAGAGCCAAATGCATAACGCCCCATGCACAACCACCCAGAGAGGTTGTTTTTAAGTTCACAAACTTTTCAAAATAACGATCTTGCTGCTGAAAATGCTGTGGACGCATGAACATCCCTTCGGTCCATGCAACCTTTTTATACCAATTCATTTAAATACTTCTCTTTATGTTTCAAAAGAAACGACTGTTCCATCAAGATGAACACGCAGCTGAACACGATTATTAAAACTCAAATACTTAGCAAGAAAACCGCGATTATCACCAATCTGTATTACGTCGCGCCAAACTGCGCGATCAATATCCTGAAAAGCGGCCACAACACCAACGTAGCGAATAACTTCATTAATCTCGAAATGAACAGGCATAATCTCACCCGGCCTCAACACAACAGATTTTTCTAAATCTGCAGTGCTTCGCATGTTTGCATGATGAAATTCAAAATAATCGGCTCGCTTAAATTCTCGATCATTCGTCATCAGAAAAACCTGAACTTCAACAGGAAAAAACAAACCTGCATCATTAGGGTTAAGCCCATCTGAAGCAATGAGCTCAATATCCACAAAAAACTTTCCTTCCTGCGAACTCACCACGCGCAGCACTTCCATTGGACTGCAGCCCAATAGAGTCATAACCATTACGAAACCAATAAGAAAATGCTTAGTTTTCAGCGCTGATTCTTTTAAGCTGCTGCTCATAGGCTACACCAAACTCCTTGATGAAAAATCCTTGAATATCATCACGCATACTTGCCTGCAAATCCCCGTAGAAATCTTTGTACTCTTGCCAGTGATTTACTTTTTTTAATCCAGGAACACCTGATAAATGTCTAGGCTTTTTATTAAAGCGCGCTTCCAGTTTTTCGGGATTAATACGCTCCATCAGTTTTATTAAAGCCTCTTGAACTCCAGACATCATGGCTAATTGATGTGCTTGTATGTCTCTAAAACTATCCGAAACTGCCTGATCACTCGTTAAATAGGCTGAAGAGGAGGAAAATAAAGCAATATTGAGCGCCTCTCGACCTGTAGGCGAAAATTTAAATGGATTATTATCGGTTGGCTGTATCATTGTTTGTTGTAAACGAAACTCTCGCTTTACCATCGAGCGAGTTGCCAGGGTCTGGATCATTCCATTTGAAAAATACTTTATAAGAACGCCTAATCGATCCGCAACATCTTGAGGATTCGTCACTAAGGCAGGATCAATCCCCGCTGTCGATAATATTTGGCTCAATAGTGTCTGATCGTTTTCATTTAAAGCATGAGCGCTGCGCTCTTGAATACGCATCACCCCTTCCGAGTGATTGGCACCCATATCTTCAATCGTTTCATCCGACTGTTCGCTTTCCCACTCTTCTATTAATGGCTGCTGTATCGGTGACATATCTACAACGGGATTTTCTTGTTCTGGCGTTTGCAACCTCTGATGCACGAACTCCTGTGGCTGCTCCACTGGCGCTTCGAGCACAGGCTGCTCTACAGATAACTTTTCTAAATCAATCTCTTGTTCAACAGGAGTCTCGTCGAAAGAATCCTCTACACTTGGCTCTTCAAGCCAATTCTCAGGCAGGAGTACTGGGGACTCAATAGCACTATAAGACGTGGAACGCGTCAAACTCACATGTTCTGGACTGATATGATCAGCCGCAAATGAAGATGATGTTTTCATGGCACCTTCCACTGGTGTTTGATCTACCAACATTTCGCTTAGCGCACTACCCGGAGCTGAGTCACATAACGGATTTGTCAAAGAGTCGGCTTTTCTGACCGTCGACTCATCAATCGAAGCTCGAATCGTATAATCGCCAATCCGTATTAGAGTTCCATTATTTAATACCGCGCAACGGCCTCGACCAATCGGCTTTTCACTATGGTTCAAATACACACCATTGGTACTTAAATCTGAAATAATAAAGCGATTATTTTTACGATTTATAATACAGTGCTTACCGGATAAATATAAATTTTCATCCGGCAAGACCCAGTGGTTATCGATAGCACGACCGATAGACAAAGGCTCTGCCTCTATAAAAACAGAACTTTTGCTTTGTAACTCCGCTTGCTGTTTGCTGACGACACTCAGCTCCATCCGCATCTTGAACTCCTTTCAAGCTCCATTAAAGAGGGTGTATTAATCCAAAGGATATTGGGGCTTGTTTAAACTGATCCCAATTAAAATGACACCATCAATTCAACTCGGCGATTCGCCGCACGTCCTTTTGCCGTTCGGTTATCCGCAATCGGATGGGCAGGGCCATAACCGGCTGTCGTCAAAAACATTGGATTAAATCCTTGCTGACGTAAAAAGTCTGCAACCTGCTTAGCACGATTTTCAGACAAGACTTGATTATATTCAGCATTACCAAGATTATCGGTATGCCCTATCACATTTACTCTTAGATTTGGTATGTGCATTAAAGCTTGACTGACATCAACCAATGCCGCCTGAAGCTCATGACTTAAACGTGAACCATCAAAACTAAATGCTTGAATGCTTGGAAACTCTATTAATAAAGTTTCATCATCTGTTTGTTTAAGCTCTAAATGGGGAGATGTCATCAGTGCATCAACAACCGAATCTAACACATCCGTTGTTTGTACTTGCTCTGTTTCAACATTTTGAGGGGTTTGCTGAGATGGGTTTGAAGAACAGCCAGCCAATACATAGCAGGCCAAGCCAATAAATATGGCTTTTTTCAGATTTAATTCCATGTTCTTTCCTAATAACGTTTAAACTTCAGTCCTGAGCGCAATCATTGCTGGAAGCTATGGTAAATAAATTTTCCACATAAATCTAGCGTTAAGTTGTTTAAAATCCCTATCGATAAATCAAAGATGTTGGGTAATAACAAAATCATCAGTTGCTAAAACAGAAACCCCATATAAAACGCCAATTCCCGCTCCAAAACCTGTTGCTGATGCAAAGCCAATCGAAATCCATGTGCTTCATCGGCAAAGTAAATGGCCTCTACAGCCTTACCCGCTGCTTTCAAAGCCGCCACCATGGCATGGGTTTGCTCTGGCACCACGACGGGGTCTTGTAATCCTTGAAAGAAAATAACCCCCTCCGCTTGTAAGGCATGTGCAAGGTGGACAGGTGAACGCTCCGGTTGACTCATTTCCGACTCATCTCCCACCAACCAACTTAAGTAATGAGACTCGAATTTATGGGTATGCGCATGCAGAGGCAGCAGATCACTGACACCGTAGAGACTAGCACCCGCCTTAAAACGCGCAGAGTGAATCAGTGCCATCAGGGTGGTATAGCCGCCTGCACTTTGACCACGAATAAACAGTGCATCGGGGTGAGCCAGTCCATCGTTCACGAGTTGATCAACCAAGTGCTCAACATCTTCAACCTCAGCCCGCCCCCAGCCGCCCGCCAAGGTGCATCGAAATTCGCGTCCATAACCGCAGGATCCACGGTAATTAATATCGGCCACGGCAAAACCCGCCGATGTCCAGTATTGAACACGGGGGTTTAACACGGGATAGGTTGCCGATGTCGGACCTCCATGTGTAAGCAGAATTAAAGGCGGTGCGCTCGGCTCCTGTGTCAGTTGTGAAGGCGGTGTGAGGGGCGGATAGTAAAAACTTTGCACGTCACAAGCGTTTGTGGTTTTGATCCAATAGGGCTGAGGTAAGCTCACTGGATGATCGGGCGTGTCCGCACCCACGATGATCTTCCAAGTCAATTCGACAAGATCCAAAGCGACGACACCTGGATAACGATCTTCACTCTCTGCAACACAATACGCATGGGTTGAGCTTAGGCTCAGACTGCTGAGACGTGAAAAGGGCAAGGTGACCGAATGCTTAGCCTTGGTTTGTGCATCAAAACGCCAATAGCGACTGTAGCCTTGCTCCTGCACCAGCGCATGGAGATGCCCTTGCTCATCCCACGCGAAGGTGCTCAAACCCAGTGCCCAAGGGGCGGTTGTAAACTCGACGGGCAGGATCTCATCCAGCAAAGGCGAAGCTTGGGGATAGCCCTGCTCTGTTTGCTTAAATACATACGGATTCCACCAATTGTCGGGATCACCCAGCGCCACCAAGTCACCGTTGGGCAAAAAGCGAGGCTGTAACCAACTGGCATTATTGGCTAGCTGAGTCTGTGTGGAAATGACAGGATGACCATCCTCCAATTGAATTAACTTGAATTGCGTGAACAGCCAGGGTTGATGCGGATGTTGCCATTCGATCCAAACCAGCGTCTTGCCATCCGGACTCAAACGCGGGTAAGCATAGAAGTCGGCACCCTGCAGAATATCCAAAACGGCTCCAGTCGTGCAGTCAATCGAGACAATACTTTGTTGCGGCTCGGACGCTTCATCCACCGCTATCTCACAAACTGCCAGCAGACGTTGGTGTTGTCCATCATAGACAAGGTCAGCAAAGCGCCGCTGTGGCGTCGAGGTTAAAGGGACACTCACCTCAGGGCACGAAAGGATAGGATCGTCTGCGGGATAAGGGCTGATCCAAATTTGCTGATCCGCGGCATTGACCCAAGCAAAGGCATTATCCACCCGTGTCCAAGCCACGCCGCCATACTCATTCACACGGCTGCGTACACTCGACTCTTCAGGTGTAATGGCCGTGACGCTGCCTAGTTGACTAAAATAAAGACGGTTACGGCCTGTAACAGGGTTTGATTCAACCCAAGCCACCCCCTGAGGCGTGGCTGCCAGCGAATGATATTCTTTAAAGCCCTTAACGACCTTCTCGGCTGAGGGCACGGCCATCATGCCTTATCCTTTAAAAAACACGCGAGAATTTCGTTCATTGCGGAAGGTCATCGCCGTCGATACATCGCCCTCCGCCGCCAAACGCGCCTCTACAATAAGCGAATGATGCTCTGATTTCGCACAGACGGGATCGGCATTGTGCATATCCCCTGTCAGCATATACGCCTGACAACGGCAGCCGCCAAGGTCGTCATCCTGTTCATCACAACTGCGACAGGGCTCCTTCATCCAGCCTTTGCCACGGAAATAGTTAAAGCCTTCAGAGTCATTCCAAATATGAGACAGGCTATGATCCTTCACATTCGGGAAGGTCAAAGGCAGCATACGCGCACTGTGGCAGGGCAAAGCTGTACCATCCGGCGTCACCGTTAAAAAGAGTTCACCCCAGCCGTTCATGCATTTTTTCGGGCGCTCCTCATAATAATCCGGCGTCACAAAAATAAGTTTGATCGGATGTCCTTGCGCAGCCAAACGCTCACGGTACTCGTTGGTGATCCGTTCAGCACGTTCCAATTGTGCGCGCGTCGGCAACAAGGCTTCACGGTTTTCAAAGGCCCAGCCATAATACTGGCAGGTCGCCAGCTCAACATAATCGGCCTCTAGCTCTACGCACAGCTCAATAATGCGGTCAATTTGATCGATATTATGACGGTGTGTCACGAAATTCAGCACCATGGGATACCCCTGCGCTTTGACTTCGCGTGCCATTTTCAACTTTTGCGCAAAAGCTTTGGCCGAACCAGACAACATCTGGTTCACCTCTTCATCCGATGCCTGAAAGCTCACTTGAATATGGTCCAAGCCTGCATCATGAAAATGCGCAATCCGCTGTGCATTCAAACCAATACCCGACGTAATTAAGTTGGTGTAATAGCCCAAGCGTCGTGCTTCTGCAATGAGGATTTCGAGGTCTTGACGCACCAAAGGCTCGCCACCGGAAAACCCCAATTGCGCCGCGCCCATCTTGCGCGCTTGTCTAAACACATCAATCCATTGTTCAGTCGTCAACTCCTGTCCGGCCGACGCAAAATCCAGAGGATTACTGCAGTAGGGACATTGCAAAGGGCATTTGTACGTGAGCTCAGCTAACAACCATAGGGGTTGGCGACGCTTGGCAGTTTCAAACATAGCGAATCCAGTTAAGCGTTTGTGCATGGGCAAAGAAATCGTTTACGTCTTGCTCCAACCCCTCAGCCTCTGGGTATTTCGTTAGCAATTCGCGTTGTATTTCCTCAATCGTTTTTTGGCCATCGACCCGCGTTAGAATTTCAGCCGCGCTGGCATTCAGTTGCACCATCCCTTCAGGGTAGAGCAACACCCAAGCCTCTTGTGCTTCTTCCCACTGCAGGCGAAACATGCGATTGATGACAGGAACGGCAGCGTTCATTTAAAAAGCCCTCGATGGTACACCCTTTGATCGGTGACAGTATGATAGGGTGGACGGTCCAGTTCGTAGGCCATGGTCATGGCATCCAACATCGTCCAGAGCACATCCAGCTTAAACTGTAAAATTTCCAGCATGCGGGACTGCTGTTCAGCCGTTTGATAATAATCCAGTGTGATTTTTAAGCCTTGCTCAACATCCCGGCGCGCTTCCGTCAGGCGGTTACGGAAATAGGTGTAGCCTTCCGCATTAATCCAAGGATAATGAGTGGGCCAAGCATCGAGCCGAGATTGATGAATGTGCGGCGCAAACAACTCGGTTAAGGATGAGCTGGCTGCTTCTTCCCAAGTGGCTCGGCGCGCAAAGTTAACATAAGCATCCACCGCAAAACGCACACCCGGTAAGACATGTTCTTCCGAAAGTATTTCCTCACGTGACAACCCTACTGCTTCACCAAGGCGCAACCAGGCCTCAATCCCGCCTTCGGCACCGTCATAACCGTCGTGATCCAGAATTCGCTGTATCCAATGACGGCGCACGTCACGATCAGGGCAGTTGGCCATAATGGCCGCATCTTTAATCGGAATGCTGATTTGATAGTAAAAACGATTGGCCACCCAACCGCGGATTTGCTCGGGGGTCGCCCGCCCTTCATACATCGCTTTATGATAGGGATGCTGTATATGGTAATAGGCGCCTTTGTCACGGAGGGCCTGTTCAAATTCAGATCGACTCAAGGCTTTTTCTAAGGGTTTCATTAAGATCACCACCTCATCCGGTTGCATTCTGTTTTATCACTATCGGGACTCTCAATACCTGTTCTATCCCGTCCCGCTCTATAACTGCACTTGCATACCATCAAACGCAACTTCGATACCTTTGGCATCTAACACGGCTCGCTCGGGTGAGTCTTCAATTAAGATAGGGTTGGTGTTGTTGATATGAATCAGAATCTTGCGCGGTTTTGTCAGCGGCTCTAGAAACTGAATCATGCCGCCATCACCGGACTGAGGTAAATGCCCCATATGAACACCCAGCTTATCGCCGACACCCATAAACGCCATTTCATCTTCACGCCAAAGCGTACCGTCGACCAGCAGACAATCGGCCTCGGCCATCACCTGCGTCAGCGCGGCATCGATATCACGTAAACCCGGGGCGTAGAAAAGCGATTTACCCGTGCGTGTATCCCGAATCAAAACGGCGATATTGTCACCCGGATGAGGATCTAAACGGTGAGGTGAGTAAGGTGGTGCGCTCGATAGAATCGGAAGCGCAATAAATTCAAGATCGTCAATACCCGCGATTTCAAACGGATTCAAAAATTGGTCAACGGCGATAGGGTGATGCGTTAACCCGCCATTCCAATGACTGAGCATTGTAAAAATTGGAAAACTTTGGCTTAGATCTTTATGCACACGAGCAGTGCAATACACCTGATGTGGGCAGCCTTCACGCAACATTAATAACCCGGTGGTATGATCGATTTGGCTATCCATCAACACGATGGCATGAATGCCCGTATCGCGTACGGCTCGCGCGGGTTGCATGGGGGCAAACGCAGCAAGTTGAGCGCGAATATCCGGTGAGGCATTAAACAAAACCCACCGTTCACCATCGGCACTTACAGCGATTGAGGATTGGGTTCGGGCCTGCGCGTTTAGTGTTCCTTTACGGAATCCATCGCAGTTCGCACAATTACAGTTCCACTGCGGGAAGCCACCGCCAGCCGCTGAACCTAGAATCTGGATATGCATTGTTATTATTATCTCATACTGAAGTGGTGCAAAAGCGACCCTCAAAGAGGGCCGCCCCTAGCGCTTAGCGGTTTGCGAAGTACATAGTGACTTCAAAACCTATGCGCAGATCGGTATATGCAGGTTTAGTCCACATAATCGACTCCTTTTTGTTGTTATGGATGTCTTAATTGGCACCCTTTTGATAGTAGGATGATGCGGGTACTGACAACATGGTACTTTGGAACTAATTTTATTGGATGTTTGTCGGGACATCGGGGCTTTTTAAACGCCAGAACGAAATCCACGATACAATTGAAATAGCAACTGAACAAACGATGTTAATCATAACGATTAACATTCAGCTTTGACTTTAAAAACAATGACTTAGATCAATTTTTTTGCATTTTATTGCAATTAGCTCTACACTATTCTCGATGATTAATTCAAAAGACGGAACGCCAATATGAAAGGTGAAAAAGCGGTCATTCAACAGCTCAATAAAGTATTGACCTGCGAACTGACCTCAATCAATCAGTTCTTTTTACACGCACGTATTTTTGGGAATTGGGGCTTCGAACAGCTGAACGAAAAAGCCTACAAAAAATCCATCAAAGATATGAAGCAAGCCGATAAGCTCATTGAGCGTATCCTGTTGCTGGAGGGCTTACCCAACTTACAACATCTTGATCGTTTGCGTATCGGCGAAAACCCTAAAGAAATGTTGGAAGCCGATCTAGGTTTTGTGACCGACGAACTCACGCTGCTAAAAGATGCCATTCTCGTGTGCGAAACTGCGGCGGACTATGTGAGCCGAGAACTTCTCGAAGATCTCCTCGAACACGAAGAAGAGTATCTTGATTGGCTCGAGACCCAACTCCAGTTGATCGATTCACTGGGCACTGAAAACTATTTACAGTCGATGATGTAAGCGGAGGCATAGGATGAAAGGCAACGAAAAAGTAATCACTACACTGAACACCCTGCTCGGCAGCGAATTAGCCGCAATGGATCAGTACTTTGTGCACTCCAAAATGTACCAAGACTGGGGATTGAATAAGCTGTATGAGCGCATCGCTCATGAATTCGACGATGAAAAAGAGCATGCGAGCTTACTGATCGATCGTATCCTGCTGCTCGGTGGCGCACCGGATTTATCCACACGTGGACCCGTTCACATCGGCAAAGAAGTGCCAGAAATGCTTCAATACGATCTGAACCTGGAGTATGAAGTCGGTGCACAGCTGAAAACCGCCATCAGCCTTTGCGAAAGTGTTCAGGATTACCAAACACGCGATATGTTGATGGTGCTCTTAAAGGACACTGAGGAAGACCATGCTCATTGGTTAGAGCAGCAACTTGGTCTGATCACAAAAATTGGTTTACCTAATTATTTGCAATCTCAGATGTAATTATTTGATAAAAGTGTTGCAAATGATAATGATTAGCACTACTATGAAACCTCATTGACAGGTTGAACACGTGCTTAGGTACAAGTTCACGTGCGAAAGCACATTAGACCGTAGAGACGAACTCCACTCCGCCTCTACGGTTTTTTTTCGTCTAGCGCAAATACACACTTTCAACCACTGAGCCTTCACCCGTTGGCCCTAAATCCCTTTATTCGCGTTAGCTCCAACGACTCAAATGATTATCCCAATGCATACTCATAGCATCCTCTGACTGAATCAACTCACGACGAAGATGAATGGCATCCACGCGATAGAGCCCCCCAGCACCACTGCTGACGATAAATTGCCCTGCCTGATTATCTGCAGCCAAGCCACAGGCATCCGCAATTGAAACACTGCCTTGAAACTGTCCTTCAGGCATCTTCCAAAAAGTCACTAAGTTCCCCTTGGGTGCAGACACCGCCGCAAAACGGCCAGACACATCAAAACACGCACTTCCACCATATTGCTTTAACTGACTGTGAATGGCGGGGGGGATATCGAAGACCTGAATAGCCTGAGAGACCTGATGACTGGCAATCAAGGGCATCTGATCCGCAGGATGTCCTTCATATTGCATGGCGATAATCACCTGCCCAGATGGCGATACATCAATATGACGAATTCCACTTTGATGAAACGTCTCATCCAACACCAAGGTTTCAATCAATTCACCGCTGGCAAGGTCGATGTAACTCAGGGAGGGCTGCATATCATCGACATTCACGTTGACTCGCCCCTCAGTCAAAATGCCACCATTGGCCACCACCAACCGTTTTTGATCCGGGGCGATCTTGAGTTCATGAGGCCCAATCCCCCCCGATGACCAGTGTTGATGAACACTGAAGTCATTTTCAATATCACGAACCACAATACTGCCCATCGACTGTTGATCCGATTGCTCGGTGGTAAGCAACCAACGACCGTCTTGCGTGATTTGTGCATGACCGCAGAATTGGTGATGCGCTTCAGCCTCGATTCGTGCGACCTGTTGCCCCGTTTCATAGTTCATCACCTCCAACCAGGTTCCCGGACGTCGCGCCACTGCAAATAACCAAGGCTTAAACGGGTGAGCGATGATTTGATGGGCTCTGTCAGGCAACAAGTAGGTCAACAACGACTCGCCTTGATCTGAAAAGAGCGTTAAGCCCATGTGGCCTTCAGCTGTTTTGACGGCCGATAGCAGCCGCATCGATGCTCGCATCTGATGGCTGGCCGCTTTTGACCTACTCGCCCTCCCTAACAGGGGAGAAGCAAGCACCCAACCTAAAAATTGTCGACGCTTAATCTCCATCACGGCTATTAAACCCCAAACGTATGCCCAATACCTGCATCGCCTTGCCCTGCAACTCTTGCAGAGCGGCGAGCTCATCAGCAATTTTCGACAGTGCCTCGAACTGCTCAAGGCTGACATGGGTTTCTTGTACCTCTGGCAAGGCATCAAGATTCATCACTATCGACTCAAATGCATCGTCAATGCCCTCTGCCAATGCCTTTTGATCTTGTTGAATCAGTAAATCTTTTACGCTAGAAGGTCCAGTCAAACTGAAGAAATGATGCAAGGCTTTCATATTGACCCGCAAATTCTCTATCGATTGTTGACTGCGCCAAGACTCACTTCTCTGCCAACGAGCTTTATCGAACGAGTCCCCCAAAGGCGCCAAAATTTTCTGCTCAAGAATAACCTGCACAGGCTCGACCCAAGACTTCATAAACAACGTGGCGACTTCATCCGCCGTGCGATAATGAGTGCCTTCGCCTGGCTGCAAGAGAACTTGTGAAAACGCCTCCCACTCGGATGAAATCTCATCTGCAGTGTTCGCAACCAATAGAGAAACGCCCTGAATGAAACGACACTCTGGACGAGGCTCTTGGAACGCCGACACCCCCTCCTCAGTGAACAACACGCGCTCGATCACCGGGAATCCCTTCAGGCTAATACCTACACGGCTAAAGAACGCATCATCAAAGACAGTCTCAGGATCCGCCAATGCGGAGCGTAGGTGATTCGGCGTGGTGTTGCGCTTATCTGGCCAGTATTGCAAGGCATAGTTGCGCATATAGAGCGTCACTGGCCCAAAGCCTATATGCTGAACCGCTTGCCAATCCGACATGGCTTGACGATAGGCCGTTTGCGCCAAGACCAAATTCGGCTCTGTCGGCACTTGGCAAAATGCCTCTAGACTCTGTTGCAAGTGAGCCGATGACTCCGCCATCGCGGCATAGCGTGGCATGACATGTTGATGCACAAGCGTTGTATTCACTGCACTCCAATCAGCCTCTTGCGCCATCACAGGTAAGGAGCACACAATGCCGACATACCCGAGGGCACAAACCGAACGCCGAATCGCAGACTTGTATCGATTCATGATAACACTCTCATCGTTATAACGATTCTATAAACAGTAATAATGCCTCTCTTGAGGCCTTGTCCAAGGCTAAAAATCTGTCTCGAACCATCTGTGCTTCGCCACCGTGCCACAGAATCGCTTCAAGCACGTTTCGAGCCCGACCATCATGCAACAAATGTTGACTGCCATTGATTTCAGGCGCTAAACCTACCCCCCAAAGAGGAGGTGTTTTCCACGCTCGTCCCTTGGCATCAAACTCATCGTGATCATCTGCCAAGCCATCCCCCATATCATGCAACAGCAAATCCGTGTAGGGCCAGATTGTCAGATTGGCCAAGCCTTCAGGGGCACTAGAAGCGGTCTGATACGAAGGGCGGTGGCAAGCATGACAACCGACTTCATAAAAAAGCTGGCGTCCCTCTTGATGCCTCTCATCGCTTTCAGGTCGGTCAACGACGGCAAGGTGACGTGTATAAGCGGTGAGAAGATCAACCACTGCATTTGAGGCTTCGACCCCATCAAGATGCGGGCTATTGCCATCCGGCATACCCAGACATTGGATTTGTGCGGGGGTGCAGGCGCCAAAACCTTCAGGGAAAAAAGTCGACGAGATCCCTATATCTTCAAACAAAGCCGCTGCATTTTGCTGATGCAAACTTGGGTGCAACGCTTTCCACCCGAAACGTCCAATCCGGTTTTTTTGATGTTCCCGATCCCATACCCGATTCAAATGACCATTGATTCCCAACTCCAACCAAGCTTCTGAGGCTTCGTTCGCCAGCAAATCGTCTTCAGATATTGCCTCTAACAAGCCTAGGCCATGCATGGGTGGAGCAATGCGAGCGGACATGCGAACATGTGGAGACAAGTCGCCATAGCTTAATGACTCGATTGAATAGATCGGCTTTTGCAGAATAACCTCTTCTCCATCCGCAAAGAACACTGACAAAGGCTCATAGGACACCGTCAATTGTCCTTCGGCAGGCAATCCTTGTACGGAAAAGTTTTGCAGTTGAGCACCGTAGACGGGCTCAGGAATAAGCCCCAATACTGTATACTGTTCCGCCTGTGCAGACGTCATATTCTCAGGTTTCGGAATACTTAACCTCAGCAAGACAGAAACCGCTTTATCTTCATTTCGCTGAGGGTCGGGCGTACGCCCTCGCCCATTTTGTAAATGGCATCCCGCACAGGAGCGAGCATTAAATAGTGGACCTAAACCATCGCTGGCCGTAGTCGATGACGGTGAAGACACCCATAACTTATTGAAGATACTGCGACCTAAGGTCACGCCCATGCGTGTATCGAGCGGGAGCGTGGCCGAGAATTGTTGTAAAACACCTCGGCTCACAGCTCTAGATTGGGTGGCCTCACCCCCTGGGCGTTGTTCTTCCAGCGAGGGGACTGGGATATCTTGAGCGTACAGATCAAGACATTGAATGAACAACACTAGGCAGCCAAGCCAACCCCATCTAGATTTCATATTGATTGAACATTAAATAATAGAATCTGGATCATCCAAGCTGTCCGATCCTTCAAGCTCAATAGCATCCAGCCCAAGCACGTCGATCGCTGACTCAATTGAGCGCGTCTGTGTCACGAGCGTATCCACCAAATTCTGTACAATCGCATTGCCGTCTGTGTTGCCCGCACCAATTAGGACATCAAAGGGTTGTCCAGCATACGCCTTATCAACAATCGCTTGCGCAGCGGCCTGAGTTTGTGCCAACTCTAGTGTCAGTTGATTTGCCAATGCAGGTGATTTTGCAGTCAGTAAGTCAGCCAATGAAGGACCTTCAACCACGGTACCATCGATACGCGTGTACTGCCCGTGGTAGACATTGTTAATACCCACCACATTGTAGAAATGGGAGTAATGTGTATTGTCAGAGAAGCAATCATGCTCTTCTTCAGGGTCATGTAGCATTAAGCCCAGCTTGGTTCTTTCGCCAGCCAACTCACCGTAGGATAAGCTCCCCATCCCCGTCAGAATGGTGGCTAATCCGCCTTGTTCACCTTTTTCCAAGAGTGCTTGGCGGGCATCGCCCTCAGGCGTCCAGTGCTCTGCCATTTCTTCTAAATCACTGATCAACAAATCAGTAACAACGGATAGATATTGACGACGACGATCACAGTTTCCGCCCGTACACTCGTCTAAGCTGAAATCTGTCGCTGGGCGTTCGCCTGAGCCCGGCTCAGTACCATAAAGATCCTGACCCCAAAGTAAAAACTCAATGGCGTGGTACCCAATGGCAACGTTTGCTTCAATATCATCAATCTCATGCAGAGTATCGCTTAATAACTCGGCGGTGATTTCAGACACGTCTATTGTTTGGTTACCAAGCACCAAGGTTTGATTGGCAATAACGTTGGCCGCATAGAAGGGGTTTTCGTCAGATTCTTCTCCGTAATGTTCAACACTGACATAGTCGATTAAACCTTCATCCAGTGGCCAGGCATTCACGCGCCCTTCCCACTCATCGACGATTTCATTGCCAAAACGATATACTTCCGTTTGCATGTAAGGGACACGCGCATCACGCCAGGCTTGGCGAGCTGCTTCGAGATTGGCTTCCGTTGGGTCATTCAAAAAGGCATCAATTTTAGATTTCAGCTGAAGAGCACCAGCAACTGAATCACTGTAAGCTGCTTCAGCGATGTTGGCATAGGTCGTAATGACTTGGGCAGGTGTGGCAGCAAATACGCTTGAAGCGCCTAAGCCCAGTGCCATTCCGACCAAAACTCCTGATAACCGCTTGTTCATTGCAAACTCCATCTGATGAATTAAGATGCAGAATAATATAATTGATAGTCATTATCATTACAATTATTTATTATATGTAGATTATTTGATCCTGATCAATGGTATTGACTTCGATTAGTCGCTAGGCTTCATTTTTCTCATGGCATTGGAGACGGATTCCGTCATGAAATACACCCTCATACGAATGCTGAAAATGGCCTTTATAGGTTTGTTATTGAGCATGCCCTTTCAAGTAAATGCACAATCCTTTGACGCTGAAAAAGCAGAACTCGGCCAACGATTATTTTTTGATCCCAATTTATCGCGCAATCGCACCCAATCGTGTGCAACCTGCCATGCACCTTCCACGGCTTTTTCAGACTCTAGACCCAACCTTACCGACTCAGCGGCCTCCCTTGGTGACGATAATCAGTCTTTCGGTGACCGAAATGCCCCCATGGTCACCTATGCTGCTCAGACCCCTGATTTCCACCGAAATGCACAAGGGATTTATGTGGGTGGTTTTTTCTGGGATGGGCGTGCGGCGAACTTAGCCGAGCAGGCAAAGGGCCCCCCGCTCAACCCAATTGAGATGGGAATGCCTGATGAAGAGTCGGTCATTGAACGAATATTGGAAAATCCGATTTATCCTCCACTGTTTAAAGCTCTATATGGTGAGCCAATCTTTGAGAACACCCAAGCCGCCTATAACGCCATGGCAGATGCGCTTGCTCATTTTGAGAAAACCGAGTTATTCAACCCTTTTGATTCAAAATATGATCGCTATCTTCAAGGAAAGGCACAGTTAACGCCTGAAGAAGAGCTGGGCATGACGCTGTTTTTCTCGCAACAGTTCACCAATTGCAATCTGTGCCATCAACTCAACCCTTTGCCTGGTCGAGAAAAGGAAGTGTTTAGCAATTTTGAATATCACAATATTGGCGTGCCTGTGAACGCTAAACTCAGAGAGATTAATGGTGTCATGGATAACGACGTTGGACTCTTTGCTCATCCTGAGGTCGACGATCCATCCAGTATCGGAAAGTTCAAAACACCCAGTCTGCGTAATGTTGCCGTGACTGGGCCCTATATGCATAACGGCGTGTTTCAGGACTTACGCACGGTCATCCTTTTCTATAATCAATACAATTCGCGAAGCGCCAAAATGCGCATCAATCCAGAAACAGGTTTAGAATGGGAAGCACCCGAAATCCCTGAAAACATTTCACTCACCGAACTGCAAACAGGTCCGGCTCTTGACGACAAACGCGTAGATGCATTAGTTGCATTTCTCAAGACCTTAACCGATGCTCGCTTTGAGCATTTACTTAACGCCAGCACTGACTAATCAAGCAAATGCCTCCACCCTACCCAGCCTTTACCATCACGAGCAAGGCTGGGTCATCAACCACTTAGTTCACCTTTCCTACTTAAAAAACCTTCATCTCAATAATTCTTGAGTCTTTTACACAGTTTTTTGCGATTAATGTTGCAGTGCAACATAGATGAGCTATAATAGATACAACTTAAGTCTACTTTACAGGGCTATGACTATGCTAAATTCCAGTGAAATGGCCATTCTTGTGGCCCTAAAGCGTCTCGGCAAGCGTGATGGTATTTTCCCCCCCATCATGCTGACTCTTAAAAATCAGTTTGAAGACATGGAATACAATGTTTTTTTTCAACACGTGATGAGTCTTCAAGACAAAGGCTACCTCAAAGTGGCTAGCGGTAAGGCACGTGGCCTTTTCATCTCGAAAGAAGGCTTCGCATTGGCTGAAGCGCTTGAACAAGAACACATTCCGATGGCTCGTCTTGTTACACTTGTTTAAGTGAAACGCCATTGAACGATGTTTAGACAAATCGCACTTCTAGAATCTAGAGGTGCTTTTTTTTGAGCGAGTTTAAAGGCACAAAGAGCTTACAATCTGCAAAAAAATACCCCCTGCTTCACAGCAGGGGGATCTAAGGGATGCTTGGCAAAGCAAAGCAAACGCGGCCGCCAGTGCAAAACGACCAAGGGGTGGGCGTATCTCTACGCCCGGTTCAACAGACAGAGCAGATTCAACAATTAAATCAGAAGAAGCCCAATGGATTGATATCGTAGCTCACCAACATATTCTTGGTTTGCTGATAATGATCCAACATCATCTTGTGGGTTTCACGTCCAACACCTGACTTCTTGTAACCACCGAATGCAGCATGAGCTGGGTAGTGGTGGTAGCAGTTCGTCCAGACACGACCGGCTTCAATACCACGTCCCATCCGATACGCCAGGTTCATATCACGAGTCCAAACACCCGCACCCAAGCCAAACTCTGAATCATTGGCAATGGCAAGCGCTTCAGCTTCATCTTTGAAGGTCGTGACCGACACCACTGGACCAAAGATTTCTTCTTGGAACACGCGCATTTTGTTGTGACCTTTAATCAAGGTCGGTTGGATGTAGTAACCATTATTCAAGCCAGTATCCAGCTGCTCTTTATCGCCACCGATAAGGATTTCTGCACCCTCATCACGGCCGATATCAAAGTAGCCCATGATCTTCGTAAACTGCTCTTCAGACGCTTGAGCACCGACCATGACTTCAGTATCCAGCGGGTTGCCACGCTTGATTTGCTTGGTACGTTCGATGACCAGATTAATAAAGTCATCGTAGATATCTTCTTGGATCAACAAACGTGATGGGCAAGTGCAGACTTCACCTTGGTTGAAGAACGCCAGCACAACACCCTCGACACACTTGCTGAGGAAATTATCTTCAAAATTCATGACGTCTTTGAAGAAAATGTTCGGTGACTTACCGCCCAGTTCAACGGTAGATGGAATAATGTTTTCAGCGGCACATTTCATAATGTGCGCACCGACTGGCGTAGAACCAGTGAATGCAATTTTAGCGATGCGCTTGCTGGTGGCTAAGGCCTGACCCGCTTCAGCACCAAAGCCATTCACGACGTTCAAAACACCCGCTGGCAACAAATCCTCAATTAACTCAACAAATTTGAGGATAGACCAAGGTGTCTGCTCAGCAGGCTTAAGAATGACACAGTTACCTGCTGCCAATGCTGGAGCCAGTTTCCAAGCCGCCATTAACAGCGGAAAGTTCCAAGGAATAATTTGTCCGACAACCCCTAAAGGCTCGTGAAAATGGTACGCCACGGTGTTATTGTCAATTTCGCCAATGCTGCCTTCTTGTGCACGAACGCAGCCTGCAAAATAACGGAAGTGGTCAACGGCAAGTGGCACGTCGGCATTCAAGGTTTCACGAACGGCCTTACCATTATCCCAAGTCTCAGCAACGGCAATTGACTCAAGGTTTTGCTCTAAACGATCGGCAATTTTCAACAAAAGATTTGAGCGATAGGTAACGGATGTTTTACCCCAAGCTTCTTTAGCTGCGTGAGCCGCATCTAAGGCTAAATCAATGTCTTCAGCACTAGAGCGTGGAATTTCGCAGAAGGCTTCACCGGTCACAGGGGAGATGTTTTTGAAATACTGACCTTTAACGGGAGCTGTCCATTGTCCACCAATGAAGTTTTCGTAACGTGGTTTTACAGTAGTGACTGAGCCTTCAAGCCCTGGCTGTGTATAGATCATGATAGAAGCCTCTTGTTTTTATTGAATTGACTGACAAGGAGTGAGTCCGCTTTGGAATCACATTAGGGTATTTCCAGATCAGTCGTTTACGTTCAGGCTTCATAATAGACGTTAATTCGCCACCCCACGTATTATGCAAAGGCAGCGATTTTTTACGCCTTTAGTACTGGTTTACATTGAGCCATCATTAGACGACTTGTGTCTCAATTTGAATCAGATTTGATAAGCTCACTTGCAGTCGATCACCCGATGCCAGACGTCCGACACCTGCAGGCGTTCCCGTTAAAACAATATCACCCGGCATTAAGGTAAACCACTCGCTAATATGTGACAACAAGGCTGGTACGGACATCAGCATCTGTGATGTATTACCCTGTTGACGTACTTCATCATTAATAACCAACTTTAACTCTAAATTAGCAAGATCCACATCCGCGGTCATTGGCACCCACTCAGACGCAGGGCAACTGGCATCAAAAGCTTTTGCTTTTTCCCAAGGCAAGCCTTTCTCTTTTAACTTTGACTGGAGATCCCGTAAGGTTAAATCCAACGCCACGCCTACACCTGCAATCGCATCAAACGCATCTTCTGGTGTTGCCTGAGTTAAGGGCGCACCAATCAGAACCATTAACTCCGTTTCATAATGCACATCCCCTTTGTCACCCGCGAGCTGAACAGGTGCACGCAGATTTGCCAACGACGTGGAGGGCTTGATGAAAAGCAGTGGTTCAGTCGGCACGGGATTATTCAATTCTTTTGCATGCTCAGCATAGTTACGCCCAACACACACGACTTTTCCAACGGGTAAATCTGACGCTTGAGTACCCACAAAATGATGTTTGTATTGCATGCAAAACTCCTCAAAGATAAGGGTTAGTGAGAAAAAGTCTCTTTTCGTTGCCAATATAACAGGATTAATGAACAGATAAGAGTCAAGGTAAATACAATCATTGAGCCCAGCACAACACCTGACCATCCCTGAGCTTGCCAGAAAGGATACAAGTAATACCCGCCCGCACTGGCACCCACGTAATAGAACACCAAATACAGGGCTGAAGCACTGGCTCTGGCCGTGTGTGCATGGCGGCTGACCCAACTGCTGGCCACAGAGTGAGTGAAGAAAAAACCAAAGCTATTAATGAAAAATCCCAGCACAATGGCCCACAAAGAGTCATGCAGCGTCAACGCAGTTCCTAGCATTAGAATCAGGATGCCAACGCTCATGCAAAGAGGTGACGAAAATCTTTGAGCAATGCGCCCCGAGACCATAGAACCCGCAGTACCCGTTAAATAGGTTAAAAACAACAACCCCAAAATGCTGGCAGGTAAGGCATATGGAGGCTCCGCTAAGACGAAGGTAATGTAAGTGTACTGATTCAAAAATATAAAGAAATTCAAGCCTCCGATAATATAGGCCATCAGTAACTTTGGATTAGACACATGAAGCGCCAAGTCTTTAAGCATACCCAGCAAACTAAACGCCTTGGGTTTAAAATGTTGCGAGGGCGGTAATAACCACGCCACCAATGCAATGCAGCAACAACTTAAGCCAGTCAGCATGAGAAAAACAGCAGGCCAACCCAACCAGTCGCCAACAATCCCGCCAAGAATACGACCACTGACGCCGCCTAATGAATTTCCGGCAATATACAACCCTACTGCCGTCATCATGGCCTTCGGCGTAAACTCATCGCCCATATACGCGATGGCAACCGCAGGTACTCCGGCCAGAAAAAACCCCTGTACCGCTCTTAACCAAAACAGTGACGAGTAATCCCTTGCGAAGAACAAGAGTACCGACACCAACATTACACCGATCAGCGTAAATACAATAATGCCACGGCGTCCCACTACATCGGACAGTGGACCGTAAAACAGTAAGGAAAAGCCCAATACCAAGGTTGCAATCGTATAGGTACGAGACACCGCCAGTTCAGACAACTCTAAACTGGTTGCAACCAAAGGCAATAAAGGCTGCATCCCATGAAGATTTGCAAACACCATGAATGAAGCAATACACAATGCCAAGGTGGCTCGCCAAAATTGTGGACTGGTGGTTTCGATCATCTGCGTATCCAAAAGGGATGAATTGAGATTTGAATTCTAACAGCGAATAATGCATCATAAAAATATATACATTTTATGAAAACCATAATATAAACTTATATGAACTTAAAACACTTACGCTACTTCGTCACCGTTGCCGAACTTGGAAGCTTTACGGCTGCAGCCGAACAGCTTCATCTGGCACAACCGGCTGTCAGTATGGCGATTCAAAAACTGGAGCGCAGCTTGTCCGTTCAGCTCTTTCATCGTCATGAACGCCAAATCAGCCTGACGGATGAAGGCAATGAGCTGCTGATATTGGCAAAGCGTATTCTGATGAGTGCGGATGAAGCCACTCTAGCAATGAAAGAACTCAGTGGATTACAACGTGGCGAGGTTCGAATTGGGATACCCGGTATGCTGGGCTCCTATTACTTCCCTCCCATTTTAATGGCCTTTCGGCATCAACACCCCGCCCTACAGCTCTCGGTGATTGAAGCAGGCACTCGCAAACTACAACAAATGCTAATTAATGGTGAAATTGATATCGGCGTCATTGTGGAAGACACCCCTTCAATTGAGTTAGACACTCTGCCCTTCTTGCGCGAGCAAATGATGGTCGTTATGGCGTCAGATCATCCCTTAGCAACAAAAGCCTCAATTGACATTGATGACCTTTCTGAAGAAGAGTTGGTACTGTTTAAAGAGGGGTATTTCCATCGAGAAGTGATCGACAAGCTTCTACTTCAACATGGAATCAAACCTCATATTGGCTTTGAGACGAATTTAATTCCATTAATTAAGCAGATCGTTAAACAAGGCTTTGGCATTTCTACCTTACTTGAAATGGTGATTAAGGACGAGCCCGCATTGATTGCCCGTCCCTTCAGCGAACCCGTACTTCTCGATTTATGCATCGCATGGCGTAAAAACGGTTACCTTTCCAAAGCCAACCGTTGTTTTATTGATTTTGTTGCCGCTCAAAAAACTCAGCCATGACGTTGGCGCTTTGACAAAAGAGGACTATGATAGTCCCCTATTTTTTATATCCGGTCACTGGAGCCAAGCATGTTAAGTGTAAATCAATATTTTGATGGTAATGTAATGTCCATTGGGTTTAGTTCTAACGAAGGCCCAGTCACATCAGGCGTGATGGCACCAGGTGAATACACCTTTGGCACCAGCCAAGATGAATTAATGAAAGTGGTACACGGTGAACTCGTGGTTAAACTCCCTGGAAGTGATACTTGGCAGGCATTCCCGGCGGGCACAGAGTTTTCCGTTGCAGCCAACCAATCCTTTGATTTGAAAGTTGCAACTGCAACGGCCTATCTTTGCTACTACAGCTAAAGCACCAGAAGGGGTTGGCCGTGTTAACGCACAGCCAACCCCACAGTGATCTCGCGCAGTACCACTCGATTTCGTCCTTCGGCCTTGGCTTGATACAGCGCCTTATCCGCTTCTTTAATCACGCCGTCAACCTTTACCCCCTCTCCTGACTCACGACAACTGATCCCGATACTAACGGTAATATGCTGTGCAATTTGACTTGTTTTATGCTCAATATTAAGTGCTTCTATGGCCTGCAAAATTCGCTGTGCCACTTGTTTTGCGGCGTTTCTATCCGTATTTTGCAAAATACAAATAAACTCTTCACCACCATACCTCGCCACAAAGTCTTGTTTGCGTGTTACCGTATACTGTAAAACCCTTGCAATTTTTCGTAAACACTCATCGCCCGCTTGGTGGCCATAAAAGTCGTTGTAGTTTTTAAAATAATCCACATCAATCATGAGTATGCATATGGGAGTATCCAAAGCTACTGACAGTTCTATATCATGTTTCAATGCTTCATCAAACGCACGGCGATTGCCAATACCCGTTAAGGCATCCGTTAAAGACAATTTTTCGACTTTTTCATTATGCTCTTTGGCTTTTAATGCATAATAGTTAAAGGCACCTGCAAGGTCAGCTATTTCATCATTGCCGTTTATTTCTATTACATTAGGCTGCCCCCCCACTTGCGCCAACACCTTATCTTTTAAATACGCCAAACGATTCAGTACGCGAACTTTTAAGAAAACAATACTGCCAACAATAAAGCAAAAGGCTATACAAAATACTAATAAAAAAACACGAGCATCCTTCTCGGCAACTTGCGTGTTTGCAGCAATATGGCCACGTAAACTCTGTTGCAAGGTCAACATCTCATAATCTGTCTCTTTTATAAACTCAGAGACTAGGCTTCTGATAAAGTTGCTTCTCCCTGCCACACGACCGGCGACACGTAACTGCTCCGTTCGCAACGCGATCACACCATTATCTGCCATTAACAAATGATTGAGTGTTAACGTATAGGTTTCCGCAAACTTACGCACACTCGGGTCCAAACTTTGAATAAGCAGATGTTGCTCATCAAGCATTCCTAAAAGCTGGGCTCTCATGTTTCGCAAATCTTGCAGTCCCGTTAGGCCTAAGCTTCTGTTCGCTTGTGTGACAACAGAAGAAAAATGCATCAACCAAATAGATAAGTCGGGCGAACCATTGGCCAACGTCAATGCTTCGGAATGGTAACGGTAGAGCTCAGTTTCATACTGTTGAATAATGACGGCTAAATTAAGCTTATGTTGTACCAACGCATTTAAATTGGCTAACTCATCAACAATAAGTTGAAACTTGACATCTAGGTTACCCTGTTTGTTATCCAATAAATGTTGTTCAATACGAGCCGATACATTCAGAATTTCTTGATGCACGATTCGGCGCATTGCCTGGCTGTTTGCTTGTGCTAACTGCTCATTCAAATAAGGGATCTCTAGAATACCCATATTCAATGTCATCGCATTATGCATGTTTGGCAAGGCTGTTTGACTAATGTCAGACAAAAGAGTCGTTGTTTTCAGTGTGCGATCATAAGACATCCAAGCGAGCACACTAAATAAAAGCAAGAAGCTCGATAATGCACCTAGGATAATGATCGAAATTGGTTGTCTCATAAGCCGTTGTCACTCATGGTCTCTCAACTTGAGCCACATCTTGCAAACGACCTTCGATCTTGGGAGCAATTGACTTCGCCACCTGTATTGCATCGATGACTAGATCAGACACCAAGCGCGTCATTTGGCCCTCGTACACCATTGGCTTCACGCCAATAAACATGTCAAACCCATCACCACCATTCGCAATAAACTGACGTGTTGCTAAACGATAGATCTGATTGTCTTGCACAGCTTGCCCTCTTACGTTAAGTGCAATGACTCTCTTTCCTGGATCTTGCGAGCTATCATAGACCACCTCCATTCCAGACACCTGCAAATAACGTCCTTTCATATCCTCAATCTGGCTTAGACTATTCTCCATTGCCGCTAAGAGCTGTGCTCCGGTCACTTCAAGCAGCACCACGTGGTCCCGAAACGGCAACTCGGCCAAAATATCACGGCGCGTAAGCTCAAGAGGAGCAACATAATTACGTTCAGCTCGAATAAATCCAGAGTTAAAGAAGGCAATATCGGCGTTTGCATGGTTACGCAATACATCAGCGATAAAATTACCAAATGGGTTTTCTTGAGTCCGAGTGTTTGGTAAAAGAGTACTGAAATCAGTGTTTAACCTTCCCAGTGGCTCACTCAATAACGAATCCAAGCGGCGATTATAATCGTCGACCTGATCTAAAACCGTGACGTCCGCTTCATAACTATTCATACTATCCATCGAAACGATGAACGAAAAACGATTATGGTCATCCTTATGAATACGAACGATGGCAACCTCATCCCCTTTGGCAATCCAAATATGATTAGGATGCTTCATCATTTCCGGATTATCTGTCAACAGTAAATGCTCATCCTTACCCAATGCCAGATCCAGCACTCCCGATGCCAGCAACTCATCAAATTCAGCATAACGGTTTAAATAATCACGGTAACAGCACGAATACGCCATAATGATCAGATCAACACCAGATGCCCTAAGCGCTTCAGCTTTTTGTCGGATGAGCTCGACAGGGTTCTCAGCTAGAACCATACGTTTTACATTATACTCTTCCAATGTATTGGGCGGTAAAATGCCCAAAATACCGAGCTGCAAATCCCCCAACTCAACCACAATCTGATCTACCGTGCCATCAAGATTTCCCTGAGTCAGGGTATCGATTGAGTTAGACGTAACAAACGGAAAAGCGGCCTCATAAGCTCTCAATGACAATTGATCTTCATAGAAGCTAAATTCACGTTTACCGACCACCATCGCCGCAGGTTCCAGCGAGTTCAACAGATCGATGATATGGGACCCCATATCAAGAGACGACAAGGTGCTAGGTGCCAGATTTCCACCTCCAGATACAAAGGCCACAGGAGACTGACTTCTGTATTGGTTAAGTAAACTGGCAAGTTTTGGATAGCTCCCTTTTGTATCACTGTCCATTTCCGTCATTTCACTTACATAAACGATGAAATACTCAGACTGTCCAAACGCAATAGGTGATAGCAAAAGAGCGGTAGTTAGCGAAAGCACTTGTAATCTGCGAACTGATTTAAACACTTTACCAAACATAATAGGCTCCGAGTCTCATCTTCTATGAAGGTACTTATTGAATAGCGTTATACCACAGTTTAGGTGTTTTTATGATGATGAACAGTTCAATAAAGGCCTATTTCATTTCCTACTTAAAGATTTTTTCATGATCAGTTGAGTAAATACCATTTAGATCGATCGCTGTGACGCAGCAACTGCGTCGTTATTGTGATAAGATTTGTCGCCTTAAACACAATAGCGCCTGTCGCACAAACCTTACGAGCTGTCGAAGATGAGCAAAGTCACCTCACTAGATAAGAGCAAGATTAAAATTCTATTGCTGGAAGGTATACATCAATCAGCAATCGACACCCTTCACGCCCATGGCTATCTTAACATTGAGACACTCAGTGGATCATTGCCAGAAGATGAGCTCATTGAGCGGATTAAAGAAGTGCACTTTGTTGGGATACGTTCTCGTACTCAATTGACTGCACGCGTATTCGAGGCCGCTGAAAAATTAGTCGCTGTGGGTTGTTTCTGCATTGGCACAAACCAAGTGGATCTTGATGCCGCCACCCAGGCAGGTATCGCGGTGTTCAACGCACCCTATTCCAACACTCGCTCGGTTGCTGAGCTCGTTTTGGCAGAAGCCATCATTTTAATGCGTGGTGTCGCTGAAAAAAGCGCGAAAGCGCATCGGGGTATCTGGCAAAAAACGGCTAAGAACTCCTATGAGATCCGTGGAAAAAAACTCGGCATCGTCGGCTATGGTAGCATTGGAACTCAGCTAAGCATTTTAGCGGAAGGTTTAGGCATGGATGTCTACTTCTATGATGTTGTCACCAAGCTCCCATTGGGCAATGCAAAGCCAGTTGGCTCAATGACTGAGCTATTGTCGATCAGTGATGTCGTAACGCTTCACGTTCCAGAACTCCCATCTACAAAAAACATGATGGGGACACCTCAGTTTGAACAAATGAAGCACGGCTCCATTTTTATTAATGCTGCACGTGGAACGGTGGTTGACATTGATGCACTCTGTGATGCGTTGAAGTCAGGGAAACTTTTAGGCGCTGCAATCGATGTATTCCCCGTAGAGCCTCGCACGAATGACGATGAGTTTATCAGTCCACTCCGGGAATTTGACAATGTCATTCTGACTCCGCATGTGGGCGGCTCCACAATGGAAGCCCAAGAAAACATCGGCTTTGAGGTGTCTGAGAAGCTGATCAAATACAGTGATAATGGTTCATCCATTACATCGGTTAATTTCCCAGAAGTCGCACTTCCAGGACATCCGAACTGCCACCGTTTATTGCACGTTCACAACAACATCCCAGGTGTTTTGTCGCAGATCAACAGTGTTTTCTCTGAAAACAATATCAACATCACGGGCCAATACCTACAAACCAATGACAAAGTAGGCTATGTTGTGATTGATGTTGAGGCCGATTACTCTGCCATCGCACTGGACAAGCTCAACGCAATTAACGGAACTATCCGCTGCAGACGCCTCTTTTAATAGAGTGCTTTATTCGCCTCATCTCATCAACTTTATCGGTCAATGAGATGAGGCTAACTCAGCTTTGACAAAGCCTCCTGTATTTTAACAAATACCTTCTTACGAATTTTTACCGCATCGTTCACCAGATGATGCCTTCCCCCCTGAATCAGAAAGATTTCAGCGTTCGGATAGATGCGTTCAAATAAAGGCAAATTATGTTGCCAGTCCACTGTCATATCCTCATCTCCTTGAATAATTAATGGAGCCCCCTCCACTCCTCTTTGAGCCTCCATGACAGGAACCCACTTTAACATGGCACGAATCCAGTTCATCGAAAAGTGCGTGTACTGCAGGGGATCACGCTGACGTACAAACGCCAGAAACTCAGGATCACCTGAGTTATCTGTAAAATCGCGTTTATAGCGCCGACGAAACCATCCTAAAAGCGCATACAGCTTCTTAATTCGTTCAAAACGTGTCGGGCGCAGCAAAGGCGCTAAGAGAATACGCTGATCAATATCAAGAGGCTGCATCAGATGCATAGCGGGCATAATCTGCTGGCTCATGATAATGGCCGCACCCGTGCTCTGCCCAAGCAATACCAAACGCTTACCCATGATGGCGCGGTAGGTTTGTAAGACATGATTCAACTGTGTCACGTAGGTCTTGAAGTCATCAATGCCTAACGGGTCACCGAGTGACAGACCATGGCCTGGCAAATCATAAATCAGCACATTCCATTTCAGCCGAAGAAGATAATCAATGAGGCTGCGGTATAAGCCCGCATGATCGGTATACCCATGTACAATCACGACTGTGCCCAGAGCTGCGCGTGATTGAAAATACTGCACAACCAGTTGTGCCTGCTGAATCGACTCAATGCCAATAGAATAGTCCGTATCATCGGGTAATGCATCAAAACCGTAGTGATGCCGATAGGCGCGCACTTGGCGATCGCACAACGTCGGTTGCGAGGGATCAAAAGGTTCAAGCTCAGAGCGTACACTGGAGGCCGTAAACTCTGGCATCTGGTCGCTGTATGCCGAACTAAAGGGGTCTGATAGGGGCGATTCGGTGAAAATGGTCATAGGCTCATCCTTCGTATCCTATTATTATAGACCTATGATTATGAACTAATATGACAGTTGTATCTTCGACGGAGCATTCATGTCAATCAAGGTTCATCTTTTATAACGAAAAATGCGTACAGTAGGATGACAGACTTTTCACAAGATAGATATTAAGGAAAGCATCAATGGCCTTTCAACCTCATGTTACCGTCGCTGCATTAATTCGCCGAAATGATCGTTATTTAATGGTCGAAGAAGGCGACCCCTACAACAGCGTATTCAATCAACCCGCAGGCCACATTGAAGCAGGTGAGACACCTGAAGCCGCCTGCATACGAGAAGTCCAAGAAGAAACCGCTTGGCGCGTAAAACCCAAACATCTAATCGGCATCTACCTTTTAACCCTTCATCCTGAAAAGGTCTATTACCGCTTTGGTTTTAGAGCAGATGCTTTAGAAGACCTATCCACCCCTTTGGATCCAGACATCATCGCCTGCCACTGGCTAACGCTTTCTGAAATTAAAGCACTGCAATTAGCGGGTCGTTTACGCAGTGATCTGGTCATGAAGTTGATCGAAGATGATCTTGCTGGCAATGTGTTTCCACTTGAAATCATACAGTCATAAAAACACGTGACCCAACATCGACTTCAGTGTATAAATCGCGCTCTGTCACTCTATGTTCGGTCACACTTTCATGAATCAACACACTGCCTTTTTCGATACTCTGGCCGACGAACTCGTCGATCGTGGCTATGCCATTTTGCACCAAGGCGTCCCGGCTGAACTCTGTTGTCAGTTACGCTCCCGTATTCAAGAACTTGATGATGAGGATTTTAAACGAGCCGGCATTGGTCGAGAACAAGATCATCAAATCAACACCCAAATACGACGAGATCAAATTCGTTGGCTGAGTCAAAACAACCCTACCGAAAACACCTATCTCAACTGGATGGATACCCTTCGCTCAGCCCTCAATCAACGTCTTTTTATGGGATTGTTTGATTATGAAGCGCATTTTGCGCATTACCCTGTTGGCGCCTTCTACAAACGCCATGTTGATGCGTTCAAAGGACGCACCAACCGGGTGCTGACCACCGTGGTCTATTTGAATAAAGATTGGCAAAAAGATGAAGGTGGTGAACTGATCCTTTACCCTGAAACAGGTGACACACCCATTGAATGCGTTCTCCCTGAATCTGGAACCTTGGTGTGTTTTTTAAGCGACCGTTTTCCACATGAAGTGCTCACAGCCTATCGAGACAGATACAGCATTGCCGGATGGTATCGCGTCAATAATACGCTCGGTGACCAGATCGATCCTCCGCGTTAATCTGCACAAGCCACCCACTCTCACCTTGGTCAAATCGAGAGTGGGGGCATGTTGAGCGTCATCAGCCCTGAATGACCATCAGCCTATATATTCGAGCGTACTAGAGAATCAGAGACACCAATAGCGATACTCCCATCAATACGAAAACACCTGCAGCAATTCGACGAAACACTGTGAAATTTAGACGTTCCAGTAGCCATTGCCCTGCAAATACAACCGGCACATTCGCTAACATCATGCCAAGTGTTGTTCCGAGCGTCACCGCTACAATCGCTTCATACTTAATGGCCAGCATAACGGTGGCGATCTGTGTTTTATCTCCTATTTCCGCTAGGAAAAATAAGACAAAACTCGCTCCAAATGCCCCCCAACGCGCATACTGTTGGCCCACATCTTCCTCTTCATCGGGAATCAATATCCAGGCGGCCATGGCAAAGAAGCCTATCGCTAACAGCAAAATTGCCCAATTGCCCGACAAAAGATTCGACAGCCAATCGCCAAATAGAGCCGATGCACCATGGTTAATCAGAGTTGCAACTAAGATTGCACAACAAATGGTCCAAGGTTTACGGAATTTAGCCACTAATAACAAGGAAAGAAGCTGGGTTTTATCACCCACTTCGGCTAAAGCAACGGCAAGGGTTGAGAACAAAAACGCTTCCATGATGATACCAGGGGCCAGACGATTAACCATAAGGTATGAATACACGTCCGGCCCCGGTAGGTGTATTAATACCTTAGGTCTCATCAATCTCACTGCATGAATCAGTGAGCGCGGCAACCATAAGCATGTGGCTCAAGTATGTTGGCTGACGCCTTGGCAACGAAATACCAAGAGATTACTCCCCTAAGAGTGAGGTTATGCTAATGAGCTTTGATCTAAATGTCAAACTCCTAACCGCCCTTCAGATGTCGTCAATCTGTGGAGGAAGAAATCAGAAGGTTCATGTTCGATGATCATAGCCTTCACGCACAGCGCTCAGCGCATGCTATAATTCCCACTCAAATTTAAAATGTGGACATCCTGTGAAACCTGAAGATTTTGCCCAACTCCCGCTACCCCCTAAAGCCTTAGAGAATCTCGCTCAAATGGGCTACACCGCCATGACGCCCATTCAGCAGCAAAGCTTACCCGTCATACTCCAAGGTCGAGACATCATCGCTCAAGCCCAAACAGGTAGCGGTAAAACAGCCGCATTTGGTATCGGTCTGTTGGAAAAAATCAATCCTCGCTTTTTCGGAATACAGGGTCTCATTTTATGTCCGACTCGTGAATTAGCGACGCAGGTCGCCACAGAGCTTCGGAAACTTGCACGCTACCTTGATAATATTAAAATTATTTCCATTTGTGGCGGACAACCCATTGGCCCTCAAATTGGCTCACTGGAACACGGGGCTCATATCGTCATTGGTACGCCTGGACGTTTACGCGATCATTTACGCAAACAAACGCTTAACCTTGAGTCCTTGCACACCCTGATTCTCGATGAAGCTGACCGCATGCTCGACATGGGGTTTGAAGACGATATTCGTTTTATCATTGGCGCGACACCCGAGAAACGCCAAACACTTCTTTTTTCGGCTACCTATCCAGACACGATTGAGGCAATGAGTGCGGCTTATCAATTTGACCCTCTGCGTGTCAGTGTCGAAAGCCAACATGATGACAGCACCATCGAACAAGCCTATATCACATACAAAAATCAAGACAAAACAGAGACACTTGCCGCACTGTTGCAACACTTCGCCCCTGAAGCTGCGATTATTTTCTGCAACACCAAGCAAACCTGCAGCGACATGGTGGCCGCACTCCGTAACTATGGACTTAAAAGCCTAGCGTTACATGGTGATTTAGAGCAACGAGATCGTGATCAAGTCCTCATTCGCTTCAGCAATGGCAGCTGCCGCTATTTGTTTGCAACAGATGTAGCCGCTCGTGGCTTAGACATTGACAGTGTCGACCTAGTCATTAATGCTGACTTACCCGCTGACCCTGCCGTCTATACCCATCGCATTGGCCGCACAGGACGAGCCGGACGTCAGGGGATGGCCATTAGCCTGTGTTCAGACCGTGAAACCTATCGTTTAAAGCGCATCGAAGAATTGCAAACGCAAGCAATCAAAGCGCTTAAACCTCTGGCTTCCCCCTCTCCCGATAAGGTGCCCGAACCCGCTAAAATGACCACTTTATGCATTGCAGGAGGACGGAAAGACAAACTCCGACCTGGCGATATTTTAGGCGCTCTAACCGCCTCTGGTGAGCTCACAGGCGATGCGATTGGAAAAATCAATGTCACTGATTTCTCGGCCTATGTGGCCATAGAGCGTGCAGCCTCACCACGTGCTCTTGAGCTTTTAAAACAGGGCAAAATCAAGGGCCGTAGTTTTAAAGTTCGTCGTCTTTAATAAACTCAAAAGTGGTCCTTATCTACTAAACCTTTGTTTTATGGCACAACTCCTGCAGTAGTTAAGATACTGGTCAAGTAATAGCATCTTAACTCCCTGTTTGAAGTACCTCTGTTTTTCTCAGCGCACTCATTTAGGGCAGGACAAAAAACGGGGGCCGATTTGTGATAGATAAGAGTGCACTCGACGCGTTATGGATTATGATTGGCGCCGTCTTGGTCTTAATGATGCAAGGCGGTTTTCTGTGCCTAGAATCAGGTCTTACGCGCAGTAAAAACGCCATCAATGTAGCGTTAAAAAATGCATTCGATTTAATTGTTGCAGCACTTCTCTTCTGGCTACTGGGTTTTACCATTATGTTTGGCCAACACGATGCCTGGTCACTTGATCTGCGCTGGTTAGCGGCTGACTTTACTGATGATAGTTTATGGCATGCCAGCTTTTTTCTGTTTCAGCTGACCTTTTGCGCCACCGCAGCAACGATTGTCTCGGGCGCCATTGCTGAGCGCAGCCGTTTTCAAGTCTACGTTCTCATTACCGCCCTCATTAGCTTGATTCTTTACCCCACGTTTGGACACTGGGCGTGGAGTGGTGCCATTAACCCGACATCTGGCTGGCTGGAGGCACTGGGGTTTACGGATTTTGCGGGCAGCACCGTTGTCCACAGTTTAGGAGGATGGGTGGCACTGGCAGCCGTCATCGTGATTGGGCCACGCACGGGACGCTTTGTTCAGGGTAAACCTCAGGAGATACCCGGCAGCAATCTCCCTTTGGCCATTCTGGGTATGTTATTTTTCATGATTGGTTGGATTGGCTTTAATGGTGGCAGCACCTTAGAGTTCAACGAAAAAATTGCAGGCATTATTGTCAACACCATCATCTCGGCTTGTGCGGGTGGAATGATGGCCATGATTTTATCAAATGCCGAAAAAGAGAAGGTTCGCAGTACAAGCCTCACCATTAATGGCACGTTAGCCGGACTGGTCGCCATCACCGCTGGTTGCCACTTAGTTTCGACACCTCATGCTGCACTGATTGGTGCCATTGGTGCCTTCGTCATGTTCATGACCGACCGATTAATGCTGCGTTACCAACTTGATGATGCCATTTCAGCCGTCCCTGTTCATCTTGCAGCCGGTATTTGGGGAACTCTGGCGGTGGCGCTTTTCGGCCACTTAGATGCGTTAGGCGAGCCCTTCAGTCGGTTTGAATGGATAGGCATCCAGCTTATTGGCATTGCGGCGTGCGCACTCTTTGTTTTTCCAACGTCTTATTTAGTATTGCAGCTACTTAAGCGCCTCACACCTTTGCGTGTCAGTTTAGACGCCGAGCACCAAGGTCTGAATTTTTCAGAGCACGGTGCCCGTACAGAATTAAGCGAACTGTTATCGAGCATGCAAGAGCAAGAACGCACGGGTGACTTAAAACAGCGTGTTCCGGTTGAACCCTTTACCGAAGTTGGACAAATAGCAGCACAATACAATCGTGTGATGTCGAACCTCAATCGCATGATTATGCGCACACGCTTGATTGTCAGGGATATGCAAGACGGCATTATTACCTTTTCAAATAAGGGCATTATCACCAGCGCCAACCCAGGGGCTGAAGTGATTTTTGGACGGTCGGCTCAGGACATCATTGGCTCACCGAGCGGATTACTGTTGCATGAAGACTCGCGCCAGTTTTTTCCTGCCACGCATTTAAATGATCTATTCGTAACACTCGCCAGCAGTCCAGATGAAGGCCCACATGAACTCGTGGGGTTTAAAAACGACCTATCTCTTCCCTTCCCTATTGAAGTAACCACCTCAGCGAGCCCCACCGAGGAAGGTATACAATACAGTGCGCTGATCCGAGACATTAGCGAACGAAAACGCATGGAAGCACGCTTGCACCGTCACTCTGAACTCGCACAAGTCACCTTGGAAGCAATCACCGAAGCCGTGATCACCTGCGATGCCCAAAAAAATACGGTCTATTTGAATCCCATGGCCTGTACGCTTTTGGGCTGGGAGGCCCAGGCCGCATTTGGCCTCCCTATTGACACACTCTTACCCATGCAAGACAGTGATGGAGACAGAGTCCTCATATCAACGCTTTGCACCGATACCCACTTTAATAATACGTCAAACTCATCATTCAGCTATTTTAAGCTGAGGAACAAACACGGCAAGACGGCTGAGGTGCAAATTAAGTGCTCGCCACTTTTCGATACACAAAAAAAGAGCATGGGTTGGGTGATAGCCCTGCAAGACATGACCCAAAACAACCGACTGCAAGAGATGCTCACTTTTCAAGCCGTCCATGACACCTTAACAGGGCTGATCAATCGACGTGAGTTTGAGCGGCGTTTAGAAGGTCTAATCATTGAAGCACAAACACAAGGGGCCGAGCATCTCCTGTGCTATCTGGATTTAGATCAATTCAAGCTGGTCAATGACACCTGTGGCCATCGCGCTGGGGACGCGCTGCTCAAACAGCTGTCCAGTTTACTCAAACCCATCCTGCGTCAAAGCGACACGCTGGCGCGTCTTGGTGGTGACGAGTTTGGCGTTTTACTGTCCTACTGCCCACTGGAGAAAGGTCTGCAGATTGCCGAGCAGTTACGTCGGACCGTGACAAACTTCCGTTTTTCCTGGGATGGGCAGGTTTTTTCAGTGGGTGTGAGCATTGGTATGGTGATTATTTCACATGATTGTGGATCACTTGATGAGGTTCTCAGCCATGCCGATACCGCCTGCTATGCGGCCAAAGATCTTGGACGAAATCGCGTGCATTTATTTGAGCTGAACGATCAAGAATTGCACTTCCGTAAAGGGCAGATTCAATGGGCTAGCCGCATTCAGAACGCTTTGGATCGTGACAGGTTTCGACTTTACTTTCAGACGATTGTCCCATTTGATACGGCACATCTGGACATTCCTCACTATGAAATATTAACCCGTTTGGTGGATGAAGAAGGGGAAATCATTCCACCGGGTGCGTTTATTCCAGCCGCAGAGCGCTTTGGTCTGATGCCCAAAATTGATCAGTGGGTTATCCGCAATACGCTGGCGTGGATGGGCGACCAACTTAGACGAAATCAACAGCCTGTTTTCTGTGCGATCAACTTATCGGGGGCGTCTATTGGACGCCAAGACTGTTTAAACGTCATCCGCGACCAAATACGCAAGCATGCCGTTCCTGCTCAATATATCTGCTTCGAAATTACCGAAACGGCCGCCATTGCCGATCCATCAAATGCAGCTGCCTTTATCGAAGAGCTAAAGTCTCTAGGCTGCCAATTTGCACTCGATGATTTCGGCAGTGGCCTGTCTTCATTTGGTTACTTAAAACAATTGCCCGTGAACTATCTAAAGATTGATGGCATTTTCATCCAAGACTTACCCAACAGTCCGATTGATCAAGCCATGGTGGCCTCGATCAATAACATAGGTCATCTGATGGGCTTGAAAACCATCGCTGAATGCGTTGAAGACGCTGAAACGCTCAGGATTCTCGCCCGCATCGGTGTCGACTATGCACAAGGATTTTATCTCTCACGCCCCGAACCCTTAGAGTCCATTGGCGGCGTGAAAGTCATGCCGCGTTAATCAATGCCCAAACACAGACCAACCTGTGTGTTGTACAAAACGCTCTAGGGCTCGGGTTCCTAAATAACTATTCCCGAGTTTATCGAGCCCTGGAGACCAAACAGCTATGGAGCCCTTACCGGGAGCAATGGCAAGAATACCACCGCCGACACCACTTTTTCCGGGCAACCCCACGCGGTAAGCAAACTCGCCAGAACCATCATAGTGACCGCACATCATCATCAACGAATTGATACGACGGGCACGTTGGGCCGACACGACACGAATCCCCGTTGTTTTATCCACCCCATCGGATACCAAAAACAGCCCAGCTCTTGCCAGTTGCTCACAACTCATAGCAATGGAGCACTGATGAAAATAGGTCCCCAGCACCTTGTCTACATCATGACGTAAACGCCCAAACGCCTTCATAAAATGCGCCAGTGAGGCATTGCGGTCACGGTGGGCCATTTCAGACGCGGCTACAATGTGATCAAAGCAAATACTATTGTCATTCGAAATAAAGCGCACGAAGTTGAGGATCTCGGCAAGTGTTTCTTTTGGCGCATGCCCCATCATAATGGCATCGACCACCGCTATGGCACCTGCATTAATAAAGGGATTACGCGGCCTGCCAGACTCATGTTCAAGCTGAACAATTGAGTTAAATGGATCACCCGATGGCTCGCGCCCAACATGCGTCCAAATACCATCCCCCAACTTGCCAAGCGCAATCGTAAGGGTAAAGACTTTTGAAATACTCTGAATGGAAAACAAGGTATTTGCTTGCCCAGCCGAGTACATTTGTCCCTCAGGGGTGCAAACCGCAATACCGAACTGATGCGGATCGACATGCGCCAGTTGCGGAATATAATCCGCCACCTTGCCACGATTTTTTTCTGTGGATAAAGTCAAAACGAGGTCATCTAAATATTCTTGTATCATGAAGGGGCACTTTGTTGATCTATTGTTGTTATCGATTGGTCTGACTATTTTAACGTGATTTCAGATGCCATGGCTCTAAAAGAAATCGGCTTAAAAACAGAGAGTGATGCGATCTGTTGCTGATTATCTTACAAAGAGCGTCTATCATCATCTAATCGTCAAATGTGAACTCGGTTGAGGCTATGTTGAAATACTCAGATAAAAACATAATAGGACAGATGATCATGAAACGCCGAGTGCTTATTATTTATTCTGGTGGAACCATTGGTATGCAACCCTCTGAGCAGGGCTATGTCCCGATGAAGGGTTTTCATAAGCTCATCAACAAGCTTTTTCGTGCCCGTGGTCTACAACACCTCCCTCACTATGACATTATCGAATGCCAGCAGCTGATTGATAGTTCAAATATCCTGCCCAACGATTGGACTCGACTCAGTCATCTCTTAATGCAAAACTGGGACGAGTATGATGGATTCGTACTGCTTCACGGCACTGACACCATGGCTTATACCGCCTCTATGCTGTCATTCATGCTCCAGGGAATGAATAAACCTGTGATTTTAACAGGCTCTCAAATCCCCATGATGGAGGCCAGAAGTGATGGTCCAGAAAACCTGATCACCGCCGTAATGCTGGCCGGTCATTACAATATCCCCGAAGTGTGTATTTTCTTCGCGAATCGGCTCTTGCGCGGTAATCGCAGTACGAAAGTAAAAAGTGCCGGATTTGATGCATTCGACTCCCCCAATTTTCCTTGGTTAGGCAGTATTGGAATTAACATCGAGATTCAAAGCCAGTTGCTACTCAAAAAGCGTGCACCATCACACCTTGCCCCTACCTTTAATCCTGATGCCGTTGCCGTGATTCAAACCTTTCCGGGGATCTCCGCCGAGATTCTTAAAGCCGTTGTTGAGCGTCCAGGGGTAAGAGGGTTAGTTTTGCAGACCTATGGAGCCGGCAACCCTCCAGATGCCAACAAAGACTTTATTGAGGTGCTAGCACATGCATCAACGTCTGGAGTGACCATATTGAATATCACCCAGTGCGCGTATGGATCGGTGAGCCAAGGTGCCTACGCAACAGGGGCAACGTTGAATCGAATTGGTGTCATTGCAGGTGCGGATTTAACCCTTGAAGCCGCCTTCACAAAACTGCACTTTTTACTCAGCCAGAATGAGTCCATCGATGCCGTGCGACAAGGACTTATCCTTCCTCTAGCAGGAGAAATGACCGTCTGAACTCGATAGACTAGGGGAAACACCTATCTTTAGCGGATACCGCCTTTCGGGTTACACTGAACACTCGAGCGGCCAATATCAGCCGATTTGGGTTTATAGGAGAGATGCCATGACTGAAGACTTTTCTCGCAATCTAAGGCTTCTATGCAGTTACTATAAATCCATTGCGGATGTCTGCCGCAGAATGAAAATGAATCGGCCTCAATTTAACCGTTATTTAGGGGGACATGCGAAGCCGTCAGCCAACACTCTTCGACGTTTTTGTGATTTCTTCGGTGTCGAAGAACATGAAATATTGCTCCCTCATAATCAGTTTTTGCGGTTGATTCAAGTCCGTCCACGCCCCTCTAGCGATGAGCTAAGAGCCTCACCTGAAACTGAGCATTTAGAACACTTAGGTCAACTCGGTCATCAAGGCCTTGATAAATACTTAGGCTATTATTTTGAATATCATCTTTCCATGGCCTATCCTGGCAAATTGCTCAGAATGCTAACCTGTTTGGAACGTCAGCAAGATAAAGTCTACTACCAGCGCACAGAACGCTTGCAAGAAAGCCCTAACGATAAAATCTATCATGGGAAGTACTTAGGATTTGCAACCTTCTTGATTGATCGCATCTTTATGGTCGACTACGAGTCACTCACCGATCAAGAAATCACGCAGACCATTTTATTTCCGACCTTTAAGAATCGCGTCACGCGGCTAACAGGGTTGAAGTTAGGCGTGTCGGGCAGTGGCGAGCGCATGCCCTGCTGTGCACGAGTAGTCTATGAATATCTGGGGCCATCCGTTGATATACGCCGAGCATTCAAACTCTGTGGGTTGTATGATCTTGACTCACCCGATATCGATGAGAGTATCAAACAGGCCGTTGCTAATGACATTCAACCGGGAGAATGGCATTTTCGTGCTCGACATTAAAGACCGATTACAAGCAGACGGCGTCATACTCGATGGCTTGATGTTGTTGAACCCTGCGTTCAAGCAGGGCTCAACATTTGCCATCCAAGCACAAATGACTAACGAAAAACCTTAACCAATCAAAATATTCCCTATTTGTACCCAGTCCTGCTCAACCCGTACAGCCCAAACATCCACTCCCACCTCCGGTGCTTCAATACAGCGCCCGGTATCTAACCGAAAGTGTTGTTTATACAAGGGTGATGCAACAGACCAGATGCCTTGACTTTCACAGAGAATGCCATGGGCAAGAACTTCAGATCCGGAAAAAGGATCGGTATGGCCAATCGCGTAGAGCTCAGTATCATGACCTGGAAGCCAGAATACAGCCACAGGCTCCTTGCCAAGCATGACAGCGATGCCTGAGTGGGGCACTAGATCCTTGCGATGGCAAACGTTCTGCCATTGGAGTGATGCAGTCGATGCAGCATTCATGCGACTTCCTCCTCAGTAATCATGCGCGCGGGTATCAATTGGCCACGCTCTTCAATCAATTGAATACGCGCTTTGCGGGGCTCGCTCGCGTTCACATAACTGCGAAAACGCTTACGTTTCTCGCTGTCATTGATGGCGGTTTTCCATTCACATTGATACGTATCGACAATATGCTGCATCCGGGTTTCCAGCTCCTCAGCCAAACCGAGGCTGTCATCAATCACCACCTCCTTCAGGTATTTTAATCCGCCTTGAAGGTTTTCGAGCCACACAGAGGTACGCTGTAATCGGTCAGCCGTATAGACATAGAACATCAACACTCGATCAATATAACGAATCAGTGTCTCATCATCTAAATCCGTCGCGAATAGATCCGCATGACGAGGTTTCATCCCACCATTGCCACACACATACAGATTCCAGCCATTCTCTGTCGCGATCACTCCGATATCTTTGCTTTGCGCTTCCGCACATTCACGTGTACAACCGGATACCGCCATTTTAACCTTATGGGGTGAACGCATGCCCTTGTAACGATTCTCCAAGCGAATCGCCATGCTCATGCTGTCTTGCACACCGTAGCGACACCAAGTATCGCCAATACAGGATTTGACAGTTCGCAACGACTTGCCATAGGCATGCCCTGTTTCAAAACCCGCTGCAATCAACTCTTCCCAGATTAAAGGCAACTCATCTAAGGTCGCGCCAAACAAATCAATCCGTTGGCCACCCGTGATTTTGGTATAGAGGTTGTATTTTTCACCCACCTCCCCAATTTTAATCAGCATTTTGGGGGTTATTTCTCCGCCTGGAATTCTAGGCACAACTGAATACGTACCATTTTTCTGCATATTCGCCATAAAGGTGTCATTGGTGTCCTGCAGTGGCAAATGCTTTGCTTCGTGAACATGTTCATTCCACACACTGGCCAAAATAGACGCCACGGCTGGCTTACAAATTTCGCAACCTCCACCCTGCCCATGTCGCTCAATTAGCTCATCAAATGTTTGAATACCTTCAACTTTAACTAAATGAAACAACTCTTGACGGGTATGGGAAAAATGCTCGCAGATGGACTTATCGACCTGAACGCCTCGGGCTTCTAACTCGCTTTCAAACACGGTTTTGACCATCGCGGCGCAACCACCACAACCCGTTGCAGCTTTTGTCATCGATTTGATATCAGACAGACTCACCGCCCCATCATTCATCGCCTCACAGATATCGCCTTTGGTCACATTGTGACATGAACACAACGTCGCCTCATAGGGCAATGCCGATGCACCAAGGCTCGGCGAGCTCATACCAGAGCTGTCCGGTAGAATTAAGGATTCGGGGTGTTCCGGTAACGCGATGCCATTCAATGCATATTGCAATAGGGTGTCATAATAACTGTTGTCACCGACAAGAATTGCACCCAACAGCTTAGAGCCATCAGCGGAGACAACTAAACGTCGATACACGCCCTCAATCTCATTACTGTAGCGATAATTCAGTGCACCGGGTGTCGCGCCATGTGCATCACCAATGGACCCCACATCGACACCTAACAGTTTAAGCTTCGTCGACATGTCCGCACCGGTAAAGGTGGTTCCAACATTGCCAATCATATGGGCAGCCGCCACCCGTGCCATGGTGTAGCCCGGTGCGACTAGGCCATATTGCTGATTGTTCCAGACCGCGCACTCACCAATTGCATAGATTGACGGATCACTGGTCCGGCAATGTTGATCAACGGCTATCCCGCCTCTCTCTCCCAGCTGCAAACCGGCCTCACGTGCCAGCTGATCTTGTGGGCGAATACCCGCTGAAAACACAATCAGATCTGTTTCAAGGTAGGTTTCATCCGCAAAGCACATCCGTAGTCGTTGTTCATCGCCAGGAATAATCTTGCGCGTCGCTTTTTCGGTGTGAACCTTAACACCCAAATCTTCGATTTTGGCACGTAAAAGTGAACCCGCATCACTGTCCAATTGAACCGGCATCAAGCGCGGTGCAAACTCAACCACATGCGCCTCTAATCCAAGCATCCGCAGTGCATTCGCCGCTTCGAGCCCTAAGAGCCCCCCTCCTACAACAACCCCTCTCGTGGCCCCTTGAGCACTGGCCCGAATGGCATCCAAGTCTTGAAGCGTTCGATACACCCAGCAATGATCCAACTCACGTCCGTCTATCGGTGGCACAAATGGATAGGAGCCCGTCGCAAACACCAATGTGTCATATGAATACTGCCGCTGTGCCGTCGTCACAGACTTTGCTTCGCGGTCCAGCGCGATCACCGCTTCATTGAGATGCAAATGGATTCCGGGGAGTGTGTAGAATCCATCATCACCCAATTGTAAGTGCGCCGAACTTTGCTTTTCAAAATACTCAGATAAATGGACACGGTCATAGGCACGCTGATTTTCCTCTGCAAATACATGCAGTTCATAATCGGCGGCCATCTCTGATGCCATCCACTGTTCAGCAAAATGATGACCTACCATCCCATTGCCAATAACCACTAGTTGTTTTTTCATGGTGTTCACCTCGACCTCTATCTACTTGAACGATTTCGTTAAGCGGAGGCCGCTTTTTTAAGACTGGCTTGGGTGGATTTCGGTTTCTCAGCCGATGTGAGCACTTCCACCTTACGTTGCTTTTCATATAGGAAACGCAAAACTGCTTGTCGATAACGGTTGTACTTGGGGTTATCAGCCATCTCTATACGATTACGCGGTTTAGGTAAGTCTATTTCCAAAATTTCACCGATGGTGGCCTCTGGGCCATTGGTCATCATGACAATACGATCTGAGAGCAATACGGCTTCATCAACGTCATGTGTGATCATGATGATGGTGCTGTTAATCTCAGCCTGAATCTTCATCACCTCATCTTGTAAATGGGCGCGAGTCAGTGCATCTAACGCACCAAATGGCTCATCCAATAACAGGACCTTCGGTTCCATTGCTAGAGCTCTGGCAATCCCAACACGTTGCTTCATGCCCCCAGAAATTTCGGCTGGACGCTTATCCAATGCGTGAGACATGTGCACCATTTCCAGACTTTTTAGTATCCATTCATGCCGTTCTTGTGCTGTCTTTGTTTTCTTGAAGGTTTTATTAACAGCAAGCGCCACATTCTCATACACCGTCAACCAAGGCAGTAATGAATGGTTTTGGAACACAACACTTCGATCAGGACCCGGTGAGTTCACTTCTTTACCGTCTAGAATGACCACGCCATCTGTCGCAGGCAAAAGCCCCGCCACGATGTTCAACACCGTCGACTTACCGCAACCGGAGTGACCGATTATCGAAATGTACTCACCCTTTTTAATATTTAAGTTCACATTCTTGAGCACACAGGACTGTTTAGCACCCTGTCCAAAGAATTTGTTTACACCTTCAATCGATAAATAATGCTTAGACATTTTATGTGCTCCTATTAGTTACTCGTGCCGCGGGTGACTAAACTTGAAATAAAACCAATGAATTTATCGAGCAGAAATCCGACAACTCCCACATAAACCAGCGCTAACACAATGTCACTGATCATAGATGCATTCCACGCATCCCAGATGAAGAAACCAATTCCCACGCCACCAATCAACATTTCAGCAGCAACGATGGCTAACCAAGACAAACCTATGCCAATGCGAAGGCCTGTGAAGATATAGGGTGCGGCTGCTGGCAACATGACTTTGGTAAAATACTCATAACCATTTAGTGATAACACCTTAGCAACATTGCGATAATCCTCTGGTATATTACGAACCCCAACAGAGGTATTAATAATAATTGGCCAGATTGCTGTAATAAAAATCACAAAGATTGCGGATGGACTGCTGTCTTGAAATGCTGCCAACGAAATTGGCAGCCATGCCAAGGGGGGAACCGTTCTTAAGATTTGGAAAATAGGGTCTAAACCGCGCATGGCCCAAGTGGACTGACCAACCAGCACACCTAAACTTATCCCAACAATAACCGCTAAGCTGTAGCCATAGGCAACTCGTTCTAAGCTCGCCAGAATTTGCCAGCCCATCCCCACATCCGTTCCACCGTTGTTATAAAAGGGATTGATAATTAACTCCCAAGTATCCTTAACAACTTTAGAGGGTGAAGGTAACGTCGCGCCCTGAGAGGAAGACAATAGCTCCCATATCAGCATTAATATAAAACCAACAATAAGTGCAGGTAAAACCTTTTGCACAAAACTGTCACCCAGGCTTTTAAAACGCAATAGTGTTTTATCCATTGCAGCAGGCATGCCGACAGCCGATAAAGGTTTAACAATACTATTCGCTTTGGTAGTCATAGTAAAAATCCTCCCCCAACAATAAGGGCTTATTATTTATACGCGTTTAATCGCTAAGCTATTTAAATAGGCATCTGGGTTTTCTGGATCAAACACCTTGCCATCAAAGAAGGTTTCCAATCCACGAGATGTTGTTTCTGGAATATCGGACTTATCAATGCCTAATGTAGCCGCCGCCTCGCGCCAAATATCCTCTCGGTTAACTTGGTCAATAATCGTTTTTGAATCAAAATCTTTAGGCAAATATCCCCAGCGCTTATTTTCGGTTAAAAACCATAAGTCATGGCTTTTATAGGGATAGGATGTGCTGTCTTTCCAATAACGCATTTGACTCGGATGGTTTTCAACCACCTTACCAGTACCATAATCAAAATTACCTTCCATACGGTCGATAATGTCAGCATAGGGGGCATGTATCCAACGACGTCTTGAGCAGATTTCAGCGATTTCCTTTTTATTTTCGGGTTGCTCACAAAACATCTGAGCTTCCATGATCGCCATGATTAATGCTTTTGTTGAATTAGGGTTTGCATCGACATAATCTGCGCGCATCGCAAAGGCTTTTTCCGGATGGTTATGCCATAGCTCGCCCGTGGTGTTGGCGGTGTAGCCGATACCCTGATTAATCAGCTGCTGATTCCAAGGCTCGCAGACACAGAAGGTATCCATACTGCCAACACGCATATTGGCAACCATTTGAGGCGGTGGAACCACAATCGTCGAGATGTTCTGATCAGGATCAATGCCTCCAGCGGCCAACCAGTAACGCATCCACATATCATGAGTGCCGCCTGGGAAGGTCATGGCTGCATTCACGGCCTGTCCCGAGGCCCGCTTAGCCGCTATTGCCTGTGCGAATTCTTGAGTATCGAGCCCCACTTTTAAATCACTGTATTCACGACCCACAGAGATGCACTGACCCGACAAGTTCAAACGCGCCAAAATATACATAGGCGTTGGAACATTATTGGCGGTCATGGCCCCCGATGCGATCAAATAAGGCATGGGCGTTAAGATATGAGCGCCATCGATGCCGTTACGCTGAGACCCCAACACGAGGTTATCGCGTGTTGTTCCCCAAGAGGACTGTTTCAGCACTTCAACATCCTTCATGCCATGCTTAGCAAAAAATCCTTTTTCCAAGGCTACAAATAAAGGCGCGGCATCTGTCAGGGCAATAAATCCAAGTTTTGCCGATGTCGTCTCAAGCTTGCCTGATGCCGCTTGAGCCTTAGAAGAGACCAATGGCAAGAACCCACCCAAAGAAGCAGCCCCTGCCAATGCCGCCATGCCACCCACAAATTTCCGTCTATCCACATTTAAAGGTTGAACGTCAGTTGTGGTGTTCAGCGTTGAATTTTTAGCTTTCATGGATTTTCTCCTAATCAAAAAAAAACGGCGTCATCTCGAACATCCGAAGGATCAGATGTGAGATGGACGCCGTTGTCCGATTCAGTGACCACAAAATAGTTTATGGTCCGATGCATTATGTCTACTGAATTAGAATGCTTATTTCATGCCAACTTTTCATAGGGCATTAAAAACAATGAATTAGGAAAAAACATGTAAAAAAGGTAAGGCAATCTAGAGTATTTTTGCCCCGTGATTGGGCAAGGTGCACTGAATTCATTCAAAACAAAACGCCAAGGGTCATTTTTTACCAATAATGGCCTGAGTGCGTTTAATAATGGTATCCGCAATGTCGATTACGCGGAGATTTTGTTCCATGGCCGCTTGACGTATCTGTCGATAGGCGGCTTCTTCAGAGAGGCCTTGGTACTCCATCAGCAGCCCTTTTGCTCGCTCTAGGGTTTTACGCTCGGTCAAGGCTTGGCGCGCTTGCTGTAGTTCATCGCTCACTAACTGCAAGCGCATGGATTGAGCTTTTAGTAACTCGTAGACTGAACGACCCGGCGTGATGGATAAGTCCTGATCATACGCATGCAAGGAGTCCGTTAAATAGCTTAATGAAGATGAACCTACATCATCTTCCTTTGCCAAATCAGCCAAAAGTCGGCGATGATTGTGTAAGTCTTGCTCCGCGGCTTTTAATTTAGTTTGACACAAGGCCAATAGATCCGCCGCCAGCAAGCTCTCGATGGCTCGCATGGCATCAATACGGCAAGTGGCAACGTCATACCAGATTTCACTAAACGCCGAGGGGATTGCCTGCCCTTCTTCCGAGCGCGCAACCAGTTGCCGTAAGCGAATCAACTCATCTGAACAGGGGTCGGATAGCAAGGCCTCCCAACTTATTAAAGGCGACTCGCTACTAAACTCGGTGAACACTTCAAAGCATCGGGATTGTGCGTCGATTAAATCATGAAGTTTTTGCTGATCCTCAAGCTCAAAATGACCCGCAGCAAAGCCACTGGCTCCCCAAGCCCGCTCTTGCCCTGCTAATTCTTTCCCTTGCATAAAATTGAACATCGCCACCAAAGCCCGTGTAATATCAGGGTCTGTCGCTGTATCGGCGGCTTCAAAAACGACTGATAACAACCCTGCAATCAAGCGGCTCATCAGCCCTGTTAATTCTTTGGCACTTATTTGAAGGCTCTGAGTTTTGTCACGAATCGATGGCAAGCTATTCAGACCATGAACGACGTAAGCGATACGCGTATAGAGCCTCACGCTACCTGACAAGTGGCAGGCATCTAGATTCATAGACGCCAACCGTGCTTTAAGCTCTGTTTCGAGATGCTCGCCCTGCTCAATTTGAGCTAAGCGCTGAGGGCCAAAGCGTTGACCTGATGATGCGATATAGACATTCGATAAACCACGTTCACGCTGCAGTGTATGAACCAGCTGACTGATTGACTTGACCAGTTCACCCGTCATCAAAAGTTGTTGCAGATTGGATATCTCACAGCGCTTAGACGCCAATAAGAAATCTTCAGTACGGCATGCAGGCATAGACGTCTCCGATTGATAGATCTTACATCACATCATAAAACGCAAAAACTATACCATCCTGCGCACAATGTTGTTTTCTGTGCAATGTAACAGATTTAATCCAGCTTCCAACGTTTTATTTATGTACCCGCACAGTCCCTGCCACCAATTTAACGCAATGCACACTTCTTTCGCACCAATTTGTGGCAAGTTTCATTTCTCAATCGCCTCCTTATCTACCACCAGCACCACAACACTTGTGTATCTCCAGCATGGCATACCTATTGCTTAAATTATTTATGAATCTTCTCGTCTGGTTGATGAACCAGATCGGCAATGCTGCCCATTTCTTTGCACATGATTGGTGTGTGAAGCAATGGGCTTTTTTTTTGGATGAGTGACTATGAAGCAAAACACAACTTGCCCGTATTGTGGTGTAGGGTGCGGTGTAACCGCAGAACTGTCGGATCAACGCATCATTGCAGTCTCAGGCGATAGCCAACACCCCGCTAACTTCGGGCGGCTGTGTATCAAAGGCTCAACGCTTCATGAAACCACCCAAACTGAGCAGCGATTGTTGCTGCCTCGCGTAGATGGACAAAACGTGCATTGGTCTGACGCGATTGAAGCGGTCGCCTCCCGAATTCGCCAAAGCTTGGACGCACATGGACCAGGCAGTATCGCCATGTACTTATCAGGGCAGCTGCTTACAGAGGATTATTACGTCGCCAATAAGCTGATGAAAGGTTTCTTAGGGTCATCTCACGTCGACACCAACTCACGCTTATGCATGGCATCAACCGTTGCAGGACATAAACGTGCGTTTGGCTCTGATTCGGTTCCTGGTTGCTACGAAGATATTGAGCTGGCTGACCTGATTATTCTGGTGGGCTCAAATGCAGCTTGGAATCACCCTATTTTATTTCAACGAATTCAAGCCGCTAAAACGCAACGTCCTCAGGTTAAAGTCGTTGTTATTGATCCTCGTGCAACGGCAACCTGCGAGCTCGCAGACTTGCATTTGGCCCTCAAACCCGGCTCAGATGTCGCTCTCTTTAATGCCCTTCTTGTCCATCTGGCTCACTCGGATGCTCTCGACCAATCCTATATTGACCAGCACACGGAAGGGTTTGAAAGAGCCATCGAAGCGGCACGCCAAGACATCCCCGATATCCAAACAGCCGCGAGATTAACCGATATTCCTTTAGCCGACCTAACAATATTTTTTGATTGGTTTACCAACACACCCAGAACACTCACGCTCTTTTCTCAAGGTGTCAATCAATCCAGCTCTGGGACGGACAAAGTCAATAGCCTGATGAATTGTCACCTAGCGACAGGACGGATAGGAAAGCCTGGTAGTTCACCTTTTTCGTTAACGGGTCAGCCCAATGCCATGGGAGGGCGTGAAGTCGGCGGCCTCGCCAACCAATTGGCTGCACACATGGAGTTTTCGCCCGAAGCCATCAACAGAGTTCAAAACTTCTGGAACGCCCCTAATATGGCACAACAACCCGGCCATAAAGCCTTGGACCTCTTTCAAGCGATTGACCGTGGGGAAATTAAAGTATTATGGATCATGGCCACCAACCCTTTGGTCAGCTTACCCAACACAGCGTTGATCCGTCGAGCCTTAAAGCGTTGTGATTGTGTTATTGTGTCAGAAGCCATGTCTGAGACGGACACCCTAACATTTGCCGATATTCAGCTGCCAAGCAGCACTTGGGGTGAGAAAAATGGCACAGTCACTAACTCTGAACGCCGTATTTCAAGACAAAAGGGATTGATTAAAGCGCCAGGCGAGGCTCGTCATGATTGGGAAATCATCTGCGATGTTGCCAAAGCCCTAGGGTTTGAAGAAGGGTTTAACTTTAGCCACCCCGCTCAAATCTTTGCTGAGCATGCGGCCTTGTCAGGGTTTGAAAACGATGGGCAAAGGAGCTTTGATATCAGCGGGCTTAGCCACTTGTCTCAACAAGAATACGATCAACTTCAACCTGTGCAGTGGCCGATCAATCAACACTTTCCGTATGGACGCAAACGCCTTTTTGACGACGGCCAGTTTTCGACCCCCTCAGGAAAAGCACAATTTATTGCCACTCAAACAAACACTCCAAAAGCCCTTCCATCGGCTCAGTGGCCCTATCAGCTCAACACTGGGCGAATTCGCGATCAGTGGCACACCATGACTCGGACAGGGCGAGCGGCCCGATTGTTTAATCACCGAGCAGAGCCCTTTGTAGACCTTCATCCAGAGGATGCTAAGTATCACAACCTACGTGATCAAGACTTGGCTGAGTTAAGCAATCATCAGGGTCGCTATATCGGTCGTGTTCGGATCAGCGCAGCGCAGCGTCAGGGCGAAGTGTTTATTCCCATGCATTGGAATCAACAATTCAGTGGTGATGGCTACTGCAATGCACTGCTTGAAGGCTTTTGTGATCCAGTGTCGGGCCAGCCCGAGTCCAAGCAGGGAGCCGTCGCTCTTAGCGCCTACCCGGCTCAATGGCATGCACAGTTACTGATTAAAGATGACACTGAGTTAAGACTCAGGGGCTATTGGTCCAAAATTCCGATGCGTCATTCAACACAGTTTTTGCTGGCCGACACAGAGCTTCCTCGCTCATGGATGGAGTGGTGTCGTCAGCATTTAGGACAAGCCCCAGACAGCTGGGTGCAAAGCTCCGCGGGTGACATGAGAGCAGTGGCATTCGATCAGGATCGATTACGTTGGGTATTATTAATCAGCCTAAATCCGATTCAATCAGACCCAGCGCCTATGGATATGCTCTTTTCAAAACGTACCTTAACACCCACGCAACGCACTAGGTTACTCAATGCTCAACAAGGAGCTCAAGCGACACAGATCATCTGCAGTTGCCATCAAGTGACCGAGGCATCGATTAAAGCCGCCATTGAAAAGGGCTGCCATACACTCGATTCACTCAAAGAAAAACTGGCTTGCGGAACCGGATGTGGATCCTGTATTCCTGAGCTCTCGTCACTCTTGGCTGAGGAGATTGCGACGCTCACAATTGAAGAACAAAGTGTATAACCACCGTTATTCTGTTTCGACCCAGCGAGCTTTGATCTCAAGGATCGCTGGAATCTCTTGAACAAACACATCCACTAAGGTTGGATCAAAATGCTTACCACTTTCGGAAACGATCAAGTTCACAGCATCATCAACGGTCCAAGCTTTTTTATACGGCCTAACACTGGTTAAGGCATCAAAGACATCCGCAATGGCAACAATACGTGCTTCAATCGGAATGGCCTCACCCTTGAGTCCTTCAGGATAGCCGCTGCCATCCCACTTTTCATGATGATACAGAGCAATACGACGTGCCATTTGCAGCAAAGAAGAGTCGTCCTGCCCAATAATTTCAGCACCTATTTCAGCATGTCGCTGCATTTCGCGCCATTCGTCTGCATCCAGTTTGCCTGGTTTACGAATGATTGAGTCTGGAATACCTATTTTTCCCACATCATGCATAGGAGCTGCATTTAATAAATCATCGGCATCATGCTCATTGAACCCAGCAGCACGTGCAATCACGCGCGAGTAATGACTCATACGAATCACATGCATGCCGGTTTCATTGTCTTTGTATTCCGATGCTCGACCGAGTCGCTGTACGATGGCTAAGCGCGTTTCACGAATCTCATCTAAATGCACAAGGTTCAAATGCGTTTTAACGCGCGCTTTCACCACGGCGGCACTGACAGGTTTAGTAATATAGTCAACGCCACCCGCTTCAAACCCTATCGCTTCATCATCCACATCCGATAAGGCTGTGACAAAAATGACAGGAATTGAACGAGTTGAATGTTCAGACTTTAATAAACGGCAAACACTCAGTCCATCTAAATCCGGCATCATAATATCAAGCAAAATCAGGTCAGGCTGCTGCTCCTTCGCAAGACTGATGGCTTTGTGGCCATCTCGTGCAAACACCAAGCGGTATTCGTCCTGTAAAATATGACGAAGCACTTGTAAATTTGTCGGTTCATCGTCGACAATCAAAAGTTTAGGGCGAACATCGGTACGACTCATGAAGGCTTATCCCCCTCCTGATTTGAATTCAAACTTTCCTGCAACGTCAACAACGCTGAGTGTGCACAATCAAAATCAAAATCCTCCAAACAGTCCGTCAAGGTGACTAGGGCGTGACTGCCTATGCACTCCGCTAATGCATCAAGACAATCGTCGGGTAATTCCCCCTTATCCAGTCGAGCCAGCATCTGATTAATCAGCGCCTTAGCCTTTTCTACAGAATCTATATTGAGTTGGATCTGACTTTCAAAAACGATCTCATTCGGTAATGTATCAAACAGAGCATACACCTCTTGAAACGCCAACGTGAGCGCTCGTATTTCTTCATCATAATGATGACTTGGCCCTTTATCTTTTAACGCTTTTTCTAATGCATCCAGCGCATGTGCTAGGGATTTTAATGCTAAGTTACCCGCAGCCCCTTTTAAGCGATGCGCCTGCTCCAACAACTGGGAAGCATTCAGGCTCACCAAAGCATCAACCGTCTCTTTATTCTGTGCCAAAAAGCGCTTAATCACATTATGCAATGCTTGCTTAGATCCCCAAAGCGCCACCCCCTGTGCATAATCAATGACATCTACGCCTTTAATTTCATCACCCTCTAGCGGGAAATGCCTATCGGATGAGGGTTCGTCCTCTGACAGCTTCAGCTGCAGAACACGAACAATTTCCTCACGCAAGGCCTGCATATTCAAGGGTTTGATAGCAAAACCTGACATGCCTGCTCTCTCTGCATTGAGGCGATCCTGTTCTAAAACGTTGGCGGTCAGTGCGATAATTGGGGTCGGTGACTGCTGTTGCATCCGCTCCCATTCGCGAATATTGAGCGTCGCGTCATAGCCGTCCATTTCAGGCATTTGCACATCCATTAGTACTAAATCAAACGGATGCTCTTTAAAGGCAGAAACCGCCTCATAGCCATTTGTTACTAACTGCAGCTGATGCGACTCCTTCTCAAAGTTCAACGCCAAAAGTTCAAGATTTTGAGGCACATCATCTGCTATCAGAATCCGCAACGGAGGCAATTGTGCTTGGATTGCACGTCTTCGCGGAGTAATAACCTCTTTTCCTACAGGAAGTGGTAACTCTATTGAGAAACAAGAGCCCTTACCCAGTTCACTGGTAACGCGTATGTCTCCTTTCATCGCCTCAACCAATTGTTTTGAAATACTGGTTCCAAGCCCTGTTCCACCGTATTTTCGAGTGGTGGATGCATCTTCTTGTGAGAAGGGATCAAAAATAGCCTCTAAGCGGTCGGCCGCAATGCCAACACCTGTATCCAGTACCTTGATCAAGAGGAGATCGTTTTCATACTTCACCGATACAACAACACGTCCATGATGGGTAAATTTGATGGCATTGCCAACCAAATTAATCAACACCTGCTGAATGCGCAACGGATCCCCTTTAAACCAGGTTGGCTGCTCTTCGGGATAATCGCAGATCAGTTCAAGGTCTTTTTTATAGGCTGAGAGCCCAAGTGTTGCCAACACTTGATCACACACATCCCGTAATGAAAAATCGATCGACTCTAAAATCACCGCACCCTGCTCTAATTTTGCTGTGTCGAGGATATCATTCAATAGGGATAACAAGGACTGGGCCGACTTTCGAATGGTTGTTAAGTGGCGCTGTTGGGTCGGTTGTAAGGGCGTATCAAGCATTAAGTCAGTAAACCCAATAATGGCGTTCATAGGGGTGCGTATTTCATGGCTCATATTGGCTAAGAAGTTCGTTTTGACTTGTGCAGCGAACTCAGCTTTCTCTTTTGCTTGACGTAAACGTATCTCCATATCTCTGCGTTCAGTTAAGTCTGTTGCTAGCTCTATGACTCGCGCGTGCCCATGATCAATATCGTGGATCACACGAAAGGATGAACGCACCCACAAGGGCTGCTTGTCTTTTCTAACTCGGTGATACTCACCTTCTAGCCGCTCTTGCTCCATCAACTCATCCCAGTTCAGTTGATGTATAGACTCGCCCTCACGATCATCATTGAGCAGCGTATAGGGCTGGTGCAACAGCTCATTTTCTAGAAAGCCAGTTAGGGTGAGAAAGTTTTCATTCACCCTGAGGATTTGTCCATTTCGATCATATTCACACACAGCGACGGCTTTATTCACCGCTGACAATACGCCACTTAAAATCGCATTTTGACGTTTGGATTCAGTGATGTCGACCATGACGCCATCAATCCATATCAGTTCACCTTGCCCATCACGCACCCCGGACGCACTTTCTGACACCCAACGGGTAGTGCCATCACGGTGTATAAATCGATATTCAATAACCCATGGCTTATCGTCTAAAATCGAGTTGGATACGACATTCCAGACATATTCAACATCCTCAGGATGGATCAAGGCCCCAAACGTGACATTCGCTTCAGTAAACTCGTCTGATTCCCAACCAAGGAGTTCTTTTACTTGGGTACTGACAAACAAAACCGTCCAATGCTCATCAAAACGACAACGAAACGTCACGCCAGGCATATTGTTGATTAAAGTTCGGTACTGATGTTCACGCTCTAGCAAGGCTTGTTCCATTTCTCGGCGCTGCGTCAAATCGGTAATAAAGCCAACAAAGAGCTTTTGGTCCTGTACTTGCGTTTCACCGATCGCTAGGCGAATAGGGACAAGATGCCCATCTTTATGTAACGCTTCCACTTCACGGCCGACGCCGATGATGCTCGCATGTCCTGTTTTCAAGTAATTTTTTAAATATTGATCATGATGACGCGCATGCACTTCGGGCATTAGTGATTTAATGTTTTTACCCAAAACGTCAACCGCTTCCCAGCCCAAAATTCGTTCAGCAGACGGGTTAAACGCGCTAATAGTACCGAGAGAATCAATGGTAATAATGCCATCAACAGCAGTGTCAAAAATGGCAGACAAGCGTGCAGATGTTTCTTTTCCTTGCCAATACAGCGTTTTGTAGCGCATCAGTAAGACTGTTGCAAAGACAACGCCACTGATCACAATCGTCACCAATGTGATTAACAGCGCCATCTCAATATGATGTGTCACATCCTGTGATTCGGGGATATGGACTTCGCCAACAAAACGAGCCGCCAACATGGCCGTGTAGTGCATCCCAGCAATGGCGCACCCCATGGTTAAGCCACTAATGGATAAACGAACGCTAAAAGGCATCACAGTAATGCGCGCCAAGCCAAAACGAACCCAAAGCGCAATGACGGCCAAGAGAACAGCAACAATAATAGAGGCAGCAAACCAATATGGGTCGTAACCCAATTTCAGCTCAGTTCGCATCGCTTCCATGCCCGTGTAGTGCATAAGGCCAATACCACTGCCCACGAGCAAGCCCCCGTAGAGCAAGATGCGCTTACTGATTTGATCTCGTGCCAACAGATCCAACGCCACCCAAGACGCAAGAAAACCAGGTAATGCCGATAACAGCGTCGTCAAGCCATGATAATGAACCTCGGCCGGCAGCTCAAACGCGAGCATCCCGATAAAGTGCATTGACCAAATTCCACCGCCCAATGCAAATGCACCAATCATTAGAAAGCGTTGGCGCGTCCAAGGATCACGCTCACGCTTCGCAAAACCCGCGACACGAAAGGCCATCATCGAGGCACCTGTCGCAATCAATAAAGACAACACAACTAACCAGCCATTGTAATGCCCTTGGATCAAGGCCTCAGGATGCCCTTGCAAGATAAAAAAATAACTGAGTCGGTCTAGCACGTTTTGCATCTCTTTGGCGGCTTCACTGAACGTTTAGAAGAACATTATCCAGAATATTTGTAAACTACACGTCATAGAATCAGGCAAATTAATTGATCATCAAACCCTATCGCCAACAGGCTTACAGAGGCAATTTGCAATGAAGAAACACACATCGGTTCTGTTTATTTGCTTAGGCAACATTTGCCGCTCACCCACGGCAGAAGGCGTTTTTCGTGAGATGTCCGAGCAAGACTCACACCCATTTACAATTGACTCGGCGGGCACGGCCGCATGGCACATTGGCAAGGCTCCTGACACACGCTCTCAGACTGTCGCACTCAAGCGCGGCTACAACCTAAGTGGGTTAAGAGCAAGGCAAGTGAGAGTCGAGGACTTCAAGCAGTTTGATTACCTCCTTGCGATGGACGCAAATAACCTAAAGGACTTGAGGGCGTTAGCACCGAAAGACTTCAAAGGGCATTTGTCACTCTTCACAGATTTCGCAGCAACACCTTACCAAGGTGTTGAAGTTCCCGACCCCTACTACACGGATGGAGACGCAGGGTTTCACGAAGTTGTGGATATTATTGAAGCGGCAAGCCGAGGGCTACTTGAGCACATCGCACGGCAGCAGAGGTAAGGTTTTTAAAATCGATAACAGCCCTCTAAGCCTAGAGAGCTGTTATATAGTAGGCGGCGCGGTTTATAGGGTTATCACGTCCTTGCCACAGCCACAATTCAACGAGCCCAGATCCTTAACGAATCCCAAATCAAACTCAGCAAGATAGTCGGATTCATACTGCTCTACAAAATTAATCTCTTGAAAGTTCCGCGCTTTAAGCGTCGCATTACTAACTAAATCAGTAATATAGTCATATCCCTTATGAGAGGTGATCGAATAATTTGATTCATCGCCCACGATTGTCAGGACATCGTAACCCTTGCCACCATCTGCAAAACTACCGTCGGCAAAGCTGTTCAAAATTAAATGATCATCACCCTTACCCAGATCAACGTCCTTAGCATGGAAACCTATGTAAACCGTGTCATTGCCTGAACCTGTGTCAACTTTTCCATTATTCACATCAATCTCAAGACGGTCATTACCTGACCCTGATTTGAAAGAAGACTCTAATGTATTGATAACGGCAAGATTATTACCATCGCCCATGTCAACTTTTCCAGCTTTCTGACCTACATACAGCTGGTCTTCACCTTTACCCGTAGATACCTTCGCTAAATCACCATTGACCCAAATCAGATCGTCATCTTTTCCGCCTTTGATTTTAGTGGTCACGTCGCCGCCAACAAATAGATCGTTATCACCTTTGCTTAAGTAGGCTTTATTCAGATCACCCTCAATCATGATTTGGTTTTCACCACGGCCTAAAGCGGTAACCTTAGAGGCATCTCCGCCAACGTATAACTGATCATTTCCTTTGCCTAGACTGACTTTACCCACATCACCACCCACGGTAACGACGTCATTGCCAGAGCCAGCCTTTATCTTCTGTGCATTTCCATCAACGTCTAAGCAATCATCACCTTTACCCAAAGACGCTTTTCCTAAATCGCCACCGATAGAAACGACATCGTCCCCAGATCCTGCGCGAACTTTATTGGCATCGCCCTCTACACAAAGGTTATCATCGCCTTTACCCAAGCTCACTTTATGAACATCTCCGCCGACAACGACCTTATCATCACCCGCACCTGCTTTGATCTTATGAGCGCTACCCCCGACTTCAAGGACATCGTCGCCTTTACCTAAGCTGGCCTTCCAAAGATTTCCGTCAACAATGACTGTGTCATCTCCATGACCTGCTTTTATCTTCCATGCATCGCCTGTTACGGTGAGCGTGTCGTCCCCAGCGCCTAACTTCGCTTTGGATAGATTGCCATCAACAACAAAGTTGTCATTTTGCTTTGTCCCTTTAATGACATCGCCTTGTTTTTTGGCAAGATTTAATAAACTTTTCAACAAAGACATTTCAATATTCCTTTTCATTTATCTTAGGTATTAGTGCATTTTAGTTTAAATCCAACTTCCCGCCAAGAAACTGATCGTTTTTTAACCACCCTATTTGACTAAGGGATTAAAAGGAGATATTGATCAATAACACGAATTCGGTGTTTGATCTGGATGAATATCGCCATCGACCTCTTCTGGGTCGATATCATTAAGGAGCAATGCTTCGCGCACCAGCTCTATCTGATCGATAATCCGTTGGTAGTCTTCGCCATATTCGTAGCGGGTCACTTCAATTGCCTTTGGCATAAACGTAAAGGCGACTTTTAAGGCATGCAGTGTTTTTTCGTTTAATTCACTCATCGCAATTTTCTCATCAATCAGGCAAGGTAGTCACCTTACGATAAATCATTCACTGTCTTTTCGCCATTGTAAAGCCGATGCATTGAGGAGCTACCATGACACGAAACAAATGGATTTTAATGATCGTTGTGAGTTTTTTCATAGGCTGGGGCACTTCACGGTGGATACCGGCCCCCCTTGAAGGCATGGCAGTGACCTTCAGCAATACGGGCCAGATACAGATGCAATCCATACAACTTGAGTTTGGCAATGCGGACTCCCAATCCAACCTGCTCGCCCTCAGAATTGAGCCTGGGCAAACCCGGACGTTATTATTAAACCATCAACCAGGGTTAGGTTTTAACGTGCGCATTCAATATGCAGATGGATCTACGCAAGAGTTTTGTGCATTAAGAGGCGATGACCGAACGCATCCGACCATCGCATTAGGCAAGTCTTAGAAAGAGAAGACTTTAGTGCTGCTCAGCATTTTTGTAGCCACTTCTGGTGGAGCCGCAGGGGTGATTCCTTCACGCAATGCATCTTCAGTATTGCCACTGTTCGGTAAGTAGAGTGCGCAAACCTCAACCTTTGCTCCGCCCTTTTGTAAATTCATCAGCAACTGCTCAGGCGTCACATCGCGAGGCTTGAGTGTTTCGTTTTCCGTCGCTTTTAAAGCAAGATCCCCGGCAGGTCCGCAGAGAAGAACATCCACTTGCGCGCCTTGACCTTGCATCGCATTGCCCAGCACCATCGCCATTCCTTGCGTTTGTAGATCTGCACTGTTCACTAAAATGAGTGCACTTTCAGCGGCTTGGCCTTCAGCAAAACTGAACGGAGACAAAGCCACTGAAGACGCGAGAACAAGGGCGGGTAAAATTGAACGTTTCATTGCACTTCCTTTTTACGTTGAGTTAATCGAATAAAGTAAAACCAATCTAAATTAGATTTTACTAATAAAATGAGTGGATGCAAGGTAAAATGTCCATAGAGGAACATAACGGAAGGCGAAAGCAGAAAGCGCCTTAAACAAGTATGGAAAGCACTATGTATTAACAAGCCTTCCGAAAGGTCAAATTATAGCGAACACCGACCTGCGCATTAGGCTCATTCAAATCGGCTTTTAAGGGCATAACCCCATGAAAATTGAGGCGTGAACGACCACCCCACACCACCACATCCCCTTGTAATAAAGGGAAGCGCTGCACGGGGTCTTGACGACGCTCCCCACCGAACATAAACACAGCGGGCAGCCCTAGCGACACAGATACAATCGGCTGTGACATGTCTTGCTCATCCTTATCCTGATGCAAAGACATCTTGGTTCCGATCTCATAACGATTAATCAAACAAGCATCCGGCATAAAGCCTTTAAAACCCGCTTGCTCTGCTGCCGCTGCCGCGACTTGATAAAATAAAGCAGGCATGGCTGGCCAAAGGTTCCCCGTCACAGGATCGACAGCAGCATAACGATACCCCTTGCGATCACTTATCCATCCAAAGGAACCACAATTGCTCATACTGACTGACATCCAAAATCCACCGGGTGTTTGCTGCCGACGAAAAGGAGATAAGGCTTCTATATTGGCAATGCCCTCCAGCAGCTCGCCAACCCACTCGATTGCAAAGTGTCTTAAAATGACGGCATCATCGCCAATCACCTGCACCCAAGGGGTGGGTGCACACGCATCGTCAAATAGATCTCCCGTCACTTTCCTTCCTCGTTAAAGCAAAGCCTTGATGGCGGTACGATAGACAGGCAGCAATTGCGATAAACGCCACAAATCTGGCATCTGAGCCTCCAGAGGTTGTTGCCATAATTGCACAAATTGATCGGCCGCCTGCTCCGCCTCCTTTATGGGTTCATTCAACTCACTCGCATATAAAAAAGGTGCCTTGATATACTCAGGGTACGCCAAGCGCTTTGGTGCATAGGGAATGCAACCCGCGGCCATGGCCTCTAGCATCGACAAGCCTTGAAAATCATGCAGCGCCGTTGATAACACAACGTCCGCTTGCGTTAAAAGCCTACGATACTCTGATACGTCAGCCATAAAGCCCCAGTTCACGATTCGCTCCGCATGACGCTCACGTATGCACTGAAAAGCCTCCGGCTGCTTACGAAACTGCTCTCCCACTAGACTGAGTGAAAAATCTTGCTTTCGCTCCAGTAACGCATCCAAAAAATACGCTAATCGATCAGGCCCCTTATCGTACTCCCAACGATGATTCCACAAGAGATGTGGCTGGGTGTGATGAATGGGCCTCTCTCGTACCGCAAAGAGTTCATCCTCAATCGGTACAGGAAGAATCGATGATTTCTCGAAAATATGATCCATCAAACCGACAGGTATTTCATCTGGCAGTTTTTTAAGCAGAGCACTGGCTCCCTCAATAAAACTACGGCGGTTCCACTCGCTGTTAAACAGTATCTGTTCGGCAGATAAGGCGCTGTAGAGGTTAATCATTTGCGGCTCGTAGCTTTTATGCTGGCGACCTGAGTCTGGAAAGGCAAACTGATTTTCATGCATATAGAGCAAGGCCGGTGTTTTCGCCAAATGAGGGTGTAAGCCACGCAACCCAGCTAGATCGACCATGGACGTGCAGATTAATAGGTCCCATGATTCTCGCAATTGCGGATGTTGAAACCAACTCAAGGCATTTCCTCGAATACGCCAACTGAAGTAACGGGGCGATAACACTAAGGTGTGCCAATGCATTTCAGGCAACGCGGCCATAAGTTGAGTTCGCCAACGCTTATGACTGGCGGCATCGTACGCCGAAAGAAGCAATATTCGAGGGGATGAAATAGAGGTGCTGGGCATTGGTTACATTCAACGACAGATAAAAAAACCAATACTACCGTAATTGCTCGTGTTTAGCAGATTCATCCGTCCAGCGCTCCGCCTTCATTTATGGCACACTAAAGCATCTGCGCTCCAACATAGCGCACCCAAAAATGACCCAACACTGAAAACACCTTCAAAATACGTTGTTTATTGAATGGCCTATAAATTGCAAGTAATAGTGTAATCAAACAGTAAAGTGTGATGCTTACGCAGTAACGCCTTCACTGAAATTGGGTAACGTAGCCCGCAGGTTGACAGGATGAATGTCCTAACGACCTGCGGGTTTTTTTATGCTTAGGAGTCAGCCATGCCAGCACTACATCCGTTCAGCCCTTTGGCTTTTCAAAGCCGTTTTTCTTCTATAAAGATGGAAAAGGGTCTTAGTGGGCTCGTATCCTTTTTCCGTGGACGCGCGCGCCAAGGTCAAGTGGCCTTAGTTGGAGCGGGCCCCGGTGATCCAGAGCTGATCACACGCAAAGGTTGGCAACGGATTCTTGAGGCAGACATCCTGGTTTACGATGCGTTGGTGAGCCAAGAATTGCTCGACGAGATCCCCGCGTACATCAAACGGATATACGTAGGCAAACGCAAAGGCCATCACTCGATGTCACAGCACGACATTAATCAGCTGTTGGTCGAGCTAGGTCAACAAGGTCTCAAGGTTGTGCGCTTAAAGGGGGGCGACCCTTTGATTTTCGGCCGCGTCACCGAAGAGATTCAAGCATTGCAAGCCGCTCATATCCCTTACAGCATCATTCCTGGCATTACGGCCGCAGCAGGCTGTGCGGCGGGATTAGGCTTTTCACTGACCGAGCGCGGAATCGCACCCAGACTTCGACTGATCACGGCCCATTTTTGTGATGATCGTGATATCAATTGGGCAGACTTAGCGAAAACCGATGAAACCTTGGTTTTTTATATGGGCCTATCTAAAGTCTCGACCATCAGCCAAGAGTTACAAAAACATGGACTGCCTGCCCACTGGCCTGTGTTATTTGTTGAAAACGGAACCCATAAAAATGAGCGCATGATCAAAAGTACGCTGGCCGAAATGAGCAACTGTGTGAACTCTATGGCATTGCAATCGCCCACGTTGATCTACATAGGACAAGTGACGCTGAATGCGCGTTCACAGACAGAAACCCTCTGCTCAAAACAGGCTCATATTGGCTAACTGAAGTGAGGTGTTGGGGTATTCGCGACTGAAAACCTATGGTCTTCAAAAGACTCAGAAGGTATGATTCCTATCTTTGATTGGCAGGTCATTCGCTGAAGGTTATCGTATGGATACTCGTTTTTTAACACAATTAACCCTAGCCATAAGCCTTGGTCTAAGCGCGTCACTGACTAGTGCTAATGGCAGCATCGAACGCATCGTCCACCCTGACGGCCGAATCGAATTTTCCAACACCGGACGTTCGGGTCAAGCGAGCAGCTCACAAACACGCTCGGTGTTTTCTTATCGTACCCGCGATGGCAGTCTGGCCTTTACCGATCAACGACCTTTAGACGGCGTTGATTATACCGTCCTCCGTTTTGACTGTTACGCCTGCCGTGTTGACTCGGGTATCAACTGGCGAAGCACACGTTTATTCACAGACCGTTACCGGGATGAAATCAATCACGCCGCACAAACCTATCAAGTCGATGCTGCACTCATTCGTGCTGTCATTCATGCTGAATCGGCATTTAATCCAGGCGCAATTTCCCCTAAAGGAGCACAAGGCTTAATGCAATTGATGCCCGGCACGGCTTCCGATATGGGCGTTCGCAATGCCATGGATGCTCGCGAAAATATTGGCGGCGGTGTTAGATACCTTTCAGCCTTACTGCGCCAATATAACGGCGATATTCGCCTGGCGACTGCCGCCTATAATGCAGGCCCGGGGGCTGTTCAGCGCTACGGTGGTATTCCTCCCTTTCCTGAGACACGCGCCTACGTTGATCGCGTCGCGACCTTGCATCAACGCTACCAATCTGCACAGTAATGTGATAGCGTACTAGTACATGAATACAAAAGACCCTTATACCGAGGCGTTTTTGGATGCAATTTTAGCGGCTGATAGCCATGAAAGCCTGATGATCCTACTGGAAAGTTTGCTCACGCCCGCTGAACTTAATGAAATTCCTAAGCGACTCCAGATTCTAAAAATGCTGCAAGCCGGTATTCCTCAGCGAAAAATTGCTGAGCAGCTCGGTGTGGGTATCGCAACCGTTTCCCGTGGCGCTCGTGCGCTCAAACGTGACTAACAAGAGTTCATCATGTCTAACCGACCGAAAAAAATCGAGCTTCCTCGTAAGCCACACTACATCACGCTAACGACTGACTGCGATTTTTTTGATTTGTTCTGCAAAATCGAAAAACGCTTCACGCATTGTTTTATGTTGGAGTCTTTGGGGGAAGACAGTCACTTTTCTCGTCACTCCATTATAGGCTTTGATCCCGAACAATTGCTCTACGCCAAGGGTAAGCAGCTGACAATCGAAGATCGTCAAGGCAATAAAGAGCACTACGAGAGTGATAATCCCTACTACTTGCTGCGCGAAATCATGCCGCAAGACATCATTTCACGAAAGTATGCCGGTGGTTTGACAGGCTATATTAGCTACGATGCGATGAGCTACTTCGAACCCTCATTAGCGCTGAAAACCAATGACTGGTTTGAATCCTTCCGCTTTGGGCTTTATAAGGATGGGCTGATTCTCGACAAAATGACGGGCGAGATCATTTATTTTTACTACAGTGAAAATCGTATTCAGCTGATTCATGACATTATGGCCACGCCTTTTGAAGGCATGGGCCCTTTGCGCATTGAGTTCACACATGAAACCATGACCGAACAACAGCATGCCCAGGCCGTGATGAAGGTTAAGCAGGATATCATTGAAGGTAAGATTTTTCAGTGCGAAGTCGGCTTCAAAAAGTACCTACGCTTTGAAGGCGATACCCTCAATATGTATGAGCAACTGCGCGAGGTTAATCCTTCACCGCAGATGTACTATCTCAAGTTTGACGACCAAAAACTCATCGGTGCCAGCCCCGAACTCTTGTTTAGACTGCGCCAAGGTGAGATGGAGACCTTCCCTCTTGCAGGCACCACTCGACGTGGAAAAGATGCACAAGAGGACACAGCTCTAGCCCGAGTGTTGTTAAACGATCCTAAAGAAATTGCTGAACACAATATGATCGTGGATTTACACCGCAACGATATTGGCCGCGTCGCTCGCTTTGGCACCGTCAAAGTTCGCAGCCTGATGGACATCAAACGCTTCAGCCATGTACAACACATTTCCAGTGAAATTGTTGGGATCATCGACGAAAAAGAAGACATGTTTTCAGCACTGGCCAGCAACTTTCCGGCTGGGACACTAACGGGTGCTCCTAAAATTGAAGCCATGAAAATCATTGACGACCTCGAAACCGATGGTCGTGGTCCATACGGGGGCGCTGTCGGCAACTTCTCATTTAATGGTGATTGCACCTTTGCTATTCCAATTCGCACCGTCTTTGCCAAAGGCAACCAAGCCTATGTGCAAACCTGTGGCGGTAATGTCTACGACTCGAATCCTGCTGATGAGTATGAAGAAATTCGACGTAAGTTTGCGGGCACACGCAAGGCATTAGAAATATTCACGGACCGCCAGGAATCTTCAAAATGAAAGTACTGATTGTTGATAACTACGATTCGTTTACCTACAACCTTTACCAATACATCGGTGAGATTTTAAGCAGCGCCTGCAATGCTGGCGTGATCGATGCGTTTGACGTTTGGGTCAAACGCAACAATGAGATCACCCTAGACGAAATTCAGGCCCTGCAACCGGATAGGATCATTATTTCACCCGGCCCAGGCTCACCGGATGATGAGCACTACTTTGGCATCTGTGCACAGGTCATTAAAGAACTTGGCCCGAGGATTCCCTTATTAGGTGTGTGCTTGGGTATGCAAGGCATCGTGCATGTGTTTGGTGGCAAAATCATCAAGGCACCACTGCCAATGCACGGTAAAATTAGCGCCATTTCTCACCATCATCAGGACCTATTTCGTAACATCCCGGATCAACTCGAAATCATGCGCTACCATTCATTGATGGCTGAATACGCAAGCTTTCCAAATGATCTGGAAATCACGGCCATTACGGGGAATATTTCGCTTGATGAGCTGCAGGATACGTCTCGTTCTATCTCGGCAGAAAATTTTGAAATAATGGCGGTTAAACATAAGACTTATCCGATTTATGGTATACAATTTCATCCAGAATCATTTGCTACAGAGGGTGGGAAAGAGCTGATCAGCAACTTCCTATTTTTGTAGCACGCAAACGTCATGCAGACGTTATGGCTGAATCAGCCTTTAGATTGAGCCGCAAAAAGTGGCTGGGCACCGATGGTTCGCATTCAACCAAAGGTAACCCCTTATTTTTAGGGGTTCCAGCCTTGCAAGGCTTTTAAACTGCGCGCCCCATAAAGAATAATTTGGATACCTTGGGCGTGCCTACTCAGTGCCACATGCAACCATCGCTTAACATAGGTGTATATCTACCCAGAGCAAACCCATAGTCCTCTTCACAATCGACTCAAAAAAGCCGATACTGTTCTGGATAAGGCCAAGAAAAGCGGATAATCACGTTTTGAAAGGGCCAAGATCCAAACATATCAACACGATGCTGATGATCTCTCATCTAAACAACAGACCTTACGATTAAAAGCCCCTATGACTATTCTCCTGTCTATCTGGATTAAATTTATATTCCTATTTGCGCCTTTCTTTGTCGTCTCGATGTTTTTATCCCTGACACGAACCGACACAATGAAAGCCAGACGTTCAATTGCAAATCGCTCCGTATTTGCGGCACTTTGCATTAGTTTAATCCTACTGTTTTTCGGCTCTCAGTTATTTACTGTATTGGGCATTACACTTGACTCCTTCCGCATCGGTGCGGGTATTCTCTTGTTCTTATCGGCTGTCAGCCTTGTTCGGGACGGTGTGCGAGCCAATGCCGAAGTTCCACAGGAGCAACGTGACGATATTTCCGTTGTACCGCTCGCCATTCCAACCATTATTGGTCCTGCATCGATTGGTGCCATTCTTGTCTACGGGGCAGAGCTTCAAGGCATTGAAATCTTATTTGGCGTCGCAGGCTTACTTTTAGCCTTGGTTTTTCTGCTCGTGTGTTTACACATGGCGTCATGGCTGGAAAAAATACTAGGACGAACGGGATTAAACGTTTTGAGTAAAGTCACGGGGCTTATTTTAGCTGCAATGGCCTCTCAAATAGTTTTAACCGGAATACATGGATTTATTCAGAGCGCAAGCTAAAATAGCACCTATCTTAAAATGCTTGTTTAACATTTACTTGGTCACAGGAATGACATTTATGAAAACCTTCCACGCTCGCTCCCTCGCTACTGCCGTCTTTTGCGCAACCTTTTTGATGGGGTGCAGTAATGAGTCTGACACGCAAGTGTCCGCTCCAGCTTCATCCACGCCGCAAAGTTCGGTTGCAACCACCGCTGGCTTGCTGAGCTATATTCCATCCAGCTCCCCGTATTTCTTCGCAAGCCGTGACGTGTTAAGCGAAAAGGATGCGTTGGAACTCATCGAACGCAGTGGCTATTTCCGCTACTTAGATGAAGACTTAGCAACCCTGCGTGACTACCGTGATCAAGCAGACTCAACCGAAGAAGCCACGATTCTTGATATTGTGCTTTCAGTTGGCAAAGAACTTACTGCACTGAAGACCCTTGAAGACTTCCACAATGCAGGACTGAAGCCCAATGCGCATTCCGCTATTTATGGTTTAGGCCTAGTGCCAGTGCTCAGAGTCGAGTTACACGACGAAAGTGCCTTCGAAACCATGATTCAGCGCGTCCTAACCGATGCCAACTTAACGCCCATCAAAAAACGCTTTGAAGATATCCAGTACTGGTCTTTAGGTGGCAGCGACGAATGGCCAGTTGAGCTGGTCTTGGCTATTCACGACCAGCAAGCCATCTTTACATTGCTACCCAGCACCGCTGACAACGACGTATTGGCAAGCATTCTAGGCCACATCAAGCCTACGGACAGCCTCGCCAACACACCCGTACTTGCACAACTTGAACAGCGTCACGCCTTTACACCTTACGGTGCAGGACAGGTGTCATCTGCGCGCGTATTCTCTGAATTGTCGCAGCCTGAACACATCGCCTCCCAAGCCTTATTCAATGCTATCGAAATGCCTGCATTCGATGCAGGTGAATGCCAGCAGGATATTGATCGTCTGATCAAACGCTTTCCTGGCTTAACGATTGGCATGAAAGAATATGGCCCTGATCGCTTCCAGATGAACACCATCCTCGAAACCGATTCAGCCTTAGCAGCAGATTTAAAAACCTTTGCCGCCAAGGTTCCGGGGCTTGGGCAAGCGGATAGCTTAGCCAGTATTGGACTGGGATTGAACTTACCTGTTCTGATCCAAGCATTGCAGCGCTATGCATTAGAGGTACAACAGGCTCCCTTTAACTGTGACGACCTTCAAGGGATTAACGGCATGTGGGTCGACATCAGTGATGCTCTGAACAACCCTATGCTGCTGATGTCAGCTCCTGCCATCACGGGCTTAAAACTGCGGATTGACAGCCTGTTTGTCCAAAATTATGAGCCGTCTGGAACGGGTATCCTGACCCTTGCATCCCCGAACGCACAAGGCCTTTTGTCCATGGCCAGCTCGTTTGTTCCTCAAATTGCCGCTCTGGGTTTAAGCAATAATGGTGAAGTTAAAAACCTAAGCCCAGACATGCTACCACCGGGTATGCCCAGCGTCAGCGCGGCATTAAGCTCAGATGCACTGACCGTTGGTTTTGGCATTGACACACCGTCCGTCATTTCGGATGCATTGAAGGCGCCATCCAACAGCGAACCCCTGATGCTTTACGGGCACCTGACCGACCATTTTTACTCAGCTCTGATTCCTTTTGCGGAACAAATGAGTCCGTTTGGTGATGAACTCAGCGGAAATGAATTATCTCGCTATTCTTCACTCTATAAGAATACAGAGCTTTGGATAAAAGCAGATGATTATGGTCTTGAAATCGGATTTGCGGTTGAACTGAAGTAATCGGAAAGACATCCTTCGGCAACACGTGGAGGGCATTACCACACGTATTGCCGAAGGCGTTTATGATCTCAATGCATTTCCGCGCAAGACATATCTGGGCTAAGCATCTAGACTCAAATAACACAGTCAAGACTTTAGCTTACCCCTATCTCGCTTTATAATCGCTTAAATCAATGATTCAGTTGGGAGAAAGTTCTATGTCTTTTAAACGTTCAAAAAAAGCGGCTTTGATGTGTCTAGTGCTTTTAACCGCTTCCATCCTTGCAGGCTGCAACACCATTCAAGGTGTGGGTAAAGATGTTCAACGAGGTGGTCAAGCGATTGAGCGCGTTGGTAAATAACCTCTTGCTTATCCTTCTAGACCCAACCGATCAGACATCAGTGCTTTGTAAAGGCTGAACCCACAACGTCTGATCGGCCCATTCCTGTGCGTCCATTGCTTCATGTGTGACCATGAGCACGATTTTTTGCTGCTCTTGGCAAACGTGTTTCACCCAGTCTCCACAGAGCCTGCGCGTTTGCGCATCCAGTGCACTAAAGGGCTCATCCAATAAAACGATTGGCTGTTCACGCAGCATCACCCGAATTAACGCAATACGCTGGCGCTGGCCTCCCGACAATACTGAAGGCTTACGTTTTAGCTGTTCTTGGACACCTAGTAACGCCAAGGCCTGCTCAACCTGTTGCCACTGCGCTGGCGTTGGGGATGCTTTGCAAAAACCCAATTTAAGGTTTTGCTCAACAGTTAAATGCTCAAACAAATTGTATTGCTGAAATAACGTTGAAACTGGGCGCAAACGAATATCCAACGTTGCAATAGACTGCTCCCCCAGATATATCTGCCCCTGCTCCGCTGGGTAAAACCCACCAAGGGTATCCAACAACGTGCTTTTACCGCAGCCACTTTCTCCCATCACCGCCAGCATTTGCCCTGTAGCAACGTGAAAATCATAACGCCAAGACAGTGATTCGCGTCGAATATGCAAGTCTCGAACGTCTAACCCGAGCTTATTTGGACGCATTATTTGGCTCCAGTACTCGTAACACCAACATGGAAATTCCCATCAATAATAATGCGGCTAACGCAGCATCGGCCATTCGATAAGAGCCCGCCAAGCTGTAAATTAACCAAGGCAAGGTTCGCCACTCATCGCGTCCAAAAATTGAAAAAATGGCCATATCCCCTAACGCCAGCACAAAACTCATTCCGAGAACACGCTGAAGCGTTGGCCGTAAATAGGGCACGTAGACACAATAAAAATGCCGCCAAGCTCCCAGCTTCAGATCGGAAACAAGCCGTCGGTACTGTTGATCATACTCAAAAACAGCAGGCTTCAGCTGAGTGAATGCAAAAGGCAGTGCAACGAGCGTGTTTAAGAGGATAATGGCGACCCACCCCCATTCATGCCAGCTCAAGTAGGGTAAAAAGAATAAATAAATACCCACCGACAGCACCATACCTGGAATCATTAGATGATGAAGCGCAATGGCTTCAATAATGGCCCGCCTTCGTGCTGAGGTTGACTGTCTCCATACTGAAAACACACCCACGACACAGACCAGCAAGCAGAGACTGGCAAGTGATGCAAACCCCAAAGATCGCAAAGTGACCTGCATCAGCTCATCCCAAGGAAAAACCGCTAGATTAATACGCATCGCTGCTGGCAAAAGCGTTAGAATAGGCAGCACCAAGAACAAGACCGCCATTCCATAGGCGCAACGTCCAATCAGCGTTATCGCTGCGCCTTGAGACGGTCGCCATCCTGTCTCCTGAGCAGGAGACAACCACTCCAGCTTTCCTAAACGCCGGAACAACACGTACAACACACCCACAATTAACAACTGAGTCCAAGCTAAAAACAGCGCCTCTGCCGGATTAAACTGATACTTTAAGGCTTGATAAATGGCCACTTCCAGAGTGCTCGCCGACGGCCCTCCCCCTAGGGCCAAGACCACTGCAAAACTATTGAAACAGAGTAAAAAAATAAAACCCGCCACGGCTGGAATCACACCTCTCAGCACAGGCCACTCAACCAACCAAAAGGTCTGCCATGTCCGAAATCCCAACTGAGACGATAATTTCCAAGCGGTTTCAGGGATCATTTGCCAACGATGGCAAAATACCCGTATTGCAAAGGGTAGGTTTAAAAAAACATGTGCCAGCAGAATGCCATTCAGCCCATAAAATCGCCAATGTTCTCCCAGCCAAGGGGTTAAGTAGCCCGAACGACCAAACAGCGCCACCAGCCCTGTAATCAAGACTAAGGAAGGCATCACAAAGCACAACAGGCACCAGCGTAAAAACCACGCCTTCGCCACTAACCCCGTATCCAGCGCCAACGCGCGGGCAACCGGGATCGCCAACAGCACCGACACGACACTGCTTAACAAAGCCTGCACGAGAGAAAACTCTAACACTTGCCAAAACCAAGGCTCGCTCAGCAAGCTCACATCAGCGGCAGAGCGCCCCCAGCCCATTAACGCCCAAAAGGCAACGAGGCTAACGGCGAGCAAACCGCTCAGTAAAAGAGGGCCAGGCAGTTGATCAAGACGCGGCAAAGGGGTCCCCTTATACCCTTCGACGAAGCAAAGGGTAAGGCCTAAAGATTAATCGAGTTTCATCAAACGCAAACGATTGGCGTTGCTCACCACTGTCACCGATGACAGTGCCATGGCCGCCGCGGCATAGGCAGGATTCATCAACCATCCTAACAATGGAAACAGTACACCGGCTGCAAGAGGGATACCCAAGGAGTTGTAGATGAACGCGCCAAACAAATTTTGATGGATATTGCGCAGGGTTGCCCGTGAAATCACCATGGCATCGGCAACACCCTGCAAAGATCCCCGCATCAACGTAATGTCAGCACTTTCTATTGCGACATCCGTGCCCGTGCCAATGGCAAAACCAACGTTGGCTTGCGCTAAGGCTGGCGCATCGTTTATACCATCGCCGACCATGCCCACTCGCAGACCTTGTGCTTGTAGCGCTCGAACTTTGTCCGATTTTTGTGCGGGCATAACACCGGCAATCACCTCATCTATGCCTGTTTGAGCAGCCACTGCTTGGGCGGTTCGTTCACTATCCCCTGTCATCATGATGACTCTGACACCGGCCTTTTTCAAACGTGCAATCGCCTCTGAGCTGTCACTTTTAATCGGATCGGATATGCCCAATAACGCCACCAATTGTCCCTGTAAACCGACCATTACCACAGTACTGCCTTGATCAGAGAGCTGATCAATTCGCTCTTTCGTGGCCGATGATACCGAAATGCCCTGCTCATCCATCAAGCGCACATTACCCACAACCCAGGTTAACCCCTGATCTTCATACACCAACCCCCGACCAGCAAACACTTCTGGGATGCCTGTTTGGGCCAGCGTTAAGCCCTTCTCTTCAGAGGCTTGAACAAGGGCATTGGCCAGCGGATGCTCGGAGGCCCGCTCTAGGGCTGCCACGTGTGCCAGTAACCAATCGTCTTTGTCGACGTCATAGTCCAATGAAATCGGCCAAGTATCTTCAGCTAAACACTCCAAGTGCACTAAACGCGGTTTGCCTTCAGTTACCGTGCCCGTTTTATCCAACACCATGACGTCTAAACGCGAGGACTCTTGTAATGCATCTCCTTTCCGAATCAAGACTCCCCGTCCCGCAGCGCGTCCAACACCCACCATAATCGACATGGGTGTTGCTAACCCCAATGCACATGGGCAGGCAATCACAAGAACGGCCATTGCGGTTGTAAAGGCATAAGCACTCGAGGGCTCAGGCCCCACTAACCACCAAATGAAGGCCGTGATCAGTGCAATCACGATGACCACCGGCACAAACACTCGGCTAATATCATCGGCCAGACGGCCAATTGCTGGTTTTTGGGCTTGAGCTTGGCGTACTTGCTCGATAATTCTGGCAAGGGTTGTCTCTTCCCCTACTTTTCGCACGCGCATCTTAATGCTGCCAGAAAGATTGACTGTGCCTGCGGACAAAACATCCCCTTTGGCTTTGCGCAAAGGCAGTGGCTCTCCCGTTAACATCGACTCATCAACTTGCGTATCACCTTCGGCTAAAACACCATCAACAGGAATACGCTCTCCGGGTTTCACCCGCAGCAAGTCGCTCGTTTGCAAGGAGGCCAAACGCATGGGCTTTTCATCACCATTGCTTAGAATCAAGGTCGCCGTGTCCGGTTGCAACTGCATCAGCGCCCGAATCGCTTGTGATGCTTGACCTCGTGCACGTGTCTCCAACACTTGGCCTAAGTTCACCAAGCCTATGATGAAAGCCGCCGCCTCATAATAGACATGTCGACCTTCCGCCGGCACGATGTCAGGCCAGATCACCATTAGGGTTGAATAGAGCCAAGCACTCCCTGTTCCTAGAGCTATCAGCGTATCCATCGTGGCATGCCGATGCTTGAGCGCTGTCCAAGCCCCTACAAAGAAATGCCCCCCGGAGTAGATCATCATTGCGAGCGTCACAAGCCCAATCAATGCCCAAAGCAAACGCGCTTCGTCTAGCATCGGCAGGTGCCCTGTCATCATGAACAGCATCTGTGGAATACCCACCAGTAATGCTACCCAGGTTCGACGCTTAATGGCCTGAAGATGCTGTGCTTCTTCTGCTTGACGCTCGGCTTCACCGTACTCCGCGTTCATTGGTGTCGCCTTAAAGCCTGCTTCATCAACAGCCGCCACCAACACATCAACAGGGGCATCGCCTTCTACACTTGCACTTCGATCGCCCAGATTGACGCTAACCGATTGCACGCCCGTGACGTTTTTCAGTGCATCTTCAACACTACCTACGCAGGCCGCACACCGCATTCCACGCAAAGCAAGACGAGTCTTCTGAGACATACCACACCTGTTTAATAATGGGCAGGAGCCTCTTAATGCCCCTCCCGATTGATTCCCATCACACTAACGGCTGACCGCGTTGCGCCAAGTCCTTAACCAGGTTTCACGCCCAGCTTCCGTTTCTTCAGGCGAAAAACCGATGCGCTGAGGCTGTGTTTGTAAAAACACCTCGGGCAACTCAATGTCTGTTCGCACCGGTAGCATCCAATTGGTTGTTGGAATCACCGTTTGAGCATCCTCACTTAACAAAAAGCTTAAAAAGGCTTGAGCCAACTCCACATTTTGGCTGGGGGCCGTCACCGCTGCCAATTCAATCTGCGCGACGTGTCCCTCTGTAAACAAGGCCGCCTGATATTGATCACTCTCTTCTGCAACCACATGATACGCCGGAGAGGTGGTGTAACTCAGCACATAATCGGCCTCACCTTGAAGAAACATGCCATAGGCCTCTGACCAGCCCTTCGTCACAGTGACCGTATTGCGCGCTAAGCGTTGCCAGGCTTGCTGCACATCATCACCGTACACCTTTTGCATCCAGAGCATCAGCCCCTGCCCTGGCGTACTGGTTCTTGGATCTTGATATATAATGCTGGCATCACTGTTTAACAAGGCTTCCAAAGAGTCCACTGGCGTTTCAATTTTATGCGCATCGTAAATAAAGGCAAAGTAGCCATAGTCGAACGGAATGAAGTCGGTATCGGTCCAGGCTAAGTCGGGATTAAGCGGCCAGTTCGACAACTCCAACTGGTGCGGCTGAACCAAGCCCAGCGCACGGGTTTGCTCCATTAACGCATCATCCAGCCCCAAGACCACATCCGCCCGTGTTGACGCCCCTTCAAGCCTCAGCCGATTTAATAAACTGACCCCATCATCACTGCTCACGTAGTTGAGTGTACAGTCACATTGCGCTTCAAATAACGTCTTAAGTTGCGGCCCAGGTCCCCAGCTACTGGTAAAGGAACTATAGGTATACACAGTAAGTTCTTTGGCTGACAAGGTCGTGATACAGAGGGATAAACCCAGTGCTGACAATAATCGTAACGATGATTTCATAACGAACGGCATCCACAAAAAATAAGGAGGTTGGGATTACCGGCAATAGACAAAGACAAGCATTCAAAGCAAGGCATGGCTCAATCCCTACGCCGGTGCTAACCGGATCAGGTTCAACGGGTGTATACTCTCAGCCAACCGCTCGACAGATTAAACCTGCACAGTTTTGGCACCCCGATGAGACTCGACTTAGTATACCAACGCATTCAATGACAAACCAACCTATCCTTCGTCTCCCAACTGAGTTAATCACTTGGTTAAACGCAATGCCTGACATCGACTATATAGGTGCAGGTACGGCTAATCAGCATTGGCGTTTAACCTGTGGTAATCAACGCTATATCTGGCGTGAGCGTATTCATCACCAACCAGGCAGCTCTCACATTGCTGAGCGTCTTGCCTTGCAGTGCATCCATGGGCGGAGCTGGGCACCCAAAGTGTGCTTGTATCTGGAAGAAGGGATTTTATTTGACGATCAAGCCACTCACACCTTTGATCCTCAAACCCTGAGCCCTGCACAACGCCAACACCTGTTGCACAGCGTCACGGAGCTATGGCAAATCCCCTTTGAGGGTCACAAAATGAACTACACAGCCTTGATTCAACAGTATGCCGACTTAGCTGGACATGGGGCGGACACGGATGCGCTTGAAGCATCACTCTTGGCAGAGGTTCGTCTATGGTGTGACGAGATGATGTGCTTTATTCATCAGGACATCCATCCCGGGAATTTATTGTTGAGCCATGAACACGTCATTCTAATCGATTGGGAATATGCGACGCGTGGAAACCCCTGGATAGATGCCATTGCACTGCAACGCATGCTGCAATTAACTCAATCAGAACGCCAATATTTAATGCAGTACTTGCCAACCTACCCAGCCGAAAACGCTTGGACACGCATGAGTCAATGGTTAACGCAGTTAGATGCGTTATGGAGTCGAGCACAAACGCAACAAAGCTGTTAAAATATTGACCAATTCATTTATCGATTCATTCTGGAAGTCGTGCCCTAGCCTGCACGTCACGTCTTCCTATGCGGATCAGCCCAGTTAGGCTAGAACTGTTGAGCTAGAGGAAGCTATGTCTAAGATTGTTGTCTGTGCACTGTATAAATTTGTTACCTTGGAAGACCATGTCGCGTTAAGAGCCCCCTTACAGGCCACCCTTGAACAGCAGGGTATTCGTGGCACATTACTCTTAGCGGCTGAGGGCATTAATGGCACGGTTGCAGGCTCTCGCCAAGCCATTGATGCCTTGAAAGACTGGTTTGCACAATACGAAGCCTTTTCCGGTATTGACTACAAAGAGTCATTAAGCGACGAACAGCCTTTTTATCGTACAAAAGTGAAATTGAAAAAAGAAATTGTCACGCTCGGCGTTGAAGGCATCGACCCTAAGAGAGTTGTCGGAACCTATGTCGAACCGAAAGACTGGAACGCCCTGATCAGTGATCCAAACGTGATTCTGGTGGATACACGTAACGACTATGAGGTTGGCATTGGCACGTTTAAAGGGGCGATAAACCCTAAAACAGAGACCTTCCGTGAATTTCCGGACTATGTCAAAACACATCTAGATCCCCAGCAACACAAGAAAGTCGCTATGTTTTGTACAGGTGGCATACGTTGTGAAAAAAGCACGGCCTATTTAAAAGAGCAAGGCTTTGAAGAGGTCTATCATTTGCACGGCGGCATTCTAAAGTACCTTGAAGAGGTCCCAAAAGAGGAGTCTTTATGGGAGGGTGAATGCTTTGTATTTGATAATCGCGTCACCGTTGATCACGACCTGCAACCGGGTCATTATTCGCTCTGTGCGGGTTGCCGAGCGCCCTTATCTGAAGAAGATACGCTCAGCCCGCATTACGAAGAAGGCATTAGCTGCCCTCATTGCGCCGATAAACAGACCCCAGAGCAGCGTGAGCGCTACGCCTCTCGGCAAAAGCAATTGGAATTGGCTAAACAACGTGGCGAAGCCCATATTGGTGCCGATGCGTTTCAAACCGCTGAACGACGCAGAGCCGAAAAAAAGGCACGTAAAGTCGCACAGCAAAAGGACTAGTACCAATGTTGTTTCCGACGTTGTCAGGAGGTCGTCTGCGTCTTTTTTTAGGATTCATCGCCTTTGTTTGCCTTGCCACCAATGCAAACGCAGATCTGTACGCATTTGATATCGCTAAGTTTGAGATCGGCGGAAAACAACTCAAGGTAGAGTTGGCTCAGACGCCCGTGCAACGTTCAAGAGGGCTGATGTGGCGCGAACATCTGGATGAGGATGCTGGCATGCTGTTCGTTTTTAACAACGCCGAGCCGCTCTGTTTCTGGATGCGCAACACATTGGTTCCCTTATCCATTGGTTTTTTTGATGCAGAATTTGTGCTGATGCAAGTCACTGACATGCATCCCTTATCGGACCAAACCCATTGTTCAGATAGACCCGCCCAATATGCTCTAGAGGTGAATCAAGGCTGGTTTGAGCGCCAACAGATACGCGCCCAAGACCAGCCTCGTGGGCGCATCATCTTAGATCAAGACTCCTCTCCCGATAAAGATTGACTCACTTTTCCCAAAGGGGCAGCCAAAAGGCGTGTTGAACTGCCCTCTTGAACCTCAGCGTGTTCCTTCTTGTCCAAGCAATAGTGCACTAGAGGTAAATCGCTTTGCGCAAGCGCAAGCGCCTGTCCAGTCACGATAAACTGGCAATTTGGGAACAAATAGGCCAAGGACTTGAGTAGCGTCGGCTGCATTTTCACATCCAAGGATTGATCGATATCGTCAATGAGGATAATCCCACTGCCGCTTAAAGGGGTCAGGCTCAAGGGATGGGTCTGGCACAAACGTTTAACAATATCTCCACTTAATGCCAACAACTGGCGCTCCGACCGTGACAGTTGGTTTAACTCTAAGGTGACGCCTCGTTTATCAAACAACAAACGGGGTGCGGGATGGCGCTCTATACGGATATTGGTTAACTCAGGCAAGAGGTATTGCCACACCTGACGCAAAGCGGTCATGGGAGGGTGTGCTGACTGGCAACGCTCAACATCCAATGCCTTATACAGGTTGGATATGTCAGGATGCGCGTGCTGACGACGAGCATTCGCTAGGCTGAGATGCATGGCTCGACTGCGCAACTCATTCTCCAGGTCTTCTTGCTCACGCAGCCAATGAAAAAAAGTGATGAAATCAACACTATCTGGAACCGTATTATCCAGAACATTTAACGGATGCGTCAGTGATCCTTTGGGCAAGAAATTGGGGATGCTGAATGAACGATCCGACGGATAATACGCCACTAATGGGATACCGTCTTCTGCATCACGTTGAAGCCGCTGAGCATAGTGTTGCGTCACAACCACCATCTCACTTATTTCGGCTCGATCAGCAAACCCTGCGCCCTTTTTCTTACGCGTTAGCGCCCAACTTAACGTGCCTTCAACACTGGGATCCTCTGCACGAATTTCAAGTGAGCAATGATCAGCGCCCTCTTTTAGGTCACTTATCGGAAACATCTTGCCATTCAGTTTGTCATTCTTTAGTCGTGAAGAAAACCAGGTCAGCCCATAGGCCAAGGCTCGCATAGCGGCCGACTTACCTGTGCCGCTGCTACCACTGAGCAAGGTCACACGACCCGAGTCTTCTAAATACGCAGGCATTGTCACGTTTAACTGGCTCAAGCCTGCAATGTTCTCCAATCGGAAGCCAACTATTCTCATACAACACCTCTAAACACGACCGACTTTAGATACGCTAACAGCTATATGTAATACTCTGATTAAACCCAAAAGTACACCCAAAAGCCTTATCGAAATACGGACATTTTAAATACACCATGCTCATCAAAGACTTACTCTACCCCCCTGTACCTTAGTCTCTAGAATTAGCCAGAGCAAGCCTCGCCCTATTATCGAGCGCCATTAAAATCTTTTTCGCACCAACACAGGGCAAGCCTCTTTATCAACATCCCCCTCCTGCACACCTTAATCAGGTTCACAACCTTCAATTACAGGGAGTTTGAAGAATTGGCACACTTAATGCTGTATCACAGCAAACCTTAAACCAGATAGGATTTGACCGATGAAACAGATGAACAAGAAACTGGCCACTGCAACCTGTGCTCTCGCTCTGTCAATTGCGGCAATCACCGCTCAAGCCTCCGACACCATTAAGGTCGGCGTATTGCACTCACTATCCGGCACCATGGCCATCAGTGAAACCACACTGAAAGACACCATGCTGATGCTGATTGAAGAGCAAAACAAGCAAGGTGGCGTTTTAGGCAAACAGTTAGAAGCCGTTGTTGTGGACCCTGCGTCGGATTGGCCACTGTTCGCAGAGCGTGCACGTGAGCTGCTTGAGCGTGATAAAGTCGCGGCTATTTTTGGTGCATGGACATCTGTTTCACGTAAATCTGTTTTACCCGTTGTTGAAGAGCTTAACGGACTGTTGTTTTACCCCGTTCAGTACGAAGGCGAAGAGTCGTCTAAAAACGTTTTCTACACAGGTGCTGCCCCTAACCAACAAGCCATTCCTGCCGTTGATTATTTAATGAATGAGCTCGGAATTGAACGCTGGGTTCTGGCTGGTACAGACTATGTCTATCCACGCACCACCAACCGTATTCTTGAAGCCTACTTGAAATCCAAAGGGGTTGCAGAAGCGGACATCATGATCAACTACACGCCGTTCGGTCATTCGGATTGGCAAACCATCGTTTCCGACATTCGTCGCTTTGGTGGTGAAGGCAAGAAAACAGCCGTTGTATCCACCATTAACGGTGACGCAAACGTACCCTTCTACCGTGAGTTAGGTGCGCAAGGCGTCTCTGCAGAAGATATCCCAGTCATTGCCTTCTCTGTTGGTGAAGAAGAACTGTCCGGTATTGATACCGCGCCTCTGGTCGGGCACTTGGCAGCTTGGAACTACTTCATGAGCATCGACACCGAGGCGAATGACGAGTTTATCGATACTTGGCATGCGTTTACGGGTGACACCAACCGCGTAACCAATGACCCAATGGAAGCGCACTACATCGGCTTTAACATGTGGGTTGAAGCGGTAAACAAAGCAGGCACGACGGATCCATCAGCCGTCCAAGAAGCCATCATCGGTGTTACAGTGCCCAATTTGACGGGTGGCTATGCGGCGATGATGCCAAACCATCACATCACCAAACCTGTCTTTATCGGTGAAATCCAGTCCGATGGTCAGTTTGAAGTGGTTTGGCAAACGCCTAGCACCGTTGTTGGCGATGCGTGGTCTGACTTCTTAGAAGGTTCTAAAGATATTATTTCAGATTGGCGCAAGCCTCTCTCGTGCGGTAACTACAACGTAGTCACCAAAACCTGCTCAGGTCAGAACTTCGAATAATCGCAAGTGTACTTCGCTGCATGCAACCTCTGCATGCAGCGACTTCTCGCTCCACTTTTCTGGGATATTCAATTATGAAAAGCCGGATTAAGCACCTAATGTGCGCTTTAGGCCTGCTGGTTCTCTTGCTCTGTGCTGTACAACCTGCATTTGCCAAATCTGACGACCCTGTGCTTCTTGAGTTGCAGACGCTGTTGATCTCATCGAATAACCAAGACCGAACAAAAGCCATTGAGCTTTTGACACAGTCACAACATGAATTGGCCTTCGATATTTACGGTTTACTGCTAGAGGGCAAGTTCTTTTTTAACCGCACGGATAACCAACTTTATTTAGTGGATCGTGCCGAGGCGGGACAAAGCGCCTTACATTTTCTGGATGAACGTGATGTTGTCATTGAGCGCCCTCGGGATTTTCGCCGTGTTGCCCTCAACAATGCACAACGCACGCAGATTCGCCGAGTCATGGCTCAAACAGGCTTAACAGCAGACTCCAGCAAAACTCGAATCAAAGCGGTACGACAAATGATGGGCGATCCAGATCCAGAAGCCCTAAGTCTGATTCGTGCGGCCTATACCTCAGAAACAAATGACAAAGTCCGTGATCTGATGGCGGTTGCGATTGCCATTGACACCCTCACACAGACAGATGAAGCCGCTCAGCGAGATGCCATTGACACCTTAGCCGCTTCGTTAGAACCGCGTGCGCGCAACGCCTTAAACCAATTTGTCAGCCAAACCGAGAATGCTTCCTTAAAAGAATTGGCGGAAAAAGGGCTGATTGGCATTGAACAAAAGATCAAATTTTACAAAGGCCTCGAAACCGTTTACTTCGGACTTAGCCTAGGCTCTGTCCTAGTCCTCGCCGCTATTGGCTTAGCAATCACCTTTGGTGTGATGGGCGTGATTAACATGGCCCATGGCGAGTTAATCATGATTGGTGCTTACACCACTTTTGTTATTCAACAGTTAATGCCTAACCACATCGGTCTGTCTGTTTTGGTTGCCATACCCGCGGCCTTTGTCGTATCCGGTCTTGTGGGTATTGCCATTGAACGTGGCGTCATACGCTTTTTATATGGCCGTCCATTAGAGACACTGCTGGCAACCTTTGGTATCAGCCTTGTTCTGCAACAGGCTGTGCGTACCATTTTCTCACCCTTGAATAAAACCGTCGAAACACCTTCGTGGATGAGTGGCATGCTGGAATTTAACCCAGTGTTCGCCATCACCCTCAACCGTTTGTACATCATTATTTTTTGCTTATTGGTTTTCTTCGCACTCTTAATGATTTTGAAACGTACCGCATTGGGTTTGCAAGTCAGAGCCGTGTCTCAAAACCGTGCAATGGCGCGTGCCATGGGCGTCCGCTCAGAACGTGTCGATATGATGACCTTTGGCTTAGGATCAGGGGTTGCTGGCATTGCAGGCGTGGCGCTATCACAAATCACCAACGTCGGACCCAACCTAGGACAAGCCTACATTATCGACTCCTTTATGGTGGTGGTCTTTGGCGGTGTCGGTAATATTTGGGGAACTCTGGTCGCAGGGATGACACTGGGCGTTGCCAACAAAATTATGGAGCCTTGGGCGGGTGCGGTATTGGCTAAGATATTAGTCCTCGTCTTCATTATTCTCTTTATCCAGAAAAAACCGCGCGGACTCTTTCCGCAACGCGGTCGTGCGGCAGAGGGTTAAGCCATGATGTTATGGAATCTTATTAAAGAAGATCGGGGTGGGCAGATATTGCTACTGCTACTGGCGATTGCCATTATTGCAGTCCCCATGCTCAATGCCTTACCCCCTGATCATGCCTTGCATATTCCCACCTACACGGTGGCGCTGCTCGGCAAATACTTGACCTTAGCACTCTTGGCACTGTCCGTTGATTTAGTCTGGGGCTACCTTGGTATCTTAACGCTAGGTCATGGGGCGTTCTTTGCGCTCGGTGGCTATGTCATGGGCATGTATCTGATGCGTCAGATCGGCGAGCGGGGAGTCTACGGACATCCCGAGCTCCCAGACTTCATGGTGTTCTTGAACTGGGACAGCTTGCCTTGGTACTGGACGGGCTTAGATCAATTTTGGTTCGCAGCCATCCTGATCATACTGGTGCCTGGCCTATTGGCGTTTATTTTTGGTGCCTTGGCCTTTCGTTCGCGCGTATCTGGCGTCTATTTATCCATTATCACGCAAGCCTTAACCTTCGCCCTGATGTTGGCTTTTTTCCGCAATGAAATGGGCTTTGGTGGCAATAATGGCTTAACGGACTTTAAAGATATTTTAGGCTTTAGCTTGCAAGCGCGTGAAACCAAAGTTGGGTTGTTTGTCGCCTCAGCGGTTGCCTTAGCTCTGGGCTATTTAATCAGTCGTGCCGTCATCCAAAGCCGACTGGGCAAGGTCTGTGTTGCCGTGCGTGATGCCGAGTCGCGTGCACGCTTTTTGGGCTACCGTGTTGAAAACGTCAAGCTGTGGGTATTCACCCTATCAGCCATGATTGCTGGGGTTGCGGGCGCGTTGTATGTTCCGCAAGTCGGCATTATCAATCCGAACGAGTTTTCACCACTGAACTCAATTGAAATTGTGGTCTGGGTCGCTGTCGGTGGCCGTGCAACGCTCTACGGTGCGGTTGCGGGTGCTTTGTTTATTAACTACGCCAAAACCTGGTTCACCACCGAATTACCAGATGTCTGGTTGTTCGCATTGGGCGCTATTTTCGTGCTAGTCACCTTGTTTTTACCCAAGGGGATTGCCGGTCTGTTTCGTCGTAAGGAGGCCAGCGTATGAGCCAAGCACGCTTACTCGATGAAATAAAAGACAAAAACCGTGTCTTCTCGTTCATGCACACTCAACAAGCCCCCACACTGAACGTCAGCAAAAATGTCTTGCTCTACTTGGAAGGCTTATCAGTCAGTTTTGATGGTTTTAAAGCCATTAATAACCTGAACCTCTACATCAATGACGGTGAGTTACGCTGCATTATCGGTCCCAATGGCGCGGGCAAAACCACGATGATGGACATCATTACCGGAAAAACTAAACCCGATACGGGGTCTGCCTGGTTTGGGCAAACCATTAACCTATTGGAGATGGATGAGCCAGCCATTGCCCAAGCAGGCATTGGCCGTAAATTCCAAAAACCCACCGTATTTGAGTTTTTGAGTGTGCGTGACAACCTGCTTCTGTCTATGCCTGAAGAGCGTAAGGTGTTTAGTATTCTGACCGCGCGCTTAACGGGTGAACAGAGTGATCGCATTGATGAAGTGTTGGAGATTATTGGCTTAAAAGAGCAAACCCTCTTGCAAGCGGGCAGCCTTTCTCATGGTCAAAAACAGTGGCTGGAAATTGGCATGCTACTGATGCAACGCCCTCGCCTCTTGTTGGTCGACGAACCCGTTGCGGGGATGACGCATCAAGAAATGGACCGCACAGCGGAGCTGCTGATTTCGCTCTCGGGTAAGCACTCAGTGGTCGTAGTCGAGCATGATATGGACTTTGTTCGTCACTTAGCGGGCAAAGATCGTACCGTGACAGTGTTGCATCAAGGCAGCGTGTTGGCTGAGGGCAGCATGGATCAAGTTCAGAATAACCGCAAAGTGATTGAAGTCTATCTGGGAGAATAAACATGATTAAAATTCAGGGACTTAATCAATTTTACGGTCAAAGTCATACCCTCTGGGATGTCGACATGCAGATTCCCGAGGGGCAATGCACCGTATTAATGGGTCGTAATGGCGTGGGTAAAACCACTCTGCTGCAATGCATTATGGGCCATCAAAAAGTCAAAACTGGTAGCATTGTGCTCGCAGGTGAACATGACTTGGTGAAAGTCTCAGTCGAACAACGCCCTCGTTTAGGGGTCGGCTATGTGCCTCAAGGACGGCAGATTTTTCCACTCATGACCGTGGAAGAAAATCTACAAATCGGGTTACCTGTATTGCCACGCGGGCAGCGCAAGATTCCCGATTATATCTTTGACCTCTTTCCCGTTCTGGCACAGATGATGAACCGTCGTGGCGGCGATTTATCCGGCGGGCAACAGCAACAGCTCGCCATCGGTCGTGCGTTAGTGGTGAACCCTAAACTTCTGATTCTCGATGAGCCGACAGAAGGGATACAGCCGAACGTGGTGCAGGAAATCGGCGATATCATTCGCAAGCTCAATCGTGAAATGGGACTCACAGTGTTGCTGGTCGAGCAAAAACTGCCCTTTGCCCGTAAAGTTGGAGATCGCTTTTGCATTCTCGACCGTGGGCGTAAGGTGGCTGAAGGCGATATGCCAACACTTGATGAGGCATTGATTAAGCAGTATTTGACGGTATAAGAGGTTAGCGGATACGCACTTTGCAGACTGTTGATTTAGAGTCGATTGAGTACTGGGCGATTTCCTTGTCCTGTACTCAATACGGCTCGTATTTGTTTTATGGTTTGAGTTTTTATAAAGGTGTTAGCCTGGACTCAAAATCATCAGTCAAGTCATGCTGGATGGCTGAGGGCTTATTGATCAGGTAAACGCAACCAACCCAACACCCTGTTATTGTCCACTCGGTAGTTGCTACCTTGACGCACAAGAGGAATGGCTTCTCTGGACGAGTAAATGGGTCCCGCATTTTGCTGCGCAATAATCACAGCATACGCGTTTACTTGCGCGACAATAGCCACATGACCATAGGGATTAAACAGCGACGGAGCATACACGATAATATCGTCTGGGGCAGGCATGCTAGTGCCTCCGTTTCGGTATTGCAGCAAAGCCCGCTGTTTGTTTAAAGCGCCATCCGGCAAGTTTTGATCAAAGAATGTTTTGGCGTGACCATAAGAATCCGGCATCTGATGGTCGAACCTCTCATAGTAATAGCGCTTTACAAACTCAATACACTGGTACTTGATGCCAAGGTTATAGCCGGAAGCCGTTAAATTTCTACCGTAAGACTGGTTGACCCCGCCGTTATAGTAAATACCCACGCCATTTAATTCATCAATCTGCGTACCCGGTGAAATACTGCTAGCAATTGGCGTACGGGTAATAAGCTGATAAGCGCCAAATACAACTGCGGCGACGACCAGCAAGCTTCCTGCTATTTTTATTGTGCGATGCATTCCTATCTCATCTTTGATTAAGCAACAGACTAGGCCCCAGACAAAGGAGCAAAACCCGTGTCGCATTTTTGTTAAGTTTACATGGGTCAATTATGTATCGAAAATAGCAGGTAACCAGAGTTTTTACCTGCGTGCGGACACCCAGATGATGATACCAAACAAGCTGGCAGGATTCTAATCATTGCAGTATTGGCAAAGGTCTTGAAGTTAGAATGGTGCATTATATGCGCCGTTTTTATCAAACCTTTTCAATTCGAGACGCACTGCGTCCCGAATTCAGCTGGACTCATTAGCGGTCAACTGCATTTACTTAAGCGCTATTTCCATAGGCTGATAAACCAAACCCGCAAACTCGCCTATGTCGCCACTGCATTTGAAACCATACTTTATGTATGCAGGAACCGAAGACAAAGAAGCTCTTACCGTTACGGTTTCAGCTCTTGCATGCTTTAAAGCTGCTGCCAGCAAAGCCTTACCGATCCCTTTCTTCTGGTGATCAGGACAAATGAATAGCATTGCAACATGCCGTCCTTCTTTGAGCTCAATTACACCCTGAACTTCCCCACTCCTTTCTGCGACTAGCATCATGTTATCGCCATTCATTCTTGCTAAGAATGCGTCACTGGCTGCAATGCTTGTGAAGGTTGCAATCCCTTGCTCAGACAAGCTATCTGCGACAGAGCGAGTAAAAGATGCAATGCAAATCGCACTTACGGCTTCAAGATCCGTCTCTTCCATTTTCCTTATAATCACTTAATACCTCTCTTGTCGGTAAATTTAACTGCATCTAGGCCTGCATTACTTGGTGCTTTTGCTTTATTAAATGCATCAATCAACGACCTGGCTGCCACTCTTTATAACTGGGGATACCTTCATACTCCAGCCACTCCACATCATGATCGGTCCAAATATGCGCTTCTGGTTTTAAGCCTGGATCCTCATCCAAGGTAGCAACCCGCAGAATAACGTGCGGTTGGCCAGGCCTTTCTGCGACTAAATGAGTGCCACAGACCGAACAAAAATGCCGTATTTTTCCAGGGCTGGACTCAAAGCTCGAAAGCTTATTCTCTCCGCGCAACCATCGAAAGTTCTCTCTCAGCACACCAGCGGTCGGCGCGAAAGGTGCAGCATGTGCTTTTCGACAGGTTTTGCAGTGGCAAAAAATGATTGGCATATCAAGTGAGGTAATCTCATATTCTATCGTTCCACACAAGCAACTTCCTTTCACAAATATCTCCTTATAGAGTTGATGAGCGTCTCAAAAGGCCCAATTTAGATATATTTTTTCTACTGGGAACCTATAGTTTTTTGCTTTTATACTATTTACTGGGTGCTTTATCCAATTCAAGCGCAATCATTTTCGGCTTGTCGTCAAGGTGCACTATCAAAAGGGTAACGCAATGATTGAATGGGTTGGTACTCACGCTGAAAACCGTGCTGAATATGGCACTGAGTTACACACCTATCAAAGCAACTGTCTGCTGAATTTGGTAAAGGCTTTGAGGCCAGAAACTTAGATTATACGCGCAGTCTTTATCAAATTTTTCCAATTTGGAACGCACTGAGTTCCAAATTAAGCTGGACACACTACCGTCGTTTATTGCGTGTAGAAGATGAGACCCAAAAGGTCTCCGACTTGGACAATCGTTGTTTTAATAACTTTAATCCCTTCGCGCTTTCGGCCTTGTAGTCGCACTTGGCGACCTTGATCAAGCGAGGGTGCGCCAAGTCATAATAAATGCGCTCAATAGATTCCTGATCTGTGACCACAAAGCACTTGTCAAACGATGTTGTTGCCATGATGGCACCTCCTCTTTAGCAGAAGCCTAAATGAAATATAACAGCTTGCAACATGAGTCAACAGCCTACTCTGTTTCATTCATTTTGGTCTGGATCTTAAAGGAATGGGAGTAATTGATGGTTGGGAGCAGTCAATTCCACACTGCCTTTCCCTGTGCATTCGGCAAAACTATTCCATAGCTTTACATTTCATCAAAAAGTATCGTATTACTAGACGGCACACTATTTATGTCAAGCTCCAGCAGATTGCCTCAATCCTATAACGATCAGACGCTTCTTGAATGAGTTGTGAAGCGAGTGCGCTTTTCTCTTTACGTGAAAGCATCCAAGCTACAATGTAACGGCTAAACAGATCCATCACGACATAGAGAGATAAATACTCACCACGCTTTCTTGAACAAGCATCATGAGTCGTTCCCTTGCTCCAAGGCTTCGACTAAAGCCATCGTTTTTTTTGGAGCATGATACAGCTGTCTTTTACGTCGAGCTGATGTCGAAGACGTGCATTTTCTTTCTCCAGCTGTTCTATCCGTTTTTGTTCTGGGGTCTGACTCGCTGCTGGTCCTGGCTGTGACTTTTAAAGGCCTTTCACACCTTCAGCCGCGAATTCACGACGCCATTGCGCTAACTGATTGGAAACGAGTAACCTTAGTACAAAATTGTGAAGTACCCCCTAAGCTGATAGCTTAGGCTTAAATAATTTGTGTTAACGTGGTCAGTTGTAGAGCAATCCTTGATAAATGACTGTAAGTTCATTGAACTGGCGATCTCAACTATCAAGGATTACTTGACAGTTGCTATACCGATCTTAGCAGCTAGTGAAACTTGCTTACCCAGCTTACAATTATGAATAGTTTTTATTTTGCATAAACCGAGATCGATATGACAGGAGAGCGTATTAAGCGTGCCAGAAGCGCTGCCGATCTCTATAATCCAGAATCAATGTCAGACAAGCTGACGAGCAAAAGGATGAGGTTTTGGAGCGTATCTTCATTGGCCGCTGGTTCAGAAACAATACTGAACGTTTGGAAAAGCTGTCCGATCTTTACACTGAAATGACAACAAACCCAACTATGAATAGTAAAAAAGGCAGAGAGCCTTACAATGAGAAACGTTAATTTAAAGCTTCTGAAACCATCATCAACATCAATAAATATTGAGATTTTAAGCCGTGACTGATACTCGTACTTTGGCGTTGATTGATGAATTACTTGCCCTACCAGCTGAGACCACATGGGTTGAGTTCAAGGAGAACAATTCAGATGCAGAGATGATAGGTAAGCGGATCTCAGCATTGTCGAATTCAGCTAGGTTAGTCGACAAACACTTTGCTTATATGCTCTGGGGAATAAGAGATGCCGATCACCAGGCAATAGGCACTTATTTTGAACCCTCAAGCCAAAAACAAAATAATCAACCGCTTGAGATGTGGCTTTCACAGCACCTACAGCCAGCAATAGCTTTCAATTTTTCAGAGGTGGATTACCGAGGCTCACGTCTAGTACTTTTAGAGGTGCCCGCAGCTAACAACAGCCCAGTAGAATTTGATCGCCAAGCCTATATCCGCATCGGTAGTGCAACACCTCGTTTGTCTGATCATCCTGAACGCCTAAAAGCATTATGGACAAAACTACAGCCCTATACTTGGGAGAGTGCTCTAGCCGCCCAATTCTTGAGCAGTGATGATGTGCTTAGCCGTCTGGACTATACCGTGTACTTTGAACTAACCGGACAGCCCTTGCCAGATAATAGAGCAGGCATATTCGACAAGCTTCGGGCAGACCATCTGATACAGGAAGATGTGGGTGGACGCTGGAATGTCACCAATCTAGGAGCGATTTTGTTTGCAAAGCGTCTGGCCGACTTTTCTCCTTCATTAGCACGGAAGGCGGTTCGCTTCGTTGCCTATGATGGTTTAAGCCGTGCCGATACGGTTACACATCGACAGGATGGACAAAAAGGTTACGCGACAGGATTTACCGGGCTGATCGATCACATTGATGGGCTGATGCCACGCAATGAATTCATAGGAAAGGCCTTTAGAGAAGAGCGGCCTTTGTATCCAGCCATCGCTATTCGTGAACTCGTAGCCAATGCATTGATTCATCAAGATATGACCATTACAGGTGCAGGACCTTTGGTAGAAATGTTCTCTGATCGTATTGAGATTACTAATCCAGGGCAACCTTTAGTACAACCTGAGCGCTTCCTTGATTTTCCGCCCCGCTCTCGTAATGAGGCGCTGGCTGCTCTTATGCGGCGCATGAGATTGTGTGAAGAGCAAGGCACTGGAATTGATAAAGTGATCGTTGCTGTAGAGCTCCACCAATTACCTCCCCCGGATTTCCGCAAGGAAGGTGATGCTGTTCGAGTGGTACTGTACGCTCCACGCCGGTTTGCAGATATGACACCTCAAGAACGAGTTAGGGCTTGTTACCAGCATGCAGCATTGAAGTATCTATCTGGAGAAAAGTTGACTAATTCAACGCTTAGAGAACGGCTAGGAATTGAGCCTCAAAATGCGGCTCAGGCTTCTTCAGTCATCCGTCAAGCTATCGAAGCTAAGCTAATTCGAGTTGCTGATCCTTCTGCGCCACGTTCAGGTTATGTTCCATTTTGGGCCTAGGTTAGGAAGATTTGATTGGGTTTTGATTTTGGCTACGAAATGGATGAATCACAGATCGGTTACAAAAAAATAAATCATATTTATCAAATATTTAATTATTATCAGCGTATGCAGAAAGTTTTGATCAGGTTTTGATTGCTCGGATGAATTTTGAGTTTTTGGCAACTCAATTATCAGATAAGAGCCACCACTTGATGTTTATGCACTGCATAAACTGAACACTTCAAGCCTGTTTAAATAGCTAAAAAATCCTAAATTGGAACGCATTGCGTTCCGAATTATTCCTGCGACAAAACCATACATCTGGATTAAACCAAACTACCGAATACCGCTTACGTATTTGAAGAATTGCCAATAATAACCTTCATACTTTTGGTCTTTGAACAGCTAATCCACACCCACACTTCAGAAATCCCTTCTATTGAGTTACTCTTAACTACGACGAAACTGTTTTTAATCAAGCGCTAATCATCAAACGCGAGATAGTGGATATGGACAAAAAATCGCTCACGGAACGGGATATTTGCACTAAGTTCATCAACCCAGCACTTGAGCAGGCAGGCTGGGATTTAAACACACAGGTCAGGGAAGAAGTCTCTTTCACCGCTGGTCGAATCATTGTGCGTGGAAGACTCCAAAGCAAAATACCTTTCTCCCACCCCCACCACTAGCCACAACATTCATAAGGATAATTTCACCAAGACGCTTGCTCTTCCCGCTTCATTTAAAGATGATTAACTCACAGCATGAGCCCCTCGCTCTGCCATTATAATTTTTAAAGGATAGGTACATGAGTAAGTTAGAATTTGGCCCCATGCCTGATGCTCAAGGCTATTTTGGTGAATACGGTGGGCAGATTATTCCACCCGAGTTGCAAGCGGTGATGAATGATATAGACAAGGCCTACGAAGAAATTCGACAGATGCCCGAGTTTCAAGACGAGTTAAAAACACTGTTTGCAGACTACATTGGCCGTCCAAGTGCGCTCTTTCATGCACGTCGTTTGAGCGAAAAACTCGGTGGGGCGCAAATCTTTTTGAAGCGTGAAGACTTAAACCATACCGGCGCACACAAGGTTAACCACTGCTTAGGCGAAGCCTTACTAGCAAAGTACATGGGTAAAACCAAAGTGATTGCCGAAACCGGTGCAGGACAACATGGCGTTGCTTTGGCAACGGCCTGTGCATTGGTGGGTATTCCCTGCGAAATTCACATGGGACAGGTCGATATTGAAAAAGAACACCCCAACGTTGTCAAAATGAAAATCCTAGGCTGTACGCTGATCCCTGTGACACGCGGAACCGCGACCTTAAAAGATGCAGTCGACAGCGCCTTTGAAGAGTACTTAAAAGACCCACAAAACTACATCTACGCCATTGGTTCTGTTGTCGGTCCTCACCCCTTCCCAAAAATGGTGCGAGACTTCCAATCCGTCATAGGTGAAGAAGCAAGAGAGCAGTTCCTCAGCCGCTTTGGCAAGTTGCCTGACTATCTGACCGCATGTGTTGGCGGCGGGTGTAATTCGATTGGCCTCTTTACTGCGTTTTTGAACGATGAAGATGTTCAAATGGTTGGGGTTGAACCTGCAGGAAAAGGACTGGATACAGATCAACATTCGGCGACCCTAACGCTTGGTAAACCAGGACAAATTCACGGTATGAAGTGCTACGTCTTAGAAACTGAAGACGGCGAGCCGATGCCCGTTCATTCCATTGCCTCTGGGTTAGACTACCCTGGCGTTGGCCCCCAACACTCCTATTTAAAAGACCTAGGCCGTGTGCAGTATGCCACAGCAACGGACCAAGAGTGTTTAGATGCCTATATGATGCTGTCTCGTGTAGAAGGCATTATCCCAGCGCTTGAAAGCTCTCATGCGGTTGCTTGGGCGATTCGTACTGCGCCGACCTTAAGTAAAGACAAAACCATTTTGATCAATATTTCCGGGCGTGGCGACAAAGATGCCGATTATGTTGCCGAGTTGTTAAAGCTTTAAGTTATCAACACCCTATGTGGATTGCTTTGCTGTAAAGTAATTCACATGAGCGCCCTCTCATTGGCAAAGAAACACCGCACCAAAATCTATCAAGAACATTTTTAAATGCATGATTTTGGTGCAATTTTCGCACCGAAAAAGAGCAGAAAGAGCCTGATGCGCCGTCATGGGTCATGGCACGCTCTTTGCTAAATCAAAGGCATACTTAAGCAAGTCTTTTTGACTCGTTGATTAATCGTCCGATGCCGGACCTCAACCGAGACTAGGTTATGGAATTAACACCCCGCGAGAAAGACAAACTTTTACTTTTCACCGCGGCTTTAGTGGCCGAACGTCGCAAAGCACGCGGAGTAAAACTCAACTATCCTGAGTCTATCGCTTACATCAGTGCCGCAATTATGGAGGGTGCCAGAGACGGACGCACAGTTGCTGAACTGATGGATTACGGCCGTACCCTGCTAACTCGCGAAGATGTAATGGACGGGATCGCCGAGATGATTCCTGAAGTTCAGATTGAAGCGACCTTTCCGGATGGGACCAAGCTCGTCACTATCCATGATCCTATTGTCTGAGGAGTAGCACATGATTCCGGGTGAAATGAAAGTCCTGCCTGGTGACATTGAGTTGAATGTTGGCCGCGAAACCCTGAGCGTAAGCGTTGCAAATACAGGCGATCGTCCCATACAACTGGGGTCTCATTATCATTTTTATGAAGCCAATGATGCCTTGCAATTTGATCGCGAAAAGACACGAGGCTTTCGCTTGAATATCGCCGCTGGCACAGCGGTGCGTTTTGAGCCAGGGCAAAGTCGCACCGTCGAACTGGTTGCCTATGCAGGTGATCGCAAGGTGTATGGATTTCAAGGCAAAATCATGGGCAGTCTATAAGACAACGGGAGGCTTCAATGGCAAGTATTTCACGGCAAGCCTATGCCGAAATGTTTGGTCCCACAACGGGGGACAAGTTACGTCTAGCGGATAGCGAGCTTTGGCTGGAAGTTGAAAAAGACTTCACCATCTATGGTGATGAAGTCAAATTTGGTGGCGGAAAAGTCATTCGCGATGGCATGGGACAAGCACAATCGGTGTCTGAATTTACCGTCGATCTTGTCATTACAAATGCGTTGATTATCGATCATTGGGGCATCGTCAAAGCCGACGTCGGGATCAAGAATGGACGCATTCAAGCCATCGGCAAAGCAGGCAATCCCGATACCCAACCCGGCGTCGATATTGTCGTTGGCCCTGGCACCGAGGTAATCGCAGGAGAAGGCCAAATACTCACCGCTGGCGGCATTGATGCCCATATTCATTTTATCTGCCCACAACAGGTTGACGAAGCCCTTTGCTCAGGCGTCACCACCATGATTGGCGGCGGCACGGGCCCTGCAACGGGAACCAACGCCACCACCTGTACATCAGGGCCTTGGAACATGTATCGCATGCTGGAGGCAGGTGACAGCTTACCCATCAACCTCGGCTTTTTAGGCAAGGGCAATGCGAGCTTACCTGAAGCGCTGCGCGAGCAAATTCAAGCGGGCGCAATGGGATTAAAGCTCCATGAAGACTGGGGCACAACTCCGGCAGCCATCGATTGCTGCTTAAGTGTGGCGGATGAGATGGATATACAAGTGGCCATCCATACCGACACGCTGAATGAGTCTGGCTTTGTTGAATCCACCCTGGCCGCAATTAATGGTCGAGTTATTCACACCTACCACACCGAAGGTGCTGGCGGTGGCCATGCGCCCGATATTATTAAAGCCTGCGGTGAGTCGAATGTTCTGCCCTCTTCGACCAACCCCACGCGTCCCTATACGATTAATACGGTCGATGAGCATTTGGATATGTTGATGGTCTGCCACCATCTTGATCCGGCCATCGCCGAAGATGTTGCCTTCGCCGAGTCACGTATTCGCCGTGAAACCATCGCATCTGAAGACATTCTGCATGATTTGGGTGCTTTTTCGATGATTTCATCCGACTCTCAAGCCATGGGGCGCGTGGGTGAAGTGATTACTCGGACTTGGCAGACTGCACACAAGATGCGTGTGCAACGCGGTCCTCTTCCAGAAGACTCCGAGCAAAACGACAACTTCAGAATCAAACGCTACATCGCCAAATACACCATTAATCCAGCAATTGCCCATGGTATCAGCCATGAGGTGGGCTCGATTGAGGTGGGTAAACTCGCAGATTTGGTGTTGTGGAAGCCTGCTTTTTTTGCCACGAAGCCCAGCCTTATCATCAAAGGTGGATTGATTTCGATGGCGCCGATGGGCGATCCAAATGCTTCGATTCCCACCCCTCAGCCTGTGCATTTCAGGCCGATGTTTGGTGCAATCGGTAAAGCAAGCCAGCAAACCTCAATGCTATTTTTGTCGCAAGCGGCGGTTGCTGAAGGAATTCCTGAAAAGCTTGGCCTGCAAAGCTTGATCGGTGTGGTTAAAAACTGCCGAACGGCAACCAAAGACAAGATGATCCATAACGCTTACCAACCTAAAATTGATGTGGATCCGCAAACCTATGAGGTGCGAGCCGATGGTCAGTTATTGACTTGCGAGCCTGCGACGGAGCTACCAATGGCTCAGCGTTACTACTTGTTTTAAAAGAATTCACAGAAACTTTTCATAGAAAAAGTAAAGTGCATAAAGAGATGGAAACACTATGTTACGTATCACCGAAAAACTGCACGATCAGCCTCAGGCTTCAGCGAGCTTAAGCTTGAGTATCGATCAACGCATTCGTAGTCGTCTTAAGGTGACCTTGGATGATGGGCGAGATGCCGGACTTTTTTTACCTCGTGGATTAATTCTGCGTGGAGGGGATCGCTTACGCACTGAGTGTGGCGAGATCATTGAAGTCAAGGCATCTCCTGAGTGGGTATCAAAGGTAAGCACCGATGACCCCTTGTTACTTGCTCGCGTCAGCTATCATCTAGGCAATCGTCATGTTCCTTTGCAAATCGAATTAGGGTTTGTGTGCTATCAACATGATCACGTCTTAGACGATATGGTGCGGGGACTCGGGGCCGACGTTGTTTGTGAACAACAGCCCTTTGAACCCGAAGCAGGAGCTTATAGCAGTGAAAGCAGTGGACATCACCACGCGCATTCGCATGACGACACGCCACATTCTCATTAATTGCTCAGCAAAGGACTCTCGTATGAAAACGACCTATACTGTCCCCGCTCTCTTAGGACTCATGCTCATGTCACCCTTGGTGCTTGCCCATCCCGGCCATGAGCATGCAAGCCATGCATTCACGTCTGGCTTGTTGCATCCACTCACAGGGCTAGATCACCTCGTCATGTTGCTGGGTATCGGCATGCTCGGCGCTTGGCAATCTCGCAAAGGGCGGACGCAACTATACATTGGCACGCTGGGCATTCTGTTTGCTGGGGCCGTATTAGGCTTAATCACACAGATTAGCGCAGGCATTGAGATGGTTATTCTAGCTTCGATGTTTCTGATCGCAGCCGCGCTTTTTTTCTCTGCGAAAGGCTGGTTACCCATGATCGCCTCATTAGTGCTGGTCATGTTTCATGGCTGGGCGCATGGACTTGAAATGCCCGCAGAAGGCGTATTCAGTTTCATGCCTGGCATGTTAATCATGGCGAGTTTCATCATGGCGACGGGCTTTGCCTTGGGTAAAACCTTTCAGCCTAAGTGGCTCGGTGCGGGCAGTGCGGCTGCCGCAGCTCTGATCGCAGTATTGGGCTAAATCCATGCTGGCCCATCTAAGACTTTATCAGCTCATTAGCCCCTCCTTGCCGATTGGTGCATTCACCTATTCGCAAGGACTGGAGTGGGCGGTGGAAGCCGGTTGGGTCAAGGATCAAGCAAGCCTACAACAATGGCTAGAAGGCGTGCTGCACTTGAGTGTGGCCCGCCTTGAGCTGCCCGTGCTGATTCGCTTACGCCATGCCATGGACAATGAGGATGTGACATCAATCCTCCACTGGTCTCGCTATTTATATGCAAGCCGAGAAACTTCGGAACTCAGAGCCGAAGAGCGCCAACGTGGTAAAGCACTGGGCGTTTTATTGCCCTCACTGGGCATCGAGATTACGCCCGATATCCAACCCGCGATTGATATAACTCAGCTAGCAGGAATGGCCTTGGCATCACACCATTGGCGAATTCCTATCGAGGATTTGTGCACAGGGTATCTTTGGAGCTGGCTAGAAAACTCGGTGATGGCTGGTGTAAAGCTGGTTCCCTTGGGCCAGACCAGCGGGCAACGTGTGCTCCTCGACCTATCCGAGCAGTTACCTGAGCTAGTGGAACTGTCCTTAAGCATTACTGATGAGCATGTTGCGGGCTCGACGCCTGCGCTGGCCATCGCGAGTGCGCGTCATGAAACACAATATACCCGATTATTTCGTTCTTAATTTACCCATCAGGAAAGCATTATGAGTGATTACAAATCGCCTTTACGTATTGGTGTCGGCGGCCCAGTGGGCTCTGGCAAAACAGCCTTATTGGAAGTGCTGTGTAAGGCCATTCGTGATAAATACAGCATCGCCGTGGTCACCAATGATATTTACACCCAAGAAGACGCCAAAATACTCACCCGTGCTGAAGCATTACCCGCTGATCGCATTGTCGGCGTTGAAACGGGTGGCTGTCCGCATACGGCGATTCGTGAAGATGCCTCGATGAACTTAGCCGCTGTAGAGGAGTTGGCAAGACTGCACAAAGATCTGGATGTTGTCTTTGTCGAAAGTGGCGGTGATAACCTGAGTGCCACCTTCAGCCCAGAACTGGCGGATCTTACTATTTATGTGATTGACGTTGCCGAAGGTGAAAAAATCCCACGTAAAGGCGGCCCCGGTATTACGAAGTCTGACTTGTTGGTCATCAATAAAATCGACCTTGCGCCTTATGTAGGTGCCAGCTTAGAAGTAATGGAGGCGGATACCCAACGTATGCGTCCCAACCGTCCTTATGTCTTCACCAACCTCAAAGTCGGTACGGGTTTGGACGTTATAATTGATTTCGTTATTAAACAAGGCATGTTAGACGCGAAATAAAGCGCTCTTTTTACCCAAATGTTGATATCACCGAAAAGGTCCTAAACATGACTGACTTGAGCGTAGTTTCTGCTCCTGAGGCAAGGTTGGAAGTTTCCTCCGGCTGGAAAGCACGGATCGAGCTTACCTATGCCCACCGATATGCGAAAACACGCTTAGTTCGCTGTCAGCGTCAGGGCCCTTTATCCGTTCAACGCGCGTTTTATCCTGAAAATGACGTCTGCCACACCTACCTTCTACATCCGCCAGGAGGAGTGGTTGGCAGCGATCAGTTGGATGTCCACGTACAGGTTGAAGAAAAGGCCCATACCTTAATCACCACCCCAGGGGCGACTAAGTTCTATCGTTCGGGTGGACGCCTAGCGACCTATCGTCAGCATTTGCACCTTGCTGCAGGTGCCTGCTTAGAATGGTTTCCACAGGAAAATATTTTTTTCCCCGACAGTCAGGTCAGGATTAGCACTCAGATAAACCTGCACCCTGATTCGCGATTCATCGGCTGGGAAATTATGTGCCTGGGACGGCCAGTAATTCACGAGCGATTTACTCAGGGTCAATTAATGGCCTCCACCCAACTGTTAGTCGATGGGGCACCCTTACTCATTGAACACCTGTTAAGTGAGGGAGACTCTCAGCAATCCTCACTTGCTGGTATGCACGGCTACCCGATGCAAGCCACGATGCTACTCTATCCTGCGTCTGAGGCTCTTCTCTCAAGTGTTCAAGCACTCATGCAAAACGAAACGCACCTGATCAGCGCTGTGACCTTATTGGACTCGTTATTGGTGGTTCGAGTGTTGGGCCATCAGACAGAAGCGCTTATGGCGCTGCTGACCCGAGTCTGGTCTGAGGTACGACCCGACATCATCGGAAAGCCTGCGTGCATTCCCCGTATTTGGGCCACTTGATCAATCCACAATCACCAGATCATTAGAGGATTTATGATTAAAGACTATACTGAGTGAGAGTGAAACACATGGATCAGGTTGGAAGATGCTTAAATACCTCGCTTATTGTCTAATCCTGTTGGGCGTGACCAACACTTGGGCCTCCACCATCAAACTCGGTGTTTATCATAATCCACCTAAACTGTTTTTATCTGAGCAAGGGGATGTTAAAGGTATTTTTGGTGATCTATTGCTCGAAATCGCTCGCCAAGAACAGTGGACAATTGAGCCCGTTGCCTGCCAGTGGGAAGATTGCTTAGCGCTTCTTCAACAGAATCGAATCAACCTGCTCCCAGACGTCGCACCCAACGCGGAACGACGTGCTCTGTTTGCCTTTCACGAAGAACCCGTTTTACACAGCTGGTCACAGGTGTTTCAGCATCAATCGCAACAGATCGATTCAATTCTCGATCTTAACCAGAAGCAGCTAGCCGTATTAGCAGGCTCTGTGCAACAACGATACCTAGAACAAATGATGAACGAATTTGGTATCGTCATTCACCTGCTAGAAGTGGAAACCCTTGTTGAAGGTTTATATGCAGTAAAAGAGCAACGCGTGGATGGGTTAGTGACCAACCATTTATTTGGCAGTTTGCATGCCGATGCCTATGGTATGACAGAAACCAGCATTATGTTTGGCGCGACAGGCCTGTATTTCGCGGCGAATCCACAATGGCCACAAAATACACAAACACTCTCTCGTATTGATCATTGGTTGCGCGAGTGGAAAGCCGCGCCGCAATCCTTTTATCATCAGGTAATCAGTGGCTGGAAACCCGCCAAAATTCAGCCCTTTATTCCAACGAGTGTATGGGTCACCTTAGCGGTGCTGATTGCAGTCTTAGTCCTGAGCAGTTGGTTAATTAAAAGTCTGCGCAAACAAGCTCGTCACTTCAAATCCGCACTGATGACCACTCATCAACACTTATCAGTGATCCTTGAAAACTTAGACACTTATGTATACATCAAGGATGACGAATTCCGATACACCTATGTTAGCAAATCTGTTTGCCAACGTTTTCAAACCAAGGAATCAGACATTATTGGAAAAACCGCGTGTGATTTTTTTGATGCAGACACCGCCGCCAGCATCCATGACTTCGATCGACGTGTGCTCACGCAGGGAGAGCGAATCATCGAAGAGGAGCGGAATCGTATCCAGAATGAAGACACCCCCGTGACGTTTTTATCAATCAAAACGCCTTTACGAAATGAAAAGGGCGAAATCACTGGCATATGTGGTATTTCAACCGATATCACATTGCAAACTCAGTATCAGGAAGAAGTGCATCAGCTCATTTTCTTTGACTTGCTCACCGGCCTACCCAACCGAAAGTTTATCGTGGAGCATTTGTCAAAGATCCTGAAAACCGAGGATCAACCTTCCATACATGGCTTTATTGTCATGATCGACCTAGACAACTTTAGAGACCTTAATGATAGTTTTGGCCATGATACGGGCGATCAATACCTCAAACATATCGCTAAAAACATCAAAAAACAGCTGCGCGCCAACCAAACCCTAGGCCGCTTTGGCGGAGATGAGTTTGTCATCATCGCCGAGTTAACCGCGTCCCAAGCAATCAATATCTTAGACCATATTCAACGCGCCCTTGTGCGTGTAAAACATGCGTGTTCTGAACCCTTCGTGATTAACTCCAAAGCCTATATATCGAGTATCAGCATGGGCGTTTCGCTCTTTTCAGATGCGAAGAAGGGTGCCGTTGATGGCCTAAAACAAGCAGAGCTGGCAATGTACGATGCCAAAAAAGCTGGACGGAATCAGATTCGATTTTTTGATTTTGAAATGCAAGAGCAAGCGGATAAGCGCACCGAACTTGAGGCGGGTATTCGCAAAGGGCTCGATGCCCAAGAGTTCTGCCTCTACTATCAATCGCAGCATGATGCAGATGGCTCAATCATCGGGTACGAAGCCTTGGTGCGCTGGGTGCGTGAAGGGGTTGTCATCCCACCCTCAGACTTTATTCCGCAAGCGGAGCAATCAGGGCTGATCATTCCTCTAGGTCAATGGATTCTCAAAACCGCCTGTGAACAACTGGCGCAATGGAAAGCGCTCCCCGACAAACAGCATCTCAGTATTGCCGTGAACATCAGCGCCGTCCAATTTCAAGACCCTAAATTCGCTCAACAGGTGATCAGTCTATTGGATCAAACTCAGGCCCCCGCTGATCATCTGGAGCTTGAAATCACCGAGAGTATGTTGATCAGTGATCTTGATAAAATCATCGATATTCTTTTGCTATTAAAAACAAAAGGAATACGTTTTTCACTGGATGACTTTGGTACCGGTTATTCATCGCTGGATCGCCTGACCAACCTCCCCTTAGATCAACTCAAAATTGATCAACGCTTTGTCCGTAATCTAGACAAACACACGCGTGATGCCGCAGTGGCCAAAACCATTATTGACCTAGGGCGCAACCTTGGCTTATCTGTGATTGCTGAAGGCGTCGAGACTGAGTACCAACGTGAACGACTCCTTGAACTCGGGTGCTATCAGTTCCAGGGGTATCTGTTTTCGAAACCCGCTTTACTGTCGGAATAACTCCCTGTTCAGAATCGAGAAGTAACAAGCGGTTCACCGAATAGAGGGGATCTACTGATGGATATCACGTGTTAAACGCTACGGACTCAACCCAACATTTCTTGAAACACCGATTCAATGTCAAAATCCTCTTGATCCTCTTCATCGATTTTCAGTGATTTTTCAACATGATCCAAATGCTCAAGCATCAAGCGCCGTGCAGCATGGGCATCACCTGCAGCGATGGCAGAGACAATCGCACTGTGTTCATCATCCTTGCAAGCAGCTGCATTCGGCGAGTCATAGAGGCTAATGATCAGGCTCGATAGCGCCGTTAAGCGTCGAACGATATCGCAAAACAGACTGTTGCCCGTCAACTCAGCCAAGAGCAAATGAAAATCACCCGTCAACTGAGTTAAACGACCGTGGTCTTTTGCCGCGCGCGCACGGCTTTCATCCTTAAGGTGTTGCTGAAGCCGTGTTATCACACGTTGCTCCGGTGCTTGTGCGAGCACCTCAACCACGGAGACCTCAATCGCACGACGCGCAGCAAACACTTCACTGGCTTCTTTAGCGCTCGGTCGGGCCACATACGCCCCTCGGTTATGCTTAAGCGTGATAATACGATCCTGCGCTAAACGAAAAAAAACCTCCCGCAAGCGCGTTCGACTCACCCCAAATACTCGACATAGGCGCTCTTCCGAGAGCTTAAGACCAGGTGGCAGTTTACGATTGGCAATGGCACTGAACATCAAATCATAAATGCTTTGATTGTCGCTGACCGGAGGCATTTTTACTTTAACCACAATTTTCCCCTAAGACCTTGGCTGGAAGAGCACGCCTTACAAGCCCCCTATTCTACGCAATCCTATGCCTGAGATACATCCGCATGAATACAGCGCGTCCAACGCGGAGTCAGTGTATTGACGCTGGGCAGCGGTGATAAACAACGGGATGAGGCTTGAGCACAACGTGGCGCAAAAGCACATTCGTCGATTCGTCGGATCAATTGCGGAGGCGCGCCCGGTATTGCAGGTAACGCCTGGTTGCGGTCCATGCCCGGATGCACAGTAGCCCCCAATAACCCCTGTGTATAAGGGTGCCATGGTTTTGACAACACCGCTTGCACAGGACCCTGCTCAATAATACGTCCTGCGTACATCACCGCCGTTCGATCCGCCACTTCAATCGCCACACCGACATCATGGGTGACAAAAATCATACTCATGCCCAATTCGCGCTGCAGCTCTTTAAGTAACAACAGCACCTGAATTTGAACCGTCGCGTCTAAGGCCGTCGTCGGTTCATCCGCAAGCAATACACGCGGCTTACACGCGAGGGCTAATGCGATCATCGCCCGTTGGCGCATGCCTCCTGACATTTCATGTGGGTACGCATCTAAGCGCTTCGCGGCAGAAGGAATTCGCACGCGATCCAGCATTTCCAAGGCTCGTTGCCTTGCGTCTTTATAGCTGATGCGTTCATGACGCATCACCGACTCAGCAATCTGATCACCAACGGTAAAGACGGGATCAAACGCCAACATGGGCTCTTGGAAGACCATCGACACCGTTTTGCCGCGCATCTCAGATAAAGCCTTGGACTTCATCTTCAGTACGTCTTGCCCCTCAACCAGCACCTGTCCCTCAATCTGAGTTTTATGCATGGGATGCAGCCGCATGAGTGATTTTAACGTCACACTTTTACCACAACCCGACTCACCGAGTAAGGCCAAGGTTTCACCTGCTGCCAAATCAAAACTGACATCATTAACAGCAAAAATTGACCCTTCTTCTCCCTTAAACGTAACATTCAGATTCTTGACCTCAACAACGGGGTTCATGGCTCACCTCCTGTAAACGGATATAGGTTTGATGGTCGGCACTGCCAGGCAATTTAAAACAGGCGGCTTTATGACTGCCTGAGACCTTCACTGTGTCGGGCTCTTTCTCTGCACAAATAGCTTTTGCGAACTGACAACGTGGGTGGAAACGACACCCCTTAGGTGGAGCGATAGGATTCGGTGGATCGCCCTCTAACACGATATAGTTTTTCGATTGACCGGGTGTTTGCGCGGGTACCGAATTCAACAAAGCGCGTGTGTAAGGGTGGGCTGGATTTTCATAGAGCTGCGCCACCGGGCCAGACTCAACAACCTGCCCAAGATACATCACCATCACGTCGTCGCTGATGTATTGCACCACATTCAAATCATGTGAAATAAACAAATAGGTCAGTTCAAACTCTTTTTTCAAATCCGACAAGAGATTCAAAACCTGCGCTTGCACCGATTTATCCAAGGCCGAAACAGCCTCATCTAAAATCACAATTTCGGGCTTGATCGCCAAGGCTCGAGCAATGTTTACTCGCTGGCGCTGCCCTCCCGAGAGTTCGTGAGGATAACGACGAATAAACACACTGGGGTTTAAGCCAACTCTATCGAGCAAGTCACGCGCTTGCTGTCGCGCCAAGGTTTCACTCACTCCGTGAATTTGTGGACCGAAGGCGATGGAGTCTTCAATCGTTAAGCGCGGATTGAGGGAGGCATAGGAGTCCTGAAACACCATCTGCATTTGGCGGCGCAACTGAGCAACGGGATGGCGCCCTCCAATATTACCAAACTCTTTTCCACGAATACTGATACGCCCTTCATCGGGTTCGATCAAATGCATTAACAGCCGCGCCGTTGTTGATTTTCCACAACCTGACTCACCGACAATGCCGAGGGTACGCCCCTTCTCAACCTCAAAACTCACGCTTTCAACTGCATGCACCACTTGAGTCGGACGTCCAAACAGGTCTTTTCCGATGGGAAAATGCTTTTTTAAATCCTGTACACGTAATAAAGCACTCATGATCGGCTACCTCTTAATATCCATTGCGCCCCGTAATCCATCCGAGAGCAGGTTAAAGCACAGTGATGTGATAAAAATCATCAATCCAGGTAAAACGGAGATCCAAGGCTGCACATAAATCGATTGACGTAAGGTATTCAGCATTAACCCCCATTCGGCGACCGGAGGCTTGACGCCCAATCCTAAAAAGCTCAAACCCGCTGCTAAAATCATGCACACTGACACCAGACTGGTGGCATAAATAAACACAGGCCCCAGCACATTCCCTAGCACGTGTACACGAATAATCGTAAAGGAGTTGGCACCCGAAGCGCGTGCTGCATCAACAAAGTCCAGATTACGAACAGAGGTGGTGACGCTCTCGGCCACTCGCGCAATCGGCGGAATAAACACCAAAGTTAAAGACAAAATCGCATTGACAAAGCCTGCCCCTAAGGCACCCGAGATTGCAATGGCCAACAGCACAGCCGGAAAGGCAAAGAACACATCGGTCGTGCGCATGATCAACGTATTCCACCACCCCCCAAAAAATCCTGCCACCAAACCCAGGCTGGTTCCAATCAAGAAGGCAATAAATACAGGCAAGAGCCCCATCAATAAGCTCATTTGACCGCCATACATTAGGCGAGACAGCATATCGCGGCCTAATTCGTCCGTGCCTAACCAGTGTCCAGTGGTTCCAATCGCCGAGAGTCGTTTTAACATAGTGCCTTGCGCCGGATCATACGGAGCCAGTAAAGGTGCGAAGACGGCCATCAAGACCAAACTTAACAGCACCAAGGCACAGGCAACCGATACTTTATCGCGCTTCAAACGCATCCAAACCGTCGCCCAATAGCCTCTAGAAATGGCCGCCGTTTCAGCCGCGATCGCAAATGCCTGAGCACTTGGATTTTGTGTAGTCGAATTCATGGGCTTAGCCTCGCTTAATACGTGGGTCCATCAGTGTCTGTAAAACATCCACCAATAAATTCAGTGCCACAAAAAACATGGCCAATACCAAAATAATGCCTTGTAACAACGGGATATCCCGCTGAAAAATGGCCGTATTTAATAAATACCCAGTGCCCGGCCAGGAAAAAACGGTCTCGACTAAAATAGAACCGCCTAACAGATAACCGAATTGCAAGCCCATGACGGACAGAACTGTTGGCGCTGCATTTTTAGCCACGTGCAGTGTGATGCGGCTGGCACGTAAACCACGGGCTTGCAATGCTACGACAAACTCCGAGTTCAAAATCTCGGATACAGTGGCTCGCACCGTACGTGTCACAATCCCCATCGGAATAAAACACATGGTGACGGCGGGTAAAACAAGATGTTGCAAATGCGCCCAGTCCCAACGCCAGTTCGAAGAACCACCAGGCCCTGCACCCATTGAGGGCAGCCAATCCAACTGCACCGAAAAAATAATGACGAGCAGTAAACCTAACCAGTAATGAGGGATAGAAACACCGGTAATGGCCACTGCGGTGGCTACTTTATCCACCCAAGTTCCATTGTAAAATGCCGCTAATGCCCCGAGTAAAATGCCACCACTAAAACCGATAAACGCAGAGGCAAAAGCAAGCGTCAGTGTATTGCTCAACGCTAATCCAATATCTCCCATTACAGGACGCCCAGTGGCAACGGATACGCCCAAGTCCCCCTGAACCGCCCGCTGTATCCATGAGCCAAACTGAACAATCAAAGGCCGATCCATGCCATAGGCTTCTTTAATGGCGATCACGACTTCAGCCGGGGCATCAGCCGGAATGACAGCTGTCAGTGGATCACCTGGCGCCAAGTGCACTAATGAAAAGCACACGGCTGCGACCGCCAGTGCTATCGGAATGGCGAACAAAAAACGCCGGATAATAAATGCAAACATACGCTTCTCCTAGGTATCCCTAAGCGCTTGCAGACCAAGCGCCTAGGTGACCGAGACTATAACTAGTCTTTCATGTGTACCGGGGTCAGATCCTGGAACCAACTCTTGGCTTGCACAAACCCGTTGACCTTGTCACTCATAGCTCTTGGACCCGTATCGTGGGCAACAAATAGATAAGGTGAATCCTCAACGATGGTTTCATGCAGTTGGGTATAGACCCGCAGGTTTTCGGCAGGATCAAATGCTGTTTGCAGATCGGCAATCAAACTATCCACCTCAACATTTTTGTAATGCCCCCAGTTCAGGGAAACCGGCGCTACGTTTTTAGAATCCATAAAGCGGATTAATGCCGCAAAAGGATCATGAGTTGCAAAGGTAATGTTGGTGGCATGTGCGCCCAGTGAGGCAGGATCCGCCGCCCCTTGTCGCCAGTTATTAAATAAGGTTTCCCAGACCAAGACTTCAAAGCTAATCTCGATGCCCACCTCTTTCAACTGCTGCTGAATCAACTCATTCATTTGCAAAGGCTGCATTTGCCCAGAACCCGATGCTGATATCAGCACCTTAGCCTGCACCGGATTATTTGGCCCAAAGCCCGCCTCTGCTAATAAAGCTTTTGCCGCTTCAGGGTCGTAAGTGATTTTGAAATCTGGATCACCAAACGCGGGATCATCCGGCAACAGCAGCCCTTGCGCAGGCACCATATAACCGCCGAGTAGCTGCTGTATCGACTCACGATCCACGGCCAAATTAGCCGCCTGTCTCACGCGCTTATCCAACCAAGGAGAGCCGTCCAAGAAGCTAAATTGCCAAGGCCAAATATGGGGATACCCATTGCTGGTGATTTGATAGCCTCGGCTTTGGAGCATGGGCAAGGTGTCGGCAGGAGGGTTCTCGATCCAGTCAACCTGGCGAGACAGCAAGGCATTGGCGCGAGTATTGGCTTCAGGAATTGGTATTAACACGATCCGTTCAGCCTGTGCTTTACGCGCTTCATTCCAATAATCATGGTTCGGAATCAACTCAGCACGTTCACGCGGCACCAATCGATCCAACTTGAAAGGCCCTGTTCCTGAAGGGTTTTGCTCAAAGGCCTTCCAATCACGACCCAGTGCTTCCCAATGCGCAGGACTGGACATAAACATAAAGGGCAGCTGATTGATGAACATGGCATTCGGTGTTTTGGTGGTAATTTCGACGGTGTACTCGTCGATTTTTTGAATGCTCTCAAATGCAGGTAAACGCGCCACCACCTGTGCCGCTTGCTGGGCATCGTACTGGGGAGACTGATCGTTAAAAATCTTATCGAAGTTGAACAAGACCGCATCGGCATTGAACTCAGACCCATCGTGGAACTTTACCCCTTGGCGCAGTGTAAACGTCCATTTGCGTGGATCCGATTCATCAACGGTCCATTCAGTCGCCAACTGAGGTACTAAAGGTGCCACTCTATCCTCAACAGATAAATCCCAGCTCACCAAGGCATCATAAAGCGTCATTCCCGTAAAGCGAACGCCCTCAAAACCTGAGTTAGGTGCACCCGAGGTTAAAGGGATATCTGACGCCGTCATACCGATTCGCACCACACCTTGAGCCTGAGCCGTTAAAGGCAGAAGTGCAACAAGGCTCGCAACCGTTAACGCTTTAAGCGGAAAACGCAAATAAGTCTTTGCAACAGAAGGTACCGATTTCATAGTTAAGCTCCTTTGATAACGTACAGGAGCTTTTTGCACAGGGCGTGCCAGATTATGTATTTATTTTTGTATTTTTAATTGTATTCAATAAAATCAGGACATTGCTCAAACCGAACACCCTATATTCATAAGTGCATTCAACTTATTCACATCTAACTTCACACAAAATCTGCACCAAACCAATACAAAATCTACCAAAATGCACCTTTAGCGTGCGAAAAAGCCCGACAACCCGGTACAAAATGAAAAATCCGGTAGAAAAATTTATACGTGAATATCTAGGAATTTATACAATCTTTGTATATCTTTAAACCAATATTGTATACAGGATTACAAAACCATGCTCATCAACCTTATCAATCCCAATACCTCAGGCTCCATGACGGACTGTATTCACCAAGCAGCAAAATCGACATCAAGCCCAGACACGATGTTTCGTGCGTGCCACCCCAGCGAGGGGGTCGCATCCATTGAAGGCTATTTAGATGAGCTGGTTGCTGCGACGGGCGTTATCGAACAAGTCCTCGAAGGGGAAAAAGCGGGCTGCCAAGCACATATCTTGGCGTGCTTTGGCGACCCCGGTTTAGATGCTGCACGCGAAGTGGCTAACGCACCGGTTATTGGAATCGCGGAAGCGGCTATGCATACCGCGAGCCTGTTAGGTCATAAGTTTAGTATTGTCACCACCCTTGCACGCACTCTACCCATTAGCGAACATCTGGTGCACAAATACGGTATGACGGCTCATTGTGGCGGAATCAGTGCCGTCGACATTGCCGTATTAGAGCTGCACAATCCTGAATCCGATGCCTACCAACGCATATTAACCGCCTGTCAGGCCGCCATGAACAATGAACAAGCGGACGTCATTGTCTTAGGTTGTGCTGGAATGGCGGATTTAACACAACGATTGCAAACAGCTTTAGGCATTCCTGTAATTGATGGTGTCAGCACAGCGGTGGGCATGGCCGAAATGCTGATACGCTGCGGATTAGCGACCGGGAAGCGCCATGCCTACGCCCCTCCCTTACCCAAAACCTATGGTGGCTGGGCAGGCACTTTGCTGAACAAAGCCTGATACGATCAGAGAAGCGTTTTTGACAGACTTTTTCGCATCACATGGACTTTTGTGAAATTAAAAATGGTAGGTAAAAAAGACAAGTCCAAACTTTTAACAACCCTGTAACCGCGTTTTTTATACAACTCCAGTCCAGCGGTGTTCGTGTCAGAGACATCCAATTCTATGTAAGGCAGTGAAGTGGTGTTGGCCAGTGATTCCACATGGTCGAGCATTCGCGAGGCAATTCCCTGCCGCCGCCGATTGGGTTGCACTTTGATGCCATACACATAAAACGCATTTCCGGTGGAAAAATACTCGACCAGATAAAAAATCAAAAAACGGTACCAGCCCGTCCAAACACTAAAGACCTCGTTAAATCGACGAAAACTTGGAGCATAAGGTCCTTTTTTATTGTATTTATACGCAAGAAAACCAACAGGGACTTCATTTTGGGTAGCCACCACGACACGTGTCCAATCAATCGACTGATGAAACAATGCAAAGCGCTGGTCGGCATCGCCTATAATGGCATTCATCGAACCTCTTCCCGTGGCAACAAGCTCTAATACTTTAATATCAATCGATTGCTCAGACGAGAAGGTCACTACATCCACTAATGCTTGTTTTCTTTCCATACTGCCTCATTGGTGGAAAACCTAGCCTTATTAGTCGTCAAGGCTGCGAATATTATGTTTATTTTCGTGAGTCGCGCTAGATCATACTACCAAACAACTATCTACTCTAAGAAAAAAACGTCTATTTAATGTGTCTATTTATTAGGCCAAAATCACACAGAGCGCGCCCATCACAATCAACACCAATCCTATTAAATCACGTCGGCTAAGGGATTCTTTAAACCAGAATGCTGAGATAATCAGCGTAAAAATAATTTCGACCTGTCCAAGCGTTTTAACCATGGCCACTGTCTCTAAACTCATTGCTGTAAACCAGCCCAAAGAACCGAAAAAACTACAGATACTGATGAGCCCAGTGAGCTTTGGACGTTGCCAAAGCGCAACTAGGGTTTCAGGTTCGCGCCATACCACCCACACCAATAGCATCAAGGTTTGTGCCACGATAACACTCAACAAGACCCAAGCCGCACTGTGCAAGAAGGGAAGCCCTAAAAGCAAACTGGCCTCTCGCACCCAGAGCGTCGTCAACGCAAAGCATAAACCACTGCCAAGCCCCGTAATTAAGGTCGATAGGGAAATCGCTTTAAATGACGACGGATTGGCCATTAACCAAATGGCGACACCACCAATCAGCACGCCCAACCAAGCCAAAGGACTCAAGAGAGCACTAAAAAACAGAGCACCCAGCACAGCCGCAATGACGGCTTCACTTTTGGCCAGCCCTACCCCAATTGCATAATTTCGACGTTTAAAGAGCATCACCATGAGCACTGTCGCGGCAATTTGCGCCAACGAAGCCAAGAGTACCAACCCCACATACCCCTTAGAGAAAACAGGCGCATCCGCTTCGCCAAACTGATACAGCAGAATCAGATATAAGGCCGCTAAAGGACTCGCATACAGAAAACGCGCCAAGGTCACACCCGTTGAACTCACCTCTAGGCTTAAACGTTTTTGGAAGGCATTGCGCATGGACTGCATAAATGCAGCAAATATTGTGAAGGGAATCCATAACATAGGTGGGTTTGACTCCTGAACCACTCAGACTCAACTCAAAAGCCCCCAGGGTGAGTGAAACCTCTGGGGGCTGAATGGCAAAACACTAGAGCTAGATTTCTAGCCTTTTGTGCTCTTTAAAATTTCCGTTAAACCAGCAACAGCACCGCCTATATTGGCTAATTCCGCAGGAACAATCATGGTGTTATTGGTTTTCGCAAGATTACCAAACTCTTTTACATACTGCTCAGCGACGCGCAAATTCACCGCATTTTGTCCACCCGGTTGCTGAATCGCATCCGCAATCTCGCGAATGCCCTGTGCAGTCGCCGCTGCAATCAATTCAATTTCACGTGCCCGACCTTCGGCCTCATTAATTTGACGTTGCTTATCCGCTTCCGAAAGGTTGATCACTTCTTGTTTTTGACCTTCTGAAACGTTAATCATCGACTGACGCTCACCCTCAGACTTAGCAATCGCTGCACGACGCTCACGCTCCGCGCGCATTTGCTGCTCAAGCGCATCTTTGATACTGGCGGGCAACTCAATATCTGAAATTTCATAACGAAGCACTTTGACACCCCAAGGATAGGCCGCCTCATCAAGCGCCTTCACCACTTCCTCATTGATTTTTGCCCGCTCTTCAAAGGTTTTATCCAGATCGGTTTGACCGATGACCGAACGCATGGTGGTTTGCGCCAACTGAGAAGCGGCATAGCGATAGTCATTGATACCATAACTTGCCTTATGGGGATCAACGACTTGTATATATAGAATGCCGTCGATACCGACCTGAATGTTGTCTTTTGTGACACAGGTCTGGCGCGTCACATCAATCACTTCTTCTTTTAAGGTATGGATGTACGCGACTTTGTCAATGAAGGGAATCAGAATGTGAAACCCCGAATCCAACGTGCGAGAGTATTTACCCAAACGCTCAATCACGTAATTACTTCGTTGAGGCACAATTCGTGCCGTTTTAAAGATGGTAATCACCACCGCAATTGCGAAACCTATCGCTAAAATATTCATATCTGTCATGGTTACAATTCCTTGTTAAGGTTAGATAGAGTTGATAAAGGTTACTGGGGAGACTGCTTAGTCACATTGAGGTGGATGCCATCGTTCGATAAAACCCAAGCGACATCGCCCGCTTTTAAATCATCTTTAGACAGGGCATCCCACTGCACACCATTTAACATCACGCGTCCGGCTCCTTGGTTAAAGTCCGCAATCACCGTGACTCGATTGCCTATGTCTTGCTTGAGTTGACTCGGCTGCTCAGTGCTATCCGCCGTATAGCCGACAAACCAACGCTTACAACGACCGCGTGCAGCAAACAACAGGATAAGGCTCACTACCCCAAACACCGTGTATTGTGCAGCAGTGGATTCAATCCAGCCCAGTTGCATTGAAACACCGACAAAAATGGCGGCGAGTCCAATAAAGACCGCCAAGATACTGGTGGCCAATAATTCAGTTAAAATCAGCGCCACACCCACGATAATCCAAATAATCGCAACACTCATAGATAACGCTCCTTGTGAAAAGCAAGACCAAACAGTCACTCAATCGGTTTAAACGAATCCGATCTATAGTAACACGTAATATCAACCCACCCACTGCCTAAATACCGCCGTCGCTAAAATGCCCAGACTCATCACCCTTTCATTGTGATGCACCTCCTTATGCCGTATGCAGCTTAGCCCAGAAGATCCAACAACGAGACTCAGACAACGCGCTAAGTGAAAAAATTTTACGCTTTTGTTACGCGAATCGCCTTTTTTAACAACAGAGATGTAACGGGCATTCGGAGTAGAGTTAACTCTCTGATCATTAGGAGTCTGCAAACAATGAAACGCAACCGTATCGCTGTCATAGGCCTAGGCCGATTTGGCCAAGCATTAGCAACTGAAGCTCAGAAAAATAGCATCGAAGTCCTTGCTATCGATCGCAATGAGTCGCTGGTCAATGACATTGCCGACCAAGTCAGTGAAGCGATTATTGCCGACTGCACCAACCCTAAAGCGATTTCAGCCATTGATTGGCAGCAGTTTTCAACCGTGATCGTCGCCATCGGAAGTGATATCAAAAACAGCATGATGGCTGTCATACTTCTGCAAGAGGCGGGTGTGAAAAACCTCTGGTGTAAAGTACAAGATCGTTATCATGCCGCATTGGTATCAAGAATGGGGGTTCAAAAGGTCATTAGCCCTGAAGAGGAAATGGGGCGGAGAGCCGGCAGACATCTTAGACACCCTGACATGCTACAACAGATGCAACTAACTGAAAATCAATACGTTGCCGAAATAAAAATTGTCAATATAGTTGAGCAGCGTTCATTTATGTCCACAATCAAATCACAAGATTTGATTCTTCTTGCGATTAAGCTCAAAAAGCAAACGGAGTTTGAAATGGCTCGCGAGATCCCAAGTCGCTTTTACCCGGGGGATAAAGTTTTAGTTATGAGTAAAACAAGGGAGGGCTTTACATGGCCAACTCTTCTGTCGTAAGCCGCTATGGTTTTTGGGGATCTGCAGGTGGTGCCTTGTTCATTTTTTTTACAGCAGGGTCTCTTCTAGGGGCAGCACTACTGACACTTCCAATTAGTCGAACACAAGATGCTGGTTTTTTAGATCTTTATTTTACGGCGGTATCGGCCATCACCGTAACAGGCCTTGTTACCTTAGATACGGGATCGGATTTTACAGCGTTTGGTCAAATCGTCATTGCCCTACTGATTCAAGCGGGCGGACTTGGATACATGCTCACAGGAACCTTAGTACTATTAGGAAGGCATCGATTTATTTCATTGCGCCAACAGTCGACCCTAGGGGCCTCCAATCAAATTAACGAAAGTATTTCTGTTTTTAGACTGGTGCGCTTTGTTGTTATTTTTAGTCTAATCACCACCCTTATCGTGAGCCTATTGCTTGCTTGTTTTTGGATTCCAGAGTTTGGCTGGCGTCAAGGCATTGGCTGCGCGGCATTTCATGCAGTCTCAGCCTTCAACAATGCAGGCTTCGCGATTTTTTCTGACTCGCTCATAGACGTCAGTGGTGGAAATTGGGTCGTCTGGATTCATGCCCTCGCCTTAATTACTGGCGGTATGGGATTTATTGTCATTTACGAACTCATGACACCTCAAAAGCGCCTCAGTATCCACAGCCGCCTAATGATATACGGTACCCTTTTTCTTCTGATACTGGGGACTCTAGCCTTGCTTTTGTTCGAGCGTAACGCTTCAAGTTTAGGCTCAGGACTTAATCGCATTACCTCAGCCTTTTTTCAAGCAGCGACAACACGAACCGCAGGCTTCAATTCAATCGATTTAAATGAAATGAGCCATGCAAGCCATGTGTTTATGATGATCAATATGGTCATAGGGGCTGGGCCGGGTTCAACTGCAGGTGGGATACGACTCACCACCTTTATTTTACTTTTGACGGGCCTATTCGCGGTACTACAAGGTAGAGACTCTACACGCCTGTTGGGTCGAACCCTCGACGTTGAACATTTATTAAGGGCCTCTGGCATTCTAATTCTGACACTGGCACTCTTAACAGGCATTTGTATTCTATTGCTCGCATTAGAACCCGAGCAGGACCCATTAGTGATCATTTTTGAGGTCGTATCGGCTCTCGGCACAGTGGGTCTTTCACTGGGTCTTACTGGTGATCTACAAATAGCCTCCAAGCTTTTAATCATTTGTGTGATGCTGATTGGAAAGGTTTCACCTGTCTTACTTTTTACAGCACTCGCAAGCCGCCCTGAAAGACCCATTCGTTATGCAGGCGGTCGCATTGCTTTAGGGTAAAAAAATTAATCACTAATCAGCCGATACCCTATGCCCGGAAGCGTTTCGATTAAGCTCGGCTGATTAGCATCTTCTCCCAAACGGGCGCGAAGACGCGCAACTAAAATGCGCAGATAATGTGTGTCGTCTGAATGCGACTTACCCCAAATGCGTTGCATGAGCTGTGACTGCGTCATCACACTTCCAGGATTCTCACTTAGACAGCAAAGCAAAGCATACTCTTTTTTAGACAAGCGTATATCGCGGCCTAAATACGTGACACGCCGTTGTGCATAATGAATAGAAAGCCCTTTACAGTCAAAGCTCGAGGCTGAGATAGGTGTAGAGCGTAATTGAATTCGTATTCTAGCCAAAAGCTCCGGCACGCTAAACGGTTTAACAACATAATCGTTGGCCCCCGCATCCAAAGCCTTCACCTTGTCCGACTCTTGATTACGAACCGACAACACGATTACGGGTACTTGGCTGAACTCCCGAATCGACTGCAAGACATGCTGCCCATCAAGATCTGGCAGCCCCAAGTCTAGCAAGACAACATCAGGATTGCCCAAGCCGACTTGGGCAATCGCTTCATGGCCAGTTTGTGCAATGGCAATATCATAGCCTTGTGATTTGAGACTAATGCTCAAAAACTTAACGATTTGTGACTCATCATCGACTATCAAAATTTTAGACATCTGTATTTATCCAGCTATAGGCAACATAACGCGCATGCACGTACCCTGCGCTGAATTAAGAGGATCAAGAATCATCAACTGTCCGCCATGCGCGCCAATCATTCCTTTAGCGATGGCTAAGCCCAACCCTTCACCTGCGTGATGCTGATCCCCTCTGCCGAGCGTGTTAAAAAAATCAAAAGCGCTCTCACGCAACTCTTCAGGAATTCCCGGTCCTTTATCCAGGATGTCGATCACAACCCAATCATCATTTGAATGGCACCTCACTTGTATCTCTTCTTTCTCAGGAGAAAATTTGACCGCATTTTCGGTCAAATTATACAAAGCCTGTTCAATCAAAGCAGGATGAACGTTTACTTCCGGCAGCGATGCCAAACCTGAAAGCACAATATTGGCATCCGGAAAACGCTTGAGTACGCGCGCCCTTAGCACCTGTAAAATATCAACCAAGGCAATCGTTTGCCGATCGATTGATAAACCGCCATAGCCAAGGCGCGTCATATCTAGCAGATTTTGGATGTAGCGTTCCAAACGTTGGGCTTCAGACATAACCGAGGACAAGAGTTCATGTTTATCCTCTTCAGATAGGCTATTTTTTAATTCCAGCAGAGAAGATGTCGCCCCAATCATCGTTACTAATGGGGTTTTTAAATCATGCGACAAGGAACTCATTAACGCAGAGCGAAGGATCTCTCGATCTTTTTCAATTTCAACACGTTGAAGCGCCTGCTGTGTCGCAGCTTCTTGTTCTATGCGCTTACGCAGCTGCTGAGTTTGTTGTCCAATCATAAGGGCTACGAATAAAAAAACACCTAATGCGAGCATGTCCTCAGTTTCATTCATCACCAAGGTGAACTTGGGCTCAGTAAATAAATAATTAAAACACAGCAAACTGACAATTGCGGTACATAAAGCGGGGCCTAATCCCTGCTTGACGGCCACCAACAACACACACAATAAAAGAAGCAACAGCTTGATATGATGATGAAAGTCAGTGAACAATAAGAGCGCGATAGATGTAAAAACAGGCAATAGGCCTGAGATTAACCAAATGCCTATCTTTCGTTTGTGCAAGTGTCGGATACCTTCAAACATTCAACTCAACTCCATTGGATCTTGCATACTATGCGTTTAGTATGAAAATAACATTCACTCGTAATAACACCCTATTTTAGCCAATCAAGTACCGAACGAGCGCCGCTGCCAAAATACCAGCGCTGATCGCAACTAAAGGCTTTTTAACCACTAACATAACAACCAGAGTCGTCAGCAGTGCTAACCGAGCACCCTGGTCTCCCTCTAAAGCCATAGGGGCAACAAGCGCAACAAGCACCGAACCCGACATAGCGCCAATGAACTGTTTAACTCGATAACTAATCGGCACAAAGGACATCACAAAAACGCCCCCTAAACGGGTAGCGAGTGTCACAAATGACATAATCAGAATCACCGCAATGGCACCGATACCCGCCGTTTCAATGCTCATGATTCTTCTCCATCCAGACAGCGCCTAAAACCCCGCCTGCTAAGGCCCCTACAATGACATGCGTGTTTTCAGGCAAATAACGATAAGCCAGTAACGATGAACATGCCGCCAGTATCCAAATAATCACGATGCGCCCATTTTTTTCACCACCAATTACCATGGACAGCATAAAACAGCCCATCACCATATCCAGCCCCAAGCTTCTAGGGTCTTGAATAGCGCTGCCGAATGCCATACCCAACCAAGTGCCGATCATCCAAAACAACCAAAGTGCAAACCCTCCACCCAACACCAAACCTAAACCGGCCTCGCCTCGGTTAAATGCCTGCATCGACATCGCCCAATTCGCATCGGATACCAAACACATGACACCGTAACGCTTTGCTGGTGGTAAATGCTTAATCCAAGGATACAGGGTAGCCCCCATCAGCAAATGACGTGCATTGATGGCAAACACAGTAATCATCAGCGGGATAACCGCGACATGGGTTCCCCATAACTCCAAGGCTGCAAATTGAGAAGATCCTGCAAACACCCATGCACTCATCATCAAAATTGAGCTATTCTCTAAACCTGCCTGAGTGGCGGCCAAGCCAAAAGCCACACCAAAGACAGTGACAAACAATGAGATGGGCAAAAGTTGTTTAAAGCCGTCCCAGACAAGTTGACGATTTAGCGCCTGCAAGGGTAAAGGTAAATCAGACATGCAAAAACTCTCCAATGATACGTTAAAGCGCATAAAGCAACTTTAACATGACAGGGAACTAAATATGCTTAACCTGGTCGGAACAATTGTCATTACTATACACACATAACTAAATGTTCAGTCGTATCCTAAAACAAAACTATTTCTTATGCGTTGCGCTCATCCTAATGCTTGTATTGGGCGGACTGCCGTCGAGTTTTGCTATGTCAGGCAACACCCAAATGCCCCCTGACATGACTGAAACCCATTTACCCTGCGATTCAAATAGTCATTTTACTCATCACGGATCGTCATCTGACAAGGGCGCTTCAACCCTTAATGCGTCTCCTCCCTGCCAAGGCGATAATTGCCACCTCTGCATGGGGTGTTCAGGGATACATAGAATAACGCTATCCAATTACGACGTTGATACCTACGACGCCACCCCTTTTCAAAGCAGCCCCGTCAGTGCTTTAGCGAGACCCTTAGAGCGCCCACCTAAAAGCTGATTCAGACAGATGCTCACCATCCATTACTGAAGAGGCTAAAATTATGTTACGTCGAGACTTTATGCGCTTAAGTGCACTCGGGCTGGTGAGCCTGAGCTCCCTAGCCGCTGCAACGGGGAGACATGCGCACATGCATGGCAGCCACGCAGCCAATACCACTATGACACGCCAGCTGCCAGAGCAACTACCACTGAGAAAGTTGCCACTGATTGACAATCTGTCAGCCTCTGACGGATTCCGTGGTCAATTACAAACAGCCATAACCGAAGTGGACCTCATCGGCCCAGAAAAAACCCGTTTATGGCTCTACAACCAGCAGCTAACCCCCTTAATAGAAGCGACCGAGGGAGATGAGATCAGCATTCAGGTCGACAACCATTTACACCAGCCAACAACAGTTCACTGGCATGGCATCCATCTTCCAGCCAGCGAAGATGGTGGACCGCACGACCTGATTCAACCCCACCAACAGCGCACCTATCAATTTCAGCTAAAAGAAGGCAATGCTGGACTGCACTGGTTTCATCCGCATCCGCATGACTATCTGTCGGAGCAGATTGCACATAGTTTGGCAGGCGCCTTTCTGGTGCATCCTAAGCATGATCTCTTGGCAGACCTGCCAGGGGAGTTATTGATGGTGACGGATTTGCGTCTGGATCAACAAGGACAAGTCGCTCCCCACACCGCCGCTGACTGGATGAATGGTCGGGAAGGTGATCTGTTGCTGGTCAATGCACAGCGCAACCCGAACCTTGAAGTAGCACCAGGCACAACGCTGAGATTACGCTTGATCAATGCCTGTGCTGGTCGCTACCTGCGTCTTGCTATTCCCGAACATCAGCTACAACTGATCGGTACCGATGGCGGCTATCTGGAACAGGCTGTCACTCAGGATGAACTTTTACTGGTTCCAGGCCAACGCTGCGACCTGTTAGTTCGCCTCAGTGAGCAATCCAATACAACCGTTGAACTGCTGAATCTTCCATATGACCGCGACTGGATGGGGCCAGAACCTGCACATTATCGTCAAACTGAAACACTGATGACGCTCGCTACCAACACATCACCCGTTACACCCGCGATCGTACTGCCAGCACGCTTACGCAACATTGCTCCGCTCGATGAACCCAAGGTGCAGCGTCAGATAGAGCTCTCTGAAGAGATGCCTAATCACTCAGAGCACTCCTCTGAACACGCTCAAGACTCAAGCGCAATGATGGCCGACCACAACGGTCACAACGGTCACAACGGTCACAACGGTCAAGTTGCCACATCGGTTTCGGAGCGTCCACCCATCCGCTTTATGCTCAATGGTGAAATTTTTTCTCCGGGTAAGATCATGTTTGAAGGTCAGGTCAATGAGGTGGAAGAGTGGGAAGTGTTTAACAACTCACACATGGATCATCCCTTCCATGTACATGGAACCCATTTTCAAGTCGTTGCTGAGCAGGACGAACAGGGTCAATGGCATCTCCCCACCTATCGCGCATGGTTAGACACTGTGAATCTTAAACCGAATCAACGGCTGAAACTGCGCCTAGCCTTTGCTGAACCCGGCGAGTGGATGTTCCACTGTCATATCATTGAACATGAAGAGATGGGTATGATGGCCAGTATTAAAATCAATCTAACAGGCGAGACTATATGAAACTGACAATCAAATTCATCAATCCTTGGCTAGTGTCAATTGCGCTCATGTTGTTTACTGGAATCAGTTCGGCTCAGCCACTGATGCAGGTCTATAAGTCAGAAACCTGTGGTTGCTGTAATGATTGGGTTGAGCATATTGAGGCAGCAGGCATCAGGGTGCAAAGCACGAATCTGCGCGATATGAACCGACAGAAGGAGGCTTTAGGCGTTCCGATGGCGCTAGCCTCATGCCACACAGCAGTCATTGACGGTTACGTAATAGAGGGACATGTTCCAGCGAAGGACATTCTGCGCATGTTAAGCGAAAAGCCAGCAATCAAAGGCTTAACGGTACCGGGTATGCCACATGGCTCACCAGGAATGGAGACAGGGCGTATCGACTCCTATGAGGTTCTCACATTTCAGGCTGAGGACTCATCAACAGAGGTATGGTCACGCTACCCTAACCCTTAACTCCATACCAATCTAAGGGCCACCTTGTCGCGCTGTCGGCGATAAGGTGGTTTTCTCATCTGATATCCAATTCCGCTAACCGCACTAAATCCTCAGGTCGGTCGACATCCCACAGGCGCGCAGGTTCGCTCCAAGACAACCCTTGCTCTCGTAAACGACTCCGAGTTTGTTCCATGACCTGATCGGTGCTCCAGTTAATTCCACGAAAAACCTCCAGACAGGGCGTATTTAGGCCAACCAAGACATACCCTCCATCTTCTGCTGGAAGGAAAACCGCATCCTGCTCAGACAATGCACGGTGACACGCCATAAAATGCGCCGTTGTCAGTGCGGGACAATCACTTCCGATTAACAACATCGGTGCATTTGTTGCCACAAACGCTTCGTGCATACGCGCGCCCAAATCCCCTTCAGACTGAGGCTTTAAACGCAGCCTTGGCCAGCGCATTTGCTGCTTGAGAAAAAAAGGATCGGTTGAATTGCCTGCCGTCCAAAGGGTTACCTCAGCATCCGGAAGCAACATCGCAGTGGCCAGACTTTTTTCCACGAGTTGTGCATGAAGTTGTGCGGCACCCTCGGCACCCAACGCTGGAATCAAACGTGTTTTGCAGGCGCCCGCAACAGGCGCACGCGCAAAGATGGCTATTTGCACTCGTAATACTCCTTCACCAACTGCTCAGCACTCGCCCCGCGCCAATAGCGCCAGCGCAGCGACCACATCAATAGAATCGTTCGCCACACCCCTTGTTGCTCCCAGCGCCGTCCTGAGGTTTCGACTGTCTCTGGCCAACATTGAGCCGACATCTTGGATTTAAGGCTACGTGACAGCTCAATATCTTCCATGAGCGGCTGCTCTGGGTATCCATTGATGGTATTAAATAATTCACGGTGCACTAGAATGCATTGATCTCCTGTTGCGATACTGGTTAAACAGGAGCGACGATTCATCATCCAGGCAATCACCCGCAGCATCGGATGTTGTCCAATGATTCTGACATTAAACCGCCCCCAACTTGGCGTATCTGCCGCGATTACCGTCATTAAACGTTGTGTAGCCGCTGGTGTTAATGCCGTATCCGCATGTAAAAACACCAACCAAGTCCCCCTTGCAACTGCGGCCCCTTGATTCATTTGACGTGCACGACCTCGCTCAGTAACAAGGCATTGATCAACCAGCCCTTTCGTCAACTTAGGACTGCCATCCTGACTACCACCATCGACCACAACGAGCTCCACACCTTGCTCACGCAATGCCTGTAACGCAAGCAAGCGCGACTGAAGATGGGGCGCTTCATTGAGCACAGGGATAATCACACTCGCTTTAAAAATCACAGGGGATGTTCGATCAAGTGGGATATGGGAGACATGATGTTCAGACACTTCGTATAATCCTAGACACATAAACCAACTGAATGATGACACTGACCCTAATCAGGCGACGTCTCACTAAGCGCCCCTTCATTCTGTCGTTTTACCTTGGGATGCGTCTGTCGACGTCGGTTTCAATGCCTGCCCACGGGTTGATGGAAACGGTCGAAAAGGCAATAGAAGTAAGTTCTTCAAACCCAATTTTTGCTGTTGCTGATAATATTCGAGACCTAGAACCATGTTGTCGTGCCCATCCCGTGGCTGCGCTCTGTAGGTTCCAAACAGACGATCCCAGCAGGATAGAAAAAAGCCAAAGTTACTGTCTGTTTCGTCACGATGTATAGAGTGATGTATTCGATGCATGTCCGGTGTAATCACAAACCAACGCACAATCTGATCAACCTTGGCCGACATGCGAAGGTTCGCATGGCTGAACATAGACGCTGCGTTAAGTAAGGCTTCAAACACCAATACTGTCAAAGGATCGATGCCAAGGGCGGCGATAATCGCCACTTTGTATAGCAACGAGATCAGTATTTCTAAAGGATGAAAGCGAAGTCCAGTGGTCACGTCCAGATCCAAGTCCGCATGATGAACCTGATGCAACCGCCAAAAAGCAGGCAACGCATGGGACAAGACATGCTGCAGGTAAATCGCCAAATCCAACAGCAGCAGTCCTAACACAAATTTCAAACCATAGGGCAGTTCAATCAGGTTCAGTAATCCCCAACCTTCGTTCTGTACATGCACCGCCATCACAACAGCTGCCGCACCTAGGGTCAAACGCTGAATCAACACATTCAGGCCAATCAAGCCCAGATTGATCCCCCAACGCAGTCGCCTTGATTCGCGCCAGGCTCTTTTGGGACGCGCCCACTCCCAGCCTGCCACCAGCACGAGCACGCCTAAAAAAATGCTCAAACGCCAAACCGCTTCATCGCCCATTCGTTTCTATCCCCTGTTGATATAGGCTTAAGCGAGAGCCCCGCCGCAGCTGCTCCCCTGCCCCGCCGTGCATCCATAACAGTGATCAGCCACACGAATTGGGCGACCTGCTAAATTCACATCGAGAAGATCACGTAAATGAACGGGGGTGCGAGCATCACCCAATGGCAATTTAAGCTGCTGATTGAAATCACAATCGTGCACCTGCCCCAAATAATCGACAGACAAGGTGTTCAGACACATCAAACTCGACATCGTTGCCGTATTAAAATTGGACTTCAGCAGATGCATATACGCATCAAACTGACCTTTACTGACCAAGGTACTGCCAAAGCGTTGAATAGGCATATTGGCGAGGGTGAACAGTCGGTTGAAATCGATACCGAAGTGCGTCTTTAATTCGCGCTTGTAGGCCGCCTCTAGCGATTGTTGAGGTGGTGGCAGTGAAGGCCCCAAGGGGTTATACACCAAATCCAAGACCAGTCCCGAGTCTGGCTGACCGTATCCAAGCGCGTTCAATGCCTGCAAGCCTGCGATACTGGCATCGAACACCCCCTCACCTCGCTGAGCATTCACATTCTCCGCCGAGTAGCAGGGTAAGGATGCCACCACCGTAACGCCCTGCTCTGCTAAGAAGGCTGCCGTTGTCTCTTGCCCAGGCTCACTCAGAATCGTTAAATTACAGCGATCTATCACCTCCACCCCACGCTGGCGCGCCTCTTGTACAAGCCAACGAAACTCGGGATGCAGCTCAGGAGCACCTCCGGTTATATCCAATGTCCGGATGGATGGGTGTCGATCCAGCATCGCCAAAAGAAGCGCGAGGGTTTCATGGCTCATCGCCTCTTTCCGCTTCGGGCTGGACGCAACATGGCAATGAAAACAGGATTGATTGCAGGTTAAGGTGATATTGGCCTGCAACACCTGTAACGCCGTCCGTTGAAGAGCCGGGAAATCCGTCGCAATTAAGCGCGGTAGCATCGCATTCATTAAACACTCCTAGAGCCGTCATTGTCTTTGTAGCTTAGTCGCCTCAACTCATTTTTTATTACAAAAAATTGTTTTTTGACATTTTCTTAAAATGAATCATGATGGTTATCTCTTTTCTTGGCTATCTTGGGAAGCATACCTATGCAAAACACTCCTATCGGTATTATTGGCGGCAGTGGCTTATACCAAATTGAAGGCCTGTCAGAACGCCAAGAACACGATCTCATTACGCCGTTTGGCCAACCTTCCGATCGCTTCGTTTCTGGGAAATTAGCAGGTGTTCCTGTTGTATTCTTGGCTCGGCATGGCCAAACACACCATTTACTCCCCAGCGAAGTCCCCTACCGAGCGAACATCTATGCGTTTAAAAAACTCGGTGTTAAACACCTTTTCAGCTTTTCGGCTGTCGGCTCATTGAGCGAGGATATTGCCCCCTTAGACATGGTGATTCCTGATCAGTACATCGATATGACGCGCCAACGCATCAATACCTTTTTTGGACAAGGCACGGTTGCTCATGTTTCATTAGCCGATCCTATTTGTGCAAACCTAGCTCAAGTACTCGCCAACGCCGCCGAAGGGTGTTTAACTCAACAAGGACGTAATCTGCACGTTGGTGGTACTTATCTGTGTATTGAAGGCCCACAGTTTTCGACGCGTGCAGAGTCCCATTGGTTCCGAAGCCTTGGTGCAAACATCATCGGCATGACCAATATGCCGGAAGCACGCCTCGCCCGTGAAGCCCAAATGGCCTATGTGAGCTTAGGCATGGTCACTGACTATGATGCTTGGCATCCAAGAGAGCAAGCGGTTACCGCGGACTATGCCATTAAAAACTTAATGAAAAACAGCGAGAATGCCCAACAGATCCTGATGGGCCTACTGGCAGGCTTGCAGGACCAACGACCAGACTCTTTGGCACACACGGCCTTACAGCAAGGGTTGGTCACGCCCTTGAGTTCGATGAATGTGAATACACGTGAATGGGTCGAGGTGCTATTGCAGTAAGCCTAATCCATCTGTTTAATCAGGGATCCATTTTTAGATAAAACAATTTGCTTTTATCGTATGATTCGATAACAGATTTTAACGATTAAAATGCCTCTGGAGGTTACATTGGATCATCACAATCAAGAACACCCCGTTAGAGGTCGCTTAACCATTCGAACGCTGGCAATGCCAGCCGACACCAACCCGTCAGGTGACATCTTTGGTGGCTGGGTACTGTCTCAGATGGACTTAGCGGCCGGTATTTGTGCAGGTCAGCGCGCTCAATGCAGAGTGGTCACGGTTGCACTTGATGGCATGAGCTTTATCCGGCCTGTAAAAGTCGGCGACATTCTTGGCGTCTACACCGAAGTCTCACGCGTTGGCCGTAGCTCGCTGGATATTCATGTCGAGTGCTGGGTGAGGCGTGGTCGTATCGGTAAGCGCGAAAAAGTCACAGAAGCCGTCTTCAAGTTTGTTGCCTTGGATGACGATGGCAAGCCAACCAAAGTGCCCGACACAGCTTCTCTTCCACCCTATGTGGAGAGTGAGATTTAGGGATTGATATTCGTATTTTTTGGGTCGGCCAGCTTATTTTGATTACCCTTACTAAAACAAACCTCACAATCAGCTGGCTAATAGCCGTATACGCCACCCGTTGCCTAGGTTTAGCAAAAACAAATGAGCAATTATTTACTCATTTATACCTTCATATGCTATATTTTGAGCAATTATTTACTCAAAAGGACTGTAATGGAACTGGGTATTGAAATCTACTATGCAGGACAATGGCACGAAGCCGCCGTTCTAGAGTTATTGCAGACGGATCAGGGTCGCCAAAGTGCTGTTCGCCTGATGTATCAGCAAGATTACGCACTGAACTGGATGTTTAGAGATGACCTACATGCATGTAGTCTCAACTTACCTGTTGAGTTAATGCTGAATCATACGTCCAATCGGTGGTTTGGTTTTTTAGACGATATTGCTCCATCAGGAGCAAGCCGTCGCTTTTGGGTCAACCGACTTGGAATCAGTCACCTTTCTCAAGGCTCCCAAGACAGCATATTATTAGAAAAATGTACGATCGCACCTGTAGGAAATATACGAATTCATAATGCTGTACCAGCCCGCGATAAATACTCTCTTCTTGAAAATCGACGTTTTGAAATCAGTGACGCAGTGGAGCGTCAAGTTGATTTTTTGGACTATGCTCAAGAAATGGGGGCCGCTAGCGGGGGAGCAACTGGCGCTGGTGGAGAAGCCCCAAAACTACTTCTACGCTGCTCTGAAGAAGACAAAATTTGGATTGATACTTGGCAAGATGAGCCCAGTCAATCCGATCACTTCTATCTAGTGAAATTTCCACGTGGTCAAATGTCCGCAATTGATTGTGATATCTTACGTGCCGAGTTTCATTTCTATCACGAGTTGTCTTTACTGGGAATCAATACTATATCAGTTAAGCGTATGCGCTTAATTGAAGGTTCTAGATACCCATCTCTTTGGTTGCCTCGTTTTGATGTCATGTTTGAAGAAGGACAAATACAGCGTTTTGGACTTGAGTCAGTGTATTCAATCCTTGAAAAAGAAGCTGGCAGTTTTTTAAATCATTTTGAAGTTATTGTAAAACTGGTTGAAAAGCTGTCTCGACAACAACAAGTAATCGATGGTAACTGCACATTTGATCAGCAAGCATTTGTCAGCCAGTGGTTGCAGCGTGATCTGTTGAATGTGATATTTGCCAATTCAGACAACCATGGACGAAACACAGCTTTTTTAAAGACACCATTAGGTATCGACCTATCACCGATATATGATTTTGCTCCAATGAAAGCGGACCCTGAAGGCATTATACGCACCATGAAATGGGGTGTTCCTTTCGAGCAGGGCGGTGAATTCAATTGGCATGCAATTACCGAGCAATTGGCACCTATCGCTACCCCATCTCAATTAATGGATGACTTACGCACTTTAGCGTCCCAATTAGTGGGTTTAAAAGAGCGTTTACGCATACGAGGCGTTTCTGAAACTCTACTTAAAATGCCAACAACGGGTATGACCAGTATCGAACAGAGGCTAAGAAGATGGGGACTCATTTGAAATCCCTAAGCGGCCAAGAGCGTGAAGCCGTATTGCTCAAAATGGTACAGGCTTTGTATCAAGGCGAAACCACTGAAGGGATGCTGCTCCGAACGTTACGTAAGCAAGTTCTAGGTCTCACACAGGAACAGTATGCGGCACTGGTCGGCATCAGCCGACGAACATTATCCGATATTGAGCGTGACAAAGCACAGCTGACGTTGAGTGTGATGAACCGAGTATTTAAACCTATTGGACTCAAAGTCGGACTGCTGCCAAGATCACCAAAGCTTCTGCAGCAAGTAATACAAGATGAAAAAGCTTAGACTCTAAAGTATCGAACTGTTTGTAACTCCCTCAACGCAGGCCACCTCAATCATGAAGCTGACCTGCGCTCGTATCGCTTAACGCTCATAGGCAGGCATTTGCCAGGTTTCAGCGCGCGCCGCTGCCAACCACTCCTGCATTGCAGGCAGGTCGTACATCGCCTGCGCCCAACGATCAAACGCCGGGGATACCTTCAAGCCATAATTTCGCACCCGCCACATCACGGGGGCAAACATGGCATCAACGTGACTAAAGCGTCCCGCTAAAAACGGACCTGCTGGTTTATCGACGTGTTCAAAGCGTGCCCAAATTTGTGCCAATCGTTGCAGGTCTTGAATCACCGCTGCATTCGGCTCCACTGCTTTTTCAGTACGGCAATTCATCGGAAACTGACTGCGCAACGCACTAAAACCACTGTGCATTTCAGCAGAGGCCGAACGTGCCAAGGCACGTAGCGCACGCGACTCAGGCCATAATTGGCACTCTGGATAACTCTCTGCCAAGTATTCCAAAATGGCTAAACTGTCCCAAATTACTAAATCGTCCACGATAAGTACCGGCACCTGCGCAGGTAACACCTGCTGTTCACTGAACTGCTTTAAGCTGTCGCCATGAGCGAAAGGAAGAAGAGTTTCTTCAAATGGAATACCCGCCACTTTCATCGCCAGCCAAGGTCTCAAGGACCAAGATGAATAATTTTTATAGGCTATATAGAGGTGCATCTAACTCTCCTGATCACGTATTGAATGAATGTGTTTTTAGATTAATGCGCTATACTGCGCAATAAAAGCGAATAATTTAGAACATATTGAATGAGATTTACGAACAATGACACCTAGGCAAGTGCGCAGTGTCTTAAAAGTACTCGATTTAGGGAGTGTCCAAGCGGCGGCCAAAGCACTGCACTTGGCACCGTCCAGTGTCTCAGCTCAGCTAAAAGAGCTTTCGAACGAATTGGGTCTACAGCTTTTTGCAACCCATGGCCGAGGCTTAGTGCCTACGGCTGCGGCACGCCAACTTGAACCCGCTTTGCGTAGTTTTGTTCATCAGGCCGACGAAATTCATTACCGTGCGCAGCATCTCGGTAACGAAGCGAAGGGCCAATTGCGGGTATTTGCCCCCAGCTCTATGTGCATTTATCGGTTACCCGCATTAATTGAAGCGCTTCAACAGGATGCGCCAGGCATAGAACTCTTACTGACGCATGAGCCTTTTGACTATCGTCGTGCATTTGAGCAGGGCGAGCTTGATGCCGCCATTCTAGTGACTGAGTCGTTAACATCCAGTAGTGATTTAACCCAGCACCCCTTGCATACAGAGGAAGTTATTTTTGTCTGCCACCCTCAACGTTTTCAAAACTCAGCACTCACATTAGCTCAATTAACTGAGCTCCCTGTGATTACCACTGAGCCCGGATGCACCTACCGCGTCCGCGCCGAAGCGCATTTTCGCCGTCAGGGATTGCAACTCAAACCGCGACAATCCTTTGCCAATGTTGAGGTCATACGTCGTTGTCTTTTTGCTGACATGGGCATAGGGCTTCTACCGCGCTGCGTTGTCGAAGCGGATCTCGCGACTGGGCAGTTGCTCGAACAACCCGTGGTCGATACGCCCTACCCTTTTATTTCTAGCCTCGTGTATCCATCCGAACGCTTTCGTTCTCCTCTTTTGGATAGGTTGATTCAGGTGGTTGAAAGTCAATCGACGTATGGTGTACGGCTTTAAGGGTCTTAGGGTCTTAGGCATCACCCTACTCGAAAACAGCAAGTCGCTCTGAAATCTGTAACAGCGACTTTCATTAAGCGGACAGACAATCAAAATAGCGTCACGACACTCCATACTAAAGTCGACCACCTCCAACCTCTAACTCCCTAAGCACATCTTAACGTATTTTCTTCAACACTTTTTGAACAAGCCCACGGCCCACTCTCCTTAATCATATAAGACTATATGTCACACATCTGCACACAATTCCACACTACACAGTTGACTTACTTAATATGTTAAGTAAAATGAAATCACATATTAGGCTATCAAATCTTTCAAATAGCGATTATTCATTATTTGAGAAAATTATCGCCTTCCACTCATATAAGGTGCTCTAGGCATGTTAACGACTGCGCAAATAGAAATAGCGGCCAACCGCCTTCATCAGGCAGAAGTCGAACGTAAACAAATACCGGCTTTAACACTTGAGTATCCAGAAATGGATATGGCCGATGCTTACGCCATTCAAAAAAAATGGGTAGACCATAAGATTGAACAAGGTCGTAAGGTGATCGGCTATAAAATTGGCCTGACCTCAAGAGCCATGCAGATGGCTTCAAATATAGATGAACCGGATTATGGCGTGTTATTGGATGACATGCTGTTTGAAGACGGTGCAACCATTAGCGCTGCAGATTTCCTCGATCCCCGTATCGAGGTCGAATTAGCGTTTATTTTGAAAAAGCCGTTATTTGGTGAAAATGTCTCCATTTTTGATGTATTGGAGGCTACTGACTACGTCATTCCTTCATTGGAACTCATTGCCGCGCGCTGCCTTAGAACGGATCCGATAACCGGCTATACGCGCAAGGTGTATGACACCATTTCAGATAATGCGGCGAATGCTGGGATTATCCTGGGTGGACGCCCTATTCGTCCAATGGATGTTGATCTTCGCTGGGCGGGCTGCATGCTCTATCTCAATGGTCAGATTGAAGAAACCGGTCTGGCCGGAGGCGTATTAGGTAATCCTCTTAAAGGGATCACCTGGGTTTGTAAACGCTTCGCACCGCATGGCATAGGTTTAGAACCTGGGCAGATTATTTTATCTGGATCCTTTACTCGCCCCGTGCCAGTAAAAGCGGGTGACACTGTTCATGCTGACTTTGGCTCACTGGGCAGCGTATCACTGAACTTCGACTAATCATTTGTCGCTGACACACAGCAGGAGTCGATTATGGAACTGCCTAAAAACCGCTTTAAACAAGGCTTAAACTCAGGCCAACCACAGTATGGTTTGTGGCTGGGTTTACCTGATAACAGTGCAGCAGAAATCGCCGCCGTTGCGGGCTTCGACTGGCTGCTCATCGATGGTGAGCATGCGCCCTTTGATCTGCGCACGATCATGTCTCACCTTCAGGCACTGGCTCCCTATGATGTAGCACCAATTGTGCGCTGTGTAGAGGGGAATACGGCACTCATAAAACAGCTGCTTGATATTGGTGTGCAAACACTATTAGTGCCGATGGTGGATAGTGCTGAACAAGCCGAACAACTGGTGAAAGCGGTTCGCTACCCTCCCGAAGGCATACGAGGATTGGGCACCTCTTTAGCAAGAGCGGCACGCTGGAACCAGATACCCGGATACCTCCAAAAGGCGAACCGTGAAATCTGTTTAATCGTGCAGGTTGAAACCGCCACGGCAATGGACAATCTTGACGCCATTTTAGCCGTTGAGGGTATCGATGCTGTGTTCATTGGCCCCTCTGACCTTTCAGCCTCTATGGGCTATGTCGGAGATGCCGGTAATCCAGCAGTGGTCGCTTCGATTAACCAAGGATTGAACAAGATCCGAGACGCTGGCAAGTACGCAGGTCTGCTCTGTCTCGACCCTTCATTAGCACAAAACTATATCAAACAAGGCGCCAATTTTGTCGGTGTCGGTGTTGATACCCTGATTTTGGCCAATGAAACCCGAAAACTGGCACAACGCTTTAAGCAACAAACACCGATTGAAGATGAAAAACCTCAGGCTGGCTATTGATTGTCACCCTCAATACGAGAAGGTTAACCATGATTGCAAACACACTAGTGAAGAGTAAGCTGGTCTGTGTCGCGCTTAACGACAAACACCAACTGACGGCTTTACAAGACTCATTTAAAAAAGACCCCTATAAAAAACCGCCAACCCAACCGGTTCTCTATTACAAGCCACGCAACACGTGGAATGTTGATGGTGCAGAAATCGAGTGGGCCAAAGACTTTGACGGTCAGGATGTCGCCAGTATGGTCGTTGGTGCCAGCTTAGGCATCGTCATCGGTCAAGAAACCTGCCGTGTATCCGTTGAAAACGCTTTGGACTTTATCGGTGGGTATACACTGGTGGCCGACTATTCGCTGCCTGAACAAAACTACTATCGCCCAGATATCAAAGGGAAATGTTTAGATGGCTCCGCTCCCGTAGGACCCAAGATTATTGACAGCAGCAGTCTCGACAACCTCGACGACCTGCAAGTGGTCATTAAGGTGAATGGCGAGCGCAAAAGCCTGTTTGCAATCGCCGATATGGAGCGTGGTGTTGCCGAATTAATCAGCATCATCTCGCACATTATGACTCTGCAACCGGGTGAAATTATTGCTGTTGGCTTTGCGGGTGATCGCGTTCCGGTCAGTAAAGGTGACACAGTAGACGCCAGCATTGAGGGTGTTGGCACCCTAACCAATACGCTAGGAGGTGCCTAAGCATGAGACACGCCCGTATCATTTTTGAGGGTCGCGAACTGGATATCGATATTGACTCAGAGGATAGAATCACCACCACATCTGGTGAAGTACTCAATGTCACGCTGGATTCCGATCAAATCACATGGCTACCACCGGTCAAAGAGCCCGGCACGATCTTTGCCTTAGGTCTAAACTATGCTGATCACGCCACTGAACTCGCATTCGAACCCCCTAAAGAGCCGTTGGTGTTCATCAAACACGCCAACACCCTGACCGGCCATAAGCAGATTAGCTATCGCCCAGATAACATAGAGTTCCAGCACTATGAGTGCGAGTTAGTCGCTGTGATCGGCAAGTCTGGCAAAAATATCAAGCGAGAAGACGCACTAGACTATATCGCTGGCTATACCGTGTGTAATGACTTTGCTATCCGCGATTACCTTGAGAATTACTACCGTCCTAACTTACGGGTAAAAAGCCGAGACTCCTTATTGCCCATGGGCCCTTGGATCGTTGATACCGCCGACGTGCCTGACGTGATGAATCTTCGTCTCACGACAGCCGTTAACGGCGAAATCACTCAGGATGGCTCTACCAAAGATATGATTTTTGACGTGCCTTTTTTGGTCGAGTACCTCAGTCACATTATGACGCTCAATCCCGGTGACATGATTGCCACAGGGACACCGCATGGCGTCGTGGATATGCAACCTGGCGACATTGTCGTATGCAGTGTTGAAAACATCTGCTCCCTAGAGACACGCATTGTCTCAGAGCAAGCCTATTACGGCGACAAATACTAAGGTTCGGGAGAATACTCATGAGCGATACACTGAAAAGTAATTTAGAGCGTGCTGAACACTATCTCGAGCGCTTCAAACAACAGACCACCGGACATTACATTAACGGTGAGTTCACCTTAGGTCAGGGTGGTAAGGAATACGACAACTATACGCCCACGGACAATAGCTCGCTTGGCAAAGTGATGGCGGGGTCTGTCGAGGACATGAACGCGGCCTGCGAAGCCGCTGAAGCCGCATTTGAGAGCTGGTCAAATACACCAGGATCCGAGCGTAAGCGTTTGCTGAATAAGTTCGCGGATCGATTGGTCGAGCGTGCGGATGAGATCGCATTAGTCGAGTCGATGGACTGCGGACAAGCCATTCGCTTTATGAAACAGGCCGCCGTTCGTGGTGCTGCCAACTTCCGTTTCTTTGCTGACAAAGCACCTGAAGCTCAAAACGGTCTAGCACTGCATCAAGAAGAACACACCAACTACACAATTCGAAAAGCGATCGGGCCTGTAGGGATTATCACCCCTTGGAACACGCCTTTCATGCTATCGACTTGGAAAATTGCCCCCGCACTGGCGGCAGGCTGTACCGTTGTTCACAAGCCTGCAGAGTTAACCCCCTTAAGTGCCTATATTCTTGCCGAAATCGCCGATGAAGTGTTGCCAAAAGGCGTGTGGAATATGGTGAATGGCTTTGGAGAAGGCGTTGGTAAACGCATGACAGAGCATCCTGCAATTAAAGCCGTGGCATTGGTCGGTGAAACGGCAACTGGCTCCCATATCATGCGTCAAGGGGCTGATACCCTAAAACGCATGCACTTTGAGCTCGGTGGAAAAAACCCCGTCATCGTCTTTGATGATGCCGACTTCGAGCGCGCATTGGATGCCGTTGTCTTCATGATTTACAGCTTGAACGGTCAGCGCTGCACCTCCTCCAGCCGCCTATTGATCCAGAGCGGTATTCGTGACCGTTTTATTGCGGCACTTGAGCAACGCGTGCGTAATCTTCGTGTCGGCCACTCACTCGACCCGGAAACTGAAGTCGGGCCACTGGTTGCCACCGAACATTACAACAAGGTACTGAGCTATTTCGACATCGCGAAACAAGATGGCGCGACCACTGCTGTTGGTGGTCGTCGCATCAGCGAAGCACAAGGCAATATTAATCCAGCCGGAAATTACCTAGAGCCAACACTCTTCACCGGTGCGAATAACCAAATGCGCATCGCCCAAGAAGAAATCTTCGGGCCTGTGCTGACGGCCATCAGCTTCGACACAGAAGACGAAGCCGTTCAGATTGCCAATGACACGCAATATGGCTTGTCCGGCTATATCTGGACTGAAAACACAGGACGTGCGATGCGCATGGCCAAACAGGTTGAAGCTGGAATGTTGTGGGTAAACTCAGAAAACAACCGTAATCTTCCTTCGCCCTTTGGCGGTGTGAAAATGTCCGGTATTGGCCGTGATGGCGGCGACTGGAGCTTTGATTTTTATATGGAAACCAAAAACGTCTGCATTGCCCACGGTACTCACCGTGTACCAACGTTAGGCAAGCGCTAATCATCGTTTCTCGCTTGCACTTCAGTTGGCACCTTAGTGTGCCGACTGGAGTGCGACTTTGATGCTACAATAAATGCATGAGCACCTCAGAGCAGCGTGAATGGATACCCAATATCATTCTAGGACAGGATTATGACCGTCGTTATATCGATGATCCTATCCATTATGACGCCTTAGAGAATTTGGCCGTTTTTTTTGGCCGAGATATGCCCGTACACCGTCATGCCCAATATCTCCAACTGCACTATATTGACCGCGGTGACCTCTGTTTCCATATCGATGATAAAATATACCAAGCACAAGGTCCTGCCTTGGTCTTAACTCCACCTTCGGTCCCTCATTCATTTTTAACCCGTGACGATGCCTGTGGTCATGTACTCACCTTGCATCAATCCTTACTCTGGCAATTGCTTAAATCGGGTGTGAAACATGAATACGAGCATGAAGTCTGTATCTCTTTTAACGACTTAAATGAACAAGAGACGCGACATTGGCACACGCTGGTTGAAACCCTGGAGAATATTCGAGATGAATGGCAACAAAGCGATCCTTCCCGGGATTTGGCGTTGCAAACGCTGGTGATCTTGCTGCTGATTACGGTCAGCAGACTGACTCAAGCACGCGCTCAAAGCACCTCGGTCAACGTGAATATTGATGATCTACAAAGCTTTCGGATGTTTTCAAACTTAATACAAGATCATTATCGTGAACACTGGCAACTCACCGAGTACACTCGCAGCCTCGGCCTTTCAGAGAGTCGCCTACACCTCATTTGCCGCCGGATAGCCAATCGCTCCCCTAAGAAAATCATTCACGATCATTTAATTCAAGAGGCCAAACGATTACTGACCTTCAGTGACCTTTCCTGTAGCGATATCGGCTATCAATTAGGATTCAGTGATCCTGCGTATTTTGCGCGTTTTTTTAAACGCCATACGGGTGTGACAAGTCAGCAGTTTCGTCAGCAACAGCGTTAACTCCAGCAACATTCCTTAAAACGCATCCATTCAAGCATGAAAATGCGAGGGTACAGAAACCTAAATTTTTAAGTTCTGCTCCCTCGTTATTTCCGCGACTATACAGAAAAACCAGATAGATACCGCTCAGCCTGTTCACAAGCGCGACGAATCAGCTCAGGTGCCAGTTCACGAGCTGTATCCGTTTCCTGACGGCTGCGAATCCAACCTAAATAGGTGCACCCTCTCGCTGTTAGAAACAACTCCATGTGGCTCAAGTCCTCATCTGACAACACACGTTTCTGCCGATAGCCATCAATCAACGCTTGCTTAACCACCGGGTAACAAGCCTCTTCCTGAATAAAATACAAGGCTGTTGCCAGCTCAAACATATGCCAGCCAAACCCCGCATCATCAAAGTCAATCAGATGTAAGCGATTGTTTTCTGCCATGAGATTTTCTGGCACAAAGTCGGCATGAATCAAGCCATAGCGCTCAGGAGAGCGGTCATGCTTCGACAGTTCGGTGCTGAGTCGATCACGCACACGTTCCAACAACTGCCGCTGTGAATCATTCAGTAACTCAAGCTCCCAGAAACGCCCCCAGAAAGGCGCATGCCCCACTAGCCCATCATGATCCCATGCATGACGTTCAAACCCTTCTGGTAGCGTCCAATTACTGGACTGATTATGCAGTTCAGCAGCGGTACGCCCTAAGCTCGTATAAATCTCAGCGATGCGTTCAATGTCATCACCAACACCCTCCTCCATGGACCCCAACGGCACGCCATTGACCCATTCAAACAGGTCAATAGTACGAGGTTCGATGATCTTATCCGTGGTTTCACTGACGAATAGGCGTCCATCGACTGTTGGAAGTACCCTCGGCACAGCCATGCCACTTTCAAGCAGTGCAGAAATCCACTCCAGCTCGGAACGAAGGGATGCTTCGCTATGATAGCCTTGCCGATGAATACGCAGGGCGTAGGCTTGTCCAGCGTCGGTCGTCACTTTATACACCGCATTTTCGCGGTACTTCACCAAGGACAACTTGCTGCTACTCAACGCCCAGTGATCCAGGGATTTATGTGCCAATGCCAACAAGTATTCGTGTTGTTGCTCCGGGGCCAGATTTTCAAATGAATTCATACAACCTCCTGACAAGCAACCTGAGTCAATACTTCATCCAGCGTGTGCAGCAACATATCCGCGTGCTCTATCTGGAAAGGCATGGGGGGGCGCAACTTGAGAATGGCGCCATGTACCCCCGTGGTGCTGATCAGCACCCCCTTGTCACGCATCAAATTAATAACACTGCGTGCCTTAGCCTTCGCGGGTGTTTTCAAGACCCTGTCTTGTACCAACTCAACGCCAAAGAACATGCCCAGGTCACGGACCTCGCCAATGAGTTCGTGTCGTTGCTGCAGTTTCCGCAGCCCTTCAGTTACATAGGCTCCAGTGGTTACGGCGTTCTGCATCAAATTGTCGTTTTCCAATGCATCAAGCACGGCCATACCCACCGCACAGGAAACGGGCGAGCCGCCGAAGGTGTTGAAGTACATGGCTTCTTTGCTGAAGGCTTCAATCATGTCAGGGCGTGCCACCACTCCAGCCAGAGGATGGCCGTTGCCCATTGGTTTTCCCATGGTGACAATATCGGGCGTGACGTCGTACCACTGGTGAGCCCAAAAATGCTTACCGCTGCGACCAAATCCTGCCTGAACTTCATCGGCAATGAACACGCCTCCCGCTTGACGCACCTTCGCCACGGCTTTCTCCAGAAAGCCCTTAGGTACATTGAGCAAGCCTTCATTGGCAAAGTCAGGGCACACCAAAATGCCAGCCACTTGCACGCCCTCGGCGTGAAACTCATCAATGGCTTGTTGAACCTGATCGGCATAGGCTTGCGCCAGATCATCCCCTTCAAGTCCATTGAGCGGTCGATAGGAATCTGGGATCGGGAAAGACTTAACGCGCTTAGTGGTGCGCGATTCTGGCATAAAGCCCGTTCCTATCTCCGCAACCGCTTCAGTGTTCCCATGGTAGGCAAAGTTGGTCACGATAATTCCCTGCGCCCCGGTGCAAAAGCGCGCCATACGCAACGCCAGCTCGTTGGCCTCACTGCCGGTGCAGGTTAGCATGGCCATCTCTAGCCCTTCATTGAAGGTGCCAGTCAGGCGTTCCAAATAATCAACAATGTTGTTATGCAAGTAACGCGTGTGAACATTGAGGGTCGACGCCTGGCGGCTCATCGCCTCCACTACGCGAGGATTGCAGTGCCCCACATGAGGGACATTGTTGTACACGTCTAAGTAGCGCTTCCCCTCTTGATCCCAGAGCCAGACGCCCTCACCACGTACCAATTGCAGAGGTCTCTCATAAAATAGCGGGGAGTGCTGCCCCATAACACGATATCTTCTGGAAAGAAGATCCTGAACCTGATTGCTGGCCATATCGATACCCGCCTCCTCAGCTTAAATTTCATCGACTGATTCAGCGGTTAGTATTTGGTTTTCAGGCGTGAAACGGCATCCATCAAAAGATGGGGATCAACGATTCAGGTCAGCCATGATCTTGGCAACCAGCTCACTGCGAGCACGCACACCGGTCTTCTGGAAAATATGATGAAGATGGGTTTTAACCGTCGCCAACCCCAGTGAGAGCAAACTGGCAATATCTTTGTTGCCACTCCCGCGCAGAACACACTCCAACACATCCAGTTCACGATCGGTCAACGCATATTTTGTCGCGATACTTTTCCGTTCCTGATCCCTTTGCGGCATGTAAATGGCGTTCAGAGAAAACTCAATAAACGGCTGTATTTTTTGCAGCAATTGCAATTCCTCACGCGAAAAATTACCCATAGTCTCTTCACGTAAAATACTAATACCCGCAAGAATTTTTCCATCTTGGCGAAAAAACATATCGACGACATAGCGGTGGTTATAGGGCACCATAAATTTTTGGTAGTAGAGTGTTTTTTTAAGAAAATGTGGTGCAATACGCGAATCAAGCGTGACTAAGGTTTCATCACTATCGGCAAAACGTTCGGGGTTGAGAGGGTCAAGGGCACCGTACTCGGTACGATAGTCTTTTTCAATATCAGGCGTCAGATTATAGAGTAAGGCGTTGCTGTGCTGCATATTGGGATTAACGAGAAAAAAAGCCAAACCACTCGAAGCCACTAATCGGCTAATTAAAGCCAGCGCCTCGTGCTGGAAGGGATGTGCCCCCTTTAGTTCATTTATTAGCATCATATTCTGTCTCAATAGAATGTATGGCAGGCATTGGCTTAACGTCAGAGGCAATAACCAAGCCACTGAGTCTCGGGGAATCGCTATCCTAGCCTCCTGCACAGTGACAGACAGCCTGATAAAACCTCACGCTAAAAAGGCTCCCTGACGGGAGCCAAAAGTCACTTATCCGTTAAGCAGTGACCAGGGGGAAATAAACGATTACTTATGTCGATTGATAACCTGAAGCTGGGTGTACTCAAGAAGCCCTTCCACTCCAAACTCAACTCCCACGCCAGACAGTTTGCAGCCACCAAAAGGGATATGTGGCAGTACTTCTGCGTGTTTGTTGATCCAAACCGTGCCACATTCCAACTGACAAGCAACCATCTCGGCCAACTCAAGATCAGAACCCCATACCGAGCCTCCCAGACCATACTCACAGCTATTCGCCATGCGCACCGCTTCGTCTATCTCTGAGTAGGAGATAAGGGGCAACACCGGGCCAAACTGCTCTTCATCGACAAGGCGTACACCCTTCGAAACATTGGATACGATGGTTGGTGGATAAAAATACCCTGGCTCTGAGCTGGCTTCACCACCACAAATAATATGTCCCCCATTGCGACGAGCGTCCTCCACTAGCTCCGAAACCAACCGATACTGTCTGGCATTTTGCACAGGGCCAAAGGTTGTTGCAGGATTAAGTCCGTTTCCAACGACTTGCTGTGAAGCAAGATCTGCCAAAGCCTTACCCATTTCTTCATACTGACTTTCGTGGACATAGAGTCGCTTAATGGCCGCACAGGTTTGCCCCATGTTCAGAAATGCGGTGTTAAAAATGCTCTCTGCAACTTGATTGATATCCGTATCCGGAAGAACAATGGCCGCATCATTGCCACCGAGCTCAAGTGTTAATCGCTTGAGTGTATTGGCAGAATTAGACAGGATACGCTGGCCCGTCGGGGTCGACCCTGTGAAGATCACTTTATTGATGTCGATGTGGCGACTGATGGCATTGCCAATGTCGGCCTCACCCAGCACAACGTTTACAACCCCTTTAGGCAGCACTTCGTTGATAATCTGTACAAGTCGCAGCGTATTTAACGGCGTCAAACCAGAGGGTTTGGAAACAACCGTATTGCCCGCGCGCAGTGCAGGCATGATATGCCAGATCGCGATCATTAAGGGCCAGTTCCAAGGGGTGATCGAGGCAACAACGCCAAGCGGTTTTCTGTGCGCTGTCGTGTATCGGGTATCGCTATTCTCGAAAACCTGCTCTGGGATGTCCAGCTCAGCAGTATAGCGTGTCCAACCCACTGCAGCTCCGACTTCTATCTGTGCAAGAGCTAAAGGCTTACCCTGTTCCTGCACGATAATACTCGCCAGCTCATCTGCATGTTGCTCCAGATGATCCGCAATCTCGTGCAGGAGACGTTTACGCTCAGCATCCGGTGTCTGACGCCAAGTAGAGTAAGCCCTTTTCGCCGCCGCAACGGCTTGGTCAAGTTGTTCAGTACTGGCCATATTGCACTGGCAAATAATGTCTTCGGTCGCTGGATTGATGACTGAGAAGGGCTCTCCAGTACCGATGAGGGGCATACCATCAATTAGCATTGTTTTTATATTTATCATATGTATTTCCTATGAATTAAGACAAGAGACCGTCGTCTCTTGTCACCTGTTGATGTAATCGTGGTATCAGAATGGAACTACGACAACAAATTGGCCATAGACGTTGGTCTTTTTACCACCGATCTGACTCGTATTGCTGTTGTCTGGGGAGTAAACACCGATCAACGGGCTCACGATCAGATTTGGGGTAATGACCCATTCTGCATAGAGATTGATTTCTTGAGCATCATTGGCACCGCTACCCGCCTTGTCCTTAAAGTCAAAATATAGGGCACCCACGCTTAACATTTCAGTCGGTGACGCTTTGATGCCTATGTGATGCACATCAGCACCTGAGTTAAATGGACCGGCATAGTTGGCCGCAACCTCACCTTGAAACCATGTCCCATACCCACGGTTAAATCCGAAAAACAGAGGATCAAACCCCGTGTCAAAAGAGGAGTATCGGTAATTCACGCTGGGTGACCAAGGCAGGTCTGCAAAGGTCCAACCTGCTTCAACATACCAAGCATCTGCACTTGCAGAATTATCTCCTTGATCCTGGGTCACGAACTCACCCGATAAGAACAGATTCTCAACACCTGCATTACCTTGATAGCGCAGACTGACAGTTTCTTGCCCATCTCGTGCAGTTGAACCAAATGCATCAAGCCCTTTGATATAGCTGACACCAAAAATCCCTTCAGGAATCACATACTCCGTGTTGATACCCGCAAGTTCCATCTTGGACTGAGCAAGGTTATCGGACTTCAGCCAAAACAGATCAGCCCGAACGCCTTCGTCACCACCAACACGAACAATGGCCGTCCGATCAAAGGCCTGGCGACCCGCTAGCCAATAGGCACCGCCACGGTTCAGCTCTGGATCGAGTCCATCACCTAAATTCAGCGCATCTCCGTTAATAAGAAAACCATCACCGATGGAGAAACTCTGACGCCCGAAGGAAATATCCAGCCCATCTTGACCGAGAGCAGGGAATAAATCCCCAGAACGCCATCCTAGGTAAGCATCTTCCAAATCGGTCTTAGACTCCTTACCGGAGGTCAAGCCAGCAGCATCACCGTCACCCCAGGTTGCGGTACTGACTAGGTTCAGACCACCGTATACGGAGGCATTGCTTCCGCTATAGGCATGCTGGCCCGAAAAACCGTATTTGATATAGCCTTCCTGCCAATCTGAACCGCCTCCTTTGCTATTTGGCTGGTAGTTTTTTTTGCTAGAGAACACACCAAAAACAGCCTCGATATCTAAGTTTAATTCTGTGCCATTTTCACTATAGAGAGTATGCGCAGTAGCAGAACCTGACGCCAAGGCAATCGCCGAGCCAAGCAAAACTGCCGTTAAAGAAGGTTTCATATTTTTTGTCATCGGTTTATTCCTCAGCATGACTAGAGACAAGTATTTTTTATTTTCAAACGGATAATTAGGCGATTAGGATTGATGCTTCTCCTGTTTAGATTCCCGATGCTGGCTCCAAGCGTACACACCGATTGAGAGTAGAATCATAATGAACAAGGTCAGGCTAATGGGTCGTTGCAAGAAGATGGTAATATCTCCACCCGCTACGCCTAGAGCCTGTTGGGTTCTAGCCAAGAACAGCGGGCCCAAAACAAGGCCTAAAACAATGGGTACCGCAGGTATATTGTTGCGTTTTAATACATAACCGAAAATTGCAAAGCCCAGCGCAATTAAACAGTCACTGAATTGGAAGTTCTGGCTGTAACTCCCAATAAAACCCAGCACCAAAATAAAAGCGCCAATGAACCGACCGCGAATACGGGTCAGGTTAACAATCCACTTAGTCGCAAAGGTCAGGTAGGTGAATGCCACGACATTCATTAGCAGCAGTGAAATGTACAGACCGGATATAAACTCAGGCCGTTCGACAAACAACGTGGGACCCGGAATGTAGTTGTGCACCATAAAGACAGCCAGCATCATCGCCATCAAGGCATCTGCTGGAATCCCGAAAGCCAATAAGGGCACCATAACCGATCCTGTGACCGCATTATTGGATGTTTCCGTCGCAATGAGTCCCTCAGGTGCGCCATTGCCAAATTGCTCAGGTGTTTTAGAAAACTTCTGTGCCAGGGTGTATGAAAAGAACTGTGAACCAAATTCACCAACACCGGGTAACAATCCCATAACCACACCCAGCGCAGCCGAGCGAATTACCGTAACTTTGTGTTTTAACAGATCAAATACACCTGAAAAAATACCGCTTCCTGTCAACTTTGTGACCTGCGCATCATTGCCTCTTTGCGACAGCAGTATGAACGCTTGAGACATCGCAAACAGGCCAATAACAGCAGGCACCAAAGGGATACCGGACAGCAACCAGCTTTGTCCGAAGGTGTATACTTGTGTGCTATAGGAGAGGTTCAATCCAATGGTGCCCAGAAAAATGCCCAAACCCAGCATCATGGCCGCTTCAACCACATGTTTACGGTGAGCCAGCACAACAAAGACCATCCCCAAAGCCGCCAACATGGCAAACTCAGCGGAACCAAACTTGCGTGCAATCTGTGATAAAGTCGGTGCCAACATCACCAGAGAGAAGACACTAATCAGGCCACCAACAAAGGACGATGTATAGGCAATAGACAGGGCTCTTCGCGCTTCCCCGCGTTTGGCCATGGGGTAACCGTCATACGTGGTGAGCACCGCGACGGGTGTACCAGGAGTATTCAATAAAATAGCGGGGATCGCACCTCCGTACCAAGCGCCGCCATAAACACCCAACAGCAGCGACACACCCGCCAAGGGCTCCATCGAGAAACTGATAGGGAGTAGGATCGCCATGACACCTGCGGGTTCAAGTCCTGGAATAGAACCAATCGTCACACCGATGAGTGCCCCAATGATGATGGCGACGATCACATCAAACGTCGCAATTTCATTCAAGCCTAACAATATTGCATCCATAGTGATCAAACCTCTCAGAGATAGCGATTGGCAAAATCTGCCAAATGATCGGGTAAGAGTGAGTACAGCCACACATCAGGCAACCATACAGAAACAGCCACACGGAAGATGAGCACCAGCGCAATTAGAGTCGCAATCGTGGCGAGCACCCACGTCCGATTAAACAGCCGAGACAGCCATAGCAGCACCGTTACAAAAATGAACGTGGCAGGGACAAAACCAATAATGGATAGCGATTTAATATAGAGGTAAAACAGCACGGAGGAGATGAGCGCCGTTCGATAGCTATCAAGTATGGCAACCAGACTATCAAGAGGATTCTGTCGGAACACAGTACTGCGCCACACATTGCCATCACCACGTGAGAGCTGAATCACTCTAAAAGCGGAAAAAATGGCTAAGATACCCAGACCCAATAATGAGCCCATCATGGGTTGCGTATACCACCCTCGTCTGGTGTCTACCCAAGCGGCTTGCTCAGGTATTAGCATGAGCAGCACGACAGAGAGGATAAGCAAGATCCAATAAATATCGGCTTTGACAAGAGGTTTATTAGACACAGTGGTATCTCTTTTCGGATAATCGATTAATCAAAACGTCAGGAGATGAAGACGACCCGAATAAAAGGCCGTCCCCCTTACTCGAAACTACTTGTTCATGTACTCAAGCAACTCTTTGGTATTTTCGAAATCCTTGGCCACCAACTCTTCTGCCTCACGTCCGCCAATCCAGTAGATACCGGCACCGGTCGTGTTGCTGATATCTCGAACTCGATCCGAATTCAAAGCCGCTTGCGCAATGTCGGCAATTTTCTCTTTCACGCTCTCCGGTGTACCCGCCTTCACAAACAAGCCATTCCATGTCGTTTGAGTGATGCCTGTCTGCTCAGCAAGGGTGGCAATCTCGGGCGCTATACTTAGGCGTTCATGGGTTAATGAGGTCAGGATTTTGACCTCACCCGACGATAAGCAGGACAGAATCAACTGAGTTGTGGTGTTGATGATGGTCGCATCACCGGTTGCAAGCGTTGCACAGTTATTTTCATCAAAGGCAGCATCGCTGGCGATACGAATCCCTTGCTGTTCTGCAGCCTTGAAGGTAATTGCTGTTGGTAAGGCTTGATAGCCGAAATGCCCAAGGGAGATGTTATTTTCTTTGGAGTATTCCGCGAGTTCTGCCAGATTGTTATAGGGCGCATCGGCATTCGCTGCGATGACAAAGGGATAATCAAGGAAAATACCCACAGGTTCAAAGGTGTTCTGGTCGTAAGGCGCATTACCGGAATGAATGTGTGTTGTTAAAATATCGGCAACGAAGGAACCCACCATTTGACCGTCGGCTCGGGCTCTCGATACATCCAACGCCCCCACAATGCCACCACCTCCGGGCTTGTTAATAACAGATGCGGGAACGCCTGTTTGTTTATGCATTTCGTCTGCGATCATGCGCGTCACTATGTCTTCCAAATCACCCGGTGGCCAAGGTACAACAAAGCTGACCGGGCGCTTTGGATAATCGGCCACGGCCGATACAGAAGCCAAAAGCGGTGAGATTGCCAGTGTAGCAACGAACAGGGTTTTAGTTATTTTCTTCATCGTGTTACCTCGTAATTGATAGATTGACTGGTGCTATTCACTTCCCTTTCAGAGGAACGATCAGCACGGGTATGGATGTTTGTTGAATGACTTTTTGTGTCGTAGACCCAAGAAATATGCGCGATGCGGTGGAGCCTCCACGATCCCCCATCACAATTAAGTCGGCATTTTGATTTCGAGCAACGTCTACAATGACTGTGTCAGGTTTTCCGATCCTTACCTCAATTTGAGGTGCCTGCTTCAGTTTGATATCACTCGGTATTTCACTTTCCAGAAAATCTGAAATGCGTTGTTCGATTTTGGCTCGGTATTGATCCATGAGCTGACGGGTGTGTTTCAACTGGGCCTGAGAAATCAGATAATCCCGAATCATCGCATCGGCATCTGTAACCGGTGGTTCAATGGCATGCAAAAAAATGATATGCGCTTCATTTCGAACGGCTTGCTCTACAGCCATTCGAAATGCAGGGCGGCTGCCTTCCGCGATGTCAGATGCATAAACGATGGTTCTTACTTTCGGTAGCATACTGTCTTGCCCTCTTTTGCATCGTAGCGTGATTCATTACAAAAGAATTACGCTACTCTCACTATCAACCATAAGGTTGATAGTCCACTCTTTGCCGATTTCCGGCCTGTTCATATCCAAAACACCTTAACAACGTCGAGCGTTCTAACGCGTTCACAGCCGACTAAATCGGTAAGGTGCTGGATCAATAATGGGTTGAACACCGCTCACTAAATCAGCGGCCAACTGACCGGCGGCGGGACCTGTCCCAAAACCATGTCCTGAAAACCCTGTGGCCACGAAAAGACCGGGAAGGGCATTAATACGGTCAATCACCGGATTGGAGTCGGGTGTGACATCAAGCAAACCCGCCCAGGCTTCCTCAATTTTGGCTTCATCAAATGCAGGCCAAGCGGTTTTCAGGTTATTCAGTGCATCTTGATTTAGTTCATGATTGGGGAGTGGATCGTTGGTGCGAACCTGCTCAAAGGGTGTCTGAGCATCAGACGTCCAGCGCCTCTTCATCTTCAAATCATTCATAAATGCCCGCCCGAAACCGATCTTCAGAAAACTCCGTTGAGTTCGCAGTTGATCCAGATAACGGTGGCCGATCAGCAAATGATCCAGCGTGACTGGCGCATCAAGCTTGCCTCGCTGGGTGATGATGTAGCCACCATCCTGATGCTTGCGGAACGAAAAGTTGGGGCCACCCACGGCAATATCCGTTGGGCCTTTCATCGGCTGGGTGCGCAGTACAGAGCAAATCAACGGCAGAGTCGGCAATGAAATCCCCAAATTAGCGAGAAAACGACGAGACCAAGCACCTCCGGCCAACAGTACCTGTTCGCAGCGAATTTCACCCTTTTCCGTGACGACACCCGATACAGCTCCGGCTGACATAGTCAGGGTGCGAACCGCGCAGTTCTGTATCAGAATTGCGCCCTTTTTCATCGCGGCATTGGCAATAGCACTGGTGGTAATCGCAGGTTCAGCGTAACCATCTGACGGGGTATAGATCCCCCCGACCCAAGCCCCCTTGCCACCCGGAACCAACTGATCTATTCCAGCGGGTGAAAGAAGCTTGGAATCCAGCTCTAGAGGATGGACGGACTCATGCCAAGCCTCATACATCGCCATCTGTTCTTGCGTTCGTGCCAGGAACATGATGCCCGCCTGACGATACCCCACAGAGCGACCAATGCGCTCTGGCATCTGCGCCCACAGACGGTCAGCGGCCTGCGCCATCGGAACATCGCCCGCATGACGACTGGTTTTGCGAATCCATCCTAAATTGCGGGATGATTGCTCAGCGGCAATCTGGCCTTTTTCGAGTAGAACCACGGGGATATTGCGCTCGGCCAGTGCCAAAGCGGCAGTTACACCCACAATTCCCCCGCCAATTATCACCACCTGTGTCGTGACGGGCTGTTCATCTGATGTATTAACGCGTTCCAGTGCTTTTGTCATTGCAGTTGCCCTGATGCCTGTACAACGAGGCTAGCCTTGGACGGCGACCTCGATAGAGAGTATTAAGCGATGGTGATTTCTTCGACGTCGGCTTTTGACGCACCGCGATACGCGGTAACTTCAAGCTCAACCTTATAAACGTTCGAACCCAGTGGTGGGCAGGTAACGGTTGTTGCCGGGTTAATACCACGGAACTTGCTGCCAATGAATTCCATAACCTTTGGGGTGTCTTCTGGGTACTGGATGAAAACGCGTGACATCACAACGTCCGCCAGCGAGGCATCAACGGCCGCCAGTGCTCTTTCTATATTTCTAAATACCTGCTCCGTCTGCTCAATCACGTCCTCCGGAATTTCTTGGGTATCTGGGTTACGACCCGCCGTGTTGGACACGTGGATTAAGTTATCCACAGCGACGACGCGAGAATAACTCGCAATCTCTTCAAACTTGGAGCCTGTTTTAACTTTGATGATCTTGGTCATGGGTTTAATCCTAAAAATATCAACTTAATCAATTAGATTCGATGAAACTGCTTTATTTTTGAGCATCAGCGAAGGACCGGGGTGTCCCATAGATTCAAGGGAACTCCAATGTTTTTCTCACAGGCTGTGCGATAAATTTTGGTGGCCCAAGCCACATCTTCCACTGGCATGCCCCCCACCGACATGATGATGATTTCATCGTCGTTTTGACGGGCTGGCGCATCTCCGGCGAGAATCGCACCTAAGTCCTCAAGCTCATCGCTGGACATTAAGCCGTCTTCAATCATGTCCATGAAGCGCATACCCACTAAGGGGATATAATTGTGGGCAGGTTTAGGCACCTCCTCATACCAGGCTTTATAAAGCCCGATACTGTCCATTACCTTACGAACACCTGGACCGCTCATGCCATCATCGAGGCTGCAACTGGCGGGCATTGCTAAGTAAGCACCCGGCTTGACCCATTCACGTTTAACAATTGGATACTTGGAGGGATCACCGACTTCACCCGAATTGCAGTAGGTGACAATATCGGAGCCACGAACTACCTCTTCGTTGCTATCAACGACTTCAATCTGGGTGATTTGCGGGTATTCCTGTTCGACCCAGGCGATAAAGTTGTCTAGGCTCTGCTTACCGCGCCCTTTGATCTTAATCGTGTCAATACTGGGGCGAACGGCCATAAACGATGCAACCGAGGTTTTCCCCATCACACCGGGGCCGAGCAGGCCAATCACCTTAGCGTCTTTGCGTGCCAAGTGTCGCGCCCCCACACCCGGAATCGCACCGGTACGGTAAGCTGACAACAAGTTGGCTGACATATACGCCAAAGGGGCACCTGTATCGATGTCGCTTAAAATAAACATCAAAATCGAGCGAGGCAGGCCTTTTTCACGGTTAGCAATATTAGAGCCGTACCATTTAACACCACAGGTCTGAAAATCGCCGCCTAAATACGCAGGCATCGCCATCAGACGTCTATCGGCCGTCGGCTTGGGCATCGTTGCAAAGGGTGAGTTCTCTGGAAAGGTAATCATCGCGCCATGGGAGTCGCTGTTCGGCCCGGCCATCCGATAATCACCCTTGTGAAGCAGGATAAACATTTCTTCCATCGTATCCACGCAAGCGGACATATCCGTCACGCCCGCTTTGATCATGTCCGGTTCAGAAAGATAAATAAAATCAATTTTTGTATTTATAGACATTGAATCACCCGTAACTTTATATCGCGACTATGGTCTTTAGCGCCGTTTTGTCAGGTCATGATTTGGTAATCATTCCGTCACTTTTCTCGATAGTATCCCTGCCCGTCGAACGCGTATTGAATATTTACGACATTTGATCAAAAGGACTGAATTATTTTGGAATGATTATTGCTTGATTTATTTCAAATGAACCTTACTTGGTAGTTAATATGTTAAGTGTTCCTGTTAGTAACAACTCACATGTTTCGTTTAGTAACAAAATATCAGGCGCATACGTTGAGCAACCCTGGTTTGTATTAACCTCGTCGAAACACTATGACCTTGCAATTAGTAAGGATAAGATCATTTCCCAATGCTATGCATTCGAAGCGGATCATTCTGGGGGTCCGACCTTTGCGATTCCTGATGGATGTATTGATATACTGTTTGATTGTGATCAAATTAATCCTGAAGCGAAGGTCTGTGGTTCGACACTGGAGGCACGTAATGCTGAATTAAAACATCAACATAGATATTTTGGCGTGCGTTATAAGCTTGGCGTTATACCCGGTTTTCTAGGCGTTTCTGCAGATGAACTTGTGAACTGCGAGGTAAATCTTTTAGATATTATGCCAAAACTTGAGTCAGCCTTTGCACAAATTGTGAGTGAGGGTAATTTTAATAACCAAGTTGAGTTATTCAGGCGCTGTTATGAGGGTAAAACACCGAGAACTCCCTCTCCTCTCACCTTAGAAACCATTAAAATCATCTGCGAGAACAAGGGTGCTCTGCGCATCGGACAGTTAGAAGCCCTGACTGGCTACACCTGTCGCACACTGCAGCGACAGTTTCAAAGTGATATGGGCATGTCACCAAAAACCTTTAGTCGGATTGTACGCTGCCAGTTTGCCGTCCATGAGATCAACTGCCATGACGGCATAGCCTTTTCAGATCTTGCATCGGATCTTGGCTTCAGCGATCAGCCACATTTTTTACGTGAATTCAAAAAGTGCGTTTCAGCCACACCTGCCAATTATCAACGACACGTACAGCAGAGTGCTTACATGCAACGGATACGCTGTGCTTGAACCAAAAAAGTGCAATCAATCAAATTTTGCACACAAATACAGCCAATTTATAGAAGAGTGCATTTAATAAACGCGCTTTATAGAAACATATCCATAGACTTTTTCAATTTCAATTAAAATCACAAAAGTAAATTTTTATTAAAAGTGATATTCTCTATAAAATCACTCACCAAATCATATAAAATGTATACCTCACACATAACCTGTATTTAATAAGTGTACATTTTAATGCTCAAATACGAAGAATCCTTACCGCTCAAATTGCTGAAAGCCCGTGAAGCAACCATGAACTTTTTCCGCCCGGTGCTTTTGGACATTTCATTGACTGAACAACAATGGCGAATTATTCGTGCGCTCGCTGAACATAAAGAGCTTGAATCCAAACAGTTAGCTGACCTATGTTGCATTCTAAGTCCCAGTCTTACGGGTATCATTAGTCGCTTAGAACAACAAGGCTACACCCAGCGACGTCGGTCAAATGAAGACCAACGGCGTATTTTAATTAGCCTAACCGAAAAAGCAGAAACCATGTTTAAGCGCGTGACCCCGTTACTGGAAGCGCGATATCAAGAAATCACAGAGCAATACACTCAAGAGAATCTTGACCTGCTCTATGAGCTTCTGAACAAACTCACACAAATTAAACCGGTCAGTGAAGGATCAAAAACAGAATGAGTAACAGCCCTGAGTAGACCCCAAATGGATCTCATGTTTGCCAGCCTAGCTGCTGAAAACACCCAGCAGCTGGCTAGATATGAGGTGAACTATTCACTCCCCAAGGGTACGACAAACACTGGGCGTTTTGAGTGCGTGAGTGTTTTAGCCGCTGTAGACCCAAGTAGAATTTGATTGAGCGCCGAATGCTTGCGGGTCCCCATCACAATGACATCGGCATCTATTTCGTCCGCAACCTTTAGAATCACCTTCCAAGGTGTACCTTCCTCGACTCTGACGTCAACCTGAGCAATATTCAAACGATCATCGGCTTCTAGCTCTTGCTGACAGAATCGCTCCAAGCGCACAGCAACCTTGTCACGGAGTTTTTCAACCCCCTCTTTTAAAAAACCCTCGATATCGTCTTTTTCCATCATATTACTGAGCACACTCTTTGCCGTAGCGGAGACCGCCTCAATCACATGCAAGTAAGTCAGCTGGGCATCATAATGATTGCAAAGACTAACCGCGGCGCGAAAAGCAGGTCGTGAGCCCTGCTCTAGATCTGACACATAGAGTATTTTGCGAAAATTCGACAGCATGAAACCTCCTGTTATCGGTATAACAATGTTGGCAGGAACAATGAGATCTGCACCACAAAAATGATGAGCAGTAATCGCAAAATATCAGCGACCCAGAAGGGACCTACGCCTTTAAAGATTGTGCTGGTTTTTACGTCTCTTAACACAGCACTCAACACGAACACGTTCATTCCAACAGGCGGCGTAATGAGGCTAATCTCAATCGCGATCACCACCACAATCCCAAACCAAACCAGATCGTAGCCCAATGCAGCAACCAGCGGATAGAAAATCGGGATCGTTAACAGCATCATCGATAAACTCTCGAACACCATGCCCAAGATCAGGTAAATCCCTACAATGACAAGAATGACGACAATCGGCTGAACATCTAAGGAATTAACAAAGCTCAGCAGAATATCAGGAAGGCCTGCGCGGTTGATAAAGTCCGAGAAAATGAGCGCGCCTATCACCACAACCAACAGCATGACAGAGGTACGCGCCGTATCCGTTAAGGTATCAAAAAGGCTGCTCCAAGTCAGTGACTTGCGCATTAACGCAATGACAAACGCACCGCCGGCTCCAATACCCGCCGCTTCGGTGGGGGTAAAGATACCGAGGTAAATCCCTCCCATAACAATGACAAATAGCGCTAACACACCCAACACACCGCGCAAGGCGATCAAGCGTTCACGCCAAGGCGTCCGATCACCTGCAGGGCCTGCACTTGGGTTACGCCAAACCACATATTGCACAGCGCCCAAGTAAAAGAGTATGGCAATAAAACCGGGTATAAAGCCAGCCGCGAAAAGCTCACGAATACTGGTTTCCGTCAGCAAACCGTAGACCACCAGGATGACACTGGGTGGAATCAGAATGCCCAAAGACCCACCCGCGGCAATGGTCGCGGTCGCCAATGAGTCACTATAGCCATACTTACGCATCGATGGCATGGCCACCTTACTCATGGTTGCCGATGTCGCCAGACTGGAACCACTGATCGCAGAAAAGCCACCACAGGCCACAACCGTCGCCATGGCCAGTCCACCTTTTTTATGCCCTAAAAAGGCATTTGACGCCTGATACAGCTCCTGCGAAAGACCCGAGCGCATTACCAGATTTCCCATCAGGATAAACAGGGGAATCACCGACAGACTATAGTTTTGCACCGTCGAGACAACTCGGTTTGCAGCCATCGACATGGGCCCCGTCCAACGAAACGTATCCCAATTATCCCAGGATAATCCCATCATCACAGCAAAGCCGAAGAAACCAACCAACCCCATCGCAAAGGCAATCGGCATCCTCACCACGATAATTAATAACAGCAGAACAACAAAGCCGATAAGTATAACGGACATAAAAAACTACCTGTGATAGAGACTAGTTGGATTTATCTTGAAAGAAGATTCGATAAACACCGTAGGTGATCATGCCCAATGCCGTCGCCCAACTCATGATGGCGATATACTGCACGATATAACCACTGGATATGCCCAAGAACTCTGTCACTTCACCTCGACGAATCGAACGTTCGCCCAATTGATAAATGCGATGCCCAAGATAATAAAATGAACCTGAGATCACGATGGCAGACAAAAGTGATAAGCACTTAACCACAAAGGTGCTCAGATAACGGTCCAACAAATCGACAACAATATGGCCTCCTCTCCAGGTCACCACAGGCATCGCTGCAAAGATTAAGATGGCCATGCCGATTTCAGTCAATTCAATTGAACCCGGCAAGGGTTTATTGAACACATATCGGCCCACCACATCGACACAGGTAATCAACATCAAGACCATTAACATTACAGCGGCGATTAATTCGAGTAGAAAGGCCAACCAACGGATTGGCCCCTTCTCGTCATAATGTGCCTTTAACCAGGCTACAAATGACATGTGTCTCTCCTACCTAGTTTTGCTCAGCATATTCAAGCGCCAGGCGTCTCAAATCGGCCAACGCAGCGGCCGCATCGACGCCAGCACGTTGAACACTGGCGACCCATGCGTCATCCATGCCTTGAATCAACTGGTTAAATTCCTGCACCATCGGATGATTTTCATCCAACTCGATAACATTCACCCCTTTCTCACGCGCATAGGCAATACCATCAATATCGGCCTGGTCCCACTCTTTACCCGCCATTGCTGACAGCTTAAGACCCGACACACTGCGAATAGCATCCGCATCACGTGGCTCAAGTTGCTCCATAAACTCTGGATCGATGAACATCGCAAAACTGCCTAGATACAGGCCACCTGGAAAGAGGGTTAAATTAGGTGCCACCTCATCCAAACGCAATGAGCGCTGCTCTTGGGCTGGCATAAAGACACCGTCAATAACACCCTGCTGTAACATCTCATAGACACGAGGTCCAGGTGCCGCAACAGCCGTCACTTCCATACGCTCACCCAGCGCAGATTGAACACCACCCCCAATGCGTATACGTTTATTGCGTAAATCACGTAGGCTGTTAATTGGCTCACGGGTGTGCAACTGGCCGGGTCCATGCGTAATCAACGCAAGTAACTCAAGGCCTTCATACTCATTCGCCTTTGCAAAATGCGTCTCATGAACCTGCCATAATGCCGCCGAAGCTGCCTCGGCATTTACACCCATGCCAGGTTGCTCAACCGCCATAGGCAGGGTGAAACGTCCAGGCAAGTAGCCGTGGAAGCTCCATCCGGCGTTAATTACGCCATCCTCCACTAGGTCATAATAGGCGGCTGGATTACCAAGATCATGCTCAATTCGCACCGTTACTCGCCCTTCTGTCGCTTCCTCGACCCAAGCGCCCCAAGTCGGCAAGACAACGGCATTCATGGGATTGCTGGGGGGCATCCACGTGCCGACGACCAGGGTAGTAGACGCGGTTGCAAGTGATGCCCCGACCATACCAACGATGAATAGAGAGGCAGCTGTTAGACGTTTAATTTTAGTTGGGAGTGATTTCATAGTATGTCTCCAATTGTTTTTATTGTATTGCATGTCTTGAGGTTAGTAAGAACGTTTAAGACACAGTCAAAATTCAATTACCTGATGTACAATTTTTGTTTATACGGTTTGTACTTAGATCACCCTCTTGAGTATAAGTACACGTAAAAACCTTATTTTCAATGGCGTTCAACAAGAACAAACACTCAATTACTTTTAAAAAGGGCATGAATATTGTTTTTGTTATATTTTAAAACAGGATCAAGTTCCGTCATCTCGAAGGAGATCTGGCAATAGCTTTCGTTCGTGATCGGCTCCATCCAGCGACACAAGATCTCAAATACCTGATCTGCCACTTGCTGCTTCAGAGTCATGTCTCGCCCGTGACCTATCTTGAGTGTTAGGTTTATGAAGGCGAAATCTGATCGACCGTCCGCCACACGAAAGTCATCACAACGGATGGCACGACTGCGCACTCCCCCTAAAGGAAATGCCCCCGTAGACACCACATACTCATGCAACTCTTTAAACAAGGGTTGAAAGTCCAACCGATGATGCAAGTTGCCTGAATATTCAACGATAAAATGTGGCACTGAAACACCTCGCACACTGTCATCTTTCTTAAAAAATGTTTAACAATTATTCAATCGCAAACTAAATCAAATTTAATTAATATATTAAGTGATGTCAACGCTACTAAAATCTAGTTTTAATTTTTAATGAGCTTTTTTTCACGTGTCAGTAACAATGCCAGAAAGGAACCACACCCCAAAAGACCGATGACCCAACCCATTACCCACGGGGTTCCATCGTGTAATCCACTCACTAATCCGCTGGCCAAGGCACCGATTCCAAATTGAGTCGCCACGGCTATTCCGGCGGCGGCACCGGCTTGTTCAGGAAAACGTGACAAGAGACTCGCCATGCAGTTTGCGCCCAATACACCCGTGACACTGACAAAACTGAATAACGCCAGCACAATTAACGTCAGCCCACCAATATCGAATAACGTGGCGCAAAACAGCACTAAACCTGAAACCGCAGCCTGGCTTGCACCTAGCCACAATAATCGCTGTGTTCCCCACTGCCCGACGTAACGCGCATTCAAACTGACCAGCAGGATAATTCCCCCAACATTCATGCTAAACAGCCAGGCGTAAGCCTGAGGCGACACACCAAAGTAATCAATGTACACAAATGGGGAAGCCGTTATGAAGGCAAACATGCCCGCAAAGGTTAACGACATGCACAAGATGTACCCCACCGCGACGGGCTGTAGCAAAATGTTTCCATAGGCTTTATAGACAGCGGAAAAGCTCGTACCACGAGAGCTACCATGATGGGTTTCGGGTATTTTCCAGATACAAAAGACCAATACAACCAATGCAAAGATAAACAGCACCCCAAAAAGCGCGCGCCAACCTGCCAGCAAGATCAAATACCCGCCGACCAATGGCGCAATGAGCGTTGCAATCATTGTGACTAAATGCATGAGGGATAAGACTCGCGCCGCCTCACTGATTGGAAACAAATCTCGAACAATCGCTCTTGCCAAGACAGACGCCGAAGCCGCCCCCAAGGCTTGCAAAAAGCGAAATGCAATCAGCCACTGTGCTGAGCTTGCCAAGATACATGCCACACTGGCAACGAGATAAAGGCTAATACCAACCAATAAAAGCGGCCTACGCCCTAACTTGTCCGATAAAGGACCGTAGACAAGCATCCCTACAAACAGCCCAATCAAAAAGCTGCTGATGGTCAACTGAATCTCGCTTTGCACCGCACCAAGATCATCAGCGATCAAGGGCAAACTGGGCAAATACATATCAATTGACAGAGGCCCAAACGCAACCAGCGCAGCCAGCAGCACAATCAACCGATGAGGACGTGATACAGTGACCATCTAGAATCTACCTTCCTATTAAAGACGTCCAGCCGTTGCACCAGCAGCATCCGCAACAGAGGCCTGAGGTCCCGGCACTTCATCTCCCGCGACCGGTGACACAGGAAAGATTGCATTGATTTGCCCCGTTCCCGAACTACCAAAATAGGGTGAAACCACCTCTACTTTTTGATCATAGCGTGACCAGCCCAACGCCCCTAATAACATGGCGGTATCGTGCATAAAGCCTTCCCCATGGCCTTTAACCGCATACTCAGGGAGCATGGCACAAAAATCTGCCCACTCACCGGCTTCCCACATACGCACCACATCATGATCCAATCGCTCTAAAAACGGGCTCCAGACCTTCGTTGAAAAACTGGGTGCTTGGCCGTTCTGCGCAAAACGGTGAGATAACGAGCCACTGGCCAAAATTGCCACGGTACCGTCGTAGTGTTTCTCTATCGCTTGTCTAAGCGCCCAACCTAAACGCGCACTGTCATTCAAGTAGTGGGCCATGCACATCGCCGAAATGGAGACCACTTTAAAATGCTGATCTTCATTCATATAGCGCATGGGAACCAACGTGCCGTACTCTGGATCAAGCGACGTATTGGCATGCGCAAGTGTTTCAACGCCTTGTGCATTGCACTCATCCGCAATCAACTGACCTAGCTGTGGATTACCGCTGAACTCAAACTCCATATTGGAAATGAAATGGGGTAACTCATTGCTGGTGTAGGTGCCTTTGAAATGTGCACCGCAATTAATATGATAGGCGGCGTTAACCAGCCAGTGAGTATCAAACACCACCAGCGTATCAACCCCCAGCTCTCGGCAACGGCGACCAATTTCTTTATGGCCATCGATGGCGGCTTGCCGAAACCCCTTTTGAGGCCCATCTAACTCTGAAAGGTACATGGACGGTACATGCGTGATTTTAGCCGCCAATGCCAGCTTACCCATAACTTACACCTCATTACTCATCATTATATTGTTTTGCTGATCGACACTGTGACCAACTGTAAACCTGTGCTGCCATTGCCAGTAACGCGGTCAATAGGATTGCAGCGAAAATCCAAACAGGATCAAAACGAATTAACCAAGAAGCGCTCTGCGCCACCATTGAGCCCACCAATAACTGAATAAACCCCATCATGCCTGAAGCCGCACCTGTCGAACCTGCGCTGCTGCTGATTGCCGCCGTTTGTGCAACCGGTTGACTCAACCCTCTGCCCAAGATCATCAGGGCCATAGGCAAAAACAACGTAGGCAAACTCAACCCCTGCACGCAGTAAAAAATCAACAAGAGCAAGGCACCCAACACAGCCAGTCCATTTCCAATGACGATGAGTCCATCAAGATCAATATGGTGCGCCAGCCGTGTCGACATAAAACTGCCCAACAAAAACGCAAGCGACACCGTCAAAAACCAAAATCCATAATCAGCAGACGTTCCGCCAAGGCTTTCGACAACAAGATAGGGTGCGCTACCAATAAATAGATAAAATCCGCACGCTAAGGCTGTTGTCGTGAGGACATATCCTCGATACGCCACTGACTTAAGAAGTCCCTTATAAGACTGCAGTACTGAAAAAAGGCTAAGGCTGGAACGTCGCTCTGCACAGGTTTCAGGTAAATACCATAAGGCAATCAACCAAACAGTGCCTCCCATCGCAATCGATAGATAAAAGACAGACTGCCAACCACTCCATAGATTGAGCACGCCACCCAAAGCAGGTGCCAAGGTTTGGGCTAAGGCAATGGCCATCACAAGATAGCCCATTCGACCTGCAGCCCCTTGGCGTCCATACACATCCAATAAAACAGTGCGAGCCAAGGCCATGGCTGCACTCCCTCCCAATGCCTGGAGTATGCGACCTACAATCAGTGCCTCGACCGTCCCAGCCAATGCGGCGATGCCACTGCCCAGCACATGCAATCCAAAACCAACCAGAATCACTGGACGTCGACCAAAGTAATCCCCTAACTGACCACTGATCAACTGCCCAAATGCAAGGGTCAGTAGGTAAAGGGTAAACGTCAACTGCATGACACCCGCATCAACCCCCAACATCCGCGCCGCATCCGGCATTGCGGGTAGAAAGGCATTCAAGGCGAGTGGACTCGCCGTTGCCATTAAAATCAGCAAGGCCGATGCTGGCGGTGTCAGCATGGTCGAACTATAACGGATTTCGGATGACAAGAAGGCGTAACTCAGTCATGTCCTCTATGGCGTACCGTACCCCTTCACGGCCCAACCCACTGTCTTTTACACCCCCGTAGGGCATGTGATCCACTCGCCAAGAAGGAACATCACCAATGACAACGCCCCCCACCTCTAACTCATCCCAAGCTTTTTGAATTTTGTAAATATCGCGGGTAAAAATTCCAGCTTGCAATCCAAAAGCGGAGTTATTGACCTCCTGTAATGCCGCATCAAAATCCTTAAAGCGAGACAAAATCGCAACAGGTCCAAAGGCCTCTTGGGTGTTCACATCGAGAGAGGGATCGACATTTTCAAGTAAGGTCGCTTGCAGCATTGCCCCCTGACGTTCGCCACCCGCTAAGAGCGTCGCACCGTTTGAGGTGGCATCCAGCACCCAATTATGCAAACGTATCGCCTCTTTCTCAGAAATCATCGGGCCTATAAAGGTTTGCTCGTCTTTTGGGTCGCCAGACGGCAGCGCTTTAACCGCCGCCGTTAATTTATCACGCACCTCATCATAATGATCCTCGTGCACTAAGATACGCTGCACACTGATACAACTTTGACCGGATTGATAATAGGCACCAAACACGATTCGGCTAACCGCATCGTCCAGATTCGCTCCTTGATCTACAATGCACGCAGCATTGCCACCTAACTCCAGGACCACCGGTTTTTTACCGGCTTTAGCCTTAAGCTGCCAACCCACCTCGGGTGAACCAGTAAAGCTGAGTAACTTAAGGCGATCATCTGTCGTGAAAAGATCGGCACCATCACGATGGCAAGGCAAAATCGAAAAGGCACCTTTCGGCAAGTCCGTTTCCGCTAACACCTCTCCAATAATAATCGCACCAATCGGTGTTAAGCTCGCAGGCTTCAGCACAAACGGACAACCAGCCGCGATTGCAGGCGCGACTTTGTGTGCCGCAAGATTAAGCGGGAAGTTAAATGGAGATATAAACGAACAAGGACCGATAGGCACACGCTTCCACATTCCCGTATAGCCCTCGGCTCGGGGGGTAATGTCCATAGGAATCACCTCACCACCGATCCGAACCGCCTCTTCTGCTGCGATCTTAAACGTATCGATTAAGCGAGTGACCTCTCCTCGTGCATCCTTGATCGGCTTTCCAGCCTCAACACACAAAGCCTGAGCCAACTCCTCTGCCCGCTCTTGAAAGCGTTTAACACAGTGGTTCAAAATGGATTGACGCTTCCACGAAGGTAGCTTGCGCATCGGCTCTGTTGCTTGTTCAGCCGCAGCAATCGCTTGATCGATCACCGCAGCATCGGCAATCGCGACACGTGTTGCCACCTCACCTGTGAATTTATCGTAAACAATCAAATCCTGGTTGGGGGTTTGGGGCTCATTCGCAAGATAAAAGGGGTAATGTGCTCGCAACATCGCGATGTAATCTCCAGTAATTAGCTTTGCCGTTAATCGTTATCTAACGGCTAAAAAATTCATTTCAGATGACAGGAAAGACGACATTGGCCTGACCCGTTCCAGAGCTAGGGAAATACTCGCCAATCAGCTCACCTTTTCCAGAGTAGCGATCCCAGCCTAAGGCACCGAAGAGCATCGCGGTATCATGCATTCCCCCTTCGCCAGAACAGAACTGCGCATATTCAGGTAGCATTTTAAGGAAGGTGGAAATATCCCCCTGCTGCCAAAGCTCTAGAACACGCAAATCAACTTGCCGATTGAACTCACGAGAAATGGTGAAGGTACCGTTATTCTCGGCATAGAGTTCGTTTTCCCAGATTTTGTGAGATAACGATCCTGATGCCAGCAGCAGCACTTTTCGGTCACTGGCTTCAACGGCTTCGCGAATGGCCTCACCCAGTGTTTTGGAGTCTTGCAGACTGTGAACCGTGCACCAAGCCGCAATTGAAATAATGGGCATGTCACCTGGCTGCATAAAGTGCATTGGAACCAAGGTTCCGTACTCTAAATCCAATGTTTCAACCTGATGAGAAAGCGTGTGCACACCTTTTTCGGTTGCTCGAGCAGCGATGGCATCACCGAGTTCCGGATCACCGCGATATGCATAGTCCAGATTTTGGATAAAATGTGGAAACTCGTGGCTGGTGTAACGCCCTTTGAATACAGGATTACTGTTAATATGAAAGCCTGCATTCACTAACCAATGTGTATCCAACACAATCACCGTGTCCGCACCTTTTTCACGTGCTCGACGCATGATTTCTTTGTGTCCATCAATGGCTTGCTGTCGACACCCCTGGAGTTTTCCGGGTTGTTCAGAGAGGAGCATGGTTGGAACATGAGTGACCTTAGCTGCTAAAACGATTTCGCCCATGGCAAGTACCTTTTTAGTTTTTATTTAGTATAAAGGAATTTATTTAACATATTAAGTATTAAAAATCCTAGTACATATGAAAGAGGCTGTCAATCGTATAACGGCTAAGCATTGAGTCATGTCAAAAATAATTAAAACCCAAATAATTGCTTAAAAAATGTTCCTAGTCGTTTGATTTTAAATCATTTAAAAACCCGAAAACCCTAATAACACACGCAACAAAACAGAAAAGTACCATAAATAAATAATTTATTACCTTTCTGCTAAGGAGTACTTTTGCCCATAATCTAACCCAGTTAACGCATTTAGCTTAATAGCGACCTCATTAAAATAAGTGATAAAGTACAGAGGCTTCTGACTCATGACACAACACAATCCTATGCTTAAAAAATTAAACGAAATTTTGCCCGCCATTCGAGAGAACGCCCCTCTTGCGGTTAAACTTCGCCAAGTTCCTAAAGAAAATGTCGACATGCTTCATGGGATTGGACTCAACCGAGCATTTCTTCCTAAGGCCTATGGGGGTCTTGAGATGTCACTTCCTGAGTTCACCGACTGTATAGCGGCTCTTGCTGGTGCATGCTGTTCAACCGCTTGGGCCTACAGCCTTTTGTGCACCCATAACCACCAAATGTCGATGTTTAGCAAACAAGCACAAGATGAGTTCTGGGGAACGAATCCTGACGCTGTTGCATCCAGCAGCATTGCTCCTTTCGGTAAGCATGAAGAAACTGAAGGTGGCATTATTTTTACAGGCGATATGAAATGGAGTTCGGGCGTTGATCATGCAGACTGGATTATCGTCGGCTTCCTTCGCACTAAATCCGATGGTGCTAAGGTGTATAGCTTTGCTGTCATCCCTCGCAGCGACTTTACCATTATCGACGACTGGTATTCGGTCGGCATGCAGGGCAGTGGTACAAAAACGGCCCACATTGATGGTGTCTTTGTGCCCGAACATCGCATACAAGCAGCAATCGATATGATGGAAGGCCGTCACGTTGGGCGCGATCTCTATCCTGATAGTAAAATTTATCACACCCCTTACCGCCCATACTTTGCATGTGGCTTTGCCGCCATGAGCCTTGGCGTTGCGGAGCGGATGATCGACGTTTACAAAGAACTCACTCAAAACCGTGTTAGAGCCTACACGGGTGCCGCTGTCCGTGAGTCCATCCCCCCGATTCTGCGCATTGCTGAATCCTATCAACAAGTTGCGGCTGCACGTGCTTTTCTGGAAAAAACCTGGCAAGAACACAAAGAGTATGGCGAGCGCCACGAATATCCTACCCGCTATGTGTTGGCGCATTGGCGAACCAATCAGGCCTATGCAATCAAGATGTGCGTTGAAGCCGTCAATCGCCTGTGGGCAGTGATGGGCGCATCCAACTGGTATGAAGATCGTGAGTCTCAGCGCCTCTGGCATGAGTCGAACATGACCGCTGCACACGCCTACACTGATTATGATGTCTGCGCTCAAATCCTCGGTCGTGAATTACTGGGACTCGAGCCAGATCCATCCTTACTCTAATCATTTTCAAGTCACTGGGCTGTGATTCAATACGCCCAGTGAACTCCACACTCTTCGTGTTAGGCCAAAGGTTATCTTATGAGCACACTCTCAACCGAATTCGACCCCAAAGCGTTTCGTCGCGCATTAGGCAATTTTGCGACAGGGGTTACTGTGATCACAGCCACCGCTTCTGATGGTAGTCGTGCAGGCGTCACCGCCAATAGCTTCAACTCTGTCTCACTCGACCCACCCCTTATTCTATGGAGCATCAGTAAAAACTCTGGCAGCTATTCAGTCTTCGAAAAAGCCAGCCACTTTGCCGTTAACATCCTTGCGGCCGATCAAATACACCTTTCCAATCACTTTGCACGCCCAAGTGACGATAAGTTTAAAGACATTCAGTTTGCATTGGGTTTAGGGGATGCTGCCATTCTGCCAGACACCTCTGCTTGCTTTCAGTGTGAGCAGTATCAAACCCTGGATGGAGGAGATCACTGGATTCTCGTAGGAAAAGTGGTGTCCTTCGTCGATACCGGTCGTGCGCCTTTGGTGTATCACGGTGGGGCCTATTCTGCTGTCATCCCCCATGCAGGATCTAAGCCCGAAAAAACATCGGCATCGGATGCGGCGCAAAGCAAAAATGAGCAACGCTTGGCGGACAACCTCTACTACCAAATGCTCCAAGCCGTAAAACGCTATCAAGCGGACTATCAACCTTTACAATTGGCAACGGGGCTGCGCACAATCGAGGCACGTATGCTTTTAACACTAAACGATTTCGGAACCCTCTCTACACAAGAGCTCGAAGATCGTATTGGCATGCCCGACAGCGATTTAAACGTTGCCGTTGATACGCTGTGCCGTAAAGGCTGGTTAGTACGCGAAGGAAATCAGCTCAGCATTAATCCGAATGGAGTCGAACAAGCTGAAACGCTCTGGCGTATCGCGAATGATCGACAACAAGCGGTATTTGGTCAATTCTCAGACGAAGAAATTGCCATCTTTCGTAAAGTCTTGAGTGCGATCTAAATCGCTTGAAGGAAGCGATATGGCTAGCGCCGTGATACCTGCTCAATGGATGCATGAGTAGGTTAACAACACCCAACGTCGGAACGCTCTTGCGATGAACGCGACTGGAAACTAACCTGCATCTGGGTTATAAAGCTCAGATCAGGTTTTTTACGGGTTCATTCTATGCAAAGGAAGCGCATGACGCATCAGGTTTATTCGTTGGGTTTCGTTTTACTGGCCTGCTTATCTGCCACAACCTTGCACGCTCAAATCCTGCATTACACGGATGATAAGGGGCGTCGTATTTATGTGGATAACATCAGCAAAGTTCCCCAGCAGTATCGCAACCAACTCGAAGTTCGCGGCACTCAACTGACGCCAGAACGCCGTAATGAGCTGGATCTAAAGCGCCAAGAGCAGCAAAATATTCAGCAACTGCAACAGCATCTACGACAGCTCGATCAGGCCATTTCCGCATTGCACACACCACTGACCATGCGTGGCAATTCGGTAATGCTCCCCGTTAAAGTCACCTTACAGGGCCGCACGGCCAATACCTTAATGATTCTGGATACGGGCGCCTCTTCAACCGTATTTCATCGCGATAAATTATCCCGATTACCCATTGATGCACGTCCCTCTGGGTATGCGCAGGTCGCCAGTGGTGATCTGATTGAAACCTTTTCAGCACGCTTTGATCTGATTGAAATCGGCCCCTATCGGATTGATGGACCTCGCGCCAGCATCATAGACTTCCAAGGAGCTGGCGCTCATGATGGTTTATTGGGCATGGATTTTCTGCGGCGGGTCGATTACCGCATCGACTTTGACGCCTCACAGATCATCTGGGACCCCACCCGCATTGCCGAACTCAAACAACAGCGGGTGGACCTGGAAGCGGCCATCGTTGCACTGACGGACGCCACTCAAACGCCGGAGTAGCGCAGCTACTCTGGCGTTTACCTGCCACACTCCAAGGCTAATGCCTTTGCAGCACCGAAATCCGTTTTGCCGGAACCCAGTTTCGGCAGTGCAGCCACCCGACACCACTGATCCGGTATTGCCAGATTGTTCAGGCCACTTTTTATTAATGCCTGCTTGAGCGAATCGGTGTCCAGCTCCACATCGTGCAGCGCCACCAGTTTTTCACCCTTTTTAGCGTCGGAAACGGCGACAACGATCACCTCAACATCAGGGTCTTCAAGTAAGTGGCTAATGGCCTGTTCAGTTTGAGCTAGGCTAATCATTTCACCCGCGATTTTGGCAAAACGGGAATAGCGGTCGACAATAAACAGAAAACCATCACTGTCGATATAGCCTTTATCACCCGTCACGTACCAACGCGTCCCCTTGATATTTTTGATCACCGAGTCGGTCTTGTCCGGATTATTCAGGTACCCCTGCATCACTTGGACACCCCCAATCAGAATCATCCCCGCCTCTCCCGTTGGCAACTCTTCAAAGGTTTCGGGATCCACCACTCTGCAACTGGTGCCAGGCAAGGGCATTCCGACTGAGCCGGGCTTCTGGCCACGCTGCACTTGCCAGCGCTCACTTTCAATTTTGTCTGGCAGATTAACGCTGGCAACGGGCGTGGTTTCCGTCGCGCCATAGCCTTCGTAAAGTGGCTTACTGAACTTAAGCGTAAAGCTATTGCGCACGTCTTCATTCAGCTTCTCTGCACCGGCCACCACCAGTCGCAAGCTGCTTAACATTAAGGGATGTATTTTGCTATTGCGGTTATAAAGCCGTAAGAAGGTCGAGGTTCCAAATAGAATCGTTGCTTGATAACGGGCAATGGCCTGGGCACTCGCCACCACATCCGTCGGATCAGGATGGCACACCACGGGCACACTTTCGATCAAGGGCATAAACTGCGTAATGGTTAAGCCAAAGGCATGAAACAAGGGCAGATTCGCCATGACAATGTCCTGCTCCTCGGTATTCAGCACCTCCGCTGTTTGTTTCACATTGGCCATGATGTTTTTATGGCTCAGACACACCCCTTTGGGCGCACCTTCGCTGCCACTAGAGAACAATATTGCAGCCGTGGCATCGCTGTTATGCGCACGGGAATGCAGCCAACACAGCAACCACGCGGGTAATACAGTCACACTCACCAAGGTCAATAGTTTTTCAACAAGACTGACCTTCTCAAACGCATCTTCGAGATACACAACCTTCAGACGATTCAGCAAAGTCTCCAAATGTATACCACGGCCTTCCAGCTTCTTCATAAAACGACGTGACGTATACAGGGTGCGGATGTCTGCTTGAGTCACCGCGGCCTCTAGCGCGGCAAGGCTCGCGGTATAGTTCAGATTAACCAGCGTTTTGCCTCGCAACAAGGCCGCCATATTCGCCAACATGCCACCGGCACTGCTTGGCAGCAGCAGGCCTAGGTTTTGCTCAGGGCTGTGCCGCTTGATTCGACGTGCCAAAACAATCGAACCTGTTAGAGCTTGGTAACCCGACAGATCACGCCCACTCACGACGTCGGCAATGGCTAAACGACGCCCTGTCCGCTTGGCTGAGTGTATCCAGGCTTTGGACACAGTCGGCAAGGTTTCGACATAGGCTTCCCAAGAGGATATTGATAAATCGAACACTCTCCGCTTAAGCACATCGGCCGTCGTTGTCGCTGGCAAGGGTGCGCCAAAGGCCACAATTAGATCGCGACGAGTCAAGCGCAGGGAGTTGTTTTTAAGATGGCTGGACGAACGCGAGAATTGGCTACCCCACAAACCGCGCAGATAAAAGGGCAAAATCACCACATCTGACGTGACATCTATGCACGCACGTTCGTAACCACGACGAAAATCCCCCAAATGCCCTGTGCGACTAATCGTGCCTTCGGGAAAGAGACAGACCACTTCACCTTTATTTAACGCATCGCTGACGGTCTTCAATGCATTGCGACTGCTCACACCCTGCTCAATCGGAATACAACCAAATAAATCGAACAACCAAGTGAGGTACCAGCGTTCGTAAATACTGCGCAACATCACAAAACGCACGGGGCGTGGACTGACCAGTTGCACAATCGCCCAATCCACCCAACTGATATGATTACCCAACAACAAAACGCCACCCTGTGCAGGCATATGCTCCAACCCTTGCACCGCCACCTTGTAACGGCGCGACATCACCCAACTGAGCACACAGCGGGTCAAGCTTTGCGGCAGTTGGTAAATGGTGTAAAAACAGCCCACCAGTGCCACAATCGCAATCAGCTCTAACAATGCTTTGCTGCTCAAACCCAACAGCGAGAAGGCCACCGTCAGCAGTAAAAAGCTGAGCATCACCACCGTCTGAACCCAATTGTTCGCCGCGAGTGTCCGGCCCATTTCAGACTCATCGGCATGAAACTGGATCAAGGCATTTAAAGGCACGATAAAAATCCCCCCCATGAATCCGATAAACAGAAAGGTCAATGCAGCGGCCATCAGTGTTTCGGTAAATGGCAGGTACAACAAGCCCATTGCAATACCAAGCGCGCCCAGCGGTAATAGCCCTGTCTCGATATAATCACGCGAAAAGCGACCCGCAAACACAGACCCCAATGCAATCCCCACGCCAGAGCAGGCTAGAATGCCCTGCACGAAGATCGTATTGGTCAAAAACATTTCCTCTTTAGCGAAGGCAGGGAAAGCCGCCAGCATCACCTGTCCCACCCCCCAAAACGTCGCCAAGCCAATCACCGACAAGCGAATCACCTTGCTTCTAACCAACGGCTGCAAGTCTTTGCCAAACAATCGACCGCTCAGGTATTTTTTTGTCTCGAAGGTCGTGGTCACACCCGTTGCTGGCTGCGTTGGCAGCCGATACATCATGACCAACTCAATCACACTGTTCAGCACCAACAGCCAACCAATGGGCGCGATTGCGCGCAGGATATCGGCTTCGGATAAGCTGCCAGCGGGGTACCAAAGTTCGAACAGAATGGAGAACGCAAAAATACCGACCAGAATGGCGCAGATGGATAATGCAGACACAAGACCATTGGCTTCGCCTAAATGCTCCTTACCAAACAGCTCACGAATATAGCCATACTTAGCCGGTGAATAGACAGCCGACTGAGCCGCCAGCAAAAAGGTCATGGCGAAGGCCGCCCAGAACCACCCCATATAGTAACAAGCGGTAATACCCAAGGTGATTGCCACCGCCGCCCAAGCGGATGCCTGCATTATGGACGTCTTGCGATACTTGTCGGACAAAAACCCGGCTGGACTGAGCAATAAAATAAACGGTAAAAGGATCAAGCCGTTAACAACTGCAATCAAGATGACCTGCAGTGGGCCATCGTAGAGTTTGAACACCGTATTCTGAATAATAATCTTGTGGCCCAAATCCACAAAGGCGTTGAGAAACACCGCCACGAGAAAGGGAATGGCTCCTGCGAAATGTCTGAGTTTAAGCATGACTCTGGTCCTTTACGAGTTATCAGATGTGACGGCAATTGTATCCTTAGGGATCAAAATAGAAACCTTCATATTCATTGTGTTATTATTTTCGTCTTAAGGTATCGTATGATAATACTTTTTACCGATTCCATTAGGATTCACTATGCCGCAAACCACTGCCCTCCTCTCTGCCCTCAAGCAACGCCTGCGCGCCAACGGCGTAACCTATGCCGATGTCGCCCACGCATTGGGCCTGAGCGAAGCCTCGATCAAGCGCCTATTTGCTCAGCAGGGCTTCACCCTCGCACGTCTTGAACAAGTATGCACCCTCGCCAATACCGACCTTGCTGAACTGGTGCAAAGCATGCTACTCCAGCAACGCCAAGTTGAACAACTGAGTGAAGAACAAGAAGCCGAAATCGCCTCAGACGTCTTGCTGTTGATGGTAACCGTCAGTGTCATTAATGGCTTCAGCTACGACGACCTGCTCAGCCACTTCCGCCTAACCCCAGCCGAATGCATCCAAAAGCTCGCCCAGCTTGATCGACTCAAGCTGATCGACCTTCATCCTGGCAACCGCATCAAACTGCGCATTGCCCCCAACTTCCGCTGGAAACCCGACGGCCCGATACAACGTTTCTTTTTACAGTATGTGCAAAAGGACTTTTTTGACTCCCGTTTTGACGAAAAATCTGAAAAGCTCATGGTACTCAATGGCTTGCTTAGCCATACCAGCAACGCAGAAATGCAGGAAAAAATTGATCGCCTTAGCATGGAATTTAACGAGCGGCTAAAAAAAGACAGGCACTTGCCCATGACTGACAAACACGGCACCACCATGGTGATTGCATTAAGGCAGTGGGGCTACAGTCTGTTTGATGAGTATATGAAATAAGCTGGCTGGGATGGGGGGCTTAGTCTATAAGGTTGAAGATGATGACCGTTCACCCTCCAGTTGATGCCATACCCGTAGAATAATAATGACACTTAGGTGTTATATGCGTGGTACCGCCGTCAGTCGTATAAAGAATGGATCGGTTCAAAAAACCTATCAGTTATCAGTTGTTAATTCAGCTAGAAACAATGAATTTCAAATAAATTAACACACACTAATACATTGATTTTTTTATAAAAATTCAAAAAAATTAAAAAATAAAAATATTTTGTAAGGAAAAGTGATTTCGTGCAACTCACCTATGAGCGCTAAACGCTCTAATCAATAAACACATCGAGGTGAAACATGAAGACAACTACTAAAACTCTGCTTTCTGCAACAGGCGCTGCTCTAATCGGTTTAGGTATGGCTGCTTCTGCTTCTGCTGCAAATCCATTTGCGACCGAAGTCTTAACCCAAGGGTACACGCAAGTTTCTCAATATGGTTCAACTGAAGCTAAATGTGGTGAGGCCAAATGTGGTGAAGCCAAGTGCGGTGAAGAAAAAATTGAAGAAGCTAAATGTGGCGAAGGTAAATGTGGCGGCTAATCTAGGCGGCTTAGGTTCGCCCATGGATCGGGCTCCTTTTCTTTTCTGATTGAATTCGATTTCGGTTTAAGTGACCTTAAGGAGATAGTTAATGAAAACGACCGATCAAGTAGGCCTTGGTTTCCGTCGAGAGCACCTTAAGGCAATCACTCCTGGCGAGAAAGTATCCGTTGATTTTTTTGAGGTTGCCCCCGAAAACTGGATGAACATTGGTGGTCGGTTAGCCAAAAATTTTCGTGAATTTACCGAGCGTTACCGCTTTTATACCCACGGTTTATCGCTTTCATTAGGAAGTCCTGCGCCATTGGATATGGATTTCGTCAAACAAATTAAACGTTTTTTAGACGATCACAAGATAGACGTCTACAGCGAGCATCTTAGCGCTTGCAGTGATGACGGTCATCTTTATGATCTTATGCCGATTCCCTTTACGGAAGACGCCGTGTATTGGGTAGCTGAACGAATTAAACAGGTCATGGATTGTTTAGAAAGGCCTTTTTATGTAGAAAACGTGTCCTATTACGCACAAATACATCAACAAATGTCTGAACTTGAGTTTACTCAAGCCATACTAGATGAAGCCAACTGTCAGCTTCTACTTGATGTAAATAATGTCTATGTGAATAGTGTTAATCATCGCTATGACGCTAAAGCGTTCATTCAGGGAATTGATCCCGACAGGATTGGCTATCTTCATATAGCCGGTCATCATCAGGAAGCTGAAGATTTAATTATTGATACCCATGGCGCTGCCGTTTCCGATCCTGTTTGGCAATTATTACATGTGGTGTACCACCATGCAGGCTTAAAACCCACATTATTGGAGCGTGACTTTAACCTTCCGCCACTAGCTGATCTTTATAAAGAAACTGATATTATTAAATCGATACAGTTGTCAGGTGGTTACCATGCTGCAGCATAACCCACCAGCGTACGCTGAACATTTGCTTAAATTAACGCATGCAATTCGCAACCCAGAAGAGGTTTCGCTCGAAATCGAGCCTCGCAGACTGGAGGTCTATCAACGTCTCTTTTTCAATAATATTAATAATTTTGTCAGCAGTGCATTTCCTGTCTTTAAACAGATAGTGTCTGATGAGTGGTGGTTAAATGAGATTCGCGGATTTATGTCCAATTATCGCTGTCAGTCACCAAGGTTTTACGATATTGCTGAACAGTTTTTGGATTATCTGCAAAGTGATGTTAGACCTAGCACTGAGCAGGATCCCCCTTTTATGCATGAGCTGATGCGTTACGAATGGCTAGAGCTATTTCTTGAATTAGCAGATGCAGAATTTGATGGTGGGGAAACTCCGCAACTTAATTATGGTATAAACTTATCCCCTTTAAGTTTACTTGAAGCTTACAGCTATCCTGTTCACTTAATTAATCGAGATAACCAGCCGACTGAACCCAGTCTACACCCTACGTTCTTGTTAGTGTATCGAAACCGAAATGACAAAATAGTTTTTGAACATCTTAATCCGTTTAGTGCCCATCTATTTGCACTAATATCGGACCAACCAGAAACAGCACTTGAAAATCATCTACAACAGATAGCCATTCAATTTGGGCTTGAGCCCAATCAGCATTTTCTGAATCAGGGTCTTTCTCTAGTGCAAGGTTGGCATGATCGAGATGTACTCAGCAGAGCTAGAGGAGAGTCGTCATGATAAGTACACTGATAAGTCATTCTCGCAAAGTGATGAACTGCTTACGGCATCTCGATGGCTTAGCGCCTTTGTTAATGCGTCTTTACCTAGCACCTGTCATGATGCAAGCCGGATGGATGAAGTTGGCTAATTTTGAAAGTACGGTGAATTGGTTTGGAAATCCTGATTGGGGATTAGGGCTACCTTTTCCTGAATTGATGGTCATTCTAGCCGGTGGTGCTGAACTAATCGGTGGTTTATTACTGATCCCAGGATTGGCGGTACGTTGGTTTAGTGTTCCTTTAATGGTAACCATGCTGGTCGCCGCCCTGACTGTGCATTGGCAAAATGGCTGGCTAGCCATTGCTGACGCCTCAAGTTGGCTGGCAAACGATAGAGTTCACGCCTCAACCGAGCAACTGCAACGTGGCCGAGAAATTTTAAGAACACATGGAAACTTTAGTTGGTTAACTCAAAACGGAAATTTCGTCATCTTGAATAATGGTGTCGAATTTGCGGCCACCTATTTTATTATGTTTTTGACACTTTTTTACACGGGTGCAGGACGCTACGTAAGCTTAGATTATTGGATTAAATATCATTACTATAAAGAGAAGTCACTTCATGAGTAGCACTGTTATGAATCCTAGCGAAATATTTGATACCAGCCATCAGGAGGCTTCTATAAGGGACTATACACAACGCCTAAATAATATAAGACCAAGACTGTTGGCTTTTGCTCGACTACAAATGAGCGATAAATCTTTTGCTGAAGATTTAGTTCAAGAAACACTAATAACGGCTTGGGAAAAGCTACATGATTTCAGAGGTGAGTCACGTTTTGAAACTTGGGTATTTGGTATATTACGTTATAAGTTACTCGATGAAATACGTCGTAAAACCCGTATTGCTAGTTTCCAATTTTCTTCAGATGACCTTCCAGAAATCGATATGCTTTTTAAAGATAATGAGCAATGGACTGACGAAGCCGCGCCATCAACCTGGACAACACCTGATGACTCTTTAGAAAATGATCATTTTTGGCAGGTTTTTGATATTTGTGTATATCATCTACCCGAAAAAACAGCGCGTGTTTTTACCCTGAGAGAATTAATGGGCCTTGAAACAGATGAAATATGTGATTCATTAAACATCAGTGAAGATAACTGCTGGACAATTTTACATAGAGCACGTGTAAAACTAAGAAGCTGTTTAGAACGCAGCTGGTTTTCGCAAGGAGAAATAAAATGAAATCTATGTACTCCTGTAAACATGCAACGACTCTAATGTCTAAAAAGCTAGAGACTCGATTAAGTTTCAGAGAGTGGGTTTGGCTTTACACTCATCTTGCGTTATGCGCGAACTGTCGCCGTTGCTATCGCCAATTTAAACTACTAGATAAGGCAAATAAGAGTAGACGGGCATTTATGCAAAATATTGCTGCCTCCCAGGCTTCGCATATAACACCTAAATCGTGATCTTAGAAACTTCAAAGGCCCTTGGTGCCGAATTTATAAAAAGGAAATATTCATGAAAAAGACTCTGCTCTCCACCACCATCTTTGCCTTGCTCTGCGCTCCTGCCTTCGCCCATGATATCAAAGTCACCGGCTATGCGCTGAGCAGTGACGGCACCAGTCTTGTCTCTTTGCCTGGTCTGACCGAGGTCGGCGAGACAATCACCTTATCCAGCAGCTTGGCCGCAATTGCCTATCGTCCTGTGACGGGCGAACTGATCGGTATAGCACCGAATGCGGCTGTCTACACCATCGATCCAGCAACTGGCGCGCTGACAGCGACCGATAACCTAAAAGGCGATAATGTTGGAATCACCGAAGGTGCAATGGTTGGTTTCGACTTCAACAACAGCATTGATGCGATCCGCATTGTGGCAACCGACGGGTCGAACCATGTCTATTTCCCCTCAGGGTTCGGTGATAATGACGAACGTGCCAATTCAGTACGCCGTTTCACCGATTTGTTCTATGCCCAAGGTGACAAAAACGAAGGCGCTATCCCTGCTGTTTTTGCAAGCGCCTATACCAATGCAATCAAGGGTAAGACCGCATCCGAGACCGTACAATATGTGCTAGATGCAGAAACCAACACACTGCTGAATCTTGCCAATAACGCTGGGTCGCTGACCACCGTTGCTGCTCTAACACTGGATGGTAAAGCAGTGGATATCAGTGCAATGGGTGATATGGAAATCGTCTCGCCTGCAGAGGGCACGAATATGGCATATGCCATGCTGATGATGCAAGGTGCCAACACTTCTGGTGTTTACTCCATTGATCTGGCAACAGGTGAACTCACTCTGCGAGCCAATCTGGGCGAGATGGGCTTTAAAGGTTTTGCTGCTATGTTGGATGATTAAGCACTCGCAAAAGTAAGATGGGCCTGAACCCATCTTACCAGCTCAACTTTTTGTACTTTATCTAAACTTAATTTCTTGTCAAGATGCCACAAATGATAAGAATTCTGCATAGCCAACCAATTTTCTAAGGTTCTACACAAAGCTTTAGACAGACGAAGTGCCATTTCTGGGCTTATTCCACTTTGGCCGTTCATGTTCAACTACCATACTGGTGCTACTTCTTGAGATTACAGTATCCGTGACAAAAAAATCTCTTTAGCAGTTTTACGACACTTACTTATTGAAAAAAACACTATCAACAAAGGTAAATTAATGGTTCATTATGCGTTCTTTTTGAGTGATCATTTGTGGCAGATCATTTAATATTGGGTACTTACTCGCATGCTCCATAAGTATTTTCATCGTTGTATTGATTAAGTATGTTCGTTTTCAACAAATACAATATTTTTCACTTTGAAATGCAACTCATTTTTCAGTCATGAAAACACTACATTTTAAAATAAATCAGCTATAAAAATATAACCGGAGATACCTGATTGCTGAATCATCGAGCTCTTGCATGTTTAAACGAGGTTGTGAAGAGGGGGTCTATTCGAAAGGCCGCAGCTTATCTTCATATAGATGCATCGGCGTTAAGTCGTCATATTAAAAGTCTTGAGGATACTCTAGGAGTTACTCTTTGTGAACGCTATGGCAATGGAATGCGGCCAACAGATGCAGGACGTTTACTTGTAAAGCATTACCACATTCAACGAAGTGCCGAAGAAGTTCTTCTTTCTCAGATAATGGCAATTAAAGGCTTGGCTAGTGGTGAAGTTAGAATCGCAGTCGGAGAAGGGTTTCTAAGCGATCTAATCGCTGCCCCTCTACAATCATTTATGGCTGCATTTGAAGGAATTGAGATTGAAGTTCGTATGGCGGGCGTGAATGAAGCCATTGCGCTTTTAAAGGAGATGGAAGTTAATATTGCCCTACTCTATGCTCCGCCAGTTGATCCGATGCTGACCTGTCACGTGGAAACATGCCAACCACTCGACCTGATCGTACCTCCCAAACATCCTCTTTTATTACTCGACAGGCCTATTCATCTCAGTGATCTACAAGGCTTACCTTTAGGATTGATGGACAACCCCTTTGGAATGCGTCAAATGGTCAATATGGTTGCACAACAAGAGCGCGTTCATCTGCATGCTCGTTTACATACCAACTCAGTGACAGTTTTGAAAAACTTTGTACGCTCAGGTATTGGCATTACCTTTATGCCAGAGCTCACTGTTGCCGCAGAACTGCAACGCGGCGAAATCCATGCACTGCCAATGTCACACAGTATTCTTAATGACGCCCGCGCCCAAATCGTCAGTCTGGCAGGCCATGAACTGACACTTTCGGCCAAGGCTTGTGTTGCACACTTGCGTCAAGGCATGCACTTTTTTCGTGCAGATGCACCGCGTCTCAGCTGCCAGAAAGCGTTGACTTAATAACAACACTTACCGTATTGCATAGTCAACATATCAACTCCTAAGATCAGTCTAACCGGTCAATCGGCTATTCTGAATAAAAACAATGGAGATAATTATGTTGAAACTTAAAACGTTTTCCTTAAAGGCACTTACGGCAAGCTGTATACTGTGTGCCGCCACCTTAGGAAACTATGCTATAGCCACCACAAGCATTAACCTCAGCTACAACGGAGCGCCAGATCCGGATAAAAATGCTGTGCATGTTTTTGCAACTCATCTGAAGTCACTAGTGGCAGAAAAGACTAATGGACAGATCGAGTTGGTACTCTATCCAAACAGTATGCTTGGTACTGAGGAAGAGCGCATGGAGCAAACTATGACATCACCAAGCTTGAACATAGCCTCGTTTGCTGGCGTATCGCCTCTGGTTGATGAGGTTTTCGTCAGCGCCACACCTTTCCTATTCGAAAACTTCGATTCGGCTCGAGCATTCTTCGATGAAGGTCAGTATTGGCAAGCGATTTCAGCCAAACTTAAAGAACGTGCTGGCATCGATATGCTGGCTGTCGTCGAAGAAGGCGGATTCTTAGCATTCACCAACAACAAGCGCCCAATCCACTCCCCCTCTGATTTCGAAGGGCTACGCTTCCGCGCTATGGATCCAAGCCAAGTTGCACTATATGAAGCATTTGGTGCTTCCGGAACTCCCATTCCTTGGACTGAAGTCTATATGTCACTTCGTACTGGTGTCGCAGACGGCCAAATGAATCCTCCTATGTACATAATCTTAGGTAGCCTTTACGAAGTACAGCAATACCTAACTCTTGCTAACATAAAGTATTCAATGCAGTTTTTAGTTGGCAATAGCACTCTGATGGAAAACTTTGACGAGACCACTCGTGCAGCCTTCTTAGAGGCTGTTAAAGAAGCGACCATTGCCGCTCGTATTCACAACGAAGCACAGGTCGAGTCGCGCATTGTTTATTTAGCTGATAAAGGCATGGAAGTGATCCGTCCTACTGGAGAAAACATGGAAGCCTTCCGCAGTATCGGTCAACCTGCTTTCCTAAAGTGGCTGAATGAGCGCGGTATTGATCCGCAGATAATTGAGATGGCCCTAGAAGATGCTAAAGCACTCGCCAAGTAAAGTCTGACTTTATAAATACGAGCAGCACTAGGTGCTGCTCCTGCCTATTTGAGATAGAAACCCCATGAACTGGTTACGATTACAGACACTTTCGTGGTTGCAACGCACGACACTCTTTGTAGCAAGTGCGCTATTGCTATCCAATATAATGATTATTCTCTATGCCGTGGTACTACGCTATCTTGTAGGAGGCGCACCGATCTGGACCGATGAGGCTACACGTTTCCTAATCATCGGCTGTACCTTGCTGGCGGCAGGAGCAGTGTGGGTTGAAGGTGGTCATATGCGTATCTCCTTGCTGGAGACACGACTCTCAAAACGCCTATCTCAGGTTTTAGTCACCTATCAATGGCTGTTAACTATGGGTATAGCTGTGTGCGCGGCGCTATTCAGCTACCGCTATGCGATGTCTGTCGGCATGTTCAAAACCCCCGGACTGGGGATCAGCCGCACTTGGCCACTATTGTCAATGCCCATCGGCTTTGGATTGCTGGCTGTGCAGGTATTACTGCATGGTCCTAAACGTCTGCCCGTGATGTCGGAGACATCAGCAATGACTCTGGTAATGCTACTTGTTTTCCTAGCCCATGTAGTCTTAGGACTTCCCTTATTTTTGGCCCTTCTGACCACTGCCGTAGTGGGATTTATGTTTGTTGACCCCAGCATGATCGGACGTATCATGCCACAACAGTTTTTTGGTGGTATTAACGTATTTTCCCTGATGGCAATTCCTCTGTTTATTCTGGCGGGTAACCTGATGAATGCAAGTGGCCTGACCGAGCGACTGATGCGTCTGGCAAAACTGCTGGTGGGCCACTTACGTGGCGGTGTCGGCCACGTGAATGTCGTCTCCAGCATTTTTTTTGCTGGTGTAAATGGCTCGGCGGTAGCTGACACCTCAGCACTGGGTTCATTGCTGGTACCAGCGATGAAAAAAGAAGGGTACTCTACCGCGTTTGCAGCGGGACTTACCGCAGGCAGCTCATTGATCGGCCCGATTATTCCGCCCAGTATTTTCATGATCCTCTATGCCTCGTTGACGAACACCTCTGTTGGTAGTCTGTTCCTAGCAGGTGTTATTCCCGGCCTGATTCTGGGTATCGCCTTCATGGGATTAAATGCTTGGTATGCGTGGAAGCACCAACTCAAGAAGCAAGGGGGATTTCCACCGTTAAAACTGCTTGCAGTGGCAACACTGGGTGCCATGCCCGCGCTGGTCGCGCCCTTTATCATCGTGGCAGGCATCGTCATGGGTATCGTAACACCGACAGAATCCGGCGCACTGACAGCTGCCTATGTGGCGCTGTGTGGCATGCTGCTGGGGCAACTCAGCCTGCGAGCGTTATGGCAGGCGATCAAGGACACGGCTCGCCTGACATCGGCTATTTTTCTGATCATGGCAGCCTCAGCCACTATTAGCTGGCTACTCTCCTACGCACAGGTACCTGCTCAGTTTGTTGAGCTGCTAGCACCCTATGTGGATAAGCCAGTTATGATTCTGCTGATACTCAGCCTGATCACCTTTATCACTGGCATGTTCATGGAAGAGGTATCTGCATTGATGCTGTTAACGCCTATTTTTGCCCCGATTGCCATGATGGCGGGCATCGACCCCGTACATCTGGGCATCATCATTACTCTAAACATTACGATTGCCTTGATTACACCACCAATGGGGGCCTGTGTATTTGTCGCTGCAGCTGTCAGCCGTATCGAAATCGTCGAGCTTTTCAAGACTATCTGGCCCTTTGTGCTGACCGCCATTCTGGTTCTGGTCTTGCTGATACTATTCCCGGCACTGACGCTCTGGCTGCCTAACACACTCGGATAAACGGATATTGAACACTATGAAATTGTTACACAACGAACGCTTGCTAGAACCCATTCCTCACCAGACGGAGCCTGACTGGAACCAAGTCAGCCGGATTCCGATTCAGGAGTGTGCCGAACCACTGGTGCCTTTATCTCTGGCACCAGCACCGATCAAGGTGTTTCCTGCCTATAATCGACTGGGCACACCAGGTGCAGTAGCGGACTGTTTTATCCGCGAGGGTGTCTACCGCCGCCTGCTGGAGGCGGCTCGCTCGCTACCTAATGGCCTCAGTCTGGTAATTCTGGATGGCTGGCGACCTTGGCGGGTACAGCAATATCTGTTTGACAGCCTGTATGAGACCATGCACCACCAACACCCTGACGCCAGCGAGTCTGATTTGATCGCAATGACACGCGAGTTTGTTTCAATTGCAAGCCGTGATCCACAGGCTCCCAGCCCTCATCTAACAGGCGGAGCCGTCGATGTCACACTCTGTGATGCAGATGGTCTAATGCTAAACATGGGTACACGATTTGATGAAGCTTCACCTGCTTCCCATACAAACTACTTTGAAAAACCATCAGAAGGTTCAGAAAACCTACTCATTCGAGATCGACGACGCCTTCTATTTAACAGCATGTGTCAACAAGGTTTTACCAATCTTCCTAGCGAGTGGTGGCATTATGATTTTGGTGATCAACTGTGGGCTAGCTATTCTGAGGCACCTATTGCAATCTACGGTCCCTCAGAATTCAACCTAAAAAGCTAATTTAGTATACAAAAAAATAAATTGGTTAATGTAAACTATTTTTGAGTCCATGAGCCGCAATCCTTTAAATATACAAATTAATGTGGCTCGCTTTATCCCTTATCTAAATATGGCCTGAATCAGTGACTTAAGGACAATTATCAATTACAGGGTGTGAAAATCCGAAACACAAGCGCTTGATAGATCGTTTAAAACACAAAGGTATTCAATTTAGAGCTCAAATCAGTAAACGCGGTAATGGTTAGTTCAGCTCACAGACTCAGGTATATGAAATAAAAGAAGCAGGCTGGGTTGGTGCGGCTTAGTCTATAAGGTTGAAGATGATGACCTGATTATTCTTGTCCTGGCTGTTAGAAAACGTGATCGAAAGGATGCGTATTTAACAGCTGAAAGAGTTCTCGATAAATGATTTATTTTAGAGAGAACAGCTATTAGTGTGCAATTAATCTATCTTCTGTTACGTCGTCTTTAAGTCTGAAAGTCGCGAACTCCATACCGCCGATGCTGTTAATTTTGCCATTATTGATCATACGAGTGTCTCAGTTATTGGTTGCGTGCTAACTGTAAGGCTTTGCTACTGACAACATTGTGTCACTAGCGTTTCATACTTTTGAATTAAATGTATGCCGTCAAAGAAACGTGCTCAGGCAAAGAAGCTACATGTTCACTCAACTCCAATTGGGTTATGCGGTCTATTCTAAGATCTCTGTAGTCACCGCGAAGTTCGCACCAACAGCCTAGTGTCCATTTTCCTCCCCAATAGAATAGCCCTAAAGGATATACGGTTCTGGTCGTCACTACCTCTGAAAGCGAGTGATAGTCTATATTCAGCCAGTGCCTAGCCACTATAGCCGAATGAATCTTACCCCACAGAAGATATACCGCAGATTCACGGTGACTTGCTGGCACCCTAACCACTCTATCTTCGTTGCTAGACATCATACGTGATCCATTCGGTAAAGCCGCTTCAATTTTAGACAGTAAAGAACGCGCGGAAGCAGCAAGACTTTTTCCAGTCAAAGACGCAGTGAAGCTTACTCCGGTGATCAGTGCTTCCAACTCATCCGGCGACAATTGTAAAGGTGGTAACTCGAATCCTTCAGACAAGCGATATCCAACACCCGGTTCGCCATAAACAGGTATTCCAGATATAGACAAATCATCAACATAGCGATAAATGGTTCTTTCAGACACCATTAATTTCTCAGCCAACTGCTTGGCAGTAAGTGGCTGGTGTCTACGCAGGATATTGGTTAACTGAAAAAGCCTATCTGATTTTCGCACGCTCTCCCTCCAGCTCATGCCACACCCGTAGAATAATAATGACACTGAGGTGTTATATGCGTGGCTCCTTGTTTGCCACTGATCGATCTTTGGCTAACTCAATAACAGCATGCCCCAATTGAACTAATGTCCCAAAGTTTGGCGTCGTTTCGGGCTTCAATGAACGGTATGCACTAGTGCGGCTTTTTATGCCGGCTTTTGCAATGACTTGACCATGACCAAACTGTTCAACATAAGAGCGAATGACCGCTTGTAGAATGTCTGGGCGGCCTTCCATCATAGACTCCCATGATGCTTGTTTGATAACAGCTTCCATTTCTTGAACATTAAAACTTGACTCAACAGACGTTTGTGAGCCTGTTGTAATGTCACGAAGTGTCGCCGCAGAGAGCTCATTACCACTCCAGTTTAAAGATCCATCGCCAGTCAAAGAAAATCGTTTAAAATCCTTAACCTCTGAAAATGGCGCTTTTGTAAAGTACTCCGCCAAGTCGGCGTGACCTTGGAAACCGTCATTGAACGTCAGCTCTAATGTATGACCTGATACAAAATCAACATCTATGACTTTTAACATACATCACCTAACTTACCTGGGTTTTCACCTTTCACCGCTTTGTTCCACATAGCCATTAGTTGTTCGCTATGCATTTGTATGTGGTTTTCAGCACGTTTTCGTTGCTTATTGGGTAAATACCCCTCTAAACACTCGCCCGTTTCAATAGCAATAATTAACTCATAACTGCCGTACTTAACGTGAAGATGAGGCAATTTATGCTGCTTGTTATCAAAGAAATACAAGCAAAATGAAAGACCTAAAAGAGCATCAATTTCTGGCATAGCTGACTCTAGTTCATCCTTGTAAAGAGACTATAGCAATGTATCTTAAAAGAGACAATATGCATAAACATACAAAGCGAGCCTTTGGTACGACTGCTGGATGGCTTTGATACTCATTAAGCCCTCCCAATAGCTTAGGCTGATTGACTAGAACAGCTCATTGCCATCTTGTTTCAAATAAACTTATTTTCTTCCAAGCTTTTGAACACTCATGTCCACGAGCCTTCGGACATATCATCCCTTGGATTCAGCAGATCCATAGGTTTCAGTTGCGACCTGCTTAGTACTCGGGTGAGCTGGCAGAACAGTCGGCGAAAACCACTGTACCGTCACCATACCCACCAGCACAAAGATGACGCCTACCATACGCCCAATGCTAATCTCCCTCTCGGGCAGATTCATCCAGCCGTGATAGTCCAACAGCAGTGACGTAATCAGTTGCCCTGCAATGACACATACTATAAAGCTGGTCGCCCCGACGCGCGGTACCAAGATCAGTGCAGATGAAATGTAGATAACTCCTGCCACACCGCCCAGCCAAGCCCAAGCAGGTAGCTGCCTGATGGCCACCAGAGCAGGAGCTTGTGCCTGCATGGCAAGCACGATAGGTATAACGACGAATATGCTCACAACAAGCGAAACCAAGGTCGCCCAAAGAGGGTGGCCTAACGCTCGACCCAATTCAGCATTACTGCCAGCTTGTAAAGGCACCAAAGCACCCGCGATAACCGCCACAGCCGCAAGCGCCACCAACGTAAAAGGTGAATTCATAACAAAACTCCTGAGACATCGTAAAAGGTCTTTTATCTTGTATAATTCATATTACGAATTCAAATTCCATTTTTTATTTATTTATATTCGCATTATGAATAAATTAAGACGTATCGATCTCAACCTATTGGTCACCCTGCACGCACTATTGGTGGAAAAACACGTATCGCGTGCAGCACAACGCTTACATAAAAGCCAACCAGCCGTCAGCCATGCACTCGCCAACCTGCGAATCATCTTTGACGACCCTCTGTTGGTTCGACGAACAGGTAAGCTGGAACTCACCTCACGCGCCAATGAATTGCTACCACCCTTAACAGAAGCGCTGCATCAGCTCGGCATGCTGATTAAACAGCCAGCCTTTGACCCCGCCCAAGCGAAACGGGTGTTTCGGCTTGCCATGTCGGACTATGGATCTCGTGTGATACTACCTGGCCTAGTTCGGATACTCAGATCAAACGCTCCAGGGATTGACCTACAAGTCGTTCAGGCTAGCCGCACCTCGATGCTGACAGGTGTCCAAGATGGGGATATCGACATGGCTTTTGGTGTTTTTCATTCGCCTTTGTCCGATGAGCTACGTACACATACGCTATTCATCGAGCACTTCGTTTGCGCTGCAGATAGAAATACGCTCCCTAAAGAGGGCGGTCTTGAGAAAACAGAATGGCTCAGGCGGCCACATGTTCTGGTTGCCATGCAAAGTAGCGAAAGCAATGAGATAGAGAACACCTTGCATCGAGAAGGAGTGACCCGTCGAGTCGCCATGACCCTACCCCACTGGGGAGTGGCTAGCCGTGTGGTAGAAAACACGGACTTAATCTTGACGGCTGCTCGGCGCAGCTTTGATCTATTTTTGGAGGACTCACCACTGCAGCTTTTTACGCCCCCCTACCCCATTGATCCTTTTGAATTCAGCATGGCCTGGCACTCACGACGGGAGAGCGATGCCGGACACAACTGGATGAGACGCGCGATTATTGAAATGCTTCGAGAAGATGGGACAAAAGAGCCGGATGAATGAACATTTGCCCTACCAACGAAAGCCTGTTCAGTATGCATTTCTAACTCTTTGATGGCTTGTTTATGCATCCGGCTCCGACCAAACAGCATATTCGTTTCCATTTGGATCGGTAAAGTGAAACCTCCTGCCACCTGGAAAATCGAATATATCCTGAACCACCTTGCCACCTGACGATATGACTTTCTTAACCGTTTCTTCAAGCTCCGAGCTATACAGAACAACCAGTACACTACCGTGCTCGGGTGAGCATACTTTGTCAGATTTATAAAAGCCCCCATCTATACCAGCATTCTCAATTGCCACATACTCGGGGCCATAGTCGATGAATGACCATCCAAAAGCAGAAGTAAAGAACGCTTTTGTTGCTTCAAGATCCCTTGACGGAATCTCGACATAGTTGATTTTTCCAGTTTCCTTCATGTCGCTCTCCTGTATGAATAACGAGCCTGTTGAAAAACCTAATTCTGATGAGCTACTCTACTATAACCCTTTGTATATTATCAATTTTTAACTAATGACTTCAGTCAACAATCACTTATTAACTCTGTACTTTCAGCCTTTACTTTTATAAGTTAGTTAACCACCATTTACATCTGGTTGTAATCATAAAGCTTGAACTTTGTCACCCTGAAGTCTCCGTTTCCTGAAAGTCTTTTCAAAGCATAGACGGAGAGGTTTTCCTATAGCCTAAACACTGCGTTAAAGGACCGAAGCTGCGTAGCAGTGAAGATCTCCGTGCGCAAGCAAACGAGTTTCAACATTTTGTTATGAGTTTTGATTGAAAAACTCATAGGCATTTAAAACATTAATACCACTCTTAATGACTCTATTATAGAATTTTTTATCATTGGTAACCAACGTAAAACCTTTGCTTTTCACAACTTCACCGATCAGTGCATCTTTCCATGGCGGAGTCTTCGCATTACCAAGTAAATTTTCACAGTCTTTCGAAACCGTATCAATCCAAGGCTGCTCATCATCCCATTTTAAATCATCTATCCACCCCCCCGATTCGAGTAACAATTTCTCTGGGTTAACCTCAGTAATTATAGCTTCAAGTTGTTTTCGCCTCACAGCGTCGGGAGTATTATATATTTCACTAATCTGGACATTAGTAATATATATATTATTGGATAAAGGAAGATTTATAACTTCGATTCCGTTATCCAATATGTAATCAAATACATTGCTATCTAGTATGTAGTTCATAAATTACTTCTCATAACGAGCATGTCGGATTAGACATTTTGAAATCAAAATCCCCAGTATCAACAGCCTGCCCTTTTCTATAATCTTTATTTACCGCCCAAATCGATGACCTAAATCACCTATTCGAACAACCTACACTCAATAACTTATGGACTAAAGATTACTTTATCCGCAACTCTTAAGTTTTACCTCATTGTTGCCCCTGCTCGATATTGTGCACAATGCAGCTCATTAACAACTGCGAATTGACCTTGGTTTTGCCTCTTAAGGTGAATCGATTCAGTCCCTTGTTGCTTTCCAGATTGCCAAACGCTGGTTCTACTGTGCCTAAGCGCTGACTGTAAATATGCTGTCCCATCGGGCTGTCTATCTTTTGCTTCATTTTCTCAATAAACCCCGGTGCAGCCTTGCGATCACTCAGTGCAAAGCTCACTTGGCGTCCATCCGTTTGATTCACTCGGCGCAAACACTGATGCTTTAATGGGCAATCTCGGCAATTCTGGCGGTAGCCTTGGAAGCTAATCATGTCTTGGTCGGCAATCTTACCCTTAAAGCGTTTCCACATCGGCTTACCCGCCGGACAACGGCAGGTTTCAGTCACAGGATCATAATCAAAGTCAGCAGGTGTAAAGCGCTTCGCTACTTGACCACCACGCTCTTTACGGTGTTGAGCCTTGGCTTCATTGAAAGTGATAGATTCTGCAAATATTGGATCAAGCTTACGGAACTGATTATCTGCGATATCAGTGATATAGCCTTTAACTGGAGTACCCCGTTGACCGTACCGCTCAGGTGCCGTTGTTAAGTGTTTTTTTATCTTGGCTGAAACCTTTTCAAGCTTCACGATCTGGGCACGTTCACGGTCGGTGACCTCAATGGGTTGATCCTGTTGATCACCCGTTTGATGCGCTTTTAGCATTCGCTCTACGGAGCGATCAATCTTGGCTTTCTTACGATTCAACTCCGCATGTGTGCCACTCCACTCCTTGGCAGCGTTCGAGGGCATCTTGCAGCCATCAATCGCGAACATCTCCCGTCCGATTAGATTTAAGCTATCACACACCATTAGAACGTGTGTGAACAAGGGTGCAATCACCTCATCCATTCGAGAGATGAAATCGGCTAAAGTGCTGTGATGGGGTTGGCTGTCAGCTGACAGTGCCATGAATAGGACATTCTCACGGCAGGCTTGGAGCAGTAAAGCGGCGGAAAATCGGTCGCTGTGCAGCCGATTGTTAAAGCCTGCCTAGCCAGTACTGCGGACGTCGCTGGTCATGGGCAACAGCCAGGACTTGAAAACCATTAGACTTTTCTCGGTAAACAACAGATAGCGGAAATCTGTGAAGGGGTGCTCTACGGATATCTGGCGGCAACTCAATTTGCCAGGCTTTTGGTGACTCGCCGACTAAATTGGCCAGGGCCTCAAATTCCTCTATGAAGGTGCCACCCAATCCCGGAACTTTTGATTCGTAATAGCCAACCGATTCCAGGAACTCGGCTTCCGCTGCCGGGTGAAAAGAATAGTTCATTTGATGAGTGCTCTAGCCTTCCTAATGACATCCTCACCGGACACAGCCTGAACTGTGCCATTATCGAGCTCTTCGCCTCTACGCCGGGCCTCAAGCAACCAATCGGATCTGAGCTCTTCTTCTGACGGAGACTCTAGGCTCAATACCAGTCGCTGGATTAATTGGGCTCGCTCCTTTTTAGGAAGGTGGAGAGCCTCGTCTTCAATTTTCTGGAGATTCATGGAGGGATCCTCTCGTTCGTGTATCGCTCAATTTTGACACGGATGGGGACTAGGAGCAACGACTCGGTTTTTCGCTTTTTCCGATGCTTGATGCCTCCATACTTTCGATCCGCCAATAGCTCTAACAAAGACTCTTGACTTGCACGAAACAACAATCGTGTAAATAAAGCCTCGTTGTAACGCCATAGCGCTAGATACTCATGTGGTAAAGTATCCTCCAGCAACCTGTCTCCAGTGATGATCAGTGCTCCGGCAATCATGCTGAATGATGTTTTTGATCAATGGAAATCCTATATTGGCGACTATGATCCTCTAGTGGCGAATCCCCCCGACTGTATTACAGGCTTGACTGCAGAGACATCCACATTATGCCTGCAAGAAAATTTAAGCCGACTTAACACACGTCTCGATGAAATTTTAATACTATCAAGTACCATCAAGCTCACCATGTATCGCGACAATCCTTCACCTGAAGGTGAAAATCATACTGAGGATTATGATCATATCTATGCCCTTGATACGTTAACTCAAACTTGGAAAACGGCGGTTCATTTTCAATGCCAGTTTGAAAGCCTGGATTATCATTTTTCAGAAGACTACCCAGTTAAACAGCTACAGTGCCTTGAACACTACACATATAATTTTTTAACGCACCTTCTCATGTCTTTAGAGCTATGTTGTAGAGCTGAGCTAGCTAAAAAACTTTCCGCCACGACGGCTGAAAATGACTTGTTTCCACCCTTCGATTTTCGACGCACACTACTGCCCAAAGAGTTTCTTGCAAACTTGACGTCTGGCCAGCTGGAACTCTACTCATGCAGTGAAATAAACGGCAGATGGATGCGTGAAATCTGCTATATCGAGGTTAGACAGTTGTTGGAAGAAGACGTGAAAAATCTCACGAACCAACTGGCATCCACCTACAGCCAAAAACGAAAAGCTGCATTTGTCATTTTCGGGATGGACTCAACGTGGCGTGCCGCCGCCTTATCTGAATGTGAGTTTTCATCTAACGAAGTTTTCTCTTAAACCTTAAATGTATAGTTTGAGGGCACCCTGTTCTAGAGGGGTGGTGGTGCCGCTGCTGGGAGACCGTCTGCCGCCAGGACGGCGGCAGTCGAGCGGTCAGGGATGACGCAAAGCGTGTCTCTCGGCAGCGGTATCACCACCCCAGAAGGCACCCAGGCACACTACCCATGCTCCCCAACCCAATGCTTCGCAATATCAACCCGACGTGTCACCCACACCCCTTCATGCGCTTGAACGTGGTCTAAAAACCGTTGCAGAGCTTTAAAGCGCCCTGGACGTCCAACCAAACGACAATGCAAACCAACAGACATCATCTTCGGAGCATACGCCCCTTCGGCATACAGCACATCGAAGCTATCGCGCAAGTAATTGAAGAACTCCTCACCATCGGCAAAGCCTTGTGGCGACGAAAAGCGCATATCATTACAGTCCAGTGTATACGGAATGATCAGATGCTTTTTCGACTCACCTGAACTCGTTTGCACCTCCGTCCAAAACGGCAAGTCATCACCATAGTAATCCGAGTCGTAAAGAAACCCACCCTCTTCAACAAGAAGACGACGCGTGTTCGGTGAGTCACGCCCAGTGTACCAGCCCAAAGGCGCTTCGCCCGTTAGGGATTTTAGAATAGCAATGGCTTCTTGCAGGTGTTCGCGTTCTTGATCTTCAGGCATATGTTGATAATGAATCCAACGCAAACCATGGCAACAAATATCATGACCTAGACGCTGGAACTCAGCACACAGATCAGGATGACGCTGCAAAGCCATGGCCACCCCGAAAATGGTCATCGGCAGTTGGCGTTGTTCAAACTCTCGCAGAATGCGCCAAACCCCAGCACGCGATCCATATTCATAGATGGACTCCATGCTCATGTGGCGCTCTGGATAAGGGCTTGCACCTGCGATTTCCGACAGAAAGGTCTCCGCATGGGCATCGCCATGCAACACCGACATCTCCCCACCCTCTTCGTAGTTGAGTACAAAATTCAGGGCTAAGCGCGCGCCATTGGGCCACTTGGGATCTGGCGGCGTGGCACCATAACCAATCAAATCACGTGGGTAACCTGTATTCGTCATAGCGTTCCTTCCTCTTTTTCCTGAAAAGGATGTGCAATCCACCAAGCATCGGCATCATCAAAAAACACTTCATCACAATTGGGCAACTGCCCTTGTCGATCAACTATCAGCAACTGATCATCATCCTCTAATGTGATTAAGGGATGATGCCAAACGCCCGCATGGTAATTAACGCCCTGACGACCATCACTCAAAAACAAACGCATGGCGCTAGGATCTGGGGCATCTGCTGGAGGTGCCACCAAAATCAAAAAGGGCTTGCGCTGTAGCGGGATAAAAGCCTGAGATCCCTGAGGATGCCGCTCCAGCAGTTTTACTTGCAAAGGAAAACGATCCGCCACGGGTTTACGAAAAATACTGATAATGGCACGTCCATCGTCAGCGCCAGTGTTCACTGTCGCGAGTGAATGGTATCGCTCAGTAGAGCCACTGTTAATCAGAAAAAAGTCTTTATCCTCGGTGCTGATCACATCGCCAAAAGGCGCGAAGTGTTCAGCAGTGAGCGGCGTCAGCGTCAGGTGTTTCATGCTCAACCTCGATACACACGTCCGAGGATGCGCAAACGACTCACGCCACCGTCCGGGAAAATATTAAGACGCAAATGGGTAATGGGGCCTAAGTCGTTCAGCTCAAGACTGAACTCATGCTCTTGGTGCATTTGCAGTTTTTGAGAAGGCAAAAGCTCTTTCCAGTACAGGCTTTGGGTCTCGATTTGGCTTTCCGTTCCACCTTTGACATACGCCGCCTGGATTGAGCAACTGTCTGGGTAGTTGCCTTTAAAATGCAGCGTATCCACGATGATTTTTTCAACCACACCGGGATGGCCCAAGGACAGAATCGCCCAGTCATAACCAGGCGTGCGACGGCGTGCGGTTTCCCAGCCATCACCCATGTTAACGCCCCGCCCCGGATTAATCAGATTGCTGATGGTGCCGTAATGTTCATCCGAACAGGCAAGCGCACGCCCACCATTTAAAGCGGCCGCTAAGTCAATCTGCTCATCATCAGCAACGTCGGACCAGTCTCGGTAAGGCATACCGTACACACGCAAGCGCGCAACACCACCATCTGGATAAATGTTAAAACGCAGGTGCGTCCAAGGTTGATCCTGATGGGAGGTGTCATGAAAATGATGACTGTTCCCTTGCAGATCCACGGCAGGCAGAATCGGTGTCCAATGCGTTTGCGCAGTGGGGTCACCATCGGCACAAAAACAGGCTTCGAGCGAGGCCGAAGGCGGATAGTTACCGGTAAAATACGAAGTATCAATATCCACCCCGCGAATAAAGCCCGGTACTCCTAAGCGAATAATCGCATGGTCATAGCCTTCAAAGCGTTTACGACGACTTTCCCAACCGTCCATCCATTTACCATTGTCGTCAAACACCCCTTCTTTCCATACCGGTGGCTCGGGTTGTAGCATTCGGTTTACATCGGCGAACCAATCATCGGTAACAAAGATAGCTTGAGTTCCCAAACGGGCATCGGCTAGGTTAATCGTGCGCTTATAAGGATTGCTTGTGGTCTGCATACATCTATCTCGAAAATTAGTTCAGGGTTAAATCCAGTTCTTGAAGGCTGTCATAGAGGCGGTTAATTTCCTCAATCCGCTGACGACCATGGCGCAATTGTTGGTGCAACAAAGCGTTGGTGATAAAGCTCACAAGGCTCATGGGCAAGGCATAGCTGTCAAAAGCAGACACACTATCCAGTGGTATTTCTAGACACCAGGTCGCCTGTGAGTGGTCCAACCCGCTTTGTGTTTCCGTGATCAGCAGGACCGGAATGGCCAAGCTTTTTAAACGGTTGAGCAGCATTGGAAATTGCGCGGGACGGCGATGAAATCCAATCAAGATAATCAGATCCTGATCGGTTAGATCGGCTAAATCCTCTGCTAAGGTTTGTCCAGCTTGTGGCAGTAGTTGAATATCGGGTCGCACTTGAATCAGCTGTTGTCGCCAGTGCATGGCGACTGGGTAACTGTTGCGAAAACCAATTAACACTACTCGCCGGGCTTGCTCGAATTTGCTCAGTATGGCATCCAGCGGCCAAAGTTTGGCTTGCTGGTTTAACCGCGACAGATTTTTCGACTCAAGGCGAAAATGCCGATCAAGCAAGGTGGTGCCAGACTCAGAAGCTCCGCTTGGTAAGGGCACGCCAGATTGACGCAGCACCCGGACTTCATCGCGCATCGCTTTAAAACTATCGTATCCCAAGCGCCGGAATAGACGGCTCACTGTTGCTTTAGACGTTTGACAGGCCTCACTCAGCTCCACCGAGTTATAGGTGGCCAAATCATCTAAATGATCCAGAATAAAGCTGGCCACTCGTCGCTCACTGGGTGACAAGTCTTCATACTCTTTGCGAATCACATCGGTAATTTGGCGCACAACACACATCCTTTGGAGTTAAAATCGTATTAAAACTTTAGTTGCAAAAATAAACAAAACTGTAACAAACGTTACATTAGAAAGCCATAATTTGTCAACACGACGACCCTGTCCTGATTGCCTATTTAAGGCACATATGCACACCCAGCGCCCACTTTGTATAAGCCTGAGCCAGTGGTCATGCATTGCTCAGATGACATGACCAGACCGGCATGGCCAAGGGGTGTCTGGTTAAAGCACAGCGTTAATAAAGCTTCTTAATTCGGGCGTGCTTGGATTGGCAAACACCTCAGCAGAGGGGCCGGTTTCCCACACTTTTCCTTGGTGCATAAACACCACCCGATCACCGACATCTCGCGCAAAATTCATTTCATGCGTGACCAGTACGAGCGTCATCCCTTCGGCTGCCAGTTCCTCCAGTACTTTAAGCACTTCCCCTACCAGCTCTGGGTCCAACGCCGAGGTAATTTCATCGCACAACAGAACTTTCGGTGACATGGCCAAGGCCCTTGCAATCGCAACGCGCTGTTGTTGCCCCCCGGATAGCTTGTCTGGGTATTGGTCAAACTTCTCGGCCAAGCCCACTTTTGTTAGCTTATCCAGTGCCATTTTGCGTGCGTCTTCGGCTGACTGTTTGAGCACCAGTTTTGGCGCCAGCATCACGTTCTCGCCAACGGTTAAGTGTGGAAAAAGATTGAAGCTTTGAAACACCATGCCGACACTTCGTGCCAACGCACGCACCTGACGCTCATCACTGCTGACCTCTTTGTTGTCAAGAATGATGGCTCCCTCTTGGTAGGCTTCTAATCCGTTCATACAACGCAACAGTGTACTTTTACCCGAACCACTGCGTCCGATAATCGAAACCACTTCACCCGCTTGAATCTTTAAGTCAACGCCTTTAAGGACATGCAAGTCACCGTAGTATTTATGGACTTTATCAATATTAACGAGCGCCATTGAATTTTTTCTCCAAACGTTGACTGACCAAAGATAGGGGGTAGCAGAGTAAGAAATAAATAAGCGCTACCATGGCAAAGATTTTAAACGGCTCAAACGTCGCGTTATTCAACATCGTTCCGGCCTTGGTCAACTCAACAAAGCCAATGATTGATGCTAATGCAGTGCCTTTAATCACTTGCACTGAAAAGCCAACCGTCGGTGCCAAGGCCACTCGAATCGCTTGAGGCAAAATAATGTTTTTGAGCGTTTGCGTGAAGCTCAAGCCTAAGCAACGTGATGCCTCCCACTGCCCCTTAGGCAACGTATCGATACACCCCCTCCAGATTTCAGTTAAGAAGGCGCTGGTAAAGAGCGTGAGGGCAATGGCAGCTGCCGCCCAAGCGGAGATATCAAACCCCATCAGAGACAAGCCAAAAAACACCAAGAAAAGTTGCATCAACAGAGGCGTCCCCTGAAACACCTCAACGTATAAGCGCACAAACCAATGTAAGGCTCGACGGCGCGTCAATCGCATGGCTGTCAACAGCAAGCCAACCAAACCGCCACCAATAAAGGCCGTGAGTGAGAGCAAAACCGTCCAGCGTGCCGCTAAGAGTAAGTTGCGCAGCAAATCCCAATTACTAAATTCAATCATGAGGATCTCCTGTGACGAAACAAATACCGTCCCAACGCATCAAACGCCTGACGCATGAGAATCGCAAGCACCAGATACATGGCAGCCACCACTAAGTACACTTCAAAGCTTCGGAAGTTGCGGGACTGAATTAAGTTGGCTGCATAGGTCAAATCCATCACCGAAATCTGTGACACCACCGCCGATCCCAGCATCACGATAATGCATTGACTGGTCAGCGCTGGGTAAATCTTTTCAAACGCAGGAATCAACACCACACGAAAGAAGGCTTGCTGTGGGCTTAAACCCAATACTTTTGCCGCTTCAACTTGTCCCTTGGGTGTTGCGGCCAGGCCCGCTCGAATAATTTCGGTGGAATAGGCACCAAGATTAATCAGCATTGCAATTAACCCCGCTTCCCATGCTGACAGCTTGATTCCCAGTGCAGGTAAGCCAAAGAAAATAAAAAACAACTGTACAATAAAGGGGGTATTGCGGATGAGTTCGACGTACATACCAATCATCCCCCGTAATAGATTGCCACCGTAGTGCCGACCCGCCGCCCCGGCGGTGCCTATTGCCACACCGCCCAGTGTGGCATAGACCGTCAGCTCAACGGTGACCCATAAACCCTTCAAGAGTTGATCTGTATAGGGCAATAGGTCACTGAAATTGAGCATTATTCTACCTCAGCTACCAAAACCTTCAGGCAGAGGTGCCTTCAGCCACGTTTCAGAGATTTGATTTAACGTGCCGTCTTCAAAGGCTTTTGCAATGATCTCATTCACCTTGGCTTGCAGCTCAGCTTCACCTTTTTTCAGACCGATATAGCAAGGTGAGTCACGCAGCATAAACTTAGGCACAGGCGCTTGGTTTGGACGGCGCTCTGCAATTTCAGTCGCAACAAGGTTACCCGTTGCGATCAACTGCACTTGGCCAGACAAGTAAGCCGACAGGGTTGTGTTGTTGTCTTCAAAGCGTTGCAGCGTCGCGCTGGCTGGAATCACTTTTTCTAACTCCATGTCTTCAACAGCACCACGGGTCACACCCACAGTTTTACCTGCCAGATCCTCGGGGTTGCTGACGGCAATGTCCGCGTTTCCGAACACACCCAAGAAGAACGGAGCATAGGCATGACTGAAATCAATCGCGCGCTCACGCTCTTCATTCTTACCCAAGCTGGAAATGACGAGGTCAGCACGACCTGTTTGTAAATAGGGGATACGGTTGGCGCTGGTGACGGTAATCAATTCAACAGACACACCCATTTGTTCCGCAATGTAGTTCGCCATATCGATGTCGTAGCCACGTGGCTTCAGATCAGTTCCCACCGATCCAAAGGGTGGAAAGTCTTGCGGCACCGCTACTCTTAATACACCCCGCTCTTCTATTTCAGCCAACAGGTTAGCTTGAGCCCCTAGTGATAGGGTTACGCCAACAGCTGCTACCGTTGCAAGCAGTCCTCGTTTTACGTTTTTTAATACTTGTTGCATTTCACTCACCCTTTAAGTTGTAACTTTTGATTCACTCAAAGATATATTTGCAACAAAAGTGCCAGAATGACTAAAGTCTAAGCCACTTTTTATTAAAGCTTATAAAAACAATTAATTAGCTAGTCAGAGGGCTGATTTCGTTAAATCACACCCACTGGGTAAAACCTTGGCATGACGTTGATGAGATGCAAAAGAGAACCGAGACGGTGCACGGATGGCCAAAAACGTGCAGAGGAAATACACAGGCCTTCAACGGGATCTGGTGAAGGCCCGTTCGATACTTAATGCATCAAATAGAGGGATAAGAAAAACACCACCGAGCCTAAGGTAATCCAGGCACTGCTGGTAAGACGTTGCACTTTATTAATGAGCACTAACCACAAGCCTGTTAAACAAAACACCAGCATAAATATCGCGGACAGGTCCGACAATAAACGCCAAAAATCACTGACACTTTTTCCGCGGTGCACGTTATTGAGCATAACAAGCAAGGGCAAGGACAGTGTAAACACTTCGACAACGCCTTCATCTGGAAAGACTTCAATCGACTGATTGCCATGAGGGCTGTCGAGCGCAATCGCGAGAAGGGGCTCATCTTCGTCCCATTCAAACTCCATTTTGATGCCACGCACGTTGTGCTCCCGATCCAACCAGTTCAGCACCTGCAGCGCATACAGCGATGGACTGTCTTGCCAATCCATCTCAACTAAGGTGTCAGGTAAGTCAAACGATTGTTCATACTGCTTGGTTTGCCCTAAATTCCAATCGGTATGGTTTAGGAAAAAACCCGTCACTGCAAAAAATATCATCGACAAGAGAACAGGCACGGCGCTGTAAATATGCAACCATCGCACCCAGCGATTCACCACTAGCATCTTCGTATTCATTCATTCCACATCGAAAAGAAAGGTAAAGTTGCCGTATGATAATCGCACTCAAACTAAATTAACAATATAATACGAATCATTATCAGTATTTGAGTTGGGTGTTTTGTGGAAAAGTTTGCAACCCTAGTGGCCAATCGAGTCGCGATGCTTGTTGCCGCACTAAGCGGCGTTTGTCTATTCCTTCACCTTTTTGTTGGGGTTCTTTTTCATGAAGAGCGCATTCATTTAGCGCTTTCAGCCACTGATACCTTTGCGACCGCATCGCCTTTTGGCCAATATGCGTTTCATCTGGACGATTCGTTCGCCACAATTTGGCAAGGACAGCAAGTCACCCATCTTTTTAACCAACCCGAAGTGCTCACCTTGCACGCACTCATCGCCAGTGTCTGGCTGGGAGTGGCGTTGCTTTTGCTGAGTGCGGGTGTGTTGTTGCTGAATCACCGCAAACGTTTTAAGAAACACCTCGCGTTCATTGCCGCCAGCGTTACGTTACTTTTATGCTGTGACCTTCCCTTCTTTTTATCCAAAGGCATGGAAAGTCCTGTACTAGATATGTTGTTAATGCTGGGTCTTTTAGCCGCGGCGCTGGTTTTAAAAGGCCAGCTCAACGTAAGCATACAAACAAAAGGATTGGGCTTGTTGGCCTATGCCAGTCAGACAGGCAGTGCTCTGCAATTGGCCAAACAGTTGCAAGCTTCCACTCCGTCTGGATGGGATCTTCGCTGCCTATCGCAACTGACACCGCAGTGCCTCAACCAGTATCAACAGGTGCATTTTATTGTGAGCACTCAGGGAGATGGTCAAGCACCGGATACGGCCATCCCCTTTATTAAAGCACTGGAAAAGACCCCAGAGGTGTCAGGCTCTCCGTTTAGCCTTCTGGCATTAGGTGATCGCCATTACCCAAAATTTTGTGCCTTTGGTCACCACTTGGCTGACCGCTTACAAGTCAAGGGGTTACAAAAGCTGATGCCCATTACCGAAGTCGACAAAATGGACATGAACGCCATCAATACATGGTGGGCCGCCATTTCCAACACCGATGGGCTGACACAAGATGCCATTTCTATCGAGTACGATGAGTTCATGCTGACGGACAATCAATACTTGAACCCTACACAATCTCACCGCCCCGTTCATTGGCTGAGCCTATCGCAGCCTGGTTTACGTTACCAAGCCGGTGACTTACTGGCGGTAAAACCCAGCATTGTGCCAAGGCATTTGGCACAACGTATTGCAACCCTCGGCTGGTCTGCGGATCACACGGTCTCCTACCAAGGTCAGCCCTATGCCTTATTCGATTTACTCTTAACGCTGGATTGGACGGATGAGTCTGCACCCTCTCCTCAGCAATTGGTGGATCAACTCAAGCCTCTAACCGAACGTCTCTACTCCATTGCCTCATATGAAGCCGATACCTTGCGTTTATTGGTTCGCCAGCATCAACGTCAAGATGGCAGCATCGGCAATGCGTCCGGCTACCTAACAGAAGCATCCATCGGCACTCGTATTGAAGCAAGCATTCGCCCCCACCCAAGTTTCCATTTAGCGCATGAGGCTCCCCTGATCATGATCGGTGCTGGCACTGGCTTAGCGCCTTTTATTGGCTTTTTGCAACAGCGCAAAGCCCAGGGCTGCATGGCGCCGAACTGGCTGTTTTTTGGCGAGCAATACCAAGCCACAGATGCTTATCTATCCGACGAACTCAGTCGCTTTGAACAAGAGGGCATTCTGACTCACCTGACCTGCGCTTGGTCGCGTGATGATGGCGTGTATATTCAAGATCGCTTGACAGAGTATCAACACGAAGTTCGAAGCTGGGTGAGTGAACAACAGGCTCATATCTATGTGTGTGGAAGTCAAAAGGGCTTTGGCGAAGGGGTATTAGCCTTATTGCATGATTGGTTCGATGAATCGGTATTGGATGCTCAAATCCATTTAGATTTATATTAATCGTGACCACAGATACTCAACTGCCCACGCAGTTGATTGGTGAGGGTATCCACGCACACTTTGAGTGCTTCAACCTCACCGGATATCTGAAAATGGACTTGATGCTGGTATTCCACCGCTAGGGTTAAATTCAGTTGCTGCGCCTGATGACGAACGAGCGACTCATACTCATAGGCAACGCTCAGTTGAATGACGTCTTGGGGGCGCACCTCGTCCAGTTCTGCATCATTCAAAGGGTCGCTAATCGCTTGCGAATAGGCACGCACCAAGCCACCGGCTCCGAGCTTAATGCCACCAAAATAGCGCACCACGGTTGCTAGGACATTGTCCAAACCTTTATGCTGCAAGACATTGAGCATGGGCTTAGCAGCGGTGCCGGAAGGCTCGCCATCATCGGATTGACGCACCTGTCCTTTTACTAACATGGTGTAGCAAATATGCCGCGCTTCTGGGTGCTGCACCCATAACTCAGCCACCCGTTTCAGCCCTTCTTCATGACTGGCAATCGGCTCGATACGACCGATAAAACGCGACTTCTTGATTTCGAACTCGGTTTCCACTGCGCTAGCAAGGGTTTTCGTTGCGCTCATTCGATTACAAAATCCGTAAGACCGGTTCGTTTAAAGCCGATAATTGCTCACGCAGTTGCAAAATATGCTCTCCCCAATAGCGCTCAGTATTAAACCAAGGAAAGTTTAATGGAAAGGCCGGGTCTTCCCAACGTCTGGCCAACCAGGCACTGTAATGCAGCATTCTAAGGGTCCGCAAAGGCTCAATCAAATGAAGCTCACGTGGATCAAACTCTGCAAATTCCTCATACCCCGCCAGCACCTCGGCAAGCTGCAACTCGCGCTGGGTACGCTCACTTTCGCTCAACAGCATCCATAAATCTTGAATCGCGGGAGCCATGCGCGCATCATCAAAGTCGACAAAATGCGCCAAATCGTCACGCCAGAGCAAATTGCCACCATGGCAGTCTCCGTGCACACGCAGGTAGCGAATATCAGGGTAAAGTGCAAACGCCGCTTCGATCCGCTGCATGAGATCTTGCGTCAAACTTCGATAGGCCGGTTCTAATGACGCTGGAATAAACCCAGATAGCAAGCGTTCGATGCTTTGATAGCCAAAACTTTGCATATCGAGGGTTGGACGATGTGTGAAAGGTTTAGCGGCGCCCACCAAATGCATGCGTCCAAGGGTTCGACCGAGCTGATATAAATGATCGGGGTTGTCTAAGTCCGGTGCCCGTCCACCTCTACGCTCGTACAAGGCGATGGAAAAACCTTGATAATGCAAAAGACTTTGACCTTGTACACGCATGGGGGGCACGACTGACAGGTCTTGTGCCACTAACTCATCACAAAAATCATGCTCTTCTTGAATTTGAGCATCCGTCCAACGCCCTGGCCGATAAAACTTGGCAATGATCGGCACGTTTTCGTCGATGCCTATCTGATAGACCCGGTTTTCATACGAATTGAGCGCCAAAACACGACCGTCCGATAGAAAACCCTGTGCTTCAATCGCATCAAGAATAAAGTCTGGCATCAAACGCTCAAACGGGTGAGGCTGGGACAATTGGGTCACATGTGCTCCATAACAGGCCGCGACAGCCCATGAGTCGATCTATATTGGCGATCAGGATAGCCTAAACTAAAAAGACATACACGTCACACTCTTGATATGCTAAGATCAAGTTAGTGTAAGAATAAGCAAGACTAGCGCAACATATGGAGCAAATACCATGGCAACCCAAGCATACACTAGACGCGAACTAGAAAAATTCAGCGAGCTCTATACTGTTAAAGGTGATGGTGTAGCTGAACTAAAGCTTGATAAAGCCGTACACGATGAAAGATTTAAAAGCGCTATTAGAAAGCTTGCAGCCATAAAAATTAAAAATAATAATGAACAGGATGATAACGGAGCAGAGTAAACTAAATGAATGGAAGCATTGCAATACTTGTTGTTGCCACAGCCTCGGCCGGATATATTATTTCAAGCAAATGCGTTAAATATCGATATAAAATTGCACGCCAAAGTGGTCATAGACTTTATTTATCTTCTTTAACTCTTGGAACCTACTCATTATTTTTTGCAATTTTAACTACTTGGTTATTTTTACCAAAAAGCTATAGCGATAACGCACATTTTATTACAGCCATAGTTACAGTATTTAGCGCGTTAACTTATACCGAACTTTACAACCGAAATCCAAATTACAAGTCAATTTTTACAATTCTAAAATCATTTAATAATAATGGATTAAAAAACACCATATCTAAACTAAGCAAAGAGATAAAAGAGGATAAAGAAGATAACATAAGGGGGATTCAAGCACTTTGGAGGGCATGGCAAGATAATGATTTTGAATTAATATGTGCTCACGCACTATTTAATCTTAAACCAGTTGCAGTCACTCTAGACTCTAATAAAGTATATGTTGGTATGGTTGCAGATTCCATTGAGCCCTCAGATGGAGAATCGTATCTATCATTATTACCTTTATACAGTGGCCACAGAGATAAGGACTCTCAAAGTTTCAAACTGGATCGAAAATACACATCTATTATCGATGGTTTATTGAAACAAGACCCCTCTATTTTAAATTCAAAATTAGATTATATAATTGCCATTCCTACCGAACGAATTGTAACCATGCACATATTCAATGAAGATTTATATCAAGAGGTTTCTGGTTCATCAACAACAGATATAGAAAACAACTGATAAGCCTAAACGTCATCGAAATTGCTCGTGACTATTATTGCTATGTCAATGACGTCTTAGAATGAGCGTGTATGGACTCCTCCTCTTTTGCAAGCACTTTGTTTGATAGACCTTACCACTGAAGAAATACAGCAAATATCCCAGCGCTAAACTTCATTAAGCGCTGGGATACTGTCACTAAACGCTCAACTACCCGACTGTCCTTTCGTCCGATCCGCCAGTGGCGTCGAAAAGGTATGTTCCATATCCCATGGAAAACGTATCCAGGTATCTTGGCTGACTTCGGTAATAAAGGTGTCCACCAAGGGCTTTCCTGCTGGCTTGGCATAAATCGTTGCGAAGTGCGCTTTGGGGAGCATTTCACGAACATGGCGCGCGGTTTTACCCGTATCAACCAGATCGTCAATCAAAATCATGCCCTCACCATCGCCTTCAACGCCTTTTAAGACATCCAGCGCGCCTTGTTTTGCGGCTGTACCTGAGTCATCACTTTTTTGATAACTCACCACACAAATGGTGTCGATTAAACGTATGTCCATTTCACGCGCGAGAATCGCCGCGGGCACTAAGCCACCGCGAGTAATCGCGATAATGCCCTTCCACTCGCCCTTATCCAACAAACGCCAAGCCAAGGCTCTCGCATTGCGATGCAGCTCTTCCCAACCCACGGGAAAGTCCATTCGATAGTGATGTTCTGTCATATATAGGTTCCTAATCAGTCGGTTAAGTCGGGTGATGCGTCAATCAAATGCGTAAAATGATAAAATTATACGCAGGATACGTTGTATTATACGCATCATCGTCTAACTTATTAAGTTGACCAGTCGATCAATTTTTTGGCATGAGATTTGCCATTAAGTTCTCAGACACTCGGTCTTTACGACGAGATAATTATGCTGATCATGCCCAGCTGTGGCAGAAAACTCTAAAAGGGAATCCCTATGCTTGAACGACTCTTTCAGCTCCAAGCCCATAATACATCGGTTAAAAACGAGGTATTAGGCGGCATCACCACCTTTTTGACGATGGCGTACATCATTTTTGTTAACCCTTCGATGTTGGCCCAAACCGGCATGGATCAGGGTGCCGTGTTTGTTGCCACTTGTCTTGCAGCCGCGATTGGCTGTTTAATTATGGGGCTTTACGCGAACTATCCGATCGCGCTTGCACCAGGAATGGGCTTAAATGCCTTTTTCACTTACGGTGTGGTGCTGGGCATGGGCTATTCTTGGGAAGTCGCACTCGGCGCGATCTTTCTGTCCGGCGTACTGTTCATCCTGATCAGTGTGTTTCCTATACGCGAGTGGGTGATCAACTCCATTCCCTCCTCACTCAAGCTCGGTATTGCCGCAGGTATCGGTCTATTTTTGGCTATCATTGCGCTGAAAAATGCCGGAATTGTTGTGCAACACCCTGCCACCCTCGTAACACTCGGTGATCTTTCAAGCCCATCCGCGATCTACGGTTTCTTGGGCTTTTTTATCATTGCAGCGCTGGCTTACTTAAAAGTGACAGGTGCCGTGATGATTGGGATTCTGAGTGTTACGATTGTCGCGATGATTTTAGGACACAATGAGTTTGGTGGGTTAATGTCTATGCCACCTTCCATTGCGCCTACCTTCATGGCAATGGATATTGCGGGTGCATTTGAAGTGGGTATGATCAGCGTCATATTCGCCTTTTTGTTTGTCGATCTATTTGATACCTCAGGTACCCTGATCGGTGTGGGTGAGCGCGGCAAGCTCTTGGATAAAGACGGCAAACTCCCCCGCATCAAAAAAGCCTTACTTGCTGACTCAACGGCGACAGTTGTGGGTGCAAGTTTAGGTACATCATCGACCACCAGCTACATTGAAAGTGCATCGGGTGTTGCCGCAGGTGGGCGCACGGGGTTAACAGCGGTTGTAGTGGCGGTGTTGTTTTTGATCAGCTTGTTCTTCGCCCCTTTAGCTGGTTCAATCCCAGCCTATGCCACGGCAGGGGCGTTGCTTTATGTTGCGGTCTTAATGACAGGCAGCCTATCTAAGGTCGATTGGGACGATGTCTCCGAAGCCGCCCCCGTGCTAATTGCAGCATTGACCATGCCGTTAACCTTTTCGATTGCTCACGGTATTGCCTTGGCCTTTGTCAGCTATGCCATCATCAAGCTATTGTCAGGTCAGGGAAAAAGTGTCAGCGTCAGCGTCTATGCCTTAGCCGCCTTTTTCATTATTAAGTTTGTTTTCTTCCCCTAAACACAACCGCATACTCATCAAAACGGCCACTCTATGTGGCCGTTTTTTAGGTAAATCCTCGCTCAGTACCCAGTCATTTCCAAATAGCCCTTGCCCGAATGACTCCCTTCAAAACGAATAGGGCCTTCCCAATAGGCGATACCTGTTGCCATCCAAGCATTCGGATTCAGTGCTTGCGTGCGCAGGTCAATACCGAAATCGTCGACGCTCAGCTGCCATTCAACCGGAAGCCGTCTGCCCGCAACAGAATGTTGACGTAACGGCTGCATTCGAATTTGATTGGGTTGTAAAGGATGCGCCGTGCCATCGGCTGAAATATAGGTGCCGGAAAAGTAGTCTTGGCTTTGACGATGACGAAGACGAAACAACATCAACTTATCCCCCTGATCCAGATGGAGCGAAAACCAATCCCAGCCTTCTTGATCTTCGGCTAAGGGTTGGCTGCTCCACTCTCGGTCAAGCCAAGCCTCACCTGTGACACTCAACGTCTCATCGCCTATTTGGATTGAACCTGAGACCTGCAAAAAAGGTAAGCTCAAATAATACGAGGCTTGGCCTTGCGGAGATTTCACACTAACCCCCTGATTACCCTGCAACACGGGAGGTCCAACCTTGGCTAGCACCAAGTCATAACTAAACTCAGGTGTGTGTGCCGTCAATGTGAACTCACGGGCCTGATCGTCTGCTTGAATTGCCCAATGGTCGATCCACGCCGTGAAGGGGTCCATTGCAACCCCTGCTTGTCCCACACCACCACGTGCATATCGATCCGCCGAGAAATGTTGATTGGCACGTGTGAGCCCAACATGCCCAAGCCAGAGTTGCTGATTCGCCCACCCTTCGCGCTGGGGTGACGGTGAATTGGCCTGACGAAACAAGGTCCATTGAATGCCGAGTGTTTCACCTGACTCACTTTCTAGATTGGCTGTGACATACCACCACTCAATACGAAAATCCGGGTGCTGATTGAGTGCCTCAGGATAGCCAATTTCAGCGTCAGGCTCGACCTGAGCAAACCCTGTTGCATCCGATCCAAGCCCAGCAAAGCCGTGTGTCGAGGGAGCAGGTTCACAGCCCACCAAAGCCCACAAGAGCATCAGTAGGATGCCGACTTTATTGATCATCACGAAAGCCTTTTAACAGCTCACCGGGTGAGCAAAAGTGTAATTTTAAAATGGGAATCAGCGCCGCCAAACCTGCACTCACCAGTGCAGCAAGTGTTAAGTAAAACCATTGATGTGGAAACATCTGCCAAGGAAGTGCCCAACCAAAGGCGCGGATATTGATCACATTCACCAAGCAGTAGCTAATGATTAGCCCCAAGGGGATGGCTAACAAAGCCGTGATCAAGGCAAGCGCTAACAGTCTCAGCAACTCAATCAGCACCAAGTGTCGACGCGAGACACCACAGGCCCAAATCGGCGCAACCTGCGTTAAGCGCATATTCGATAAGGTCAGCAGGCTACTAAAAAGTGCAATGGCCGCAATCGCCAGTACCAACAGGTTTAGAGCCTGAGTCGCGGCAAAGGTGCGCTCAAACAGTTGCAACGAGTAACGCTTGACCGCTTGCTGATCCAAGACTTGTGTCCCCGTAAACCCGAACGTTTCTTTCAGAGCCGATATTAATCCATCTATCTGAGAAGGCTCCACACGCAGTGCAAAACTTCCACGTTCAGCATCAGGCCAGTTGTGATACAGGGTATCCAGCGACATCATCACCTGCCCCTTAGGGTTGCCATAATCACTGAAAATGGCAAGGATGGTAAATTCACGCTGCTGCATCCCCTGCAATGCAATCGAATCGCCTAAATTAAGCGCGAGCTGTCGTGCCAACTGTTCATTGATCATGACCGCAGACTCGCTTTCTATTGCTTGCCATACCTGTGGTGCTTCGCTCAGAAGGGGCCAGTGGTCGACATAGGTGCTATGCACCTGAAAGCCTCGTAACTCAATGGGGACTCCTTCAAGTTGGGTCGCAGCCCTCGCCGATGGAAGAACAGCCGTCACATTTGGAGTGCCTGCCAACCATTGTGTCACTTGCTGAGCTTGCCCTTCACTGTCTGTGCGCACGTAGACTTCGGCAGCAAGACGCTGATCGAGCCATCCGGTGAAGGTGTTACGAAACCCTTCCACCATGCCTCCCACACCAATACTCGTCGACAAGGCAAGCAAGAGTGCCACCAATGCAACGCTTAGGTTCGGAACTTGCAAGCGTGCATCCGCCCAGAGCCACTGAGTGATCATTGATTTAGCCGAACGTTGACAGAGGCTGAGGAGCCTATCCAAGATCACGGGCATCAACAGGGCTGCACTCAAAAACACCAAGGCTAAGAGTAAAAAGCCACTGAGTAAGGACTGACCTAGCCCTGCAGTGAGGACTGCCATCAGGAGAGATACAAGCCCCAATATACTTAGTCCTTTAAGCCGTCGTTGATCATTTAGCGATGGCATTGACTGACCTAAATGAACACCATCCTGTTTGATGAGTTTGATCAAAGGCACGATTGCGGCAATTAAAGTGCCACCCCACGCCATGAACACCCCCTGCTGCCACCATTGCCAAGACAGCTGTAGCTCACTTGATACTTGAGCACCGTACAAGCCAGCAAGACTGGCCGACAGATCAGGCAATAAAAGAGTGGCGATCCAATAGCCAGCCACTAACCCCGGAAGAGCAATCAAGCCACTCAGGAGTAAGAGCTCTAGCAGTAACCACGCCATCAACTCACGCTGACTAACACCGCAACTGAATACAATACGACGCAAGGTTAAACGCTGAGTGAGCGCTAGATGAATGGCCGAGTAAACCATAAGCAATCCCACCAAAAAAGCCAGCAGGCTTAATGCACTTAGATTGAGGTGAAAGCTAGCCGTTAAACGCGAAATATCATGATCACTTTGTGGCCGCACTAGGCGCAGAGTCGACGCTAACGCCTCAGGTAACGCAGAGGGGTTGTCTGCGTCTAGCAGCAGTAAACGCGAGAGCAGCCCCTCCATTCCCAGCCAGTGCTGAGCTAAATAGAGATCGGTGATCAGCTCGTTATGCGCCAACGCCGTGCTGGTATGAATGCTGACCTTTTCACCCTGCGGATTAAAGGGAAATCCATCTGCCTTAGCCTTCGCAAGCAGCGGCCTTAAACCTTCTGCCGTAGCGGGCGACATCCACACCTGCCAAGGAGGCGTTAAAAAGTCGTTTAAAGACAAGTTGTCCGGTAAGCCCGTTGAACCTTGATCAGATCTATTCAGGGATTGTAGGGTCATTGGGTCAATGCCAACAATCTGAATCTTGACATCCTTTTCTGGCAAATCCTCTAGCTTAAATAAAATCTCTAACGACAATACCCCCTCGACCAAGGGCGTCACTGCCCAACCAAGGCGTCGCAAACGAATATACTCGGACTCTTGAATGGGTTGATCACCAGCACTGACGATCTGCGCTTGATTGAGGCTATCGAATCGAGCTGCTGCCTGATCGTAACTCAGTCGCGCCTGCTGATTCAGCGCTTGTACGCCACTCCACAACGCGGTCGCGGCCAGTAATCCTAAAACAAGCGTGCTGAGTTGAACCGGGTGTCGCCACCAGTGACTGAGCAACGCGTGCAATATCCATAAGGAAGGCATCCGAAGGCGCATTACTTGAGTTGTCCTTGGCTTAAGGTCAATGAACGATCCAACCGTGCCGCCAGCAAAGAACTGTGTGTCACCATGAGTAAGCTTGTCCCCGTTTCTTTAACCAGCGCCAGCATGAGCGTGATCACCTGTTCAGCATTGACTTCATCAAGACTGCCAGTGGGCTCGTCGGCCAATAATAGAGGTGCACGCGCCGCCAGCGCACGCCCAATCGCCACGCGTTGCTGCTGTCCCCCCGATAACTGTGCCGGATAGCGTGTCAGGAGTGTCTCTAACCCTAAACTGGCGACAAGATAGGCTAGCCAGGCATCATCGACTCTATTCGCAAGGCGTGCCTGAAAGACCAGATTGTCATAAATGGTCAGACTCGGTATCAAGTTCAACTGCTGAAAAATAATGCCCAACTGATCGCGTCGAAGCTGAGACCTCTGGCGATCATTCATCTGACAAATATCTTGATCTGCAATCAAAATGCGCCCCTTATCGGCCTGCTCAAGGCCTGCAACCATGTGCAGCAGTGTGGATTTACCACACCCAGATTCGCCCATTAAGGCGACACTTTCCCCGGCGTGAAGGTTAAAATGCACATCACTAAACAACTGTAGCGGGCCCTGTGGCGTCTGATGAGACTTCGCTAAGTGCGTCACTTGCAGCATCTATCTTATCCTTAATCGCTGGATTTAAACCCATTTCGAGTTATTACGTTGAACACCATTTACGCCCTTGATTCTTTCGTTTCTCGCTACGCACCGCAAGAGAGATTGGTGCTTAAGTGCACAGAGATCTATCTTTATTCGACACACAGGGCAAAAAATGTGTCCCGCTCATTTCAATTATTTTCGACAGTTTTCGCCAAGCATTCGAAAACTGGCAAGATTAATGCAATACTTGACCAGTCAGACAAGTTTATTTTGATCTATAGTTGTACTGAAGCATCGGCTCTTTTTAGCCATTAAACCAAACATGTCATGCACGCAATAAAATAAACTTAACTATCAATAGGTTAAAAACACCATTCAATTTAAGGATGACTCGGGATGCAATTCATACTAAATCAAGAAGAGTTGACGGTTGAAAATTTTGCACCAGATACGACGCTTTTAGAGTATTTACGCACTCAGTTGATGCACCGTGGTAGCAAAGAAGGCTGTGCATCCGGTGACTGCGGTGCGTGTACCCTCGTCGTCGCTGACCCGAGTCCCGATGGGCTAACCTATCGAACCGTCAACAGCTGCATCACGTATCTTGGTAGCTTAGAGGGTCGACAAGTCATTACGGTTGAAGGCTTGAGCTCCTCAACGGGCGAGCTCCATCCTGTGCAACAAGCGATGGTCGATCATCATGCCTCTCAGTGTGGCTTTTGTACGCCTGGCTTTGTCATGTCGTTATTCAGTCTTTACAAGCAACGTGAACAGCTAACACAGCAAGAACGTCTGACACGAGAAGAGATCAACGAGCATTTAGGCGGCAACCTCTGTCGATGCACGGGCTATCGACCCATTATCGATGCGGCTTTATCCCTCAGCACCCAACCTGACGCCTTCACAGAACAGACTCAATCAATTCGAGAGGCCTTGCTCACCCTGCAAGCGTCCGCTCAAACGAATGTGCCCCAGCCCTCCTTAACAGCATCTTCTGCGTTTTTTCACTCACCCACGCAGTTGAGCGAGTTAATCGAGTGGCTTGAGGCGCATCCCGATGCACGCTTAGTGGCGGGTGGCACTGACCTTGCGCTGGACACCACCCAACAACTTAAGGATATTCCTAAGCTTATCTATACAGGCAAGGTGGCTGAGCTTAAGCGCATTGAGGTGACGGATGAGGCTCTGATTTTAGGCGCAGCAGTGACCTATCAAGAATGCCATGCACAGATGAAAATGCACTTCCCCCCTCTAGCTGCCCTATTTGTGCGTTTAGGTTCACAACAAATTCGCAATCAAGGCACCCTTGGCGGTAACATTGCCAATGCGTCTCCTATAGGCGATACACCCCCTGTACTCTTAGCCCTTGATGCTGAGTTAAGGCTCGTGTCTCCCGAGGGACAGCAAACGCTACCGATTAAGGATTTTTTTACGGGCTACCGACAAACCTGCCTACCCAAAGCTGGCATTCTTGAAAGTATTCGCATCCCCTTACTGGACCCCGCTGACGTTTTTAAAGTTTATAAAATTTCAAAACGCCTTGATGATGATATTTCGGCTGTGTGCTTTGCCTTGCGCATTCGATTAGATGACAAGGGGTGTATCTCGGACGCGCGTTTAGGCTTCGGGGGGATGGCCGCAACACCAGCACGCGCCTTGCATGCTGAGCAGGCCCTGTTAGGTCAAGCCTTTACCCTAGAAGGCATCCAAGCGGCACAGCATGCACTAACACAAGACTTTTCGCCCTTAACCGATGTCAGAGCCAGTGCTCAGTACCGACTGGAGGTGGCCGCCAATTTACTCGCCCGCGCAGTGCACGAATACCAGACAGGCACATCACTGGAGGTTAGCCATTATGCGTAATTTAACCACGTTAGATACAGCATCGGCGTCGATTCCTTCAGGGATAGGTCAAAAAATCCCCCATGAAAGTGCCGAGCGCCACGTCGCAGGCAGTGCCATCTACGTGGACGACATTCGCGAGCCGCAGGGGCTCATCTACGCCGCTGTGATACGTAGCACTGTTGCCAAGGGCAAGATTACCCGTCTGGATTTAACCCCCGTTTTACATGCGCCCGGCGTCGTCACCCTGCTTACATTGGACGATATTCCTGGAATTACGGATATTGGTCCGGTATTTCCAGGTGACCCTATTTTAACCAGCGACATCATTGCCTACGCAGGCCAACCGATTGCTGTGGTCGCAGCCAAGACCGAACGCCAAGCGCGCCAAGCCGCCCGTTTAGCCGTGATCGAGTACGCAAAGGAGCCTCCACAACTTGACGCTGAGGCCGCAGTTGCCGCTGGCGAACTGGTCAGACCCAGCCATCAGATGCAAATAGGGGAAGACATAGATCTCGCCCTAAGCAGCGCTCCGATTCGTCTTGAGGGCAAGATGTATGTTGGTGGACAAGAGCATTTATACCTCGAGGGCCAAGTGTCTATGGCCGTGCCTTGCGAAGAGGGCGGCATGCTCATTTATACATCCAGCCAGCACCCGAGCGAAGTGCAAAAACTGGTCGCAGAGGTCCTGCACATCCCGTTTAACCGTGTGACCGTTGATATGAGACGCATGGGCGGTGGCTTCGGCGGCAAAGAAACACAAGCCGCACCCTGGGCCTGCTTAGCGGCGTTGGTGGCCAACAAGATTCAGAGGCCCGTAAAACTCAGATTGCCCCGTATCGACGATATGGTGATGACCGGCAAACGCCATCCTTTTGTCAATCACTACCGTATAGGCACGGATAATCAAGGCCGCATTTTAGCCGCCGACATCACGGTCATTGGCAATGGCGGGCACTCGCCTGACTTAACCGATGCCATCGTCGATCGAGCCATGTTTCATGCGGACAACGCCTACTTTTTAAGCAATGCCCGCATTCAAGGCCACCGCGCGCGAACCAATACGGTTTCACATACGGCCTTTCGTGGCTTTGGTGGGCCGCAAGGCATGATGATTATTGAACGCGCCATGGATGATATCGCCCGTCACTTAGGCTGTGACCCCTTGGACATACGCAAACGCAACCTTTACCAAGCCGAGCGCGATGTCACGCCTTATCATCAAGACGTGGACTATGCGCCCCTACATCAGATTATCGAGACCTTAGAAGAGAGTAGCCAGTATTGGCTTCGCCGAGCCGCGATCCGTGACTGGAATGCCAAGAGCCCTGTTCTGAAAAAAGGCTTGGCGCTTACGCCTGTTAAGTTTGGTATTTCATTTACCGTGCAGCACTTGAATCAGGCTGGCGCATTGATTCATCTATACACGGATGGCAGTGTTCAGGTAAATCACGGTGGCACCGAGATGGGACAAGGGCTGCATACCAAAGTGTCGCAAATTGTTGCGCAGTGTTTAGGGATCAGCAGCGAGCACATTTTGGTCACAGCTACGCGCACGGACAAAGTGCCCAACACTTCTCCCACGGCGGCCTCCAGTGGCACCGACCTAAACGGCAAAGCTGCCGAACAAGCAGCGCTCATTTTGAAACAACGCCTAGCCGAGTATCTAGCGCAAACACTGTCAATCGATGTTGAGCAACTGCGCTTTGCGGACGACCGCATCTGGTGGACAGACACAGATTCAAAACACTTTGCGGAAGTGGTGCAAGACGCCTATTTGGCGCGAGTGCCCTTATCGGCCACGGGCTACTACAAAACACCGAAGATTTGGTATGACCGCACTCAAGCCAAAGGCCGCCCATTCTTTTACTTTGCCATGGGAGCGGCGGTGTCTGAAGTATTGGTCGACACCTTAACGGGCGAGTACCGTCTGTTGCAAACCGACATCCTTCATGACGTAGGCCAAAGTTTGAACCCTGCAATCGATATTGGACAAATTGAGGGTGGCTTTATTCAAGGCATGGGCTGGTTAACCACCGAAGAGTTGGTGTGGAATCCAGACGGTATACTGCTGAGCAACTCACCCGCGACCTATAAAATTCCGGCCATCAGTGATGCTCCGCCCATTTTCAATGTTGCCCTTTACGAACAACCCAATCCTGAAGCGACCATTTACCATTCCAAAGCTGTGGGTGAACCCCCCTTTATGCTCGCCATTTCGGTCTGGTCAGCCCTGCGAGATGCCATCAGCAGCCTGAGTGATTACCGCATAAGTCCCGATCTCGATACCCCGGCGACGCCTGAGCGTGTGCTTACAGCCATTAATGCGCTTCGCTTTGCGGCTAAGGAGGCTGAATGATTCGTTGGAGCGATGCCTTAGCCGATTATCAACGCGAGGGGCTGCCTCATGTGCTGGTCAGTGTCATCAACACCGAAGGCTCGGTCCCTCGCAATGCTGGTAGCAAGATGATTGTTGCCCCTGAGCACGCGATTGACACCATCGGCGGTGGAAACCTAGAGCAACATGCCATTGAGTTTTCACGCCAACTCTTAGCCGAAGGAAACGCCTGTCAACGCATCGAGAAAATCCCACTGGCCGCCGCCATGGGCCAATGCTGCGGTGGACACGCCACTTTACTCTTTGAATGCTTTGTAAACACCAGCACACAGGTGTGGCTGTTTGGTGCCGGCCACGTGGGCAAAGCGCTGAGTTTGATCCTATCTGAATTGCCCGTTCACCTGCATTGGGTCGATACGCGAGAAGGGTTTTTACCACAACAAAACGAACCCAATCGCACCCCCTATAGAGTACAAGACCCAACGGAGGTCTTTCAGAAAATCCCCAAACAAGCCGTGATCCTCATCATGACGCACTGCCATGCTCAGGATTACGCAATCTGCACGGCGGCACTCGCACAACAGCATGAAGGCTTTATCGGCTTGATTGGCTCCAAAACCAAAGCCGCTCGCTTTCGTCATCGCCTGCAGCGCGCAGGTTTTTCTTCTGAGCAGATACACGGCATCGAATGTCCGATTGGCATAAAAGGGACGGGAGGAAAACGCCCAATGGAAGTTGCGGTATCGATTGCTAGCCGCCTGATCGAGGTCTACAGCGCCCAAGCAAACCCTTTACCCCTCAACATTAATACTGGCGACCTTCATCAATTGACGGATACACTAAACGAGACCACTGATGACACTCAATGAATTTAACCAACTCGATACACTGGCCGCCGCCAACGCACTGCGCCAATGCTGTGTGAGTGAGGCCTGGGTGGTGCGCATGCTAGGTGCACGCCCATTTGAATATGAACACGAACTCTACGCAATTGCCGAGGCCTGCTGGCAAGGACTCGACCGAACCGATTACCTGCAAGCCTTTGAAGGCCATCCAAAAATTGGCGATGTAAGCTCCTTGCGGGCTAAATACGCCAACACCAAAGCCTTGGCAGCGGGCGAACAGGCAGCCGTTTCTGACGCGGATGAGCAAACACTCCTCGCGTTGGCCGAGGGCAATGCCGCCTATGAAGCTCGTTTTGGCTATATTTTCATTGTCTGTGCGACAGGAAAAAGTGCAGAAGAGATGCTGGGCTTACTCAACGCGCGTTTGAACAATGCACCCGATAATGAATTGGCAATTGCGGCGGCAGAGCAAAATAAAATTACTCAGATCCGTTTACAAAAAATGTTATCGACTTAAGCGGCAGGATTTTACCATGAGCCAAATCACCACCCATGTTTTAGATACCAGTCGCGGACTTCCTGCGGCTGGCATTCCGATTGTCCTTAGCCATTGGCAAGCGGCCGAATGGATTGAGATCGCCTCTGGCATCACCAATGCAGACGGACGTGTATCGGATCTTTTACCCGCTTCTCAACGCCTTAGCGAAGGCCGCTATCGTTTGCGATTTAGCTTAGATGGGTATTTTATCGAACATCAACAATCGGTTTTTTATCCACAGGTGGACATAGAATGCAATCTATCGGGCGAGGGTGAACATTACCATATCCCCCTGCTCCTCAGTCCCTTTGGCTATTCAACCTACCGAGGCTCCTAACCTATGACGTCACACGCCTTTCGCGCCTCGATTTTACATTACCTCGATGATCCTCGCCTTCAGGGTGAATCGGCTCGCGAGTATTTTGAAGATGGCTTATTGCTGATCGAAAATGGACGCATTGCGGCCTTAGGTCCCTATTCCGACCTCATCAAAACCCTGGATAGCCAGATTAGGGTTGAAGACTACAGCGGTCATTTAATCATGCCGGGCTTTATCGATTTACACACCCATTACCCTCAAACGGAAATGATTGCTGCGTATGGACGCCAACTCTTGGAGTGGTTAAACACCTACACCTTCCCAACCGAACGTAAATTCGCTGACAAAGACTATGCCAAGGCCATCGCCACATTTTTTGTTGATGAGCTGCTGCGCAACGGCACCACCACCGCAATGGTCTTTGGTACGGTGCATAAACAGTCGGTTGATGCCCTCTTCGAAGTCGCGCAAGCACAGGACATGCGCCTTTTAGCGGGCAAAGTAATGATGGATCGCAATGCGCCTGACTTTTTAACGGATACCGCCCAATCAGCCTATGACGACTCCGCTGAGCTGATCGAGCGCTGGCATGAAAAAGGCCGCCTTCACTACGCCGTTACCCCACGCTTTGCCCCCACCAGCACTCCTGAACAACTGCAAAAAGCAGGGCAGCTATTGCAAGACTACCCAGGTGTCTACTTGCAAAGCCATCTCGCTGAAAATCGTGATGAGCTGGCATGGGTTGCCACGTTGTTTCCAAATGCACGCGATTATCTGGATGCCTATGAGCAATTCGGGCTGCTTGGCCCCAAGAGCATTTACGCACACGGTATCCACTTATCAGAACATGCCTGCCAACGCTTAGCAGACTCCGGTACAGTGCTCGCCCATTGCCCGACATCCAACTTATTTTTAGGTTCAGGTTTGTTTGACATGGAGCGCATGCACGCTCAAGGTGTTCGCTTTGCCATAGGGACCGATGTGGGTGCCGGTACCAGTTTTTCTATGCTCCAAACGCTGGGGGATGCCTACAAAATCCAACAGTTGCAAAGTGTCTCATTAGCCCCTGATCAGAGCTTTTACCTAGCGACGCTAGGCGGTGCGAGAGCCTTATCACTGGAGACACATCTGGGCAACTTTTTACCGGGGAAAGAGGCTGACTTTGTCGTCATCAATCTGAAATCCACTCCCCTCATGGCGTTTAGAACCGGAACCTGTCAGAGCCTCAACGAGGTCTTATTTGTATTAAGCATGCTCGGTGATGATCGACTGATTGAAGCCACCTACATCTTGGGCAGCAAAGCCTATCAGCGGGAGAACTAAGCGATGGATCCTTATTTATCTGATTGGCTGCATTTATTACTCAGGCTGTTGCACGTCGTCACCGCCATTGCCTGGATTGGAGCCTCCTTCTATTTTGTCTGGTTAGACAATTCCTTGGAAGAGCCGCCTCAATGGAAAAAAGATAAAGGAATCAAGGGAGATCTATGGTCGATCCATGGCGGCGGCTTTTATGAAGTGGCTAAGTACCAGCTCGGCCCTGAAAAAATGCCCAAGCATCTGCACTGGTTTAAGTGGGAAGCCTACTCAACCTGGATCACGGGTATGCTTCTGCTGACGCTCATGTACTATGTGGGTGCCAGCAGCTACATGATTGATCCCGCCAAAGCGGATCTCGCACCTTGGCAGGCGATTGCAATCGGGCTAGGTACCATTGGGGTGGGATACCTGATATATGAGCTGTTGTGTCGCACGCCCTTAGTGGATAAAGAGCTGATATTAGGCCTTGTCTTATTGGCGATCATTACCTTTCTCGCCTGGGCGCTGAGTCAGGTGATTGGCGATAGAGCGGCGTATATTCATATTGGCGCGTTAATCGGAACCTGTATGGCCGCCAACGTGTTTACGACCATTATGCCCTCACAACGCGCGTTGGTCAGTGCGGTTGAAAAGGGTGAAGCGCCCGATCCTATTTATGGAATGAACGCAAAACGCCGTTCGACCCATAACAATTACGCCACCCTACCTGTTTTGTTCATCATGCTCAGCAACCACTCGCCCATGACCTATGGCCATGAGTACGGTTGGGCTATTTTAGGTGCCTTGGCACTCATTGGCGCTTGGGCACGGCACTTTTTCAATCTACGTCATCGTGGCATTGTGAAGCCTTGGATATTGATCTCGGCGTTTGGCGCCTTTGTTCTACTCGCGATAGTGGCACGGCCTCAACCAATTCAACAGGCCGATATAGGTGATGCGCAATTAAACGACTCACAAGCCTTTGCCATCGTGATTGAACGCTGTGCAACCTGTCACAGCCGTGCACCCACCGACGATATCTTTGCCATTTCGCCCGGTGGTATCATGCTCGAAACAGGTCCCGATATTTTGCGCATGCTGGATCGGATAGAAGCGCGAAGCATTCAGACGCACGATATGCCCTTTTTGAACAAAACGCAGATGACACTGGAAGAGCGCGCTTTATTAGGCGAGTGGATTCAGCGTAAGCGGTCTTAACGCTCAGACAGCTCCAAGCCAGGGACGGCTATTGTTTACAGATCATGGAGCTAATTCGGAAGTGATGTATATGTCGTTTTATGAGCGAACCGAATCAACCCTTTTCACCCCACACCCTTTCAAAATAATGTGAGTGATTGTTTCAGTCGCCTTTTCATAATCCTCGATATCCGGTTCGGGTTTATTCAAAGCAGCGGCAATTTGTATGGCAAAATCGGCATAATGTTGCGTGGTGGACCAAATCATAAACAGCAAGTGTTCAGGCGTGATTGGGTCCAGTTTTCCTTGATCAATCCAAGCTTGAAAAACAGCAACGCGCCCTGCAAACCACCCGTGGTAGTTGTCACTGAAATAGGTACTCATATTCGGAGCACCACTGATGATTTCAGATGCGAAGATACGCGACGCTAGACTGTATTCACGTGAGAAATCGATTTTCCGTCGGATATAATGGGTTAACACCTCGGCGGGATCGTCTTCAGCCGTAATTGCGCTCAGAGTTTCATCCCACAACTCGATAATGTCACTCAATACAGCGATATACAGGCCAATTTTGTTTTTGAAGTAATAGTGCAGGTTGGCTTTAGGGAGGCCCGCACGCTGCGCAATCGCATTCATGCTCGCACCCGCAAAGCCTTTTTCGGCAAACTCGATTTCAGCCGCACGAAGAATGAGTGTTTCATTTTGCTTACGGATTCGGCCAGCAGGCTTTTCTTGCTGGTGGGATACGATTTTGAATAGCAAAGTAAAACACTCCTTCATGCATCAGCTCGGTTTAATGACGCGAAGTATAAAGATTTATGTAGCGATAATCGACCCAAAAATCAGAAGCCTGCGACCTGAAATAAAGATGTACGCAGTCAAAAATGTTAACCTTATCCCCATCTTACTTCCGCGCATGATGAACCATGCCAATCCATAACAAACGATATCAGGAGACCCGTGTGTCAGACATTTTTGAGTTGGAAGCGCGTGACCCAGAGATTTATCGCAAAGAAACCCGAAAAAACACCCTGATCTTAATGGCGATTTTTATTGTTCTGGCAATGAGTCTGGCCACCTTGAGTGTGTCATTTTTCGGTCATCCTGATGGCAATAACTTTAAATGGAATGCGGCGGGGGTATTCACTGGTTTCATACTGACAACCATTATTTTTAAGCAGATTCTATTGAAGCAACCCTGGATGAGTTCATCGCTCTATGGCTGGAAACTTAAACGCTGCCTGATGAGCATCACAAATTGTATGCATCAGGTCGAAGCCGGTGTTGAACAAAACGATATCACCGCCATCAAGCTGCTGCGCTTCTATCATTTAGGCCTAATGCAAATGCACCAATTAGAGAGCAATGACGGCGGTGTTAGCGAGTTGCAGAAGCCTATCCAAAAGCTCTTGCTCAAAATTGAGGCACTAGAACTGGACCCACAACAGACACGCTTTGATTCAGCCTGGATAGACTCAATAAAGCAATCCGCTAAACAAAAATCTGTTTAACTTGATAGAAGGGTACGGCGTTTCCGCCTCACCCTTCTCACAGAAGTGTCTGGATGAGCCTTGAGTAGGCTTCAAACGCATTTCTACTGAAACCTTGCACAGCCTTGGGATAGTTTTACCGCTAGACGATTCAAGCTTTCACTGGCACCTTCTGAGAGATTTGCGGTGCGGCTAATTTGTTCAATATCCTGATTGAGTAAATGCATGGACCGGCCTAAGTGATCCGTGACACCGGTTTGCTCTTGTGTAGCCAGTGCAATATTGTGATTTAAAGAGACAATTTCTGTCACCGCTGAACTGATATCACTGAACAGCTCATCCGCTTTGCGAGCGTCATCCACACTGTGAACGGCTTGCTGACAAGCGATATTCATGACTTCGGTTGCTTTTAATGACTGTGCTTGCAACTTCTCAATGATTTGGTTGATCGACTCCGTTGCTCGCTGCGTGTTTAATGATAGAGTTCTTACTTCATCGGCAACAACCGAAAACCCTCTTCCAGCTTCACCCGCGCGAGCGGCTTCTATTGCAGCATTTAGCGCCAACAGGTTGGTTTGTTCCGAGATGTTCTTTATCACTGTCAGAACGTCTGCAATTTCTTTGGAGCCTTCGTTCAGCAGTTTGATAACCAATTGTGTCTGTTGTAGATGCTGTTCTAACTCAATCACCTTACTCATGCTGGACTTCGAAATACGATTGCCTTGTCCGCTGATCTCTTGCGCGTTGACAGCGACATCCACTGCACGACGGGTATTGGTATTCACCTGTTCTATCGCACCGGCCATTTGCTCAATGGCTGATGCTAAGGCACTGGCTTGCTGACTTTGACTGTCAACACCCTCTGCCACTTGATTGCTCACCTGCTGAGCCGCATTGGCTTGTTTTTCCAGAGCCTGCGTATCCTGAACAATTTCTTGTATCAGTTCACGAAAATGCTTGAGCATCTTATTCAAAGCATTCGCCGCCGCAGCGACTTCATCCCGACCCTTTTCATCCGCTTGCAAAGACAAATCCGATTGGGTTTCGATATTGACCAACACATCTCGTAGCCGTCGGATCGGGTCTGCAATCGATTGTTGAATGATCACACCAATGCCTCCCAAGATTAAGCTGACCAAAAGAGCCCCTAAAATATACCCCCATACCAATTGGTCTGTTAGCGTTTCAGCTTCCACTCGAACATCGCCAGCGGCTTGTATTTGCGCTTGAATATATAGATCAACGCGTTCGTTAAATAAGCCTATATTGCGTGCTTTTTCAGCATTTACGGTCGACTCGTTCAGAATGCGTATCGTTAGAGCATCACTGCCTGCATATTCAATCCACTCTTGATACTGCCGAACAGACTTTTCAAACAAATCATCCAGTTCAGCAACCAACGAATCGGGCTCACTGTCACCCTCATCAGGTCGAATCTGCTGGAATTTATGCCAATGTGACTGCGCATTTTCCATTAACTCAGTCACTGTTGTTTTCGCCTGTTCAGCCCCCATCCATCCAGTTCGATATTGATTTAAATAACTCAACCCTTCATTCATTAAAATACTTTGCACTCGAAGCACATCCGACAATACGGCCAAGTGATCATTGTAAAGTCGATGAAATAATTGATCTTTTTGAACAGATACCCAATAGTTAATACTCAAAAGTCCCAACAGAATCATGATGGGGAAGACAACTAGGATGGATAATTTCTTAGCTATACTGAGGCTGGACAACATACTCAATCTCTCTTAATAAACAGGCCTCTTTATACCCAAGTGGTATGACAGAATTGTTTCAACGAGAGAGGGATTGAATCTGAGATGGATGACTTAATAAAAAATTCAAACAAAAAAGCCCCGTCAGCGTAAACTGACGGGGCTTTTTAAAAGCAGGTTAACAACTTAGTTTTTAGCAGCCGCTGCTTTCTTTTCTTTCTCTTTCGCAACAACTGCTTCAGCAACGTTAGCTGGGCAAGGCGCGTAATGAGAGAACTCCATGGAAAACTGACCACGACCTGACGTCATGGTACGCAAAGAGCTGATATAACCAAACATTTCAGACAGCGGTACATCTGCTTTAATACGAACACCTGTCACACCGGCTTCCTGGCCTTGAATCATGCCGCGACGACGGTTTAAGTCACCGATAACATCACCCACGTGATCTTCAGGGGTGAATACGTCAACTTTCATGATTGGCTCAAGCAGTTGTGGACCGGCTTTTGGCATGGTCTGACGGAAAGCACCTTTCGCTGCAATCTCAAACGCAATCGCAGAGGAGTCAACCGCGTGGTAGGCACCGTCGAATACTTCAATCTCAACGTCCAATACAGGGAAGCCAGCCAAAGGACCTGTTGCCATCATGCCAGCAAAGCTCTTTTCAAGTGCTGGGATGTACTCTTTAGGTACGTTACCACCCACAACAGTTGATGAGAACTTGAAGCCAGAGTTTTGCTCGCCTGGACGAATGCGGTAATCGATCTTACCGTACTGACCTGAACCACCGGATTGCTTCTTGTGGGTATAGCTGTCTTCAACGGCGCGTGTGATGGTTTCACGGTACGCAACCTGTGGTTGACCCACAACCAGTTCTACACCGTAAGTACGCTTCAGGATGTCAACTTTAATATCCAAGTGCAACTCACCCATACCTTTCAGGATGGTTTCACCAGAATCTGGATCTGTCTCAACACGGAAAGTTGGATCTTCTGCAACCATTTTACCGATTGCAACGCCCATTTTCTCCATAGAACCTTTATCTTTTGGAGCAACAGAGATAGAGATTACTGGCTCTGGGAACACCATTGGCTCAAGTGTACATGGGTTCTTAGGATCACACAGCGTGTGGCCTGTTTGAGTGTTGTTCTTCAATCCAACCAGAGCGATAATGTCACCCGCCTGAGCAGACGTCAGATCGATACGGTCGTTTGCGTACATCTCAACCATACGGCCGATACGCTCAGTTTTACCTGTGTAAGAGTTCAGGATGGTGTCACCTTTGTTCAATACACCTGAGTAAATACGGATAAACGTCAGAGCACCGAAGCGGTCATCCATGATTTTGAACGCTAACGCACGGAAAGGCTCATCAGCCGAAACGATAGCGAATTCGCCAGTTTCGTTACCTTCTTCGTCAGTCAAAGGCTGTGGATTAACTTCTGTTGGAGATGGGAGGTACTCAACAACACCGTCCAATACTAACTGCATACCTTTGTTCTTGAACGCAGAACCGCAGAAAGTTGGGAAGAATGCTAGATCACGGCAACCCTTACGGATACAACGCTTGATGTCTTCGATAGATGGCTCTTCACCTTCCATGTACGCCATTAGAAGATCGTCATCTTGCTCAAGTGCAGTTTCGATCAACTGAGTGCGGTACATTTCAACATCATCCAGCATATCAGCAGGTACGTCGGTCACAGTGAAGTTTTCAGGTAAACCCGTTTCGTCCCAGATATAAGCTTTTTGGGTTAGCAGATCAACAACACCCGTAAAGGTGTCTTCACGGCCGATTGGAAGAACCATGATCAATGGGTTTGCACCCAATACTTTTTTAACTTGCTCAGTTACACGTAGGAAATCGGCACCGATACGGTCAAGCTTGTTGACGAAGATCAGACGCGATACACGTGCATCGTTTGCATAACGCCAGTTGGTTTCTGACTGAGGCTCAACACCACCAGAACCACAGAATACACCAATACCGCCATCCAATACTTTTAATGAACGGTACACTTCTACGGTGAAGTCAACGTGCCCCGGGGTATCGATTACATTGAAACGATGGCCTTTCCAGAAACAGCTTACGGCTGCTGACTGGATAGTAATACCGCGCTCGGCTTCCTGTTCCATGAAGTCGGTAGTCGATTCACCTTCGTGAACTTCACCTAACTTATGAATTTTACCGGTCAGTTTTAGGATACGTTCAGTCGTCGTAGTCTTGCCAGCATCAACGTGGGCGAAGATACCAATGTTTCTGTATAAGGATAAATCTGCTGACATAGTCATCTCAATAAGCTAGGGTTTTAATATAGTGCGACAGAATTATTCAAATACATAACGCACCAGAAGAAGTAAAAGGCCTGTATTATATATTCAAGTGGCCGTAAATCAAAATTTCAGACTCACGAACGCATCCTTGAACAGTCTGTTCAAAGAACGAATCCTACTTGAAGCCAATTTCTGCTAAGTATACAGCAAAATGGGGCCTTGCCATGCATTCTCTTTCTGTAAATCGAATTGTTTTCCGCCCCAAATCTCTCCACTCAACTGCGGCTACCCGATCCTCTGCAGCAAAGGCTTGTTGATCATCGAACGGAATCCTCTTCTCCCTCGTTGATGAGCATCCTGTGCATAGGTGTTCACATACACTGCCAATACAGGCAGCGCAATAACGACACAGCATTCCAAAAGCGACACCCTCTCAAAACAACAATGAACACATAATTGACACATATGTACATAAAGCCTAAATTTGATCAAAAAGACGCCACCCAAACACACCATGCGGGAGCACAACCATGTCAAATGATCCCTTATTACAGCCGTATCAACTGAAACACCTCACTTTACGCAACCGCATTATCATGACCTCCCACGAGCCCGCTTATCCTGAAGATGGTATGCCCAAAGGACGTTATCGTGCCTACCATGTTGAGCGAGCCAAAGGCGGCGTAGCGATGACCATGACGGCAGGGTCGGCGGCGGTGTCGAAAGACAGTCCACCTGTTTTTAACAACCTGCTGGTGTACAAGGATGAAGTGGTGCCTTGGATGAAGGATCTGACCGATGCCGTACACGAGCAAGGCGCGGCCATTATGATTCAGCTCACCCATTTAGGACGTCGCACGCGCTGGGATAAAGGCCATTGGCTTCCGGTTGTTTCCCCCTCTCACCATCGCGAAGCCGCACACAGAGCCTTCCCCAAAAAAATGGAAGACTGGGATATTGAACGCATTATTAAGGATTACGCCGATGCTGCCGAGCGTATGAAAGCCGGTGGAATGGATGGAATTGAGTTACAAGCCTATGGTCACTTGATGGATCAGTTTTGGTCGCCCTTAACCAATGAGCTTGAAGGCCCTTACGGCGGCTCGTTAGATAACCGTTTGAAGTTTACGTTTGATGTCTTAACCGAGATTCGTAAACGCGTCGGAACTGACTTTATCGTGGGTGTTCGTTACACAGGGGATGAAATGCTTGAGCAGGGCTTAAGTGCAGCCGATGGCATGACCATTTCTCATCGACTTAAAGACAGCGGTATGGTTGATTTTTTAAATGTGGTGAGAGGGCATATTGATACAGATGCAGGGCTAACCGATGTGATTCCGATACAAGGCATGACCAACAATCCGCACTTGGACTTTGCCGGTGACATCCGTGCCGCAACCAATTTCCCGGTTTTCCATGCGGCCAAAATTCCCGATGTCGCGACCGCACGCCACGCCATTGCCTCAGGAAAAGTGGACTTGATCGGTATGACCCGAGCTCACATGACCGACCCACACATCATCAAAAAAATCATCGAAAAACGTGAGGATGAAATACGCCCCTGTGTCGGTGCGAACTATTGTTTAGACCGTATTTACCAAGGCGGATCAGCCTATTGCATTCACAATGCCGCCACGGGTCGTGAAGAAAGCATGCCGCACGAAATTGAGAAAGCCCCCACTCGTAAAAAAGTGGTGATCGTCGGCGCAGGACCCGGCGGTTTAGAGGCCGCTCGAGTAGCGGGTGAGCGCGGGCATGAAGTGGTAGTCTTTGAAGCGGCCAGCCAACCGGGTGGGCAAATTCGCTTAACGGCACAAAGCGAGCGTCGCAAAGAAATGATTTCAATCATCGATTGGCGGATGGCCCAATGTGAGCGCTTAGGGGTGCGTTTTGAGTTCAACACCTGGGCCGAGTCTGACCAGGTGCAAGCCGAACACCCTGACGTGGTCATTATTGCCACGGGGGGCTTACCGCATACCGATGTGTTAGCGAAGGGCAACGAGTGGGTTGTCTCGTCTTGGGACATTATTTCGGGTGATGTTAAGCCTGGTAAAAATGTATTGGTGTTTGATGATGCAGGTGATCACGCAGGCCTTCAGGCGGCTGAAATTCTCGCTAAAAGTGGTGCTGCCGTAGAAATCATGACACCTGATCGCGCCTTTGCACCTGAAGTCATGGCCATGAACCTCGTTCCCTATATGCGCAGCTTACAAGCCTTGAACACACGCTTTACGGTAACCTTCCGTTTACACGCACTTGAGAAAGTGCCATCAGGTTTAAAAGCCTACATCGGCAGTGACTATGGCGGCGTCGAGCAAACCCGTGAGTTCGATCAAGTGGTGATCAATCATGGCATTATTCCGTTGGATGAGCTGTATTTTGAGTTAAAACCCTTGTCATCTAACCATGGAGAAACTGCTCATGAACAGCTGTTGGCTGGGCAGCCTCAAACCGTCGTGCGCAATTCTGAGGGGCAATTTCAGCTCTTTAGAATTGGCGATGCCGTCGCGACACGCAACACCCATGCCGCAATTTACGATGCGTTGCGTTTAGTGAAGGATATTTGAGTAGATATGCCCAGTGAGTCAATTAAAAGCACTCACTGGGCAGGGTTCAGAGCATATGGGTTCAGATCTTATATATCCACATGCACCAAATTCTGCGGCTGCCCTTGCGCAAACGCCAGAACATTCTCAAATGCAATGCGGAAGTAAAGCTCGTAGCTGTTACGCTCAACGTAGCCCAAGTGAGGCGAGCAGAGAGCATTGGGTAACGCCAATAAAGGTTCATTATCCAGCGTGGCAGGTTCGTGGCTGAACACATCCACTGCGGCACGCTTGGTTGGGTGAGCCTTAAGCTGACGATAAAGTGCACCGTCTTCGATCAATTCAGCACGGCTGGTATTCACCAATAAGGAATCGGCTTTCATCAGTGCTAAATCCTGCTCTGTCACGCAAGCCATTGTCGCCGGATTCAAACGTAAATGCAGGCTTACAATATCGGCGGTTTTAAAGAAATCGTCTTTCGATGCAGCCGCCTCAAAACCTTGCTCTTGCGCCAATTGCAGCGAAGGCTCACGCCCCCAGACCAATACTCGCATGCCAAACGCTTCAGCATACCGCGCAATGCGCTGACCAATTTTCCCATACCCCCAAATCCCAAGCGTTAAGCCCTGCAACACACGTCCTAACCCCAAGGAACCTGATTGTTGCCAAACACCCTGGGATAGGTTTGAGGCATAGGCAGGCAAATGTCGAGAAGCGGACATTATCAGTGCCCAGGTCAACTCCGCAGGCGCGATGGGCGAGCCGATGCCCTCTGCAACGGCCACCCCATAGTCATGACAGAGCTTAGGGTCGATGTGATTACTGACTTTACCCGTCTGGCTAATCAGTTTTAGTTTGGGCAGCTTCGCCAGTAACGCTTGGCAAATGACAGTACGCTCTCTAATAAGTACCAAGGCTTCGAAATCCACTAACTGTTCAGCCAAGCTATCAACATCGGTATAGGTCTCATTGAAGACCTGCACCTCGTGTCCTTCAAGCAATTTAAAACAGTCCAATGATTTCACAACATTTTGGTAATCATCCAGCACCGCTATCTTCATATCACACCTGCTTGCTCGAACCTTAATTAGCAGTCACAACGCTTCTGGTGTTGCTTTAACCCTAGAAACGGCATCCAACCATCGATCATAGTAGCCAGCACGAACATCTTCAATGAGCGAGGGCTGATAGTTTTCCGCCACCTTCCAAGTTTGCGACATCTCTTCAAGGCTGCTAAACAATCCCATTTGGTACGCCGCCAATAACGCCGCACCTTTTGCGGTTGTCTCTGCGGTATGACTTTTAACGACCGGAATTCCAGTCAGGTCCGCCAACACCTGCAAGAACCAACGATTCTCAACCATACCACCATCTACACGCAAAGACGTAATATCGATTCCATCCTGCGCCATGGCCCGCAAAAGATCTTCCGTTTGGAAGGCAACGCTGCGAATGGCAGCGGCCACCAATTGCGCGGCCCCTGTGTCCCGCGTCATACCAAAAATGGCGGCTCGGGCATCGGGATCCCAGTAGGGCGCGCCCAAGCCCGTAAATGCAGGGACCATAATTTCAGATTGGTCGTGACGAATACTGCGTGACATCACCTCAGAATCAGCGGACGATTTGAGAATGCCCACGCCATCCCGTAACCACTGAATAATGGCTCCCGCCATAAAAATACTGCCTTCAATCGCGTAGGTGGTTTGGTTCGCAACCCGATACGCCACTGTGGTCAATAAACGGTGCTGACTGGTAATGGCCTTATTGCCCGTATTCACAATCGCAAAGCATCCTGTGCCATAAGTGCTTTTCAACATACCGGGCTCCAAACACGCCTGCCCTACCAAGGCGCTTTGCTGATCGCCAATCATACTGGAGATTGGAATCTCGGCACCTAACCATTGTGCATCCGCCACACCAAAATTATCCGCGCTGTTTAAGACACGTGGCATCATGGCAACGGGAATTTGAAGCAGGTCGAGAAGTTCTTTATCCCAAGTCTGTGTATGAATATTGAACACTAGGGTGCGTGATGCATTGGTTGCATCAGTGGCATGCATGCGCCCTTTGGAGAAACGCCAAAGCAAAAAGCTGTCGACCGTACCAAAACACAAGTCACCCGCTTCAGCCCGCTCTCTGGCATTTTTGACAGTATTGAGCACCCAATTGATTTTGGTGCCCGAGAAATAAGGATCGAGCAGCAACCCTGTTTTCGCTTGAAACCTTTGCTCCAACCCTTCTGCTTTTAAGGTTTGGCAGAGCTGGGAGGAGCGACGGTCTTGCCAAACAATCGCATTATAGACAGGCTCTCCGGTCTTTTTATCCCAAATCACACTGGTTTCACGCTGATTCGTAATACCTATGGTCAAAATGGCGCTTGCAGGCACGTTGGATTTTGCCAGAACAGCGCGACAGGTACTTAACACCGTTTGCCATAGATCTTCAGGGTCATGCTCAACCCAGCCGTTGCGTGGAAAGTGCTGTTGAAACTCTTCTTGTGCGGTTGCAACAACCTCCATGGCTTTGGTGTAGAGGATTGCACGGCTAGACGTCGTACCTTGATCGATGGCGAGGATGTAATCAGTCATATTTATTTTCTTATTTTTTCTTGATTGTTCGAATATGAGAATTTTAATCTAATTTGAACTTATAGCTTGTTTGCTCACTTTTTTCAAGTGAACAAATTTAATCGAAAACATGTCGAATAGGCACCCGAGCAACACCGCATCCAGCCTCATTCTTTCAAGATGAATATGGTACTATTCAGGATATTTAATCGCCTAATCGACCAGTGATGATGTTATGAACCAAACCTTACGACAAGCGAGTATTCTTGAACGCATCAAACAAAAAGGCTATCAAACCATTGATGAACTCGTTGCTGCATTAGACGTCACCCCTCAAACCATCCGACGTGATTTGAATCAGATGGCCAAGCGTGGCGATATAGAGCGTCATCATGGTGGAGCGGGGCCTATTTCGAGCACAGAGAATACGGAATACCATACGCGTAAATCGCAGCTCTCTGAAGAGAAGCAAAAAATTTCGCAACTACTCGCCGATCATATCCCCGACCATGCGTCATTGTTTATCAACATAGGCACCACCAACGAGGCCATCGCCCAAGCCCTATTGAGTAAGACAGGCTTAAAAGTCGTCACGAACAATCTCAACGTTGCTTCAATACTCAGCGTCAAACCTGACTTCACGGTGATCATTGCTGGGGGTGAAGTCCGCAGTCGTGATGGCGGCATTGTTGGCGAGGCCACTCGCGACTTTATTCATCAGTTCAAATTAGACTACGGCATCATAGGTATCAGTGGTATTGATGATGAGGGCAGCTTACTCGACTTTGATTATCAGGAAGTGCGTATTGCTCAAGCCATCATAAGCAATTCTCGTTTTGTGTATCTGGCGGCTGACCACTCAAAGTTTGGCCGCAATGCGATGGTTCGTTTGGGCAATCTCACACAATGCACGGCTTTATTTACAGATCAAAAGCCACCAGAGAAAGTCAGAAACCTTATGGACAAAGCTCAGGTGCAACTTTACATCGCTAAAAAAGAAAAATAACGAACATTTGAGAACAAAAATACTTGTAAAAGCCAACATCTACTTCTATATTTATCCAATATCGAAAGCATCGAAGGATGTTTTCGTTTTTTGAACCTTAAGTGTAGAGGCAAGCATGGGCAACCCTATTCAAGATCTTGTTGTGATTGGCGGTGGTATAAATGGTGTCGGTATTGCGGCAGATGCAGCAGGCCGAGGTTTATCCGTTACCCTCATCGAAGCATCAGACCTTGCTAGCGCCACTTCGTCTTGGAGTTCAAAACTGATACATGGCGGTTTACGCTATCTTGAACATTATGAATTTCGTTTAGTTAAAGAAGCCCTTGCCGAACGTGAAGTGCTACTGAACATGGCACCTCACTTGGTTACGCCGTTACGCTTTAAACTCCCCCATCACTCAGGGCTGCGCCCAGGCTGGATGATTCGAACAGGCTTGTTCCTGTATGATCACTTGAGTAAACGCGTGTCTTTGCAAGCGTCAAAGGGTATTCGCTTTGACCCAGAGAAAGGTCCTTTGCACCCAACGTACACACGTGGATTTGAGTATAGCGACTGTCGAGTGGATGATGCGCGCTTAGTCATCATGAACGCGAAGCTTGCTGAGCAAAAAGGTGCTCAAATTGTCACTCGTCAAAGAGTAACCAGTGCTGTTAGAGAAGGAGATGTATGGGTAGTCGAGTTTGAAAACCAGCAAGGATTACGTGACACCCTCCGTGCAAAAGCACTGGTCAATGCCGCAGGCCCTTGGGTCAGCCAAGTACTTAGCAAGGTTGAAAACACACAACCTGGAAAAGGGATACGTCTGGTCAAAGGCAGCCATATTATCGTGCCCAAAATTCATGCTGAAGAAGAGGCCTATATTCTACAGAACCAAGACGGCCGCATTGTCTTCGTTATCCCCTATCTGGACGATTACTCGCTCATTGGCACAACGGACGTTGATTATGTTGGCGACCCGCGTCATTCTGAGATAGATGACGATGAAATCGATTACCTTATTCGGATCACACGTGACTATTTCACCTATCCACTGACCCGAAATGACATCGTCTGGACTTACTCCGGCGTGCGTCCTTTAATGCAGGGTGAGCGCGAGGAAGGAAAGGCTGCCGCTAAAGTCACACGCGACTATCACTTTGAAGTTGAAGATCGCCAAGGACAGGCTCCCTTGTTGTCGGTATTTGGTGGCAAACTCACCACCTATCGCAAACTGGCCGAGGCCGCCGTGAATGCCTTACAGGCGTATTTTCCAGAGGCAACACCCAGCTGGACTCACCACGCCCGTCTGCCAGGCGCTGAAGGTGTGACCTCACCTGAAGCCTATGCCATTGAGCTCAAACGAGCTTACCCATTTTTGGACACAACAACTGCACGCCGATTGGCATCCACCTACGGAAGCCTTGCCAAAAATTGGTTAGCGAATGCACAGCAGCTATCGGATTTAGGGCGCCGTTTTGGCCCTCTATTTGAAAAAGAAGTTCGCTACTTGATTGAACACGAATGGGCGAGGAGCCTGGAAGACGTGATCTGGAGACGGACTAAAACAGGCATCGGCATGGCTCCAGATATTCAAAATGAGATATCTGGAATGATTCAAACCTATTTGGGCGTTGGGCAGAGTGAAGAATCTGGTTCTCAAATAACAGTTAGTGCTTAAGCAGCGCCAATAGAGGCTCGGTAGTTTGTAGATGTCGGTACTGATAATTTATTTAGTTGCGTGGTGGTGACCTTGCCCAGGATACCTTTAATCAACGAGCTGTTTTTTATGCAAATACTCTTTAATTTGCTTAAACGTAGAAATCACATAGTCAGATTCATCTATAACCAAATTAAGCCGCTCAAGTCTATCTGCGGTTTCGTCCGGGTAGTGGTGGGCAAACTTATTTCTAAGCAGTGTAGCTGTTCCGAACAGCTCTGCTGAATTGATAGCACCCAGCTTTTCCATCAAAAGTGCTCTATCACGATTGGATTTATCTGAAATATCCTCCTGCTCTACTAAAGCAATACCACGAAAGATATGATCTTGAATCATGGCAACAGACTGAGAGTAACGTAAAATTAAAGCATCTATCGATTCTTCTTGCTCATCATTTAATAACGAAGCGGTGCTATGTGTAAGCGGAAATAAAGCAGCGACTTTGTCGAGAGAATACTGAAGCTTTAGAATACGCTGCTCACAGGCCAACAGGTTAGAACGAAGCAACTTAACAGCATTCGAATTCATAAATGGACACCTTGTCTAGCGATATCATGAATAGGCTGATCGGGCTCATCAATGTTCTTAACCAATAAATCGACCTTTGTATTACACTTTGAGCCCATCCGGTATTCCAATATCAACCGATGCTTTAGTGTCAATTTTTTGTTCGTCTGGAAAAAAACATCGATATCTCCACCACGCTTATTTAAATCCGCACGTGAGCCAAAAACATAAATTTCACCCTCTGGGTCAGCTTCATGCAGAATGGATAGAATTGCATCTTGTTCTTCTTGGCTTAGCCTGACGTTATTGCTCACAGCCCCTCCTTTTATCTAAAGATATTAGGCTTTAAAAAGCTCAGCTACAAGTATGAAGCCATCAGCTTACACTTACACGATAAACACTCCAACAAAGTCAATACTGCAACATAGCCTCATCAATCACCACTCCAGAATCACCTTACCCGACAGCCCTGAGCGCATCACATCGAAGCCCTTTTGGAACTCGTCTACCGGAAAATGGTGGGTGATCATCGGCGTGAGATCCAGTCCTGACTGAATCAAGGCCGCCATTTTGTACCAAGTCTCGAACATTTCGCGACCATTCATCCCAATTATAAATATGAACATCTGTGCCACAGATGGCGGTTTTTCGAATGCGGATCAACAGATCGTTGTGTCCTACAACAGGCGTTGGACATTCCTATCTCCTTTATTATTAGAATGAGTCACGCCATAAGATTAACCCTCTGCACGCCAAAGTGTCTAGCGTTCAAGACGCGTAAATCCACCTTAGCCTTAAAGATTCAAATACTTATACACCGTATTGCGACTCACACCCGCTGCACGAGCGGTTTTGGAGATATTTCCACCAAAACGCGCATAGAGCTGAGGAATCTGCTCGGCTAAATTGCAAGACGTATCCATATCCTCCGAGTCGCCACCGGTATTGTCCTCGTCCATTTCTGAGTTGGGAGAAAGGCGAATCTCCTCTAGAATATCGAGCGGTAAATGTTCGAGTTCTAGCAACTCACCATCGGCCATGGCTAAAGCGACCTTCAAGACATTGACCAGCTGCCGAACATTGCCAGGCCAAGGGTGAGACTCTAACAGCCTCCGCACCTCTAGGCTCATGCCCGCCGACTCGTATTCTCGGCAAATACGCTTAAAGATATATTGAATCAAGGCTGCTTTATCTTGCCGTTGACGCAAGGGCAAAATTTCAAGATTGAGTCCAGCGATACGGTAATAGAGATCCTGACGGAAACGGCCCGCCGCGATTTCGTGCTTTAAATCTCGGTTCGTCGCCGACACCAAACGAATATCAACCGGATACGACTCAGTCGAACCCAGTGGGGTAACAATTCGATCCTGCAACACACGCAATAATCGTGCTTGAACATGGATCGGCATTTCGCCAATTTCATCTAAAAATAAGGTGCCTTTATGCGCACGGCGGATCAGCCCTTGGTAGCCACGACTGCTGGCACCAGTAAAAGCACCTTTTTCATACCCAAAGAGTTCAGATTCAACCAACTCCGTTGGAATTGAGGCACAATTCACCGCCACAAAATAGGCATTGGCCCGCGAACTGTGGTAATGCAGTGATCGAACAAGCACCTCTTTACCCGCCCCCGTTTCGCCGGAGATTAAAATCGGAATGTCTTTCTCAATAATTTTTTTGGCTTGGTGCAACATTTTACGCAGAGTGTCGTCGCCCTGCTCCAACTCAGCAAAGGGGATGACATCGTCTGGCAGCGAGTTGGTTTGGGCGGGTGTGGGCTGTGCTTTCGGTTGAAGTTGCGCTTTTGGTTGTTCATAGTTGGCATGCGTTCGATAATCCGGAAGCACCAAGGCTAATGAAGGCTTAGCGGGGGGTTGCACACGAACCCACACTCGAAAGCGCCCTTGAACCATCAAGGATAAAGGAACGGTGGCCGGCTGATTGATGAGGTCCCGAACACGACAACCAAACAATTCTTCAACGTTCATCAACGCCAAATGGTCCGATAACATAATCGACGCACGTCGATTGGACGAAATAATCACGCCTTCCGAATCGATCACGACCAAGGCTGCCCAATGGCTGTCCAAGCTGCGCGTGTGAGTACTGATGGTTAAGATATGATAGTTGTCTTGAAACGCACTCAGTATCAGTTGATTTTCAACACAGAGCGACATGAGTTTGACCAACCCCAAGGTATGATCTTGAGGTAAATAGGCATCCGTGGAGATATCAAGCACCCCCACTAATGACTTTTGTGTGTCGAAGATGGGCGAAGCCGATCCTGCCATAAAGCGGTTTGCGCGTAGAAAATGCTCATCACGATTGACTTGCACCGCTTGCCCCGTCGCTAATGCCGTTCCGATGGCATTGGTCCCCACGCCCTCTTCTTTCCACAAATGACCGGGTAACAAGCCATGCTGCATCCGAGGCAAAAAACGTGAGGCTCCCCAAGTATTGAGCACCTGCCCTCGGCTATCGGCCAAGACAATAATACAAGAGGAGTTCGTCAGAATATTTTCATAATAGGGTAAGACTTCACTCTCGGTTGTCTTAACCAAATTGTGATGTTGATCCAGTAACGCTGACACCTCTCCGGCTTGGCGTTCCCCAAAATCAGGATCACTTCCATGAGACAAGCCATAAGACTCGCAGCGATACCAAGAAGCTTCAATCACCTCTTTATGAGACAAGGAGGACTCATCTGTTTCAGATACTGGGTGCATAAACGCTGTTCTTTTTATTATGAATTAGGATCACGCGATCCCCTAAAGGATTTCCCTAGTTTGAAAGCAAACGAACAAAATGTAAAGCCACTTTGATCAATTGTGTTCACTGTTAACACAAATGAACAGAATTGATCACCTGTGAGCAGAAATTTAACAGTTCCGAACGGCTATGGATTTTCATTTTATTAGACCACTCCATTAAAAAACAAAATAAATCATGAAGTTAAATATTAAAGATCGGATTTTCTTTTTATGGCACGCCCCTTGCTTTCTATATAGAGATTCTTACCCAGTCGTCATAAACATAACAATAACTATGGGTGTAAACATGTCCTTAGTGTTAGAAAATGTAACGAAAATCGTTGAGGGACAGACTTGGGTTTCTAATATCAACATGACATTAGAACCAGGCTCCTTCAACGTGCTGCTTGGCCGAACGCTGGCTGGTAAAACCACCTTAATGCGCTTAATGGCGGGTCTCGATAAGCCCTCTGAAGGTCGCATCATCATGAACGGTGCGGATGTGACGGGCAAGCCTGTTAGGGAACGCAACCTATCGATGGTTTACCAACAGTTTATTAACTACCCCAATTTAAGCGTATTTGAAAACATCGCCTCCCCTTTGCGTCTCGCCAGAATGTCTGAGAAAGAGATTAAAGAGCGCGTATATGAAACAGCCAAAATGCTGCGCATCGAGCCCTTTTTAAATAGGCTACCCCTTGAGCTGTCAGGTGGACAGCAGCAGCGTACGGCCATGGCAAGGGCCTTGGTGAAGGATGCCGAGTTGATTTTGTTTGATGAGCCCCTAGTCAACCTCGACTATAAATTGCGTGAAGAACTCCGTGAAGAGTTGCGCAGCCTCTTTAGACAACGCAACTGTATTGCTGTCTACGCGACCACTGAGCCGAATGAAGCCCTCGCATTAAGTGGAAATACCGCAGTGCTTCATGAAGGACGGCTCTTGCAGCATGGCAAAACAGCCGAGGTCTATCATCGTCCAACGTCCATCGAAACCGCGGTGATGTTTTCTGAGCCACCGATGAATATCGTGAAAAGTAAAGTCACCGAGAGTGAAGTGACCTTTGATGAGACGGTGCATTTCCAACTGAACAAAGATTTAAACCATCTCACACCAGGTATGTACAACCTCGGTGTCCGCGCATCGCATATCGGCTTAGTCCCGCATGCGGACGATGACCTAGAACTTCCGGTCACCGTTGACCTCGCTGAAATTAGTGGATCAGAGACCTTTTTGCATGTGCGCAATGACCATCTTTCCTTGGTTTTACATTTACCGGGGGTTCATGAGTATGCTGTCGATGAAAAAATTACCATCTATTTTCCGACGCACAAACTCTACGCCTTTGATTTGCAGGGTCAGTTGATTCATGCACCTGCCCGTATTTCAGGAGTTTAACCATGGCTGAAATCGTCTTAAATGCCCTCGCGCATACCTATTCCAGAAAGCCAAATGCCCCCCAAGACTATGCCATACGGCAAATGAATCAAGTCTGGGAGCAAGGGGGCGCTTACGCCCTACTCGGACCATCAGGCTGTGGTAAGTCGACCCTACTGAACATTATCTCAGGCTTGCTTGAACCCTCTGACGGCGAAATTCTGTTTGATGGCGTCAAGGTCAATAGCTTACCTCCTGAGGAGCGCAACATTGCTCAGGTGTTTCAGTTTCCGGTGATTTACGACACCATGACCGTGTTTGATAACCTCGCCTTCCCTCTGCGGAATATGAAAACACCGGCACACTTAATCCAATCCAAAGTCCATGAAATTGCCGACATACTGGAACTCAGCCCTCTACTCCATAAAAAAGCAAAAAACCTAACCGCTGATGAAAAGCAGAAGGTCTCCATGGGGCGTGGCCTAGTTCGGGACAATGTGTCCGCTATTTTATTTGACGAACCCCTCACGGTGATTGACCCACAGTTAAAATGGAAGCTGCGGCGCAAGCTCAAGCAAATTCACGATCAATTTAACATCACCATGATTTACGTCACCCACGACCAGCTGGAAGCCGCCACCTTCGCCGACAAAATTGCGGTGATGTATGAAGGCCAAATCGTTCAGTTTGGCTCACCCCACGAACTCTTCGAAAACCCCAAGCACACCTTCGTTGGCTACTTCATTGGCAGCCCAGGGATGAACTTTATGAATGTGCAACTTGAAGAGCAGCACTTCGTGTTTGAAGACATGAAGCTGAAGGTGCCCGAAAAGATTCTCGATAAGATTCAGCATTTGCCCTATGAGTCGATCAAGCTGGGGATACGTCCTGAGTTTGTTCATGTTTGGGACAAAAAGAACGATGAAGCCTACGAAGTGGATGTGATTGACAGTGAAGACCTAGGCACTTACCACATCATGACCTTCAAGCTCAGAAACCAACTGCTCAAAGCACGTTTACATGAAGATCAACGCATTCCTAAGCACAAAGCCTGGATCAGCTTTCCTGACCAGTGGCTGAAGGTATACGTGAACGAATACCTCGTGGAGGCTGATGATGAATAAAATCGAAAACAATAAAGCCTGGTTCCTAGTGCTGCCAGTCTTCGTATTGGTCGCTTTTTCCGCGATCATCCCATTAATGACCGTTGTTAACTACTCGGTACAAGATGTGTTCGACACCAATACTCGTTATTTTGTCGGAACCGAGTGGTTCAAAGCCATCTTGAATGATGCTGCGCTACAAAGTGCTTTAATGAAGCAGTTTATGTTTTCATTTACCACGCTCAGCATCGAAATTCCTTTGGGTATCGGTATCGCGTTGCTCATGCCAAAGCGAGGGATGGCGGCGTCCCTGTGTCTCGTGTTAATTGCACTTCCCCTGCTCATACCCTTGAATGTGGTGGGTACCATTTGGCAGATTTTCACACGCAGTGACATTGGCCTGATGGGCTGGAGCCTGCGCGAAATGGGCGTTGCCTATAACATCTCACGCAACCCTGTGGATGCCTGGGCCACCATTATTCTGATGGATGTTTGGCACTGGACACCTCTGATTGCCTTGCTTTGTTACAGCGGATTGCGCTCTATCCCCGAGGCTTACTACCAAGCGGCACGCATTGACCGTGCCTCGCGCTGGGCTATTTTCCGCTACATCCAATTGCCCAAGCTAACCAATGTTTTAATCATCGGTATTTTACTGCGCTTTATGGACTCGTTCATGATCTATGCCGAGCCCTTTGTCTTAACTGGTGGCGGTCCGGGCAGTTCAACCACCTTTTTAAGCCAAGCCCTGACGACCATGGCTATCGGTCAGTTTGATGTTGGACCTGCAGCGGCCTTCTCGATTATTTACTTCTTGATCATCTTAGCCGTGAGCTGGGTGTTCTACACCACCATTATGAACATGCAAAAAGAAAAATAATAAAGGATCGCCTTATGAAATCCCGTATCGCGCTAATTGTGTACATTCTCTTTATTTTGCTGCCCATCTATTGGTTATTGAACATGTCGTTCAAAACCAACCAAGAGATCCTGGGTGCCATCACCTTTTGGCCGCAAAACTTCACCTTTGAGAATTATCAAAAAATTCTAACAGACCCAAGCTGGTACAAAGGCTACATTAACTCAATGATCTATGTGTCCCTCAACATGGTCATTAGCTTAACCGTTGCCTTGCCAGCAGCCTATGCGTTCTCTCGCTACAAATTTGTGGGCGACAAACACCTTTTCTTCTGGCTGCTCAGCAACAAAATGGCACCACCGGCCGTCTTTGTTTTGCCTTTCTTTCAGCTGTATTCATCCGTCGGGCTCTTTGATACCCACATCGCGGTAGCCCTTGCGCACTGTTTATTCAACATTCCACTTGCCGTGTGGATTTTGGAAGGCTTTATGAGCAGCGTGCCGAAAGAAATTGACGAAACGGCTTATATCGATGGCTACAGTTTTCCACGCTTCTTTGCCAAGATTTTTATCCCTCTGATTGGTTCAGGGATCGGTGTGACGGCCTTCTTTTTATTCATGTTTTCGTGGATTGAATTGCTCCTCGCCAGAACCTTAACGGCGACAGAGGCCCAACCTATTCAAGTCATTATGACCCGTACCGTTGGCGCATCCGGTATTGACTGGGGCGTCTTAGCTGCCGCCGGCGTACTGACCATTATCCCCGGTATTTTTGTGATTTACTTTGTTCGTAACCATATCGCTAAGGGCTTTGCCCTCGGTCGAACCTAAGGAGACATATCATGAGCTGGATGGTTTGGACCACGCCCACAGCAGGCTTTTTTATCGGTATCGGGCTGATTTTGGCAAGCATGTCAATTTGGCAATACGTTTCGCCCTCAATTGAGCGAAAAGGGTTTCTTCCGATTAAAACCACACGTGGAGACCGCCTGTTTATTGGACTCTTAACCAGTGCCTTTATTCATTTAGGCATTGTTGGGTTTACCGACTTATCAATTTTAGTAGCCACAGCCATTTCCGCCATATGGATGGCGATCCTAATGCGCTGGGGTTAATGAAAACCAGGACGGACCAAAATTGAAAAGGACGTCGTTTTAATAAAAATGAGGTGGATATGAAAAACAATAAAACCATGCGCCTTTCTGTTCTTGCGGCCAGCTTATTATTTGCCAGTGCGCAATTGCATGCCCAAGCGGATCAGTATCGAGCTGCCGCCGAGCGATGGATCGATAGCAACTTCCAACGCTCTACATTAAGCCGAGAAGAGCAGTTGGCTGAACTCGAATGGTTTATTAAAGCCGCTGAGCCCTTCCGTGGTATGGAAATCAGAACCGTCGCCGAGGGTTTAACCACTCACGAGTATGAAGCCAATGTGCTGGCCAGAGCCTTTAGTGAAATCACGGGTATCAAGGTGACACACAATATCATCAGTGAGGGGGATGTTGTTGATACCATGCAAACCCAGATGCAATCGGATCGAAACATTTACGATGCGTTTGTAAACGACTCCGATGCCATCGGTACCCATCTTCGTTACGGTAAGACCATCGCGATTTCGGATGCGATGGAGAACGAATGGAAAAACTACACCCTGCCCACGCTGGATCTCGAAGATTTCATCGGTATTCAATACACAACAGGGCCCGACGGCAAAATCTACCAACTGCCCACTCAACAGTTTGCCAACCTCTACTGGTTCCGTGCCGACTGGTTTGAACGTGAAGACCTGCAACAGCAATTTAAAGAAAAATACGGTTACGATTTAGGCGTGCCTTTAAACTGGTCGGCCTATGAAGACATTGCGGATTTCTTCACTAACCATGTAAAAGAAATCGATGGCGTGCGCGTCTACGGCCACATGGACTATGGCCGCCGTGATCCGTCGTTGGGTTGGCGCTTCCATGACTCCTGGCTTTCCATGGCAGGTATGGGTGACCCTGGTGTGCCCTTTGGGAACCCTGTCGATGACTGGGGTATTCGCGTCAACGAAACCGGAAACCCAGTGGGCTCTAGCGTGTCTCGTGGTGGTGCCACCAACTCACCTGCGGCTGAATACGCCGTGCGTAAAATGGTGGAATGGCTGCGTGACTATGCTCCACCAGAAGCACAAGGCATGACCTTTGGTGAGGCAGGCCCCGTTCCCGCTCAAGGCAACATCGCTCAACAAATCTTCTGGTACACCGCCTTTACGGCGGATATGACAGATCCAGCATTGCCAGTGACCGACAATGAAGGCAACCCAAAATGGCGTATGGCGCCATCTCCTGTTGGACCTTACTGGCAGGAAGGCATGAAAGTCGGTTACCAAGACGTGGGCGCTTGGACCTTCTTTAACTCAACACCTGAAGATCGCCGTACCGCCGCTTGGTTATGGGCGCAATTCACTGTAGCCAAAACCACTTCCTTGGAGAAAACCATTCGCGGTTTAACACCGATTCGCCGTTCTGACATCGAATCCGATGCCATGACAGAGTTGGCTCCCAAATTTGGTGGTTTAATTGAGTTCTACCGCAGCCCGAACGAAAGCATGTGGACACCGACAGGCACCAACGTCCCTGACTACCCACGCTTGGCACCACTCTGGTGGCAAAACCTTGCACCCGCCGTAAGCGGTGAAATTTCGGCTCAACAAGCGCTGGATAATCTAGCCGCAGCGATGGACAACACCATGATGCGCCTGGCACGTGCCAATGTCTTTTCACAATATGCCCCTGTATTGAATGAACCAAGAGACCCTGAATACTGGTTTGCTCAACCGGGCGCACCTAAGCCACGCTTAGAAAATGAAAAAGAACAGGGCCGGACTCTGCCATATGATGAGTTAATGGCCAATTGGTTAGAAGCGGGGAATTAAGTGTAAGTGAAATCTAAAATTGGCAGCCTCATTTGCCCGAGGCCGCCAATTTTTTAAACCAACAGTGATTCATCAAGGCAATACGCCTTAGCGATTTAAGTTGGACGTATCCGAAATACCAGAACATAAAAGAGCGGTAAAACAACTAACGTCAAGGCTGTCGCAAAGGTAAGACCAAACATAACAGTGACGGCCATACTCTTAAAGAAAGGATCCACTAAGAGCGGAGCCACACCTAAAATGGTGGTTAATGCCCCCAGCACCACCGGTCGTGCTCGACTCAAACAGGCCTCTACAACGGCCGGATAGTGTGCTTGCCCTTCTTGAATGCGATTCCCTGCTTCATCCACTAAAACGATGGCATTTTTGACCATCATGCCGATCAAACTTAAAAACCCCAAAATAGCCATAAACTCAAATGGGGTGCGAAAGACAATCAGTCCCACCACTACACCTATCATTGCCAGAGGTGCCGTCATCCAGATCACCAAGGGCTCTCTAAAGGCATTAAACATAAACACCACAGCCAGAACCATGGCCGCAAAACCAAAGGGAGCCGATACGGCAAGCCCTTCATTGGCCTCTCGTGACGCATCGTATTCACCATACCACTTCAATTTATAACCCGGTGGTAATTCGATGGCCTCTATCTGAGGTCGAATGTGATTAAACACTTCACTTGTTGCTAAACCGGGAGCGGGATCTGCTTGCACCTTAATCGTCGCTTCTCGATTAATGCGTCGAATAATAGCGTCTTGCCAGACAACATCTACAGACTCAAGTAACTGACTCAGTGGTAGGGTTCTGCCAGCAACTGAGCTAAAGACTTCCGTATTTTGGATCGCATTCACCTGCTCTCTTTCAGCGAGAGGGGCTCGAACAATTAAGGGAATTAAATCCTCTCCTTCACGGTAAATACCAATTTGTCGACCTGTTAAAGTCTGAGCCAACGCTGCATTCACATCCAAAGCGGTTAAGGCCAATCGCTGAAGCTGTTCTTGCCTCCAAGTCGGTTCAGCAACAGGAACTTGTTGTCGCCAATCATCTTGAATAGCAATGAGACTTGGGTTTGACCCCATTAGGCTCTTCGCTTCTTCAGCCAAACGCCTTAACTCAGCTGGATGAGGACCTGTAAACGCCGCTTCAATCTTTTTGCCTCCGCCGCGACCCAACATAAACTTCCACACTTTCACGGACGTATCCGGTAACAGACTTGAAAGTTCATTTTGTAGATGCTCCACTAAACCGCTAATGCGGGCCTGATCATCGACCGTTACGAGAAGTTGAGCAAATGCGGGGTTTCTAGGTTCTGGTGAGTAGGTCAACATGAAACGTAAACCACCCCCGCCAATAAAGCCCGACGTATTCAAGACACCCTCTTGAGATGAGACGTTCGCATCCGCACGGGCCAAAACATCAGCCGTACGCTGAATGTCTGTTCCTTGAGGCAGATAGAGATCAACAACAAACTGAGGGCGTTCAGACTCAGGCATAAAACCCGGCAGTACAAACCGTGTTCCCCAGGCGGCACAGAACAGGATTAACAATACGATTGCGACAGATATAAGCCGATGTGTCAGCACCCAGTGTAATAGACCCGAGTACCACTGCGTAATCAGATGCGGTTTTACAGGCTCTATTTGAGTGGGCGCTTTAAGAAAAAGGTAACACAGCATAGGTGTCACAGTGACCGCGAACAGCCAGCTCAGTAACATGGAATAGAGGATTACCCAGAATAGAGAGCCCGCGTACTCACCCATATCGCCAGGCGACAGACCTATCGCACTGAAGGCCAAAATCCCCACCAGTGTGCCACCTAATAATGGCCAAATTGTGCTGCGCACAACTGCGGAAACAGCCTCCTTCCGATCCTCTCCTTTTTGCAGCCGAACCACTACGCCATCACTGACCACAATGGCGTTATCCACTAACATCCCTAGAGCAATAATCAATGCACCGAGAGAGATACGCTGCATTGCAATGTTATCGATCAGCATCACGATCAACGTTCCAGCAACCGTGAGCAGCAGAACAAAACCAATAATCATGCCAACGCGAAGCCCCATAAATAGGAGCAACACCACAAAAACAATCGCAACGGCTGCTAATAGATTAGCCGCAAATGCAGACACAGCTTGATCGACAGATTCAGACTGCAATGAAATAGGGTGTAATTCCATTCCGACCGGACGAAGGTTTTCCAGCTCCAGCAATCGTTGGTTAACAGCTTGTCCCATCTTAACCACATTACCGTCACGTACATTGGAAATACCTAAACCAATGGCTCTCTGCCCCTTAAACGTCATCATCATACTGGGAGGATCTGCATAGCCACGGACAATATCTGCTATATCGGAAAGACGCAGCACGGTATTATCAGCACCTAAACCGATTTGCAGGTGCTTCAAATCCTCAAATGCCGCCACACTGCGTTGGGGAATAACAGGAACACGAATACCATCCGCCAATATATCTCCCGCCACACTGATAATGTTTTGCTGTTGCAACACTTGATAGACTTGCTGAACACCCAATCCGAAATGAGCCAACCGTTCCTTAGACAGCTCAATAAAAATCTGCTCTTGAGGAGCCGCCAATAAAGCGGTTCTAGCAACCCCGGGAACGAGCGCCAGCTCTTTCGAGAGCCGATCAACATATCGATACAGTTCACGATCAGTAAAGCCTTCGGCGGTTACCGCATAGAATTGAGCATATACATCCGCAAAGTCATCATTGACTAAAATAGGCCCCGCACCGGGTGGCAAGCTGCGCTCGGCATCGGACATTTTGCGCCTGAGAATATCCCAGACCTGCTGCAGCTCTCCGTGCGTGCGTGCAAATTCAATTTTAATTTCCACTGTCACTTCGGAGTACCCCTGCTTCGAGACAGACTCCACTCGCTTCACTTCCTGTAACATCTGCACAGCCGCTTCAACGCGATCCGTTACCTCGTTAGCCACTTCTTGAGCACTTGCACCGGGATAAGGCGTGACAATAACGGCCTTGCGGATAATAAACTCTGGATCCTCAAAACGCGGTAACTGAATATAGCTAAGATAGCCTCCTAGCAAGATAAGAAGAATAATGACCCATAAACTCGTGCGCTTAGCAACGGAGTAAGCTGCAATATCCATTACTCAATGACTCCAATAAGCTCCATGGGCCGGACTTTCATTCCCTCTCTGACACTGTTTACACCCGCCGTAATAATCTGTTCGCCAGCATTCAAGCCCGATCGTATAAAGACTCGATCACCAACCAACTCACCAATCTCTACGGGGGTTAATGTTGCATGACTTTGCTGATCCACTGTCCATACGAACTGCTGGCCTTGATTATTCGGCAGAACCGCACTTAACGGAATACTGATATGCTCTCCATCCCCCTGCTGAGATGCAAATACACGTGCAGACATGCCGGGCAAAATATTGGCATCGCCTTTTTCATTGAGCGCCAAAATGACTTGATAGGTTTGAGTAACGGGATCAGACTCGGTCGAAAAGGACTTCAAGGTCACCGGAAAGGTTTGTTCTAAACCCGGAATTTCAGCATACGCACCCGTACGACGAGCAGACTGTAGCACCACTTGATCCGGCACTTGAATAACGACTTCAAGCTCAGTCGGATCTTGAATCAACACAACAGGTTGATTCGCCGATACTCGTGAAAAATTTTCAACCAATTTGCGACTGACTACGCCATCAAATGGTGCTTTAAGGAGTGTTTCTTCAAGCGCGATTCTAGCCGTACTCAAACGATTGGCCGCGAGACTTCGTTGTGTTTCAAGCCTTTCTAAGTCTCTACGAGAAATGGCTTGGGTACTGTCAAAAATAGCTTTCCCTCGACGATAATCGTTATCCGCCGATGTAAACTCAGCTTGTGCTGAGTTAAATGCCGCTCTGATTTCTCGATCATCCAAGCGCGCAAGCTCATCGCCCTGTTGAACCAGCTGTCCCTCATTGACTCGAATCTCCTCGATACGGCCCGCCACTTTGAATGCCATTTCAGCACGCTGTGCCGACCTTAGTGTTCCGTTGAAAACAAGATCTGTGGCTAATACAGCTTGCACCCTTTCAATACGGGCTGGACGAACAACCTCTTCAGAAAGGCTGGACGATGGCGGTGGAGCTGCATCACACGCAGCCAAAGCAAGCGTGCATACAAAGAGCACAAGGAGCTTAAAGGGAACCAGGTTACGAACATTAAATTGCACCACTGCGATGCCTCCTGCGTAGGTCAAACTTATTAGATATCGTCACTTTTCCAGTCAAGAACGTACTTACACAACAACCCGTTTCGTCAAACAATGGGTAAAGGATTGCTATCAACCACTAGCAGGATTAAATCTAGCCACTTGAAACACTAGTACACATTTGAATATTGTTCCAACCGTCATGTCTACTCAAACAAGACTGGTTAAGTCTATACATTTGAGATGTCTTTATAACGACAGTATTTGTTTAGACCGTAAGTGATTTTCTTAGATATGAAGGCTGCACACCCTTCACCTGCCGAAATCGATTGGATAAATGGCTCGATGAGCTGAACCCGCATTCCAGGGCGATATCCACTAAGGGCAAGGACGTCTCTTTCAACAACATTTCGGCCCGCTGTAGGCGTCTGTGCAACACGTATTGATGCGGCGCCAGGCCTTGACTCTGACGAAACATGCGCGAGAAATGGTACTCGCTAAGGCATGCCTGAGCCGCCAAGTCTCGCAACAACAAGGGTCGATTCAAATGACTTTCGATGTACTCACGCACACGCTTGAGTTGATAGGGTGCCAATCCGCCCCGTGTCTGAGGGAGCTGCCAATTGCACTGAGCATAGGTTTTGAGTAAATGAATCAGCAATAAGGTTGTCGCACTGCTCAGGGCCAGCTGATCACTGCGCTCTTGCCAATTTAGATTTAACAAAAACTGATGGTAAAGAAGGGTAATACTGGCATCTTCAGCAAAATGCATTTCATCAAGCAACAGGCTGGATGGCGACTTGTCCCACACCTGTTCAGTCAGGGTATTGAGGTGCTGGTCCGTGAAATAGAGATGCACAAACTCCAGTGGGCCGCGAATATCCCAAGCGGACTCGTGCTCCTTTGGCATCAGGCAAAAACGACCGGGCGCACCACCGTTGCGCCATCCATGTGGTGTTTTGCGGTAGCACTCGAAGCCATCGGCAACGTACAGGCTCAATGTGTGATGCTCTGACTTGTCCAGAGCAATATGATCATCGTCATTAAACCAGCGCGCCAATCCCATACCGTTCTCAAGGCTAGAGCCTGCTTTCAACACGGGTTTGTGTCGACTCATCTGCTTAAAAACTTGATAGTGTGAATGCATAACGCCCCCTGCTCAATGTTAGCCTCTCCTATTTCAGGATACTAAACATCCCTCCGGCTGCTGCCAAGCAGACATCATCCCTACCTGTTAAAAAAGCGCAAGAATATGAAAGTTAAGTGCAGCAATCTGCAAGATCAAACACAGCCATCCTCGCTATAGTGACACATCACCAATACATAACCATCGCAGAAGATTTGATCAGCTGCAGGTTTCGAGGATCAACATGAACGCTTTTTTGTATATCACTACGGTTTTAATTTGGGGCACCACTTGGATCGCTATTGCATTTCAACTTGGTGAAGTCGCTGTCACTGTCTCGGTATTCTATCGCTTTGCGCTGGCCGCATTGTTTTTGCTGACGTGTCTTGCCGTACTTGGAAAACTGCGCCGTATTAATCCCCGTGATCATCTTTTCTGTCTGATGCAGGGCATGTGTGTTTTTTGCTTCAACTTTCTACTCTTTTATACGGCGACTCAATACATCACATCGGGGCTGAACTCGGTCGTTTTTTCCATGGCCGTGATGTTCAATGCCATCAATGGCGTGATTTTCTTTCGGCTCCCCATTACTTCGCGCATTTATCTGGCAAATGGATTAGGTCTGATCGGCATGCTGCTACTCTTCTGGCCAGATCTCACGGGCGAGTCTTTCAATCTGGACGTTCTCTTCGGACTGGGCTGTGCACTCCTTGGCACCTACGGGTTCTCTCTGGGCAATATGATTAGTCTGCGCCATCAACGCAAGGGACTGGATTTACTCTCAACCAATGCCTATGCCATGTCGTATGGCGCCCTCACTCTGCTCGCGATTGTCCTGCTCACGGGTACGCCTTTCACATTGGATACGTCTTTTAGTTATTTAAGCGCTTTATTCTATCTCGCAATATTTGGCTCAGTGATAGGATTTGGCGCCTACTTCGCGCTGATTGGACGCATTGGGGCGGGCCAAGCCGCCTATGCCACTCTGCTCTTCCCACTGGTCGCTTTGGGTATCTCCACGCTCTTCGAAGGCTATGTCTGGACACTTCCAGCCGTGCTCGGTCTAGTTATGATTTTGGTGGGTAACGGGGTCATGTTTATTAAAGGGGGCTCGGTAAAACCTACAACAACCAAAATGGCTGAAGAAAAGGGGATGAAAACGGCGAACTAAGCCTCGCTTAACAACTACCCCCTTACAGGTCGTGACTCTATTTTCAGCACACCGACTCCAGCCAATACAATGATCACGACACCGACCAGCGCGATGGGATCGGGCAAGCCGCCAAAGACGCTATAGTCGAGCCCGAGCGCCCAAAAGATCGCCGTGTATTCAAATACTGCGAGCGTAGAAACCGATGTTCTCGCCATGGCTTCTGTCATAACAACATGGGCTACGCCTCCAAATAAGCCTGCACTGATCAGCCAAAAGAGGGTGTGCGTATCCAATGGTGCCCACCCTAAGAAAGCGGTCAACAAGCCGAACAGGCTGCAAATCAGTGCAAAATAAAAGGCAATACTACCCGCATGCTCTGTGTGCGTTAGCTGTTTGATTTTAACTTTTGCAATTGCGGTGGTGATCGCCATCGCCAACCCTGCCATACACCCCAGCAATGTGCTTTTGGTCATATCAGGCGATTCCAAAGAAGAATATAAGATAATCAAAACACCTAAAAACCCTGTCAATACCATGATGACCAGATAAAAAGAGGGCCTTTCTCCTAGCAGCATAACCGCCAAGGGAATCGCAAAAATCGGGGCCAAAAAGCCCAGTGCTGCGGCTAAGGATAAAGGCAAATACGCCAAGGAAATAAAGGATAGAAACATCGCTAGACAACCATACGCACTGCGCGAAAGGTGTCCTTTCCAATGCCGCGTCCGCAAGGCCGTTGGAAAGGCATTCATCCACATCAAATAGAGCACAATGGGAATCAAGGCGATACTGCTACGCCAAAAGACAATCTGCCCCACTGGCGCGTCGGCTGACGCGATCTTCACACAGAGCGCCATCCCGGCAAATAAACCCGTCGCAATGAGCCGTAGCGAAATACCCTTCCAAGCGTTCATGTCTGAGAATTACCTTGTCACAGCCACATGTTGATCAATAATCGTATTAAAACGCTCTAATGCTGCAGCGGGCAGGTCATCTGGGAGAACCAGCTGATCAATCGATGGATTGCCAACCTTGACCAGCATAACCATCCCCATGGTGTAATGGGGCGGACATCTCAGCCCATACCATCCTTCAAGGGTAAACTGCGTTGTAAAGTCTTCGTCTATTTTACTCATAAATGTTGCGGCACCTTCAGGGATAAAGTTTTTTATCGTTCCGACATTATGCCCCCGATGCTCCGGTATGAATCGAATGCTGTCTCCTGGATTAATCGCCAAAAAATCGGGCTCAAATGGCATCGGACCTGTTGCATTCATATTGAGCATTTTCACTTCGTGAAGGGTGTCAGCCGCGAGATACGGCATAAACAGCACACACGCCAGTAATAGCAAGGTTCTCATTGGAGTATCCTATGTAATTAGAAAAAATGAAGTAAGGGTCGTTGCAGTTCAGGGTCATGAATTGTTCGAGTCTTTACCCCAAACACGTCCCAAATACGATCAGGTGTGAGCACCTCTTCAGGCTTACCGATCGCAACCAGACGACTGGCGTGCATAATGATCAAACGATCACAGCGAGCGGCCTGATTCAAGTCATGCAAAGCAACGACAATGGTCGTCTTTAACGTCTCGACCAACTGCAAAATAGCCAGCTGATTTTGAATGTCTAAGTGGTTCGTCGGCTCATCCAGCAGCAGTATTTCAGGTTGCTGCGCTAGAGCTCTGGCCAGATGAACGCGCTGGCGCTCGCCACCCGAAAGAGTCTGCCAAATACGATCCCCAAGGTGCTGAATACTGAGCGCGTGCATGGCGTCGTCGACAATGTAACGATCCCGTTCTGACCAAGGGTTCAGCAGAGAAAGCCAAGGCGTCCGTCCCAGTTCAACAGCATCACGAACCTGAATATGCTCGTGTGTTTCGGCTTGCTGTGTCACAAAGGCCATCTGGCGTGCAACCTCTCCTCGTTGGAGCTGATGTATCGCTTTCCCCTTTAAGAAGACCTCACCACGACTTGGCTGAGTAATGCCCGCCAGTAAGCGTAAGAGCGTTGATTTACCCGAGCCATTAGGGCCAATCAATCCCAGAACCTCACCAGGCTGCACCTCAAAGGACAGCGGGCTGATCAAGGTTTTACCACGCAGTTGATAACTGACATTCTGAACCGAAATCATTTGTGCTTCGCCCCCCGAATCAGAATCAAGGCAAAGGCAGGTGCGCCAATCAAGGCCGTCACTACGCCAATGGGTAAGACTTGTCCAGGCACGACAATACGAGAAAGAATATCGGACATGACTAGAAACACAGCCCCCATCAAGGCGGAAACAGGCAGTAGCACAGCATGACGTACCCCGACGAGATAGCGTGCGGCATGCGGAATCACCAACCCTACAAAACCTATTGATCCAACCATCGACACCATAACGGCTGTCATGGATGCCGTTACCAAGATCAAAATTAACCGCACTCGCTTTACTGGAATCCCCAACGACGCTGCAGCCTCCGACCCAAAGGTAAAGGCATCCAGAGCGCGGGCATAGTATAGAGCGATGGCCAGACCGATGAGAGCGATAGGAACCGCAAGCCAAGCATCTCCCCAACGCACACCACTGAGATTCCCCAACAGCCAAAACATGATTCCACGGGCGGCCTCAGCATTAGCTGATTTGGTAATCATTAACGCCGAAAGTGCATGAAACAATTGAGCCCCGGCTATTCCGGCCAAGATGATCTGTCCTGTGACTCGGGAAAGTGCCAACACGAGACCGAATGACAGCAGCGCTCCCAAGAACGCCCCTGCTGACATAGATAGCATACCAGCACCTATGCCCACAATCGTGACAGCGACAGCCCCGGCAGAGGCCCCCGCAGAGATCCCTAAAATATAGGGATCAACCAGGACGTTTCGTAACAACGACTGTAAAATTACGCCGCTCACCGCTAAAGCAGCTCCACAGCAAGAGGCAATGACAGCTCGGCTCAAGCGGTACTCCCATAGAATACCGGCATCGATCAGATCAACGGCATACTGAGCACCTAAAAGTTTGTTGGCCAGTGTTTGATACACCGTCCGCAAGCTAATCGAACTTTCGCCAATGGTTACGGCCAGTAAAATAGCCGCCAGAAGAATACTGGCCGCCAGCAATAAGCCTCTGAGCAACTGAATCACAAGGCTGGCGGTTTTGTGCAAAACAAGTGTGGACATGTGCAACTATTTCCCAGCCAAATCCATTGGGCTCAAGGCCTCGACCAGATGCTCAAGCCCCTCAATCGAACGCAACGTAGCTCGCATTGCATGAGCGTCCATGACAACAATGCGATTATTCACGACAGCTGACATTTGGCGTGTCACAGGGTCTGAGCGTAAAAATTCCAACTTCTTCTGATAATCATCGGCATCGAAGCGACGACGAGTCATGTCTGCGATAACGATCACATCTGGGTTTGCTCTGGCAATGCTTTCCCAGCCCACAGAAGGCCACTCTTCCGGAGCGTCGATGACATTTTTAATGCCCAAGGTTGACATCATCCAAGCAGGTACCCCAGTTGTTCCGGCCACCCAAGGGTCCATTTGTATATCAGCGCTGGAAAACCAAAACACGGCAGAAAGAGTATTCAGATTACGCTGCTGAGCGTCGGCAATGGCAGCGGCTTCACGTCCTTGTATCTCACGAATCAGCTCATCGCCCTGCGCTTGCACATCAAACATACTTGAAAGATTTCGAATACTCTGGAACAAACTGTCCAAGCGAAATGCCGTTGGAGAACCATCCGAGTTCGACCCGACACACTCAGAGTCAAGCACATAGCTTGCAATCCCAAGTGACTGAAACTGTTCAGGCTTGCCGACTACACCCTGAGGCCCTACTGCAAACAGAAAATCTGCCGTCACAAGATTTGGGCGTTTAGAGACAACACTTTCAAAACTAGGGAAATTATCCGCCAAGCGCTCGATCTTAGCATTGACCTCCTCATACTGGTCGGCAACATCCGTAAACCAGTTAGACGTGCCGATCACCCGTTCATGCAAACCTAAGCGATACAGCAACTCAGTGGAGGCTTGCCCAACCGTAATCACACGCTCAGGTGGAGCACTCATCTGCACAGTTTTACCACAGTTTTCTATTTCCAAAGGAAAGTTTGACGCTTGACTATAATTGAGCGTTACCGCCCCCACTAAAACGCCCGTTATGGTGATAAACCGAGACAATTTCCCAAATAAAAATGACATATCTATTCTCTTCAATCTTGATGATTTTCCGCTGTTAAGAGGGCCTCTTAACGCTACAACGGCTCACTCAACTCTTATTCTTAAACGTCTCTAGCGCCGCCCCTAACCTTTCTAAACCTTCTATTGAACGAAGAGTCACTTCCATCGCATGCGCATCCATAATGATGATGCGATCATTCACCACAGCATCCATATGGCGCGTCACGGGGTCTGTACGCAAAAATTCTAATTTTTTCTCGTAATCATCGGCTTCGAAACGACGACGCTGCATCTGTGCAATGACAATAAAGTCTGGATTAGCCTTGGCGATTGACTCCCAACCAACAGATGGCCAGACCTCATTCGACTCAACAACATTGCGTATACCTAACGTGGACATCATCCAGCCAGGAACCGCTTGACTACCTGCAACCCAAGGATCCATTTCTAACGCAGCACTGGAAAACCAAAATACAGCGGACACATCACCAAGATTCTGCTCAGCCGCTTTAGCGATAGCGTTCGCTTCCCGTTGCTGAATGTCACGAATGATTTCTTCACCTTTTGGCTGTACATCAAACACTGTTGCTAAATCACGAATGCTTTTATATAGGTTATCCAGTGTAAACATTGCCGTGCGAACGCCATCCACACCACGGCTGGAATCCTGATCCAAGCACTGTGAGGCCATTACATAGGTCTGGGTGCCTAATGTATGAAACTGCTCACGTGTACCAACCACGCCTTGAGGTCCTACGCTGAACAAAAAATCAGCCGTGACAAGATCGGGCCGTTTTGACACGACACTTTCAAAACTCGGAAAGTTATCCGCCAAGCGTTCAATATTGGCATTCACCTCTTCAAACTCTTGGGCAACATCCGTAAACCAGTTAGACGTTCCCACAACCTTTTCATGTAACCCCAAGCGATATAGCAACTCGGTAGAGGCTTGCCCAACCGTAATCACGCGCTCAGGTGGAGCACTCACATTCAGTTGATAACCACAGTTATCAAGTGTTTCAGACAATTCCTGCGTTTGACTGATAGCGACGCTCGAAAGCCCAGTCATCAGACTGCCCATTAGCAAGGCACGTGAAATAGGATGTGAAAATATAACTGCCATGTAGATCTCCTTCAGTTCAAACACTGCGTGATTTAATCAGAAGGCTATTATCCTTGCAATTGCTAATGATTATCAATTGATTTAATATTAAGTCAACTTTCCTAAACGGAATACCCCCTTCTCAACTTGCGTTCAATAGGCTGGCAACGTATGTGTGATAGTTTCAATATTCGTCAAATGGAAGCCTTCAGAGCCGTTATTAAGCATGGATCCATCAGCCGTGCAGCCAATAGTTTGTTTATCACCCAATCCGCCGTTAGCAAACTCATTTCAGCACTGGAAGAGGATGTTGAGTTGACCTTGTTTGAACGGCGCTCTGGACGCCTGCAACCCACACCTGCAGCACTAAAACTCTACGAACACAGCGATGGCGTCTTTACCGAACTGTCTCAACTGGGTCGAGAAATAAAGCTTTTAAAAAAAGAAGGTCCTCGAGTCTTTTCAATTGGACTCCTGCCTGTACTGGCGAGTCGCTATTCGGCAGAGGTGTGTAAAGCGTTTCGTCAACGACACCCGACGATCCATCTTTCTCTGATGACGGGGAATACCGCCATGATCAAAGATTTACTCATTAGCCGAAAACTGGATGTAGGCATTATTTCAACCCCCATTAATCACCCTGCATTTGTCTCTGAGACGGTGTTGGGTTCCTCCTTAGTCTGTGTGATGCCGCAAGACCATCCACTCACGAGTAAAGACGTCATTCATGCACAGGATCTTCATCAGTTTGAGTTCGTTGACTACAATCCAAATGACCTATGCAGTGCAGTACAAAGCAAACTATTTGATCAGTTTAATTGCAGTCCAAAACTCACGATAAACGCAACCACAGCCTCGTTGGTCATGAACCTCGTTGAATCTGGGTTTGGCGTGGGACTGGTTCATCCTGCAACAGCCTATTGGCGAAAAACAGGTCTCTGCATCAAACCCTTTTTACCTCAAACACCTATTTCGTATTATTTTTGCCATGATCAGAACCTACACAACGCAGACCTCATTCAGTCATTCGCTGAATGCATGGATGAAGTTCATGCTCAAACCTTCGATGTCTAATCCGTACATACAACCTCACAATTTTAACTGGGCTCTCTCTCAATGACACCAAACGAAGAAAATGGCATCCAATACAGCCATAGACCTTATTAACTACGTGACTCTCCCAACTGCTTAAACTAACGCTGGATAAGAGTTTTTTAAGAGAGTCGGTATAGAGCCTTAGGTGACTCCTCAAGCACCCTAAACGCCTCCGCTGGATCAGCCACCCACGAACTTAACCACTTTAATGTTTCTGCATATGTATGCTTTTGCTCATGTCGAGTCCAAGGCCAATCGCTACCCCAGACGAGTCGATCGCTCCCTAAATACGCTAACAATGCGTGTGTATATGGCTTTAAATCAATCACTGGTGAGCGGTAGGGGGCTGACAGTTTAAGCCAAATATTGCCCTCGTTACCGGCTTATATGTGATGCTGGGATTTGGTCTTATGGGTTATTTACTAAACCGCTTAGACTTCCCACTGGCTCCAATTGTCCTAGGAGTGTTATTAGGTCCTATGGCTGAAAGCAATTTTCGCTTATCCATGTTGATTTCACAAAATGACTGGACGCTTTTCTTCACTCGTCCTATCTCTCAGGGCATTATTGCGCTACTGGTAATCGTTCTTGGCTCACAAGTATTCAAATTTTATCGACGAGAAAAGGGGCCTAATACCCTAGGCTAAATGTACATTTTGATAAAAGTGACTGCTTTCGGGTAGGTCTTCATGACCCACCCACATCCACGGACATGCGACACCATAGCACTACGCAATAAATTATAATTATCAAATTATGAGAAATGACCCAATACAGTGCAAGTATGCACAATAATGAACCGTCTCAAATACCCGCAAAAACATGAGCACATTCGGGTTGGCCAAGCGGCTATTTCACGCCCAATTAAGACTCTAGCCTTCCATCTATCCAGCTTATCTAAACAACTTCATACCAAAAACTGTTTATAAATATTGATTTATAATCAATAAATTAAACAAACATTTCTAAAAAAAGATTACTTCAATACACATACAACGACCCACTCTTACTTTTATAATTACGTTTCATCCCAGACAGTTAAGCTGTCTTTATACCTCCTAACACCTTAACTCTAGACTCAACTTTCTTTCATTTTCCTCGAATCGCTTGAACAATAACGAGGCAAAGCTGCAGGGTTAAAATGAATTATTTTCATCATAAAAGATACGTAAATGACTATAAATATAACAATCAACTATTGCTCAAGCACCAAATAATCACTATTCTCACATTATGAGATTTAACTAGGTGTAGTCATGAAAAACATTAGCGTTATCTTATATGCATCAGACATGGGGAAAGGAAGTAAGCCTGCTTTTCAAGCGGCAATTCATCAAGCATTTCTCAGTAATGCTCAGATTATTTACTTACACGTCTTGGAATCCGATGCCGGAACAGCTGAAGAACTCATTAATGCCTACATGCCGGAAGCCTTCAACAAAGTAAGACTTCAGAACATGTACACAGAGCTACGTAAGAAGATCAAGAAAAGGCTAACCGACTACCATGAAGAAGCTCTGATAAAGCAGGAAATGCCCAATATTCCAGAACCGATTATCGAAGTTGTTCAAGGAAAAGCCGATCGAGTCATTCTCGATACCGCTGACCGATTCAATGCAGATTTGATTGTTATGGGGGACAGATCAAGCTCTTCTCTGGCGCGTGTTTTTCTCGGATCAACTGCCCGAAAAGTGATACATCACAGCAACATACCCGTTTTAATCATCCCACTTGAGGCCGAATAAACAGACTCAAACCTAACTCAAACAACAAGAGGCTTAACATGAAAAAACTTACAAAAACAGTTATAGGAGGCCTTTTGGCCTGTGTCGCCGCATCGGCTCCCATTGCATTTGCAAGTGATTATCCCAATCGCCCTGTAAGATTTGTTGTCCCTTGGCCACCAGGTGACCTTGAAGATATTTTGACGCGTATTATCGCTGAAGAAATGAGCAAAGAAACAGGAAAGCCAGCAACTGTCGTGAATAGACCTGGCGGCGGAGCCGTCATCGGTGCGAGCGATGTAGCACGAGCCAGGCCTGATGGGTTGACCATAGGCTCTTTTGTAAATGACTTGCTCACATTAAAAATCATGTCTAAGTCTGTGCCTTGGGATGAGTCAACCTTCGAACCTGTCGGCATTTTTCTTGACTACCCATTTGTTATCGCCACACGAAGTGATGCCCCTTATAGCACCATTCAAGAGTTGGCTGAATACTCACAAACAAACCCAGTGTCACTCGGTCACTTTGGATATCAAGCAGGCCCAACTGCAATGACATTCAGTGCAGCAAAACAATTGGACATCAATTTTAGCTCTGACGCGCCATTTGATGCTACAGACTGCTCTGTACTAACCAATGGAGATGCTGACGTAATCAACACAACGACACAACTTATCCTCCCATGTTTAAAATCAGGAGAGGTCAGGGTCCTTGTATCCTTTACATCTGAACGAATAAATCTTGCTCCTGAAGCACCAATGCTCAGTGAAATAACGGATATTACACTGACGACTTGGAATGGCTTATTTGTTCCAAAAGGCACTCCGACTGAGATCAAACAACGCATTGCTGAAATTGCTAGGAATGCTCTGAGATCAGAGCAAGTTAAACAAATAAGTGAAACAACTGGTGCGATTATCTATTGGCAAGGCGAAGCGGACTCTCGCCAGCGTATCATAGAAGAAATAGAACTGAGCAGAGAGCTGCTTCAGTACATGAGATAAATAATCCCTGATAAAGCATTGTGAATGCGGGATGTGCTGAAGCAATGCTACATTCGGAGTCGTAGCACATGAAAATAACAAAAGCTGATCAATCTAGATCCTTAAAGGATATAAGAGTGACTTCAATACTTTATGGGAATGAAAGATACCCATTCTACATAGGCATACTTTTAATTAGTTTTGCATTGTTACTCTTTCTACCAAGTCAAGTGACAACAATGGAAGGTAAGAATTGGTATCTTCAGCCAGCGTTTGGACCAATTATTGGTCTATCTGTTATGACTTTATTTTCATTTATTTATGTATGCAGAGTCCTTATAAAAGCGTTAAAAACACACCCTAAATACTGGATAGAATACCTCTACGAAGGCTTATCAGACACACGGGTACCTATTCTGACATGTCTTCTTTTTTACATTTATATAAAGTCAATTGGAATACTAGGCTTCTTTCTATCTACGCTAATTTTTATTTGCACATTGTTATTTCTGACACGATTGATAAATCGATTTTGGCTATCCATGAGTCTAATTGCAACCATCATTATTATTTTAATTTTTAGAGTTTCTTTGGGTTTATGGATGGATAACGTTTGGCTCTATGAGTTTTTTCCCATTCCAATTTCAGACTTTTTAAACAAGTATTTTTGATGAGCTGTAGAAATGGATAATATCATATTAGGTTTCAATGAAGTTTCAACACTAAGTGTTATTCTTGCTATTATTATAGGTGCCTTAATTGGTGTCACTATTGGCTCAATACCTGGGCTAGAACCTGCAGGGGTCATTGCTATTCTGCTGCCATTGAGCTTTTCAATGGAGCCGCTAGCGGGCGTCATGTTGCTGGTGGGTGTCTATGGTGGGGCATGGTATGGAGGGGCGATACCTGCCATTCTCATGAATACTCCCGGAACACCGGTTGCCGTTCTGACAACCTATGATGGCTACCCTATGGCTCAAAGAGGCGAGGGAAAGAGAGCTCTATCTATCGCTTACACGTCTTCATTTGTGGGTGGGATGATCAGTGTCACCTCATTAGTACTGCTTGCACCAACCCTAGCCAACGTTGCTAGAAAGTTTGGATCACCGGAGTTTGCGATGCTCGCGCTCCTCGGCATGATATTTGTCGTTTTAGCCCATCGTAAGCACGTCATTGCGGCCATCATTATGTTAGGGTTCGGTTTTTTTCTTGGGACAGTTGGCTTAGACCGAGCCTATAACACTCAAGTATTTACTTTCAATCAAACCTGGTTGCTCGGCGGCATCCCTCTAGTACCAGCCGTCATTGGATTGTTTGCCATGTCGCAAGCCTTTGTACTCTTATCAAGCAAAGGCAATGATAGCTTCGAAACAAAGCTTGATGGAGGCGGATACTTTTCAGGCGTGATAGAACTCCTGAAACACAAGCTGGTTGTTCTCCGCTCGGCATTTCTTGGCGTCATTATGGGCTTAGTACCAGGTGTTGGTGAGTTTGGCTCCCAGTTTTTTTCATACACCCTGACTCAAAAGTTTTCAAAAGACCCAGACAGCTTCGGAAAAGGCAATCCTGCCGGTTTAATTTCTTCAGAAACCTCGAATAATGCTGTTACGGCTTCAGTGATGGTACCTTTGCTAGCGTTTGGTATCCCAGCCGATGCGCTAATGGCAATGCTACTGGCTGTATTTATGGTGCATAACTATATTCCAGGCCCAACTTTGTTTGTTGAAAGACCGGAGTTTATTTCAGGACTTTATATATCTTTATTTTTAATGAATATTGTCGCATTCTTTTATCTCACTTTTGCAACCAAATGGATGGTTAATTTAACACGAATTAAAGGACGTTTTATTGGAGCTGTCATTCTTGTTCTTGGTTTCATAGGCAGCTACAGCCAGAATTATCAGATTACAGATACTTTAATCGCCCTTTTCTTTGCTTGCGTTGGCTACGTATTAAGAAAGAATGACATACCGGCCATTCCAATTATTCTTGGCATGGTACTGGGCCCAGTATTTCTAACACGACTAACTCAGTCGATGGGGATATCAAATGGTGATTTATCAATATTTATTTCGCGCCCAATTAGCTTAACACTTCTGTGCATAATATTGGTTACCATATTTATTTTCGTACTCGGAAAGATACGCTCTTGGAACTTTATAAAAATTCCAAAGGTGCATAATAACCCCTAAGACTTTTATATTAAATCCCTCTCAATATACCTAACCTCACATGGTTAAACACAAATAAAAACTTATCTTATATTTAGGTAATACTATGAACGATAACACTAAGATTGATTTTATTTACCTTTCTGAACAAGACATGATTAAAGCGGGCGTTACTGATATGCCACGTTGCGTTGACACAATGGAAGAGATGTTTTCTCTGTTGTATCAGGGAGATTATCGTATGGCTGGACCCAATAGTGATTCTCATGGAGCGTTGATTACATTTCCTGACACTTCCCCCTTCCCTAGTATGCCAAAACCCACAGCCGATAGACGCTTAATGGCCATGCCTGCCTATTTAGGGGGCGACTTTCAGACCTGTGGGGTCAAGTGGTACGGCTCAAACATTGCTAACCGAGAAAAAGGCCTACCAAGGTCAATCCTGATGATGATCCTAAATGACATCGATACAGGTGCTCCTTTAGCCTTTATGTCGGCTAATTTGTTATCGGCTTACCGCACGGGAGCTATCCCAGGCGTAGGCGCACGCCACCTTGCACGCAAAGATGCTAAAGTCATTGGTCTTCTAGGACCGGGGGTCATGGGTAAAACCACAGTATCGGCTTTTATGGCTGCCTGTCCTGATATAGACACCATTAAAATTAAAGGTCGTGGCCAAAAAAGCTTAAACGATTTTATTTCATGGCTGAAATTAACCTTTCCTCAGATCACCAACATACAGGTGGTTGATACCATTGAAGAGGTCGTCAGAAATTCTGACATCATCACTTACTGCAATTCTGGAGCCGTCGGTGACCCTCTAACCTACCCAATCGTCAAACGTGAATGGGTCAAGCCCGGGGCTTTTCTGGCCATGCCAGCGAGCTGTCGATTAGACGAAGGCATGGAACAAAAAGATATACGCAAAGTACTGGATAACACCCGTCTATACGAAGCATGGTATGAAGAAGTGCCCAAACCAGCTCACAAGTATATTCCTTTAATCGGTGTTCGCTGCATGGACATGATTGCAGAAGGCAAAATCACTTTGGATGAATTGGAAGACCTCGGAAAAATTGTCGCTGGTGATGCTCCTGCTCGTCGAAATAATGAAGAGATTATCATCCTTTCTGTTGGTGGCATGCCTGTCGAAGATGTCGCGTGGGCTACGGTTGTCTATCGCAATGCAATTGCTCAAGGTATTGGTACTCAGCTTAATCTTTGGGAAACACCAGTCCTGCGATGAACCTGACCTTAGATCTATCGGCTTAACGTCAACAACAAAACTTAGCTTACAAAAAATGATTAAGGAAACGAACATGACCCAAGTAATTAAAGTAAAAACAGGTTCAAAATTTGAAGAACTTGGAAGCTATTCACGTCTAGTGGCTGTCGATAACTGGATTTACGTGTCAAATACGGCTGGCCGTAATCCTGCAACTCAACTGATTTCAGACGATGTTATTGAACAGGTAGAGCAGGTTTTTAACAATATTGAACGAGCTCTGGCCGCCGTAAACTCCAACTTAGGCGATGTCATCATGTCACGTGTATTCATTCAAGATCCAGCCGATACGCCTGCTGTTATGGAGTTTATTGGTCGAAAATTTAAAGGTATTAATCCAGCGACCACGGTTACTTGCCCCCCGCTCGGTTCAAACATCTACAAAGTCGAGTTAGAAGTAACCGCTTTTCGAGGTGCAGCAACAGCCGATGTAAAAGAAATCATGCTGTCTCAATAACCTTTGTATTAGGAGGCTAAGCCATATCAAGCTCGGATATCAACCACCTCCTCATCTGGATACGTATATGACAAAAACAGTTGAAACAATCAAAACACAGGACACAATTCCGGCATCAACCCATGTTGTCATTATTGGTGGTGGCATTATTGGTATCACAGCTGCTTTAGCCTTAGCAGAACGAAACATTCCAGTGGTACTGCTTGAAAAGGGGCACATTGCCGGAGAACAATCCTCTCGGAATCTAGGGTGGATACGTAAAACCAATCGTCATTTTCACGATGTTCCACTGGCCATAGCCGCAGATAAACTCTGGGCCGAAATGCCTAAACGCATCGGCAGAGACGTGGGATATCGACAAGCAGGCATACTGTTTCTGGCTCAAACGGAAACTCAACTGGCTATGCACGAAGCGTGGGTTCAATCTGTTGAATCATTATCCCTCGACTCTAAAATGCTCAGCACACGCGAAATAGATCAAAAAGTTCCTGGGGGACAAGGAAAATGGTTAGGAGGGGTTTACACCGCATCAGATGGACGTGCTGAACCCGCAATTACTGCGACAGCAATCGCCAAAGCGGCGATGAATAAAGGAGCAATTCTTGTTCAAAACTGTGCGGTTAGGTCACTGTCGACGTCTGGTGGAAAAATCAGCGGTGTCATGACGGAACAAGGTGAGATCCGCTGCGATCAAGTTCTGTTAGCAGGCGGAGCTTGGTCAAGGCGATTTTTAGGTAACTTAGGCATCTCCTTGCCTACACTGCCACTCATTTGTTCAGTGTTAAGAACCAAGCCAATGCAAGGCCCTACCGATATAGCCGTTGGTGGACCTGATTTTTCATTTCGAAAACATCAAGAGGGTGGTTTCATCATCACTCAGCGCGGGGCTCTCGATGCGCCTATTACGCTTGATCATGTATTACTAGGACACCGCTACCTTGAGCAATTACGAACCCAAAGGAGTTTTTTACGTATCTCGTTTGGACATGAATTTATCAAAGATCTCAAGCTGAGCCGTCGGTGGAAAGCGCAGTCCCCTTCTCCCTTCGAAACGATCAGAACACTAAACCCCCACGCCAACCCTAAACTTAATCAAGAGGCTCTTACCAACCTTCGTAATGCTTGGCCGATTTTTGAACAAGCCGAAATAGATGAAGCCTGGGCAGGGGTGATCGATGTGACCCCTGACTCTCTTCCTGTCATTGACAAGATTAGCCAAATCCCAGGACTGACGATTGCGTCGGGTTTTTCAGGACATGGATTTGGAACAGGCCCGGCCGCTGGACAATTAGCAGCAGATCTCATCTCCAATAGTCATCCAATTATTGATCCCAAGCCCTATGCTTTTGATCGATTTTGACAGGGTTAGGCGAAAGTGTATGTAGAGTTTTCTGAACCGTTATAGGGAGTAAAAGACTTATATTTGACCCAAATTGACGGTTTATCTAAGAAGAGCAGAACAAACGCTCTGCTCTTCTATGTATTAAAATGCCCAGTACACTTTTGTAAAGCCCTCTTCACCCACTTCGAACGTCACTTTCTGCCCCTTTTCAACAACCCACCCCTCTCCAATAGAGTACTGTTGACTCAATCCAGTATTCATATCAGTAATGATTACCGAGCCTTCAACAACAATGGCATGCTCTGAAAAAGGATACTCGACAAGGTATTGTCCCTTTTCACTTCTAAAAACAGCAAATGAAGAGTCAGCATTTGTTATTGACCCTATTTTCTTTTCATATACCTTTGCATCATCCTTGTCATTTTTCGTAATTGCTCCTAGCTCCGAAGCCTTTCCAATCAAATCCAATTTTTTATAATCACTCTTCAATATTGATTTCATCATACTTACCCATGACTGATATTATTTTACTTTAAATAAATATTTAACTATTGATGTAATTTATACAATACTGTTTAATAATAATCCAACTCAAAAGACAAAAGGGATTTCCCCTTGTCTCTCACTCCCCAATATAATCACTTAAATTAATTGCGGAAAAATCAGCAATATAATTAGTGTTAATAAAAATGCAGGCAAGAAAAGGCTTATTCCTCTCATAATGTTTTTAAAACCAATACTCGGATCAAGTGCATTCACAATAAAAGCATTGACTGCTATTGGTGGTGTGATAGCTCCCATGCCCGTTGCAAGGCAAACCATGATTCCAAACCATAAAGGCTCGTAACCAAGCGACAAAGCCACCGGAAGAAAAATTGGCATTGCAATCACCAAAAACCCCATTGCATCCATAATCGCACCACCTAGTAGAAAAATCAGCAGAATAGTTGCCATAATGAAAAGGGCCGAGATAGGTAACTGAGTTGCCCAGTCAGCAATAATAAAAGGAATGCGAGTGATCGCTAGAAAACGCCCAAACACCACTGCCCCAATAATAAGCATCAATATCATTGAAGAGTATATCAGTGTATTTTTCATAGAGCTCTGGAACGACTCCCACTTTAACTTTCCTTGAATAGTACATACAACAAGAGCGCCAAGACAACCAACAGCAGCAGCTTCTGTCGAGGTAAACCAACCCGCAAACAAACCACCCAATACAATTGCAAATAATAAAAATGACTCAATTACACCTGACATTTTTTTAATTTTTTGAACTAAAGGTGTTTTTTTACCAGCAGGCCCCATCAATGGATATCTATAGCAAATCAAAGCAATGGTTAGCATAAAAAATGAAACCAATATAAATGCGGGAATAATGCTGGCAAGAAACAAATCGCGAATCGCTAATTCGGCTTGTAAAGCAACAATTATCAGTACGGAGCTAGGAGGGACTATGGTTCCTAATGTCCCAGCTGCAGCAACCACCCCGGCCCTAAGGGTCGGATCATACTCATATTTTTTCATTTCGGGTAAAGCAATACTCCCAACAGCAGCCGTTGTCGCTGAATTTGATCCACAAACAGCCCCAAAACCAGCTCCTGTTAGCACTGTAGTGCTGGCCATAGATCCCTTCATGTGCCCTACCCATGCGTAGGCCGCATTCATAAGTTGTTTCGTAATTCCTGAGCGAGACAGTATTTCCCCCATTAAAATAAAAAGTGGAATAACACTCAATGGATAGGATGAAACTTGCTCCCAAATCCCTGCACTAATTAAATTAAAGGCTGCCATTGGGCCTATAATATAATAAATACCTGAAAATCCAACAATTAACATTGCAAAGCTAACGGGGACGCTCATCGCAATCAACAAGAAAAGGCTGACTACACCTATAAGAGATATAATATAATAATCCATCTAACCTTCCTCTTTAGTATCGGTTTATCAATCTATTAAGAACCAAATACACATCAATAATTAGCGTGATACTAAATGCAAAAAAACCAAAAGCAGCAATCATGATAAATCCGTAATACGGTATCTGAAGGGTTGGCGACAAGCTCTGACGATCCATAATATTGATACCAAACTTGCATAACTGCCATGACAAGACTAAAAAAAATATCGCACTCAATACAGCAATACAAAGTTGAATAAACAATGATATCTTGTTTGGTAGAACATCAATTAATGCACTCATCGATACATGTACTTTTTTACTTTGTGATTCAGCTAAAGACAGAGATATCACAACGGCGGTCAACCACCCGACTACCTCAGCAGTGCCTCCAAATGAGGTCGCGAATTGTCTAAGAAGAATGTTCGTCGCAACGATGATAACAATCGAGACGAGAGCAACCCCTGCAATACTCAGTAAAAGATTACTGACCATAGAATGCATACGGAAAATGAGTGCATTTGTGCATTGATCAGTTGATTCGGTTTCTGTATTCATTGACACGATCACCTTTCTAACTCGAATACGAGAAAAGAAGGGCTATAAAGCCCTTCGTCATTGGATTTTGGTTATTGGTTCAACTGATGATGGGCAATTCTATCCCTCAATGTGGCCACCAATTCACTTCCAGGCAACCCCATTTGATCCACCGCCGTGATACGCGCATCCAATAGCGGCTGCAACTTTTCATCCCAACGACCTGACTCGTCTTCGGTTAAGGTAACGACATTCAGGCTTTCCTCGCGTCCGGACCATTCAAGAGACTCTTTCACTCGACCATCCAAATAACCACCTGCAAACCCTGCTATTTCTGATCCCATTTCTTCGATAACGCGTTGCACAGCGGAGGGTAGTGAATCCCAGCGATCCTGTCGCATCACCACTACAAAAACAACATTGGTTAATGGATAATCAACCACGTGCTTGGCCGTGCGGGCAAAACGAAGATCCATTAGCGTTTCTCTAGAGCCTACATAGCCTGAAATAACGCCTGTCTGAAGAGCCTCACCTGTTTCTGGCATACTTAAGCCCACTGGCACCGCGCCAAGCTCACGTAACACTGCAGCACTGTCACCTGGAACTCGTAATTCTAATCCTTTGAGATTTTCAAGGCTGTCCACACGCCCTTTGCTGTGAATACGACCGGGCTCTGAAGTAAAAGCGGTCAATATTTTGAAATTATTAAACCCCAATTGCTCTGAACTGTAGATCTGCGTGAGATCATAAACCGCTTGACTCGCAACAGAAGAGCTAACATTAAGCCCAGTAACCGCACCCGCAAGGCTTAGTAAAGGGAAACGCCCAGGATCATACGAAACAGCAACCTGACCTATATCAGCAACCCCTGCATGAACTCCATCAAACATGTTCCCTGCACTTAACAATGCCCCTCCAGAGAACACACGAACTCCCACACGCCCATTGGTTCTTTCTTTAAGAACTTCAGCCCATTTATTTGCGGTGACTACGGGAAACGTCTGAGGAGGGGATTCTGAAGCATACACAAGCGAGATCTCTGCGGCGGATACATCCTTTAAAGGGATCGCAATCAGAACAGACAGACCAATAGCGGTAAAGAGTGAAAGGCGCTTCATTCGATTCTTAATCATCACTAAATCCTCAAAACATAATTAGATAAAATCTCATATAGTGATAATTAATATAAAATATAACACAAATCAACAATTATTTTAATTCTAATATCATATTGTAGGATTATGTCGCAAATAGATAAGAAATAGATTGAATTATAGTGTATGTACAATCCCTTAAATACAACAAACACTCTTTGGTAACACTCATGGGGTCAGCATAAATAGACGAGTCTGAGCGATGAGCGAGACATCCTCAGACACCACAATTTCATAACTAAATCGTTATGGAATTGTGGTTTTTTAAGTGGTGTATAAAATCACAGTTCTGATAGGTCGTTTAGATCAATGCCAGCGTCTTTAAGTACTTTGGTTGCCACACGAAACGCATCAATCGATGCGGGCACACCGGCATAAATCGCTACTTGCAACAATACTTCACGAATTTGAACAGGTGTAAGGCCATTCTTTAATGCACCACGCAAGTGAAGCTCTAATTCATGTGGTCGATTTAAAACAGCAATCATGGCTAGGTTAATTAAACTGCGCTCAGATTTTTCAAGCCCCTCTCTCTGCCAAACATTTCCCCAGCAATACTCGGTGACAAGTCGCTGCAAAGGCTTTGTAAAATGAGTGGCATTATTGATTGACTGTTCAACATACTCATCACCCAATACAGCCTTACGCGTTGCCATGCCTTTTTGATATTGATCATTCATGGTGTTACCTGTACTCCAACTCGAGAGTTTGCCCCAATAACTCTAACCGATAGCGGGAGTTGAGCTTCATGTCCAAAGGGGGAGTTAACGAACCACTCAAAAAATGTTGTCCCGCGCGTAAGGGGCCAAAACGAGGAACCAGATCACGCACCATCGTGATCATCGTTTCTAAAGGCCCCCCTATTAAGTTGAAACTCGAGCCGACCACACAACTACTCTCTGTATGCAGAGAGCAGCTTAACGTTTCAAAGTCATAATCAGGATCAAAGCGCAACAGGCGTCCTATTCGATAGAAGCGGGCAACAGCCCCATCAGCCAAGAAAGTTGGGATATCAAACGTCCATGCAGTTCTCGAGTCCGCCACTTCAAAGGCCGGAACAACATAGGCAATCGAAGCCAAAATTTCATCACGAGAGCTGCTCGCATCTACAATATCTCGCCCCAAGATAAACACAACCTCCGCCTCAAGTTTAGGCGCTATCGTCTGGGCTGCAGGCACGAGTTGATTACTCAATTGCATAAAATCGAATAATGGAGCATACACGGGCGTTTCTAACGAAAAGCGCGTCAATGCCGCTTGGTTGGCCATTGCGACTTTCCAGCCATTTAGGTGATGCCCCCGTGCCCTGTTTCGTTCAATCATTTTAACTTGTACAGCATACCCATCTTCTATACTGGCGCCCTCAAATCCAGAAAATCTTGATAGAGATAATGCTTGGCTAAGTGCATGATCTTGCTCTATGGCAATGGATTGATAATCGAGAGTTGGGGCCGTCATTCCAAGCCTCCCAAGCACACATATTTGATTTCAAGATAATCCTCAATGCCGTATTTCGACCCTTCACGCCCAATACCGGATGATTTAATGCCTCCAAAGGGAGCCACTTCATTTGAAATCAAACCGGTATTCACCCCTACCATGCCGTACTCAAGTGCTTCAGACACCTGTATATACGTATTGATGCTGGATGTGTAGAGATAAGAGGCCAGTCCAAACTCGGTGTCATTCGCCAACTCAATGGCCTCTTCAATGCTATAAAAGCGGAATAATGGCGCAACTGGACCAAAAATTTCGTCTCGATACACACGCATTTCCTTGGTTGCACCGGACAATACAACCGGATTCATAAATCGTTGTGATGGGTCAGTATGAATCTCTCGTTTCGTCACTTGCTTAGCGCCCAAAGCCAATGCTTCATCAATCATGCCACTAACGGAGGCGTAAGCTTTTGTATCGATAAGGGGTCCTAAATCTGCCCTAGGGTTTGACCCGTCAGCAACGACCATACGATCAACCGCGTCGGCAAGCTTTGCTGCGAAGCGATCATATATGCCGTCTTGAACAAGAATTCGGTTTGCACAGACGCACGTCTGACCATTATTACGATACTTCGCTATCAATGCTCCCTCTACGGCTTTATCAAGATTCGCATCGTCAAAAACAATAAATGGGGCATTACCTCCTAGTTCCAAGGAGACTTTCTTGATGTTATCTGAGCACTGTCGCATCAGTAACCGACCCACTTCGGTCGAACCCGTGAACGATAACTTTCGAACCAAAGGATGTGCGCATAAAGTATCGCCAATATCAGCCGAACGCCCATTCACGATCTGTAACACACCCGCAGGAACACCGGCTTGTTCTGATAAAACGGCTAAGGCAATGGCGGTCAGTGGCGTTTGTGTAGCAGGTTTAATAATGATAGTACAGCCAGCGGCCAGTGCAGGACCCGCCTTACGCGTAATCATTGCGGCTGGGAAATTCCAAGGGGTTATGGCTGCACAAACACCAATAGGTTCTTTTCGAACCGTTAAACGGGTTCCTGGCATCACCTCTGGGATGACATCGCCGTAGACACGTTTTGCTTCCTCTGCAAACCACTCAACAAATGAAGCGGCATAGGCAATTTCGCCCTTCGCTTCTTTAATTGGCTTTCCCTGCTCAGCAGATAGAATTTTGGCCAAATCGTCCTGATTGGCAAGTAGCAACTCGAACCATCGACGCAATATCTCCGCTCGACTCTTCCCTGTCAGTTGACGCCATGCTTTACCCGCCGAGTGTGCGGCTAAAACAGCACGTTCTGTTTCAGCCTTACCCATCATTGGTACGCTGGCCAGGATCTCGCCCGTAGCGGGATTCGTGACATTAACGCGATCACCCTGATCCGCCTCACACCACTTCCCATCAATTAAACAAAGATTAGGCATTAAATCTTTATTCGTAAGATCTATCATCACGCTATCCATCCACAATTGATTCATTTAAAAAATACTGCGGCCTTTTCTAAAGGCCGCAGCTAAAATGACTAAATTAGCTTTTTTCGAAGTGCGTCGAGGGCATAATTTAATCGATGGGGCGAAGTGATCGCAGCAACAAATCGATCTGGACGGACAATGACAATTTTATCTCTGACATCGGTAAACCAATTGGATAATTGGTTATCCACATCTTCAACACTGATTACACCATCTGCTTTGAGTCGGTCATCATAATTATTGCCACTTCGCGAACGGTTAACTTGTATATATCGGGTGTTGAGTGTTTCCCAGAATTGACGATTTTCGTCTGTCATATGTTCAAGTGGATTCGTTCTAAAACCAACAATCGCAAACCAATCACCTAATATAAAATCCAACTTCTGACGCTGACCATGTGCATCCTCAACATCGGGCTGGATGAATAACTTACCGACGTGGCTGTCTTCATACACTTCATCTGTCTCGTGATGAACCACACCGCGAACAATCTGAGCCACAGGCTTGAATTTAAACTCAGTCAAATGCTCACGCAGATTGTCTACTGAACCAGTGGCTTTGAATATCCAATCTCTTACACCTGCCAGTACCGGATTGGTCATACCTAAAACGGCACCCATATTATCCGCAAGAGCTATCAAATCGGTTGCGTGGCCTCGGCGCTCACTGTCATAGCTTTCAAGAATGGCTGGCGAGACTTTTCCTTTAATCACCGCTGCTATTTTCCAGCCAATATTAACAACATCTCGCAAGCCTGAATTCAGACCTTGTCCTGCCCAAGGTGGCGTTATATGCGCCGCATCGCCACAGAGTAGAACACGTCCTTTGATAAAGGTTTCGGCTACACGTGAATTATGGGTATAGGCGCGAATACGAACGATATCGAGTTTATCGACCGCGTCTCCGATATGCTTGCGTATGAGGCCTCTGATAACCTGTTCATCACACATTTTCTCTTCGTCTTCACCAGGGTGCAGCATGAACTCCCAACGACGGTACTGATACGGAAGATAGATGCAAACAAATGGGCGTTCAGGATCAGCATGCAGCGCCGTATAGGGTGCATCAAGGGAATCATTGGCTGCATCGACCACAATCCACTTGGCAGGATGCGTCACACCGCTATACCCTATTCCAAGATGGTTCCGCACAGGGGAGCGACCACCATCAGCAGCCACAACATACTGAGCATCAATACCGTACTGCTCTCCTGATGTATGGTCCATTACTTTCAGCGAAACCTTAAGGTCATCCTGATTAATCGACTCCATAGAATGACCCAAACGAACATCAATGCATGGATAGCGTTTAAGTCCATCTCGAAGCGTCACTTCTGTCAGCTGCTGCATAAATATATTGCGCATTGGCCACCCAAACTTAGCGGCCGATGGCTTTACTTCTGCAAAACACACCCCTCGGGCATTGTAATAGCGCAGAGGGACATTTCTGATCATATCCCGACTGGCAATCTCAGCAAGGCCAACGCCCTGCAACACTCGCATGGCTTCATCATCCATACCCACCGCACGGGGGTAGGGCAAAATTTCATTTGAGCTTTCCAAAACAATCGTATCGATTCCGTAAAGGCCCATGTAGTTAGCTAAGGTAATGCCGTTAGGACCACCTCCCACTATGACAACATCAGTTTTTTTAATCTGCACGTGACACCCCCAAAGCGCATATCTTTTTATGAGTTCAAAAAACGCAAAATGGCTGCATTAAATTTTTCCGGTTGGTCATCATGAACATAATGACTCGCCTCATTGATAACGATTGAACTGAAACAAGCATTGGTGGATATCACCTCTGCAATCGTGGCGTGAGGTAAAAAATCGGATTGAGCTCCCTTCACCAACAACGCTGGACAACGCACGGATTTGACGGCTGGCCATAAGTCGATTGGCTCAAATTTCAAGCGTGCGGTTGCTATCCCTTCCTGATCATGTTTCCAATACACTTGCCCCTTCACCTCTCTAAATGAGTTGTGTAGACGTGCTTGCAGTGACGCTTCCGTTAAATGCGGTCGACTCTTACGCCAGAAGGTTTCAGCCTCTGCCCATGAATCAAATGAGAGCGGGGTGTTTAGCATCTCACGGCGAATACGATCAGCGCCTTCTCCGTGGCTAGATGAACCAGGACCGATATCCTCAATGACAAGCTTATGAACCTTATCAGGATGCAAACGCGTATATTCCAACGCATTTGTACCCCCCAAGGAGTGCCCAATCAAAATGAACTCTGTTAAGCCCAAATGCGTTATAAAGCTCTCGATATCTTTGACATAGGTTTCAGTCTGATAGCTGTCGATATCCCCCCAATCACTCTCGCCCCTTCCACGCTGATCCAGTGCATAACAGCAGTAACCATCACCCAAAGCGAGCGCGAGTGATTGCCAAGTATTGGCGAAGCCTCGAAGGCCATGCAGCATAATGACAGGGACGCCACTCGTATCGCCCCATTGCAAATAGTGGAGTTTTAACTCACCACTCATGAAAAAAGCACTTCTGGCAGACATCGCTAACAAACCTTTTGTATTAAATTGTTGAAGCCGCTTTAATGCAGTCCATCTTCACCTTTTACGTTTTCAGCCTTTAGCCCTCCCAAACGAGCATGAAGACGTCCGCGAGTTGCAAAAGCCCATATCACAAGCAATTCATCACGCCGTGGAGCATCGTTAAATGACACTGAAATAGAGTCATAGTGTGAACGAACATATAAAGCATCTTTATGTGCCAGAGGTATATCAAGGATGGCACCCGGTCCACCGATCTTGCCCGTCGATGGAACCCAGGATTTACCGCCCCCCAAAGCGTCTCGGACAGGATCTGCCGCGGGGTTTGTTAGAAATGCATTGCCATGCTCATACTCCCCATCAGCACCAACGAGAATGGCCTTGCCATAACTAACAATTTCATTATCACCGGCCAGCTCGTTAATTCGGCGACCAAACTCCTGCCCTAACAAAGGCGAGTTTTCGATCAGTTGGGATAAGTCTTCTTTAAATTGGCCTGCAAATGGATTGTGTATAGCAGCTGCAATGACGTATTTTCTTACAGGCTCACCGTCAGCCAATATACCGGTTTCATTGGCCAAGGTTTCTTCATAAAAAGAAAACCATTTACGAATATGGTAAGCACTAAAATTGGTTTCTTTCATCGTTTTCCCCTAATTCATTTATTCAAAAATGGGATCGAGTTTAATATCACGACTCGGCGCACTGGTCATTTTGAAGCGCTGTTTTCCTAACTCGTCGTTATGCTCGGTTTCAAGAAAAAACTCCAAGCGGTTATCATCTGGGTCTGTAAAATAAACACCTTTACCCACTTCATGGTCGGTAATTTTTACTATGTTCACCTTTTTGGTCAGCAACATACCGTAGAGTTTACGAAGTGTGGTTTCATCTCCATCAATCTCTAACCCATAATGCTGGAGCCCAAGTCCACCTTGTTTCGCGCCTTCTGGAGCTTTGATGAGGGCAATATCATGGTGCTTTTGACCGAATCCCATCATGACCCAATCACTGCCATTACGGGCTGTTTCTTCCATATTAAGGACATCTGCATACCACTTTGCAGATACGTCAGGATCTCTAACAAACAGAGACAGGTGTGTCCGAACGACTTTAAACTTCATCTTCACATCCTCACTTTGTTATGACGGACTGATGCCCTGCTTCAATCTCAGCGACTGCTGACGTCCATAACACATCAGAGATTTCACTAAATTCGCGCCATTCCTTTTTCCAAGACTTACCCGCATTTGTACTGGTAAACAGATGGCCATATTTCGTGCCTATGACTATTTGATTGGAATTGTTTGGGTTTACATGCATCCCCCAAACACATGAGTTGGGCTGTAAAGGCAGTGGCAAAGTCTCCCAGGTTGCTGCCGCATCTTGCGATACCAATACTCGACTGGTGGTGCCTGGCGTTCCATCGGAAATACTTAAGTAAATTGTGTCTTCTGATCCCGCGGGCATAGCCGTTGCTCTTGCGTAATAAAGACCAAAGGCTTCGTTCGGATTCACTCCTATCCATGTCAGCCCGTCATCAAAACTGCGATAGATGGCATTAACACAGATCACAACAATGACTTTTTTGCCATGATTGGGTAATACACGAATGGAGTGTATGTCTGAGTTATACTCCCAGAGTAACCGTGAATCGACGCGCTCCCAGCTATCGCCTCCATCTACGCTCTTAAACAATCCTCCTTCCTCAAGGCCAAACCAAAGGTTGTTAGAGTCGGTAGGGTCGTATGAAAAGGCCAACAGACGTGGTTTTGACACCCCTGCACAAAATTCAGGAATTTCGACAGGCGCTCTATCCCAAGTAACACCACCATCAATTGTTCGCCAAAGAACGGCTCGTGACGGTGCGCCCGTACCCACAAAAATTCGTTTTGGATTTTTTGGGTCTACAGCAACCTTCCATACAGTTTCACCATTGAAGGGTGAGTCGACTCGTACCCACTTTTTGCCAGTATCCTCACTCACACACAAACCCGTATCTGTTCCGATATAAATCCGTTCAGGATTAGAGGGATCTAAATCTAACGAACGAGTAATAGCATCAAACTCTATATCCTGACCTAAGCCAAGACGATGCCAAGTTTGTCCATTGTCAGAGCTTTTAATAACCGCTTGACCTACTGTTGCAACAAGAATCGTACCGCTCATAATGCTAACTCCTTAGATAAAGATGCCTCGAGTAAGGCCACCGTCAATACCAATAGACTCTCCAGTGACGGCTCCCGACTTAGGTGAAGCCAAATAACCAACTAACCACGCGATTTCAACGGGACTTAAGGTGCGTCGAATCGGTGTTGCGTCGATATAGCCCTGCTCAACTTGCTCAGGTGTCTTCCCTTGTAAGGTTGCTTCTCTCTCATACAGCTCTTGTATATGAGGTGTATCAACAACACCAGGATGAATGATGTTGCACGTCACTCCATTTGGCCCCAATTGATCGGATAGATTTTTCGTCATATGAACAATTGCAAGGTTTCGCATACCTGACATGACCTTACTGCTTCGTCCGGTCAATCCGCCAATATTAATGATTCGGCCCCAGCCTGCCTTTTTCATATAAGGCGCTACAGCCTTTGCACACCGGAAATAACCAATCACTTTGGTATCTAAATCACCTAATAGCTCGCTGTCTTTGGCAAACTCAATCGAGTTTCTTACCACTCCTGATGGAGCAGCAGCCCCATTAACAAGAATGTCGACTCGACCAAACTCTTCAACCGTTTTTTCAACCATACGGTTCACTGAATCCATATCTGTCGTATCACAGCTAATCGGAAGGACTCTCCGACCCGTTGCTTTCGATATTTCAGCGGCTGTTTTTTCTAGCACTGACATTGTTCGGGAACAAATCACCACATCGCAGCCTTCTTCAGCGAGAAAAAGCGCGACATCCTTACCGATCCCCATGCCACCACCGGTTACAATTGCCACTCGATTGTGCAGTTCTAAATCCATTATCTAATCCTCAACTTTGTTAACTTAAGTCAATAAAAACGCTTTTTGTCTCGGTATAAGCATCAATGACGTTTTTACCCATTTCGCGTCCCCATCCGGACTGTTTGTAACCGCCAAAGGGTGATGCAGGATCAACCACATTCCAGCAATTAACCCATACAGATCCCGCTTTTAATTGGGCAGCAATTCGATGTGCCTGCTGGAGGTTATTTGTCCAAACACCTGCAGCAAGACCAAAGGGTGTGTTATTCGCTCGATAGACCAATTCATCAATATCTGACCAAGACATAACCGTCACGACGGGACCAAATATTTCTTCGCGTGCAATGCAGGCTTTTTCTTGTTTATCGAGAAACACCGTAGGCTCCATAAAATAGCCATCTGAGAGATAATCAGGCGTTTTGCCACCACAAATTAACTCTGCACCTTCATCTATGGCCTTCGAGATGTAACCTCTGACGATCTCATATTGATCCGAGGAAACGAGCGGTCCCATCGTCGTAGAGGGATCAAGCCCTGGACCAATGACATGTGCGGATGCATGCTTGCGTAACTCGTCTAACGTTTGCTCCAATACACTGTCGTGAACATACAAACGCGAGGCAGCTGTACAAACCTGCCCTTGGTTATAAAAAATTCCATCCGCCGCACCTTTGGCTGCACGGATAATATCTGCGTCTGGCAATATGATATTGGGAGATTTACCCCCCAACTCCAGTGACACCTTTTTCATATTGCCAACCGCGGCTTGTGCAATCAGACGGCCTACGGCTGTTGAACCCGTAAACGCAATTTTGTCAACGTCTGGATGAGCTGCTAAAGGTGCCCCTGCCCCCTCACCAAAACCAGTAACCACATTGACAACACCGCCAGGAAATCCAGCACGTTGAATCAACTCAGCCAAACGCAAAGATGAAAGTGGGGTTTGTTCTGCTGGCTTAAGAACCGCTGTGCAACCCGTTGCCAAAGCTGGACCGAGCTTCCATGCGCACATCGAGAGTGGAAAGTTCCAAGGCACGATCATCGCGCACACACCAACCGGCTCTTTAACCGTATAATTCAGCATCTGTGCGCCACTGCGAGGTGAAATAGGAATGGTGCTGCCTTCAATTTTCGACGGCCACCCGGCAAAATATCGCAGAATATTGGCCGTGATGACCACTTCCCCACTATAAGCATTGGTATAGGGCTTTCCGTTTTCCAGAGAGATAATCTGCCCAAGATGATGGGCGTCTTCCTCAACTAAGTCCGCCAGACGCAGCATTAACCGAGTACGCTCAGATGGCTGAACCCGCCCCCATACTCCCTCTAAGGCATAACGAGCAGCCTGAACGGCACGATCAACATCTTCTTTCTCAGCACTTGAGACGGTTGCAATAACCTGACGATTTGCTGGGTTTTCGACCGTGAAGCTTCCCCCAGCAATCGGCTTGACCCACTCACCTGCAATAAACAAGCTTTTTGATTCCGACAGAAAACGCTCAACATCTGGAAATATATCTATATTCGCCATGATCAATCCTCACAGTGACATTTCAATCAGTCGCGGCTCTTTCGCTTGAACTGCTTCTTTTAAAGCCAGCATCAGCTCTGCGTTGTGTGCGACTTGAACGGACTTAACCCCATAACCTTTGGATAAAGCTTGCCAATCAACCCGAGGACGATCTAATTCGGTTAACTGAAGCGAGTTGATGCCGAACGTCTCGACACCATATCGACGCAATTCATTTTGGAGGATGTTGTATTTGTGATTCGCCGCAATCAAAATGATGACAGGAAGGCCTTCTCGCGCAATGCTCCAGAGTGTCTGAATGGTGTATTGTGCACTGCCATCCGATTGCAGACAGATCACCGTATTGCCTGGCTCAGCTAGGGCTGCCCCAAAGCCAGCAGGAATACCTTGACCAATCGCACCACCCGTATTGGTCATCACACGATGCTTAGCCGCATTTGCTGAAGCGGTGAAGAAAGGATACCCGCAGGTACCCCCTTCAACCGATACGATTGAGTCCTCTGGCAATAAAGCAGACAGGATCTGCCCTATGGATTCAGGCGTTAATGCTTCTGAAGCACTCGGCAAGACGACGGCTCCTTCGCTGTTTTTAAAAGCAGGAGCATCCACTTCGTCAGCCAGCATTGATAGCGCACCCACGACATCATGTCCGACCTCGGCCAACATGGTCAGTCGATCAAGCTCAGCCAAGCGTGAAGGCAACCCTTCATACCCAAAGTATGAGATGGGTTCGGGAACACCTGCACAGATGACTTCATCGTATTGCTCCAAAACCTCAATCGCTTTTTCTGGGAAATAAGGCAAACGATCTAAATCTGGAAGACCACCCCCTCGGTAACTCACACGCGGAAAGGTTTCCGCGTACATTTTGATGCCTGGTAACTGCGCAATTCTTCCTGCCGCTTTTAACCCTTCCTCAGTAAGCCCTGTGTCACCAACGATAAAAACCAGACGCTTTCCTGAATTGATTTTTTGAGCTACGTCTAACACCCAGTCTGAAACAAAGTACCGACTCGGTGGCGTTATCTTTATTTTTCCAACCGTGGAGGTCAGCTCATTTGCCTGTAGATCCATCGGTAACATAAGCGTTGATATCGCACCTTTAGCACTCCAAGAGGCATTGACAGCCGCCGCGAAATCCTCAACCAAATGATCCGCCGATTTAGACGTACGGACAAATTTGGACACCGTGCGCGCCAGAGACTCTATATCGCTGGCCAGAGGTGGATCGTAGTTCACATGCCACGATGCATGATCACCGACTAAGTTAACAATAGGAGTGTTTGCTCGACGGGCATTGTGAAGATTGGCTATGCCATTCGCAAAACCCGGTCCAAGATGCGTCAATGTCAACGCAGGGCGCCCAGCTATACGACCGTAACCATCTGCCGCTCCCGTACACACCCCCTCGAACATGCTCAGAACAGGGCGAAATCCGGGTTCTTTATCCATAGCGGCAACCAACGGCATCTCTGTGGTGCCTGGGTTTGCAAAACAATACTCAATTCCGGCTTCAGCCGCGGCCCTAATTAAGGCTTCTGCACCATTCATAACAACCACCCTATAATTGATTAAATCTCATCTTATGAGATTTAATCAATTACTGTCAATGCAAAATAGTAAATTTTTTAACTAAAAATCAAAATGAGAGATTTTGTTAAAACTATGACTGATATTTGCTTATACCTATCTCAAAGATACTAAATGGTGAGAATGTGGCTCTACTTCAGCGCATGAAGAAGTCCAAAAAAAAAGCGGAAGCAAACCCTGACAGCCTGCTTCCGCTATGAATATCTCGTTAACGAGAAGGGGGATCGACCAAAATATTAGACGTGTCACTAAGTGCAACAGACATCATCAAATCGAACTGAAGCGGTTTAACCTATTTAATGCTCCATTCATTTGCTCAAATACAAAAGTTGATGAGACGTAAACTCCAACAAACCTTCTAACCCAAACTCAACACCAAAACCTGACATTTTGCAGCCTCCGAAGGGGGTATTGGGTTGAATTTGGGCATGCGTATTCACCCAAGCCACCCCTGACTCTAATCGTGATGCAACGACTGTAGCCGCGTTAGAATCAGGCCCCCAAACAGACCCCCCAAGTCCAACTTCACAATCATTCGCCATTGCAATAGCATCCTCTAAGTCCGTGTACTTAATGATGGGAAGTACAGGACCAAATTGTTCCTCTTTAACGACCCTAGAATGATTACTAACGTCAGTAATGATCGTAGGTGGAAAGAAATAACCCTCTCGATTCAGCCTTTCACCACCGCACATTATGTTGGCGCCATGATGTCTGGCGTCTTCAACCAAATCGATGATCAAATCGAGCTGTGCTTGATTCTGTACTGGTCCAAAAGTCGTCGACTCTTCAAAGCCATCTCCTACAACCTGCTCCTGACAGATACGAACTAACGCTGCAGACAGCGCCTCATATTCTGATTCGTGAACATAGAGACGCTTCAGCGCTGCACATGTTTGACCCATATTCAGAAATGCCGCAGCAAACACACCGGCTGCCGTTTTATTGATATCTGTTCCAGGCAACACAATGGCGGCATCATTCCCACCCAACTCCAACGTGAGGCGTTTTAACGTATCAGCTGCATTGCGCATTACACTCTGCCCTGTCGGCGTAGAACCAGTAAAAACAATCTTTTGAATCGCCGAGTGCTGAGTGATCGCACTGCCAATACCACGCTCACCTGTCACTATATTAATAACGCCTTGCGGGACGTGACGATTAATAATCTCGACCAGTTTAATGGTACTTAAAGGCGTCAGAGAGGAAGGTTTGCTAATCACGGTATTACCCGCTCTCAGCGCCGGGGCAATATGCCACACAGCAATCATGAAGGGCCAATTCCAAGGTGTAATTGAAGCCACCACCCCTAAAGGTTTACGATGCAATTCAATCCGCTTTTCAGCTGTTTCTTCAACAAGCTCAACTGGAATTTCCTGATCAGCAGCATAACGAAGCCAAGCAACACCACCTTCGACCTCACCTCGCGCTAAAAACAGTGGTTTTCCTTGCTCAGCAACAATTAATGTTGCTATTTCATCACGTGCTTCGGTCACATCATCGGCAATGCGATGAAGTATCTGCTGTTTTTCAGCATGGGAAACATTTCGCCAATGTTTAAATGCCTCAGTGGCAGCCTCGACAGCCAGGTCTAACTGCTCTGGTGTAGCATTAGCACAAGTAGCAATCGTCTCCAACGTTGATGGATTTTTTACCTCAAATGCTTGATCGGCTCCTTCCTGCCATTGTCCATTGATTAGGAGCTTGTAGTGATTAATCATTTCATTCACCTTGTTATTCGTATAATTGACACCCTACCGCGACTCAGTCTTCAGTAGTTCAAAAAGGAATTACTGCCATGATCTGCCCATAGGTATTGAGCTTTGTACTTCCTTGCGTGCCGTTAGCCGAATCGGGTTTGTAGAAACCAATCAAGGGGCTAAGGATCAGGTGATCATTAACAACCCACTCAGCCCAAAAATTTAGCTCTCTGGCATCATTATCGCCACTACCGCCTATGGTCTTATTAAAATCAAAATATCCAACTCCAACCGACAGCAGATCAGCGGGCTGTGCCGTTACACCCAAATAATGGATCACAGAATCAGTCCCAAAAGGCCCTGCATAGTTTGCGGCCACTTCTCCCTGGAACCAGGTACCATAGCCGCGGTTAAAACCAAAGAATAGTGGGTCATAGCCCGTGTTATATCGCGTATAGCGGTAATTAACACTTGGCGACCATGATAAATCCGCAAAAGTCCAACCCGCTTCAGCATACCATGCTTTACTGCTGCCACTATTGTCACCCTGGGACTGATGCACGTATTCGGCTGACAAAAACAGATTGTCAACTCCAGCACTGCCTTGATATCTCAAGCTTGTCGTCTTCTGACCATCACGAGCGGGGTTACCCCACACGTCATCAACATCCAATCCTTTAAGGTGCATGAATCCAACAACACCTAACTCCGAAACATGCTCAATATTAATACCTGCCATTTCTGGCTTTCCTTGGGCAACATTATCCGACTCAAACCAGAACAGGTCTGATCGCACCCCTAAGTCACCGCCTAACCTGACCAGAGCGGTCTTATCAAACGCTTTACGAGGTGCCAACCAGTAAGCACCTCCTCGATTTAGCTCTTCAGGACCAGCCCCTTTACCTAAATTCAGACCGTCTCCATTTAAGAGAAAACCATCACCAATCGTTATGTTTTGACGACCAACCGACACCTCAAAAAAATCCGAACGGTACCCTAAAAAAAGATCTTCGAGATCCGTCTTACGCTCTTTCCCTGTGGTGGCACCGGAAGCATCTCCGTCCCCCCAAGTACCGCTAGTCACTGCATTAATCGCTCCAAAGACCTCACCCTGGTTGAGCTGATGAGCACCTGAAAACCCATACTTAATATATCCCTCCGTCCATGAGGGGGATGAATTGCTGTTGCCATAGGTCTCTCCGCTGCTAAACACCCCCATGACCGCCTCTACATCCAGATTAATCTGGGTGGAATCACTCTCAATTAACGGATATGCCTGTACCGCGGCAGAACTACATGCCAATACAGCGACGGCTAAACGACATTTTGCACCCATTTTCCACATATTATTATTCATAGACACCCTCACAGATCATCATTTATTGACATGTGAGATTATTTACATACAGCAAGCCTATTTGCAACATAATTTTTCATATTATTCTCACAATAAGATACTGAATAAATATTACAAAACTACGCTATATCCTTTAAAAACGCCTAGATCGCTTAACTTATAAGCACTTAGCATGGCTAACACACAAAACAGGCTATTCCCTAAAATATCTCATTATGTGATAATTTTGCCACCTAAAGTGACTATAGTGAGCGGGTAGATGACAAGCCTTACCAAAATGTTAAACGTACTGGATATTTTTTCTCCTGACAGACTTGTAATCAATGTAGAAGATATCGCGCAGCAGATGTCTCTTTCGCGCGCAACGGCCTATCGCTATGTCAAAGAGCTATGTGATGTAGGTCTACTGTCGCGAGTTGACGGTAACTACACCTTAGGACCCCGTATCATTGAACTTGATTGGATGATGCGAAAGTACGACCCATTAATCTCTACTGGTCGTGAAATGATGGCAGAGCTTGCAATAACAACTGGCCTGACCGTTTACTTAAGCGTTTACTATGATGGGCATATCATTAATACACATATTGAATCCGCACAACAAAAGCTAGGGTATGCTTTTGGTCGGGGCCGCCCACTTCCTTTGTTTAAAGGAGCTCAATCTAAGGTACTGATTTCATTTCAAAAAGCAAACAGACTTAAGCGTATTTATGAAGAAATGATTCAAGATAACCCCGAGTATGATTTAAGCTGGAAAGAATTCAACCAGATCACCAAAACGATACGCAAAGATGGCTATAGCCTAACTCATGATGAGCTTAATTTAGGGTTAACAGGCATTTCTGCTCCTATCCTCAATCCTAAAACAGACGATATTCTGGGCAGCTTAGCGCTGGTCGGCAGCTCTACAGCTTTTGAGCTGTTTAATCAGGAAGCTCTGATTTCTCGCTTAAAAGAAGTCACGGCCATTATTGGGCATAAAGCACAGTCACTGTAACGTCACTCTACTAACCTTAATAACTGGCAAGCTCACTCCTAACAATAATAAAACGCAACTGGCTTGCCCCGAACCTGCTGAATGGTCATCTCCAGATCATACAAGTCCAGCATAATCTCAGGCGTAATGACGACCTCAGGGCTGCCCATATACACCAATTGCCCTTCCTTCATCGCTAAAATACAATCCGCGTAGGTGGCAGCAAAGTTAATATCATGCAGCACCAGCACAACCTGCTTGCCCATTTCATCTGCCGCACGACGCAACAGTTTCATAATACCAACGGCGTGTTTCATATCTAGGTTATTGAGTGGCTCGTCCAAGAGCAGATAACGAGTATCCTGACACAGCACCATGGCAATATAGGCGCGTTGTCGCTGCCCGCCGGACAGCTCATCCAGATAACGATGACGCAGGTCGGTTAAGTCCAGAAACACCAGCGCCTGCTCGATTTTATACAAATCCTGTTCATTGATCCGTCCCTTGCTGTAAGGATATCGACCAAAACTAACCAAGTCCTCGACCGTCAAACGTGTGCTGATTTGATTTTCCTGACGTAAAATCGCCAGAGTCTGCGCTAAACGATCACCCGCACAGTGATGAACATCCAGCTCATCCACACGAACCCAACCTTGATCTGGATGCTGCAAACGACTGATCAACCCCAGTAGCGTCGATTTTCCGGCACCGTTTGGACCGATGATGGCTGTGACACCCGCGCCTTTCAGTTGAAAACTCACCTGATCAACGACTTTTTGTGTTTGATAGGCCTTATTCAGCCCATTTACCTCGATCATCTTCTACCCTGCCGTATCACCAACATCAGAAAAAACAGTCCACCTATAAACTCAATAATCACACTCAACCCGGTTCCAAAGCTAAGCAAATGCTCCAACACCGCCTGCCCGGCAATCAAAATAATTGCCGCTAAACCAAAAGCCATCGGCAATACATACACATGTCGATGAGTACCGGCTAACGAATACGCAAGGTTGGCCACCAGCAATCCAAAAAAGGTTACCGGCCCCACCAACGCCGTCGAGACCGAAACCAATATTGCGATTGCGATCAAAATCAGCATCATCAATCGACGTGGATTTAAGCCCAGATTCACGGCTTGATCACTGCCCAGCGCCAATACATCCAAGGCATGATGGTATCGCCATCCCAAAACAGACACAAGTAACGCCATCAGCGCAGACACACCCAGCAATGCTGAATCCATTTGATTGAAACTGGCAAACATCACATCCTGCAGCAAATCAAATTCAACCGGATCCATTAACCTAGCAATCATGGCATTTAGGCTGCGAAACAAGGTGCCCAGAATAATCCCGACCAAGACCAGTACATGCAGGTGACGCTGTTGACGAATAAACAGCCAATAGAATAATAGGCACATGACACCGACCATCACCAGCACTTCACCGATCCATTTTAAAGAAGGGGATATTTGGCTGAAAAAAACCGTCCCAAAGCTGTACACCATCAGCGACTGCAGCAACAAATAGAGAAAATCAAACCCCATGATGCCGGGGCTTAAAATACGATTATGGGTAAGGGTCTGAAACAACACCGTCGAGATAGCGATACAATACGCCACCAACAGCAAGCCCAAGAGTTTTTCGCCGCGAAAGGGCAGTGTAAATGCCCAGCCAGCTCGCACATTGAGTGTCATAAAAAGGAGGCTGGCGAGGATAACACCCCCCAACAGCAACCACAGACGTATACTAGGGGACAAAGATCTAAACATGGCGTGGCTGAGTTCGCTTCAGTAACAGATAGATAAAAAACACACTACCCAGCACCCCCATCACCGTACCCACTGGCACCTCATAGGGGTAACGAAGTAAGCGGCTTAAAAGGTCGCAAAACAGCATAAAACCAGCACCGAGCAAGGCGACCCAAGGCAGACTCCGACGCAGATTATCGCCCATCAGCAGACTCACCACATTCGGTACGACCAGCCCAAGAAAGGGCACCATACCTGCTGTTGTCACCGTAATGGCCGCAATCATCGATACCAGCAACAATCCTGTAAACAGCACGACGCTATAGTTCATCCCCAAATTAGTGGTGAAGCTTCGCCCCATGCCAGCCAGAGTAAAACGGTCTGCATAGAGATAGGCCAAAACGGCACAGACCAAGGTGATCCACAACAACTCATAACGACCGCGCAGCAATACAGAAAAATCACCATTGGTCCAATTCGCCAAGGACTGCAACAGATTAAAGCGATAGGCAATAAAGGTTGCCACGGCCGCGACAACACTGGAGAACATAATGCCCACCAACGGTACCATGACAGCTGAACGTAAGGGTATTGAGCGTAGGAGCAACATGAATATCAAACTCCCCCCCATTGCAAAGGCCGTTGCAATCAAGGTCTTGGACATCACGCCCAAACCGGGAGCAAACAACGCCACCACTAGCATCCCCAGCAAAGCGGACTCCAGCGTGCCCGTAGTGGACGGCTCTACAAAACGGTTACGGGCCAGCATTTGCATCACCATACCCGCAACAGCCAAAGAAACCCCGGTGAGCATGACCGCCAAGGTTCTGGGGATTCGACTGATCAGCAAGACCTGAGTTGATTCATCGGTTAAATTCATCAACGAAAGGTCCATCACTCCAACCATCATGCTGCATAATGCTAAGAGTGCTAAAACAGCCACGCCTAGCATCAAACGCATGGAGACAATCGGCTTACTGTGCTCGTTGAAGCGCGTCATGAACTTCCTCAATCATGGCAGGCGTCGCATTCAGCCCTGACACAGTCACGTACCAAATTTGCGGATTAAGGTAGATCACTCGGTCCGCTTGCCAAGCACGAGTCTGATGCATCAGCTCATTATCGAGCAGAGTCCGAGCAGCACCCGCACCTGAATTGATGGCCGTATCACGATCCAGAACAAACAAGTACTCAGGATCTGTTTTTAGGATAAACTCAAAGGACACAGGGTCACCATGCGTACCTTCTTTAAGATTATCAACCGCTGGCGTGATCCCTAGATGTTCATGCAACCAGCCTGTGCGTGAACCCACGCCATACGCAGATACCCGCCCACCCGAGGTAATGATGACCAATCCATTTTCAATATTGGCTGCCAATTCACGGGTGTCTTGCAACTGGGTATCAATTTGTGACAGACGTGCTTCGACGTCCTCTTCTTTATCAAAGACTTTCCCTAATATTCGTGCATTTTGATAAAAATCGGGAAGAAAATCGGTATAATCGTGGGTTAAATCCAATGTAGGCGCAAGACGACTTAATTGACGAAAACTGGGTGCTGAACGGCCACCAATGATAATTAAATCGGGCTTTAAAGCCGCCAATGCCTCAAAATCCGGTTCAAATAAGGAACCTATCTGTTGGTAACGGTCATCGGCATACTGTGTTAAATGAGGTGGCAAGAAGTCCTTAGGCACCCCTACGACATCCACCCCTAAGGCATCCAACGAGTCCAAAACACCTAAATCAAATGTCACCACTCGCTGTGGAACCTGCTGAAGCCGCAACTCTCCTTGTTTATGCTGCACTAGAATCTCAGCCGAGACAGGCCCGATCAACATCACTGACAACACAACCCATCCACACACCTGTCTAAACAACTGCATCCAACTCACTCCTCATCCATAACTTGATGTCGTTCACGGTGATACGCTTCCTCATCCGCTTGTCGCTTCCAATACGGCACCGCATATAGGTGCGATTTATCGACACCACATTCCTGTCTTAACCAGTTGCGTAAGGCCACGATTTCATGGTGCTCCCCTGCAAGCCAAAATGACACGGACTTAGGATCAGGTAGCTTTGCTTCCTGCAGGGCCGGTAAGAGCTGCAAAGCGTCCGGTGTAGAAGACGCTGCAAGCCAATGCACCTCGATACCAGCGGGTACTGCACCCAACAAATGACGCACGTTTTCTGCCATCTGCAGCCAGACTTGTCCTTGAGCACTGTCTGGGAGGTTCTCCAATAATGCGGCGATACCTGGCAGGGCCGTCAAATCACCCGCTAACCAGTAAACATCCGCTGGCGGCAACATCGGGTTTGGGCCACCCGGCAAAGTAACGGCCAGTCGACTGCCAATAACCGCGCCATTTGCCCAGTCGCAAGCGGGCCCTGCCCCATGCAGCACCATATCCACTGTCATCAATTGGCGGACTGAATCGAAGTGACGCACGGTATAGGTGCGCACCCAAGGTTTACTAGAGAGATCTTCCCATCGTGGTTTACCCTGAACGATGTCGGGTATTTGAGGTGATGTCTGCCCTGCTTTAGGTAACATCAACTTGATATGTGCAGCAGGCTGCGGAACAGGATAATCCTCAAGATCACCCTGTAACTCTAAACGCATAAGTTGAGATGACAAACGCTGCTTTGAGCGCACCTCAACAATACGAGGTCGTAACTGACGCATCCTTAACTCCTTAAACCTATGTAATGATCGCCAAGTTAAGACGAATAATTATCATAAAGGTTCATGTTAACAGAGTTATTTTGTAACGAACAGTCTAGAATACTGTTTACGTTCGGTGCAATGCATCAATAAACTGCACGACCTCGCAGGGCTTAGTTTGGAAGGAACAGACTAAGCGTACCATCGCCTCATGCTCTCGTACCCGCTGCTCTGCAGGAACAAAACTGGGCGTCCACTCATAGAATATACCACCTTGGTCTCGAAGCGATTGAATCAATGCTTTGGGCATCACTGCAAATACCTCATTGCCTTGTGTTGGCCATACGATGCGGCACTTGGGGTGTTCAGCAATGCCTGCCGACAGTTGCCGTGCCTGCTGGTTAGCATGAAGTGCCAACTCCCGCCAGTGGTCGTTTTTTAGCCAAGCCAGAAACTGGGCACTGATCCAACGACTTTTGGATAACAGATGCCCAGAACGTTTACGCATATGAACAAATTTTTTGGCTAAGGTGGGTTTAAAAAAGATCACGGCTTCGGCAGTCATGGCACCATTTTTGGTTGCCCCTAGGCTCAACACATCAATGCCAACACGCCATGTCATTTCAGCCGGACTGCAATCCAAACTCACCAACGCATTTGTAAAACGAGCGCCATCCATGTGGACAATTAAGCCATACTGATGAGCAATGTCCGTGAGTTCACGCAGTTCTTCTAGGCTATAGACTTGGCCTGACTCTGTCAGCTGAGTCAGGCTGAGTACCGCGGGTTCGGCATTGTGTGGAGGATGCGCAGAGCCTTGGCTTAGTGTATGCGCTAGGGTTATAGCACTCAGCTTAGGTGCTTGCGCATCAAGCCCAAGTAAACGTGCGCCCCCTGTAAAAAACTCGGGAGCCGTTAACTCATCATTGATAATATGAGCTTGCCCATGGCACAACGCAATTTGCCAAGGCTCTAGACTACAGGCTAAAGCTAGACAGTTAGCAGCGGTACCGGTGCTGACAAAATGAACATCAGCGTCACATTCAAACCAATCGGCAATTGCTGCCCGAGCTCGATGCGTCCACTCATCATCACTGTACGCAGCAGCGATGCCCTGATTCGCCTCAACCAATGCTTGCATGATCGCTGCAGAAACCCCCGCTTGATTATCACTACCAAAATACATTCACATCACCTCAAATTAGGGGGTTAAAAGCAAAAGAATGGAGACCAATGCTAAAGGCCACCGTACCCTTAACGCTTACTCGATAGTATTACCTATCTCGGCAACGTACAAATACGAGCAAAGGAGTCGTGCTGCTTAATCGTCTCGCGTTAATACGTCGAGCAACTCGATTTCAAAAATCAGATTGCTGTTTGCGGGAATCATTGTGCCGATCTGACGTTCACCATAGGCCAAAGCAGCGGGAACCCAGAGCTTTCGTTTTCCACCGACTTTCATGTCCTTAAGGCCCAGTATCCAGCCTTGGATCACGCGCTTATTGCTCAGCACCACTTGGAAGGGTTCGCCGCGTTTGTAGGACGAATCAAACTCAGTGCCATCTTCCAACCAACCGCGATAATGCGCCGTAATCAGCGCACCACGCTCAGCGGTTTTGCCATTGCCTTCGATCAGTTCTTCGATTTTTATTTCGGGTTGCATAGTGCGCTCTTCATATAAGGAAATGAATGGCATTATAACGGCCATGGCGGCTCATGATAAACCGCTGTCGATTTTGCTTGGGCAGGAACTTTACCTCCTTAATTATCGACTAAACTGAATCACAAAACGCATACATCCACCACTCGGTTTAAAATGAATATCTCAAGGAGAAATATATGTCTCGCCTCACTGCCAAAGATTTTCATCCTGACCTACTGGAACTCTACGATGGATATGTTCACGGACGCCTCAGTCGGCGTGACTTTTTGGATCGAGCCGCACTGTTCGCTGTCGGCGGCCTTACCGCTTCGGCCATCCTAAGCTCACTCAGTCCTAATTATGCTATGGCTCAACAAATTGCCTTTACTGACCCTGACATCCATGCACAATACATTCACTATCCTTCACCCAATGGGCATGGTGAGGTTCGCGGGTATTTCGTGCGCCCAACGAACCTGCAAGAGAAGACAGCTGGTGTCGTGGTTGTCCACGAGAATCGCGGCCTCAATCCCTATATTGAAGATGTTGCCCGGCGTGTTGCAAAGGCAGGTTTCGTGGCACTAGCCCCCGATGGCTTAAGCTCAGTCGGTGGATATCCTGGAAATGATGACCAAGGTCGAGTTCTGCAGCAACAGGTTGACCCTCAGAAACTCATGAATGACTTTTTTGCGGCGATCGAATTTTTACAAGCCAGTGAGCACACCACGGAGAAAGTTGGCATCACTGGATTCTGTTACGGTGGTGGAGTTGCTAACGCAGCCGCCGTTGCATATCCTGACCTTGCCGCCGCTGTGCCCTTCTATGGACGACAGGCGAATCCAGATGATGTTACTCGGATTCAAGCCCCTTTACTCTTTCACTTTGCCGAGACAGATCCAAACATCAACGCCACTTGGCCAACCTATGAAGAAGCCTTGAAAGCCGCCGGTAAAACCTACGAAGCACACACCTATCCAGGTACTAATCATGGTTTCCACAATGACTCGACACCTCGATACGATGAAGCTGCGGCTAAGCTGGCTTGGGATAGAACGATTGCTTGGTTTAGGCATTATTTGCTTTGATATGTGGAAAAAACACCCTGTTTATAGCCCTTCCTTAATACGGAGGGCTCTAACACAAATGTATGACAGCCGTTAAAAAATAAACAGCATATCATTTATAAAAGTTCACTAACCTTCATGAAGCACTGAACACACACAACTCTGAGACACAAACACGAAGACAAAACCTAGACAAACGTCAAGTTTATAACAACAATGTATAAGCTTATTAGCATAAAATACGCCGTACCGAAGAGCTAAGAATGGCTTTGGCAAGTTGGGCTCATACAAGCTTCATAAAAGGTCAGTTGCATGGCACTCCTGAAAAAGAACTTATGGTCAATTTTTTATATTTTAACCACGTGCTTAACCCTTTACTTTGCCTATGTCTCTTATGCTCAGTGGCAGCGACTGTTCGGTAATGCTCAAAACTCCCAAGAAAATACCCTTAGGCTCATTGCCAACTCTACCCAAGCCCTATATCGAACCAATGAAATCATGCTGGATATACTCGGGCATCGTTTTCTAGAAGATGCATCCTACCAAGACAATCAGAGCGCCATGGACATTCTTGATGCCGCCCTTGAAGGCAGCCCCGCTATAATTTCTATCGCTCTTGTCGACCCACAAGGTAACATGCTTTTTGCAACCAACAACTTAGATGTGTCGAACTTTCCAAATCTGTTGGAGCAACCTCAATCTCGTGAATCATTTATTGAAGTAATGAATTCAGACACCATGGTGTTTGGACGCACCTATTTTTTCGAACCCTTTCAAGACTGGATTGTTCCCATCCGCAAAGCCATACGTAACCCAGATGGTAGCGTCTATCGTGTCATTACAGCCGCCTTACGTTTAGATGACTCGTTTGGACATCTCGTCAAAAACATTGATCAGGAAAACCGCTACCTTTCGTTGATCGTTCGAGATGATATGTACGTGCAATATGCAAGCGATAGTCAAGGAAATGAATTCTCGCGCTATCAACAATTACTGCCAACGAACAAACAACAGGCGATGATAACAGCCATTGAAAGATTGCATGGCAATATCCAAGAAGATGCATTTTGGAGGTTAGATCAACCCTTATCCTTTGTTTACACCTCCGAAAAGAGCCCACAATTAATCTCTTTCCAAAACAACACCGTCTATAAGCTCCGGTTCATGCTTATGACACCACTGGATGCGTTATGGAAAGATTTTGCTAAACTTTTTTCGGCTCATTTTTTGATTTTTTTATCCGTTGTTGGTGTGCTGTATGCCCTCTTTCGCATCATTGCCACCGCCGAAGCCAAACGCAACGCAGATTTACTTCATCAAGCAACCCATGACCAACTTACAGGACTTTTGAACCGAAGCTATCTCAACAAGAATGTGCATTATTGGATCCATCCGCAAGCCTCCCCCTTTGGACTGCTCTATCTGGATCTGGATAATTTTAAAAACATTAACGACAGCTTTGGCCATCACCTCGGAGACATGCTCTTGCAGGAGTTGGCCAAACGGTTGCATGCGGTATCACCTAAAGAAACAGCCTTGTTGCGACATGGGGGCGATGAGTTTATTTTACTGAGCAGTATTCACGACGACAGTGAGCTCGTAGACTTAGCCAATACGCTCATCGAAACAGCATCAAAGCCTTACTTAATCAACTCCATGCGTTTAAATGTCGGGGCAAGTGTTGGTATTGCCAAATACCCCGAGCATGGTGAATGTATTGACGATTTATTGCGGGCAGCCGACATCGCCATGTACGAGTCTAAGCGCCTTAAAAACAGTGTTCATCTGTTTCAAGATACGATGCAAGAGAACTACCTTCGCAATGTCAACATTGAACAAGCGCTACGCGGAGCGATAGAGAACCATGAACTTCACATGGTTTATCAACCTCAAGTCTCCACCGATGGCTCTTTCTATGGTGTGGAAGCATTGATTCGCTGGACCAATCCACGCCTTGGCAGTATTCCCCCTGATGCCTTCATTCCTATTGCGGAAGAGTCAGGGCAAATGCCAACCTTAGGGCGCTATATTATCGAAACTACCTTCGCCGATATTCAGCAAATACAACACTCACTTGGCATCTCTTTCTCTACGTCCATTAACCTCTCTGCCCGACAACTGTTGGAGCCTGATTTTGCAACCTACTTTATTAATAAGATGCAGCAAGAAAACATCGAGGGCGTTTGGCTTACACTCGAAATTACGGAAAGTTTGCTGATTGAGGATACCTCAAGCGTCTTGCCGCTTCTGCATGCTATTAAAAACAAGGGGGTGCAACTCTCAATGGATGATTTTGGAACAGGATATTCGTCCTTGAGTATGTTGCGCATGCTTCCCATTGATGAGCTTAAAATTGACAAAAGCTTTATTGATGCGGCATTAACAAGTAAAAATGCGCAGCAAATGGCGCAAAGCATTGTCACCATAGGTAAAAATCTTGAAATGGACGTGGTCGCTGAAGGGATTGAAACTAAAGAACAGTTAGAAATGCTGACGCGCTTTGGATGCGACAGGTTTCAAGGGTACTATTTTGCACGACCGATGGACAAAGATGCCTTGATTCGTTATGTGAAAGGCACCTTTTTCCCCTAACTCAGTAATACCTCCATCCCCACCTTCACTCGATCCAGCACCACAATGGTTCTAAACCATTTCACATTCGGATTGCTATGGAACAAGCGATCGCAGATCGCTTGAAACGCCGACATGCTCGGCACTGTTAATACCAGCAAAAAGTCAGCATCACCCGTAACGTAATAACACTGTTGTATCTCAGGCCCAGAAAATGTCTTCTTCAGTACGTCCAGATCCGCCGCTTGTGTTTTCTCGGCATGCACCTCGACCACGATAGTAATCACTTGGCCGAGTTTTTCGGGGTCCAAAACCGCCACATTCGCTTGAATGTAACCCGCATCCTTTAGCTTCTGAATGCGGCGTTGAACCGACGCTGTGGATAAGTGAACAACTTCGGCCAGCTCCCGCAATGGCGTGTGGCAATCCTTTTGTAAACGTTCAAGCAAAGCATAGTCAAACTTATCCAAGGATAGCGTGTTTTTCATGCGAGAAATTTTCCCATGTAGATGCCGCAAATAGAGACCTTTTATTAAGCCTTGCGTAATAGAATACCGCATTGTCTAAATTACACTAAGAATTCATTATGCACACTAGCCCCAATACCACACTTGGCGTCACGTTGAACGTCATAGGTTCGGTTTTCTTCGCACTCATGTTTGCGTACACCTCTTTGCTCACAGCACTAGAGGGTGAGGAGATTTACGGTTGGCGTATTTTACTGACCCTTCCCTGCCTCACGCTGTTTATTATTTTCAGTGGCTATTGGCCTCAGGTGACGAGTATTTTTCAGCGTTTGTATCGTGAGCGCTATTTTTGGGCGACTCGGCTCGTGTCGTCTTTTTTGGTGGGTATACAGCTCTGGCTGTTTATGTGGGCACCGGTGAATGGTTATGGGCTGGCGGTGTCATTGGGTTATTTTATGCTGCCTATTACCATGGTAATTGTCGGCCGTATTGCGTTTAAGGACCGAATGTCACGCTTTCAACAAATTGCCTGTTTTTTTGCGCTGATTGGCATTTTAAATCAACTGGCGTTGTCACAAACTCTGGCTTGGCCAACGCTGGCTGTCTGTTTAGGTTACCCTGGTTATTTTTGGCTAAGACGAAAAACGGATACAAATAATATAGGCGGACTTTGGTTTGATATGACACTCAGTTTACCTCTAAGCCTGTTCTTTATTGTTAAAGGTGGAGAGGTACTCGCCAACCTTAGCTCCGACTCAACGTTGCTTTGGCTAGTGCTTGGCTTAGGCTTAATTAGCGCCTTGGCATTAGCCTTCCAAGCATTGTCTGCCCCCCATTTAAACCTAAGTTTATTTGGACTTCTGATTTATGTTGAACCCGTCATGTTAATGCTGGTTGCCGTGCTGCTCGGCGAGACCATTACCGCGGCCGAATGGCCTACGTACATTGCGATCTGGTTAGCGGTTTTGGTGCTGATTGTTGAAGGATTTCAGGGATTACAAAAACATAAGCGGCGCATGGAGTGAGCGGTACAGGTGTACCGCTCTGGTTCTCATCAATCGTTCGATTGGTAACGTGCTAACCAATGAGCATAAGGCGTCGGCAATACCCAAGCTGGATCTTTAACGTTTAAGGCTTTCGCCGCTTTAAAGCTCCAGTGGGGATTTGCCAAGTGTGCTCGACCAATCATAACCAACGCCATTTGTTGATTGGCGATCGCACGTTCAGCCAACTCAGGCGTATCGATTCCCCAAGACGAGGCCACAGGAAGCCCCGACTCACGCTGAACACGTTCAGCAATCGGCGCTAAAAAAGCAGGCCCCCAAGGTATATTCGTATCAGGAATCGTAAAGCCGACACTTACGCTCAGCAGGTCTAAGCCTATTTCTTTCATTTGTTTGGCTAAGGTAATCGCATCCTTCAGAGTCTCTTCATCTCGGCCATCAAATTCGATCACCCCGAATCGGGCGGTTAAGGGTAAATGCTCTGGCCAAACCTCACGAACGGCTTGTAGGGTTTCTAATAAGAAGCGGCTTCTGCCGATTAAATCACCGCCGTATACATCTGTTCTAAGGTTACTGTGAGCCGAGAAAAAGCTCTGAGCCAAATACCCATGCGCAAAGTGCAGCTCTAGCCACTCGAAGCCGGCCTCTAAGGCACGACGTGCCGACGCAACGAAGTCAGCTTTGACGCGCTGGATGTCCTCAATAGACATTTTTTGAGGCTGCTTTGGCAAATTCGCACCAAACGCAATGGCCGATGGTGCAAGAGTTTGCCAACCACGAGGGTCATCTTCGGCAATATGATCATCCCCTTCCCATGGACGATTTGCACTTGCTTTGCGACCTGCATGCGCAATTTGAATGCCCGGAACAGCACCTGCCGCTTTAATGCCCTGCGCAATAGCGGCCATACCTGTTTTATGCTCATCACTCCACAGCCCCGTGCAAGCGGGTGAGATGCGGCCTTCAGGCGATACCGCTGTGGCTTCGACAATCACGAGTCCCGCCCCGCCTCTCGCTAAAGAGGTGTAGTGCGATAAATGCCACTCATTGGTAAAGCCATCTTCCGCGCTGTATTGACACATCGGCGGAACAGCAATGCGATTGCGTAAGGTAATGCTTTTGAGTGTAAAGGGAGTAAACAGTTGGCTCATGGTAAATTAGCACCTCAGGTTTATGTAAATAACCGCGTAAAAACACCGACGAAAATTAAATCAAGAATGGGTAGTTATGGATCTGTGCATTCTAGAAGAGCCAAACTATAATAAAAACATCATTACCATTATTAAAACCATAAGTATTCATTATGATCAATCCACAATGGCTCATGAGCTTCCAAGCAATTGTTGAGCAAGGAAACTTCACTCGAGCCGCCGAACATTTAAATCTCACACAAGCGGCCGTTAGCCAGCATTTACGCTATTTAGAAGATGAGTTTGGTTTATTAATTCTGCGGAAAACACGACCACTTGAGTTGACTCCAATTGGTCGCGAAGTTCTATCATATGCGCAAGAGATTAAGGATGCAGATGAACGGCTACGATTGCGCTTAAGCAGTACCGATAGTCTCGTGGGTGAGGTTGGTTTAATCACTCCCGGTAGCAGTGGATTGTTGCTATATCCGAGGTTATTGGCTTTGCAGCATCAATACGATGGTTTAGTCATTCGACATCGATTCGCACCCGATACGGAAGTGCTTCAAGCCATTCTTACGAATCAATACGATATTGGCCTTATCACCTTTGATCCGCAAGATGCCAAAATACGGGCTGAACCCATTGCGAAAGAGCCATTAGAGTTGGTGTATCCACGCAATGAAAATGTTGAAACATGGGATGACTTAATCCGCATCGGAATTATCGACTATCCAGACGGGCGCGCCATGGCTGACCGCTTGCTCAGCCGTCATTTTCCGGGAAATCCTGGAGTTAAAACCCTTCCTAGATCAGGTTTTAGCAACCAAATCAGCTTAATATTGGAGCCTGTAGCATTAGGACTGGGCTTTACCGTACTGCCCCGCTATGCACGACAAGCCTTTGCTAAACAAGATGAAATTGCCTTTAAGCACTGTGAAAACCCAGTGGTAAACACACTTTGGGCGATCTATCGGGCAGATTGGCCCTTATCACGTCGCGTCCTGAACGTATTAAACTGCGTCAAAACAACGCTGTCTTCGTGATGACAAAAGTGATGCGGTCGTCTACACGGAAAACAATTGACTCGAATCCGAAAACCGCCTTCTGAACCATCAAAAGGCGGCTGCAGTCTTTTTTCAGGACTTAACTCGGGAAGGAGAAAGACACGCCTTCACGCACGCCGCTGGATGGCCAGCGTTGAGTGATGGTTTTACGACGTGTATAAAAGCGTATCGCATCCGGGCCGTAGGCACTTAAATCACCAAAGAGCGAGCGCTTCCAACCGCCAAAGCTATGGTACGACACTGGCACTGGCAGAGGGACGTTAACACCGACCATACCCACGAGAATTTTATCGGTGAAGTAACGTGCAGCCTCACCATCACGTGTAAAGATACAAGTACCGTTGCCATACTCATGGCGATTGATCAAATCGATACCTTCTTGCAGGTTCTTGACGCGTACCACCACCAACACAGGCCCAAAGATCTCGTCGCTGTAAATCGACATGGACTCCGTCACGTGATCAAACAGGGTCGCACCAACATAGAAACCCTTTTCATGGCCTGGCACTTGGATATCTCGGCCATCGACCACTAAGGTCGCACCTTGCTCAACACCCGCATCAATATAGCCCTTCACACGATCTCGTGCTTCGGCGGTAATCAACGGCCCCATTTCATTGCTGTTGTCTAAACCTGAACCGACTTTCAGCGCCGAAATGTGGCCTTTAAGACTCGCCACTAACTGATCGGCCACCTCATCGCCCACGGCCACGGCCACAGAAATAGCCATGCAACGTTCGCCACACGAACCGTAGGCAGCTCCCATCAAGGCATTCACGGCATTATCGAGATCGGCATCCGGCATCACAATCGCGTGGTTTTTTGCACCGCCGAGTGCTTGGCAACGCTTGCCCGTCCGAGCGGCTTCATTGTAAATGTACTCCGCAATAGGCGTGGAGCCCACGAAACTCACGGCGTGTATTTTCGGAGACTGTAGCAGCGTGTCCACTGCTGTTTTATCACCATTCACAACATTCAACACCCCTTTGGGCAAACCTGCCTCTAGCGCAAGCTGGGCAATGCGCAGTGTGCTGGACGGATCCCGCTCGGACGGCTTAAGGACAAAGGTGTTGCCACACATGATCGCTGCCGGCCACATCCAGAGCGGAACCATGGCTGGGAAGTTAAAAGGGGTAATGCCGGCCACCACGCCCATGGGTTGAAACTCACTCCAACTGTCGATAGATGGCCCTGCATTCTTGCTGTGTTCACCCTTCAAGAGTTGGGGGATACCACAGGCAAACTCAACGTTCTCTATACCACGCTGCAGCTCACCTTTGGCGTCATGGAGGACTTTTCCGTGTTCTTGGCTGATCAACAGACAAATTTCATCGGCGTTTTCTTCCAAAAGTGATTTAAAACGGTACATCACTTGAGCGCGTTTGCTTGGCGGTGTATCACGCCACGTCGGATAGGCCGCTTCGGCATTCGCAATCGCCTGCTCAACGGTTTCCACACTGGCTAAACATACCTCACCACTCACTGCACCTGTTGATGGGTTGTAGAGGGCTTGACTACGACCGTCTTCGATCAGGATTTCACCACCAATTAAATGGCCAACTCGCTTACTCATTGTACGTCTTCTCCAAAATTTGACCCCAGAACTCACTTAGGCGCCATAAAGTGTTGTAAAGGCATCCCCGAGGGTATTAATAATTTGATCCATTTCACTGACGTCCATCGTGAAGGGTAAGCCTAACTGTAACGTGTCACCACCGTAACGTACATAAAGCCCCTTCTTCCAGCATTCCATAGCCACTTCCCAAGGACGACGTGTCGGTTCGCCAGGATAGGCTTCGAGCGTCATACCAGCCGCAAAGCCGTAGTTGCGAATATCGGTAATATGCTTAATGCCTTTTAAACTGTGCACTTTTTCTTCGAAGACGGGTGCTAGATGAGCGACCCGCTGAATCAGTTGTTCCTTTTCGAGAATATCCAATGTTGCCATCGCGGCAGCACAGGCAACTGGGTGACCGGAATAGGTATACCCGTGCGGTAACTCAACATTGTAATGAGCACCGCCTGCATTCATAAAGGTCTCGTAAATTTCATCCTTGATAATGACCGCACCCATGGGAATTGCCCCATTGGTAATTTGCTTGGCCACGTTGATCATATCCGGTACGACGTCAAATGCATCGGCACCAAAAGTAGCTCCCGCACGGCCTAAACCTGTGATAACTTCATCGAATATCAACAAAATTCGGTGTTTATCGCAAATCTCACGCAAGCGCTTTAAATATCCCACAGGCGGAACAATCACCCCTGCAGAGCCTGCGAAGGGCTCGACAATCACTGCCGCAATATTCGATGCATCGTGTAGCGCGACTAAATCTTCCAGCTCATTCGCAAGCTCAGCGCCTTCGGTGGGCATCCCCTTACTAAACGCCATGCTTGGGCGCCAGGTATGGTTCAGATGGTCAGACTCCATGGCCTGTCCCCACATCTTGCGATTGCCGCCAATTCCACCAAAACTAATACCGCCCCAACTGGCACCGTGATACCCCTTGGCACGGCCAATGATCCGTGTTTTCGTCGCTTCACCACGTTGACGCCAATAGGCACGCGCAATCTTGGTTGAGGTATCGGCTGACTCCGAACCCGAATTGGTAAAAAACACCTTGTTCATGCCCGCAGGCGACATATCCGCAATACGCTCTGCCAGTTGGAATGCCAATGGATGACCGTATTGGAAGGCTGGCGCATATTCAATCGTGGTCAGTTGTTTGGCCACGGCTTCGGCAATTTCAGGACGGCTATGGCCCGCACCACAGGTCCAAAGACCCGATAGACCATCAAGAATCTTTCGCCCTTCAGCATCGTATAAGTAGTTGCCTTTGGCATGGGTAATGATGCGTGGATTGGCCTTGAACTCTCGGTTTGAGGTGTAAGGCATCCAATAGGCATCGAGTTGTTTATCGGTCAATCCGGCGGCGTGTGCTTGATTCATCATCGTCCTCATTTGGGCTTCGCCCACAAAGCTCACTGTTCAGTGCAAGAAGGTGTATTAAGGACATACTAAGCAACCTCATTGGTTACATAAATCTTAACTTTTAAACTTTTAGTTTAGAAAAAAAAAAACTATTCTACACAGACCTCCTAAGGGTAACCAAACCAAGACAAACAGAGCACGAAGGCAACACAACTAGCCGTCAACCTCATCCGGACAGCGTCATTCATGAAGAAGAAAAACACCTTACGGCAAGTCTCCGATTTCGATTTAAAACTCTTACGCCTGTTCAAGACCATCGTTGAATGCGGTAGCTTTTCGGGGGCAGAGGGGGCGCTCGGCATGACAAAATCAGCGATTAGCCTGCACATGAGCGACCTTGAAAAGCGACTCGGTTTACGGTTGTGTCAACGAGGGCGCAGTGGCTTTTCTTTAACCGATGAGGGGGCCGAAGTACTAAAAGCGGCCGAGTCTTTGTTTTCATCCATCGAAGACTTTCGCAGTCAGCTCAACAAAATCAGTCATCAACTGAAAGGTGAGTTGAATATTGGTATCGTGAATAACCTTGTCACTCAGCCACAAATGAAAGTGACTCAGGCATTGGAGCACTTAAGCCAGTTCAAGGGAGATGTCAAAATCAATATTAGCATGAGCACGCCATCTGAGATTGCCAAAGGACTATTCGATGGTCGTCTGCATGTCGGCGTGATTCCTTGGACAAATACTCTGTCTGGGTTGGAATATCAGCAACTCTACGAAGAAACCTCTTACTTATATTGCAGTAAACAGCATCCCTACTTTGACACCCCTAGAGCCCTTAGCTCAACGGAGTTACGTCAAGCCAGCACAGTGATTCCAAGTTTCCCGATGACGCTAGAGGCCATTGAAATGCATCAGTCGCTCTCATGCACGGCGTCTGCTTCGGATCGAGAAGGGATTGCGTTTCTGATTTTGACAGGAGCCTATATAGGCTTTTTACCCGATCACTATGCGGCCAACTGGGTGAACAAAGGCGAAATGAAACGCCTGAACGAAGACACCCTGGCCTTTAGTACACCTTTGGCGGTGATTACGCGCACAGGGCGGCGATCAAATCTGGTGCTAGAGCAGTTTTTAGGGGCTTTGTCTCTATCCTGAACAGGCTCGCTCCCTTTGCATCTGAGCGAGCCTGTGTCTATCCATAGTTTAGCGTGTGTCTATCGTCGATAGTTTAGCGTGTTGCAAACTTACACTGCTGCCGCATTCACACCCCGGTTCGCCCAACGTGTAAAGCGCTTCTCCATCCATGCAAACAGCTCGTACATCACCACGCCCATGACCCCAATTACAATGAGGCCAGCAAACACCAATGCCATGTCCATGGATGAACTGGCCGCCATCATTAAATAGCCAATGCCCATGTTCGATGCCACGGTTTCGGATATCACGGACCCCACAAAGGCCAGCGTAATCGCCACCTTTAGGGATGCGAAAAAGTAGGGTAAAGCTCGCGGCAGTCCCACTTTACGCAAAATATCAAGCTTCGAGGCTCCCAAAGAGCGCAAAACATCTTCCAACTCTGGCTCAAGCGTTGCCAGCCCTGTCGCCACATTCACTAAGACGGGGAAAAACGAGATCAGAAAGGCCGTCAGTATAGCGGGAACAGTCCCTATGCCAAACCACACCACCAATACAGGGACAAACGCCACTTTTGGAATACTATTAAACCCAACCAATAAGGGGTACAGGGCCTTGTAGACAATCGGATAGGTACCGACCGCCACACCTAATACCACGCCCACCACCACGGCAATCGCAAACCCCACAAGGGTCGTAAAAAAGGTTTGCCAAGCATGCATCATGATCGGTTCCCAACGCGCGATGCCCGCCGACCAAACGGCAGAGGGGGCTGGGAAGAGGTACTCGGGGACGTTAAGCCCTACGCAAATAATTTCCCATATCAGTAACAACAGCAGGATGAGCATCCAACTGGCGTTTTTAATCATGAACTTTCTTCGATTAAATGCCATTTTATTCTTTCCTTCTCAGGACTTACGAATGGAGCCAATATGCTCGCGTAAGACATGGACTTGGGCTGCAAAAGGCTCAGTGTAGGTCACCGCGAGTGTACGAGGACGCTCAATGGCAATGTCTCGTTTGACCAATATCTGACCGGGGCCTTTACTCATCACATACACGGTATCAGCCAAAAACACGGCTTCACGCAGATCATGCGTCACCAAAATAACGGTAAAGGGCTGCTCCTGCCAAAGGTCTTGCAACATGCACCACAGCTCTTCACGCGTAAACGCATCCAAAGCACCAAAAGGTTCATCCAACATCAGCAACTGAGGTTTATGAATTAATGCACGGCAAATGGACGCCCGTTGCTGCATTCCACCCGACAGTTCCCAAGGGTATTTATGCTCCCAGCCTTTAAGGCCCACACGCTCAATAAGCTCCATTGCCATCGTTTCAAACTCTTTTCGTTTGCGCCTGAGCTGTGAGCGATAGGGTTGCACGATTTCTAAGGGCAACATGACATTTTCAAGCGTGGTTCGCCAAGGCAAAAGGTTCGACGCTTGAAAGGCCATACCTATGCATTTTTGAGGGCCGCCTATCTGGCGTCCATCAATATAGACATAACCTGAGGTGGGCTCTGATAAGCCGGATACCAATTTCATCAGCGTTGACTTACCACAGCCTGAAGGCCCAACCACCGCGATAAATTCATTTTGCTGAACCGACAATGATATATCTTTAATTGCCAGCGCTCCCCCTTCCTCGTAGGCTAAGCTGACTTCTTCAAACTTTACAAACGCCATAAAGACTTCTCGAATACAGAAAGGTGTCCGGTATCACCGGACACCTCATATTAATGGGGAAGGATGCGAGTGCTCTTCTCAGGTAACATCGCAAAATTGAACAGGGTCTCAGCATCTGGCGTACTGCTCAGTCCAAACGACTCAACGGCTTCATCAATGGATTGCTTGAGACGATCAAGCGTGACCGCCCCTAGACCTTCCTCACGGGTTTCATCCGTCACCACCTGAGCGTCAAGCGCTAAGGTTAAACGACGCAGCTCCAAGCCTTCATTCACCAAAGGATCACGCTTCGACACATACTTAACCGCACTTTCAGGATCCGCGATGGTTTCCAGCAACGCTTTATTAAAGGCTCGGTTAAAACCGGCCACGGCTTCAGGTTGCTCAGCCAACATTTTCTTGCTGGCAATGATGGCATTGCCATACAAAGCCACACCATAGTCGGCATAAGGCATCACGGTAATCTCATCTAAGGAGACACCGCGCGCTTCAAGATTTAACAAGCTGGTAAAGTAAAATCCTGTGATGGCATCCACTTGGCGACGGGCAAGCAGGGTTTCACGAATCGCAGGGTCTACACTTTGCCAAGTGACAGAGTCGACAGCTAAACCATTGTGTGCCGCAAAGGATGGCCAAGCTTTACGGCCTGCATCAAACACGGGCGCCGCGAGTGTTTTACCGGCAAGATCAGCGGGGGTATCAATACCAAACTCTTTGAGCGTGAAAACAGCAGCAGGGGTTTGGTTATAGAGCATATACACAGCCTGGATACCGGCGTCTGCATTGGCAGATGCGTATTCAACCAAGGCACTAAAGTCAGCAAAGCCCATATCATACGCGCCAGTTGCCACACGGGTCACCGCTCCAGCGGAGCCATTACCTGAGTCAATCGTGACATTTAGCCCTTCTTCCAAAAAGTATCCCTTTTCTAAGGCCATCAAGAAGGGTGCAGACGGCCCTTCAAAGCGCCAATCTAAGGTGAAATTGATTTTAGTAGCAGGGCTACTTTGAGCCAATCCCAAGGTCGGAAAGGTCAGCACAGCCGCCGCACCACAAAGTGCAGCCAGCTTTTTGAGTGATCGGCGTTTTGCAATATTCATGGTTCATCCTTATATCACGTTAGGCCCGAAACAAGGACAGGGCGTTGTTAAGGGGTAAATTCATCAGACGTATTAAAGGGCCAGGGAAATAGAGAACATGCTAACAAGAAGACTCTAGAATCTGACCACTCAGTCAGATTCTTACAAGCAAAGGCTGTGCCAAAGACACTATGATAAAGGTCGCTTACAGCGGAGCCCAATCGTCGGCTAGCGGTATTGCATTCAAACTTACCTATATAAGGGTCAATGTGTAATCAACTGATCCCTTAGCCGTTTGAGATTCCACGCTACACTCACACCGATTGATCAGAATAAAACCCTCGCGACGCACCAAAACGGGGATGTATATCGAACAAGGTTGCTTCAAATCAGAGCAGCTTTGCAACGATCATCAGCCTCCTCTGCACATAATGACGTTATGAAGAACCGTTACGCTTAGGCAGAGGATTGATTCCAACGTACACAATTCCGACCTTCGCGCTTGGCTTCATACATTGCAGAGTCGGCTTGGCTGAGCATATCATCGGGAGAGGTCGCATCAAGCGGAAAAGATGAAATACCGATACTCGCGGAGATAGCGAGGTCAATCTTGTCAATTCGAATCGGAGCTGCAAGGCTATCTAAGAGTTTTTTAGCAACGAGGTTGATGTGAGCAGGTACAGCACTGTTTTTAATCAATACTGCAAATTCATCCCCTGATAAACGTGCCACGGTATCAGACTCACGTACTTCGTTCAGCATCCGCTCCGCGCACACTTGCAAAACCCGATCACCTACGGCATGTCCCCAAGTATCATTAACCGCTTTAAAACCATCCAAATCAATAAAAAGTAATGCGAAACTCTGTCCGTATCGACGACTTTCGACAATGCTTTGCTGGAGCCGATCATTGAATAAACTGCGATTTGGCAATCCCGTTAAAGCATCGTGTGACGCTTGGTATGCAAGTCGTTGCTCGGCCTTTTTCTTTTCAGTGATGTCATCCAGCATCATGATGTAGTTGGAAAGATGACCATCTGGGCGATCCAACCGGTGCATTCTCATCAAAAATGTGAGTGCTTCGTCAGGGGCATGAACGGTCACTTCTTTCTCAAAGCATCCCCCTTCCTCTAATTGAATCTGTATATCAGGCCAGCAACACTGTCCCAATAAAACATCCAAGACACCATCCAATGTTTGTGTGACCAATGATGCATCGCAGGACTGCATGAGCATCGAAAACGCTTGGTTGCGTTGTTTGGCGCGAAGATGTGAGTCAAACACGGCAATGGCTGTGTGGGTAATATTAAACACTGCTTCCGATAAACGAGCCGTTTGATTAAATGCATGACGTAAAACAGCATAGTGAACCGCTTTTCGAAGTGCACGGGGTTCCTCACCTTTCACGAGGTAATCCTGAGCACCCGCCTGCAAAGCATCTTGGATCAGTTTGTTATGTAATACACTCGTCAAGATTACCACAGGAATATCAGCACAGTGACGGCGTAGCGTTCTTAAGGTTTCGATACCCTGGCTGTCTGGCAGCATCAAATCCAGTAATACAACATCAAATTCGTCCTCCTGTTGAGACAGCTGCTCAATGGCTTCTTTTAACGAGGTCACGATTTCAAGATGGAAGGTTTGACCATCCGTGATTCGAAATGCATAACGAATCAGCTCAATATCACCAGGTTCATCCTCCACGAGCAAAACTCGACAAGATTTCTCTGACTGTAAAATGGAAGTATTATTCATAAAGCTCTCGTATCGCTCTTTGGCAGTGTAAAGATCAAACGGCACCCTTGATTAATACCCTCTGATTCTGCATGGATCGATCCACCGCAACGTTCAATAATTTTTTTGCAAATAGACAGACCTATACCCGTTCCTTCATATGCACTGCGCGGATTTAAGCGTTGAAACACTAAAAAAATTCGGTCAAGCTGATTCTGCTCCAGTCCAATCCCTTGATCTTCAACTATAAATTTATAGCTGTTTTCTACCTCCTCTGCATAGAGGACAATAGTCGGTAATTGAGATGGCTGTCTAAACTTAATGGCATTACTGATAAGGTTTTGAAAAAGACGCACCCCTTCATTATGAGGCAGGTAAACCCTTGGCCATTCCCCTTCCAGAGAAATAGACGCCTGAGATTTAACAATATCCGGATGCAAATACACCAAAGCCTCCTGTACGAGTGCTAGGCTATCCTGCTCTATAATCGGCTCGCCATCATGGCCAATCCGTGAGTATTCAAGCAGTGCCATCAGCATTTCATCCATTCGCTGACCCGCTTCGAGCACATAACTCATTTGCTCTTTTGCCTCTTGATTCTCAGCAATTGAGGGGTGCGCACTCAGTATGCGACTAAAACTCACAATCATTCGTAAGGGTTGGCGCAAGTCATGAGAGGCAATGTAAGCAAACTGCTCCAATTCATCATTCGAACGTTTCAACGCATCAGAGTAATGGGTTAAATAATGCAACTCCTGCTGCTTTAAATCTAATTCCAAACGTCGTCGCCGTTCGATTAACCAACCACACAGTGCAAGTATGAGCGTGGCGCTAGCAAGAAAAAAACTAAATTTAAAGCGTTCATTTTTAACAAATGCCTGATAGTCCAACATTAACGGCTCTAAGTCACTTGTTACAACAACTAAAAGAGGCCAGTTTTTTAAGTGCTGATAATGTATTTGGCGTAAACGTCCATCCACAGGCGCCATACCGCGATAACTATAATCATCAGGCGGGGCTCCCTGCCATTGATGTAAGGTTTCAATGACTGTGCCGGGCTCAATGGCACCAAAAGGAACCCGATAAATTACCTCGCCATCAAACTTCAAAAGTGCCGTTGTTAACCCTAAACCTGCAGAAATACCTCCTAAATCATCTGCTAATCGTTCAATATCTAAAGCCGCCATCAGAACGCCAGAAAAGGTATCTTGATGACGTAATGGACGGGCAACTGCAATAAAAAGCCTAGAGTCTTTAACCCGCGAGTGCTTGGGTGAAGAGAGGTACGGAACATCATCTAAAGAGTTCTGAAAATGTTGAAAATAGGCTCGATCTGATAAATGTGGCCTTTCTTCATCTCGAGACCAAGTATCAACGTCACCTTCAGCATTGATCAATAGATAATCCAGTAGTTCTGTATTCACCTCCTTTTTAGCAAGCATGATTTTTTGAAGAGTGATAATGTCTTCAGGGGATTCAAACCATAGGTCCCTTAAAAATAACAACGAACGATCAACTTCAGACAGCTTGGCCTCAACCAACTCTTTCTGAGTCAATGCCAAGGCACGAACATTTGCCTCACTTTGCATCAATGCACGATTCAAGTAACCACGGGTCGTTTCAAAATAAAAGTAACTCAACACCGTTAATAAAAAGATCCAAAGGACCATTAATGAGATGCGGGTTAATGTCATATCGGGCATCCAGCCTGATAACCCAGTTACCAAGCGCTTCATCTCAGCCCCCTCATATTGAAATCAGTCATCCAATTGATAGCCTTTCGCTTGTATTCGAAACAATTCGGCATAACGGCCATTCAGCGCTAACAAAGAGTCATGATTACCTCGCTCAACAATACAGCCCTGTCGCATGAGGATAATGTGATCTGCACTGCGGACACTGGAAAAGCGATGCGAAATTAGAATCACCATTCGCCTCTCCGTATGGCGCCGAAAGTGTTCAAAAATCTGTGCTTCGGCTTCTGCATCCATCGCGGCGGTCGGCTCATCTAAAACAAGAATATCGGCTTTAGAGCGCATAAAAGCACGCCCCAGTGCAATTTTTTGCCACTGTCCACCAGACAGCTCTTGCCCTCCTTGAAACCATCGACCTAATTGAGTGTGGTACTGTTGGCTTAAATCGTCAATAAATTCACTGGCCAAGCCCAAACGTGCGGCTTCTTTCCAACGCGTTTCATCATCAAAGGCTGACACATCGCCCGCACCTAGATTTTCACCCACTAAGAGCTGATAGCGCACGAAGTCTTGGAAGATGACACCAACACGCTCACGCAGCACGTGCGGTGCCCAGTCGTTAAGATCATTGCCATCCAGCAAAATGCGCCCACTGGAGGGTGTATACAAACGAGTCAGCAATTTAATCAGGGTCGTTTTTCCCGAACCATTTTCGCCCACCAAGGCCAAGGATTGTCCCGGCGGCAAATGAAAACTCACATTATCTAAGGCAGGTTTTGTCGCCCCGGGGTAAGTAAAACAGACGTTCTCAAAGACAATTCCCTGCGTCGGGTCTTGTCCTTGGGTTAACACCCCTGCTTCCTTTTCCACAGGCTGCTCTAAATACTCGTAGAGATTCGAAAGATATAAGTTGTCCTCGTACATGCCACTAATCGCAGTTAGATTGGTACTGATCGCGCTTTGTCCTTGTTTGAACACCAGCAAAAACATGGTCATCTGCCCAAGCGTAATCATGCCTTGTATGGTGTCGACTACTATCCATACATATGCACCATAAAACGCCAAGGTCCCTAACAGCCCTAGTACAAATCCCCAGAGATCGCGCCGAATGATCAGGCGCTTTTCTGCACCAAACAGCGTGTTGAAAATCTCACGGTATTTATCCAAAAAACGAGGGCCTAAGCCAAAGAGCTTTACTTCTTTAATGCTATCTTCTCTGGCCAATAACGTTTCCAAATAAAGCTGTTTGCGCAACTCTGGGGAGCGCCATCGCGACAGCTGGAAAGCATCGCCCGAAAATTTAGCTTCGGAAATAAACACTGGCAATGCCGCTACAAATAGAATCAGCAATACCCAAGGCGAAAACTGAATGAGCAGAATCGAAAAACTCAAAAGCGCGAGTGAGTTTTGAATCAGGCTGAAGGTTTTGTTTACCAAGGCTAAAGGACGTGTCGAAGCCTCGCGGCGTGCACGCGTCAGCTTGTCATAGAACTCAGAGTCTTCGAACTGCGCTAATGACAGCGTTTGCGCCTTTTCTAGAATCATGACGTTCACTCGCTGCCCCATGAGTGCGCGTAATATGGATTGTTGTGCCGAGAGTCCTCGCTGTGCAGCCGCCAACATCATCAACACTAAGGCTTCTAGCAATACCCACTGAATCACGGGCTTATAGTCAACGGCCAGTCCTTGCGCATTCAGCGCAACGGAACTTACCACTTCATCAACAATCAATTGACCTAAGTAAGCAGCAACCGCTGGCAAAACACCAGCGACCAGCGTTAAGAGTGTCAACCCCACCGTCAGGGGCTTCGATGTACTCCACACCAGCTCTAACGCTCGACGACTGTACTTAAAGACTGAAAAGAAGTTTTTCAGTGTGCTATGGATAGGAGACACTGGTCGGGACACTTGAGCACGCAATTCACGTTCCTTAACACAACTTAATATATGAGTATGTTATGATTTTACAAGATTTAAGCCGTTATTGCTTATCCACAAGGAGACAATTATGAATACACCCGTCAAAGTCTGGGATTGGAGTATCCGTGTTTTTCATTGGTGTTTACCCCTTTTGCTATTTTTACTTTGGTTCTCCGCCACTCAGAGCCAAAGCTTTGATGCCTTAGAACATCATATGCTCCTCGCGCAAATACTCATGGGGTTGCTCGTGTATCGGGTTATTTGGGGATTTATCGGAACGCCTGCCGCTCGTTTCAGTCGTTTTTTGGTCGGCCCAAAAACCCTAGTTGAATACACTCAGTCCATCCTGACCCGCAAGCCTTTACACTATGTTGGCCATAACCCGCTGGGTGGCTTGATGGTCATCGTCTTACTGGGTGCGGTTGGTTTTCAGCTACTTACAGGCTTGTATACCAGTGACGACATTCTATACTCGGGTCCCCTTTACAGCAGTGCCAGCCGAGATACAACGCGCTGGATGTCCAGTTGGCATCATCAGTTTTTTGATTACATCCTGATCTTAGTGGGTCTTCACCTGCTGGCCATTCTGATACACAAACTGATGGGAGAGGGGCTGGTAAAAGCCATGTTTACGGGCAATAAGCCATCAGAAGGTGCTCAGGATTTAGCAAAACTAGAACCCACGTTGGTATCCTTTCCGTGGATACGCTTTGTCATTGCTGTTTTTTTAGCCCTAGCGAGCGTGGCTTACATCTTCTATTTTTAAGGCACTCTGCTCTTTGCGTTGCATTGGATGCAGCAAAGAGTAGATAACGGGTACCAGCAACAGTCCCACCAGGGTTGAAAAACTTAAACCAAATACGATGGCCACCGCCAGTGGCCTCAACATTTCTGAGCCTTCACCTATACCAATTGCCAACGGCAGCATCCCCGCAACAGTGGTTAAGGTCGTCATCAAAATAGGCCTTAACCGAAGTTTTGCGGCTGCAATAATCGCCTCATCTCGCAACATGCCTCGGTCACGTTGCAATTCAATATACTCAACCAGGACGATTGCATTATTAACCACAATCCCCGCCAACATAATCATGCCTAGCCAAACGGGCATCGACAGCGGCATGCCGAGCAAGACCAAACCACCCGCAACACCTATGGCTGAAAAAGGCACACTCAGAATAATAATCACGGGGTTACGCAACGACTCGTACTGCACCGCCATCACCACAAACACTAAAAACAACGCCAGGCCTAATAAAATGCCCGTTAAGGCTTGTCCCTCTTGTAAGGCTTGACCGGCTCCTCCATCAAATCGAGAGTAGCCTTCGGGCATCTGCATATCCGCTAAACGCTGATCGATCTCCTGCATCACATTCGCTAAGGAGTAACCGTTCATTAAGGAGGCGCTGACGTCCACCACTCGCATTTGACTGTCACGACGAATATTACCGGGCGCTTGCACAACCGAGACACTCACCAAGTCCGATAGATAGACAGGATCAGCATTGCGACCATTGACGAACAGCATGACAGATTCAATATCTTGTATGTCTCGAGTCAAATCTGCTGAAAAACGAATACGGATATCGTAACTACGCCCTTGCTCAACATAGTCATTTACCACACGTCCTTCCAATGCCATCAGCAGTGCGCTATTGATGTCCACTACATCAATTCCAAGTGCCGCTGCTCGTTCTCTATCCACTCTAAAATCCAGCTCTTGGGTTTCTTCTTCCGCCGAAAACGCCAAGTTTTGTAGACCCGGAACCCCTGTTAACCGCTGCAGCGTTTCACGGGCTAAGCGATTAAGCTGTTCAAGATCATCGCCCTGAATGCGAATACTGATGTCATCATCGCCACTGCTGGTACGAATACCTCGCACCCCCTGAGGCCTCAGTCTGGCCTGAATACCCGCTAACTGCAGTTCAGCAATCGCGCGGTTGGTTCGATTAATCCACTCTTGTGAACTGAGTTCCCGATCCGATAAGGGCACGAGCTGAATGGTCATTGAGGCTTGATTGGCCGCTTCACGGGTGGAGCGGCCCCATACTCCGCCACCCGATACAACAAACAAACGCTCGACTAATGGGTCTTGCTGGATAAGATGCTCAATCAGCAAAACGCGCTGATCCATCTCTTCCAACGTAATATCCGGGTCGGCAATCAATCGCGCTTGTATCTGACCATCATCCATTGCGGGAAGAAAAATTTCGGCACCCTTCAAAAAAACGGGCGCGGCATATGCTAAGCCTGCCACGAAAACAATGGGGACCATCCAGCGTACCTTGAGCACCTTAGCAATAAACGCCGAATACGCCACTTGCAGACGGTAGATGCCAGCATCCACAATTTTTCTAAACCTCGAGGTTTTATGAGTAATCACACGTGCAGATAAGGCTGGAACAAGCGTCAACGCAATCACCATCGACGCCACAACTGCCGCCGAAATGGTGATGATCAGCTCACGGAACAAAAGCCCCACTAAGCCACCGACAAATAAGAAAGGTAAAATAGCGGCTAAATTTGTCGAAGTTGACGCTAAAATTGCAGAATTAACCTCTGCTGCTGCATTCGCCGCATCCTCATGACTGCCCTCACCTTCACGTTGATGCCGATAAATATTTTCCAGCATTACAATGGTGTTATCCACCAACATTCCTACGCCGAGGGCCAATCCACCTAACGTCATGATATTCAAGGTCAGGCCACTTGCGCCCATCAAGACAAAGGTCACCATTACAGCAATAGGAATGGCGCTACCAATGATTAGCGTCCGGCGAATATTGCCCAAAAAGAAATACACCACAGACATCGCTAAAAGTGCACCGCTGACCACCGCAATCACAGAGTTATTGAGCGCTTGTTTAACAAAATACGATTGATCAGACAGGGGTTGGATAAAGATATCGGCCGGTATTAAATCCTGATCCTTTAACCACTGCATTCGCGCGTTGACATTATCAGCGACAGTGATGGTGTTGGCATCAGGCTGACTCTGAATTGATAACTGAACACTGGGAATACCATCGGCTCGAACGCGTATACCTTCATCTTTATGTGTATCCAGGATTTGAGCTATTTCATCCAGATACACCACGCTGCCGTCAGCGAGACGGATCGTCAGTTGTGCCAACTCAGCCACTGACTCAAAGCGCCCACTAATCCGACCCGCAATGTCTTGACTGGCCCCCCGTAAGCGTCCTGCGGCATCTTGACGATGGTTACGGTTCAGCGCATCAATGACATCCTCAACATCTAAGCCCAAACTGGCAAGACGTTTGGGATCTGGCAAAATCCGAATTTCTCGCTCAAGCCCACCACCGACCTCCGCCGATGCCACTCCTGGTAGGTTAATAAACCACTTTGAAAACACATCGTCCGTCCAACTACGCAACTCAATCGAGTCCTTCAGTGCCGAACTGATGGCAAATTGCATCACCGGTATCTGCGACGGGTCGCGCTTAAAGATGGTGGGTTGTTCGACACTGCTGGGTAAAAAGCGGCGGGCTCGATCTAAGCGAGTACTGGCATCTCGCAGCGCGATATCAATATCCTTACCATAGGGAAAAATCAGGTCAACACTTGAGCGCCCAAGCTCGGTTGACGATTGAATACTCACCATATCCTCTGTTACGGCAAGCTGCTCTTCTAAGAAGCGCGTCACCTGATCTTCCATCACCAGCGCTGGCACGCCCGGATCGGTCACTGTCACCCGTATTTCAGGGTAAATCAAACGTGGGAGTAAATCGATAGAGAGTCGACCTAATGAAAAAAGACCGAGTATTACCACCGCCAACGCCAGCATGGTCACCCCGACGGGGTGCTCAATTGACCAGCCCGCAAGACCCGCACCATGACGTAGGTTAGCTTTTGACATCAGCCCGCTCCATTTCGCAAGGCTAAAGGTGTCACAGGCGTGACCCGACGACCATCAGTGAGCCCCATAAAACCACGAATGACAATGGACTCGCCATTGGACAGGCCCGCAATGACTTCCACTTGATCAGCAATACGCTGTCCTAGTTGAATGGACCGTTTTTCGACCTCATTATTTGGGTTCACCACATAGACATAGTTCTCACCCTCCACTCGAATGGCTGAGAAGGGAACCATCAAACGCTCAGCGATGGCACTGGTCAAGCGTACTCGAACCAACTGGCCGGATCGAGCCGATGACGGTAAACCGGATGCCGTAATCTCTAACTGGCCACGACGTGTTATCGGATCAATATCGGGATAGATGCGGCTAATGTACGCTGGAAAGCGCGATGAGCCTGCCGTATCCAACTGTAACTCAACTGCATCACCGACCGATAACAACACCAATTCCTGCTCCGACACTCTCAGATCCACTCGTAAGACTGAGGGATCTGACAGGCTCATCAGGTGTGTATTTTTAGCAACAAATGCACCAGGCTCCACCAAACGCTGCGTCACAACGCCAGCAAACGGCGCTGTCATTTTTGCAAAAGCCATACGAACATCCAACAACTCACGTTCAGCTCGCAAAACCGCTAAATCTGTTTCACGTCGTTGCAACTCTTCTGCCGAGATCAAATTTCGTCCTGCCAAGGAGCGAGCGCGTTGCAAATCACTGTCGGCACGACTGAGTTCTGCCATCACTCGACGACGCTGGGCACTCAGCTGCGTATCATCAAGCTCGGCTAGCAACGCTCCGGCCTCTACGCGATCACCCGGATGATAGGGCAAATGCAGAAGCTGTCCTTCTTCACGCGTGAATAAATCGAACGTCTGCTTCGCTCTTAAATTTCCTGTACGTACACGATCCGCGCCCACCATTACAGGAGTCACTTCAAACAACTCGACTAGGTGAGGACGAGGCGTTGGCACAGAGGCAGGATTGGCTGCCGTTTGAGCCTCACACCCAATTAGAGCAAACATTAAGATCAGTGTTAGCATGCACCATCGATAGTGCCAAGGAGGATGCATTGAGTACCTATTCATACTATTAAAAACACACAAATACCTACGAAAATAGACATGAACCCGATCATAGAGTTCGAGCTCTGGATTCGCCACCGATCTCAGCCACTTTTCACGGCCTTATCTTTGTCACCCTGATTAATGACATCAAAATACCATAGAAGTGCGTCACTATTACGTCTATTCAACGCTCTTTTACAAAAATAAAAAAGGCCGCAGCCCTGTCAATCAGGATGCGGCCTTGTTGTCAGTCTCGGTGAATTAGTGCCCTAATACCTGACTTAAGAAGAGTTTAGTACGCTCAGACTGTGGATTATTAAAGAAAGATTCAGGGTCGTTCTCTTCAATAATTTGACCGGCATCCATAAAGATGACGCGGTCTGCCACTTTCTTGGCAAAGCCCATTTCATGCGTCACGCAAAGCATCGTCATCCCTTCACCCGCCAACTCAACCATAACGTCCAGTACTTCTTTGATCATTTCAGGATCCAACGCCGAGGTTGGCTCATCAAAGAGCATGACACGTGGGTTCATACACAAACTACGTGCGATGGCCACACGTTGCTGCTGTCCACCCGATAACTGCCCTGGAAACTTATTGGCCTGATCCGGAATCTTCACACGCTCAAGAAATTTCATTGCAATTTTTTCGGCTTCTTTCTGTGGCATTTTTTTCACCCAGATTGGAGCCAACGTACAGTTTTGCAACACGGTCAGATGTGGGAATAAATTAAAGTGCTGAAACACCATCCCCACTTCTTTACGAATTTGTCCGATGTTCTTCAAGTCATTGTTTAAAATAACGCCATCAACAATGATGTCCCCTTCTTGGTGTTCTTCAAGATGGTTAATGCAACGAATCATCGTCGACTTTCCCGATCCAGACGGACCGCAGATAACGATTTTTTCGCCCATTTTGACATCCAAATTGATGTCTTTAAGCACATGGAACTCACCGTACCACTTGTTGACGTTTTTCAGAGTAATGATGTTGCCAGTTTCTTGTGTCATAAACCAAAACCCCTGTTAGCGCTTATGGCCGGTATTAAGTTTGTTTTCTAAATAAATACTGTAGCGTGACATACTGAAACAGAAGATCCAGAACATAAAGGCCACAAATAAATACCCCTCGGCGGGATAGCCTAGCCAAGCAGGGTCTGCCAAGGCTTGACGCACCATCCCCAAGATATCCAACAGACCAATAATCACGATCAAGCTGGTATCTTTAAACAAGGAAATCAAGGTGTTCACGATTCCTGGAATCATGATCTTCATTGCCTGAGGCAGTACAACCAAAAACATTTTTTGCCAGTAACTCAACCCCAACGCATCGGCACCTTCAAATTGCCCTTTGCTAAGCGCCTGTAAGCCACCCCTCACCACTTCGGCCATATAAGCCGACTGGAACATGACAATACCGATCAAGGCTCTCATCAATTTATCAGCATCTGTTCCGCCGACAAAAAACAAGGGCAACATAACGGAGGCCATGAAAAGGATCGTGATTAGCGGGACACCGCGCCAGAACTCAATAAAGATGACACAGACCATGCGTATCACAGGCATTTCGCTTCGGCGTCCTAACGCCAGCACCACACCAATAGGAATAGCGACCACTATACCAATCAAGGCCAGCACAAGCGTCAACATCAACCCGCCCCAACGATGCGTCGGGATGACTTCAAGACCGAAGCCGCCATATAGAAGCACGTAAGCCAATACCGGATACACGGTCAATGCCAAAATGGCCCCTAGCTTCTTGAACGGAATGCGCGGGATTGAGAGCCAAATCAAGAATCCAATCAATAGAATGAACGCCAAATTGGGCCGCCAATAGCTATCCTCCGGATAGAAGCCGTACATAAACAGGTTAAAACGTACACTGATGAAAACCCAGCAGGCTCCACCACTGGTACAATCGGCTCTGGACGAGCCAACCCAATCAGCATTCACAAACGCCCAACCCAAAAATGGCACCAAAACAGACCAGAGCACATAAGCGGTCAGCAAGGTGATCACGGTATTTGGGATACTTGAGAATAGATTTTTTCTTGCCCAGCCAATCGCACCAATTTCGGTTATGGGTGCAGGACGGGCAGGTTTGGGTACAAATTCAGACATATCTATCGCTCCACCAACGCCACACGACGGTTAAACCAGTTCATAAAGGCTGATACCAGCAGACTGATGGTTAAATACACCAACATTGTCATACTGATGATTTCGATGGCTTGCCCTGTCTGATTGAGTGTTGTTCCTGCAAATACAGACACCAAATCGGGATACCCTATCGCGGTTGCCAAAGATGAGTTCTTTGTTAGGTTCAAGTATTGGCTCGTCATTGGAGGAATCATGACGCGCATAGCTTGCGGCAGAATGACTAATTTCATTCTATGCCCTTCGTTAAGACCTAGCGCTCGACAGGCTTCTGTTTGTCCATGAGAGACGGACTCAATGCCTGAACGAACGATCTCACCGATATAGGTACTGGTATAGATGGTTAACGCAAACCACAAAGCAATCAGCTCAGGAAGGATTGTGATCCCACCTCGGAAGTTAAGCCCTCTTAACTCAGGGTAATCCAACATAATTGGACGTCCAGTGATAAAAAAGCCAATCACAGCCGTACCAAACAATATGGCAATGGATGTCCAAAACACAGGGAACTGCTGACCCGTATCGCGCATTCTACGTTTTGCCCAAATAGTGAGGGCGACTACCGCCACCACAGCGGCCACTAACAGCGCGATATAAAAGGAAAACCCAGCATCAGGAACCGGTTTGGGTACGAACACACCCCGTATATTGATAAAAATGCTTTCCCCAAACGATAAGCTATCTCGTGGCCTTGGTAGAGTTTGTAGCACCACGTAATACCAAAAGAAGATCTGTAACAACAGCGGTATATTTCGTAGAATTTCCACGTAGACCATGGAGATTTTTCGCAGCAGCCAGTTCGGTGATATCCGGCTGATACCAACCACCACTCCCAAAAAGGTTGCAGCAATAACCCCCAAGAAAGAGACAAGCAAGGTGTTTAATAAGCCGACAAAGAAAGTACGACCAAACGTAAAGGTTTCGTTATATTCAATAAGTGTTTGTGAAATACCAAACCCAGCGGGTTGACTTAAAAAACCAAACCCTGTGGATATGCCTCGTTGATTTAAGTTTGTCATGACGTTACCTACAATCGTCATAACAAAATAAAGCAATAGGCCCAGAATTAACGCTTGAAAGAAAAGACTTCTCGCCGTTGGATTGTAAAACAGACGAGAAAGCCCATTACGGTTATTTGGATTCATGATGTAATCAGCCCCATAAACGGCTAGGAAAGCCCAGCAAAATCGAAGCGACCAGCACAAGCAAGGGATCTCCTTGCTCGGCTGATCATTAGGCTAATAACCGATTAACGGACAGGAGGCGCGTATTGCAGACCACCATCGGACCACAGCGCGTTCAAACCACGAGAAATGTTCAGCGGTGAGCCAGTACCAACGGTACGCTCAAACACTTCACCATAGTTACCCACTTGTTTAGAAATGTTGAATGCCCAGTCATTGCTGACGCCCAACAATTCACCCATATTGCCACTTACACCCAAGAAACGCTGGATTCCAGGGTCATTAGAGGACTTCATTTCCTCTGCATTGGCTGTTGTAATACCCATTTCTTCAGCATTGATCATGGCGTAAAGAGACCATTTCACAACGTTGAACCAAGCATCATCGCCTTGACGAACAACAGGACCTAAAGGCTCTTTAGAAATAACTTCTGGCAGAACAACGGCTGAATCTGGATCAGAAAGTTGGATTCTTAACGCGTAAAGTTGAGATTGGTCAGAGGTTAATACATCACAACGACCCGCTTCAAAACCACCAACGGTTTGATCAGATGTATCGTAAAGAACAGGCTCGTAGCTCATGCCGTTCACACGGAAGTAATCCGCCAGGTTAAGCTCGGTTGTCGTACCGGATTGGATACAAACAGACGCTCCATCCAATTCTTTGGCGGTGTCTACGCCTAAATCTTTGCTAACCAGGAAGCCTTGACCATCGTAGTAATTCACACCGGTAAAATTCAGACCCAGTGACGCATCACGTGTCAGTGTCCAAGTTGTGTTACGGGATAAAATATCGATCTCGCCTGATTGCAGTGCGGTAAAGCGCTCGGTTGCTGTGAGTGATACAAAGTTTACTTTTTCGGCATCACCAAAAACAGCCGCCGCAACTGCACGGCATACATCAGCATCGATGCCTTGCCAACGACCAGAACTGTCGGTTGCCGAGAAGCCAGGAAGACCATCACTGACACCACACTGCACTGCGCCTCTGTTTTTAACCGTTTCCAATGTGTTCGCATGAGCTCCAGCAGTTGCCATAATCGCGACTGTAGCGCCTACAAGTGTTGCAATCTTCTTCATGTAAAATCTCCCATGAACATTATTTATTGTTTTACGCAACATTAAGATGTCACGCATAAACGCCCGAGAGATAATGCAATCCGCATGCCAAAGAGGTGTAACTACTTCAGAAGGAGGAATCTTCGAGCGTTCATGCCGCTTCTATTTATTTAAAGGCTTTAGCCTTGATAGAAAATAGCGCAAAAAATGGAAGATGAACAGCAGAATTTTAGTAAAAAGCGCAGTTTTGGTGCATTATTTTTTAATAATGGTCTAAAAACCTAGTTCGCTATCTAAGGATTGAAACTAAAAATAGACTTCAAACATAAAATGCAGATCTCTTATAACCAAGGCATAAATTAACCTTTGTTAATTAAGAAATTAGTTATAGGGAAAGGGGTGTAAGTAAAAAATTTTAAAACAAAAAAAGAGGGCTAGTACAGCCCTCTTCAGCGGTAAGATGCTTAACGAACCGTCACGTCTAGCAAGCCAGCCTCATAACGATCCGCCATATTTTCAAGTGAAATCGGCGTAATTTTGCTCGCATGACCCGCCGTACCAAAGGCTTCATAACGTGCGATACATACATCTCTCATCGCCGTCATTGTTTCTTTTAGGTACTTACGCGGATCAAATTCTGATGGATGCTGCGCTAGGAAGCGGCGCACAGCGCCCGTTGAAGCCAAACGCAAGTCGGTATCAATATTCACTTTGCGCACACCGTGCTTAATCCCTTGTACGATTTCCTCTACAGGCACACCATAGGTTTCTGGAATTTCACCACCGAATTCGTTGATGATCGCCAGCCAGTCTTGTGGTACAGAGGACGAACCGTGCATCACGAGATGGGTGTCTGGAATACGCGCATGAATCGCTTTGATTCGCTCAATGGCCAGGGTATCGCCTGTGGGTGGACGGCTAAACTTGTACGCACCATGGCTGGTGCCAATAGCAATTGCCAACGCGTCAACACCGGTTTTCTTAACAAAGTCCGCAGCCTCTTCTGGGTCTGTCAGCATTTGATCGTGAGACAGGATGCCTTCGGCTCCAATGCCATCTTCTTCGCCAGCCTGCCCTGTTTCAAGGGATCCTAAACAGCCCAGTTCCCCCTCAACAGAAACACCGCAAGCGTGCGCCATTTCAACGGTGCGACGCGTCACGTCAACGTTGTACTCATAGGTTGTCGGTGTTTTGCCATCTGGGCCTAACGAGCCGTCCATCATCACAGAGGAAAAACCCATCGCGATTGAACGCTGGCAAACCGCTGGACTGGTGCCATGATCTTGGTGCATGCACACAGGAATTTGCGGAAACTCTTCAATGGCAGCCAGAATCATATGACGCAGGAAGTTTGAACCTGCATACTTACGTGCCCCAGCAGATGCTTGCACGATAACAGGTGAGTTGGTTTTTGCGGCCGCTTCCATAATTGCACGCATTTGTTCTAGGTTATTTACGTTAAACGCAGGTATGCCATAACCGTATTCTGCTGCATGATCCAGCAGCTGTCGCATAGAAATAAGAGCCATCAGAAATCCTCAACTGACTAAATTTAAAATAATTTTATTCTGCTGCACGCTGCTCAAGCATGGCGACAGCGGGCAATACCTTACCCTCTACAAATTCAAGAAATGCACCACCGCCTGTTGAAATATAAGACACTTGTGCTGCAATTTCATATTTATCGACGGCGGCCAAGGTGTCACCCCCACCCGCAATCGAGAAGGCATCGCTTTCCGCTATGGCTAAGGAAACCGTCTTTGTGCCTTCACCAAACTGGTCAAACTCAAACACACCAACGGGGCCGTTCCAAATAATCGTCCCAGCCGATTTCAGTAACGCAGCGAGATTCTGAGCTGATTGAGGACCTATATCCAAAATCATCTCATCTTCTGCGACCTCGTCCACTAGCTTAATAACAGCGTCTGCCGTCTCAGAAAACTCTTTGGCCACAACCACGTCGACAGGCAACGGAATGTTCACTTTGGCCATCAAGGCTTGAGCGGCTGGAATCAAATCATGCTCGCACAGTGATTTTCCAACAGGCTTACCTGCTGCGGCTAAGAAGGTATTCGCTATCCCACCGCCTACAATTAACTGATCGCACTGATCGGATAAGGAGTTCAGTACTTCAAGCTTTGTGGACACCTTCGACCCACCGACGATCGCCATCATCGGACGCACAGGATTCGCCAACGCCTTTTCAAGCGCATCCAGCTCATTGGCTAAGAGAGGTCCAGCACAGGCAATCGGCGCAAACTTAGCAACACCGTGCGTTGATGCCTGAGCACGATGGGCCGTACCAAAGGCATCCATAACAAAGACGTCACATAAGTCCGCCATGGCTTTAGCAAGTGCGTCATTATCCTTTTTTTCACCCGCATTGAAGCGAACGTTTTCCAGTAATACCAAGTCCCCTTCCGCCACTTCAAATGGCGTGTTAATCCAATTACGAATCAGGGGAACTGGACGCTTTAACACCCCAGACAAGTATTCAGCAACGGGCGCTAAAGAATATTTTTCGTCAAACTCACCTTCGGTTGGACGTCCCAGGTGAGACATAACCATGACTTTAGCACCGGCTTTCAATGCCAACTCAATGGTGGGTAAAGAGGCGCGGATTCTGGCATCAGAGGTAACCTTGCCATCCTTAACTGGAACATTAAGATCTTCGCGGATCAACACCCGTTTACCGGATAGATCCAAATCTGTCATCTTAAGCACGCTCATACTGAGTAGTCCTGTTTTGTCTGAGTAGTTTAATTAAAAAGTTAACGTTGATTTAACCAATACTGCGCTACATCCAGCATACGATTAGCATAAGCCCATTCATTATCAAACCAACACATCAGCTTAAGTAAGCGTCCACCTGACACCCGGGTCTGCGTCCCATCGACAATGGTCGAGCGATGATCACCGTTAAAATCAACGGAGGCATGCGGCTCTTCTGTGTAGCCAACCAAACCGAAGTGTGCAGTTGACTCCGCATAGTCTTTCAGCAAGCGGTTCACCTCTGCAGGCGTTGTCGACCGCTCAACATTGACTGAAAGATCCATTAAAGACACGTTAATGGTCGGCACCCGAACATGCAAACATTCGAAACGACCTGCAAGGTGGGGCAATAATCGATCAATGCCTTTACTTAATCCCGTATCCACTGGAATGATCGAATGCAAAGCACTTCGCGTCAAACGTAGATCGGTATGATGGTAACTATCAATCACGGGCTGATCGTTCATCGCAGAATGGATCGTCGTTGTGACACCATTCAGGATACCATAGGCTTTATCCAGCACATCCAACACCGGGATTAAGCAGTTCGTGGTACAAGATGCGGCGGATAACAAACGATGCTCAGGTTTAATCAAGTGATGATTAAAGCCATACACCACCGTTGCATCAATATCAGGTTCAGCTGGATGCGAAAACAACAAGCGCTTAGCACCGCTGCGTAAATGCTGCTCGGCAGCCTCACGGCTCGAAAAACTGCCCGAGCACTCCATCACCAAATCAATGTCCAGTGACTGCCAAGGCAATTCGTTCGCGCACGAGATTCCCAACACCTGTATTGAATCCTGGCCGATCAACAACTGATCGTGCTGATGAGAGACCGACAAGGGAAAGCGCCCATGCGTCGTATCGTAACGTGTTAGATACGCCAAGGTTTCAATATCGGCTAACTCATTGAGCGCTACAATCTTAAGATCTGATTGCAGCCCTCTTTGATACACCGCTCTAAGCAGACTTTGGCCTATACGACCGTAACCATTGATCGCAACTCGAAACGTCATTCTACTGCTCTCATCAACACGCCTGCTCAGGTGGTGGTATTGTTAAACGTTGATAACGGAGTTTGCCGTTTTTACTAGGTTATCAAGGGTAAATCCAAAGTGAGCAAACAGCTCATTTGCTGGGGCAGACTCACCGAATGACGTCATTCCCACGATCGCACCTTGCAAACCGACATATTTGTACCAGAAGTCAGCCTGAGCCGCTTCAACCGCCACTCTTGCAGTGACTGCAGCCGGAAGGACTTGTTCACGGTAAGTGGCATCTTGTTTATCAAAACGCTCAGTACAGGGCATAGAGACAACACGTACCGCTTTACCTTCAGCGCTGAGTGCATGCGCTGCGTTAACCGCCAACTCCACCTCAGAGCCTGTCGCAATCAAAATAACATCGGGCACGCCAGCACTGTCTAGCAAAATATAGCCACCGCGCGCGATGTCAGCCACCTGCTCCGTAGAGCGTGGTTGATGTGCTAAGTTCTGACGAGAGAAAATCAAAGCGCTGGGACCGTCTACGCGCATAACAGCAGATTTCCAAGCCACGGCCGATTCCACCGCATCGCAAGGACGCCAAGTTTCCATGTTCGGTGTATGACGCAGGTTAGAGATTTGCTCAATCGGCTGATGTGTTGGTCCATCTTCCCCTAAGCCGATGGAGTCATGGGTATACACGAAAATAACACGCTGTTTCATTAATGCCGCCATGCGAACTGCATTGCGTGCATACTCCATGAAAACAAGGAAGGTGGCGCCATAAGGGATGAAGCCGCCATGAAGGGCAATGCCATTCATGATTGCGCTCATGCCAAACTCACGAACACCGTAATAGACGTAGTTACCCGCCGCATCGTCTTTGCTGACGCCTTTCGCGCCAGCCCACAGCGTCAAGTTAGAACCCGCCAAGTCAGCCGACCCACCCAAAAACTCAGGCAAAATCGGTCCTAACGCATTGAGTGCATTTTGCGAGGCTTTACGCGTCGCAATGGTTTCGCCTTTAGCCGCAATGTCTGCGATCCAAGCATCAACCTGTGTTTCGAAATCCGCAGGCAAGTCGCCACTTAAACGACGCAACAGCTCCGTGGCCAACTCAGGATAGGCTGCATTATAGGCAGCTAAGCGCTCATTCCAGTCATTTTCAGCATGCTGGCCGGCTTCACGCGCATCCCAGTCATCGTAAATTTCCCCTGGAACATCAAAGGGTAGATGTGGCCACTGCAATTGCTCACGTGCCAGTAACACTTCATCGTCACCAAGAGGCGCGCCGTGACAATCTTCTTTACCCTGTTTATTGGGCGATCCAAAGCCAATAATGGTTTTGCAGCAGATTAACGTGGGTTGCTCTGTATTGGCTTGCGCCTCTTCAATTGCTGCACGGATCTGATCTGCATCGTGACCGTCAACATCAGCAATCACATGCCAGCCGTAGGCTTCAAAGCGTGCTGGGGTATTATCGGTGAACCAACCTTCAACCTCGCCATCAATTGAAATGCCGTTATTATCCCAAAATGCAATGAGTTTACCTAAGCCAAGTGTTCCTGCCAAAGAGCAAGCTTCGTGAGAAATACCTTCCATTAGGCAGCCATCACCTAAGAATGTGTAGGTGTAATGGTTGATAATGTCATGACCTTCTCTATTGAACTGAGCAGCAAGCACTTTTTCAGCGAGAGCAAAACCCACGGCATTGGTGATCCCTTGGCCCAAAGGTCCCGTAGTGGTTTCAACGCCAGGACAATAGCCATACTCTGGATGCCCAGCTGTTTTGCTGTGCAGCTGACGGAAGTTCTTCAAATCTTCGATGGAGACATCGTAACCGGACAAATGCAGCAAAGAGTATATCAGCATTGAGCCATGCCCGTTTGAGAGTACAAAACGGTCACGATCAAACCACAAAGGATTAGCCGGATTATGTTTCAGGAAGTCGTTCCATAGGACTTCAGCTATATCAGCCATTCCCATGGGGGCTCCGGGGTGACCGGATTTTGCTTTCTGGACAGCGTCCATGCTCAATGCACGAATAGCATTGGCAAGTTCACGGCGAGAGGACATTGACTCAACTCCTGGGTCTAAACCCAATTAGATTTTGGTTCGGATAATTTAGTTGCTAATTTTCGCCCAGATAGGGCTTAGCTTCAAATGCAATTCACCTAAAAGAGAGAATTTCATACGAAAACACAGAATATTTCACCCTAAATGGGCAATTCAATTATGAAAAACCTAGCCAGAGCCGTTAAAATGTCGGCAAAGGCCTAAATAAAAACCCTTACCCTTTTGAGGATATAGTCCGGATATGAGCGAATACACACTGTTTACGTCAGAATCGGTGTCTGAAGGACACCCAGACAAAATAGCTGATCAGATTTCCGATGCTGTTTTGGATGCCATTATCGCACGCGATAAGCACGCACGTGTTGCGTGTGAAACACTGGTCAAAACAGGTGTCGCCATTGTAGCAGGCGAAATCAGCACCAGCGCGTGGGTTGATCTAGAAGACCTCGTGCGTAAAGTGATCAGCGACATAGGCTACACATCATCGGATGTTGGATACGACGGTGCCACCTGCGGCGTCATTAACCTGATTGGCAAACAGTCACTCGATATCGCTCAAGGCGTTGATCGGAGCAAGCCCGAAGACCAAGGCGCAGGCGATCAAGGTTTAATGTTTGGCTATGCCACCAACGAAACCGAGTCCTATATGCCAGCCCCCATTCATTACGCGCACCGTTTGGTCGAGCGCCAAGCCGAGTTGCGTAAAAATGGCATGCTGCCTTGGTTACGTCCCGATGCAAAAAGCCAAATCACGTTCCGTTATGATGACCAAGGCAAGCCTTGTGCCGTTGATGCAGTTGTACTCTCTACCCAGCATGCACCGGATATCAATCAAGAAGATCTGCGCCGCATGGTACGCCGTGAAATTATTGAAGCCGTCATCCCGGCTGAATGGTTGTCTGACTCTACACGCTACCATATCAACCCAACGGGCAAGTTTGTAATCGGCGGCCCTGTCGGTGATTGTGGCTTGACTGGGCGCAAAATAATCGTCGATACTTACGGCGGCATGGCACGCCATGGCGGCGGTGCGTTCTCGGGTAAAGACCCTTCTAAAGTCGACCGTTCAGCGGCTTATGCGGGTCGTTATGTTGCCAAAAACATCGTTGCCTCTGGTTTAGCTGACCGCTGTGAAATCCAAGTGTCTTATGCAATTGGTGTCGCCGAACCGACGTCTGTGTCGATCAACACCTTCGGAACAGGCAAAGTGAGTGATGCACGAATTATCGAACTGGTCAAACAGACCTTCGACCTACGCCCCTATGCGATTACACGCATGCTGGATCTGTTGCATCCTATGTATCAATTAACAGCCGCCTACGGCCATTTTGGTCGTGAGCCTTTTGAAACCACCTATTCATGGACTGATGTTGATGGCAAAGAACAAAGTGAAACATTTACGGCCTTCCCTTGGGAAAAGACAGATCGAGCCGACGCACTTAGAGCTGCAGCCGGACTGTAATCAGGGCCCGTTATGAGAATCCCTCGCTTTTATGACCCTCAGCCTATGGCTGAGGGAATGCATATCGACTTAGGTGAAACCGCAACACAGCACGCCTTAAAGGCACTGCGGCTGCGTGAAGGGGATGCGCTTTCCCTATTCAACAATGACGGTCATGAATATCGAGCAGAGGTTGTTGCCACGAGCAAAACCCGGATGCAAGTCAAGATCCTTCACACTCAGTCCCCTGAGCGTGAAAGCCCATTGAAAATCGAGATAGGCCAAGCCCTATCCCGAGGTGAGCGTATGGATTATGCGATTCAAAAATCAACCGAAATGGGCTGCACTCGTATTTCACCTTTGTTCACCGAGCGCTGCGAAGTCAAACTCAGCCATGAACGGCAAGACAAACGTCAACGCCACTGGCAACAAATCGCGGTGAGCGCGTGTGAGCAATCTCTACGCTGTGTTGTTCCCGAGGTTCACTCGCCTCGCCCCTTAGCCGAATGGTTGCAGGATGTCCAAGCAGACCTTAAATTGGTGCTTCATCACCACAGCGCACAACCTTTGACTGACTTTCCGCCTCCATCCTCCGTTGCGCTTTTAATTGGCCCCGAAGGCGGACTTACAGAAGCGGAAGTTGAGCTCGCCATCGCTCAGGGCTTTTATCCCGTTGCGCTTGGCCCGCGTGTCATGCGTACTGAAACCGCTCCCGTTGCCGCCACTGCTCTACTTCACTATTTATGGGGCGACCTCGGGCCGACCCAACAGGACTCATCAAAATGACGATCAAAATAGGCATAATCATGGACCCTATTGAGTCCATTAACTTCAAAAAAGACAGTTCCTTAGCCATGCTCTGGGCCGCGCAGCGAAAAGGTTGGGATCTCTGGTACATGGAGCAAAGCGATCTTTTCTTAGAGGCCGGATGTGCAAAAGCACGCATGGCACCACTAAAAGTTGCCATGGATGCTGACTGCTGGTTCGAGAGAGGGTCCTTTGAACACATGCCTCTGCATGATTTAGATGTGATCCTTATGCGGAAAGATCCGCCCTTTGACAATGAGTTTATTTACTCAACACACTTGTTAAGTATGGCTCAGGCCGAAGGTACTCTGATCGTCAATGATCCTCAAAGCCTTCGAGACTGCAACGAAAAGCTATTTGCCACGCACTTTCCTCAATGCACCCCACCTTTGCTGGTCAGTCGCCGCGCCGATCTTTTAAAGGCCTTTCATGCCACCCACAAAGACGTCATTTTCAAGCCCTTAGACGGCATGGGCGGTTCGTCGATTTTTCGAATTCAAGAGGACGGCATGAACCTCGGTGTTGTCATTGAGACACTGACGCAGCATGGCCAACAAATGTGCATGGCGCAAGCCTATCTCCCGGCCATTAAAGACGGCGACAAGCGCATTCTGATGATTGACGGTGAGCCCGTTCCTTACGCACTTGCGCGCATTCCATCGGCAGGTGAAACCCGTGGCAACTTGGCGGCAGGCGGACGTGGCGAAGGCCGCCCTTTAACTGACCGAGATCGCTGGATCTGTGAGCAAGTCGCTCCAACCCTTAAAGCAAAAGGGTTGCACTTTGTCGGACTTGACGTGATTGGCGACTATCTCACCGAAATAAATGTGACCAGCCCAACCTGTATTCGTGAACTGGACAAGCAGTTTCAATTAGATATCGGCATGGACTTAATGAATCTAATCGAAAAAAAACTTAGGGCATAATGAGATACAAAGCAGGACAACTCATTTTATGGAACGCCCCTGAAGCAGATCGCTTCAGGGCATATCTTTTTATTGCACTCGCCTTGCATGGAATTCTGATTCTCGCAATTAGCTTTAAGCTACCGGAAACGCACAAGCCTGAACGCACACTCGACATCACCTTGGCTCGTTATATCAGTGAACAAGCACCTGATGATGTCGACTTTTTCGCGCAAAGCAACCAACAAGGCAGTGGAGACAGTGAGGAACGATTGCTTCCCTCCGTAACAGAGGAGGCACCGCTTGAGAGCGAGGAAATCAACACTCAGTCCATGCAACCTCAACCCACACCGTCTACTGACATGGAAGCCGTTGAACCCACACCGCCGACACCTGAGCCGCCCTCTGCTGAGCCGAACCCCACGGACCAGACGGGTAGCACACCGGTCATCGCAACCACGCAACCCCAAACCGAAAGAGTGACCGTTCAGCAAGAGCGCACGACCTCCAGCCAACCTCAGCCCTTATCCGGCCATTCAGCGTCACTCCTTTCCCGAAGCATGGAGATCGCGAGCCTGCAGGCGCAGTTGGAGTACGAACAACAAAAGCTGGCGAAGCGCCCCAGAATTCGCCGCTTAACATCCGCGCCTTCAACCATGGCACATACGGACGCCGTCTATTTAGACAACTGGAGGCGACGAATAGAAGCAATCGGCAACCTCAACTACCCGGATGAAGCACGCCGTAGCAACACCTATGGCAGCCTACGCTTACTGGTGGCCGTAAAACCCGATGGCAGCGTCGCTTACATAGAGATACTACAATCGTCAGGACACCAAATACTGGATGATGCCGCCACTCGTATCGTTCAACTGGCGGCTCCATTTCAGCCTTTTACGACTGAAATGAGGAAAAATACCGACCTCTTGGAAATAATTCGTACCTGGAAATTTGAGAATCGGGCGCAGGTGTACTAAGCCTAATACATACCTGCGCTTTAATTGCGTTCATTTGCCAGGGTGATAAACATGTCAGAACTACTGTCACTGAGAGACCATTTTTTAATTTCCATGCCTCATCTGAGCGATCCCCATTTCTCTCAGACACTTACGTATATCTGTGATCATAGCGAATACGGCGCAATGGGCATTATCATCAACCGTCCAGCGGGCCTATTGGTCCATGATCTTTTCACACATATTGATATCGACTACAGCCAAGTCGCCATTGCTCCAACGCCGGTCTATAACGGCGGCCCGGTCCACGAAGATCGGGGCTTTGTCTTGCATCGCTCCACTCTGCGTCCTTGGATATCTTGCCACCCGATCACTTCGGATATCAGCCTAACAACCTCTATGGACATTCTTGAAGCGCTTGCATTGGGGGAGGGTCCAAAAGAGTTTTTAGTCGCACTCGGCTACGCCGGTTGGGGCCCCGGTCAACTGGAACAAGAAATACGTGACAACGTATGGTTAAGCTGCCAAGCAAATTCAGATATACTGTTTCGGTTACCAGCTGAGGAGCGACTTCAGGCAGCAGCCAACACACTGGGTGTTAATCTACATTTGATGACATCGCATGCTGGGCACGCCTGATCGAAAGTAGATGAATCAAGACAATCAAACCGCGTTGGGCTTTGATTTTGGCACAGGCCGTATTGGTGTGGCCATTGGACAACGCCTGACAGGCACAGCCCATCCTTTACCCCCTATCTCGGCCAAAGATGGGATTCCTGATTGGAATGCCCTTGTAGGGCTTATAACGACTTGGCAACCTGAATGCCTTGTTGTGGGCCTTCCTCTGAACATGGATGGCAGTATCAGCGAAATGGCGCGCAGGGCACGCAAGTTTGCCAATCGCCTCCATGAGCGCTATAAACTCCCTTGCTACCTTATCGATGAGCGCCTCACGACACATGAGGCCAAGCAGATTCATCGTGCCCAAGGCGGAAGCACACACTACAAAAAAGACCCCGTCGATAGCATCGCTGCTCGTTTATTATTAGAAGACTGGTTTGCTTCGAACCACCTCATCCCAAGCCACACCCCATTGGAGACTGTTTATGGTATCGGGACACCTGAACGCTGAAAACTTACTAGAATCCGTTACGCAAGAGCTTCGCGTGCAAATGATGCATCGTGATCTAACTGACCCCATCATGATCGGTATTCGGACAGGAGGTGTATGGTTAGCAGAGCGGCTTCACACAGCACTTAATCTTAACAGCCCTTTGGGTGTACTGGACATTTCGTTTTACCGAGACGATTTTTCGCAGTCCGGCTTGAACCCCAAGGTTCAACCCACACAACTGCCTTGCCCAACAGAAGGGCGCGATTTGATTTTAGTCGATGACGTTATCATGTCAGGAAGAACGATTCGGGCCGCCATGAACGAACTGTTTGATTATGGTCGACCCGCCTCAATACTCCTGGTGACTCTGATTGATCTCCAGCATAGGCATTTACCGATTCAACCTGATGTCGTGGGTGAGCGCTTGACCCTAGGTGAAGATCAACAAATAAAGCTTTCTGGGCCCTTTCCCTTAGCGCTTGAAATACGTAACCGCAGCTAACTTAATTTTATTGAGTCCCGACTATGTTACCTAAAGAATACTACGACGCTATTCAGCTAACGCCTGAGGGTCAACTTAAACACTTCTTGACCATCGAGGGCTTGTCTCCTCTACTCCTGACTGAAATTCTGGACACGGCCGATTCATTTGTTGATATGAACGCCCAACAGGTCAAAAAAGTTCCGTTGTTACGGGGCAAAACAGTAGCCAACCTGTTTTTCGAGGCCAGCACCCGGACCTTATCGACCTTTGAGCTTGCCGCCAAGCGGCTCTCAGCCGATGTTTTGAACCTGAATATCAGCACATCTTCGACGTCAAAAGGGGAAACCCTGAAAGACACACTCATGACGCTACAAGCCATGCATTGTGATATGTTTGTTGTTCGCCACTCTGCCAGCGGTGCTGCTCACTTCATTGCTCAGCATGTTACACCCGATGTCGCTGTTATTAATGCAGGCGATGGCCGTCATGCCCATCCAACACAAGCCATGCTCGACATGCTGACGATACGCCAACATAAAGGTGACTTTAAAAACTTAAAAGTCGCGATTGTGGGCGACATTCTGCACTCGCGTGTCGCGCGCTCCGAAATCCATGCCCTGCGCATCCTGGGAGCAAACGAAATTCGCGTTATCGCCCCTGCCACACTCTTGCCTAAACACATTGAAAGCTTAGGCGTCAAAGTCTTTACCGAAATGTCACGCGGACTGAGAGATGTGGATGTTGTCATCATGCTCAGACTGCAACGAGAGCGTATGCAAACCGCTCTTCTTCCCAGTGAATCCGAGTTTTACAGCTTGTACGGCCTCACCGAAAACAAATTGGCCTATGCCAAGCCTGATGCCATTGTTATGCACCCAGGGCCGATCAACCGAGGAGTTGAAATTGAGTCGCGCGTGGCCGACGGCCCCCGCTCTGTCATTCTCAATCAAGTCACGAATGGAATTGCTGTGCGCATGGCTGTAATGTCGATGGCTATGAGTGGCCAACAACTCAACACCCAATCCTCTTCGTTCACTGAGTCTTCAGCAAGGACTGAATCCCTATGAATATTGTTATTGAAGGTGGACGTATCATAGATCCTGCTCAAAAGATCGATACGGTTGCAAATCTCTACATTCATCAAGGTACCATTCTGGCGATTGGACATGAGCCACCCGAAGGCTATTTCGCCGATGACACGCTGGATGCACGCAACAAAATTGTCTGCCCGGGTCTGATTGATCTGTTCACGCACTTACGCGAGCCTGGTGCTACGCAAAAGGGCAGCATTGCCAGCGAAACCGCTGCCGCAGCAGCAGGCGGCATCACCACACTCTTAACCTCGCCCGCCACGTCACCGATTGTTGATACACCCGCGGTAGCTGAGCTGATACAAGACCGCGCGGCGGATGCAGGCTTTGTACGCGTTCTGCCCATCGGGGCGCTTACACGTGGGCTACAGGGTGAACAACTGGCGCCGCTTCATGCCTTAACCCGCTCGGGATGCGTTGCGTTTACCAATGCACGATTACCCATGGTGGATAGCTTAGCGTTATTGCGCTGCCTTGAGTACGCCGCCACCTTTGATTTGCTTGTGATTTTCCAAGCGCAAGATGCCGGTTTAAGCCGTAAAGGTTGCATGCATGATGGTGCTTCATCTGCGCGCATGGGGCTTGAAGGAATACCAGAAGCCGCAGAAACCATTGAAGTCTCACGGTGCTTACTGTTAATTGAGCAAACTGGAGTAAGAGCTCACTTTGGACAACTGTCTTGTGAACGCTCGATTCAACTGATTGATGCAGCGCGCAAGCGTGGATTACAGGTCACGGCGGATGTCGCCATTCATCATCTTCTTTTATGCGACGAAGATGTCAACGGCTTTGATTCATCCTTACATGTTCAACCGCCATTACGCAGCCCGCTGGACCGTGCCGGATTAAGACAGGGCTTGGTCACGGACACCCTGTCGGCGATTTGCTCAGATCACCAACCTCTGGATGTCATTGCGAAACAAGCCCCTTTCTCGGAGACTGAGCCTGGCATCAGCGGTCTCGAAACGCTGTTACCTTTGAGTTTAAAGCTTGTGGAACAAAAGCTCATTGAGCTACCGCAACTGATTGAGAAGCTGACGCTTGGGCCTGCTAAAATCTTAGGACTGGATAGTGGAACCTTGCAGTCAGGCGTCCAAGCCGATGTGTGCATTTTTGATCCAGAGGCAACTTGGACTGTGAATGATCAGAGTTTATTGTCCATGGGTAAAAACACGCCTTACTACGGGCACAGCTTAAAGGGTCGTGTTGATTGCACACTCTTAGGTGGACGCATCGTCTTTAAGCGTTAAAACGATCACGACTGACGTAAATCCAAATGGAATAACGACACATTAAAAAGGCGGCCCTAAATGGAGCCGCCTTTTTATCAAACAAGCCGCCTTACATCTTACGAACGGTGGCCTGCCCTGTTAAATTCATGTCATCGTCTTCTTCTTGCAGTGTAAAGAGTGTTGGAATGAGCTCATCTTCCACGCCCCCTTTTGCCTGGGTAATCGTATCGGAACCCAGCTTAATGCTAAGTCTAAGATCATTCGCAGAGTCTGCATGCGTCAAGGCGACATCGTAAGAGATGACACCTTCCTTGTAGAGATGGTACAAGGACTGATCAAAGGTTTGCATACCAAGGTTCGTTGATTTTTTAATCACATCTTTAATTTCGTGAACAGATCCTTTACGAACCAAGTCCTGAATCAAAGGTGTGTTAATCATCACTTCGATGGCCGCTCTTCGGCCCTTACCATCAACCGTCGGGAGCAATTGTTGCGCAACCACCGCCTTCAGGTTGAGCGATAAATCCATCCAAACCTGATCATGCTGTGCTGACGGGAAGAACGAAATGATGCGATCTAACGCCTGGTTTGCATTATTCGCATGCAGGGTTGCCATGCAAAGATGCCCTGTTTCGGAGAAATTTAGACCATACTTCATCGTGTCCGAATCACGTATCTCCCCCATCAAAATCACGTCTGGCGCTTGGCGCAAGGTGTTTTTCAACGCGACTTCATAGGAGTCGGTATCCAGCCCGACCTCACGCTGAGTCACAATGCTCTTCTTGTGGTTATGGATATACTCGATAGGATCTTCGATAGTAATGATGTGTCCAGCGTGATGCGTGTTACGGTAATCAATCATTGACGCCAATGACGTTGATTTACCTGTTGAAGTGCCACCCACAAACAAAATGAGTCCACGCTTAATCATCGACAAATCTTTAAGCACTGGAGGCAACCCCAGCTCTTCAAGTGTCGGAATATAGGTATTGATGCGACGCATCACCATTCCAGGCGTATTGCGCTGTACAAAAGCACTCACACGAAAACGACCTATACCCGGAGCGCTAATGGCAAAATTACACTCATGCGTCCCTTCAAACTCAGCCAACTGTCGATCATTCATGGTGCTGTAGACCAGCTTACGGGCTTGGTCAGGCTTTAACGCCTCTTTGGTCAATGGCTTAATGGTGCCGTCGACTTTGATTGCTGGCGCTGCGCCAGCCGTCACAAACAGATCCGACGCTCCACGATCCGACATGACTTTGAGTAACTGTGTAAAATCCATTATCAGATACCTTTACTCTCTGAACTCAGAAGGATGCCGGGCTATTTGCTTTTTCACGCGCGGCATCACGCGAAATAATTCCTTTACTCACCAACTCAGACAAGGATTGATCCAATGTTTTCATTCCAAAGGCCGCCCCAGTCTGAATTGCAGAATACATCTGCGCTACTTTTTCTTCACGAATCAGGTTACGAACCGCAGGCGTCCCGACCATGATTTCATGGGCGGCCACTCGTCCACCCGACAGCCGCTTCAACAGGGTTTGGGATATCACCCCTTGTAACGACTCGGATAACATGGAGCGAACCATCGACTTCTCGGCAGCAGGGAAAACGTCCACAATACGATCCATCGTTTTCGCAGCTGAGGTGGTGTGAAGGGTTCCAAACACAAGGTGACCTGTTTCGGCAGCGGTGAGCGCTAAGCGTATGGTTTCCAAGTCACGCATCTCACCCACGAGAATAACGTCTGGGTCTTCACGCAAAGCCGATCGTAGCGCATTTGAGAAACTGTGCGTATCTCTGTGTACTTCACGTTGGTTAATTAAACATTTTTTACTTTCGTGTACAAATTCGATGGGGTCTTCGATGGTCAGAATATGATCTGAGCGGGTATTGTTGATGAAATCAATCATCGCCGCCAGCGTTGTACTCTTACCAGACCCCGTCGGACCGGTCACCAATACAAGACCACGGGGTTTACTCGACAAGTCTTGGAACACTTTGCCCAAGCCTAAGTCATCCATGGTCAGAACGCGACTGGGTATCGTTCGGAAAACCGCTGCCGCACCTCGATGCTGATTGTAAGCATTCACACGAAAACGAGAAAGTTTAGGAACCTCGAAGGAAAAATCGACTTCCAGGTTTTCCTCGTACTCTTTCCTTTGCCTATCATTCATGATGTCATAGACAAGTGTGTGAAGTTGTTTGTGATCCAGTGCGGGTAACTTAATACGGCGCACATCGCCATCAACACGTATCACGGGAGGCATACCAGCGCTTAAGTGCAAATCCGATGCACCTTGCTGTACAGCAAATGATAAAAGTTCTGTAATATCCATAAGTATCGAGCTCGCAGCGACTTCCATTAATGTATTTGGATGAATCCAGAATAACCCGATTAATCCGGGTACAACAAGCAGATTTTAATCATGACTATAATAGCAGAGAAAATCCAGAAGGTACGTAGTGATATTGATAATGTTTGCCTAGCCTGTCACCGGGATCCTAAATCTGTATTACTGCTTGCCGTCAGCAAAACCCGGACGGATGCTGAGATACGGGAGGCGTACACATCAGGCTTGCATGCATTTGGCGAGAACTATCTTCAAGAAGCATTGGAAAAACAAACACTTCTCAGTGATCTCGAGATAGAATGGCACTTTATCGGCCCCATACAATCCAACAAAACACGGGCAATTTCTGAGCATTTTGACTGGGTTCACAGCGTTGATCGTCTTAAAATTGCAGAGCGTTTTTCAGCACAGCGCCCTCCTCACCTCCCTCCTCTCAATATTTGCATTCAAGTTAATATTAGTGGAGAAGACACAAAATCGGGTTGCCATCCTGAGGAGTTACCCGAATTAGCACGGGCGATTGCTCAACTACCCGGTGTTCGTTTGCGGGGGTTAATGGCCATTCCTGAAGCCGAGCCAGATTCAGAACGGCAACGCACCACCTTTGCCAAGGTTAAAGCCTTAATGACTCAACTACAGACTGAAGGGCTTGATTTAGATACACTTTCTATGGGAATGTCAGGAGACTTAGCAGCCGCCATTTACGAAGGAAGCACCATCGTCCGCGTAGGCACAGCTCTATTTGGACAGCGAACTTAATTGTCTAAGTCTCTTTTTTCTAATTTTTGAACTCAACTGGAGTGCATATGTCCTTATCATCACCCTCTCGCATCGTTTTTATTGGTGCAGGCAACATGGCCCGCGCCATCATCTCGGGATTATTAAAGCAAGGCATTCCTGCTCAAAACATCACCGCATGCGAACCTTCTTTAGAAAAGCTACACGACCTTGCGGAACTTGGCTTAGAGGTTTCAACCGATAATGTTGAAAGTGCAGCCAAAGCCGATCTTCTGATCTTGGCGGTTAAGCCACAAATTATGAAGTCTGTGTGCACACCCTTGCATGCTGCCGTTCAAGCTCGCCAACCCATTATCATGTCGGTTGCAGCAGGCTTAACGCTTGACAGCTTTGAACGCTGGTTAGGTCCAAACTTAGCCATGGTGCGCTGCATGCCAAACACGCCCTCACTGATTGGAAAAGGTGCCAGTGGCTTATTTGCGAACTCACACGTACAAGCTGAACAAAAGCAGCTGGTCGAGCAGGTCATGACAGCGACAGGCCTAGCACTCTGGGTAAATACCGAAGATGCGCTGGATGCCGTGACCGCCGTGTCTGGTTCAGGGCCTGCCTATTATTTTTTGATGATGGAAGCCATGATCAAAGCCGGTGAAGCCTTAGGCTTATCCGAAGAGAATGCAAAAGCCTTAACCCTGCACACTGCGTTGGGTGCAGCAGAAATGGCCACATCCAGCGACGTTTCACCTGCCGAACTACGTCGTCGTGTGACATCGCCAAAAGGCACGACAGAGCAAGCCATTCTTCGCTTCCAGGACTGTCAATTTGAACAGATCGTTGAACAGGCAATGCAAGCCTGCCATCGTCGTGCAAAAGAACTTGCCATTGAGCTTGGAAATACCTAAGAACGGTTCATTCAGTCTTAGAAAGACTCTATACTTCGATCTATTATTGGGAAACCCACTGGCTAAGTGGGTTAATTTTAACCGCTATTCGTTAGCGATCGCCGTCTCAGACAAGGGTAAAGCATGGATCCGATATTTCTGATCATACGCACCATCGGTGAAATTTTTGCATTTATTGCGATTTTGCGCTTTTTGCTTCAAGCCGCTCAGGCTGATTTTTACAACCCGATTTCGCAGGCTGTAGTGAAGTTCACTCAAGCGCCCGTAGCCCCAATTCAAAAAGTTGTGCCCAAGATCGGACGTTTTGATTTTTCACCTTTAGTTTTGGCATTTCTGATTAAGCTGATCACCTTAGTGATTCTGGTCACACTGTCCAGCAACATTGGCCTTGATGTCCTGACACTTGCCATGCTGGCTCTAGTGGGCGTCATTGATTCACTCCTGAGTATGATTTTTTGGGCGACCATAGGGTCAGTGATTATTAGTTGGGTTGCCCCCGGCTCTCCGCACCCGGCCCCACAGATTTTACTGCAGATTACAGAGCCTTTGTTTGCCTTGGTAAGACGTGTCCTCCCCTCAATTGGTGGATTAGACTTATCACCCATCGTTATTTTCTTAGTCATACAAATTATTCAGTCGCAATTGCCTCGTGTGATGTGAAGCTCACAAACTTTTTTGTGTTCACCTCATCATCACAATACAGAGATTGATTATGCCCACTGAAATTCCACATGACTCCGTGGGTCTGGTGAGTCCCCAGACCCTTCGTTTTGACACTCCGCTGACATTGGCGTGCGGGCGCAGCCTTGACCACTATGAACTGGTCATTGAAACCTATGGCACACTCAACGCAGATGCATCCAATGCTGTTTTGATCTGCCACGCATTGTCAGGCCACCACCATGTCGCTGGATACCACTCAATGGAAGACCGTAAGCCCGGGTGGTGGGATTCAGCCGTTGGCCCAGGAAAAGCAATCGACACCAATCGTTTCTTTGTCGTTGCTCTTAATAACCTCGGAGGTTGTCATGGATCTTCTGGCCCCAACAGTCTGAATCCTGCAACCGGTAAGCCCTATGGCCCTGACTTTCCAATCGTGACCGTGGTTGACTGGGTGCACAGTCAAGCTCGCCTGGCCGATAAACTGGGAATTTACCAATGGGCAGCGGTGGTTGGCGGCAGTCTTGGCGGCATGCAAGCCTTGCAATGGTCAATAACCTACCCAGATCGCATTCGACACTGCATCGTCATTGCTGCAGCTCCCAAACTCAGTACGCAAAACATTGCGTTCAATGAAGTGGCAAGACAAGCGATCAGCAAGGACCCTCAGTTCCATAACGGACATTATTACGAGCACAACCAAGTCCCCAAAACGGGGCTTATGCTTGCGCGAATGGTCGGTCATATTACCTATCTTTCTGAAGATGGTATGAGAGAAAAATTTGGACGAGAATTACGGTCGGGTAAAATCAACTTTGACTTTAACCCACAATTTCAGATTGAGTCTTATCTTCAATACCAAGGCGAGCAGTTTTCGACCGCCTTTGATGCCAATACTTACTTGCTAATGACCAAAGCACTGGATTACTTTGATCCCGCGGCCGATTTCGATAACAATCTTACGCTGGCCCTTTCTCAGGCACAATGTCAGTTTTTTATTGCGTCGTTTACCACTGACTGGCGCTTTTCGCCTGAGCGTTCACGCGAAATCGTCGATGCGTTAATCGATGCTGGAAAGGACGTCTGCTATACCGAGATTGAAGCCGCTCACGGGCACGATGCGTTTTTAATCCCAATTCCTCGTTACATGGAAGTCTTCAGTGCCTATATGAAACGCGTGCACACAGGTGGAGGGCAGTGATCATGAGAGCCGACTTAGAAATTATTCGAGAATGGATTCAACCTAATTCACGCTTGCTAGACCTTGGCTGCGGCGAAGGCGAATTACTGGAATACTTGATCAAAGAAAAGCAAGTGAAAGGCTATGGCATCGAGATCAATCCAGACAATATCACCTCTTGCATAGAAAAAGGGGTAAATGTGATTGAAAAGGACATCGATAAGGGCTTGGTCAGCATCCGCGATGGCAGTTTCGATACGGTTGTCATGAGCCATGCCTTGCAAACCATGCATCGGCCAGATTTAATTGTTGAAGAAATGTTACGCATCGGAAAAGAATGCATCGTTACCTTCCCAAACTTTGCGCATTGGCGTGTCAGAAGCTATCTCTCTGCTCGTGGTAAAATGCCTGTATCTAAATTTCTTTCCTATACTTGGTACAACACACCTAACATCCACTTTTTCACCTTTAAAGATTTTGAGGAACTCTGCGTCGAACGCAACATCCATATACTGGACCGAACCGTAGTGGATCATGAGCATCGCCACCGTTGGTGGATTCATTTATGGCCCAATATGCTCGGTGAAATTGCGATTTATCGCATTACTCGTTAAATCCTTGGGGACAAATCTCATGTTCGACAACAACGCTTTCTCAAAAAAACTGATGATGGTATTGCTCGGTGGCGCTCTCTCCATGAGCCTACATGCTGAGCAGATGTTCAGCGATGACCGTTATGAAATTCACTATAATGCGTTTAATTCGACCTTTGTGACGCCCGACGTGGCGGCTCGTCACGGATTAACACGAAGCGGCAATCGTGGTCTGATGAATGTCGCCATACTCGAAAAGCTGGACGATGGCTCCACGCGCCCCACTACGGCACTGGTCACGGCCAAATCCAACAATTTGCTTCAACAGGGTCAGGATATCAGTTACCGCCAAGTAACAGAAAGCGATGCCATTTATTACTTGGGTGAGTTTCGCTTCACCAACGAAGAATTATTGAACTTCACACTCAGCGTGCAGCCCGATCCAAATCAACCGGCTTACCAAATTCAGTTTCAACAAACCTTTTATCAGGACTGATCGTGAAACCATCAAAAATTGTGCTTGCAAGCAGTAATGCTGGCAAGCTGAAAGAGTTCTGTGACATGCTCGCCGACTTTCAAATAGAGGTTGTGCCGCAGTCGCAGTTTAATGTCATAGATGCCGAAGAAACGGGGCTTAGCTTCGTCGAAAATGCCATTATTAAAGCACGACATGCCTGCCAGCAAACGGGACTGCCCGCTCTCGCAGATGACTCAGGCTTAGAAGTGGATGCCCTAAACGGAGCTCCAGGGATCTATTCTGCTCGCTACAGCGGCCCGAATAGCTCAGATCTGAGCAATGTCGACAAACTTCTACTGGACCTGCAAGCGATACCTGAACCTCTTCGAACGGGCCGTTATCAATGTGTACTGGTGTTTATGCGCCACGCCCTAGACCCTACCCCTTTAATTTGCCAAGGCAGCTGGGAGGGTAAGCTCCTCTTCGAACCAAAAGGCCAAGGAGGATTTGGTTACGACCCCATTTTTTACTGCCCAAAGCTGGGTTTAACCGCAGCCGAAATGAGCGCTGAAACGAAACACAGCGTGAGCCACCGAGGATTAGCGATGAATGTGCTTGTCAGTCAACTGAATCGCTGGTTGGGTGTTCCTGCGTGAAACGTCCCCCTCTATCCTTATACATTCATATTCCATGGTGCGTTCGTAAGTGTCCCTATTGCGACTTCAATTCACATGCCGCAAAACAACCACTCCCTGAACAGGAGTATGTAAACGCCTTGCGAGATGATCTCGCCGATGAATTACGTTTGCTTGATCAGGCACCCAATCTGCATTCTATTTTTATTGGTGGCGGGACTCCAAGCCTCTTCAGTGCAGAGTCTATTGCCGCGATTTTAGAGGATGTTGATCGTCAAATGGGCATTGCCTCAACGACCGAGGTCACATTAGAAGCCAACCCAGGAACATTCGAGCAGGAACGTTTTAAAGGGTTTAAAAAAGCGGGCGTTAATCGCTTATCAATAGGGATTCAAAGCTTCAATGATGCACACTTGCAACGCCTAGGCAGAATACATTCCTCAGAGAATGCGATCAATACTGCCACCTATGCCCGCACTATTTTTGATAATATCAATCTTGATTTAATGCACGGATTACCAGAGCAGACCACCGATCAAGCACTGGCCGACTTACAACAAGCCATCGCTTTGGAACCTGATCATCTGTCATGGTATCAGCTCACTCTAGAACCCAATACCGAATTTCACGCGCGTCCTCCCACCTTGCCGTTGGATGAGGCACTCTGGGAAATACAAGAATTTGGACAGGCTTTATTGGCTGAATCAGGCTATCAGCAGTATGAGATATCGGCTTATGCGCGTGCAAACAAACGGAGCCAACATAATGTTAATTATTGGCAATTTGGGGACTATTTAGGGATTGGCGCGGGTGCACATGGCAAAGTGACACAGACGTCACCGCACGGCTTGAGCATCTCACGCCATAACAAATCACGGCAACCTAAAGCCTATCTAAACCCTATGACACGCATTGCCGAGCGCACTCAGGTCGAAGCCAGTGATCTTGCCTTTGAGTTTATGCTCAATACGCTGAGGTTGCATGAAGGCGTTCCGACTCAACTCTTGTTGGAGCGCACAGGACTCAGCCTTGACGCTATTGAATCCCGTTTAAAAATGGCTCAGGCAAAAGGCCTACTCCACCCGTATGACACTCAACTTAAGCCAACTCAACAGGGTCGGCTCTTTTTAAACGACCTATTAGAGATGTTCTTATAATCTCGAATAGGTCGTTTTACAGGACTCGCTGTTTATAAAATATGCCGCTTACCCGCCTTCTGCGCGAGAGACGCCACGGCCGTCACAATCTGATCTAGGCTTACAACCTCAAAGTCAGCTCGCGTTCCACCTGGCCAAGGCACTTGATTGATGTTGACCCAGATTGTTCGCATGCCAATGTTTTGTGCCGCTTGAACATCATTAACAGGATGATCTCCGACATGAATCACCTGATCAGCACTCAGCTGCATATGATGCAGGGCTTTTTCGAACATAAGTGGATGCGGCTTTGCTTGCCCCACCTGATCCGCATTGTATTGAAAGTCAAACACATCGGCCAAGCCCGTTCGCTTCACCTCAGCATTGCCATTGCTCAATGCACCAATCATCATTCCCAGGTCGCGTAAAGCTTCTAACATTGTCCGAGCGTGCGCAAAGAGTTCGACTTCATGGCGCGCGTGAAGAAAAGCCTCAAATGCATTCCGAGCGTAATCTATTGCTTGCTGCTCAGAATAACCACTGCTCTTTAAACATTCCTCAAGCAATTTTAAACGTATTTGCGTAACGCTGTGTTCGATACCCGGGTATCTAGACAATAAATCGGCTCGCAAAGGTGATCGCTCACTTAAATCATGAAGCGAATAAACCGACGTGAAAGCGGGCGCATTAGCATCTAACCACTGCCAAAGCGTCCGATTGGCATGTTCGATCACAGGGTCAACGGCCCAGAGTGTATCATCTAAATCAAAAGTCACGGCCTTAATCATCTGCCTTTCTCCTTGCTCGTGGGTGAGCTTGTTCATAGACACTCATCAGATGCTGAAAATCAAGATGGGTATAGATTTGGGTTGTCGATATATCTGAATGGCCTAACAGCTCCTGCACCGCTCTAAGGTCATGACTAGACTCAAGGATATGACTCGCAAAGCTATGACGCAAGCGATGTGGATACACCTGCCCTTGAGTCCCTTTTATGCGCCCCCAATGGGCAAGACGCAGCTCGACTGAGCGTGTCGATAAACGACGTCCACTTTGACTCACAAAGACGGCGTCTTCTTGCGATTTAGCCCACAGAGGCTTAATTTTCAACCAGTCTTCTATGGCTTGCACCGCTAAGCGTCCAATCGGCAAAACCCGTGTTTTTTGCCCCTTACCCAACACGCGGACACTGGCATCCGCCAAATCAATATCCTGCTGATTTAGCTGAACCAACTCAGATACACGTAAGCCTGAAGAGTAAAGCAGCTCCATCATCGCAAAGTCTCTTAGCGTAAGAGGCTCATCATCCGGGCGCTTGAGCAATTCATTTAGCTGATCTGGATCGAAGGTTTTGGGTAGACGCTTAGAGGATTTAGGTGCTTGAATAGCCAGAGCAGGATTGTGAGAAACCCAATTTTCTCTGACTAAAAAACGATAAAAACTGCGCAAGGAGGACAGAAGTCGGTGTAAACTCCGTCCCGACACACCCTGTCCATGCAATACGCTGATGATATGGCGCAGTTGCTTCTCGGTTAAAGAAGCCCAGCCTGACAACTGTTCTAACTCTAGCTGCTCATACACCTTAGAGAGATCTCTAAGGTAATGCTTCACGGTATGAGCAGAATAGTGCTTCTCAGTCTCAAGATAACGTTTGAACGCTAATTGCCACAGCGCATCCGTTGACGAATCTGACACAGAACTACGCCTGAGGTTGCTGAAGAATATGGGCAACCACTCGACTTAACACCTCACCCACATAACTCAAGAAAAGTGTACCTTGACTGCTTTGGAAGTACTCCGCATCAAAGCTGCCTATCGCTAGCAAGCCCAACGTATCGCCCTTAACTAACGGAACAACCGCTGCGGACAAGACACGCGGGGCATTTTCTTGGAACAAGAAACGGTTCATCGCCTCACTGAGACGTCCACAGCTAGGCAAACTCGTTTCAATTAATGGTTGAACAATGCTGCAATCGGCCTTCGACAACATCCGTAGACTGTTTACATTCAGTGGTTTATCACTAAACAACAATAAACGAGCATCATCACCATAAAAATCTTGGCATAGGCTTTCTTCAATCGCAATCGCGACATCATCCAGCGTCTGAGCTTCCAACAGCGCCAGCACCATACGCTTCGTCTTATCAAACTGGATATCATTGTGACGCGCGATATCAATTAACTCAGACAAATGCCCATGCAGCTTTTGATTACGTTCGCGCAACAGGGATGTCTGCCGCTCCACCAACGAAACCGCTGTACCGCGTTGATGGGGTACATAGAGTTTTTCTAACAACCACGCATGTTCGGAAAAGAAATCCGGATGGCTGGATAGATACTCAGCGACCTGTGTTGCACTCAGCGATTGACTCTGTGCAACAGGTTTACTTTTAGACCCCGCTAACACTTCTTTGCTCATAGATACACCTGCCCTTCAAAAACAGTCGTCGCGGGCCCTGTCATCATCACAGATGCCCCATCACCACGCCAGCCAATATACAACTCACCACCCGGTAAAGATACTTTGACCTGAGCATCTAGAAGACCTCGCAAACGACCCGCAACAACCGCTGCACAGGCACCCGTGCCACACGCCAGCGTTTCACCGGCTCCGCGTTCAAAGACCCGCAAAGCAATATGAGAGGGAGAAAGCACCTGCATAAACCCCACGTTCACACGCTGAGGAAAACGAGGATGACGCTCAATCAATGGGCCAAGTGTTTTGACTGGGGCCGTGTCTATATCATCCACCACCAGCACCGCATGCGGATTTCCCATCGAAACAGCCGACACCTCGTATAGATTGCCTTTGACGTCTAGACTATAGACTGGTGCCTGAAGCTCCGCTGCAAAGGGAATTTCCACCGGATTTAAGCAAGGCGCCCCCATGTCGACTTCCACTAAACGATCCGGAAGCATTCTTAGAATCGCCTTACCTCTTGCGGTTTCCACGGCTATTTCATCTTTCACCGTCAAACGCTTATCTCTGACAAAGCGAGCAAAACAGCGGGCACCGTTACCACAGTGTTCCACTTCAGAACCATCCGCGTTGTAGATCCGATAGCGAAAGTCCAAATCAGGCCGTGTTGGGGGCTCAACCAGCAATAGTTGATCGAAGCCAATACCCGTATGACGATCGGCCAAGCGTCGAACCGTTTGTTCACTTAAACGAACACGTTGTGAGACGGCATCAATGACCATAAAATCATTACCGAGGCCATGCATTTTGCTAAAACGAACGAGCATTAGCGGCCTCCACTTAACGATCAACAGGGAGAATAGACTCCCCTTTAAAGAGATCTGCTACCTGCTCACGCTCGCGTACCAAAAACACTTGGTCGTCATCCACCATCACTTCGGCAGGACGCCCGCGTGTGTTGTAGTTAGATGCCATAACAAAGCCATAAGCACCCGCTGAACACACCGCCAGTACATCCCCGGCTTCGAGGTTCAATGATCGATTTTTGCCCAAAAAGTCACTGGTTTCACACACAGGACCCACCAGATCCCACGACTTCGCTGTATCAGACGACGCTTCAGACATGGTGACCGGAATAATTTCTTGATACGCACTGTAGAGCGCGGGTCGAATCAGATCGTTCATCGCCGCATCAATAATGGCAAAGTTTTTCTCACCGTTTTGCTTGAGGAACTCAACCCGAGTCAACAACACCCCAGCATTAGCTACAATTGAGCGGCCCGGCTCAAAAATCAACTGAATGGGACGGTCACCCAAGCGCTCTAACACTTTAGAAATATACTCTGATGGTGTCGGTGGAGTCTCATCGGTGTAACAAACCCCTAGACCACCACCTAAATCCAAATGATGAATGCGAATACCATCTTCATTTAGTTCATCGATCAACGCCAATAAACGATCCATTGCATCTAAAAATGGATCCATATCAGTGAGCTGGCTACCAATATGGCAATCCATCCCGACGACTTCAACAGCATCCAGTGCTGCCGCACGACGATAGACCTGACGTGCATGATCGATATCAATACCAAACTTGTTTTCTTTCAGACCCGTGGAGATATAAGGATGGGTGCCCGCATCAACATCGGGATTCACCCGGAATGAAATACGAGCCACTTTGCCCATGTCTTTGGCCACTTGGTTCACACGATCCAGCTCGGCATCGGACTCAATATTGAAACAGAAGATTCCAACCTCTAAAGCCCGTTGAATCTCATGCGCTTGCTTACCAACCCCTGAAAAAACGATTTTCTCAGGCTTGCCACCTGCCTGTAATACGCGCTCCAGTTCGCCCAATGACACAATATCAAACCCAGCGCCCAAACGCGCCAGGATATTCAAAACAGCAAGATTGGAGTTTGCTTTTACGGCATAGCACACTAAGGCATTTGTGTGCTCTAACGCCTGTGCATAACTTAAGTATGCTCGCTCAATGGCATCACGTGAGTACACATACAAGGGCGTACCATAGTCACGCGCCAAATCCGATAACGCGACCTCTTCGCAATGCAAGCGGCCATCAAAATATTCAAAACTGTCCATTACAAATCTCACTGTGGCTGTTGAGTCTCAGGGGTACTTTCAGGCATATATAAAGGCCCCTTTTGTCCGCAAGCACTCAACAACAGGAACCCTGTAAACAATACCGGCCATAATCGTTTCATGTTTGGCAATCCTCAGGGTTGGGTTCTATAAACGGGTGATTATAACCTGATGCTCTGCCCTTGACATCCTCTCGGCGCTATAAACGAAGAGAATGGGCATAGCTTCTGCTTTTGGGAAACATGTTTCTCTGGCTACGCTTCACCTGTTTTGTTCGTGGGAATTCCACCCACTCCGCCATAGGCGTGAGGAACGAGCGTCCTGCGACTGTAGGGAGCGAATTTCATGGCTTTGTTATGGCTTGGTATGCCAGGAAATATCTATCTTTTTATGATGTGCCGCACAATCTCTAAGATACAGATTGATGAGACTTTGATAGGGCACACCTGTTTCCTCTGCCATTTCTTTAAAATAATCAATGACATCCTCACCAAGCCTAATAGTGACAGTTTTTTTTAACTTTGAAACATATGGATTTTTACGCGATTTCATTTTTGAAAAATCATATTCATCTTTCATGACAGTCACCCTTCATAGAACTTGCGTTCCTTGCTGGTTGCTTTGCGCGCAGAAATGATTCGTATAGTACTTCCTTGATCACGCTCACAGTGGCACACGACCAAGACCCTAGATTCATTACTCATTCCCAACATAAGGAAACGATCTTCTGATGGGAGTGAATTTTCATCATCAAAGAACTGAATCGCGAACTCATCGTAAAAAACCGATTTCGCTTCATAAAAGGAAACCCCATGTTTTTTGAGGTTCGAGTCAGCCTTTTTTGGATCCCATGCGAATTAAATCATAAATATAATGCATGTACATTACTGTAGACTGTCAAGCTTGTAGAGCCAATCGTGGTAGAACGACCCATTACTGCCCCCCCCACACAGTCCCTTCGCCATGTGATCGGCTTTACCGTCTTAGACTACTATGTTCATCCAGTCAGTACAGGTCGGCGCACGCTGGTCGTTAAGTGCAATCGTCATCTTAGCTGACTCTGGATCAGTGATATTGCTCTTCACTTCTTTGCTGCGCTTGCCTTTGCCCATCCTCGGCTGGTTCTGCTTTAAAAAAGCATCGATCTTATTGGCAGCCACATCGAATGTTTGAATGGTTTGAGTCTTGCGATTATTACGTTCCAGTGATTCTTCACATTCACAGGTATCTTTTAATGCGGCACGGTGTCGCAAGATAAGGCTTTGAAGATGATATTGGTTTCGCAGCACCACTGGATCTCACGTCTGGAGCTAATGCCCTTGGAATAAGCAAATAATATAATTTTGAGCAGTCTCGCAGGGTCGTATGCTGGGCGACCTTCGGCATCATTTTTATAGGGCTTGTGAAAAGCCGATAAGTCGAGTTTTTCAGAGATCAGGTAATGCACCTCTTGAAGCGTTTGTCATGCGCTATCATACTAATGTTTAACTATGTAATACATTGTGCAACAAAAGGTACTGTTATGAGAACAGAAATGCTAAGTACTCGCATAGACCATGATACCAAAGTTGCTTTTACTAGCATCTGTGACGAAATAGGTCTTAGTACATCACAAGCTATTAAAATTTTTGCAAAAGCCGTGATTAATCATGGTGGTATTCCATTTGACTTACGTGTGCCTCAACCAAATGAAACAACGATTTCTGCAATGAATGAACTCGTTCAAGGTCATGGGCATAAAGCAGAATCTGTTGGTGAAAAGTGCTGATTTTAGGCTAAACTGAACTCCGAAACTTGACTTAGAACTTTTAAAGTTTCATACATCACGGCACCCGTTAATAAACTCATCCCTCGACCCTAGCAAGTCGTTACGACAACCTACATTAGCATCTATACGAATACTAAAACGTGACCAGAGCTTTTGATTATCCTTACTCTTGATCTGTCGCAGGTGTAAGACTGGGCTTTGTCGCGAGCAGGATTGATAAATTTGACATTAGCGTGTCAAACTCTGATCCAGAAAGATAAGAAAGCTCCTTTTGCCGAGTCAGTGCCAATCCTAGCGAATTCGCCTTCGCACGTCCTGGATGACACATCACCACACACCCATCCGCAACACTCTGAAACCACTGCTCAATTAAAGACGGAAAATCCGCATCAGGTGAGAGCGAATAAAGGCCCGCAAAGTGCTTAGATAGCGGAATAGCTCGCTCAGATGCAGCCGCCGAAAACCCTTTTGACATCACCCCTAAAATAATGGCTTTCAAGCGTGCATCATGACCGTAAATGGATGGATTCACTTGGCGAACCCAAGGGGTGGATTGAGGGTAGCGTTTCTGAATTTCATCTAACACCACATCGCGAATACCTCTAAAGACATGCACATGTTGATGGCCATCGATAAAATCTGGAGGTGCGCCCCAAGCCTTTTCAAACTGATCACATTGATAAGCAAACTGCTCTCTAACCCAAGCTAAATCCAGCTGATTCAACATTGACTGCTTCATCAACTTCACCAAGGGGATGCGATGCTCAAACTCCGTTAAATTAAAATGCAACCCGACGGCCACTGAGGATGCAAAGGGCTTTAAGCGTTTTGCATCGGATTGCCAACGTGGTAAAGAAGTCATGCAACTGACCGCAGACAAACGGGCATTTTCCACTAGGTCAAGAATGCCATCACTGACCTCAGCGGACATACCAAAGTCATCGGCGCACAGGACAATTGATTTCATGATGCAAACGCCCACAAACGACTCAATACAAACGTCATGACCGCTACAACCCCCAACACAATGAGTAAAGCAATATCATAGGATAAAGATGTGAACGTTAATAACGCTGCATACATGGCTTCATTGACTAAAAAGCTTGCCACCGCAACTCCCGCAAAGCGCACAAAGGTTTGGCGATGCGAAACCCCTGCAGCTTGAAATGTAAAATGACGGTGGCCAAAGTAGCTCACATTAAACGCAACGAGAAAGCCCACGACATTTGCCCACAAGGGCGCTAACCCAAGTGGAACAAGGATGAGGACAACGCACCAGTGCACAATCAAGGCACTCACGCCGACACCCGCAAAACGGAATATCTGCATGATCATACCGAGCTTGCATCCTTTGTGGAGGCTTTATCTTGAGATTCAACATGTACGGGGCGACGATAATCCGAAATCAAGTACACGGGCCGTCCTTTTACCTCTGAAAAAATGCGTGCAACGTATTCGCCTAACACACCGACAGACAAAAGCTGTACACCACCCAAAAATCCAATTCCAGCAACCAATGTTGGCCAGCCCGGCACATCCGTACCCAAAATCAATGTGCTAAGCACCACAATGACCGCATAACTCATTGCCAACAATGAAACGCTGGCGCCAATAAACATCCAAATACGAAGAGGCGCACTGCTAAAAGCCGTGATCCCCGTGAGCGCCAATGAGGATAAACGGCGTATGCCAAAACTGGTTTCACCGCTAAAGCGCGGATTGACCTTAAAAGGCACACCTATGCTGCGAAAACCCACCCAAGCAAACAAGCCCTTCATCATACGTTTACGTTCAGATAAGGAACGCAGAGCCCTCACGACTTTTGCATCCATCATGCGAAAATCCCCAGCATCGGGCTGGATTTCCACATCAGCACTTTTACTCAGCATGTGGTAAAACGCACGTGTTAACTTACGCTTGACCATTCCTTCATCCGAGCGATCGGCACGCACGCCGTAAATCATGTCATAGCCTTCTAGCCAGCGTTGATAAAAAACTTCCAGCATTTCGACGGGGTGCTGCATGTCTGAGTCCATGATGATCACCACATCACCCTCGGCATAGTCTAACCCGGCGCTCATCGCGGCTTCTTTACCAAAGTTTCTGGATAAACTCAGCAGTGAAACAGGGTACTGTTCACTGAGTTTTAACACTGTTGCTTCGGTTGCATCTCGGCTGCCATCATCAACGACCAGCACCTCAAAACGATCAGATAGCTTAGGTAAAGTGGCACATAACAGCGGAACCATTTCTTTAAGGTTGTCGGCTTCGTTATAAGCTGGCAGGATACAGGTAATCAACGGTGCTGGTTGGCCGCTTCTTGGCGTAAGCATTGACTGGTTTGACGTATTCTCTGACATGTAAAAGACCCAATTTGCATTCAGCGTAAGCGGTTAATGATAAACTATTCTTTTATAACGCATCACAGGCAACTCAGTAAGTCATATGGCACGCTTTTTTTACAATTTGATTTTACATCTGCTGCTACCTGCCATTCTATTCAAGCTCTGGCTAAGAGCTCGAAAAGCACCCGCCTATGCCCATCGTTGGACTGAACGCTTAGGGAAAGTTCACTTTCCGGCTTACGATCAGTCACCGATTTGGATTCATGCCGTGTCTGTGGGCGAGGTTCAAGCCATTGCAACCTTTGTGAAAGACTGTTTACGTGAGCACCCGTCCACCCCGATTGTCATTACCACCATGACACCAACAGGTGCCGAACGTGTCCAAGCATTATTCGGCGACCAAGTGACCCATCGTTACTGCCCTTACGACTTCCCATGGGCCATGCGGCATTTTGTTCAAGCACTTAAACCACAGCTTTGCCTGATTGTTGAGACTGAGCTATGGCCTAACCTGCTTCACGCTTGCCAAGTATCAATGATCCCTGTGATCTTGGCAAATGCCCGTTTGTCCGAACGCTCGGCAAAAGGCTATGCCAAATTCAAAGGGTTAACTCAGTCTATGCTGGACCGCATCACCCATATTGCCGTACAAAACCGCGATGATGCCGAGCGTTTTGCCAAGCTCGGAGCTCACCCAGACCGCATGAGCATTATCGGTAGTATCAAGTTTGATGTCGACATTGACCCAGAATGGTCGCACAAAGCCACGCAGTATAAACAGGCCTGGGGCACAGAACGCCCAGTCATACTGGCGGCCAGTACCCACGATGACGAAGAAGCTCAGCTTCTTAGCGCCTTCGAGTCGCTTCGCCCGCGCTATCCCGATCTTCTATTATTGATCGCGCCGCGCCATCCTGAGCGCTTTAATGCCTGCGCGGAACTTTGCGAACACACGGCTCTTAAATGGCGAAGGCTCAGTGAACACTCACTGATTGATGCTAGCACCCAAGTGTTTCTGATTGATCGCTTAGGCGAGCTTATGCCTTTTTGCAGTGCAGCCGATATCGTTTTTGTTGGTGGCTCTCTCGTGGAAAGAGGCGGACACAACCCACTTGAGCCAGCCATGCTCGGCAAACCCGTCATTATCGGCCCACACACCTTCAACTTCGCGCTGATCACGAAAGAACTCGCCAATCAAGGTGGATTGGTACAGGTGCCCGATCAATCCGCACTGGGCAAGGCGCTCGAGCATTGGCTCGATAACAAACATCAGCAACTGCATGCAGGACAGCAGGCACGAGCGTACGTCGAGCAACATCAAGGCGCGTTAGACAAACTCAAAACCCTTGCGTACGCTTATTTGTCATCCAACGCATAGCAGCCTTTTTCAGGCAGTATCATCATCCAACTGAGCGACAAAGGCTGCGCTTGAATACCGGGCCACTCCAAAGCAGCCTGCCCTGTCGAGCGCTTTACATCCCCTAACGCAGACATCCACTCATAGCTAGGCGCCTGCGTCGCATCCCCGCGCCATACGAAGACAGCACCGCGCTCCCGCACATCATCAAGGGTTACCCAAGGGGAATAGTGGAACTGGCCTTCAATTAATACCGACGGACGCGTTGGTACCCGTAACGACACCAAACCGGCTAACCAATAGTCACCAACCACTAAGGTTAAAGGACAGGACGTTTCTTGCTGCCATGCCCGCTCAAGTTCAACAGCAATCGCTTTATCCGGCCAAAGAATTCGAGTGGGTTTATTTTTCAAATACGGAAGAATTGCCAAATCTAAAAGCCTCAGCAGCGGCAACACTAAAATAAACACTGTAAATGTTTTTAAAATCCTTGACGTCTGCGCAGACGTGAAGCCTTTGGGTAAGAAAAATGCCACCAATAAACCTGACACACTCCACATAGGCGTGCCCCACATGTCGCGCAGCCCTGTCCCTGTCATCATGGCGACAAGAGTGGTTAACAGCGCAGGACCTAGACCGACCCACAGCAGAAAGCACAAGGTCTCTTGCTCTGGCTTAACTGACCAATAACGACGTCCAAACAGCCCCGCCACGGCCAATAACAACAGGATAAAGACATGATCAAGGAGTTGAACCGCAATAAACTTCAAAGGCCCTATCACATGTGCTTGCAAGGCACTGGTGGTGTTCGCTCTGTCTTGCATATAGGTCAAAGGCAGGAAGTCATGCTGCACCAACCAATACAGATGAGGCGAGAACACCAGTAATAGAACAAAGATCGCTGCAATCACCTGTCCAGAAACAATCCGTTTTCTTAAGGGAGCCTGCACAAGCATGTAAAGAAACAAGGTCGCCACCAGTACAACAATGACATATTTCGTTAGCAGTCCTAAACCCACACATAGGCCTAGGGCACACCAATCTAGATAACGCCAATGCGTAATGCCGCGATGAAAAAAGAAGATAGCCGCCGCCCAAATCGGCATTTGGGCAACATTGTGATTGTATTCAAGCGTAGGCCAAGTGAAATAGTACACTCCCATTAACAGGAGTGTACCCAGCAAAGCTTGCTGAGTACTTAAGAGGCGCCGCCCCAAGCGCCAAGCAAAAAAGACCGTTAGCAGAATATTGAGCTGACTAAGTAGAAAAGGCCCTAAATCCGCGAATAGCTGCCAAGAAATATGAACCAACCAAGCGGGTAAAGGAGGATGTTTATAGTATCCCCACTGCCACTCTTTTCCCCAAAATAAGCCCTCGACCACGTCTAAGGGCAAACTGTAGGATGCCATCCAAGGCAAGAGCGTCCATAAACACGCATGCAAAAACCAAAGACCCGCAACGGCAAAACCCAGAGAGGTGGACGCTTGCAACTTATCCTGTTGATTCATTTTCCCGCATCACATATCTGAAAACTGCATATTATAGAGCGCAGCATAACTGCCGCCTTTTGCAAGAAGCTCTGCATGAGAGCCTTGCTCGACCACCTGTCCATGCTCCATCACTAGAATACGGTCTGCACGCTCAATCGTGGATAAACGATGTGCAATAATCAACGTGGTACGATCTTGAATCACGCGCTCTAGCGCCGTTTGAATGAAGCGCTCAGACTCTGTATCCAAGGCGGAGGTCGCCTCATCTAAAATCAATAAAGGTGCATCTTTCAAAATGGCTCTCGCGATGGCGATACGCTGACGCTGACCACCTGATAACAGGAATCCATTTTCACCGATAATCGTATTGAGCCCTGCAGGTAAACGATCCGCAAACTCAGACACCATCGCCGCATCGGCTGCCGCACGTATGTCGGCTTCTGAAGCATTGGCAAGCGCACCATAGGCAATATTTTCAGCAATGGTGCCTTCAAAGAGCACCACATGCTGGTTCACTAAACCAATCTGGCTGCGTAAGCTGCTCAACCAGTAGTCTGATAAGGGCCGATCATCGAGCAAGATTTGTCCCTGTTCAACATCAAAAAACCTAGGCAATAAACTCGCCATGGTCGACTTTCCGCTGCCAGAACGTCCCACTAGAGCAACCGTCTCACCTGGCTGAATCACAAAACTAATATGCTTTAAGGCAGGCTCTTCACTGCGTGGGTAAATGAAAGAAACATCACGAAATTCAACCTTTCCCTTCGCATGTGCAAGCTTAACGGTGCCACGATCAACCTCTGGCTTTTCATCAAACAATGAAAAAAAGCTTTCGGCCGCGGCGAGGCCTTTTTGAATCGTGCTGTTCACCTCAGTGAGTTGGCGGATCGGCTTTGCCATAAAAGACGCCGCAGAAATGAACGCAATAAACGCTCCCGTTTGCATGGACTCAAGCAGCGAAGGTGACATGGCGATGTAGGTTAACAGCGCCACAACCGAAGCCACCAGCATTTGCACTATGGGGGTGGAAATGGATTGTGTGACCACCATTTTCATAAACTGACGACGATTGCGTTCAGAGACTTTGACGAAGCGTTCACGCTCTGCGTCTGCCCCCCCAAAGATGCGCACCACCTGATAGCCTTTGATGGCTTCGGAGGCAGCCGTTGAAATATCGCCCACCGAGCTTTGTATTCCATGACTCAAGCGCCTTAATCGCTTAGATGCCAATGCAACAACCGCCCCCACCAAGGGCGCAACCAAAACAAACAGTAAGGTGAGCTTCCAGTTAAGATAGAGCATGTAACCAAAAAGGCCGACGACGGTTAAGCCCTCTCTGACAATGGTTTTTAATGCATCGGTGGCAGCCCCCGTCACTTGCTCAACATTATAGGTTAACCGAGACAAGAGTTCGGCTGACGAGTGTTGCTGATAAAATGAACATGGTAATACCAACAAATGATCAAACATCTGACAACGCAGACGATTGACCAACGAGCGAGCAACGTAGGAAAAGCCATAATTTCCCAATAACGTTCCCGCACCACGAACCGCAAAAATAAGGATAATACTGAGCGCCAGCCATCCTCTTTCAGAAAAATTATTGGCTTCGACGGCATTAATAAAATTTTCTAACCACTTTGCCGCTGCTGTTTGAGTGGCGGCATAAAGAACAAACCCAAACAACGCAAGAGAGAACATTGGCCAGTCCCCTTTCACGTACTGCATTAAGCGACGATAGACTACCCAACCATTGGAAGAATCTTTTATTAACTCTTTTTGCATAGACTTCTCTGTTAGTTAATCACACAAACGGCCTAGTATAACTGCACCTTCGGCGGATATCAGGGTAGAATACGATTAAATTGCGATAAATCAGTGGAAAAGTGGCCGTCGTGACTGAAAAAAAACCTTCATTGAGTTCCTCTTTAGCCCTTTTACCCACCCGTTTATGGGTCGGGCTACTCCGTCTTCTTGTCCGTTTACCTTACTCGACTCAGCTGATATTGGGAAAATGGGTAGGTCTAGGATTGTACTTTTTAGCACGTGATCGACGTAATGTCACTGAGGTGAATGTCAGACTCTGCTTTCCTGAGCTCAATTCTGAGCAGCAAAAACAATACGTTCGAGACATTTTCATTAATAACGGCATTGGAATTTTCGAAGCCGCTATGTCATGGTGGGCACCCGATGCCTGGTTTAAAGACCGAGTAACCCTAACAGGCACCGAGCATCTTGAAGAAGCATTGGCGGAAGGGAAAGGGGTAATTCTGTTAGGCGCGCACTTTTCGACACTCGACATCGGCGGGCTGCTCTTTTCCTACTACTATCCCGTCGATGCCATGTATCGCAAAAACAATAACCCACTCTTAGAAGACGTGATCACTCAGGGACGCTTACGCTTCTTTAAGTCAGCTATCGAACGCTCCGACATTCGGACAGTTATTCGCAACCTCCGTAAGAACCACATCATCTGGTATGCTCCAGATCAAGACTTTGGACTGCATCAATCGGTTTTTGCTCCTTTTTTTGGTGTTCCTGCTGCCACCATCACGGCAACCTCGCGCATGGTTAAACTCAACGGCTCACCCATTTTGATGCTTGCTCAGCACCGCACGCCGGATAACCGCTATGAGTTAGAGATTTTTCCGATCCTTCGCCCTTTCCCAACTGGCGATGATGTCCAGGATGCAACCCTGATCAATGCTGAAATTGAAAAGGCTATACGCAAAGACCCCACTCAATATATGTGGGTACATCGACGCTTTAAGAGCCATCCAAAGGGCAAAAACTACCTGTACAAAAAGTCTTAAGTTGCTAGCAACCAATCGAGAGGATCGATGGAATACGGAGGGGCCAGCCCATCCCCTTCCAAGAACAACTTCGACCAGACGGCCAACTGCAAAAGCACTGCAAGCGCCTCAGCTAAAGACTTATCAATAGGCGCACTACTCTGAAGCCGTAATGTCAGTTCCTGAACTTGGCAGACGTCTTGGATAATCGCGCTGCTTAACAAGGCTGATGCCAGCTTCTGACGAGAAAGGCCTTGAATCCAGTCGGTCACGGGTACGCTAAACCCCTTCTTTTTACCCGATGCATTGAAGGCTTTTTGGTGCTGCTGTAACCAGGCTCTTGGCACCTGTTTGCCTAATCGTTGCTGAATTTTTAACTGTGCAGGTAAAGATAGGCCCATTAGGACGAGTCGATGATCTAAGAAGGGCACTCGACCCTCAACGCCTTTAACCATGAGCATACGATCCGCTTTCAGCAGCAAATCGTCGGCCAACCAGGTTTGCATATCAACATATTGGCGTCGAGTTAAGGGATCTAAGCCCTTACCGGCTTGCCAAGCATCGATAAAGGGCTCACGCCAGTTCTGTTTCATCCCCGCACGGACCGAAGGAGACAACAACGCACTCAAAGACGCTTTATCAAAACGTCCCCGCGTTCTAAAACCACCCGTACCTGGCGTTTTTAACGCATGCCAAGCGCTCTGAAGCCAGGGCATGCGATATCGGCCGTAGCCTGCAAACACCTCATCACCGCCTTCGCCCATCAACACGACCTTGTGCGAATGCGCCGCTGCATCCGCGAGCATTAGGGTGGGGAGAGAGGCAAAATCACCCATCAGCTCATCCATGGCCCAAATGCTATACACCCAGTGTTTAAACAGGTCGGAAGGGTCCATGCGAATTAACGCAAGCTCGATTCCAGAGGCATCCGCCGTCGCTTGAGCGGCATGCACTTCATCATGAACAGAGGTAGAGGGAAAACCCAAGCTCCAAGCTTTAGGCCGACCCGATGACAAGGCTGTGCGCCCAAGTTGCGTTGCCAAAATACCCGAATCAACACCACCCGATAAGAACAACCCCACTGGCACATCTGAGCGTAAATGCTCGGTTAATGACTGCTGCAAACACTGATCAAATTGTTCAACTGCTTCGCCCATAGAGCCTTGAAAGGCTACTTGCGTGGCCAAGGCTTCAGATAAAGACCACCAGTTTCGCAGGGTCTGACGGCCTTCGGCATCCACGCGCAGTGCTTGACCTGGCAATAGCCGCTTAATCGACGCGAAAGCCGTATCAACACCCGCATTAAAGTTAATTTGCAGAAAACGCTCCACCCCTGCAGCCTGCATTTTGACAGTGTCTAATAAGGGAAGTAACGCCTTGATTTCAGACGCAAAAGCAATCCCATCCTTCAATTGAAGATAGTACAAGGGCTTAATACCAAAGCGATCCCTGACCAACAGCAGGCTTCGTTCAACTCGATCAAATACTGCAAACGCGAACATTCCGTTCAGTTGGTCAATAAACGCCCCAGGCGCACGTGCAGCCAAGGGTAAAATCACTTCGCAATCAGACCCCGTCAGGAACTCAGCACCTTGCGACTTCAACTCCGCTCGCAACTCTATGTGATTGTAGATCTCGCCATTGGCAACCAGCACATAGCGTTGATCAGGGCTTTTGAGCGGCTGCTGCCCTTGCTCTAAGTCGATGATGGAAAGCCGAGCATGGCCTAAGCATACATCTTGATCGTCAAAGATGCCGTGTCCATCCGGCCCTCGATGCTGCAAACGCGTCAGCATCTGCGCCACTCGGGTCGAGTCGACCGAATGATTAGGCGTATAAATCCCGACAATCCCGCACATGCTTATCGCCCCTTCTGTAAAAGCTGCTCGTATAAATGACGATACTCAGACAGAATGACGTCCTCGCTGAAGCGCTCTGCTAACACTCGAAGACCCGCTGCAGACACCGCGCTAAGGTCTGTGTCAGAAGCAGTCAGTGCCTGTTGAATGGCCTGACCCATGGCATTCGCGTCATCGATTTCGACCAAAAACCCAGATACATCCGGTTCAACTAACTCTAATGCTCCATGTGTTCGCGTTGAAACAACAGGCAATCCATGCGCCCAGGCTTCTAATATCACATTCCCTAAGGGCTCGTGACGCGAAGGGCACACAAACAGATCGGCCAAGTGAAAATAAGGAGTGGTCTCACGCTGCCAGCCAAGAAGCTGTATTCTTGAAACCGCCGATGAGTCAGCCACTTGCTGGGTAATCTCATCGGATAAAGGCCCATCCCCCGCGATCAGCAAGTGTAGTGCACGCCCGTTGACCTCCGCTGGCAAATCGGAAAAGGCCTTAATGAGGGTATCAAACCCTTTATTCTCATGCAGTCGACCGAGGGCAAACACAACTAAATCATCTTGATTCAATCCCAGTTTTTGCCGCAACACTTGCAACTCAGCCTCTGGTGTAGGCGCAGGAATCGATACAAAATTACTGATGAACGACACCCGCTCCGAGGGCACACCTTCGCGCACAAGATAGTCACAAATACTCAGCGTATTGCCGACCAATGCATGAGCATGTTGATACTGTTTAGGGTTATAAAAACCACCGAGCCTTGCAACATGGACAGGCCCTTTAGACGGAGGCAGCTTCACCAAGCGCGTTGCGCGCCCCATCCAAGTTTGTACGATGTCAGGCTGAGTATTGCGAATCAAACGCTTTAAACCAAAATATGAAAAAGGATCGAAGACACTGCGCATAGGAACCGTGCTCACGCTCGGTCGCAAAGCAGACACAAGCTCACTGTCAGGAGACGTCACTGCAATCGACGTCAAATCCGAACGATCCTGGATGGCGTTGTGCATACGGATAAAAAAGTTTTCCGCCCCTCCGAATTGCTTGCTGCCAATAATTTGTAGGCTTGATATAGGTGACATAACCGATCCTATGTTCGTCAGACTTGCTATCTAAGGGCAATAACCTGAAAATAAACGCGATTATAGCAAAGCCCCCTTAAGATCCCAGTAAAATCCGGATATCACATGAACAATACGCGTTTACCCATCAGTGTTACCATCATCGCCATCAATGAGGCTGACCGTATTGGCGCCACCATAGACAGCGTGATCGACTGGGTTGACGAAGTGATTGTGGTCGACTCGGGCAGCCAAGATGGAACACCAGACGTGGCAACACAGCATGGCGCACGCTGTATACACAATGATTGGCCTGGCTATGGGCAACAAAAACGCTTTGCGGAAGACCAATCTAAAAATGATTGGATTTTCAATTTAGATGCTGACGAGCGCGTCCTTCCTGAATTACGAGACGAGATTTTGAAGTGTTTCGAATCTCCTGAGGATTTGGCCGACGGCTATTTTATGGCGATTCACGACCGTCTGTATTGCACAGACAAACTCAGTCAGTATACCCCCTACAAACCTGTCAGACTTTATCGTCAATCAAAAGGTCGCTACAGCTCCAGCCCTGTTCATGATCGTGTGATTATGAACGCGCAAACAACGACAGCAACACTGAAGGGTCGGATTGCCCATGACTCACTGCGCTCATTTCATCACCGTATTGAAAAGATGAACGAGTACAGTGAAGCGCAAGCCGCGGACATGATGACTAAAGGCCGCAAACCGTCCAAATTCCGTATTATTGTCGACTTTTGGGCCTCGTTTATTGTCGGCTACTGCTTCCGAGGCTATTGGCGTGGCGGCTTGATGGGCTATATCTATGCGGTCAATTTCGCCTATAGTCGTTTTTTACGCCAGATAAAGCTTTATGAGCAACATCACCACTCAATCGCATCTAAACAATCGTCATTGCCTAAATAACCATGCGCTAAGGCGTATACCCCTTTGGAGATCCCTTGACTGCCATTTCCGTCATCATCCCTGTGTTTAATGCTGCCCCCTATATTGAAGAAACACTCTTCAGTTTAATGGAGCAAACCTGGCAGGATTTTGAAATTGTTTGTGTTGATGATGGATCAACCGATGACTCGCTTGCGCAGTTAAATGCGATAAAGACAAAAGAGCCAAGGCTGCGCATTCTGACGCAAGCCAACGCAGGACCGGCCATCGCTCGGCAATCAGGCTTAGGCGTTGCACAGGGCGAATATGTGTATTTTATGGACAGCGACGACTTTCTGCACTCGGATACGCTCAATAGACTCTATGAGTTAGCCGTGGCCCATCAAGCTGACTGGGTTTGTCATCGTTTAAGTTACGTTGCAAAGGACCACCCAATTCAGTCGATTTATGCGGATGTCAAAGCATCGCCAGCCAAGGCCATTGAAGGGGCGAAAGGCATTCTTTCAAAAAAGATTAGTATTGTCAGCTGTGGAAAACTCTATCGGCGTAGCGTTTTCGATGATTTTCAGTTTCCTGAATTAAGCTTTGCTGAAGATTATTACTGCACCAGCCTTCTGGCTCTAAAGGCTGGAAAAATTATTTATATTCGTGACAAACTCTATTTCTATCGCCAACATGACGCTTCATTAACGGGGAGTTTGACGCAAGCCAAGGTGGCCTCGATTTTTGAAGCATCCAATCAATTGTTCACAACTCTTGAAAAGACCCAAGCCCATCAATCAGCAACCCTAAGGCTGAAAAATTATACCGCTCGCTATCAGTTTTACCCCGCATTATCCGTATTGCTGCGCCGACAAAATCTAGACGACCTTGCTCACTTTCGCGATTGCTGGACGCAGCAAGCCCATATTTCGTTAAAACACCTCACCTGGATTAAGCGCTGGATCATCTCTAATGTTCTAAGGGGTGAGTTTTTGAAAGCGATCAACATCTTTCAACGGTATGAGAAGTGGAAGGTCTAGCTCTGCTTGAGTGCATCTTTTTTTAAGGACTGTTCCAAACCTGGCCAATATTTGGCGACTAGACTTTCATGTTCCGAAGCGCCTGCAACCTATTTAAATAGCGATCCCGCTCAGCCAACCAATGATGCCATTGACGACGCAGCTTTTGGTCTTGCCAGCCTGACAGGGCGATCACGGGTTCACGAGCATTGGCGAAGACCTTAGTGATGGCTTTGGATTGTTTGCCCGTTAATAAGGTGACCTCAGCCAGCTCACGATCAATAACCCAGTGAGCAAATTCCGGCAGGTGGCTGCGGAATACCTGCATATCGTGGAAATTCCCCAGCAACTCTTGAACCTCTTTGCACCAAGCAACGAGTGCTTCCGATTTATTAATGATACCCGTAAAGGGTTCAAGCAAATAACGCAGATATTTAATCTCGATGCGCGCAAGGTGCGCGTCTTCCATCCCTGCATGCAAATGTTGGTCAATCGACTCGATACGCTGCTCAATCGTTTTATCCAGCCATTGCCCTAAGTTAACAGTCTCTTTTTGTTTGGCCCGAGGTTTTAGCCTTTGCTTTGTTGAAAAACTCAACTCATAGGACAACTGGTACGCCTGCTTACCATACTCAAGCAGATTATAGAGGGCGGGCATCTCACCTATCTGTTTTTGTGCCAAGGACAACCAATCCAGCATGACTTCGTGATCACGCACGGGATTGCTTGCCTTAGCCAAGGCTTGAAGTTGTTTACAAGTAGAGGTATTGGTTTTGACTTCACCGCGCGTCAGCTTTATCCACACCCGTAGTCGACGCAGATCGACACGCATCGTGTGCAATGCCTCGGGATCATCCTTTGACGCTTGATAATGCGCCCAAGCCGCATGAAATGCGGTTTCTTTTTCCCGAAGGATGTTTGCCAGCACCCTACCCGCTGGCTTTAGCAAGCGATTATTGCCACCATCGATTGTCTCGATCTGTATTTTCTTGCGTTTTTTATTCATAGTTATATTTTGTATGTATTCATATTTTCACAAGAATTTAAAATCCTCTGGAATTCCCCTATCTCTTAACCTCATCACTAAATGAAGCCATGAAAATTGGAAATCAGTTACTCAATAGTAGCACGCTGATGCATATTAGCATGCGATAACACAGATTAACGATCAATCACTCCCCGAACGATCTTTGCAATTCGAGGCAGCATCTGCTGATAATGATGCGCCTTTGCTTTATCGTAGGCGCATGATGCGATTTGTGGCCATTGGTCTTGCTGACGAATAGCCAGATCAAGGACTCGCGCAAGGTCATCGGGGTTGCCGGGTTCAGCGAGCCAGCCATTCACACCGGCCTCAATCAATGACTGAGGGCCTGGCACTTGTGTCGAAACCACGGGTTTGCCATGGCAAAAACCTTCTAAGATGGCGATACCAAAAGTTTCATTTAAGGAAGGGACAACCAGCAAGTCAACATCACGCATCCATTCGTCCAAGTCACTTACCCAGCCACTAAAAACGACCTGTTTTTCCAAGCCTAGCCGCTGAGTCTGTGCGTTAAGATCTGACTCCAAGGCACCTGCCCCAGCTAATTTCAGCGTCAGAGATACAGGGCTTTTCTGCTGCAACTGATGCATCGCCTGGATCAAATCCGCAATGCCTTTCTCAGGATCAAAGCGCCCAACAAACCCCAAGCAAATATCAGTTTTTTGGACTGGAGCAGTTTGAAAATGTCGATCAGGAATTGACATCAACATATTCGGCATCACAACAAGCCGAGAGGGGTCATAACCTTTAGCACCAAAATGCGTCTTCATATGCTCAGTCAGCATAACCGTCTGAGTCGCGCCTTTCATGCGTTTATGTTTATAACTGTGCGAAAAAGCGAGCTGTGGAATCCCTAAGCCAAGCCGTGCATAGCGCATCACGGTGGTTGCCCTTGAGTTATGGGTAATAATAAGATCCGGGCGATGCGCTTTAAGCCATGAGCGGGCCTTGAGAATAGACAGAGCATCATAATAGCCACGAGGCTCAAACCTGACACGTTGCGTTGATATGGACAAGCCATCCGCATACGAAGCCTTATCGGGCAGCCATATACTGACATTGGCGTCCAGTGCCAGCAGACAGTGAGTCAAGTTAACAAACGCCTGCTCCAGTCCCCCTCTTCGATCTGAGCAAAGAGCATGAACAATCCTTAGGTCTTTACAGTCCACTGTCACCCACTCCGTAAACGCCTGTTCTAATGAGCATTGGCCTTCGCATCACTTAGCATTAATAGCTCGTCATAGACTGCCAAGGTCTGCGCCACCATGTCTGCTTTTAATGGCAAGGGTTTATCCAAGTTCAGCTGACAGGATAACACCTGAACGACCCTTTCGTTCAGCGCATTAGGATCGGACATAGGACACAAACCCTCGGGGAAATAAACAGACAACATTTCACCCACGCCACCATGATCATATCCCACAACAGGGGTGCCGACACTTAGCGCTTCGATAACGGTTCGTCCAAAGGATTCAGGCTTAGTGGACAAGGACAAAACCGCATCCGAAACCGCATAAATGTCTCGGATATCGGAACGATTCCCCGTGAACAAGATTTTGTCCGAGAACCCTTCCTCTTTGACCCGCTGATAAAGCTCGGTGGCGTATGACTGACGTTTAGGGTCTTCCCCTCCGACAATTAAGCCGCAGACCGGAACGCCTGATTCAGAAAGATGCTTAATGAGTTGGATAAAGTCATGATGCCCTTTTAAACGCGTTAAGCGTCCTGGAAGGGTCAGTACTTTTTTGCCAATGAGTTGTGGATAGGCCTTTTGCCATTCTTCTCGCCACTGCTCAGATGCCTGATAGCCCGCCGGAAACTCGGCAGGATCGATGCCTCGATACACCAGTCGCACTTTGGACATGTCCGTTGTTGGGTAATTCTGACGAATATAGTCTCGAACCGTGTTAGAGACTGCTATCACACGCTCACCTTTACACATGATGCCACTGTAGCCTGACACAGAATAAAGACCATGCACAGTGGTCACGAGTTTAGGTCGTGATGAGATAGGTAAGGACTTCCACGCCAACCATGCCACCCAAGCAGGCAGTCTGGAACGTAAATGCAGAATATCGGGGCGCTCAGCCAGTAACCATTTCCGCAATGCAAATACGTGGCGCAACGTCAGAAGAGACTTACGCCCAAGCTCCCACATCACATGACGGCTGCCTTCAGCCTCCAATTGTGGGACCATACGGCCACCCGCAGAGATAACAATGGACTCATGCCCTGCCTGCACCAATCCTGCTGCAATTTCCAGCGTTCCCCGCTCAACACCGCCGCCATGGAGATCTGGCAATATCTGGACAACTTTCATTTTTACAACCGCATATCGACTTCATCTGCCGCCAGAATATATTTCAAGTCATAGAGTAGATGCTCTGGTTTACCCCACGAACGAATTTTGCTCGCACCCAGCTCTCGAAACACCTGATGCCCCACCGCAATTAAAATCGCATCATATTGACCCGCTTCGGGCTCTTGAATGGGCCTAATACCGTATTCTGCCTCGGACTCCTCAACCGCTGCCCAAGGATCGTAAATATCGATATTCGCTCCATACCCCCGCAGGGTCATTTCAATATCCGTGATTCGAGTGTTGCGCAAGTCAGGGCAGTTTTCTTTAAACGTCAGTCCCATAATCAAGATACGACTGCCCGCCACATGAATGCGCTTCCTTAGCATTCCTTTGACAAGCTCATCCGCAACATAAGCGCCCATATTGCTGTTAATCCGACGTCCAGCCAGAATCACATCGGGAATATACCCCGCCGCTTGTGCTTTATAGGTCAGATAATAGGGGTCTATGCCGATGCAATGTCCACCAACCAATCCTGGACGAAATGGCATGAAATTCCACTTGGTGCCCGCCGCTTCCAACACTTCGAGGGTGTCGATACCCAGTTTGTTAAAGATGATGGCGAGTTCATTAACGAGGGCAATATTCAGATCACGCTGAGTGTTTTCGATGACTTTGGCGGCTTCAGCTATACGAATGCTGCTGGCTTTATGTGTTCCAGCCACAATAATTTCGCGGTAGAGCGCATCCACCAAGTCAGCCACTTCGGGCGTAGAGCCTGATGTAACCTTTTTGATGGTCGTCACACGGTGGACTTTATCACCCGGATTAATACGCTCAGGACTGTATCCAGCAAAAAAGTCACGGTTATAGACCAATCCCGATACCTGCTCGATATAAGGTATGCAGTCTTCTTCCGTCGCGCCCGGATAGACCGTGGATTCATAAATCACGATGTCACCCGGCTTAACCACCTGGCCCAGTGTTTTTGAGGCACTGATCAAAGGCGTTAGATCCGGCTGTTTTTGACCGTTAATGGGGGTCGGAACCGTCACGATATAGGTATTACAGGCCTTTAAATCCGAGACGGTGGCTGTAAACGTCAACTGAGTTGCCGCCTTTAACTCTTGCGCACTGACTTCTAAGGTACTGTCTTCGCCTTGATTCAGTTCGTTGATACGATGCTGATTGATATCAAAGCCCACCACCTGACGGTATTTTCCAAATTCAACGGCCAAGGGCAAACCCACATAGCCGAGGCCGATTATTCCAAGCTTTACCTGATCAAGTGTCATTAGGCTCATATCCATCCTCTTGATAAAATCATGTTCGCACAACGCTCGGCTTCATTAAACTGTACACTCGGTAAGGGTAAGTCGCCCCCCGACCATTGTTCAAAAGACGTTATTATCCCCTTCTCCTCCAACTTTTGCAGCCCCAGCGTTAAGCGGTTTTCTCTTTTTTTAGGGACACTTAGCGTTCCAACGGCACAACCCGCCGTCAAGGCCTCGTACACCATGGAGACACTGTCCTCTGTTACCCAACACCTCTCTGTAGTGCTGAGTAACGACGGCAACCAATCCGTTGCAACCTCGTGACAGGATTTGAAGCGATCCCCAAACAAGGCTTTCAGCGCCAACTCTGTTGAAGGAGGGGTTCGTCTAGAGCTCGTTAAGGTCCATTCAACACGTGCATTGGAGGCGATGGTTTGAATTTGCGTCAACACTTGGCGCTCATCCCAAGCATATTGCTTTGAAGGCCCACCGATTAACAGCATCCCGGTGGCAGCGGACTTGGTATTGGGCTGCATCAGGTTGAGTGCTCCTTGCGTAACAAGGATATTGGGCTTGTTCGGAGGGGAGTCGTGTTCCGGAATAAGGCAAAGATCAAACCAAGACAAAGGCAATGAGGGGGTCATTAAAACAAGTGCCGGAACATTAAAATAGGCTTTAAGCGCCAACAATGTTAAATGTGTTTTATGGCCGGCCCCAATCAGTAAACAGGGGCGCTCTTGATGTATATCAGCGTGCCGATATGACTTGAATACTCCAGCTTGCAGACTCTCTCGAAATGACAAAGGTGATATCACTTCGTACTGAAGATCGGGTCTCAACCGCTGCATGGCTTTCACTAAGCCCATGGATTGGTTAACGTGTCCGGGCTTTCCATCATTAATAATACGGACTACTGCCACGCTAACCCCTTCATACTAAAATCCTCATTTTGAACCCCTTATTGACGCATACTAGCACGTTACTCCACTGGCGAGTGCTCGACCCGCAGATTTCGTCCCCTTCTTTTTAAAACAATCATGCGCACCTTATTAAGACAATCATTATCTATTTTTAATTTGAGATTCAAGAGGTAATTCCTTTTCCTTGCCGGGATGATTACAATCATGACCTTGTCACACACTCCGACAACTTAATTTTTTGAATACCCCTATAGTGAGGATACACAAGATGGCAGCTGCATTTGGTACCGTTTTTATGCCTGAAATGGCGATCTCCTGGTTTGACGGATCAAGCTGGAGTCCGGTGGAAATGGTCCCAAGTGACAGTTTGACATTGCACCCTGGCGCGCATGTGTTGCATTACTCCAGCACCTGCTTTGAAGGGCTCAAAGCCTTTAAGCATGAAGATGGCAGCGTCAATATTTTCCGCATGGATCGTAACATTGCTCGCTTAAATCAAAGCAGTCAGCTGCTTGGCTTGCCTGACTTAGATACCGAGCAAGTCGCTCGCATGATCACTCAGACAGTCGCTCGTTTTGCGGATGAAGTCCCTGCGCCACCGGGATCACTTTACATCCGTCCAACGCACTTCGGTACTGAACCCGCTATTGGCAAAGCCGCAGTACCTTCAACCATGTCCTGCTTTTTTGTTCTAGTGTCCCCCGTCGGTGACTATTTTGCAGGCGGTGATAAATCGTTACGCTTATTACTCGAAGATCAGGGCATGCGCTGTGCGCCACATATGGGCATGATTAAAAGTGGCGGTAACTATGCCAGCGCTTTGCAACCCATCATGAAAGCCCGTAATGAAGTTCAAGCAGACCAAGTCTTGTTCTGCCCAGGCGGTGATGTACAAGAAACGGGCGCCGCTAACTTTTTATTGATTGATGGTAATGAAATCATCACCAAAGCCTTGGATGAAAGTTTCTTACACGGCGTTACCCGTGACTCAATCTTAACGCTTGCAAAAGATATGGGCATGCAGGTATCCGAGCGTCAACTGACGGTGGACGAGCTTCTTGAACGAGCGGCAAAACCCGGTTGTGAAGCGGCGCTCTCGGGTACCGCTGCAGTGCTTGCACCCGTTGGCACCTTGATTTACAAAGGTCAAGAATATGCAGTGGGCACAGGTGGTATCGGTGAAACCACACTCAAACTGCGTACAGCACTGAATGATATCCAGTGGGGCAAGCGTGCGGATACACATGGCTGGCTAACACGCATCTAAAGGCTTAAGCACAGCCTGTTAACATGATTTCGCGCAGGGATGTCCTTGCGCGAAATCCATGCCCTCACCAACGTCAACTCGTCATAACTTCATCCCAAATCGTCACCACGCATTCACGCCATTTACCCAACTCCTCATCGGCAATAACGGTATTCGATTGCTCTTGTAAGCTCTGACGATGCCCAACCGACCGGAAGGTTTTATAGGCCTCACGTAGGGTCTCAGCCTGCTCTGCCGTCAAAATCTGCACACCCTCAAGTGCATCCAGAATACGAATATTGTCCGTATAGGTGTAAAGCGTGGCAAAGGTCTTCGCATGCGCCAATACCAAGAACTGAACCAGAAACTCTATGTCGACAATCCCACCTCTATCTTGCTTAAGGTCAAAGACATTCAGCGTATTACTAACCTCCTTCGAGGATAAGTGTTGGCGCATTTTTTCTCGCATATGCACCACCTCCTCAAGCAACCGAGATCGATCTCTAGGCTTCGATAGAATATCTGCACGAACCTGTTCAAAGGCCCCAGCCAATTCGGAATCCCCTGTGACCACGCGCGCGCGAATTAATGCCTGGTGCTCCCAGGTCCAAGCTTCCTTATGCTGATAATCACTAAAGGCTTTCAGACTCGAAACCAGTAAACCCGAGTTACCTGAGGGTCTCAAGCGCATATCAATTTCATAGAGCTGTCCTGAAGGAGTAAAGGTGTTCAATAGATGAATCACTCGCTGCCCCAGTCGGTTAAAGAAGACAGCATTGGACAGGCTTTTTTCACCATCGGTGGATAAATTAGGATCCGAATCATGAATAAAGACCAAGTCCAAATCTGAACCATAGGACAACTCAATACCGCCCAATTTGCCATACCCCAATACAATAAAGCGAGGCTGCAACATAGGCCCTTCATCAGTCATGGGATAGCCATGTTTCTCGACTAATCCCCGCCAAGCATTGTCTAATACTGCCGCCAGCAGCACCTCTGCTAACCAGGTTAAGTAATCACTCACTTTCATTAGAGGCAGCGCTCCTGTGATATCGGAGGCAGCTACTTTTAACACATGCGCATGTTTAAAGTAACGTAGAGCCTCCATCAATTGCTCAGTATCTTGCTCAGAAATGCGCAAGAGTTGCTGATTTAACTCCGCCTGCAAACGCGCTTTATCAGGCGGTGTAAACAAGGTTCTTGGATCAATCAGTTCATCCAGTAAGACCGGTTGTTTTGCTAAGAGAACGGAGAACCATGCACTTGCCGAACATAAACGCACCAGCTGTTGTAACGCCCCCGGATTCTCAGCCAACAACACTAAGTAGGCCGAGCGTCGTAGCACCGCTTCGATCAGCAAGAGCACACGCTCAAGTGTTTGTGTTGAGTTGTCACAAGTGGCGATGCGTTCCAGCAACTCAGGAAGAATCGTATATAAGCGTTCGCGCGCCACTTGTTGTGTTAACTGCATCGTTCTCGATTTACGCAAATCGCTTAAACGTTTGAGGGCTTCCTGCGCTTCTGGGAAGCCCTTTTCGGTTAAAAACTCCAGCGCTTGAGCCTCTTCGATTTCGCCTTCAAAGACCCACATCCATTGCTCTGCGGCTTTATCTTCCTCGTCATTTTCTTCAACAACAGGGGCGATTACGTCAGCAAAATGCCTTGAAACAGCCTGTCGATGCAAAGACAACTGCTCACTGAACGCCCTCCAGTCTAAAAAGCCCATACTAAAGGCAATTCGAGCTTGACCCAGCGCGTCATCCGGCAACTCTTGTGTTTGCTTATCTGCGATTGCCTGGATAGCATGCTCAGTATCTCGCAAGAATAAATAGGCCTGTGCCAGCTCCTGAACGGCCTCAATTGGCATACCAATTTTCTCAGGCAACAAGGGCAAAATGTTTAAAAGCTCGCGCTGCTGCAGATCACGGTCTCGCCCCCCTCGTATCAACTGAAAGGCTTGGGCAATAAATTCCACTTCACGAATACCGCCCGATCCCAACTTAACATTTTGTTCGAGACCTTTACGACGAACTTCGCGATTGATCATTTGCTTCATCTCACGCAGAGATTCAAAAGCACTAAAATCAATATACTTGCGATAAACAAAGGGCCTCAGCTCTGTAAGTAAGCGCTCACCTTCGACTAGATCTCCAGCAACAGGCCTTACTTTTACCATGGCATAACGCTCCCAATCACGCCCTTGCTCTTGGTAGTAGTTCTCCATCGCGTTAAAACTGATCGCCAAAGGGCCTGCGGAACCAAATGGACGCAGGCGCATGTCCACTCTAAACACAAACCCATCTAGCGTCAGGTTATCGAGGGCTTGGATTAGCTTTTGCCCTAAACGAATAAAGAAGTCCTGATTCTCTAAAGATGAACGCTCATGGTCAGTCTCACCGTTCTGGGGATAACAAAAAATCAAGTCGATATCCGAGGACAAGTTCAGCTCGTTTGCACCTAATTTACCCATACCCAACACAACCAACCGCTGTGGATAGGTAACCCCTTCAGAATTAGGGCGAGACTGCGGGACACCCCAACGCTTACAGGCTTTTGCATACAACCAGTTTAACGCCTCATCAATGCAAGCATCCGCAAGTGCAGAGAGCTCAATGACCGTGTTGCGCGTATCACTTTTGCGGGTCAAATCACGCCAGATGAGTCGCACCATTTCATAATTACGAAAGACGCGTAGCTGACGATGAAAAGCGGCTTCGTCCTCTAGATCGATAATGCGCTGACGCAATCGTACCGCATATTCTCCCGAGGTATACTGACGCTCTAACCCTCCCTCCGCCATCAAATCAGCTAAAGTTGATTGATGTCGAGATAATTGTTCCACAACAAAATCACTGCCGATCAAAACCTTCAAACAGTCCTGCTGAAAGGCGTCAGGGAGTGATGGCATGGATTCAAAAACGGACTGAAGGGCTTCAACCTGCTTGTGCGCAAGGGCTTGAAGCTCAGAAGGCAAGGCGGCGATGGCTGACTGAAATGACAAAATGAATTCCCCTGTGCTATGCCGAAGTTAAGGTAAAGAGAATATCAGACGTGCGCCGTTTTTAAACCTACATTTGCTTATCAACGATCAGGCTCTATGGCTGGCGTTACATTAACCTGCAGATAATCGAGTAGCTGGCGCAAAGAGATGTTGTCAGGATTTTGGCTCCTGACAATAAGATAAGGCTGTACCGCCAGCAAAGTGCTCAAAAGGTCAATGAATCACCAGACTGTCGATTATATTTACCTAGACCTTCCGGCCTAGGTAAATTCTGCACAGTTTTCAGCTAACGCAAGCATTTATTTGCGGGCGACGATGTGCCCAAGGCTGGGCCTGCTCCAACTGGTGCGCCAGTGCGAGCAGAGTAACTTCTTCACCAAAGCGTCCAACGAAGTGAGCGCCGATTGGTAACCCACCCGGTGTCCAATACAGGGGGACAGACATGGCTGGCTGCCCAGTTGCATTGAACAGTGCGGTATAGGGGGAATAGCTATGAAAGCACTCAATCAATGTCCCTATATCCTTTTGGTCATCAATCACATCTAGTGTGCCAATCAATGGCGGCTCACGTGTCAGCGTCGGCGTTAAGATAACATCAAAGTCGCACATGAAATTTGCAAAGGTACGGCCTAGAGCATGGATCCCTTCGATTGCACGCACATATTTCACCGCACCAATCCCTCCCTTATCTCTTAGGTAGATCCGTGTACGAGGCTCAAGCTCCTCCGCTTGAACAGGTGCACCGCGCATCTGTCCCAGCATATCCAAATAGCGGCGCGTATTCGGGCCGATGATATCAAATGCCATGTCATAGAACTTCAACAGATCCACTGGCAGATTGATTGGCGTGACCAAATGCCCCAAGCCTTCACACAGTGCAGCGGCATCACGTACCGCCGATAAGGCTTCGGTCGATGACGGCCAAGGCTCCATCTGTTCGACCAACGCAATCCGCAAGGGCCTAGGAGGACGCCCCATCGCCTCGAGGTAAGAACTGGGCCGAGCCGGTGCTGCGTAAGGTGCGCCCAAATCAGCGCCAGATGTCAGATCCAACAAGGCTGCACTGTCACGCACCGATAGAGTTATCGCGTGGCCAACTCCCATCCCGCCCCACCCCTCGCCAATAAGAGGTCCACTCGGCACCAGTCCACGACTGGGCTTAAGACCAAATACACCACAACAGGACGCAGGCACTCTAAGTGAACCTCCACCATCATTACCATGGGCAAAAGGCACTACACGTGATGCGACCAGTGCAGCTGAACCACCGCTTGAGCCGCCCGCACTGCGCTCGGTATCCCAGGGGTTACGAGTCGCACCGAAACGAGTAGATTCGGTGGTATAGGACGTACCAAACTCAGGCGAGGTCGTGGTACCTATGAATACACAACCCGCTCGACGCAGACGGCTGACCAATTCATCATCCAGCCCTGGACGAGCCTCACCTAATGCCAAGGAACCGTTGCTCATCCGCGCCTCCGTTAGAGGTGCAAACAGATCCTTAATCAGCGTCGGAACACCTGAGAAGGGTCCTGTTCCAGGTACCTGTCGCCTTGCTTGCTCATAGAGCGTTTCGGCTACCGCATTTAGGCTAGGCTCGACTTTCTCCAAACGCGCAATAGTTGCTTCCAGAAGCTCTTTTGGCTGCACCTCCCCTACTCGAATGAGTTCAGCGAGGGCTGTGGCATCCGATTGATCAATCAGTGCTTGTATATCCTGCATAATATTTTCCTTTAAATCTTGCATGATTTTTTCCTTACAACTCGAAAGGCCCTTTAGACATCATAAGCAGATGCCTGGTCCACAAATCAAGCCACGGGGTTATCCGTCACGCTTTGCGCTCTATGTCTAGGCATTAGATAAGAAAGCATCCAGATACACGCACCGACCAAGCTGATGAGCGCCAATATAACAATGGCATCGCGTAACTCACCAACCTGAGCCATTAAAGCCGCAACCACCAATGGACTGACGAACTGCCCCATATAAAGACAGGAAGTAAAACCACCCATTCCTCGCCCACGGGTAACGGTCGTCAGCGCATTCATAACCGGAGACATGGTATTGGGGACTAATAAACCTGCGCCGATACCGTGAATAAAAACCGCCACCAAAACGTCGTTATAGCTCTGAGCGTTGGAAAGCAACCAGAGCCCCAGCGCGATCAACAACATCAACAACGCATTACAGCCACGAATCCCCAGCAAACGACGCATCAAAGGCCAGGTCAGTGAGCCTGCAAGTGTAGCGAGCAAGCCAAAACCAGCAGAAGCACCAATCAAAGTACTGGAAGTTACCCCCATGCCAACCAACAACGCTGGTGTCTGAATGGGTACGATAAAGTTCAAAACCATACCAGTGAACACCAACAGATAACCGACCAGTAGCGCCCAAGCGTTAACCTGCTCTGGATCACTCACGGTGATCTGTTCCGTGTTTTGGCGAGGCTCCCACAGCACTTTCATCATAATTGGCACCAACAGAATCGGCAGCAGATAGAGGTAAAACGGAGTACGCCAAGAGTGCTCGCCGAGTACTCCGCCAATTACGAAGAACAGCGACCCGACTAGGCCAATCGTGACCACTTGGTAATTGATGAATCGCATACGATCCTCACCTTTCCAATAATCCGCAATCAGTGCTGCACAGCACGTCATGATCGCCGCCTCTGTACAGCCAAATAACAAACGGACACTGACGATCGTCTGCAGATCATTCAGAAATGCCGGAATAACACCCAACAAGGCATAAAGTAATGTCGCTATGACCAACAAGATCTTGCGGCCAAGTCGGTCTGCCAACCAACCCGCAACTGGTGCAAACAGTGCGATAGCCAGTGCTGGCCCAGTAATCGCCATCGGTACCAGCAGAGCGGCATTCGGTTCCATAGGACCAAACTCGGCTCCGAGCTTGGGCAGGATCGGCGCCACCATTACCGAACCGACAATGGTCAGGCTACTGCCAAGCATCAATACCAACCCTTCACGCCGCCCTGTCGCCTGACGGAACATCATATTTTTATCAGCCATCTCTACCCTCCTCAGAAGCTTTGGGCTATACGTAATGCTAGGCTGTAACCCTCGGCACGGTTTCGAGTGCCGAACTCTTTATAACCATGTAACCAAACCGCGGGCATACCCGGGCGGAAAAAACTCAAGGCGGGTCCTGCAGCGATTGTTCGAGCTCGGTTACCACTCGTTAGTGAAGGCGCTTTGTCATCGGTAAGCTGATGGTAGTAGTAGCCGCCAAGCCCCACAGTCCAATCCTTGACATGCTGACCCATTGCAAATTCGTGCCGATACTCCACGCCGTTGCGGTAATCAGTAGCACGATTACGGGTATTGAAATCCAGCTCGAAGCTGGACGATATTTCAAAACCGGTATCGGAGATGTAGGTGGCGTTGAAAATCGGGGAAAAGGTCCAATGATTTAGACCTGGTGAAACCAAGCGGTCCTTGTCATAGTCGCCAGTAGGCGCCTGAATCTGGAACTGTGCGTTCACGCCTAAGTTGCGTGATGGATGCCACTGCAATATCAAGGGTATTACCTGAATATCCGCTTGGCGAAATACATCGGCACTGCGAGAAAAAGTACCGACGGGCGTGGACACATCCAACGATGCTTCCATGTGTAAAAATGGAAACACAACTCCCCAGCCATATTTCGCACCGAGAACCTCATGATCTGTCATACGCACATGCGCTAGGGATAGTGACAAGACATCGAGTGAGAAATCCACGGGTGCATCCTTTCCCGAATTATCCTTGAAACTATTGGCAGAATAGAAGGCCGTACGCAGACCAAAGGCCCCCTTCGGCGTTGCCGGAGGCATAAAACCCGCTCCAAAATTGTACAAGCCTGCAGCCGTCGTCGGAGCACCATTCTCGGTCGCCAGCACGGATGCCGAAGGGTGGATCAGGATCGTGCCAGCAACAGCACCTATCAGCTTTTTCAGATTCATAGACTACCCTCATCGGTGTATTGTTTTTGTTGTTACAATCAACAAAAACAATACAAAGGAGTCAGTCCTATGAGTTATCCGAAATCAGCAAAATCCTTACGTGCTCTACGCAGAGTATCCGAAGGGAGCTCACCAAATAATTGTCGGTATTCAGAAGAGAATCGGCTCAGATGCCAAAACCCCCAATGCATGGCGATATCCTGTACTGCCATGTAGGAATGGGGTTGCAATAGTTCGCGATGTACGGCGTTAAGCCTCAACATACGTAAGTATGCAACAGGATTAATGCCAAGTGTTTCTTGGAAACAGTACTGTAGTTTACGTCGGCTAGCGCCCACACGATTACATAAGTCGATGATTGAAGGAGGGGCATCAGGATTGGCCAGAGCATACTCACATGCACGGTCGACAATCAACTTGCGGGCAGTTGTGGGCAATGATATAACCGCTTCGCAGTCAACAAGATCCAGCAGATGCATCAACACTGTATCACGGATACCCGCACGAATAGCGGCATAAGCCATGAGCTTTCGCCCCTGACTATCCTGCCCCCCAAAAACGCTGTCGACAAGAGCAACTAGATCTTCTCGACACGCGGGATTGGTCAGATGAAAGCAGCCTGGAGCCACACTGAGGTCCAATTTAAAATCACGTTGTTGACGTTCAAGTATGTCTTCAAGCAGCGATCTCTCTACAGCAACACATAACAGGTCAATTCCAGCGGGTGTACGTAAATCAGGTAGATGATCCCCCGATGCCGCTAAGACGCTCTGCACATTGATCTCATGACCATCACAATAGAAGTTATGAACATTCAACGCCAAGGGGAGACTGAAAGTCACCGCCCCTTCCCAAGCCTCCCCACTTTTGACCATTGCCTGATTGGAGCAATCGCGGATCAGCTGCATGCCCTGCAAATCCAGTTCAGTAATACTCCCTTCGAATAAACCTTTAGTCACTTGATTATAATGTAGTTTCCAACCACTGAAGCAGCGAGCATGATCTTCGACATTACTTGTACGTCGATGACGGAAGCCGGAAAGTTCAAACCCTAACTCTTCTGCCCGATCAAGGTGCATAACAGTAACACCCACTATCTTCTTTTGATTAAAAATTCATCAAAGCAACTTTTACGCCCGTTGGCAACTGATCTAAGCAATTTTGCCGAAATTGGATATTGGATAGCCGCAACGCAACATCAGAAAGGCGTTGGGCACGTAAGACCCTAAGCTTTAGCGGACAAACTCCCACATCATGACATCTTAATGACACTTTTATGAAGTTTTAATTACATCGACTGGGTGAGCGAGTATAATTTGACCATTACACTTTAGCTTAACTCTAGGAACCTTCCCATATGGTTAGCAAAAACCCAATCACGCAAATGTTTGGCCGCTCCCCTTTTAAGCCCATGCAAGAGCATATTGCGAAGTCTCAAGCGGCCGCCGCAGAGCTTATCCCCTTTATTAAAGCCATTCTGATTAAAGATTGGGAAACAGCGGATGCGTGCCAACAGCGCATTGCGGTTATGGAAGGCGAAGCGGATAAGATGAAGCGGGAAATTCGCCAAAACTTACCGGGCAATTTGTTTTTACCCGTTCCCCGAAATGATCTTCTTGAGCTGTTGAGAACCCAAGATAAAGTTGCAAACCGTGCCAAAGATATTGCTGGCCTCATGGTTGGACGTCGCATGGAAATCCCAGCGGTCTTGAGTGAAGAGCTCATGGCCTTTGTTGAAATTGCCGTGCAAACCACCGAACAAGCCGTTACCGCCTTGAACGAATTAGACGAACTGCTGGAAACCGGATTTCGTGGCCACGAAGTCAAAATTGTTCAGCGTTTGATCAGTGAACTTGACCGTTTAGAACATGCAACCGATGAAAAAGAGCGCGCACTTCGCGCTTCATTATTTACCGTTGAAAAGGAGTTCAATCCGATTGATGTCATGTTTTTATACAAGACCATTGATTGGATCGGTGACCTTTCTAACCGAGCACAGGTTGTGGGCAGTCGCTTGCAACAACTGCTTGCCAAATAATATTTTTCTTATTGTCTGAGATTGTTGTATGGATGTTATTGCTCAACACGGCACACTGTTAATTGTCATTGCCTGCTGTTTCGGTTTTTTTATGGCCTGGGGTGTCGGTGCGAACGATGTAGCGAACGCCATGGGAACCTCCGTGGGTTCAAAAGCCATCACCTTAAAACAAGCCATTATTATTGCCATCATTTTTGAATTTGCCGGTGCTTATTTAGCAGGAGGGGCTGTCACTGCAACGATACGTAGCGGCATCACGGATGCGGAGCTACTGGCTGACTCTCCAGACCTCCTTATTTTTGGAATGATGTCAGCATTATTGGCGGCAGGCATTTGGTTGTTAGTGGCCACTCACTTCGGCTGGCCTGTTTCAACCACGCATTCCATTGTCGGTGCCATTGTCGGCTTCGCGGCTGTTGGTATTGCCGTCGAAGCGGTTCACTGGAATAAAATCGGCACCATCGCCGCCAGTTGGATTATTTCACCTCTGACGGCAGGCTTTATCGCTTTTTGGCTGTTCCGAAGTGTCCAATACCTTATTTTGAGTACGGAAAGCCCGTACGAAAATGCCAAACGCTACGTGCCTTTTTACATTTTTCTAGTCGGCTTCATTATTTCAATGGTCACCTTTACCAAGGGTTTGACACACATTGGACTCGACTTGACCTATACCCAAGCAAGCCTTGCCTCAGCCGTGATTGGGCTTATATCCATGGGCGTTGGCGTCCTAATGATCAAACGCATCCGCCCCAACCCCGAGGATGATAAGGACTTCCACTTCACCAATGTAGAGAAGATTTTTGCCATTTTGATGCTGTTTACGGCCTGCGCGATGGCATTTGCACACGGCTCCAATGACGTTGCCAATGCGGTTGGCCCACTGGCGGCCGTTGTGAGTGTTGTTCAATCCGGTGGCGAAGTGGCCTCACGCTCAATCATGCCCTCGTGGATCTTGTTACTCGGCGGTGGTGGCATTGTTGCTGGACTCATCATGTATGGCCACAAAGTCATTGCAACGGTTGGCCAAAACATCACAGAACTCACACCCAGTCGTGGTTTTGCGGCAACGCTAGCAGCGGCCGGTACGGTTGTGGTTGCATCGGGTACAGGCTTACCCATTTCAACCACTCATACCCTCGTAGGTGCAGTGTTAGGTGTCGGCCTTGCGCGTGGTATGGCCGCGTTGAATCTTCGCATTATTGGTACGATTTTTATCTCCTGGATTGTCACTCTGCCAGCAGGTGCCTTCTTATCCATTATTATTTTCTTTATCTTAAGTGCCATTTTTCTGTAGAAGTTTTCTGGTCTGATCTAAAATGCGTTGGATTTCTGTTGAAATGTGGTATCAATAGAGATTCAACGCACTTACTGAATCGAGATTAGGCCTGATTGTGAATAAACCCTCTTCAACACAAGATGCACTGCAATACGTAAATTGGTTTAGGCACTCCTCTCCATACATCAATGCCCATCGTGATAAAACCTTTGTCTTGATGCTCAGTGGAGAAGCACTGGACGACCCTAACCTAACCAATATTATTCATGATATTGCGCTACTCAATAGCCTTGATGTCAGACTGGTGGTCGTTTATGGTTCGCGCCCTCAGATTGAAATGCGCTTACAACAACGCAATATTCCCACTCGACTTCACCATCATCAACGCATCACCGATAGCGACACACTCAGCTGCGTGATTGAGGCCGCAGGTGTACTGCGTGCAGAATTAGAAGCACTGTTTTCAATGGGTTTATCGAATACGCCCATGCATGGCTCTAGAATTCGAGTGTGCAGTGGCAACTTTGTGACGGCTAAACCCGCAGGGGTTGTTGACGGTGTTGACCTCGGCCACACGGGTGAGCCTCGTCGAGTCGATCATAAAGCCATCAATCAACAATTAGACCTCAATAATATTGTCTTGATTTCAAACCTTGGCTTTTCTCCGACAGGAGAAATTTTTAATTTATCAGTGGAAGAAGTCGCAACCCGGACCGCGATTGCGCTGAAGGCGGATAAGCTCATTTTATTTGGCAGCGAAGACGGGATACGCGACAGCCGTGGTGACCTGCGCAGTGAGCTCTTGGTCGCAACCGCGAAGCGAATGGTATCGCAGTACTTGTCACGCATTGAGGATGCCAGCCTTGCCTACACAGAAACGGCTCGATTGCTGCAAGCCGCCGCCGATGCCTGTGAACACAATGTGCCACGCTGTCATTTGATTAGTTATCAACAGGACGGCGCTCTCCTTGCCGAACTCTTTACCCGCGATGGTTCCGGCACCATGGTGATTAAAGAATCGTATGAGCAAATTCGTCAAGCGAGTATCGACGATGTCGGCGGTATTCTTGAGTTAATCGCGCCACTGGAGTCTCAGGGCGTATTAGTCAGACGCTCACGAGAACGTTTGGAAGCTGAAATAGAACGCTTCACACTGGTTGAGCGCGATAATGTCATTATTGGCTGTGCCGCTTTATATCCCTTCCTTGAAGACAAGGTCGGTGAGCTGGCGTGCGTTGCCATCGACAATCAATACCGTGGCGGTGAGCGAGGTGATCGCTTATTAGAAGCCATTGAGGCACGCGCACATGAATTGGGTCTCACGTCTTTGTTTGTGTTAACCACACGCACGGCGCATTGGTTTGTAGAGCGAGGCTTTAAACCTGCTCCCTTAGACGACTTACCCGGTGAGAAAAAAGCCTTGTATAACTTCCAGCGTAACTCCAAGGTGTTTTTTAAAACACTTTAAGCCTGCTTTCCTCTGGCGAACCTAACCTTACGCCAGAGGAATCATCATGCGAAAACGTGCACCTCCTAATTCCGGCGAGTTATCGGCCTCCAACGCCCCACCGTAGCTGCTCAGAATATCAACCGTAACGGCGAGACCTATTCCTTGCCCACTGGTCGAGGTGTCCATACGCTTGCCCCTTTCTAGAATCACACGGGACTCACCTGGCAAAATACCATTGCCATCGTCTTCGATCATCAATAACACACCATTACGCGTGGTATAGGAGGTCACTCGAACCCGGCGTTTGCCATATTTGCAGGCATTTTCCATTAAGTTACCTAACAACTCCATTAGGTCACTTTCATCGCCTTGGAACTCAGCCGCCTCTGACACCTGATTCTCAAACTGGATCTGTTTTTCAGCATAGACTTTCAATAAAACACCGCCTATGCGTTGCACAACAGGTGATATTTTAATGGGTTTAACGAGTAAGCGGCTTTGAGACTTAACCGATCGGGACAGTTGATACTGCACTATCTGCCCCATGCGTTGAGCCTGCTCTTCAATTAATTGCTTATACGCCTGGTTATCCAGCTTTTCATTACTCGCACCGGCAATAACAGCCAAAGGCGTTTTCAGGCTATGAGCCAAGTCGGCAAGTGTATTGCGATAGCGTTCTCTCTGCTGGCGCTCACTTTTAATAAGCTGATTTAGATTATCGGTAACGGCCTGCACCTCAAGAGGGTATACACCCGTCAGTCCTTCGGCATCACCTTTTTCAATGCGATTAAGATCATCGGCTAATTGATGTAAGGGTTTTAAGCCCCAGCGCATGATCACATACTGGACGAAGAGCGCGAGTAAAAAGACGCCCGATAACCACCCCCACAAACGGGTTTTGAACGCCAACATTTGCTCATTTACAGACAAATCAGCGCGTAACACAGACACCATAAAGTCAAGATCGCCTTCGGGCGACTCCCAAACGACGGGATACTGCATCAAAAAATAGCCCTGCTGGCGTAAATACCGAAAGTGCATCTGTCCAGGATCTGGGTAACGTCCCTTTAAGCTTTTCTCCGCGATTTCATTTGCCAAAAACTGAGCCGATAGCGAACGCCATAAGACCTCACCAGAGGGATTGGTCATGTAACCATAGACACCCGAGTCGGGCCGCATGAAACCCGGCTCAGGGAGCAACTCGGGCAACACCGGCTGATGATCAACCAACTCCACTGCGCTTAGAATTAAATAGACCTGAAGCTGCGCTTGAGATTGCTCGGAGGTCACCAAGCTATCATAGAAGGAGCGCTGCAGTGCAACCGCTGCAGCGGCAATCACCAAGGGCAGTAAAATGAACGAAGCCCATAATAAACGGGCTTGCAACGAACGCGGAATCAATTTGAATTTCAAGATTGCGTCTTAATATCCGGGTTAAATCGGTAACCTAAGCCTCTCACCGTCATAATCGGCTGCAATGTCTGATCAGGATCGAGTTTTTGCCGTAAGCGACGTACAAAAACCTCAAGCACATTGCTGTCTCGATCAAAATCCTGATGGTAAAGATGCTCGGTTAATTCTGTTTTAGAAATTGTTTTACCTGCATTCAGCATCAGGTATTCAACCGTACGGTACTCATAGCTGGTCAAACGAACCTCTTCGTTGTTCAAGCACACAACACGGCTGACCGTATCCAAACTGATTGGACCAAACGTCAACTGAGGCTTTGCATGACCTGCTGCACGTCTCACCAATGCATTCAATCGCGCAATTAATTCTTCTGGCTGAAATGGCTTAACCAAATAGTCATCAGCTCCCGCTTCCAAGCCTTCAACTTTATCCTGCCAGTGACCACGCGCAGTTAAAATAAGCACAGGAAAATCTCGCTGCTGTTGACGCCAAGCTCGAATGACCTCCATTCCCGATAGACCCGGCAAACCTAAGTCGACAATCGCCACATCGTAGTCGTACTCTTGCCCCTGGAAAACCGCATCTTTACCTTCGGCACACTCCTCCACGGTATAGCCTTTGTCAGCCAAAATAGAGACCAACTGCCGACGTAAATCGGGATCATCTTCAACAATCAATAACTTCATGCCTATGTCCTTACTCTACTAGGGTGCAATGATTTCACCCGTGCTCGCCTTGATTTGCACATCTCTAACACGGCCTTCATTGACAATGCGTATGTGATACACCTTGTCACCACTGGCTTCGTCCTCTTCGGCTTTGAGGACTTGTCCACCAAAGGTTTTCTGAGCGATTTCGGTTGCTTGTTTCAGACTCACGGGTGAGTTGGCGACCGTGGCAACAGAAACAAACATCAAGGGAACGACAGCTAAACATAAGAGCGATATCGATATGAGCTTACGTCGCCCTTCATTCAACAAAGCTGATGGCATTCATGGATCCTCCGTTCAGTACAACACCCGAACATTTAAGATTTAGCATTGAAGGCAATCCTAAATGAATCCAGATGAATCGCTTCTGAACAGCTCAAAAATGCCCCTATTTTTTCTGTTTGGCGTGTTCTTCTTGTTCACGAATGGATCGAACCGAGAGCATCACAAAACGAACGTTGTAGGCCAAACCTATCAAGATGGCCAGCGAGGTACAGAATACAAACAACGGGTTCACGTACGGAAAGGGCAAATACCCGCCACCCCAGAGTAACAACACAGCCAATATGGACAATGGAATACCTGTTTTCATACAGAAACGCAGAAAAGGGTCCTTTCGAATTTCTTTTTTATCAACTCGGATAGTCATGCGCGAATTTACCTGTTTAAAATGTGACAGAATAGTCGTCAACCTCTCTTGAAACAAGGCTGTCTTTGGTATACTCAGGACTGTGTTTGAATCTGTTATACTGATAAAAATCGCTCGTGAACCCTAAGCAAAGGATAACAACATGCCTGCGTATCGCTCCAAGACCTCCACAGCTGGCCGTAATATGGCGGGTGCTCGCGCACTTTGGCGCGCCACCGGAATGAAAGATGATGATTTCCAAAAGCCCATTATCGCGATTGCCAACTCATTTACTCAATTCGTTCCCGGCCATGTCCACCTAAAAGACATGGGACAACTGGTGGCACGTGAGGTGGAAAAAGCAGGCGGCGTGGCAAAAGAATTCAATACAATTGCGGTTGACGATGGGATCGCCATGGGTCACGACGGCATGCTCTACTCCTTGCCATCACGTGACATTATTGCCGACTCGGTTGAATACATGGTCAACGCACACTGTGCCGACGCCCTTATCTGTATTTCAAACTGCGATAAAATCACACCGGGAATGCTGATGGCGGCCATGCGCTTAAACATCCCCGTTATTTTCGTATCAGGCGGGCCGATGGAAGCGGGTAAAACCAAGCTTTCTGAGCACAAGCTCGATTTGGTCGATGCAATGGTCATTGCTGCTGACGACAGCGCCAGCGATGAAAAAGTCGCTGAATATGAGCGCTCAGCTTGCCCCACATGCGGCTCTTGCTCGGGTATGTTCACCGCCAACTCTATGAACTGCTTAACCGAAGCACTCGGCCTTTCTTTACCAGGCAATGGTACGACACTGGCGACTCACAGTGATCGTCGCCGTTTGTTTGAAGAGGCCGGACACCGCATTGTTGAATTGGCAAAACGTTACTATGAGCAGGACGACACTTCGGTATTACCGCGTAACATTGCCAATTTCAAAGCCTTTGAAAACGCCATGTCTTTAGACATTGCCATGGGCGGGTCAACCAATACGATTCTGCACTTATTGGCAATTGCCATCGAGGGTGAAATTGCGTTTGATTTAAAAGACATAGATCGTCTTTCACGCAGTGTTCCACAGTTATGTAAAGTCGCACCTAACACACCAAAATACCATATTGAGGATGTCCACCGCGCCGGTGGTATCTTCGCGATTCTGGGTGAGCTGGACAGAGCAGGCAAACTCCACTCAGATCTCCCTACGGTGCATAGCTCTTCGATGAAAGAAGCCTTAGAAACCTGGGATATCATGCGCAGCCCATCACCCGAAGTCCTTGAGTTTTACAAAGCGGGTCCTGCGGGCATTCCAACCCAGGTTGCCTTCAGTCAATCAACGCGTTGGCCTACCCTAGATGGCGACCGTGAAAATGGCTGTATCCGCTCTGGTGAACACGCCTTCTCGCAGGAAGGAGGCTTGGCTGTTTTATTTGGCAACATTGCCGAGGACGGTTGTGTTGTAAAAACTGCAGGTGTTGATGACTCCATTATGGTGTTTGAAGGTCCAGCCCACATTACAGAATCTCAAGATCAAGCCGTTGCCCACATTCTGGACGACAAAGTAAAAGCGGGCGATGTCGTGATTGTTCGTTACGAAGGCCCGAAAGGCGGACCGGGCATGCAGGAGATGCTCTACCCCACATCGTATCTTAAGTCGAAAGGCTTGGGTAAAGACTGCGCTTTATTAACCGATGGACGCTTTTCGGGCGGTACATCGGGGCTATCGATTGGTCACGTGTCACCCGAAGCGGCCTCCGGTGGTGCCATCGGTCTTGTTCAAAATGGAGATCGCATTCGCATCGACATTCCAAACCGACGCATTGATGTCCTCTTAAGCGATGAAGAACTGGCGGCGCGCCGTGCTGAGCGTGATCGTTTAGGTTGGAAGCCTGCGGACGAAAGACCACGCAAAGTATCAGCCGCACTTAAGGCTTATGCAAAACTGGTCACCTCTGCTGACAAGGGTGCTGTTCGCGATATATCGTTGCTGGATTAAACAGAGAATGCGTCAGCTTCGATAAGAGGCTGACGCAGATTTGAGAACCGCTGAGGGTTTAGGTGTGCATGGCATTGAGGACTTGATCCGCCCACTTCAGGCTATGACGATAGGCAACCTCGTAAAACGGCCGATCAAGCAAATCACTCAAACGATCAAATTCGCCAGTCTCATAAATTTCAGCCTCCTTCAACACTTGACCCAATGGACCTTCACGCTCCAGCAGGGCACTTTTAACATTGAGCTGTAAGGGCACCTGCTCTAATAATGAAGACATGTCTATGTCCATCATCACATCTAACTGAGACAACAAACCGACGATAAAGAAATCCATGGGGGTCTCGTACTCAAGTATCTCAGCCATCAACTCACACATTCTCGCACGAACCAACATGGTGCGCGTCAGCTCAAGCGGCTTTCCCCCTTCGCTTTTCGTCAAGAACAACATGACCCAACGCTTAATTTGCTCCATACCCAACAAGGTGATGGCGTGAGACAAAGACCTCACTTCTTTTTGCACATTAAACGCAGCCGAGTTTACAACGCGTAGGATTTTATAGGTCAACTCAGGATCTTTGAGTGCAATTTCTTCAACAGACTGCGGCGACGACTTGGGATTATTGAGTTCGTTTAAGACCTGCAAGAGCACCACTTTATTGCCAGATATTTTCTTGCCTCGCACCAAACAAGGCTTACTCAAAAAATAGCCCATGTAGAGCTCAAAGCCCATTTCAAGGCACTGTCTAAACTCGTCTTGGGTTTCAACCTTATCGGCTAAGAGCTCTAAGTTAAACGGCTTTAACTTTTTAACCAGATTGGGGATGCGATGCAAACCTATCAGTTGAATATCAAGTTTTAAAACATGAATCACCTTAAGAAGCGGATAAAACTTAGTATCGGCGGGATCAAATCCCGACAGCGCTAATCGATACCCCTGCTTCGCCAGTTGTTGTAGTCGATTAATCAACGCAGGTGTCACATCCGTATGCGCCAGCAATTGTAAAACAAACATATGGCGCGGAAGATCTGGAAGCTGATTACTCAGTAAGATTTCATCCGTGACTTTTAAAAAGAATGGAACATTTTCATTCTGATTATTGGCATTGACAGACGAATAGGAGTTGATGAGTACGGCGAGTGTCGCTTCATCATCTTTCAATCCCTGAATAAAATTGCCCTGCTCATCTCGATAGAGCAGCTCATAGGCGGCCACATCCTGACTTTTGGTATAAATTGGCTGACGCGCCATTAAGACAGGCAAATTCTGATCATTTGCATTTAATTTAATACCGGCCATCGATTACTTTTCTCCCAATACCTGTAACGCTCGGCTTAGACAGGATGCTTCCTGATATTATCGCACGCGATTCAATAATGATTTAAACATCATAGCACTCTCAGCAAGATTTCTTTACCATTACCTATCCTATGTGCCGCTAAACTCATTCTGGACCCACCTCATGTCAACTGAAACTGAACAAATCCGCCAAGATCTGCAAACTATTCGTGACTACATTCGCCTTGCAATGACACATTTTCAGAAACACAGTGTTTTCTATGGGCATGGTACGGACAATGCGTGGGATGAAGCGGTGCAGTTAGTGCTGAATGCTGTCCATCTGCCATGGGATGCCAACCCCGCTATTTTAGATGCGAAGCTTACTCAGGACGAGCGGATCAAGGTATTGGATTTTATTCGGCGTCGAGCTGAAGAGCGAATCCCCTTGCCTTACTTAGTTGGAGAAGCATGGTTTTTAGGCATGCCTTTTTATGTCGATGAGCGCGTCCTGATTCCTCGTTCACCGATTGCAGAACTCATTGAGCAGGAGTTTGATCCTTGGCTGAGACCCGGACAAGTCGACAGAATACTCGATCTATGCACAGGCAGTGGATGCATAGGGATTGCCTGCGCGTATGCGTTTCCTGAGGCCGAAGTTGATCTGGCCGACATTTCCACAGATGCCTTAGACGTTGCGCAGAGCAATGTCGAACGCCACGAACTCAACGGGCGTGTGCAGGTTATTGAGAGCGATCTTTTTAATGCCCTAAAAGGTAAGCGCTACGATCTGATTGTCAGCAACCCTCCTTATGTTGATCTTCAGGATTTATCCAATATGCCCGCTGAATTTCATCACGAGCCTGCATTGGCACTCGGATCGGGGGATCAAGGCTTGGATATTACACGGCGCATTTTAAGAGAGGCCTGTGAATATCTTGATGACGAGGGTCTGCTGGTCGTTGAAGTCGGTAATAGCGAAGCACATTTGATCGAACTCTACCCTGAAGTTCCATTCATGTGGGCAGAATTTGAAAAGGGTGGAAATGGCGTATTTATGATCTCAGCAAGGGATTTACGTCCACATATATCCTTGTTTCAGTAAGGGTTTTAACGCGATAAATCGACCGTCGAACCTGACTGACGTCAATCCACACACAACTTATACACAATATCAACACAGTTTTGCACACCCTTTACCCCCTGAAAGGCCCCATTATCTGGGCCTTTCAGGGAGTTTTCGCAACTCACTGCATTTACTAACACGCTCAGGTGTTGATAAGTGTATTATGCACATGAAACCTGAATAAGACTGTGCATAACACTGGGACACTCGGGGGGAAAGCGATTCCAGTCAGCATCAATGCTCGGTTGTGAAAAACTGATTATTTTTTGATCAACACTAAAGATGCAATGCATTGGATGGTCGGAGTGAAAGATAAAGGATTCACACAGGGCTCATTGGAATCGAGATAAAAATTGAGCATAGGCTTCAGATGCCGCAATTTGCCCACAAGCTCTAAACCGAACGGACTGACCTGGCTGCACCTGAGCCAAACGCGCACAGGCCAAGGGCGTTAAACTCCCTAGCTTCGGATAGCCACCTATCGTTTGACGATCATTTAACAACACAATCGGGCAACCATCCGGTGGAACTTGCACCGCCCCCAGCCCGATTCCCTCAGAAATCAACGAGGGTAATTTCACTTGCAACGGGTTCCCAGTGAGACGAACCCCCATCCTATCCGCGCGCAAATCCACTTTCCAAACGTGATTGAAGGCTTGAAAAAGACTGCGGCCTGAAAAAAGGTGCACTTGAGCACCGGGAATCAAATCTAAATCGGTTATCTGATCGAAGGCGCGCGGTTGAGTCTTTTTATGTACAGAGGCCGACTCGAATAGTGTCGAAGCAAACAACACATCCTCTCGACTTAACCGACTGCCATCCCCTTTATGTCCACCCAACTGCTCACGTTGCACAGAAGCGCAACTCTCGAGAAAACGCGGCGCATCAAACCCACCTTTTACCGCCAAGTAAGCCCTCAGTCCTTGCTTGGGCGATCCGAAGGCGAGACGTTGTCCTTTTTTAAGCGGTAGACTTTGCCAAAGCGGAATCGGTGATTTATCCACCGTTGCACCTAAATCGGCTCCAGTCATTGCACAATCAACATCCTCTAGGCATTCAAGGATTAAGCCACCCACGGTGATTTCCAAAACGGCACAACCCCAAGCATTATCCAATAGTTGATTGGCCAGCGCCCAAGACTCCAGATCCATCGGCCCACCCTGAGTAAGTCCCAAATGACGTACACCAAATCGCCCCGCATCCTGCAACTGTGCTAAAGGGCCTGCTTGAATAACTCGAAAGATCGGATGGCTCATCGATCATCTCCGCCAAGTCGCTTAAATTCCTGTTGAGTAATACTGACAAACTGAACCCGATCCCCGACTTGTAGATAACTCATAGCCTCACGTTGAGGGTCGAATAATCGCAAAGGTGTCCGCCCAATCACATTCCACCCACCCGGTGTTGCTTGTGGATATGCCGCCGTTTGTCGCTCAGCAATCGCAACACTGCCAACCGCTACTTGCTGACGCGGTGTGGATAAACGCGGCAAGACTAAGGCATCAGGCAGGCTGCCCATAAACGCAAAGCCTGGTGCAAATCCTAAGGCAAAAACACGAAAAGGGTTTTCAGTATGGAAAGCAATCACCTCGCCCAAGGACAAACCTTTTGCATCCTGCAACCGCTCAAGCTCAGGCCCAACACTTGAGTGGTACCACACGGGAATTTCTTTAATACTGCCTGCATGACTTATGTCCAACAGACGTAAGTCTTGAAGCAACGAAACGAGCATCTGACGGGAGACTTGAGAGGATAACTTGGTTAAGTTGTACTGAATCCAAACCGTTGTGTAAGACGGGACAATATCGATCAGCGCCTCAGAGAAGAGTGCCTCACACCCTTTCACTAAACTTAAGATCCAAGGCATATTCTCTTCGGCAATATCGTCGAACAAACGAACCGTCCATGCATCAACACCCGCATGTTCAATACGAGGGGCGAGTCGTGCTGTCTTCATCATAAATTAGCTTAACTCATCCAATGCGGTGCGAATACGCTTCACCGCCGCGATAGACTCTTCATTATCGCCATGAACACAAAGAGTATCGGCTTCTAAAGACAGCCAGGTTCCGGTATTGGATAACAAGGGTTGTTTGTGTGCGATTCGTATCGCTTGTTCGATAATAGTGTCAGGATCGTGATGAACTGCATTGGGCAAGTGCCGAGAAACGAGGAAACCTGCATCATCGTAGGCACGATCGGCAAAGGCTTCAAACATCAGGCTCATGCCCTCCTCTGCTGCCATGGCTTTAGCACGTGAGTTGTCCGCCGTAGACATGATCATCAAGGGTAAATGTTCTGAATAGGCCTTCACACCTCGCAAGATCGCACGCAGCAACGCTTCATTTTTCATCATATCGTTGTACAACGCGCCATGGGGTTTAACATAGGTCACTTCGGTGCCCTCGGCACGGCACAACGCCTGCAACGCACCCAACTGATACAGCACTAAGTTTTCAACCTGCTCAGGCGTACACTGCAATGAACGCCGACCAAACCCTTGTAAATCAGGATACGCTGGATGCGCCCCTATTTTAACCTGATGTTGTTGTGCCAAACGTATGGTTGAGCGCATGACATCTGGATCGGATGCATGGAAGCCGCAGGCAATATTCGCAAGGTGAATGTGCGGAATAACAGCTTCGTCCTGTCCCATCCGCCATGCTCCAAAGCTTTCTCCAACATCTGCATTTAAACGTAATTGGGTCATGACACGGCTCTTTCTCAGTTATTTTTAAATGAAATTTAACAAAACAAATACAATTTGCAAATAAATTATCGATAAATTGTAAAAATAATGTTGACGAATCGACGGGTTCTTGTCTACTCTCCTTAACACAAGAAGCATCGTGAATGCTCTGTGATCATTTTTCAGTGCCCCTTATGCGAAAAATAAGATAAATAAACCTTTTGAGGTCGAAAAATATGTCTACAAACCGTCTGCTGAAAACGGCACTCGCCGTTGTAATGAGTGCTAGTGCTGTCACGTCTGCCTTTGCAGCGACCAGCTGGGATATGCCCACACCCTATGGTGATCGAACCTTTCATACCGTTAATATTCGAGCATTTGCTGATGATGTTGCCGAACGAACAGGGGGAGATTTAACCATCAATGTCCATTCTAACGGCTCGTTAATCGGTCATGCCGAAATCAAAAATGCCGTTCGTCGTGGAATCGTGCCATCCGGTGAGCTCATTATGTCACGCTTGGCCAATGAAAATGCGATCTTTGATGTCGACTCTGTTCCCTTCTTGGCATCAAACTACGATGAAGCTTGGGCCTTATGGCAAGCCTCAAAAGAGATCATTTCCGAAGAGTTAGCAAAGCAACGCATCCGTCTACTCTTTGCCGTACCCTGGCCACCACAAGGTTTATATTCACAAAAAGAACTCAATGATGTTAGTGACCTTAGAAATCTTAAAATTCGTGCCTATAACCTATCTAGCGAACGCTTATCACAACTTGTACACGCCGTTCCGACTCAAATAGAAGTGCCCGATATCCCAACGGCTTTCAGTACAGGTCGCGTGGACGCGATGATGACCTCACCAGCAACGGGTGCCGATACCAAAGCTTGGGATTATCTTAGCCACTTTAACCACACTCAGTTGTGGATTCCAAAGAATATGGTCATCGTCAACGAGCAGGCCTTCTCGCGTTTAAGCCCAGAGGTACAGCAAGCCGTATTGGACGCGGCCGAAGCCGCTGAGAAGCGTGGCTGGGAAATGAGTCAAGCAGAAACGCAATCCGCCATCCAAGTGCTTAAAGACAATGGCATTCAGGTAAGCGAACCGTCTGAAGCCTTGTCAGCTGCCCTTAAAGAAATCGGCGACATCATGACACACGAGTGGCTTGAAAGAGCCGGTGCTCAAGGCCAAGCTATCCTCCAGCGCTACGCCGCTCAATAAGCATCATGACCGGATCGCCAAGCGACCGGTCTTTTTTCAGGTAACTCATCATGCATTACCGACTGCGACCTTTATATACTTTTGGGGCGTTCGGTGCCGCGGCTTGTCTGGTGCTCATCTGCAGCTTAATTACCTTACAAGTACTCGGACGCCTTCTCGATAAACTCAGTGCTTGGCTCGGCTTCGACAATCTTGGCTTAGTCATTCCCGGTTTGTCCGAAATATCCGGATTTCTTCTGGTCGGCGCGAGCTTTTTAGGCTTAGCCTATACCTTTATACATAATGGCCATATTCGCGTGACCCTGCTCATCAGCCATTTATCACCCAAAGTGCGCGTATTTGTTGAGCTTTGGTGTTTATCCTTGGCATTGGCCCTATGCGCATACCTCAGCGTGTATACCTTTCGCTTGGTTGAGGACAGTTGGAGCTTTAATGAGATGTCCTACGGATTACTACGCATCCCACTTTGGATACCTCAAACCGTCATGCTCACGGGCGTTGCACTCTTTTCGTTGGCCTTATTTGAAACGTGGTTAAATCGGCTCATTCAAGCCTTCACGCATCCAAGTGCCTTTCAAATAGACGACTCCGGACACGAATGATAGGGGCTATACTATGCTGTTAATGATGATTGTTTTGACCCTAGCCCTATTTATTTTTTTAGGATCAGGCGTTTGGGTTGCCTTCTCCCTGTTAGCACTGGGCTGGATAGGCATTAGCCAGTTCACATCAATTCCCGTTGGGGACATGATGGCCTCTGATATTTGGAGCGCCAGTTACAGTTGGGAATTAACCGCCCTCCCCATGTTTATCTGGATGGGGGAGATTCTATTTCGTTCACGCCTTGCCGAGGACATGTTCACAGGGCTCGCGCCTTGGATGCAACGCATACCCGGACGCTTATTGCACACCAATGTTGTGGGCTGCGGTCTCTTCGCTGCCGTATCAGGTTCATCTGCAGCCACCTGTGCCACCATGGGTAAAATGACGCTGCCTGAACTGACACGCCGCGGTTATGATGAACGTCTGATTATCGGAACACTGGCTGGCTCGGCAACGCTTGGCTTACTCATCCCGCCATCCATTATTCTTATTGTCTTCGCTGTCGCAACTGATCAATCCATTGCGCGGCTGTTTATGGCAGGTGTTTTCCCTGGCCTCATGCTGATCAGCTTGTTTGCAGCCTATTTGGTGTATTGGTCATGGCGCTACCCTGATCGTGTGCCTGCGGCGGATGCGCCGATTTCATTTAAAGAAAAGCTACACCGTTCTCGTCGGCTGATTCCAATGATGGCACTGATCATCGGGGTCATTGGCTCAATTTATGGAGGTCTCGCCTCCCCCACAGAAGCAGCAGCAATCGGCGTGGTCCTGTCTTTAGTGCTGGCCTATGCCAACGGCGCTTTAACTTGGCAGAGTTTTTCCGATGCCACCCTCGGTGCCGTCAAAACCTCTTGCATGATTGCGTTTATCTTAGCGGGCGCATCCTTTCTAACCGCCGCGATGGGCTTTACGCAAATCCCAAGTCAGTTAGCGGGATGGATTGCCACCTACGACCTATCGCCCTTCATGCTGTTGGCCGTGTTAACGCTGTTTTTCATTATTATGGGCTGTTTTTTAGATGGCATTTCTGTCGTCGTGTTAACCACCTCCATCATGCTGCCGATGGTTGAAGCCGCCGGTATCGACTTGATCTGGTTTGGCATCTATCTTGTTATCGTTGTGGAAATGTCGCAAATAACACCGCCCGTTGGTTTTAACTTATTTGTGTTACAAGGTATGACAGGGAAAAATATTCTACAAATTGCCTATGCGGCACTGCCTTTCTTTTTCTTAATGTTATTAGGCGTTATTTTGATTACACTCTTTCCTCAGATAGTAACTTTTTTACCTGAGGCTATGAGTAATCGCTAATGCCCCTTACACACTTAAAAAAAGACGGACTAGGGCCCATCGTGTCTTCAGAGCATCTTTCGCGTAAAGCGAAAGAGCTCTCTGAATTCGAGTTTGGTTTGATCATTGCAGGCCATGCGTTTAATCGCTGGATGGTGCGTTGCATGACGGCGGTTGGCTTTTCGGAGCTTAACTCGTTGGATATTTTAGTGCTCCACAGTGTAAATCACCGTGAACGCGCTAAGCGTTTAGCGGACATCTGTTTGGTGTTAAATATTGAAGACAGCCATACAGTCAGTTATGCCCTTAAGAAACTGACGAAACTGGAACTCCTGTCTAACCAGAAGCAAGGTAAGGAAACCTTCTTCAAAACCACAGAGTTAGGTCAAACAACCTGCATGCAATATGCCGAAATACGCGAGGCCTGTTTGGTTGAGTCTCTGGCAAGTTTAGGCATTGCTCCTGAAGATATGCATCAAATTGCGGCGTCTTTACGTGCCATGTCGGGTCTTTATGATCAAGCGGCACGTTCGGCAGCCTCTTTGTAAAGCCTATCGGTTGTATTCATCTCAACTTACGATTCAGTTTTGCTAGCGTAGCGCCCCAATAAATGACTAATTAATGGGGTGCATAAGATTAAGATGAACATCCTAAACACGTGAATAAACACAACATAGATCGGATCGATCCCTGCGACCGTCGCAATCAAGGCCATCTCACCCACTCCACCCGGCACTAAGGCTAGAAATGCATGAGACAAGGGGATATCGGTTAAAGTCCAAGTGACCGCCGCCATGATTGCAGCAATCACCATGCCGATGGCCGTGGCCAATACCGCAAACACACTGACTTTGAGCAGTTCCCGAACCTGAGTCCCAAAAAAACGACTGCCGATTGACGAGCCCAACACCACAAAGGTCATCATCATGACCCAACCGGGTAAATCGATGTCGATCCCAGACACAGCAAGAACTGCACTGATCATCAAAGGCCCCAGAAACTCAGCCATTGGGATGCGCAGCCTTCTCGCACCCCACCAACCCAACGGCACGAGCAACACCCAAAGTAGATCCAGCAGCTGCCCTACTTCTGGGCTTGAGCCCTGTAGGTTTTGTCCCGGCATAAAGTAGAAGATAAGCGTTGTACTGATCACCACCAGAGAGATACGCAGGGTCTGCGCAATGGCAATCCAACGTGCATCTCCACCTAATTGCTCACCTTGGATCACAACCGCATTCATCGTGCCTGGCAAAGATGAAAATACCGAGGTAATCAAATCTAACTTTGCAATTCGATTAAACAACCAGGTATTCACCACAAGGGTAAGTGCCACTGACACCACCATAAGCAAGACACTTGAGTACCAATGAAGGGCTTCACTGAGTAAGCTCGCTTCAAACCCGGTGCCAAGCCAAAAGCCTAAAACACCGAGAAAGAAGCGATTAACTCGACGATCAACCCGCACAGAGATGCCCTTGATGGCAAGTAACGTCACCAAGAAAAGGGGGCCTAGCATCCAAGGCAGTGGAAGATTCAGCCACCAGGCGAGATATCCGCCCAGTGCCCCAAGTACGCAGGTATAGAGTGTTTTCAAAGAGAAAGCCCTAGTGTCAATTTTTAGCTGCTGACATCTTGTGCATGGAAAAACGCATCAGTGCTAACAGGTGACGTCCAAATAAGGATAACAACAATAAGCCTATAATAGCGAGTGTTACAGGACGCTCGAGCAAATAGCTGATATCGCCACCACTGATTTGATAGGTGTGCAATAAGGTTTTTTCAGCCATGGCCCCAAGCAAGATCCCGATGACCGCTGCCGGAACGGAGTAGCCGTAACGACGCATCAACCAGCCAATCACTGCAAATGCCAGAACCGTGAACGGCCCAACAAAGTTACCCGTCAATCCAAACGACCCCATCACAGCTAAGACCAGCACAGTTGGTATCAAATAGCGCATCGGCACCTTGATGATATTCGCCAAGAGCGGAATAAATAACAGCCCCAGAATCATCAAGAAAAACACCTGCGCAAAATTGGCAAAGATAATGGCATACACGATATCAGTCTGCTCACGAATAAACTGTGGGCCGCCCGTGATATTGTGCATAGCAAAGGCCGCCAGCATCACCGCCGTTGCACCTCCCCCCGGAATACCCAGTGCCAGCAGCGTTGCCATAGAACCGGCCTCGGATGTGCTGTTGGCCGACTCGGACGCCACGATGCCTTTCGGGTTGCCCTTGCCAAAGGAATCTGGATCGGGATCACGACGTTTGGTTTCCACATATGAAAGCAGATTTGAGACAGATGAGCCCACACCAGGAACCGCACCCACAAAGACCCCCATCAAACATCCCCGCAACATGACTAAGGGGGATTGAAAGGCCATTTTGCAGCCTTGGCCGATTTTACGCAGCTCCACTTTACGCGACGCTTTGTTTTCGACAATGAATTGCTTATTGGCAATACGGAACAGCTCAGACGCGGCAAACATCCCCATCATTGCGGGAATCACCGGAATTCCGTCAAATAAATAGAAGCTTCCCAATGTACCGCGGGCCATTCCAATTTCATTGAAGCCAATGGTTCCAATCAGCAAACCAACAAGACCTGCAATCAAGCCTTTTAAAACATACTCACCACGTAAGCTGGCAATTAACGTCATCCCCCACAAGATCACCATAAACATTTCAGATGGACCCAATTTGAGCACCATCAATGAAATCGGCTGAATCATCATAAAGAGAATCAAATACCCGACCAAAACCCCAAACACAGAGGATGCCAAGGCAATGCCCAATGCTTCATTGTGCTTGCCCTTCTTGGCCATCGGGTAACCATCAAAAGCTGTGGCAATGGCAGACGATGTGCCCGGTATATTCATCAAAATAGCGGGTATACCACTGCCGAATGACCCACCTGTGAAGATAGCCGTTAAAAACAACATGGCTTGCAGAAAGTCCATGTAGAGGGTCATGGGTAAGAAAATGGCCATGGCCATGGAAATTTGCAGGCCCGGCGTGGCACCAAAAATCAAACCAATAATAATGCCCGGAATCACAATCAGCCAAGGCGTCAAACTGGTCATCAGCATAGAGAGTGCTGAAATACTCGCAGCAACATCAATCATGATACGTCACCTTGTTAATCTATCGGAAGAAACGTCATTGGCATGGGATATGGCAACATCAACGCAAAAAACAGCGCAATGGCTAAACCAAACCCAACGCTGTAGCCAATCACCCAATACCAGTTCGTTTCTTTTTTCATGCGAAGAAAAATCGCAACAAACAAAATTGTGCCTAAATCAAACCCCAGCCAAGGCAAGGACAAGACATAGACGGCAAACAAAAGAATAATTGGCAGTATCTCGCGCACAGGCTCATCATCAACCGCCTCAAATAATTTACCGCCACGCCAGCTCATCAACAGTTCAGCTAAGGCTAGCATCAGGATGGCGATTGCAACGGGCATAATCAGCAGTAGATTGGGTACGGTAAATGAAACACGAATCGCATCACTCAAATACCAAAGCGTAAATCCAACCAACCCTATTAACATACAGAGATGGCCGACATCGTATCGGGGCTTGTTCATCACTCGAATCCTGTGCTGCCCAGTGGATGGGCAGCATTAAGTTGCAGAGAAGTTAGTTTAAGAGTTGGGCATAACGACTGAAGGTTTCGAAGTTCTCTTTCATCATCTGTTTTGATTTTTCAGGACCGACCCAAATACCACCGATATCGTGACGACGTAGCTCTTCTTGCAGGTCTTTTTTGGCCAGCACATTTTGCATCGCATCGGCCAGTTTTTTATAACGCTCAGGGTGACGACGCTCAAACTCTGCACTCACGGCAAAACCGCGCATTGATCCCTGCAGTACAGGCACTTCAATGTTAAGTGGAGCTAAGGCTTCATTGACCGTTGGTACGTCCCACTGTTCAATGCGCTCATCACTCACAATCGCCAGCGGAATTAAAAACTCGCGGATGCTCTCGCTGCCTTCAGCACTGATCAAAACCAAATCCACTTGGCCACCCGCTACGGCTGTCCTCGCTTCACCACCACTGTTATAGGTCACCAGATTTAAATGGTTTTGAGGAATACCATAGGCATCCAACAGAATCCTCGCCATCAAATGCCCTGCCGAGCCCTGCACCACAGACGCACGCACTTTACCCGGTTGGTTTTTGATGGTTTCAATCACTTCAGCAAGACTTGAATAACCACTGTCTTTATTGACGGCAATCAAATCTTGGTCAAACCATTGAAAATTCACATAGGAAAAATCATCAACACTGTAGGTCGCATCACCCGCCAAAATGGTATTGGTCAGATAGGGTGCGAAGGTCGACGAAAAAAGATGGTAGCCTTCATCCGGTGCATTCAAAATGTAGTTTGCAGCGATTTGAGTACCCGCCCCTGGGCGGTTAGTCACGCGAACAGGAACACCTAACTCTTGAGAAAGATGATTCGACATGATCCGTGTCATACGATCGGCACTCCCGCCCGTACCAAAACCGACAACCGCCTCAATAGGACGATTGGGATAGTTATCAGCCGCGGCAAGGGTTGAAGAAACCAGCAGGGGAATGGCCAAAGCACATGCAGCCAGTTTGATGGATTTGCGTAAGGATATCGCCATGATGTTTAAACCTTTTAATTATTGTTTGAATAGATGCCAACTACATCACATGGACTGTAAGGGCATGATTGCACTATATGAGGCTAAACTGTCATAAAGCTGTCAAGACTGACTTATTTTCCTAATTTTAGACTAAAGTATTAACACAAAGAGACTCAGTCGATACAAGCGACCTACCTGCATTAATGAGTGGCAACATCCTTTTAGATAGCGTTAAATAATGACATGAACAATGTATTTGGAGGACAATGTCTCATACAGTGACCGCTCTTGTCTCTTTTCCTCCACCGTCTTAATACGTGGTTTTGACATGAAGATTCTGATTCTAGAAGACAACGCCATTCTTGCAGAGGGCCTGAAGACAGCCATTGAAGAAGCAGGCTACTACGTGGATTTACTAATGGATGGTATGCAAGGCATCCCTTGGCTTAAAAGCGGTCAGTACGATTTATTGATGCTGGATCTTGGCTTGCCCGGCATGGATGGAATCGAAATTCTTCGGTATTTACGTCGCCAGAAGAACCCCATACCCGTCATCATCATTACGGCAAGGGATCGACTCGATCAACGGATCACAGGGTTAGAGGAAGGTGCGGATGATTACCTCTGCAAGCCCTTTTCGCTCGAAGAGGTTGTGGCACGCGTCCGAGCCGTTATCCGCCGAAGCCGCTCATTTTCAGACAATCGCCTCAAAAATGGGGATGTAGAGTTATGTTTAGCTTCACGAACCCTCACGTTAAACGGTGAGATCGTATCCCTGCACCGACGTGAACTCGCTGTACTTGAGTACTTTATGCTGAATCGCGGACGCTTACTGAGCAAAGATCAAGTGGCCGACAGCATTGCCTCTCTGGAGCAAGACATCAGTGCAGGTGCTATCGAAACCTATGTCTCGCGTATCCGTAAGAAACTGGGGGCTGCGGTGGCCATTCGCACGGTGAGAGGCTTAGGATACATGATGGACAGCTTGGATTAATTCAATGCGCTATTCAATCCGTGCTCGACTCATACTCTGGTTTATCCTCCCGCTGATCATCTTGATTTCCTCGTCTTTGTACGTCAGCCGCATAGTGTTCGCGCAGCGGATTGATAGTAGTTTTGATACCCTGCTGCGAATGGGTGCCGAACGCTTCGAAGAGCGCTTGTTCGTTTCAGAAGGCGATGTTCGGATCAATATGAATTATTTTTCCGTAAACTCGCTGGGTACAGGAGGACAAGGCAAACTGTTTTATCGAGTAAAGGATGCCCACGGCCGCCTACTGACTGGATTTGAAGGCTTGCAAGGTCCAGTGGAGCAAAATAATGAGGCTATCTTCTACGACACAGTCTTTGCTGGAACTGAGTTGAGGGCATTGCGTTTATTTATTCCTGTGCGTGGTTCAACAACGGGGAGCCCTGTGGAGGTCATTGTCGCTGAATCACGCGAGGGACGAGAAAATTTACTGGACGCCTTTTTATCAAACCTGCTCGGCATCAACCTCGCACTGGGTATTAGTCTACTCGGCATCGCCTTATTTGCCATTCACAAAGGCCTGATCCCTTTAAAACGGATTGAGCGGGCCTTACGTCGACGCTCCGCTCAAGACCTTTCACCTTTGCAAGAAAAGGTTCCGAATGAGGTTCAAGCCTTGGTTGATAGCATTAATCATTTAATGGTCAAAATAAAGCAAAATATGCAACATATTCAACAATTTAACGCAGATGTCTCACACCAACTGCGCACGCCAATCGCTGAAATCAGTGTGTTAGCTGAAATGTCCGAAAAACAGTGCACCGACCCCGCTCTAAAACACTATTTGCAGTCCATCTGCAAAACAACGGAGTATGCCGCTCATACAACCCAGCAGCTCCTGAAGTATGCCAAAACAAAAAGTGATTTGGTGGATGCGTCTGCATTGATGCCTCATGATCTACAACCCATCTGCCGAGAAGCCTGTGCTCGCCTGCTCAATCGCCTTCTAAAACGAGACCAAGAACTTGAGTTTATCGCCAATGACCGACCATTTCTAATCCGCTGCGATCCCATTATGGTGCAATGGTTATTAACCAATTTGATCGACAACGCCAGCGTGCATGCGGGTGGTCCCCATGCGGCTTATACGGGAGTGATTCGCGTAAAATTAGAGCAAATCGACAATAGTGTGTGCTTAAGTGTCGAGGATGAAGGGGTAGGTATACCGGATGATGCCATTGCACACGTGACCGAACGCTTTTATCGCGTGAATCGGGATGAAAAAGGCAGTGGATTGGGCTTATCCATCGTGAGCCAAGTCACGCAATCGCATAATGCTCAATTGCGTCTGGGCCGGTCCGAGCAAGGTGGTTTGTCGGTTGCAGTGACCTTTCCGTTGTAGACTGGCCTCTCCATATGGGATAAGCCCTTCGGTATCACCACAATAAGAACTCAGGTTCAACGTTTAATCTCCCACAATCTTCCTCCATTGGTAGGCATTATTTCGAATAATCTCACAAAAACCAGTGATCGGCTCACCATAGACCGTATCTTTTCGGGTAAGCAAGCCAAAGGGAGCAAGCGTTTGACTCAGTGACAGTGGTAGCTTTTCAATCAAACCCGCGGTTAAGTGATCCTTTAAAACCGTTTCAGCCATCACCAGCAAAGCATCGCTTTTTTGAATCAATTGCAGCGCCGCAAATATAGAACCGCACTCAATAATGTCACGAGGAGACACCAACCCTTCTAACTCAAGCCCTTTCTCAAACGCTTGACGAGCGGGAGTCGCTATAGGCTGAAGTATCCACGGCCAGGACTCCAGCAACTCTTTAAGCGGCGGTAAATCGGCCTGTATAAGAGGATGATGACAACGAACAACGGTCACTAACTTCTCATTACCGAGTGGCTCAAAGTCAAATTGGTTATGCTGGATCGATGTGACATAGCGGGCAATGGCTAAGTCGATACTCCCCTGTTCAAGCAGTGTCACTAACTGATCGCTCGTTTCACCCATCAGGCGAATTTGTAAGAGTGGCCGTTGGCGCTTAATTTCAATGATAGACTGTGCTACCAGGTCAGGAGCGGCCCCCATAATGGCACCTACGGTAAGCTGACCTCGCCCACCTAGCTTGTAACGATGAATTTCTTCGGCGCAACGATCTAAACGTGTTAAAGCATTGTCGGCAAATTCAATCAACATGGTACCGACAGCGGTGGGATGCATGCCACGCGCGGTACGCACAAACAATGAACAGTTCAAGAATCCTTCTATTTCACTCAGCATTCGGGTAGCCGCCGGCTGAGACATATGCATCGATGCAGCGGTTTGATGTAGGTTTTCGCATTTTCCTAATGTTGCAATCATCAGCAGATGCTTATAGCGCAACCTTGTGACAAGTGACGGAAAGCTATCCATTGTTATTTCCTGACGAATTGATACCTAAACAGTATGGCAAAGCGCCAAGCCAACCTATGCGACTTTAGTCTAAACAACCCGATCCTCTTACGCCTCACTCCACTCCCCAAAGCCGCGCCACTCTAGGGCGTAGGTCCTACCAATAACAAAAAGGTATCGGACAGAGCTTGATAAGCATTGGCTGCCATGCCCACTTTTACATAGAGTTTTGCTAAAGGTCACTGTATTAAAAATATGTTAAAGGAAATTAAATGAACAACATAACTATAACGCAATTGCGTGCCTATACTGTTCGTGGTGGCGGTGCGGATTACCATGATCAAGCTGAAGGCCATTGGATCGACTCGCAAATCGCGACGCCTATGAGCAAATACCCTGAATACCGCATGACACGGCGTAGCTTTGGACTCAATGTACTCGGTACTTTAGTGGTCGAAGTTGAAGCCAGTGATGGCAGCATTGGCTTTGCGGTTACAACTGGAGGTGAAATCGGCGCTTGGATCGCTGAAAAGCATCTCGCACGTTTTGTTGAGGGTAAGCAAGTCACAGAAATCGAAAAAATCTGGGACCAGATGTTCAATGCCACCCTTTACTACGGCCGCAAAGGCGTTGTGATCAATACTATCTCCTGCATTGACTTAGCACTTTGGGATCTACTGGGTAAGGTACGACAACAACCCGTCCATCAGCTACTAGGTGGTCCTGTTCGTGATGAATTGGTTTTTTATGCCACGGGCGCACGCCCAGATCTGGCCAAACAGATGGGCTTTATTGGTGGAAAAATGCCGCTGATACATGGTCCTGCAGAAGGTGACGAAGGGCTGCGTAAAAACATTGAACACTTGGCAAAAATGCGAAGTGCCGTCGGTGATGATTTCTGGTTAATGTATGACTGCTGGATGAGCCTTGATGCAAACTACGCGACACGTTTAGCGCAAGAAGCTCAAGCCTACAACCTAAAATGGATTGAAGAAGCGCTGCCACCCGATGATTACTGGGGCTATGCTCAGCTTAAGCGCGACGTCCCTAAAGGCATGTTAGTGAACACTGGCGAACATGAGGCTACGCGCTGGGGTTTCCGTATGTTATTGGAAATGGACTGCTGTGACGTTATTCAACCGGATGTAGGCTGGTGTGGCGGAATGACGGAGCTGATTAAAATTTCAGCGCTTGCCGATGCACATAATAAGCTCGTCGTACCGCATGGCTCTTCAGTTTACAGCTACCATTTTGTGATTACTCGCCACAACAGTCCCTTTGCCGAGTTCTTAATGATGGCACCACAGGCCGATGAAGTCGTCCCCATGTTCACCCCCTTACTGTTAGATGAGCCAATACCCGAAAAGGGACGCATGTCCGCCACCAAGCTCGACAAGCCTGGATTTGGCGTTCGCCTTAACCCGGAATGTGACCTTTCTAGGCCATACCAACATTGACCATACCCTTGCCACAAATGCCCTTTTAACAATAAAAAGTAAGGGCGTTAAACCTACTGAAAGCAGAGGAACTTACAATGAAAACAAATAACACCTCACGCACTACATCCGTCATCACCACCCTGAGCGCTATTGGCTTAAGCATCATGCTGCCATTTTCTAGCGCCTATGCCGAAACAAAAATTCGATTTGCTCATCACATATCGACAGACTCGGAGCAGCACCTAGCGGCCGAAAGATTCCGCGATCTCGCCGCTAAATATAGTGATGGCGATATCAAGGTAGAAATTTACCCTTCTGGGCAAATGGGTGGACAACGGGAAATAATCGAGTCTGTTGAACTGGGTGTTCTCGAAATGGGGTATGGTGAGTCTGGCTTATATGCCAACTATGTTCCCGAGTTCGGCCTACTAACGCTACCGTACCTCTACCGCGATGTTGATCACTGGGAAAATGTCGTCACGGGTGACATTGGCCTTGGGTTGATCAATAAGCTCGTTGACACCTCTGGCGTTCGACCGCTGAACTGGATTCTGGCCGGGTACCGAGATACCTATCTAGCAAAGCGAAAAATAGAAACACCCGATAACTTTAGAAATTTAAAAATCCGAGTGCCAGAATCACCCGTCTTTGTAGGAACCTTTTCAGCATTAAGTGCCCAACCCACACCTGTTCCGATGCCTGAAGTCTACACCGCATTGCAAACAGGTGTTGTGGACGCGATGGAGGGAACTCCTGAAGTTGGCTACACCTTCCGTATATTTGAAGTGGCGGAGTCGCTGTCCAAAACGCGCCATATCCTGTTCGATGGCAGCTTTGCTATCAATGATGCTTTTTACAACAGACTCTCTGACAAAAACCGTGAGGCGGTGACGCGTGCAGCAAAAGAGGCCGCTCAGATGCAACGTAGCGAGTGGGCTGAGCGAGAGCAAGCTTGGTTTGATAAATTGGCTGAAGAAGGTATCACGATTAATGAAGTGGACGCCGCACCATTTCAAGATGCTCTGGCTCAATTTCGTCAACGCTTTGCGACGAACATCGGTTCTACTGACCTTTTAGAGTCAATTGAACAACAAGGACTCTAAAAGGAGCATGCAAATGCGTCGTTATCTAGATACTGCATTTGCCACCTTGGGAGCCATAGTCGTCACGATCTTTGCGGTGATTATGGCTTTGATTTTCATGCAGGTCATCAACCGATTCTTCCTAGGCTTACCACTTTTTTGGACAGAAGAAGTGGTCAGAATGCTGCTGGTTTGGATGGTACTGCTTGGAACGCCCGTGGTGGTTTACCAATGCGATGAGATTAAAGTAGAGCTCTTTCACTTTAAGAACAAACACTTGGAAACATGCAGATATGTCCTTGTGGCTATTTTATCAATCATTTTCTGCGCGTTCTTAGCCTATTGGGGCTACCGATTCACCTTGCGTGCTTTGGGAACGATGCAGCCATCCTTAGGGATCTCCAGAGCCTGGCTATATGCTCCGATATCGCTTGGCGGAATGCTAACGATTATTGCCTTTGTCGTTCGTCGTGATGCGTTGAATGAACAATCAGACGAAGAGGATTTAACATGACCGTTGCGTTAATGTTTATCATATTTACTGTTTTGCTTGGCATTGGCATGCCTATCGCGTTTGCGATGGGACTCAGTGCTGTTACGGTACTTCTCATCGATGGTGGCGTTCCTCTTTTGGTACTGCCTCAGCGCTTTTTCAGCTCGCTGGATAGTTTTCCCTTACTCGCGATTCCGCTGTACATCTTTGCTGGAAATCTCATGAACTATGGTGGTATCACCACGGCTATTGTCGGGTTTTCACGTTCGTTAGTGGGACATATTCGTGGTGGATTAGGGCAGGTTAACATTCTGACCAGTGTATTGTTTTCGGGTATATCGGGTTCAGCATCAGCCGATGTGGCTGCGGTTGGCGGCATGATGATTCCGGCAATGAAAAAAGAAGGTTATAAACCTGAGTGGGCTGTCGTGATTACAGCGGCCTCCGCCATCCTTGGGCCAATCATCCCGCCGAGTCTGCTCATGGTGATCTATGGTGCGATGACAGGCCTTTCAATTGGTACCTTATTTCTGGCTGGCATTGTCCCAGGGCTATTTCTGGCATTTATCATGATGGCACTGGTCTATTGGAAAGCAGATGAAATAGGAGCACCACGCCACCTTAAGGTTGGTCTTAGAGAAACAGGTAAGATATTTCTAAAAGCCGCACCTGCGCTTGTCATGCCTGTGATCATTGTAGGGGGTATCCAGAGTGGACTGTTCACTCCAACGGAAGCGGGCATCGTCGCTGTTGTCTATGGCCTTGGCTATGGTCTGATTACACATCGCTTAAATGTCAGGAACACCTATCGCTTTGCTTTCCAGTCTGTGGTGACCTCGTCAAGTATCTTGATCATTCTTGGCAGTGCCGCACTATTCAGTTGGATTATGGCCCGTGAAGGTGTGCCTGCGGCAATCGCTGCGGCACTATCCAGTATGACGAATGAACCTGCCATTGTGCTGTTGCTGATTGTATTGGCACTCATATTGGTCGGTATGTTTATCGAAACCATTTCAGCACTTATCTTGATGGTGCCCATTTTGACACCGGTTGCTCAGGCATTCGGCTTCGATATGATTCATTTCTCTGTAGTGGTCATTATTGCGCTCCTTTTAGGGTCGCTAACCCCTCCCGTGGCTTTGATCGTCTTGCTGGGCTGCAAGATTGCTAAAGTCGACTACATGAAAACCCTGCGCCCACTCATACCCTTTTTCACAGTGCTTGTGGTCGGGTTGCTGTGCATCATGTACCTGCCTTTCATCACACTTGGCCTGCCTGAACTGCTTGGGGCCTTTGACTAACATCGAGCATGAGGAAATCCTTATGAAACTTCCTGTAAATACATTTAAAGAAGCACTGCTGAAAAATGAGCCTTTGTGGGGATGCTGGGCAGGCTTTGCAACGGGATATTGTGCCGAAATACTTGCAGGGACCGGTTTCGATTGGTTACTGATTGACGGTGAACATGCACCGAATACCTTGCAGACTATTTTGGCGCAGTTACAAGCCATTGCCCCGTACCCAGTCGCACCGGTAGTGCGGAGTGTTAACCAGGATCCAGCATTAATCAAACAGTTACTGGATATTGGTGTACAGACATTAATGGTGCCCATGGTGGAAAGTGCAAGGCAAGCGGCGGCGTTAGCCACTGCCATGCGCTATCCACCGCATGGCATTCGCGGTGTCGGGGGTGGTTTGGTGCGTGCGACTCGCTGGGACGCTGTCGATGATTACCTGAATATCGCACATGAGTCGCTGTGCCTGATCGTGCAGGTGGAATCACCCAAGGGTGTTGAGCAGGCGGGCTCCATTGCAGCAGTTGATGGCGTCGATGCCGTATTCATTGGTCCAGCAGATCTGTCAATTGGTATGGGGTATCCAGGTAATCCGGGGCATCCCGATGTGCAACGAGCCATTGAACAGGTGATCAAGGCCGTTCAGGCAGTGGGGAAACCGGTCGGTATTCTTGCGCCACTTGAAGAGGATGCTCGTCGTTATCAGGCATTAGGTTGCCAGTTTATTGCGGTGGGTATCGATATCAGCCTGCTGCGCAAAGGTGCGCTTGATACCCTTGCGCGCTACAAGAAGCAGCCAACCAGTTTGCCATCCAGCACTTACTAAAAAGTTTTACTGAATGTGGCCTCAATGGGCAATTATAAACACAATAGGAGAACCAGCATGTCGCAGCCAATAATCTATCAAAACTATATTAATGGTGTGTTCGAATCGAGCCAGCAGCACCTTGAAGTCTTTAACCCCTCAAACCAACGGTTAGTATCACAGGTGCCTGCTTCAACGGCCGCCGATGTCGAGCGAGCACTGGATGCGGCACGTGCTGCACAAAAAGGCTGGGCCGCGAAGCCTGCTGTTGAGCGTGGTGCTTTTCTACACCGTTTAGCCAACAAGTTGCGCGACAATGTGGCTCATCTGGCACGTACGATTACTGAGGAACAAGGGAAAGTTCTTGGGTTGGCTGAAGTAGAGGTTAATTTTACCGCCGACTATCTAGACTATATGGCCGAATGGGGGCGTCGTATCGAAGGTGAAATCATTCAAAGCGACCGCCCAAAGGAAAATATTTTTCTTTTCCGTAAGCCGCTGGGCGTTGTGGCGGGTATTTTGCCATGGAATTTTCCGTTTTTCCTGATTGCACGCAAAATGGCACCGGCGCTTATCACGGGTAATACAATTGTCATTAAGCCCAGTGAGGAAACACCCAATAACTGTTTTGAGTTTGCGCGATTGCTGAATGAAATCGGGTTGCCTAAAGGGGTTTTCAATGTCGTCAGCGGCACGGGCGCGGAAACAGGCAATGCCCTGACGGCGAGCCAGCAGGTCGATATGATCAGTTTCACTGGCAGCGTGGAAACCGGGTCACGCATTATGGCCAACGCGGCCAGTAACATTACCAAGCTTAACCTGGAACTGGGCGGTAAAGCGCCGTCTATTGTCCTGGATGATGCGGACCTCGAATTGGCCGTAAACGCTATCCGAAGCTCGCGAATTATTAATACGGGGCAAGTGTGTAACTGTGCCGAACGGGTTTACGTTCAACGCGGTGTCGCCGATGAATTTATTGCGCGTATCGCAAACGCGATGGAGGCAACTCGCTATGGTGACCCATTGGTAGACAGGGATGTTGAAATGGGACCCATGATTAATCGCGCAGGCCTAGATAAAGTCGCGGCCATGGTTGAAACCGCTCGCAGGAACGGAGCTGAATTAATTACCGGTGGTAGTATTGCAGATCTGGGTAAAGGGTTCCATTACCAGCCTACGGTACTGACTTCGTGCCGCCAAGACATGGAGATCATGCGTAAGGAGATATTTGGTCCGGTGCTTCCCATCCAAATCATCGATAGTCTGGATGAAGCCATCACGTTAGCAAATGATTGTGAATACGGGTTAACTTCATCGATTTATACCCGAAACCTTGGACACGCCATGCAAGCCTGTCGTGAGCTTGATTTTGGTGAGACCTACATCAACAGAGAAAACTTTGAAGCGATGCAAGGGTTTCACGCAGGTGTGCGCAAGTCGGGTATAGGTGGTGCCGATGGCAAGCACGGTTTATATGAATACACCCATAGCCATGTGGTGTATTTAGAGGGCTAGATCAGCGATGATCCGATCTCAAGGGGGCGACTCACAGGGTCAGCCACCTTGATTCCAGTGGACTAGACCGCTGAAAAGTGGAAGGGGTTAGCAAGCATATTAATCCTACAATAAACTTGCTAATATCCCTGTACTCTGTACTTAAGGGAAGCAGCATTCATGTCATCCGTAAATGTGAATCGTCGTCGTTTTTTACATCGGGTTGGATTGGCCGGAGCCAGCTTGCCCTTACTGGGACTGATTGTCGGTAAAGCCACGGCTGCAGCAAGCAGCCCTACGCCTACGCCTCTTGGACAACTACTGGATCCTACTGACTGGGCTTCCGGCGCACAGGTTCACTCATCGCGGAATTCCCACCGACCAGCCTGTTCGATACGGCAACGTCTTGTAACCTATCACTAACCAAATCGCTTACCGAAGGCCCTTGTTACTTTCAGGTTGATAACCGCGTCGATATTTCCGAGCAGGAGAAGGGTCTACCGATGCAACTGTGTTTGCAGGTTGTGAATGAAGACTGTCAGCCGCTTGATGGACTTGAAGTGGAAGTCTGGCACTGCAATACCGAGGGAGCCTATTCCGGTGACACCTCTGCTAGTGATGATCGGAGACGCTTCACCAGTGGTTTCTGTACGGGCAATAATGTCACAGCTCAGCAAGCCAAATGGTTTAGAGGTGGGCAAATCACAGATAAGGATGGCAGAGTCAATTTCCAAACCTGCTTTCCTGGCTGGTATTCCGGTCGAGCGATTCACATTCACTTCCGAGTGCGAAACAAAAACCGAGATGAGATCGTATCTCAATTCTGTTTCGAGGATGCGTTTGCAGAAATGGTATGCACACAGCTCCCAGATTACAAAAATCGTGGAGCACAAAATACACCACTCTCTGGTGGCAGAGACTCCGTTTACCGATCCAACTACCAAGATTTTCTGTTTGATTTGATCAAAAATTCAGACGGTTCGTTGCTGGCGTATAAGACGATTGTTATCGCTCATACGTTAAATGCTGAATGAGCCTCCCCACTCTACTCTGTTACACATCCCACAAGGTGCAAACGTGCATCTGCAGTAATGACGCACGACACCGATCCTGAGATAAAGTGTTTTTCAACGGTTTGTACACTATGCTTAACCCATTTGTAGAAAACTATGTTTAAAAACAACAAGAGTGATTCATCTATGACTGTAAAACAAAGATTAATCGGTATGGCAGCTCTAGCGGTCTTGCTTCTGTTGGTAATCGGCGGTTTTGGTTTTTCCGGCATCGCCCAGTTGAACCAGACCACAAGCCAGTTGCAGCTGCAAGCCAAGATTTTGGGTAATCACCTGACCGCCGATATGATGCACGATGCACTGAGTTCCGATGTCCTTGCGGCCGTAATTGCCAGCAGTACCGGAGACCGACAAGCGCTCTCGGAAGCCCGCTCTGATCAACGTGAGAACGCTGCAACCTTTCGTGAAATGCTGCAATCCAATCAAAATCTGATTACTGACCAAACAACCCAGAGAGCGCTACAAACGGTATTACCCGTGCTGAATGACTACATACAATCAGCTGAACGGATCGTCTCCCTAGCGGAAACGAATCAAAATCAAGCACTCAGAGAGCTAAACGACTTTCGATCGGCTTACAGTCGTTTGGCTGATGAAATGGAAAATCTAACAGAGCTAATTGAGGGAGAAGCCGCAGCGGTAGAGGCCCGTGCCAACAGCAGTGCCCTTCGTTCCAATCTGCTCATGGGTACCGCCCTAGGAACTGGAGTCTTGTTGATGGTATTTGTCGCCTGGATTGTGAGTCGTAGCATTATCCATCCTTTGAACCAATTGGTGATAGGGGCTGAAATTGCGGCCACTGGCGATTTGAGCCAACACATTGAGATGAATGGTAAAGATGAAATTGTCAACACAGCACGAGCACTGGAACTCATGCGTGCGAATCTTGCAACCATGGTCGCCAGTATCAGTGAATCTGCGAATCAGCTATCGTCGGCTTCAGGAGCTATGACCTCCGCCGTGGTTCAGAACCGAAGCAGAGTCGACTGGCAGCAAGCCGAAATCTCACAGGTAGCGACGGCCATGCATCAAATGACAGCGACAGCACAGGATGTCTCACAGAATATCAGCCACATTGCAAATGCCGCGATGGAGGCCAACCGTGAGGGTACAGCAGGTACAGAGGTAGTCGACAAGACAATCAAAGAAATACAGAGCCTAGCTCAACAAATCGAACAATCGTCTGTTGTTATCAATCAACTCAGCGAAGACAGTGAGGATATATCGCAGGTATTGAGTACAATTACAGGGATCGCCGAGCAGACAAATCTGTTAGCCTTGAACGCAGCCATTGAAGCCGCCCGTGCTGGTGAGCAGGGTCGAGGTTTTGCGGTCGTTGCGGATGAAGTCCGCAATCTAGCAAGTCGTACCCAACAGTCTACCGAGCAAATTCAGACGACCATTCAAAAACTCCAAGGTGGATCCCGTTCTGCGGTTAAAGCCATGGAGAGCAGTCGCAACAAATCAAATGAAGTAATGGATCAGGCCCGAAACGCTGGCGCTTCTTTAGAAGCGATCGTGCGCAGCGTAGCAGACATCAATAATATGAGCATTCAGATTGCCAGTGCAGCCGAGCAGCAGAGCTCGGTCTCAGAGGACATCAGCCAGTCACTGGAACGCATTGATAGCAAGTCCCGGGAGACAACAGAGAGTCTTGAACATACAAATAATGCGGCCTCATCTGTATCGAACATTGCGTCCGAACTGAGTAAGGCGGTGTCTCGCTTCCGCTTGTGAGGTTCTCCCTATATTACTTGTAGCCCTCTTCCCTCTAGAGGTTACTGGCATTGAGCGATACCGGAAAGGATCTAATACCTGATCGGTATCGTCCACTGGACTTGTAAGCCGGCATATCGACATATAAAATGATAACCATTATCACTTTTATGTTGATTAAGGATTATTAATGCCTGACGTTAACCCAATGCAGCACAATCAGGTGGGCTCGCTGTATCGCGACCATCGCGGCTGGCTGCACCAGTGGTTACGTCAACGTCTGGGCTGCTCTGAAACGGCAGCAGATTTAGCGCAAGATACTTTCATTCGACTTTTAACAAAGGAAGCCGCTCCACAACCTGAAAGTCCTCGGGCGTATCTCAGTACCATTGCCAAAGGTCTGATGTTTAACCACTGGCGGCGTCAAGCCTTAGAACAAGCCTATTTAGAAGCACTCGCCTTACAACCCGAACACGAATCGCCTTCGTTGGAAGAGCAGCATTTAGTGGTTGAGACGCTCTTGCAACTGGCACAGATACTAGAGGGCCTACCCAATCGCGATAAACAAATATTTCTAATGGCTCGTTTAGATGGACTTAAATATCAGGAAATCGCGGACAGGCTCAATATAAATGTAAACCGGGTACAAAAAGCGATGGTCCGGTGCATGCAACAGTGTTATCGAGTCTTATATGACTAATCCACGCCTACCCACTCGCAAACTCGTGACGGAAGCAATTCATTGGCAGGTTAAGTTCGAGGCTGGAGACGTTGATGCAGTTGGACAGCTTGCGTTTACACACTGGTTATCACAAAGTCCTGAACATGCGTTGGTATGGGAACAGCTGAAGCTGGCCAATCGACACTTCTCCCGCATCTCACATCTCAGCAGTGAGAAAGCCTTACATAGCCTAAACAGTGCTGAACAGCGCTTGCACCAAAAACGCCGCACACTTAAAACACTCGCCGCGATCAGCGGTTTTGGAACAACCCTTTGGCTAACACGCGATGTCACGGGGTTCGCTCACACAGGACGCTATCTGTACGGCAAAACGATGGCAGACCTACGAACCTCCGCAGGCGAACAGAAAACACTTATACTTGATGACAACAGCCAACTCATTCTGAATACAAAATCGGCCCTAGACGTTGATTTCAATACCCAGCCGGAACTTATCCTGCACTACGGTGAACTCGCCATTGCTAACAGTGGTGGTGCACAGGTTCGGGCAGGCGCCCATCTTTTCACTCCTACCTCGGGAAGCGAGTTCACCCTATACCGGGAAGATAGCCACTGTGTCTTGCAGGTGATTACGGGGCAAGTCCAATGTATCTTCAGCAATAAGAAAGAACATCAAGTCAATGCTGGCCAGAAGATACAGCTACAAGGCATTCAGATGCTGCAAACAGCGCTAACTCCTTTTCATCTAAGTTGGCGCCAAGGCTTATTAACAGCTGAGCGTACGACATTAGGGGACTTTCTGAGGCAATTAACCCGTTACCGAGCGGGCTATTTAGGCTACGCCGATGAGGTTGCCCACCTGACCTTCTCAGGCAGTTTTCCAATCGCGGATACCGACGCGATTTTACATAATCTCTGCCAAATACTACCCATTCGTCAACACAGAGTGAGCCAATACTGGGTACGGCTCATGCCCGCGTAAAAATTATAAAAAAATAAGGCAGATTTTGTCTGTTCGTGGGGCTTATCAAATAAGAAGCACCTGTGGCAACTCGCTCAGGTGTATTGGCCACCCAACAAGGAATCTAGAGCATGCCGTTTGTCTCACCCTCTGTGCGTACATTATACAGATACCGCCCCTCTCTGAGTCATCTCGTTTTAGCGATGGGTATAGGACTCAGTGGACTCATAGCGTCACCACTGATACAGGCAGCTCCCGTATCGACGGTTAAACAAGCCTTTTCCATTCCAAGCGGTCGTCTCGACTCTGCCCTCGTACTATTTGGTCAACAAAGCGGTGTCTTAGTGTCGGTGAACGGTGATCTCAGCCAAGGCAAACAAACACGGGGTCTGCAAGGCAGCTATCCAGTTGATCAGGCCCTAGGGCTTTTGCTTCAGGGCAGTGGACTGGTCGCGGTACCGCAAAGTGGCGGGGGCTATATTATTACTCTACAAGCTATAAACGGTGCGGTCGCTTTACCTTCCGTCACGGTAACCGCCAACCAGCTTGGCGAAATTACTGAAGGCAGTGGCACTTACACCCCAGGCGCCATCGCAACCGCCACCCGTCTAGTACTCACGCCACGTGAAACACCGCAGTCCATTAGTGTCATTACACGTAACGAGATGGATGACTTCCAGCTCACAAACATCGATAAAGTCATGCAGAACACCCCTGGCATTAGTATTTTGACTTACGATAGTGAACGAACGGTATATTACGCACGCGGGTTTGCGATCAACAACTTTCAATACGATGGTATCCCAATGGAACGAAATGCGGGATATTCAGCAGGCAATACACTCAGTGACATGGCAACGTATGACCGAGTAGAAGTATTGAAAGGTGCCACTGGCTTATTAACAGGTAGCGGTGACCCAGGAGCCACCATCAACTTAATCCGCAAAAAACCTACCCGAGATTTTCAAGGGCATGTCAGCCAAAGTGCAGGCTCATGGAACAGCTATCGAACCGAAATTGATCTTTCGGGCCCGCTTAACTCAGAAGGCACCGTGCGAGGCCGAGCGGTGGCATCTTACCAAGATCAAGAATCCCACATGGATGGCTACCGCCGAAAAACACCTGTTTTTTTTGGTAGCATCGAAGCCGATATCACGCCTAGCACCCTGCTTACAGTCGGCGCTGACTATCAAGACAATAAACCGACTCGCTCAACCTGGGGCGGGATCCCAATTTATGACACTGAAGGTAACTTCAACGAACGCCCACGTTCTTTCAACAATGGCGCCAGCTGGAGCAGTTGGGAACAATACACTCGAACAGCTTTCGCGACGCTGGAGCACTACTTTGATAACGACTGGGTCGTAAAACTACAACTCAACCACCAAATCAATGGCTATGATGCTCCTCTCGGTGCTGTAGGCGGGGGCAATCCAAACCCTACTGATGGCTCCGGCACACGCATGTGGGTCGGCCGATACGTTGGGAAAACTCGGGCCAATGCAGCAGATTTCTATGCGAGCGGCCCATTTGAGTTTCTGAAGCGTGAACATGAACTGGTCGTCGGTGGTGGCTTGAGCGAACGACGCTGGACCAATAACGGAGATGGACCACATGTCGGCTACGCAACCATCCCAAGCAACTACTATGAATGGAACGGACAGGTACCAGAACCCGATTGGAATGACCCTAATGCATGGCATGGTCAAAATGATGAAACCACGCGTGAAAAAGGCCTGTACACCACGGCACGTTGGAATCTACGCGACGATCTAAAACTCATTACGGGAGCTCGCCTCTCTAACTACAAGCGTGAAACCATGCAAGAGTCAGGAGTGTTGACCCCCTACCTCGGCCTCGTCTATGACCTCAACGATACCTACTCTGTTTACACCAGCTACACCAGTATTTTTAAACCTCAATCTCGACGTGATGAGTCTGGCAATACACTCGACCCCTTAGAAGGCACCAACATAGAGCTCGGCTTGAAGGGTGCCTTCTTCAGTAATCGCCTGAACGCTAGCGCTGCCGTTTTCCAACTTGAACAGGACAACTTTGCTGAAGCCACAGGAGCGCTAACACCTGACGGAGGTGTCGCTTATCGAGCCATTAACGGTGTAAAAACTAAAGGGTATGAACTGGAGGTGTCCGGTCAGTTGAATGACTATTGGAACCTGCATGCAGGCTTCAGCAACAGTGTTTCACGTCGACAAGGCAATAAGGTTTCTACCCTCGCACCGGCCAATCAAGTCAGCCTCTTTGCCACTTACAAACCCTGGGGGCAAAATAGCAAATTGACACTCGGTAGCGGCGCACGTTGGCAAGATAAAACTTGGGGAGATGTCTACAACCCAGCCGTGGCTGGCATGGTTAAGCATACGGTGGATGACTACTGGGTTGTTGATGCTATGGCCAGCTACCGTTTTACGGATCAGTTAACAGGATCATTGAATATCAGCAACCTATTCGACGAGAAGTACTACACAATTTTCAGCGCGTATAGTACCTACACATGGGGTGAGCCCCGAAGAACCATGCTGACCATGAAATATTCCTTCTGAGACAAAACGGAAAGTGACCTAATGCCGACATCCACTTCAACTAAGTCAATGACCGAAAAACCACGCGCCAATCGTGCCAAAATCTGGTTTCTCGTGCATAGCTGGATGGCCATGCCAATTTGGGCATTTGTATTTTTCATTTGCCTAACGGGTACGATTGCTACCGTGAGTCAGGAAATCGTGTGGCTGGCTGACCCCGCCTCACGCGCCAATCCTCCGGCACAGGCGGGGAACCTGCTCAGTTTTGATGAAATTGTCGCCGTGGTGAATGAGGGTCATCCCGAAGCGATTATTCAGTCGATTTCCCGACCGGTAAAATCGCAATTTGCCCTAACGGCACGCATCAGTTATCCAGACACCACCACGCGAACACTCTACATCAACCCCTATACTGGCGTGATTCAAGGCGAAAGTTCTCGTTTTGATTTTCGACAATTTGTACGGGGCCTACATGGCTGGCTACTCATGCCCTGGACCAATGGCTACAGTTGGGGATGGTATCTGGTGAGCATCACGGCGGTTCCCATGCTCATTTCATTGATCACGGGTCTTGTTGTCTATAAACGCTTTTGGCGAGGTTTTTTAAGCCCAAGACTGCGCTTTAACGTCAATGCACGGGTTTTCTGGGGAGACTTTCATCGCTTAGCGGGGATTTGGTCTATTCCCTTTATTGCAATTATTTCGATCACCAGTATCTGGTTTCTGCTACAGGGCATACTGCAGGATAATCAAGTTTCGTTTTCAACAGCGGGGCCCCCTATCTATGTCGACAGGGCTGATGTCCCGCAACTGAGCAGCAACAGCCAGACACCGCCTTTTATCAGACTAGATGAAGCCACAGCCGCCGTCGAAACCGCCTTTCCCGATTTCCAAGCGTCTTTTGTCTCTATGCCGGGCAATGCCTACGCACACTATCGTATCGGCGGACGCAGTGTCAGTTATCCACTGCTGTTCGAGAGCGTGAGTGTGAACCCCTACAACGCCAAAATTGAGCAGACACGCCGGATTTCCGATCTGTCTTGGCTTGAAATCATCACGGGCTCCATGCGCCCGCTGCATACCGGTGATTTCGTCGGTCTGAGCTTGAAGCTGGTGTATTTCTTCTTCGGCATACTGCTGACCCTGATGGTATTCAGCGGCATGATGATCTGGAGCAAACGCACCTTCAGGGACACGGCTGCGGTCCTTCGCGAGCGAAAAATCAAACAACAACCCAACAAACAGATGGACTCCCAAATACCTGCTTATGCTTTAAAAGAAGGAGAAAGCGCATGAGTCAGCCACGTGCCTCTCAATCCCGTCATACCAAAAGTTTCTGGTTTCGCTGGCGCTTTCATCTCAGCGGATTGTTGCTGATTTTACCAATGGTCGCGATGCCGTTTTATTTTGATGATCTGGCCATGTCTCGGGGTGAAAAAGGTCTGGGCGAACGGGATCTTGGTCAACACCAAGTCGGTCCTTGGCAGATTCAGTTGGCAGAATGGGATACCAACCCACCTTGGCGAGATGGAGTGGCCAGTTATATGAAAACCTTTTCACTCTCCCTCTGTGAGACGTGCATCCCAGAGGTGAAAGCGGCCTATATGCGCATTGGTAAACCGCGTAATTTGCGTACCGCTGGTGCCATTTCATTCGGAACGCCCTATCGCCAGTTTATATCGGTTCCCATTACCGATAGCGCAACGGCCGATGCCGATATTTGGCTAACTCTGGAAGGTTGGGATGGCTCTGTGCACCAAATATCCATGCCCTTGGCTGACGCCTCACCCAGCGCCGCGACCTTTATTCAACGTCGCAATCATTAACCAAGGCACCCTAGATTGAGAACGGATTATGAGAACGAATAAACGCTTTTTTTACATAGTACTACTGATATTCAGCAGCCTAGCAACCTTACCCGTTTGGGCCCACTCTCCGTACTGTCAGTGCAAACTTGAAGGGGATTTTATTGTCTGCCAAGGTGGTTTTTCAGATGGCTCCGGCGCTGAGGGTATACAGCTAGATGTCATCACCTATGATGAAGACATTATTCTATCGAGCACGTTAGATGGACAGTCCAGCATCCGCTTCCCACGCCCTGAGGGCGATTTTTATATCTTAATGGATGCAGGCCCTGGGCATATTGTTGAAATAGATTGGCCGGAAATTGAAGGGATATAGTCTTAATCGACAGGTGTTATACCCTTCATTGAGCAGCGGAAAGTTAGGATTAAGCTCCCCAGCCTTTTTTAACTCTGCTACAGCGGCGCGTGCAGGAATACAGGCTTTTAGCACAGCCCTAGTTTCTATGGCATCTAGGCTTGGGCGGTGTGACCCCGTTGTATAGACCTCCAAATTATGGGCAAAGCGCTTTTACCATCTCTGCGGCAAATACTGGGTGAAATACAAGGGCATCACGATATTGGTTTGTTCTAACGCTGAAGAGCCTTGTGTACCCGTTAACTTAAAGGTTTTACTTGGAGTACATTTTTCAACGTAGGATGCCAACGATTTTGCTCGTGTACGTTTGCCGCTTTTTACTTCGACAGGGATGATATCGCCTTCATCTGTTGCCAAAATAAATTCGATTTCGGCACGAGCATCATTCCATGAATAACTTGGGTCAATGCCAATGGCGGTGAGTTCTTGCTGCACAAAGTTTTCAGCTACATAGCCTCTGTAGTTATAAACAGAGAGATCATAGTTTTGTTGCTTAATCTCTTTATAACTGCTGCCCAGCATATGATTGAGCAGGCCCACATCGAACAGAAACAGCTTGACCATATTTTCTTTTTTATAGGCCGCAAGTGGTGATTTCGGCAACCCTTCAATAGGGTAGTTTGGCAAGGCTAAGCGGCAACAGTTAAGCCAATGGATTGCGGTTTCAAAATCGCTATATCGAGATTTACGCTCATGGACATATTTAAATTTAAAGCGTTTAACGGACTCATCGCTCACAAGTGATAGCTGCGCTGGAATGCTATTGAACACCGATTCAATCAGTGTGGCATCGACCTTGCCGGCGTATTTACCAAAATCGCGGCGATAACCTTCAACTAAATCGGCATGAATTTTAGTGACTTTTTCAACACGCTCTAAAATGCTTGAATCTTTAAACTGATACCAAGCAGAAACAGCTTCCGGCATACCGCCCGTAAAAAAGTAGTCCGTCAGTTTATCCATCAATTTAGTGTGCACTGCCGGTGTACTTGCTTGGCCATCAAACGCTTTGATCAGCGCTTGCTCATTTGATGCGTAAATAAACTCTTGAAAGGTCAGTGGTCGTAAATTGTATTGCTCTACCTTACCAACGGGGAAAGTGTTAAGCAAACCAATATTCGAGCCGCTGGCCGCGACAAAATAGGAAGGTGTTTTTTCAGCAAAATACTTTAGTGAGGTAACGGCACGTTCACATTCGCCAATTTCATCTAAGACCAGCAGATCTGTTTCTGGGTTAAACGCCTGATTGGTCAACAGCTCAATGTTCATGAGTAGCTCATCAGGTGACAGTGAGCCATCGAACGCTTCTTTGTAGGCGGGATTTTCAAGAAAGTCGATACGAAGAATGTTGGAAAAGGTATTACCAAACAACTCTTGTAGCAGATACGTTTTGCCCGTTTGCCTTGCACCATCGATCAATAATGGCTTGCGCACAGGTTGGTTTTTCCAAGCCATTAGGGCCTTGAGTAAGGTGCGCTGCATTGTCCTTTCCTGCCAATTATGATTGTTAATCAGCCTACACTATAACCCACCTTTCACTTTTATGCGCATAAAAGTGCATTATTTTACATTTTTATGCGCATAAAATCGTGATTTTGTGGCTTATGGTGTTCAGGGGCTCGTATCATCGCCTTGGCCAACGCGCAAGGAAAACCTAAAAGTAGGATATTAATCCAATTATGGTCATTAAAATGGGAATATAGTCCAATTTATTGCGCTATAGAGTTGCTTGAATTTCATAGTGGGACTATATTCCCATTAATGATTAAATAATGGGAATACAGTCCCTATGGTTGGTGATATGGCTAAGCGTGATTTACACAATGTGCTGTTTCCAAAGCAGCGCAAAATCCTGACTCATTTTGGTGAGGATTTGCTGTTGGCGATGAAACGACGTGGTTTTACAAAAAAGCTACTGTGCGAACGAACTGGCTTTGATCATAAAACCGTGAACAAAGTCTTCGCAGGTGATCCGGGCGTTGCCATAGGTACTTACTTAAAGGTAATGGCCGTACTTGGCATGGAAAGCAACTTTGCGGAAATGGCCGCTCATGATGAAGTTGGTATCAAGCTGCAAAACATAAAATTGCTGGAAGGTTCAAGATGAGCCGTGCAATCGTCGAAGTCTATGCCGACTGGCAGCCAATTGAAGCGCCTTTGCTAATAGGGCAGCTTACTTACAGCGACTCAAGCCGAGGTGGCGTGTTTAGTTTTGCCTACGATAAAGCGTTTTTAACCTCAGCCTATCGCTTGCAAATCGATCCAATCCTGACGCTTCACTCCGGTGAACTCTACAACGATGAAGCCGATAAAAACTTCCGTGCATTTCTTGATTCGTCGCCTGATAGATGGGGACGTATTTTAATGCAACGACGTGCGGCCATTGAAGCTCGCAAGGACATTCGAGCAACAAGTCGATTAAACGAGTTGGATTACCTGTTGGGCGTACATGACTCTTACCGAATGGGTGGTATTCGATTTAAGCGAGCAGGCTCGGATGCTTTCTTAGATGACAATGCTGAATTTGCTGCGCCGCCAATGTCGTCTCTGCGAGAGTTAGAGCACGCTGCAATGCAGATTGAAAAAGACGATAACATCGACAGTGACGAGTATTATCGCTGGTTGAAGATGCTGATTTCTCCAGGCTCATCATTAGGTGGCGCAAGGCCTAAGGCTTGTGCGACAGATGAACAAGGCCATTTGTGGATTGCCAAGTTTCCCAATCTAAATGATACCTTTGACGTGGGGGCGTGGGAGATGGTCTGTTATGAATTGGCTTTGGCGGCAGGTGTTGACATGTTTCCATGTGAGATTAGGCAGTTTTCCTCTCAGCATCATACCTTTTTAACAAAACGGTTTGACCGTGACGGCGATCAACGGCTGCATTTTTCATCGGCCATGACACAGCTCCAATACTATGATGGTGAACAATCTCAAGGTGCCAGCTACTTAGAGCTTGCTGAATTTATTTCCAATTCTGGTGCACAAACAGAAGCTGATTTAGCACAGCTATGGCGTCGTATCGTGTTTAATATTGCGGTGTCCAACACAGATGATCACCTGCGTAACCATGGGTTTTTATTAACAAAGAAGGGTTGGAAATTATCACCCGCTTACGACTTAAACCCAATAGTTGGTAAGCACGGCCTGCATCTGAACATTACAGATGCAGACAACGCTTTAGACTATCAATTAGCCTTTGACGTAAAAGACTTTTTTCGGCTTTCTCAAACCCAAGCCACGCAAGTTTACGATGAAGTATTAATTGCGGTGAAGCAATGGCAAGCCGTTGCTAAGCGCCTAGGGATCAGCCGAGCCGAACAAGCCATGAAAGAATCGGCGTTTAACGTTTAATGAGTAAGAAACGATGCACCCAGTATCAGCCCGTCACCTTAGAGTGTATGGGGTTGTTATGGCCCGAAACGGAAAATATTCTTGCACTATTATCAGTAGTTGATAAGGTGTTTGGCTTATGTATAAGTGTAATCCCCCCATTTTAAGCAGCAGTTATTCGTAGAAAGTTAAGCCGCTTGCAATAGTTGTTTAGGAGGTACGCCTCCGATAGCCGTATGAGGCCGTTCATTGTTATAAAGCCAAAGCCATTCTGTCGCAAGTTGTTGTGCTTGTTCAACGCTATCAAACAGATGTAAATCGAGCCATTCGTGGCGTGCTGTCCGATTAAATCGTTCAATATACGCGTTCTGTGTTGGCTTACCTGGTTGAATGTAAAGTAGCGTGATTCGACGCTTCTCTGCCCAGTTTATCAGCTCACCAGAGATATACTCAGGACCGTTGTCACAGCGAATGGCAGCAGGCTGTCCACGCCACTCAATCATTTGCTCTAGCGCCCGTATAACGCGTAGGCTCGGCAGTGACAGATCAACCTCAATACCCAAACCTTCACGGTTGTAATCGTCAATGACATTGAAGGTGCGCAGTGACCGGCCATCGGACAGATTGTCCGACATAAAATCCATTGACCATACCTGGTTGATAGCTGTGGGTACGCTCAACGCATCCGGCTTATCACGTTTAATGCGCCTCCTTGGTTTGATTCTCAGGTTCAACTCAAGCGCTTTGTAGATGCGATAAACCCGCTTGTGATTCCAGGTGAAGTGCTTCACATTACGCAAATACAAAAAGCATAAACCAAACCCCCAGCGTCGGTGAGTTTCAGTCAGGCGTAACAACCAGTCAGCAACCAACGCATTCTCGCCGCTGAGTTTGCACTGGTAGTGAAAGCAACTTTCGCTAATACCCATAGTGATGCAGGCAAAACGAATGCTGATCCCGTGACGTTGAATGGCTGCACGTGCCATCTCCTTGCGCTGAGATGGCTTTATAACTTTCCCTCTAGGGCTTCCTTGCGGATTTCAGCCTTGAGGCGTTCTTCTGCGTACATTTTTTTAAGACGCTTATTCTCGTCCTCAAGCTCTTTGAGCCGTTTCATCATGGATGCATCCATACCGCCAAATTTGGCACGCCACTTATAAAACTGAGCGGAGCTCATACCATGTTCGCGGCATAGCTCTGGCACTGGGACACCTTTCTCGTTTTGCTTCAGAATCGCTAGGATCTGACTGTCTGTGTATCGTGATTTACGCATAGAAAACTCCTTCGTTTAATTTTAACGGAATTTTCTACTTATAACTGCTCCGATTTTTCGGGAGGATTACATAAGCGTACAGTCTTTTTATTGTTCAAACGCTGTTTTACGCACCCGCTGACTGTAGAGGAAGTAGAGAGTGCGAGCAAATTATGCGAGTAAAGCAATGAGAAACGTCAAACAATCGCGCTGCGTAATTAGTATTACAGGTCAAACGCCCGACCCTGAGTATCCCGTCGATATCTGGTTCGACTCGCTTAAATCGTTGGCCAATGTGTTGTCAAGAGAAAACCAGCAGTTGTTAAAAGTGATTGCCGAGCAGCAGCCGCAATCGATAACTGAGCTGGCAGCACTTACCGGCCGTGCAGTCAGTAATGTGTCGAGAACACTGAAAACATTGTGCAAGTACAACTTGGTTGAAATGACAAAATCACAAAATGGATTGGCGGTAAAACTACGATATCAATCGATGTTGTTATTGATCCAGCCATTAGAATAAAAGGAATATCATGCAACAAGTCGGAATTTATGAGCAGCTTATAACGCAACTTATCGAGAGTCGTATTGACCGAGAGCGATTCTATGTCGGCGAACGTGAGCTCAATAGCAGTGAAGCATCAACATGGTTATCTCGCTTCCTCTCACACATTCTTGAGTATGCGATTGATTCTGTGCCTGCGGGTGATGATCGGCTGCAACAGCAAATTACTTTGTCCAACCAATTGTTATTGTGGTTAAAAACACAAATTCAGGATGATGATTTTATCGAAGACAACTTGCTTGCCAGTCAAGGTAAAATTCTAACTGCGCTCTATGAGCTCGAAAATCCTGTCTCAGCCAATTTAAAAAATTATATTAACGACATTTTTCCGTTAACGGGCTTAAGCCAAAGCGAGCTGTTTTGTGGCAGTAATGCGGGTTTGTCGCTTGAATCTGAATTGAAGCGAGAGATTCTGTCTGCGGATAAAATTTACTGGTTAGTGTCATTTATTAAGTGGGCAGGGATCCGCATTTTTCGCAAAGAGCTAGAAGAGTTTACCTCAAGTGGGCGCGAGCTAAAAATCATCACCACCTCATACATGGGAGCAACGGATGCCAAAGCGGTGGAGTATTTGGCGAGTTTACCGAATACCGAGGTGAAGTTGAGTTACAACACTGAGCGTGAACGTTTACATGCCAAGAGCTACTTATTTTTACGCAACACGGGTTATCACACTGGTTATATCGGCTCTTCCAATCTTTCCCATTCAGCGCTAACCAATGGCTTAGAGTGGAATTTAAAAATCACTTCACAAGAAATCCCACACATTATCAATAAATCATTGAGCACCTTTGAAACCTATTGGGTTTCTAATGATTTTGAACACTTTAGTGGCGATGCAACAAGCAGTGAAAAACTCAAAAAAGCCTTGAGTCAGCAGCGCGGAGGTTTTGAGGCCAGCCCGACGCACTTCTTTGATATCTCTCCGTTTCCTCATCAAAGTGACATTTTGGAACAACTGGCCGTTGAGCGTAGTGTTCACCAGCGCTTTCGTAATTTAGTCGTTGCGGCTACCGGCACCGGAAAAACCCTGATTTCGGCCTTTGATTTTGCGCGCATTATCAAAGCCAAGCCGCAGGCTAAGTTCTTATTTGTCGCTCACCGAGAAGAAATCTTAAAACAAGCCAGAGCGGCATATCGTGGGGTGTTGCGTAACGGTACGTTTGGTGACCTTTGGGTGGGCGGACATACACCAGAGCATTATCGGCAGTTGTTTGTTTCTATTCAAACTCTGAACAATCAGCTTACTCAGCTTAACCTAACTGCTGACTATTATGACTACATTGTCATTGATGAGGTGCATCATATTGCAGCTTCAAGTTATCGCGCGCTGCTGGAGCACTTTTCCCCAACTATTTTACTCGGCCTGACTGCAACACCTGAGAGGCATGATGGCGGTGATATTTTAGCGGATTTTGGTGGCGTGATTGCGGCAGAGATCCGTTTGCCGGAAGCGATTAATCGTCGCCACCTTTGTCCATTTCAGTATTTTGCTATTGATGATGATACCGACCTTCGCAACATTGCATGGAGTCGTGGACGTTACGATATCGCTCAACTGACCAATCTGTATACCCACAACCAAGTCCGCTTTGACAAGATTTTGCTGAGTATGCAGGAGATCATCACTGATATACGCAAAATGAAAGCATTGGCCTTTTGTGTGAGCAAAGAACATGCACTGTACATGACAGAGCAACTCTTATTAAAAGGCGTTAAAGCGGATGTGTTGACCAGTGATAACAGCCTCGAGCGGCAACAAAAGCAGCAAGCGATTCGTTCTGGCAGCATTAACGTGCTTTGCGTGGTCGATATCTTTAATGAAGGTGTAGATATTCCCGAAGTCGATACGTTATTGTTTTTACGACCGACAGAAAGCCTCACCATTTTCTTGCAACAGCTTGGCCGAGGTTGGCGTTTAGCCGAAGGCAAAGAATGTTGTACCGTGCTGGATTTTGTTGGTAATTCCCGCCCAGAGTATGACTTTGCCAATAAATTTAGAGCCTTAATCGGTAAAAGTCATCGCGCGATCAGCGAAGAAATAAAGCAAGGGTTCCCCCACGCACCACTGGGTTGTCGCATTGAGTTGAGTAAGCGCACGCAAGAAATGGTGCTCAGCAACATTCGTCAAGCTTCATTAACGTTGAAGCGCCTAGTCGCAATGATCCGCCAGTATCCAGAGCATTCCACACTGCCGTTAACGCTTTCGAACTTCTTAATCCTAAATCCGCATATCGACTTGAATGAACTTTATAAACGGGGCAGTTGGTCGCAGCTGGTTCAGCAAGCTAAGGATGAAATCAACGAAAACTCAGTTGATGAAGATCTGCTGAAAATGCATAGAAAGGCTATTCATAACCGAATTTTGACCTGTGATGATCATGCCTATTTGAGTTTCTTAAAACAGCTTTGCCAAAGTAATTTTGTTATTGAAGATGCTGACCATCGTTATGCCTTAATGTGTCATTTCGATTTTTGGCAGAAAACGGGGCCTGAATGTGGATTCGATTCCATTGTTCAAAGCTTAGCGAAACTGAATGCTTGCGAGTTAAAAGCAGAGTTAATGGATGTTGTGAATTGGCAACTCGCACAAACCAAGCATGAGCAATCGGCAATGCACGCTTTGTCTGAGGTTTCACTAAGGCTGCATGCACGTTATGCGCGTGAGCAAATATTGGTGGCATTTGGTGCGACCACGTTTGAGCGTCAGCCGCCAGCACGAGAAGGTGTGTTTGTTCTGAAAGATCAAAATATTGAACTGATGTTTGTCACCTTAGACAAAAACGAAAAGCAGTTTTCACCCACTACTATGTATCACGATTACGCGATCAACGAACACCTGTTTCACTGGCAGTCGCAAAATAGCGCAAGGCCCGACAAAGGACGTGGTTTGGAGTACATCAAGCATCAAAATATTGGTAAGCGTCTGTTTTTATTTGTGCGTGAGCAAAGCAAAGATGAATACGGCCGAACCATGGGTTTTGTAAATTATGGTGAAGTGGAGTATGTATCGCATACAAGTTCACAGCCGATGAGTATTACTTGGCAATTAAAAGAGCCAATGCCGCATTTTATGTGGCAACAAGCCGCTAAGTTGGCGGTGGGGTAATCTATTCAATATTCTGCACCTGCTCTCGCATCTGCTCAATCAACACCTTCAAGTCCACCGCGTAGTGAGTCGTGAGTGTGGCAATCGATTTAGAGGCTAAAGTGTTCGCCTCACGGTTAAGCTCCTGCATTAAAAAATCCAAGCGCCGCCCACTGGCCTCCTCTACCCCCAAGACTCGCTCAACTTCCTGTAAGTGTGTCTCTAATCGATCCAACTCTTCGGCAACATCCGCTTTTTGTGCCAAGATCACTATCTCTTGCTCCAAACGGCTTGGATCTAACTGTTCCTTAAAACTCTCCAGCCGAGAGCCTAACTGCAAGGACTGGGCGGCGAGTAAATCCGGTAATTTCTGTTTAACCTTCTCTAATATCAAGCGAATATCATCTATACGATTCTGAATCAGCAGCGCTAATTGTGCCCCCTCTCTCGCCCTTGCACTTTCTAGCTCATCTACAGCAAGGTGAAAGGCAGCCAATGCAGCTTGGGACAAGGCTTCGATATTCAACGTCTGCGCTTGCAACGCACCCGGCCACTTCATCAACTCAAGAGGCGAGATAGGATGAGAAGTGTCTAGCTGATCGTTCAGCTGTTTTGACAGCACAATTAACTGGCTGACCAATGCTTGGTTAAGCTCGAGTTGATCGGTGCCCTCTTCTGCCTGATAACGCAGCGCACACTCAATTTTTCCTCTCGCAAAACGGTTTTTTAGCACATCACGCAGTAATGGCTCCAGCGAACGAAATGCTTCAGGTAATTTAAAATGCAGTTCTAAATAACGACTATTAACAGAGCGCAGCTCCCAAGTCAGCTCACAGGATTGATGGATTTGGCTTTGGCGTGCAAAAGCTGTCATGCTGCGTGTCATAATCATCGCTTCTCGTTTAGAATAGGCAATCAATTCTAACAGTCCTGAGCGTCCAGCTCTATGCATACAACTGAAAGGAAACACCATGAGTTCTCCGCTGTCTGAGCAGCTAAAAAATCTGGGTCTGGATAAACTGCGTGCCGGTGGGCGTGCACCCGACCAGTTACGCCCGATAAAAATCACTCGTAATTTCACACAGCATGCCGAAGGCTCTGTGTTGGTTGAGTTTGGAAATACCAAGGTGATCTGTACTGCCTCTGTAGACCGTGGTGTTCCTCGTTTTCTTCGTGGCTCAGGCTCCGGTTGGGTGACAGCAGAATACGGCATGTTGCCGCGTGCAACCAATACACGTAATGATCGCGAAGCCACTAAGGGTAAACAAAGTGGACGGACGCTTGAAATTCAACGACTGATTGGGCGCTCGTTGCGTGCCGCGGTAGATCTTAAAAAACTCGGTGAGAACACAATTTTAATTGATTGTGATGTCATTCAAGCCGATGGTGGAACCCGTACAGCCTCTATAACCGGAGCCTATGTAGCGCTGGTCGATGCGATTAATGTTTTACGCCGAGACAAAAATGGCGCGGTAAAAGGCAATCCGCTAAAACAAGCCATCGCTGCTATATCCGTTGGGATACACAAAGGCCAAGCCATTCTAGACTTGGACTATAACGAAGATTCTGATGCCGAAACCGACATGAATGTTGTTATGACAGACCAAGGAGGCTTCATTGAAGTTCAAGGTACAGCAGAAGGTGCCGCTTACTCGCAAGAACAGCTTAATGAAATGCTGGGGCTTGCCCAAAAAGGCATCAAAGAGTTGTTAGAGATACAAAAAACAGCGTTATCAAACACCTAAGAACAAGATACTGAGAGGGCACTGTTCGTGTCCTCTCTCATGTTTCTAAGTTTAAAATGTCAGGTCATAATCAATAATTAGAGGCGCATGTTCAGAGAAGCGCTGCTCTTTGTAAATAGACACAGACTTGACTGATTTACGCAAGTTCGGCGTGGTGATTTGATAATCTAACCGCGCACCTTCATTGAGCTTCCAGGCACGGTTATACTCCGGCCACCAAGTGTACTGTCGCTCCGCTTTATTCACCTGACGAAAAGCATCTACAAAAGCCATTTCACCAAAAACTTCTTCAATCCAGACACGCTCTTCAGCCAAAAAGCCAGACACTCGTTGATTGACGTACCAATTACTCAAATCTATTGGTTTATGTGCAATATTGAACGTGCCTGTAAAAATGAAATCACGACGCTTACGGAGTGTCTTTTTCAAGTGCCCCATAAATAAATCTAAATATTCCATTTTCGCCGCTTGCGCTTCATCACTTTTCAGACCAGATGGGATCGTCAACGATGATATGCTGAATTTGTCAAAATCCGCTTGGATAAAGCGCCCATTAAAATCACACTGTTCAAACCCAAGGCCAGTCATGATGGCTTTGGGCACATGTCGAGTGTAGATCGCGACTCCACTGAATCCATCCTCGAACGCATCAAAGAAATAGGCATGATAGCCCTCAGGATGATAGCGTTCGTCATCCAGCTGATACTCTTTGGCTCGCAAACTTTGCAAACAGACAACGTCTGCATCTTGCTTAACCATCCAGTCAAAAAAGCCTTTTTCAGCTGCTTGTTCAATACCCTGTGTATTGAATGAAATCACGCGCATAGTAAGTTAGCCCCATTGAGCAAGTAGCCAGTTATACTTATTGACTATAGATTGTATCGGGAAGCGACCAAAAATGAAATTTATATCCAATCAATTAATGACGGATATGGGATCAGACAGGTATTATTGTTCGTACACCATCAGACGAAACCAGTGAAATACTAAAATGCTTGACTATCAACGTGAGTTTATTGAGTTTGCTATTGAAAAAAATGTCCTCAGATTTGGCGAGTTCACGCTCAAGTCAGGACGTGTCAGTCCCTATTTTTTTAATGCAGGTTTATTCTGTACAGGGGAAGCACTGGCGCGTTTGGGTAAATTTTACGCAGCGGCCTTGATCAATTCCGGAATAGACTATGACGTTCTATTAGGTCCTGCCTATAAAGGTATTCCATTAGCCGCGAGCACGGCCGTCGCGTTATACACTGATCATAATATTGACACACCTTATGTGTTCAATCGCAAAGAAGCGAAGGATCATGGCGAGGGCGGTAGCTTGGTTGGCGCGCCATTGATTGGCAGAGCCTTAATTATTGATGATGTTATCACGGCAGGCACAGCCATCCGTGAAGTCATGGAGATCATACAACAGGCCAATGCGGAACCTGCTGGTGTTCTGATTGCACTGAATCGTCAAGAAAAGGGAACGGGCGAACTCTCCGCTATCCAAGAAGTAGAATTGGATTTCAACATCCCTGTTGCCAGTATTATTACACTCAATCTGTTAATTGATTACTTGCAAGAGCGCGGCGACTTAACCAAGCAATTAGACGCCATCAAACGCTACAGAGACAGCTACGGTGTTGCCTAACCGTAGCTGCTTAGCCACTCACGAATGCGCTCGGCCGGGTCAGGATGCAACGAAACATCACTCACGACGGCAATGATGTCAGCACCTGATGCTAAAACAGCGCTCGAGCGCTCCAACGTAATGCCACCTATGACACAAAGCGGAATCTGACCCAGCTGGGCTTTCCACTCAGAAATACGCTCTAGCCCTTGCGCAGACCAAGTCAACGACTTCGTTTGCGTAGGGTAAATAGGGCCTAGAGCTATGTAGTCAGGATTTAACAAGAGTGCACGCTCAAGTTCTTCTTGTGAGTGAGTGCTGATACCTAACGAAATCCCTGCTCTGCGTAACGCATTTACATCGGCTTGGATAAGGTCTTCTTGCCCTAAATGCACCCAATCAGCCCCCTCTTCTATGGCCAACTGCCAATGATCATTAATCACCAACATCATATTGGCCTCACGGGCAATGGCTAGGCTTTGACGAATGCGATCTCGTATCGTCTCATGCCCTCCTGACTTAATCCGAAGTTGTGCAAAGCGAACATCTAATCGCGCAGCCAGCTCAACTCCTTCAACAGAATCGAGCAACGGATAGAAAATGGGAAGAGACGTCATAACCAGGCCTTACCTATCACGGGGGTGGATGGAGAGGCCATATCGCGCACTTCCATCGGTCCAGCCTGATAACCTAGGGCACCAGCCTGGATAGCTAGCGAAAATGCCTGTGCCATTTTGACAGGGTCTTGCGCTTTGGCAACAGCGGTATTCAGTAGAATGGCATCGAAACCTAGCTCCATTGCTCTAGCGGCATGAGAAGGAAGACCGATTCCGGCATCTACAACTAAAGGAATGTCAGGAAAGTAGTTTCGTAAGGTTTTTAGTGCATACACGTTGTTCAGGCCTAAGCCCGAGCCAATAGGTGCTCCCCAGGGCATTAATACTCGGCAACCCACTTCAACCAATCGATCCGCTAAAACCAGATCATCCGTCATGTAAGGAAAAACTTGAAACCCATCCTCACTCAGAATCCGAGCGGCTTCAACCAATGCAAAGGGTTCTGGCTGTAATGTATCCGTATGACCGATAACTTCTAATTTAATCCAAGGTGTATCAAAGACTTCTCGCGCCATGTACGCAGTTGTCACGGCCTCTTTCACTGAATAGCACCCTGCTGTATTAGGAAGTAAACGCAAGTTCATAGACTTAATTAAAGACCAAAAATCCTGTCCTGCGCCCTGCTCACGACGTAAAGACACTGTCGCAATTTCGGCACCAGATACTTTAAAAGCGTCTTTCAATATTGCAGGAGAAGGGTAAAGTGCCGTGCCAAGCATCAAAGGATTTGTGATGTCGACATCGTAAAATCTAGCCATGTTAGCCACCTTGCATAGGGGAAACGACTTCCAGCCGATCTCCCTCTGTCAATTGTAATTGATGACGCTGAGAACGAGGTACAAACTCTCCATTCACGGCGGTTGCAATATGCTGATCTGACACACCTAACAAAACCAAGCACTCTGCCAAACTTGAGGCGTTAACTTCAACGTTCTCACCATTAAATAGTACATTCATCCATCAACTCCGGTTGTTTATGAGTCAATATGTAGTCTGCCGTCATCTCGGCTAGCGCCGGAGCCAAGAGATACCCGTGCCGATAAAGGCCATTAATAAATAGCCTGTTGCCTCTGCGTCGTATTCTCGGAAGGTTATCTGGGAAGGCTGGACGTACATCCACGCCAATTTCAAGAACCTCAGACTCGGCAAAGGCAGGATGAAGAGCGTAAGCAGCCGATAAAAGTTCTAACATCGAACGAGCAGTAATACGAGATCGATCTGAAGATTCAATCATCGTCGCACCCAGCATATACACCCCACTCCCTCGTGGTACGATATATAGAGGCATACGCGGATGAATAAAGCGAACTGGACGACTAATATTAAGTTCAGGATTCTTTAAGATTAACATTTCACCCTTAACACCGCGCAGATCCGCTAAGGTATCCTTCGCTGCCAACCCCCGACAATCGATTGTGAGTATGTCACTTAAAGGCTCCTCTTGAGTACATACAACACCCTGAGACGCTAAAGTATCGACAAGACGTGCCAGCGCAACTCTGGGGTCGAGGTGAGCTTCAGAGTCGAAATAAAGCCCCTGACGTATATGACCCGCTAAATCGGGCTCTAACTCAGCAATAGAAAGGTGATCCACCCAGCGATGCTGGCGAGTCATACTGGCAAAACGCAATAACTCATTTTTATCACGCTTGGCCGATAAAACTAACGAGCCTTTATACTCAACAGCGCCCGTAAACTTCTGCCACCAAGATGCTGCACGTGTACCCAAGCGTATGACGGGCTCTTCGGCACTCTCACCTTCGCAGAAGGGCGCTAGCATGCCACCTGCCCACCATGAGCATGCATGCGGACCTGGCGGACGATGCGTGTCGTGTAAGCTGACTTCAACACCGCGAGAAGATAGCTCATTTGCAACGCATAGACCTGCAACCCCTGCACCTACTACTTGTACTCTCATCATTCCCCCTAGATAGGTCAATATGAGCGATATGCAAATATTAAAATTAGCGGATTAAACGTATGGGGAATAAGCATGGGGGAATGGCAAAGCACAAGAAGATCACCGTTCCCTTCGCCGGTATTACCCGTATCAGGTTCGATGGGTTAGTTTATAAAACTTCTCAGCCTTTCACGGCACCCCAACGGATGCATTGATGATATAGAGTGGCTAGCAGAGTGTAAAGAGAGGTGGAGAGAGACAATTAGTGTGCTGCTTCCTTGCAGCGGAGCCACGATCCTGTGAGATAGACAGAGGCCTGAATCCTTCAGGCAATCACAATCCCTTGCGCTCTGTCTTGATGAGATTATCAAGATAAAGGCTTAGGCTGTATATAGGAGTTCTTCCTAAAGAGTCATCAATATAAAAAATACAAGGGTGGCAGTAGCAAAGAAGCTTCATATACTCTATTGCAGTAAAGAATCATCTATAGAAACCCACTCGTCCGCACTTGCAATTAACGAATGGGCGGTGAGCCCAGGAACACTAAACAAATAACTATAAACCTGATATCGCTCCCTAAGGGTGTGCAATAATAAATCAAAATCACCGTCTCCAGACAATAAAATTACTCGGTCGACAGCCTCTGCACAAAGCAATGCGTCTATAGTAATACCGACATCCCAGTCACCTTTGGCAGAGCCATCACCACGTTGAATATAGGGCTTGAGCTTTACATCAAATCCGATATGTCTCAGGGCATCCTGAAACTTTTGCTGCTGTGAATCTCCACGATCTATCGCGTAGGCAGTAGCAAGCACTATGTCGCCAAGTTCACTCGCTACCTGCCAAAAAGCACGATAATTAAACTGCCGTCCAAATACTTGACGTGTGGTGTAATAAATATTTTGAACATCGACAAAAATGGCTATTCGGGTCAAAACAGATTCTCTTGATATGAATTGGAGGATCGGGACTACCTGATGATAACCCTGAACTCATCATAGATACTATAACTGAAGCAACGAGCTAACTATAAAAGCCCCATAGCAAGATTGTACGGCATGTAATTTATCAATCTACAAACGGCTTTAGATAGATGAATATATTTCGAATTGCAAAAATACTTAATATTTAAAGAGAAAACTGTACTGGAGAGGTTATATGGAGTGAGAATCTTTGATTCTGCTATTTTGCATCCATGCAGCTGCATCCCTGCAGCCATACACCTTCCTTGAAGGAGACAGAGGCCCACTCCCTGTGGGCTGTCGCAATCCTTTGCGCTCTGTCTTGAGGCTATTTTCAGCGATTCACCTTGGTGTGTATATAGGAGTTTTTCCTAAAATCATCCCAAAGGTACTCTTTTTCATTTCAATTTAAATTCTGTAAAAGCAAAAAGCCCCTGACTCATGGAATCAGGGGCTTCTCTAAATAAATGCCTGGCGATGACCTACTCTCACATGGGGAAACCCCACACTACCATCGGCGATGACGCGTTTCACTTCTGAGTTCGG
>NZ_VYTY01000029.1 GCF_009821115.1 Nitrincola alkalisediminis | reverse complement strand
GCCTCAAACAGATCCGCCACCAGTCCATAATCGGCCACTTGGAATATCGGGGCTTCTTCATCTTTATTGATCGCTACGATCACTTTTGAATCTTTCATCCCGGCTAAGTGCTGAATCGCACCCGAAATACCCACCGCAATGTACAGATCCGGCGCGACCAACTTACCCGTCTGCCCCACCTGCATATCGTTGGGAACGTAACCGGCATCCACGGCTGCTCGCGAAGCACCCACAGCCGCACCCAGTTTATCGGCCACCTTGTACAGCATGTCGAAATTCTCGCCATTGCCTAAGCCACGTCCGCCCGATACAACAATGCTGGCCGCCGTCAATTCGGGGCGATCAGATTTTGCCAAGGCTTCATGGCTAAAGCTAACATCTGCGCTTTCAAACACAGACTCTACGCGCTCAACACTGGCACTGTTACCCGTTGCTGCGACTGGATCAAAGGCGGTGCCACGAATGGTCAACACTTGCACAGACTCATCAGACTCAACCTGAGCAATCGCATTACCCGCATAAATCGCACGCTTGAAACGATTAGGGGCCTCGATTGCCAGCACATCGGAGACTTGATTCACACCAAGCAAGGCGGCAACACGTGGCAGGACGTTTTTGCCGGTGGTGGTTGCCGCGGCCAACACATGACTGCAGCCTTGTGCTTGCTCTAGGAGTAACTGGCTCACATTTTCCGCCAACTGATGGGCATAGGCTGGCGCATCGGCCAGCAGTACTTTTTGCACCCCAACCACCTGAGCCGCCTGTTCAGCAACCTCACCACATTGATGACCCGCCACCAACAGGGTGATATCGCCACCTATCACGGTTGCAGCGGCGATAACGTTCAGGGTAACGGGCTTTAATGACTGATTGTCATGTTCTGCAAGGACTAAAATACTCATGCGATCACCTTGGCTTCATTCCGAAGTTTTTCAACTAATTCTGCGACAGACCCGACTTTAATCCCGGCACTGCGTTCCGCGGGTGGCTCAACGCCCAGCAAACGAATCTTGCTGCTGACCGTTACGCCTAAGTCTTCAGCGGTTTTAACCTCTAGGGGCTTTTTCTTGGCCTTCATGATATTCGGCAAGGATGCGTAGCGGGGTTCGTTCAAGCGCAGATCAGTGGTCACGACGGCTGGCAGTGTCAGTTTCAGTGTTTGCAAACCACCGTCCACTTCACGTGTCACCAGCAGATGCTCCCCTTCAACCTTAACTTCTGAAGCAAAGGTGGCCTGTGGGCGGTTCAGTAAGGCCGCCAGCATTTGGCCGGTCTGGTTGTTGTCAGAATCGATGGCTTGCTTGCCCAATAGAATCAGACCGGGCTGTTCAGTTTCCGCGACCTTAGCAAGGAT
>NZ_VYTY01000027.1 GCF_009821115.1 Nitrincola alkalisediminis | reverse complement strand
CACAGCCAACGATGACAGACGAAGTAGGATCACTGGCTCAGGGACTTGATATTGGCCGCTAACGCGGCCAATAAAAAACTAATGCCTATTGACAAGGTTTGGGCTCATAGGTGTTATGTTCATTCTTTGGCCTCTGTAACGACTACGGTTATTGAACCAAGAACATCGTAGGGCTGATGATATCCATAAAAGCCTTCATCTTTCGAGTAGAATATATGACTAATATCAGAGAATGCATCTGGATCTACAGGGTGTTTAGCATTTGGGTTGTGTAACATTATAAGCCCATCCGACCATGATTCTTCATAATCTGGATCATCTAAATCTTTGGAGAATGGGATAGGATGAATAGCTTCTGGATCTGGATTATATAAGAAGCCATTTCGAATCATCTTGACATCAGCGCTGCCCAAGCCTGCAATTTTCCCCATGCGATTAAACTTTGGAATTGTTGCCTGATTGCTAAAAAGTACTGCGCTTATATTTTCAGCTCCGTCTTGATAGAAAAATCCGGAAGGTATTTCTTTACCCTCCCAGCTATGTTTTTCTATATCCTTTACAGAAGGCTTCCCATCAACAATACGCGTTCTTATCCCGTACAAATATTCTGACAAAGCCGTTCTCGACCATGTCATCGCATTGTCGTTGTGATAGTCGTGAATTGCTAAAACAATTGGCTTTCCTGCGACATGCTCTTTTTCCCAGTACTTTTTTTGTAGTTTACTGTACAGGGAGCTTCCAAATTTAATAGGCATAAAATCGTTTAGTCTTTCCTCAATTTCTTCATGTGTCTGAGGAGGAGGCAAATCAGGGCGGTTTGCATTTTCAGACGGATTAACTGTCACGGCCTCAACAAATATTTTTTCTCCAAAGAAAGAAACTTCAAAATCAGGTGCTGGGTGATTGTTTCCTACCATTAAACCCGCATTATGAATGTATATGTGTAAATACAATTCCCATAATCTAGCCTGGAAGTTAACCGACTGAAATTCTCTTTCGAAATGCCCGTCGTTATCAACAAACGAATTTACGATTTCAGATATGATATTCCTAGCTGCCTCAAATCTAGGTTCATTCTTAAGTATTTTGTAGCCATGATGCTGCTCGTTCTCAGGAATAACATCTGTAAATAGGTCAAACCCAGCATCAGTTTCGTCGCCTTGTGGGTATATATCCTGTGTCTTTCCTAAATAATCCTGAGAAATCTTTCTAGCTAGAGCTTTTCGGGCCATTTCTGGAGTATCATGAAACTCGTTACCAACTTCGATGCAACGAAATAACCTTCTCGCATCCCTACCGAGTACGATGAATCCATAATCGTTATCTGTCACATCTCTAATCACGATCCCCAACAGCTTATTATCAAAAAGCGAGTACCACTCGATCTCTTCTGCGGTAAAGCGTACTAAGGGCATTCGGCAGTAACAATACGCATCAAACTGCCTTCGGGTTAATTTTTTGCCAAATCTAAGAATATTCTCTGCTAACTTTCTTTCACGGTTCCTATCATGCACCGCCCGGCGAGCAGCCTTAGCTTTAGCCTTTGATTTCTGCTTTCTTTTTTCCTTCTTCGAAGGCTTCGCCATAATTCAAATTCCTTCGGGAACATAACGCTTAGTTAATGAGCCGACGAAAGCGCAAAAAAAATACCCGCCAGCACCAAATTTAGGATGTATCATCCAATCTATCACTTTCGAGGCCTCTTTCAACGCCTTGTTGGACTGAACCGCTGGCACCGTCTTGGACGCCTACTTTTATATAGGAAATTCCTTTTTTCGACTGCCGCCATCGCTG
>NZ_VYTY01000026.1 GCF_009821115.1 Nitrincola alkalisediminis | reverse complement strand
TGGATATACCTTATGAGCCAGTGAAAAAGGCAATGGAGCGATTGAAGATGATTAGTGCAGATGATGAAGAGCGTCGGTTGGCGTTTGTGCGTCAACGGGCGATGCATGATGAGGCGACCTTGTTGAAGGAGGCGAGGGAGGGTGGTTTTGAGCAGGGCATTGAAAAAGGCATTGAGCAAGGTATAGAGCAAGGTATAGAGCAAGGCATAGCACAAGGCCTTGAAAAAGGTCGCCAAGCACAGATGAGTGAAACTGCACTTTAAGCTTATCGTCCGTACCGAAATGGACGATGTGATGATTGCAGAGCTGTCAGGTTTAAGTGTGGACCAGATTGAACAGTTGAGGCTTAAGGCTAACCACTGATTTTTTAGTAGAGCTAGCTGACTGTTTAGCTTAGACACTCTACCCACCCCTTCCAGAGAGCCGCCGTAAATACGTCCGTGTAGGCTTGAATGCCGCATCCATGCGGCATGCACTCTCTGAAAGTGATGGGCAGAGTGCCTTTCAGTGTGTTGTGTTGTATTCAGCTTCTGAAAAGTATTAAAGTTAATTTTGTAAGTTCAGTGAGTCAGTTGGGTTTGAAATGGGAGTGTTATGACGGAGCAGGATATTCGCTGGCAACAGCGCTACAGGCAATTCAATCGAGCGTATTTGTTATTGGTGCAAGCGATTGCAATTGAGTCGCCAAATATCGTTGAGCGTGCAGGTTTGATTCAGTTTTTTGAGATGGCATTTGAGTTGTCTTGGAAACTGTTGAAAGATTATCAACAGGCAGAGGGTTTTGAAGTGAATAGCCCTCGGGCTGCAATTAAACTGGCTTTTCAAAATGGGATTGTTGATGATGGGCATGTTTGGATACAGGCGCTGGAGGATCGTAATCTGACAACTCATACGTATAATGAAGAAACGGCTCAGCAGGTTGAGCAAAAAATTCGGGAAACGTATTTTCCATTATTAAATGTGCTTAATAATCGATTTTCTGAGCTGGAAATAGAATGAACTTGGTGTTAAGGACAGGCTTATCGGATTCTGATTATGCATTAATTGCAGAGGCTGCCAAGCAGCAATCAGAGATTGAATCTTTAGTTTTATTTGGTTCAAGAGCAAAGGGTAATTTTCGAAAAGGTTCTGATGTAGATATTGCTGTGAAAGGGCTGTCGGTGACCTATGATTCGGTTATACGATTGAGTGATGTGTTGAATGAAGTGCTACCTCTACCGTACTTTTTTGATGTGTTGAACTATAACACCTTATCCGACCCTGAGCTGAAAGCGCATATTGATCGTGTAGGCTTAGAAATTTATCTTATAAATAAATAGATGTAAACGGTAGGAATAGCGGTCACCCGCTATCCCCGAAGCATCGATCTGGTGATTTAAAGCCAGCCACTGATTTTTTAGTGGGGCACAAAGCCGATGGTTTATCTTAGGCACTCTAACCACCTCTTCCAGAGAGCCGCCGTAAATACGTCCGTGTAGGCTTGAATGCCGCATCCATGCGGCATGCACTCTCTGAAAGTGATGGGTAGAGTGCCTTTGAGAGTGTTGTGGTGTACTTGGCTTTTTAAAAGCATTAAAGTTTAGGTAGTAAGTTCAGCCATTGAGTTGGGTTTACGGATTTTAAAGGATAAACAATATAAAGATCAGGATGATCATCATGCAAAATTTCGATTTGTTAGACCCCCGTAATGACTATGTGTTTAAACGCATTTTTGCTGAAGCGCCGGATTTGTTGGTGCATTTGATCAATGATGTGCGGCCAGATTTGCCGAGTATTACGTCGGTAGAGGTGTTAAATCCCAGTATTAATCCAGCTGAGTTGACGGGTAAATACATCATTTTGGATGTGCTGGCGCAGGATGCGGAGAATAACCGCTATAATATTGAGATGCAGGTCCGCCGTTACAATGCGTGGGGTAAGCG
>NZ_VYTY01000025.1 GCF_009821115.1 Nitrincola alkalisediminis | reverse complement strand
AAGCGAGCAATGCATCGCCGATTAGCATCACCACACCAGAAGGTAACTTGGTTGAGATCGTTGGCTTTACACAAGTCAACGATAACGCTTACCAAGTTGATTACACGTTTGAGTTGTTAAACCCAGCATCACATCCTGAACAAGGAACAGATGAGTTGGCCAAAGAGCCAATCAGCTTGTCAGTCACGGATCAACGTGGAAATGTGGAAGGTTCTGAGGTAGAAGTCTCTATTGTTGATGATGTGCCTGCCGCTGAAGTGGTCAAAGAATACATCAGCATCCCACTTACAGAAGCCGGAATTTCTGGTTTTAAAGCAGGTTTCTTGCTCGAAGAAACTACCGCTGTTAATGGAAGTGTATCAGGTGAAGTCCTTGATGCAGATGCATACGCGGATCGCTTAACTTGGGGTACGCCTGCAAATGGTTCCCAAGGTTCGAACTATGTATTCGAGGATAATGAAGACTTCCGTACAGGTGACACGATTTTCACTGATCAGTTGATTGAGTTGGGTACTTTCACCCACAACAACTTCCCAATCCTGTCGTCTGGTTCTGTTCTGACAAGTACAATTCTTGAGGTGAAGTTCACTCTATTAATAGATGGAGTTAGGGTCGAGATTGATGCTCAGATTGAGTTAGCACATGATGAGACTCCCAATAACAACCCGAACCCTCAGGATCCTGAAAATGATGACATTATAAAAATCACGAATATTGATTTTGTTCAAACGTACACAGTGAATGATCGGGTGTACGAGTTCAAAATCAAAGGATTCCTTGATCAAGATGGCAATATAGTTGATGAAATTAGAACGACTGAACAAGCGTCTAACTCCTTCAAACTCTTTGCTGAACTTGCATCTACAGCAGATATTCCAGTGTTTGAAGGTCAGGTGGACTATTTCTGGGGTGCTGATGGCGCCGCTGATGAAGATCCCGTGATTTGGAAGGATATCGATGCTGCATCCGGTGTGATTGAAACGGATCTTGGTATTTTGACCATCAATCCTGATGGTAGTTATAGCTATGAAGTCAAACTTGAAACTCGTGACAAGCTACAATTAGGCGAAGTACTGGTTGATAGTTTCACCTATGTGTTAAAGGATGCTGATGGTGATTTGGTAGAGTCAACGTTGGAGATTAATCTCAATGGTGTCTCTAACACATCTCGTATTATGGTCGAAACTGAAGTCGATAATACGGGCCCAACGATTGATGTGACAGGTGATACTGTTGGTATTCCGGTTGGCTCTGATCTGATTGTGACGATCACTGATCAAATGGATAACACTGTAACGACAACAGCGATTGTTGAAGCGGATGGTAGCTACACTGTTACAGGCCTAGACATCACTACCTTAACGGACGGCGAGCTAGACATCACGGTGACGGGTACTGACAATAACGGTGATCCTGTAATAGGCATTGCTGATGATGTGTTGGATGCAGTCGCCTCTGCAGTTGAAGTCAGCTTCGACAATACCGATGCCAATGGCGTCATCACTGACGATGCAGACAGCGTTGTGATCAGCGGTAGCACCACAGACGTTCTGCCAAGCAGCAACACCGTTAACTTGGTGATCACGGATCAGCAGGGCAATGAAGTTGTACTGAATGACGTTGCGCTGGATGCAGACGGTAATTTCAGTGTTGAAGCCGACCTAAGCGGCTTGATTGACGGTCCATTGGAAGTAGTTGCAAGCGCAACGGACAATAATGGCAACCCAATCACCGGCACCGACAACGCTGAGCTGGATGCGATTGCAGCCCAAATCACCGTTGAAACCGAGGTTGATAACGCTGGCCCAACCATTGATGTGACAGGTGACACCACTGATATTCCAGTCGGTTCTGAGCTAGTGGTTACCATCACTGACACAGAAGGCAATACTGTTACGACAACAGCGATTGTTGAAGAAGACGGTAGCTACACCGTTCCAGGCTTAGACATCAGCGATCTAACAGACGGTGACCTAGACATCACGGTTACTGGTACCGACAACAACGGCAACCCAGTGACGGGTACAGCTGAAGACGAACTGGATGCAGTCGCCTCTGCAGTTGAAGTGAGCTTCGACAACACCGATGCCAATGGCGTCATCACTGACG
>NZ_VYTY01000024.1 GCF_009821115.1 Nitrincola alkalisediminis | reverse complement strand
CATAATCCATCCCCGCATCCAACTGCTCACTCAACATCCGCGCCAAATAATACGCACTGCGCTTACCCCACGCATTGTAACGGCGGACCTGCATCTCAATATTATAGCGGTTATTCTCCACATCCTGCGCCAACACATCCAAAATGATGTATTTGCCTGTCAACTCAGCTGGATTAATGCTTGGATTTAAAACCTCTACCGATGTAATACTCGGCAAATCTGGCCGCACATCATTGATCAAATGCACCAACAAATCCGGCGCTTCAGCAAAAATGCGTTTAAACACATAGTCATTACGGGGGTCTAACAAATCGAAATTTTGCATGATGATCATCCTGATCTTTATATTGTTTATCCTTTAAAAGCCGTAAACCCAACTTAGCCGCTGAATCTACCACCTTAACTTTAATGCTTAGATGCAATCAGTTGCAAATCTTCCAAACTAGCTCTGTCATAGATTTCAATATCTTAATCACTTTCTTTTTTCAAGAGGCTATAAAGGTCCTCAGGTTTTCTAATATCATCGATGTTAATATTTTTACCATACTTTCTGTTAAGCACGCTGGCAGCAAATTTCGCTACCGTACGCTCGATAGGTGATACAAACAAATCACTCGGGGTTTGAGCATCAACAATGTTGATCATCCAACTCTTAACCGTCAAAAGGTCAGCTTCCTCCACTCTCGCAGTGATAGCATCATCTGGCGCACCAAATGCATGCTCGTATAATTCAAAAAATGTTTCCTTTATGACATTGTCCAGTAGGAGCATTACCTGTTCTTTTGTAAGCGTATCTGGAATATCAGAATCAGCAAGCGAATTGCCATAGTTATAGTGCCCCATATCCTACCTCGTCTCCGTTAATAAATACTCTATACCATCAGCATGTGCGGCAATGATCCTATCCTGAGAGCAGTAAAAGGCTATTGCATTGAGGGTTACAGCTGACGAGCAACCCTATATCTAATAGAACTTTATCGACTAGTGGCACAAGCGTATATAGGAATAAATCCTAAAAATTGAACTGGATGTCACAACGGTTGAGTGGGCGTAAATCGCACCGAATTCTTTCTCGATGCTGCTAGCACGCTGCCGAAGAAGTGCATACCGCATATGCGGCATTCAAGCCTACACGGACGTATTTACGGCGACTCTCTGGAAGGGGTGGGTAGAGTGCCCAAGCTAAACCACCGGCTTTGTGCCCCACTAACAAATCAGTGGTTAGCCTTAAGCCTCAAGTGTTCAACCTGGCCCACACTTAAACCTGACAGCTCTGCAATCATCACATCGTCCATTTCGGTACGGACGATAAGCTTAAGTGCAGTTTCACTCATCTGTGCTTGGCGACCTTTTTTAAGGCCTTGTGCTATGCCTTGCTCTATACCTTGCTCAATGCCTTTTTCAATGCCCTGCTCAAAACCACCCTCTCTCGCCTCCTTCAACAAGGTCGCTTCATCATGCATCGCCCGTTGACGCACAAATGCCAACCGACGCTCTTCATCATCTGCACTAATCATCTTCAATCGCTCCATTGCCTTTCTCACTGGCTCATAGGGTATGTCCGGCAATGCTCCAGAAAGGAGTATCAACCTTTGTAACCTTAAAACGCCTTTAAGAAATCGTGTACACCACAACGCTACCCAAGGCACTCTACCCATCACTTTCAGAGAGTGCATGCCGCATGGATGCGGCATTCAAGCCTACACGGACGTATTTACGGCGGCTCTCTGGAAGGGGTGGGTAGAGTACCTCAAACTAAACCATCGGCTGTATGCCCCACTAACAAATCAGTGGTTGGATTTAAGCCTCAGTTGAATAGACTGAGAGAGCAATGCTTAAACTTGATCTCTCAGGCATAAAACATTTCCATGTCAGATTAATGCTTACCATCATCACGTAAAACCATAACCTCTGACTCGCTCAAACCTGATGCTTGCGCAATCTGAGCATCGGTTAAAACATTCATTGATATTAAATTTAGAGCCGTTTCACGCATTTGGACTTGGCGACCTTTTTCAACGCCTTGTGCAATGCCTTTTTCAATTCCTTGCTCTATACCTTGCTCAATACCTTTTTCAATGCCCTGCTCAAAACCACCCTCTCTCGCTTCCTTCAACAAGGTCGCTTCATCATGCATCGCCCGTTGACGTACAAATGCCAACCGACGCTCTTCATCATCTGCACTAATCATCTTCAATCGCTCCATTGCCTTTCTCACTGGCTCATAAGGTATATCCACCATCTGAACCAGACTCTGCCAATGTTCCAAAAACTCGATCCAAAACCTCAAAGACCCCGAACTCAACTCTAATCGATCTGCCTTTTTCAGTTCGATCAAATTGACCTGCAAC
>NZ_VYTY01000023.1 GCF_009821115.1 Nitrincola alkalisediminis | reverse complement strand
AAAAGCAAAAAGCCCCTGACTCATGGAATCAGGGGCTTCTCTAAATAAATGCCTGGCGATGACCTACTCTCACATGGGGAAACCCCACACTACCATCGGCGATGACGCGTTTCACTTCTGAGTTCGGAATGGAATCAGGTGGGTCCACGTCTCTATGGTCGCCAGACAAAACTGGGAACAATCTAAACCTTAGAAATAGAATTCTCTGTCTCGTTCAATACAAGCTTCAACCGTCGTATCAATCGTCATAACTCATCAACCAAACGCCTTCGGCGTTATATGGTCAAGCCTCACGAGCCATTAGTACAGGTTAGCTCAACGCCTTACAACGCTTACACACCCTGCCTATCAACGTTCTGGTCTCGAACGGCTCTTTAGGGGCCTCTAGGGCCCAGTGAGATCTCATCTTGAAGGGGGCTTCCCGCTTAGATGCTTTCAGCGGTTATCCCGTCCGAACGTAGCTACCCGGCAATGCCACTGGCGTGACAACCGGAACACCAGAGGTTCGTTCACTCCGGTCCTCTCGTACTAGGAGCAACTCTTCTCAAATCTCAAACGCCCACGGCAGATAGGGACCGAACTGTCTCACGACGTTCTAAACCCAGCTCGCGTACCACTTTAAATGGCGAACAGCCATACCCTTGGGACCGGCTTCAGCCCCAGGATGTGATGAGCCGACATCGAGGTGCCAAACACCGCCGTCGATGTGAACTCTTGGGCGGTATCAGCCTGTTATCCCCGGAGTACCTTTTATCCGTTGAGCGATGGCCCTTCCATACAGAACCACCGGATCACTAGAACCTGCTTTCGCACCTGCTCGACGTGTCTGTCTCGCAGTCAAGCACCCTTCTACTCTTGCGCTCATTGGCTGATTTCCGACCAGCCTGAGGGTACCTTCGTGCTCCTCCGTTACTCTTTGGGAGGAGACCGCCCCAGTCAAACTACCCACCACACAATGTCCTCGATCCCGATTAGGGATCTGAGTTAGAACCTCAACAGTACCAGGCTGGTATTTCAAGATCGGCTCCACTCGAACTGGCGTCCAAGTTTCAAAGCCTCCCAGCTATCCTACACAAGTAATGTCAAAGTCCACTGTGAAGCTATAGTAAAGGTTCACGGGGTCTTTCCGTCTAGCCGCGGGGACGCTGCATCTTCACAGCGAGTTCAATTTCACTGAGTCTCGGGTGGAGACAGTGTGGCCATCGTTACGCCATTCGTGCAGGTCGGAACTTACCCGACAAGGAATTTCGCTACCTTAGGACCGTTATAGTTACGGCCGCCGTTTACCGGGGCTTCGATCAAGAGCTTCGCTTGCGCTAACCCCATCAATTAACCTTCCGGCACCGGGCAGGCGTCACACCCTATACGTCCACTTTCGTGTTTGCAGAGTGCTGTGTTTTTAATAAACAGTCGCAGCCACCTGGTATCTTCGACCGACGACAGCTCAGAGAGTAAATCTCGTCACCATCACCGGCGTGCCTTCTCCCGAAGTTACGGCACCATTTTGCCTAGTTCCTTCACCCGAGTTCTCTCAAGCGCCTGGGTATTCTCAACCTGACCACCTGTGTCGGTTTGGGGTACGGTCGTCTGTAACCTGAAGCTTAGAGGATTTTCCTGGAAGCCGGGCATCAACCACTTCACACCTAAAAGGTGCTCGTCATCAGGTCTCAGCTTTAAGCGAGCGGATTTGCCTACTCACTCAGCCTACACCCTTAAACATGGACTACCATCGCCATGCTGGCCTAGCCTTCTCCGTCTCCCCATCGCAGTTACAGCCGGTACGGGAATATTAACCCGTTTCCCATCGATTACGCATTTCTGCCTCACCTTAGGGGCCGACTCACCCTACCCTGATTAACATTGGATAGGAAACCTTGGTCTTCCGGCGAGGGCGTTTTTCACGCCCTTTATCGTTACTTATGTCAGCATTCGCACTTGTGATACCTCCACGGTGGTTCCCACCTTCCGCTTCAACGGCTTACACAACGCTCCTCTACCATGCCTAGATAAATCTAAGCATCCGCAGCTTCGGTATCTGGTTTGAGCCCCGTTATATCTTCCGCGCAGGCCGACTCGACTAGTGAGCTATTACGCTTTCTTTAAAGGGTGGCTGCTTCTAAGCCAACCTCCTAGCTGTCTAAGCCTTCCCACATCGTTTCCCACTTAACCAGAATTTTGGGACCTTAGCTGGCGGTCTGGGTTGTTTCCCTTTTCACGACGGACGTTAGCACCCGCCGTGTGTCTCCCATGATTGCACTCTTGGGTATTCGGAGTTTGCATCGGGTTGGTAAGTCGGGATGACCCCCTAGCCGAAACAGTGCTCTACCCCCCAAGGTGAGACATGAGGCGCTACCTAAATAGCTTTCGAGGAGAACCAGCTATCTCCGAGCTTGATTAGCCTTTCACTCCGATCCACAGGTCATCCGCTAACTTTTCAACGGTAGTCGGTTCGGTCCTCCAGTTGATGTTACTCAACCTTCAACCTGCCCATGGATAGATCGCCCGGTTTCGGGTCTACTCCCAGCGACTCAACGCCCTATTAAGACTCGGTTTCCCTACGCCTCCCCTACTCGGTTAAGCTTGCCACTGAAAGTAAGTCGCTGACCCATTATACAAAAGGTACGCAGTCACCGTACTAAGACGGCTCCCACTGCTTGTACGTACACGGTTTCAGGGTCTATTTCACTCCCCTCACAGGGGTTCTTTTCGCCTTTCCCTCACGGTACTGGTTCACTATCGGTCAGTCAGGAGTATTTAGCCTTGGAGGATGGTCCCCCCATCTTCAGACAGGATATCACGTGTCCCGCCTTACTCGTTTTCACTCAAAATAGGTTTTCAAATACGGGGCTATCACCCTCTATGGCCGCACTTTCCAGAGCGTTCTTTTAACCTAAATTCAGCTTAAGGGCTGCTCCCCGTTCGCTCGCCGCTACTTAGGGAATCTCGGTTGATTTCTTTTCCTTCGGGTACTTAGATGTTTCAGTTCCCCGAGTTCGCCTCTAAAAGCCTATGTATTCAGCTTAAAGATACCT
>NZ_VYTY01000022.1 GCF_009821115.1 Nitrincola alkalisediminis | reverse complement strand
TAACGGACAAAAATGGCAACACGGTTACGGCGACCGCGATTGTCGAAGAAGATGGCAGCTACACCGTGCCAGGCTTAGATATCACTGATCTAACGGACGGTGATCTAGATATTACGGTGACAGGTACTGACAACAACGGTAACCCAGTGACAGGAACGGGTACCGATGAGCTAGATGCGGTGCCTTCAGAAATCACTGTGGAGACCGATGTCGATAACACAGGGCCAACGATAGATGTAACAGGTGACACCACTGATATTCCAGTCGGTTCTGAGCTAGTGGTTACGATCACTGACTCTGAAGGCAATACTGTTACGACAACAGCGATTGTTGAAGAAGACGGTAGCTACACCGTGCCAGGCTTAGACATCAGCGATCTAACGGATGGTGATCTAGACATCACGGTGACAGGTACCGACAACAACGGCAACCCAGTCACAGGAACAGGTACTGATGAGCTGGATGCGGTACCTTCAGAAATCACTGTGGAGACCGATGTCGATAACACAGGGCCAACGATAGATGTAACAGGTGACACCACTGATATTCCAGTCGGTTCTGAGCTAGTGGTTACCATCACTGACTCTGAAGGCAATACTGTTACGACAACAGCGATTGTTGAAGAAGACGGTAGCTACACCGTTCCAGGCTTAGACATCAGCGATCTAACAGATGGCGAGCTGGACATTACGGTTACGGGTACTGACAATAATGGCAACCCAGTGACGGGTACAGCTGAAGACGAACTGGATGCAGTCGCCTCTGCAGTTGAAGTGAGCTTCGACAACACCGATGCCAATGGCGTCATCACTGACGATGCAGATAGCGTTGTGATCAGCGGTAGCACTACAGACGTTCTGCCAGGCAGCAACACGGTTAACTTGGTGATCACGGATCAACAGGGCAATGAGGTTGTACTGAATGATGTTGCGCTGGATGCAGACGGTAACTTCAGTGTTGAAGCTGACCTAAGCGGCTTGATTGACGGTCCATTGGAAGTAGTTGCAAGCGCAACAGACAACAATGGCAACCCAATCACCGGCACCGACAGCGCTGAGCTGGATGCAATTGCAGCCCAAATCACGGTTGAAACCGAGGTGGATAATGCAGGCCCCACCATTGATGTGACAGGTGATACTACTGATATCCCAGTGGGCTCTGAGCTAGTGGTTACCATCACTGACTCTGAAGGCAACACTGTTACGACAACAGCGATTGTTGAAGAAGACGGTAGCTACACCGTTCCAGGCTTAGACATCAGCGATCTAACAGACGGCGACTTAGACATCACGGTTACTGGTACCGACAACAACGGTAACCCAGTAACAGGCACCGCTGAAGACGAGCTGGATGCCGTTGCTTCTGCGGTTGAAGTGAGCTTCGACAACACCGATGCCAATGGCGTCATCACTGACGATGCAGACAGCGTTGTCATCAGCGGTAGCACCACAGACGTTCTGCCAGGCAGCAATACGGTTAACTTGGTGATCACGGATCAGCAGGGCAATGAGGTTGTGCTGAATGACGTTGCGCTGGATGCAGACGGTAACTTCAGTGTTGAAGCGGATCTAAGCGGCTTGATTGACGGCCCATTAGAGGTGGTTGCAAGCGCAACGGACAACAATGGCAACCCAATCACCGGCACAGACAACGCTGAGCTGGATGCAATTGCAGCAGACATCACCGTTGAAACCGACGTGGATAACGCTGGCCCAACGATTGATGTGACAGGTGACACCACCGATATTCCAGTCGGTTCTGAGCTAGTGGTTACCATCACTGACTCTGAAGGCAATACCGTCACGACAACAGCGATTGTTGAAGAAGATGGCAGCTACACTGTTCCAGGCTTAGACATCAGCGATCTGACGGACGGTGACCTAGACATCACGGTGACAGGCACTGACAACAACGGCAACCCAGTCACAGGTACGGCTGAAGATGCATTGGACTCCACAGCATCTAGCATCCGAGTGACAGCCGATGTTGATAATGCTGAAGCCACCATTGATCTATCCGGAACGACGAATAAAGTTCCAGAAGGACAAATTGTTCAAATTACAATCACAGACTCTGAAGGCAACACGGTCACCACCAGTGCCACGGTTGAAGAAGATGGCCGTTACAGTGTCGATGGTGTTGATGTTAGTGAGCTTGTTGATGGTCAGTTAGACATCGTCGCTGTCACAACAGATGAAAATGGTGTTGAGATTGATGCCAATACAACGGCAGAGCTGGATGCAGTTGAATCTGCAGTTGAAGTCAGCTTCGACAACACCGATGCCAATGGCGTCATCACTGACGATGCAGACAGCGTTGTGATCAGCGGTAGCACCACAGACGTTCTGCCAGGCAGCAACACGGTTAACTTGGTGATCACGGATCAACAGGGCAATGAGGTTGTACTGAATGATGTTGCGCTGGATGCTGATGGTAACTTCAGTGTTGAAGCGGATCTAAGCGGCTTGATTGACGGTCCATTGGAAGTGGTTGCAAGCGCAACAGACAACAATGGCAACCCAATCACCGGCACCGACAACGCTGAGCTGGATGCAATTGCAGCCCAAATCACCGTTGAAACCGAGGTTGATAACGCTGGCCCAACCATTGATGTGACAGGTGATACTACTGATATCCCAGTGGGCTCTGAGCTAGTGGTTACCATCACTGACTCTGAAGGCAACACTGTTACGACAACCGCGATTGTTGAAGAAGACGGTAGCTACACTGTTCCAGGCTTAGACATCAGCGATCTGACGGACGGTGACCTAGACATCACGGTGACAGGCACTGACAACAATGGCAACCCAGTGACGGGTACAGCTGAAGACGAACTGGATGCAGTCGCCTCTGCAGTTGAAGTGAGCTTCGACAACACCGATGCCAATGGCGTCATCACTGATGATGCAGACAGCGTTGTGATCAGCGGTAGCACCACAGACGTTCTGCCAGGCAGCAACACCGTTAACTTGGTGATCACGGATCAACAGGGCAATGAAGTTGTACTGAATGACGTTGCGCTGGATGCAGATGGTAATTTCAGTGTTGAAGCCGACCTAAGCGGCTTGATTGACGGCCCATTGGAAGTAGTTGCAAGCGCAACGGACAATAATGGCAACCCAATCACCGGCACAGACAACGCTGAGCTGGATGCGATTGCAGCCCAAATCACCGTTGAAACCGAGGTTGATAACGCTGGCCCAACGATTGATGTGACAGGTGACACCACCGATATTCCAGTCGGTTCTGAGCTAGTGGTTACCATCACTGACTCTGAAGGCAACACTGTTACGACAACAGCGATTGTTGAAGAAGACGGTAGCTACACCGTTCCAGGCTTAGACATCAGCGATCTAACAGATGGCGAGCTGGACATTACGGTTACGGGTACTGACAATAATGGCAACCCAGTCACAGGTACGGCTGAAGATGCATTGGATTCCACAGCATCTAGCATCCGAGTGACAGCCGATGTTGATAATGCTGAAGCCACCATTGATCTATCCGGAACGACGAATAAAGTTCCAGAAGGACAAATTGTTCAAATTACAATCACAGACTCTGAAGGCAACACGGTCACCACCAGTGCCACGGTTGAAGAAGATGGCCGTTACAGTGTCGATGGTGTTGATGTTAGTGAGCTTGTTGATGGTCAGTTAGACATCGTCGCTGTCACAACAGATGAAAATGGTGTTGAGATTGATGCCAATACAACGGCAGAGCTGGATGCAGTTGAATCTGCAGTTGAAGTGAGCTTCGACAACACCGATGCCAATGGCGTCATCACTGACGATGCAGATAGCGTTGTGATCAGCGGTAGCACCACAGACGTTCTGCCAGGCAGCAACACCGTTAACTTGGT
>NZ_VYTY01000021.1:6822-7322 GCF_009821115.1 Nitrincola alkalisediminis | reverse complement strand
CCTTATGAGCCAGTGAAAAAGGCAATGGAGCGATTGAAGATGATTAGTGCAGATGATGAAGAGCGTCGGTTGGCGTTTGTGCGTCAACGGGCGATGCATGATGAGGCGACCTTGTTGAAAGAAGCGAGAGAGGGTGGTTTTGAGCAGGGCATTGAAAAAGGTATTGAGCAAGGTATCGAAAAAGGTATTGAGCAAGGAATTGAAAAAGGCATTGCACAAGGCGTTGAAAAAGGTCGCCAAGTCCAAATGCGTGAAACGGCTCTAAATTTAATATCAATGAATGTTTTAACCGATGCACAGATTGCGCAGGCGTCGGGTTTGAGTGAATCAGAGGTTATGACTTTGCGAGACGATGGTAAGCACTAATCTGATATGGAAGTGTTTTATCATCTTTGGGAGATTAAGTTGAAGCATCGATTTGGTCATTCAGCTGAGTTTCAAAGCCAACCACTGATTTGTTAGTGGGGCACAAAGCCAATGGTTTGGCTTAAGCACTCTAC
>NZ_VYTY01000021.1:0-6812 GCF_009821115.1 Nitrincola alkalisediminis | reverse complement strand
CGCATCCATGCGGCATGCACTCTCTGAAAGTGATGGGTAGAGTGCCTTTGAGAGTGTTGTGGTGTACTTGGCTTTTTAAAAGCATTAAAGTTTAGGTAGTAAGTTCAGCCATTGAGTTGGGTTTACGGCTTTTAAAGGATAAACAATATAAAGATCAGGATGATCATCATGCAAAACTTCGATTTGTTAGACCCCCGTAATGACTATGTGTTTAAGCGCATTTTTGCTGAAGCGCCAGATTTGTTGGTACATTTGATCAATGATGTGCGGCCAGATTTGCCGAGTATTACATCGGTAGAGGTGTTAAATCCGAGTATTAATCCAGCTGAGTTGACAGGCAAATACATCATTCTCGATGTGCTGGCGCAGGATGCGGAGAATAACCGCTATAATATTGAGATGCAGGTACGCCGTTACAATGCATGGGGTAAGCGCAGCGCGTATTATTTGGCGCGGATGTTGAGTGAGCAGTTGGATGCGGGGATGGATTATGCCAAGCTGCAAGCAGCGGTTGGGATCCATCTTCTGGACTTTGATTTATTTATGGATAATGAGGCTCAGCAGCAACAGGCGGTTTGGCGTTTTGAAATGCGAGATGAAAAGCAGCCGGATGTGCGCTTAGGGAACGAATTGCAGGTCAATTTGATCGAACTGAAAAAGGCGGATCGATTAGAGTTGAGTTCGGGATCTTTGAGGTTTTGGATTGAGTTTCTGGAGCATTGGCAGAGTCTGGTTCAGATGGTGGATATACCTTATGAGCCAGTTAAAAAGGCAATGGAGCGATTGAAGATGATTAGTGCAGATGATGAAGAGCGTCGATTGGCATTTGTGCGTCAACGGGCGATGCATGATGAAGCGACCTTGTTGAAGGAAGCGAGGGAAGGTGGTTTTGAACAGGGCATTGAAAAAGGCATTGAGCAAGGCATTGAAAAAGGTCGCCAAGCCCTGATGCGTGAAACGGCACTTAAGCTTATTGCCCAGACCGAAATGGACGATGTGATGATTGCAGAGCTGTCAGGTTTAAGTGTGGACCAGGTTGAACAGTTGAGGCTTAAAGCTAACCACTGATTTTTTAGTAGAGCTAGCTGACTGTTTAGCTTAGGCACTCTACCCACCCCTTCCAGAGAGCCGCCGTAAATACGTCCGTGTAGGCTTGAATGCCGCATCCATGCGGCATGCACTCTCTGAAAGTGATGGGCAGAGTGCCTTTCGGGGTTTGCATTGAACTAAACGTATAAAGCAAAAGCCTGTGTGTAAACAGAGTCAGCAACCTGGCTGCAAGTTTATGGGCCCGTCCAAAGTTCATACACCGCCTTAACCCAACGGCTTATACGCCTTCTGCATGCGCTGTCCTTTTTTCAAATCATGGTTTTCATCAAGCAACTCGGATTTGAGTCGTTCTATGCGTTGGCTCATGCCTTGATCAGCGTCTTTTATTTGTTTCAGAATTTCAGCCAAACGTAGGCTTTCTTTTTCGGATTGCACGGGGCGTTCGGAGATGTGATCGCGTAGTTGCAGCAAGAGCTTTTCCCGTTCATTTTGCAGCAACTCGAGCGCTGCCCAATCCCTTGCATCTGTATAGGACAGCGCTTGTCGGGTCAGGTCCGATAACTTTTCGGCTAGGGACATTAAGGTCATGCACGCGTCTCCAAAGATAGAATAAACATTTTTGCTAAAGTTAAGTGTGCGCGAGTCGATAACTGAATTCAACCACGGTGCTTTGAATCAAAGATGAAAAAAGTTCTAAAGGTTCTGACAAAGTGGGCGATATAGAGATCATAAGCTCAGTTGACATGCCAGTCAGCTGTTGATGAATAAAGACGCATACGGGCATTCCGATGCACTCTGAGGAGAGACTCTCATGGCTATGGTAATTAACTCAAATATTCAGTCACTCAATGCACAGCGTCAGTTGAACCTGTCTCAGACTGATTTGAAAAACTCGATGGAACGTCTTACCAGTGGTAAGCGTATCAACTCCGCTAAGGATGATGCTGCAGGTTTGGCAATTGCAAACCGTATGACTTCACAAATCAAAGGCTTGAATCAGGCCGTGCGTAACGCCAATGACGGTATCTCCATGATCCAGACCGCTGAGGGTGCATTGCAAGAAACCACCAACATACTTCAACGTATGCGTGAGCTCTCTGTGCAGTCTGCGAACGGAACCTACGATACTGGTAACCGTTCAACCCTGAATGCGGAAGTCACTCAATTGAAAGCAGAGTTGACACGTATCGCAGAAACCACCAGTTTCAACGGTCAAAAGTTATTAGACGGTACTTTAGGAAAGGTCGGTCTGCAGGTCGGTTCAGAATCCAACCAGCTGATTAGCTTTGAAGTGGGTAAATTAGATGCGAAAGGTTTGGGTGGTCAGCCTGCGGGTGATTTGATTAGTGCTATGTTGGTAGGTGGTAATACAGCACTTAACGCTATTACCGGTGGTAGTGATGGAGCAAATGATTTAACAGTCTCAATCAATAAGCAAAATATCGGTGACTTGAGCTCTACTTCAAACTTAAAAGAGTCGCTCGATATAATCAACTCAAATGTCTCAGGTGTTACTGTGAGTGCATTCACTGAGTTAGAAGCGACCGGAACAAGTACAGGTATTATTCGTGGTAGTGATAAATTAACGATTTCAATTGTTGGGCCATCAACAGAAGCTAATCAGATAGAAATCGTTGATACAGGTAGTATGCAAGAGGTAGTGGATAAAATTAATGCTCAAGGTGCTGGACTGATAAAAGCTGAGCTTAATGATGATGGGAACTTGATTTTGTCAAATGATACTGGTGCTACTATCAGTGTATTGGGGTCAGGTACTACTCCTGCTGGTAATGCTGATCAACAAGCTGGCTCGAATGCAGTTGGTTTTGGTACCACTGGTGCGACACGTCAAGCGCAACTCGCGTTCACTATTACAGACCCAAATGTAAAAAATGTGGATATTGAGATACAAGCAACTGGAACTGTAGCGGGTACTGCTGCCGTAACCAATATAGGTGTTCAAGCAAGAGAGGGTGCAGACATTACAGGAGGAGCTGTTGCAGGTGGTGCAGCATTAGATATCGTTGAGGGCGATATCAAAATTAACGGTGTGAATGTTGCAGTCGAGAACTCGGCGGCTGGTACATCTTCAGAAAATAATACCGATGCTTTAGTAGCAGCCATTAATAAAGTCAGTGATCAGACAGGTGTAGTGGCAAGTAAAGTGGAGATAGGGACAGATTTCGGCCTTAAACTTGATTCTGTTAGTGGTCAAGAAATTAAAATTGAGCTAGGTGATACCGCAACTTTGGCTAAGACTGGATTGTTAGAAACCAATAATGCCAAGTCCGTCGGTAACTCTGTCGCTAACATCGATATATCAACTGCAGCAGGCGCTCAAAAAGCAATCGATATTATCGACACAGCGTTGGAGCAGGTGAACTCGACTCGTGGTGATCTTGGTTCGGTTAATAACCGTTTAGAATTCACCATTAACAACCTGTCGAACATTTCCGAGAATTCTGCAGCTGCACGTTCACGGATTGAGGATGCGGACTTTGCGGCTGAAACAGCAGCGCTGTCACGCGCTCAGGTGTTGCAGCAGGCGGGTAGTGCGATGTTGGCTCAGGCCAATGCTGCTCCACAGCAGGTACTGTCTCTTCTTCAGTAATTAAGAGACATTAGGTTATACTCTAAAATGCCACCTGCACCTAACGGGTGGCATTTATCTTTTAAACAGCGAGGTGTGTTATGTCGATTGAAAGCATGAATGCCGCTGCAATCGCGCCCTCCGCGTCCCAGTCGCGACCGGATTCGGTGTCTTCGCGTGTAGAGACGAACGAGGTTTCGTCGGCTATGTCGACTAAGAACTCTTCCGAGTCATCTAACGTCTCTTCAGTAAATGCACCAACAACGGAAGAACACAAGGTCCTTTCGATTGAGAAACTTGAAGAAGCAATTGATAAGCTAAACGATATGATGCGAGACGGTCAGCGTTCGTTGAGTTTCTCGGTGGACGATAGCGCAGAAAAAGTCGTGGTACGCGTAGTGGATGTGCAAACCAGTGAGGTGATCCGTCAAATTCCGACGGAGGAAACTCTAAAGTTTGCGGAGTATTTAGAGGGAATGGTGGGTTTACTGTTTAACGATAAGGCCTAGTACAGCTTCAATGTAAGTGATCGTACATGAGTTAAGCAGGCATCGAGGTGGAGCATGAGTACAAATCTGGTCACAGCGTTAGGGGCAGGGTCTGGTATCGATACCAAAACACTGGTCAGTGATTTGGTTGCGATTGAGCGTCAGCCTGCGGAATCGCGCTTGGATAAAAAGCAAAGCAATCTTGAAGCGCAGATTTCAGGCTATGGGGTGTTTAAAAGTGGCTTATCTGAGTTTCAAAGCTTATTGCGTCCTTTAAGCGATCCGAATACCTTTAGTGCGCGCAGTGTATCTTTCACCGAAAGCAATACCGTCACGCCTACCAAATTAGATGCCGATGCCGTAACGGGCAATTATCAAGTCGAAGTGCTAGCCTTAGCGCGGTCACAGTCATTAGCCACTGGCATTGTCTCGGATCGACGGGCCGAAATCGGGACAGGTACCTTAGAAATTAATTTTGGCACTTGGAACACAGGGGAAACTGAGTTTACCCGCAATACGTCTAAAGAGACCTTACAGATTACCATCGATGCCACGAACAATAGTTTGGAAGGTGTGCGAGATGCCATCAACCGTGCTAACGCAGGTGTGCAAGCGTCTATTATCCAGGATGGTGGGCAGTTTCGTCTGATGATTTCCTCTCCGACGGGTGAGGCGAATGCGTTGTCCGTTACCGCGACCGATACGGGCGGCAGTGGGCCTGCCTTGTCTTCGATGTTTAATTTTAACGAAACCAGCAAAACGTTGACGCAAGGGCAGGCTGCAACGGATGCTAGTTTGAAAATCAACGGATTGGAAATTAAGCGTGATTCGAACGAAATCAAAAACGTCATAGCAGGGCTTGAGTTCACGATCAATAAGCAAAGCCCAGGTGAAATTATCAACTTTTCCATTACCGAAGACAAAGGCACGGGCGAACAGGCCATTCGTGATTTTGTTGAGGGCTTTAATACCTTTTACAAGTTAGCCACAGACTTGACTGGGTATAGTCGTAATGAGACTAACCAGTTAGTCAAGGGTGATTTGGCATCCGATGGTATTGCGAAAAGCATGGTTTCGCGTTTACGTGAAATGTTGGTGTCCTCAGTGCCGGGTGTTAATTCAGATTTCTCGTCTTTAGCAACCTTGGGAATCAAAACCGAATTGGATGGCACGCTGTCGATTAATGAAAAAGAGTTTAGCGCAGCCATTAATAACAACTTCGACAAGCTCGCTGCGATATTTTCACCGCAGATTAAGTCTAATTCATCATCTGTGACAGGAACCTTAGGCACCGCGGCAAGCAATGCTCAGGCGGGGCGGTATGAGATAGAAATAACCACTGCACCTGAAAAAGGCAAGTACACAGGCAATGAGTTGGACAGTGGTTTTCAAGCCTTTTCAACGGGTACGGATGATTTCAGCTTTCGCTTAAGGATTAACGGTATAGAGTCTGGGTTGATTCAGTTACCTCAGAACAAAACCTATAATACGGCAGAAGAACTCGCGGCTGATATGCAGTCACTGATAAACGCCGACTCTAAGTTCAGTGGCCCGACAGCGGGTATTGATGTTGCGTATGATACGGCAAGTTCATCGTTTACCTTTACCTCTCGCGAGTACGGCAAATCGTCAAACGTTGTCTTTACGAATGTGAGTGGCGAGGCGCAGGATAATATTGGTTTGGCCGTTAGAGCCGGACAAGCGGGTAAAGATGTAGTGGGTACCATTAATGGGGTGGCTGGCTTTGGTGCAGGAAACGTCTTGCTACCTGCATTGAACTCTCCGGCCTATGGTCTTAATTTTACAATATCCGAGTCGGCTTCGGGTGTCCCTTATTCTGCTACCATTGATTACTCGCAAGGGTTAAGTGGTGAATTGAATCGACTGGTTGCCAACTTTTTGGCGAAGGATGGGGCGATTGATAGCCGAGAGTCGAGCTTAAATCGTGACCTTACCTTGATCGGAGATGAGCGAGAAAAGTTAGATACACGCATGGATCGGCGATTTATTCAGCTACAAGCACAATTTCTTGCAATGGAGCGTATAATCTCCAATTTTCAGGCGACAGGCGATCAGTTAGATGGACTGCTTGATCGTTTACCTTTCACAGCTAAGCGACGTTAATAACAGATTTTGGTAACTAACTATGAACGCACCTAAAGCTTTACAGCAATATAAGCAAGTCGACATTCATTCAACGGTGCAGACCGCTTCTCCGCACAAACTTATTTCAATGTTATTGACTGGAGCGTTGGAAGCCTTTGCCAAAGCCAAGGGGGCGATAGAGCGCAATGAAATTGATGCGCGTGCCGCACATTTGAATAAGGGTAATGATATCTTGATTGCCCTGCGTGATAACCTAAACCTTGAAGAAGGTGGAGAGGTTGCTAGTAATCTCGATAAGCTTTATGTGTATATGTTGGAAACATCGCTACAAGCAAATCGCTTAAACGATGCTGAAAAAGCACAGGAAATCATGAATCTCCTTCTTGAAATCAAACAAGGCTGGGACGAAATGCCTATCGAATACCGTAACGGCTAGTCACGTACTCATCTCCTCCCTTGCCCCTAGTGTGACTCCGTTGCCTAGGGGCTTTTCTTTGAATCTCTGCGATCTGTTCACTTAAATTCTCTGCTAGCATATCTCTGTTCTCTATTAAGCTGTTTAGCTTGTCTGGGTTGAT
>NZ_VYTY01000020.1 GCF_009821115.1 Nitrincola alkalisediminis | reverse complement strand
GCCCTACAAGGGATGATCGACACATGACCCGGCCACCGCGCCGGGTTTTTTGTGCCCGCTTACAGGTGCTTTTGACGGATGCCTGTTAGCAACCCTGTGGAATCAATAAGTTATCCACGTGAAATCGCCCCCCCCTAGCACGTGAAATCGCCCCCCCCCCTAGAGCCTTTTTCACGTGAAATCGCCCCCCCCCTAGCACGTGAAATCGCCCCCCCCCTAAACCTATAAGGTTCTTCCTATAGCTTTTTCCTATAAAAATATCCTATAGCGGATCACCCCCGCCGCTGTGGAAAACAGCCAAGCACCGCAGAAAATCGACCGCCGAAAAGTGCCTAACGGCACGCCTGCCCTTCGGTCGCTTCGCTCCCTTCGCCCTGCCGCTTCGCGTCAGCCTGGACTATGTGGGCCGCAAGCGGCCCGCTAAGGTCTATAACGGGCGCTTTGCGCCCTACCCTGCCAACCCCACCCCCGGAGCCTGAAAACGGCTCCTATGCCTGTTTCTGGACGTTCTGGAGGCATCCGTTAGCTGTTGAGCCAAGAACTGGACACGGTAGCGGCTGAAAGGCCGCAAAAAACAGGTTTATCAGGGTGGAGGTGGCCGCTAGTGCAGTGCCAAGGACTGACCACAGTGCCGCCTGTTGGTTTGGTGGAATGTTTGAACGCCAAAAGGAAGGTGCCGCAAGCATCGAGCCAGAGCCGGGCAACGAGAGCGCCAGAGAGGCCGCAGGAGCGCCGAAACGACCCAAGGCAAGGGGTTAGCCTACCCAACACCTGAAACGCGCCTCAGCGGCCCGCACAGAGCGCCGCGACTGTCCAGCCGCCCGGAGCAGATCGAGCCGCCCGCCGACAGGGCAATAATAATGGCCTTGCATAATAATAATAAGAATGATATTATTATTCTTATTATGAGATCACCCAAAAGGAGCAGCATCATGGAAATCAGTAACGACATTCGCGCCCGCATCATCGACGCCGCCGACCAGCTTTACCAGGACGCCAACCGCGAGCGGTTCCCCACCGTTGACCAGGTACGCCGTGCCGCCAGGGCTGACATGAACACCACCAGCGCCGTGATGAAGGAATGGAGACGACAGCAGACCGCCGCACCGGCAGCCGTGGCCGTGGCGATCCCGGAGCGCGTACAGGACGCCATGAGCGCAGCACTGGCCACCGTTTGGAGTGAAGCCCAGGAGCTGGCCAACGAGTCGCTAACCGCTGCAAAACAGGCATGGGAAACCGAACGGGCAGACGCTGACACCATGCGGGCCGAGCTGGCCGACGCATACGAACAGCAAGCCCAGGAGCTGGACACCTGCAAACAGCAGTTGACCGAGGCCCAGGCCGAGAACATGGCCGCCGAGCAGCAACGCCAGGAACAGGCCCAGGAACTTGCAGAGACAGCCGCCCGGCTGCATGAACTTGAACGCCGCGACCAGGACGCACAGCAGCGCATCGAGGAACTACGCGCCGAGCTGAAACAGGAGAAGGCCCACGCCGAGCAGCAAGCCACCGCACACGCTCAAAAGCTGGACGAGGTACAGGAGCAGCACCGCCAGGAGTTGGCCACGATCCGGGAGAAGCTGGAGCAGCAGGCAGCCGCCCACGCTGACCAGTTGGCCGCCGTTCAGCAGCAACGCGACACCACCGCCCAAGAGCTGGCCACAGTGAAGGCCCGCGCCGAGGCGCAGCAGGAAGCCGCAGCCGACCGCCAGAGCGCCGCCCAGGCTCAGGCCGACCAGTTGGCCGCCGAGCTGGAGAAAGCCCGCCAGAGCGCAGCAGAGGCCCGCGAACAGGCCGCAGGGCTGGCCGGTCAGTTGGAGGCGATCACCGCACAGAACAAGGAGCTGATGGCCGCGATCCAGAAGGCGCAGCCAGAGAAGAAGGCCGCCGCGCCCAGGAAGCGCACCACGACCAAGAAAGACCAGGGAGACAATGACAATGATTGATTTTGAACATATTGAATACGGGGATTATTTGAAACTTTGCGAACAGGCAAAGGTGACGCCATTACCGCTAAGCGGCCCGTTCGAGCTTACCCAATCCATTTGGTTGCTTGGCCCTCATATCATCCCCTATATGTCGCCGCTGGGTTCTATTTGGGTTCACGATATGAGACATAAGACAAACAGAAAAGACAGGCCGCTTAATGTGGCCAACAGATTGGCAGCAAAAGAAGAACCCGCATTCATTGACGACGACGCGCCCAGCGATGACCTACCCCACCGGGTTACGCTTGGCTACCCGTGGCGTCGTGCTGACCCGGAGGCGCTGGCCGCCTTTGACCCGTCAACCAAGGTATGTGTGATGAACTGCGGCCCACATGCCGACGATCCGCGCAGCAGTAAAGAGCGGAAATTTCTATGCCAAGACTGCTATCCGAATGAACGCTAATTCCCTTTTGGCGTTAAAAAGCCGGGCATGATGGCCCGGCTATGGTTTGACGTTTCACCCGTGCATTGGATTAGTCGCTAGGCTGTTCCGTGCCGGTGTTTTCCCGCTGTTCTCTTGCCTCTTGAGCTGCCGCCCGTTGGCGTTCAGCGCCCATTGTTTCGAATGTCATAACGCGCCGTTCAGGCTGTTCCGGTGGCTCAGGTTTAGGCCCCTGAGCATCTAAAATTTCGCCCCAGGTGCGCGTTTGCCATGATGCCCGGCTATCCGCCCAGGCTTGCTCGATTTCGTTGGTTCTTTCTTCAGACCATAATTTAGGCCCTTCTGAATCTACTTGCCTAACAGGTGGTTTAGGTTGCCTAACATCTTGATTAGCGGCTGATTGCTCAACTACAGCCGCCCGGCGTTCTGCCGTGCCCGCTGCACCTTTATGAGAAATCAGATAGCCGATTGAAACCGCCGCTGTGATAACGACCACTGTTTTTAACAGAGCTATTGGATTTAGGGTTATATCAGTCATTTGCATTCTCCTTTCTGACAAACGCCGGGTTCAGGTTGTCCATTCCCACATAATCCAGCGTGATACGCATTACCGGCATTCCTACAGGTTTCAGGAAGCCGTGCAGGTTAGGCAGCGCGGTAATTTCGGACGCCAAAACAGCGCGTTCTGTCCGGTGTTCCGTGCTGATGTTTTCGGATGAGCTGGCCAGCTCCCCGATCCGGGCCGATTGTCCTTTGCTCCGGTTTTCCCGCTGAAATTCCTGATCCCCGATTTCCCGGCTAAAGTATTCCGCTGTTTCACTGTCACCCGCCGCCAGGAGCAACTTAGTAGACATACAGGAAAGCAGTGTTTGTGCTTCCTCCCGCCCGTAAGTGTCCCGAAGCTGTGCGATTGTCTGCAAGCCATTCACGCAGACGCCGCCATATTTTCGCAGCTTGGTTAGACCACCGCGCAGACTGTTCACTTTCCCCAGGCTGTCCAGCTCGTCCATGATGTAGAAAATACGCCGTTCCGGTCTTTCGCTCAGGCTCAGACCTTCCACTATGGCCAGCTCCAACCAGCACGACACCAGGTTACGAAGCATGGCAAGCTGATTATCCATATACGTCAGATACAGCCAGGCGTCCGTTTCCCCCTGATCGACAGCCCGCACCCACTGGCGAACCGAAAAATCACCGCGATCCGGCAGGTATTCCCAGGCCGCGATATAAGCCGCCATGACCGAGCGAACAGAACCGAGCATTCTTTCATTATCCGGCGCGACAAACGCCGCCGCAGGCGTGTTTTTCAGTAGTTGGTACAGCTCTTTTGGTGTTGCACTGGTAGCCAGACGCAGCAGTTCTTTAACAGAGTGGTTGCCCGACTTCCAAAGGTGTAAAAGCAGTTCCTTGAACAGTGTTTGCGCGTAGTTGTTCCACTCTTTCCCGCTGCCGTTGGTGTCGGGAATTGCAGCCTTAGCGATCATGCCCGCATCAGCTTCATATTCCAGTTCCAGGAACGGCGACCAATCAGCCGACCGTGCATCAAAGGGGTTCAGCAGGTAATCACATTCGCGCCCGAATCGCTGGCAGTAACCGCCCGCAGGATCAGCGATAATGGCCGCTTGCCCTCGCTCCCGGACAACTCGCAGCATGGCGTTAATTGCCTGAGTCTTACCGGCCCCGGTTTTACCAGAAATCAGGAAGTGTTCCGCCTCGCTTTTGTAGGGAATCGCCACCCCGCCGAGTTTAATATACAGGGCCAGATTCTCCCCGGTGGCTGCCTGTTCAGCCGCGACCGCTTCACCATCCAGAACAGCCGCCCCTCGAACGTATTTTTTCCCGTGCTGGCTTGCTGCCCTGCGCGGGTTAGGAATAGCCCGACCAGGCGGTGCCCACTTGAGCCACCCGAACAGTTCCCCTGCCGGGCCATCATCGGGAATTTTGGCAATCATTTGGCTGGCCACGTCCAGGAACACCAACACGATTAAAGTCAGCATGAGCCAGGCGAATATAGCCATGCCTAACCCTTCATGCTGCCATGTATGAATAACATGCCCCAGAGTGATCGCAGTAGCGCCCAGGTAGATCCATTCAATCAACATATAGCGCGACCCTTTGGCGAAGAAGTTATAAATCTCACCAATCAGCCGCCACGGTGCAAAAATAGCTGTTGCCAGGGCGCGGAATAGCGCCCGGAAAAACAGACCAAATAAATTCACATTCATTGTGTTGTTACTCCTTACATGAGAATCAATATAAAGGATGCGCCCATAAGCCCCCCCAATATGGCTACAGCGGCCATCCAGAGAAGTTCTTGTGCTTGGCTGCGCTTAATTCCTTTGCGGGCCTGATCCAGTTCATGCGCTGCCGTCTGGATCGTGAGCGCCGCTTGTGTCATTTCAGATTGAACGGTTTGTTCAATCATGGTTTTGGTGGCCGCCATCACTTGGCTGGTGTAATCCTCGACCCGTGCCCGCAGTTCGTTATCAACGTCCTGTTGCATCGTTTCGGCCAGTTGTCGGCGGTTTTCTTCCAGTACATCGGAGGCGGCCAGTATTCTGGCCGCTGCTTCGTCTAACTCTTTGCGCTTTATGTCCAGCAAATAAGGCAAGACTTCCTCAGCGCGTTTTAACGTGGGCTGGATGGTTTCATCCAGCTTTGCCGGTAATGCTTCAATCTGGTCATGCAGTTTTCCCACATCACCCAGCATTTCCGCCGTTAATACTTCAAGTGTGTTTTTGGCCATGTTGCCCCCTTACTTGAACAGTGCTTTATATGCAGCGTCCAAATCTTCGACCACATCAGCCGCTTGGCGCTGGAGGCTGATTTTTTCGGCAAAGTGCATTCTTTCCGCTTGGTCTTTGGCTTCCTTGAGTTTCGCTTTATAGTCGGTTTTATCTGCGAGAATTTCAGCGATTCCCATAGAGTCGCCTTTCAGTTTTCCGTAAATATCTTTTACAGGTAGAAAAGCATCAGGGCGCAGGGTGAAGTTTTTATTTTCCTTGTGATATGCGAACAGGCCAGCAAATACGGTTTCAATATCTTCATCCAGTTCAACCATATTAAACAGGAGGCGCAGCTTTTTAGCGGGAATACCAATTTCCGCCAGGGCGTCAATGGTGCTAATAGTGTCGCGCTGCTGTTTTGTTTTAGGAACAACCGGCACCACAAAGTAATCAAAATCTTCATGGCTTCCACGGTATTGCTTCATCAGATTTACAAAGTCCTCGACATTAGACGCACCAATATCAATAACCGTTGCACTGTCGGAAACAAGCAAATATTCCTGAAGCTGGCCGAATTGTTTACCCTTAATGGCTTCCGAGTCGGTGCCATCGGAGTTAATAGACTCAACCGCGATAATTTCCGCATTCATACGCGGGGCGAGCAAGTGACGTGCAACAGTGGATTTGCCGACATTGCCAGAGAAGTTAATAACTGCAACTTTCATTTGAATTACTCCTTGTTACGCTTTTTGAATAGGCTGTTTGTTGTTTCAGGCTTGATATATTGATCTGCAAGCCGTTCACGTTTTTGTTTAGCTGAAAGCCGCCCGCCTTCTTCGTCAGTTTCCGGGACTGGTTCAGCCGGTTTAGGTGCTGGTTCCGCTGCCGCCTCTTTTTGGCGTTCAACGGGTTTTTCTGCCGTTGGTGCGGTTACTTCATTTGGTGCGTTTTCTGCTTCGTCCTCCCGGCTCTTGATGAACTTGCGAACGGACTCTTTGGACACCTTTACCCCGTTAGCTTCCAGCCATTCGCTAATCTGCCAATTAGCGTACCCCTTGGCTTTCAGTTCAAAGATTTGTTCTTTGAACGGTTCCAGTCTGGAGCGCCGCGCCTTGGGCTTTTGGCGCTTCTCAAACTCCTCTATGTCCATTGTTCACCCCCCTTATGCTTGCCTGGCTGCCCCTTGGCAACCTTGGGCAACCATATTACAACCTTGGGCAACCCTTGGCAACCACTATAAACCAGCTTGCCAACCAAAAGCAACCATTAAACAACCTATAGACAACCACCGGACAACGCAGGAACAACCATAAGCAACCTAGTGTTGCTTTTCCATGCCCCCGCGCTATAATCTAGCACTAGAGCATAGGCACGTCGGATGTTTACAAAAGCCGCTCCGCGTTTTTGAAACATCCCGTGCCAAAGGGCCAGCCCTTTGAAACCCGAATGGTGCCACCCGCACCGACAGCAGTAGATGGAGAGGTGAGGCGATGACCGACGAGCAGGCGGCATTAAAACAAACAGAAGCATGGTTGTTGATGCGGGGGCAACGCCGCACCAGGCGTTCCACTTGTTCACGCTGCGGGCAGGTTTTTAAGCATCCGGCTAGTTGGAGTGATGATTGTGCGGATTGCGTGGCCGCGTCTATTGATAAGGAAAATATGGCCGGTTGGAATGTCGCCTTATCGTTGGGTTTGCATGGTATCAAATCATTCAGGAGGTATGGCGATCCTTGGCTATATCTTGGGTGGGATTGTCCGAAATGTGGAGGGCAACAGAGTAAAAGATTAGTAAATGTTAAGCCTGATTTAGTTGCTCATTGTTCGCTGTGTGTTTCAAGGATCAAGCAAGGAAAAAGGGATTCATGTATTGAAAGTGCTGTTTCAGTTTTGGAGAAATCCGGGCACTTTTATTTGAACTCAGAATATCCATATATTTCATTCTCTTGTGGTAGGTGTGGCCGAGTTAATAAAAGGAGCGTTCTTTCTTGCAGTGGTGTTGTTTTATGTCTTTGTTCTTCAAATGCTCGTAGTAAAGGAGAGATGGAGATACAGGAGTTTCTTTTGTCAGAAGGCGTTAATTTTATCCCTGAATATAATCTATCTGCGCTTGGTTGTGGGCGAAATTTGAGAGCTGATTTCTTTTTGCCAGATAGAAATATGGTTATTGAATATGACGGTGAGCAACACTTTAAACCGATAGATATATATGGTGGTGAACAGGCATTTAAGGAACGCCAAAGAATGGATTTAGAGAAAGACATTTTCCTATCTTCAGTGGGTGTTGATGTTGTTCGTGTTTCATATAAATGCAGTGATATTAAAGGCTTTATAAGGGGGGTTATTTATGGCTAAGCTGACCGAATCAGTAGCTTTAAGACTACCTAAAGATATTTATGATCGTCTGCTAGGTGAGGCCACCTTGCAGGGCGTTAGCTTGGGCCAGCATATCCGGCAGCGATTGGGCGAGGTGGGAGCCGCGCCTATTCAATCCACTGTTTCCCTGGAGAAGATCGAGCGGGCAGCCGCAGCCGCCGCACAGATCAAGAAGGCCAAAAAGATTAAGAGCAGTGATGAAAAGCAGCGCCTTATTTACCTGTTCAACAAGACGAGCAACAACGTAAACCAGTTAGCGCACCGGGCTAACTTGGATTACAACGCCGGAACAATTAGCGAGGCCACCTATAGCAATATATTGGATCAGTTGGAGCTGATGGCCCGTTATATGAAAGCGGTGATTAAAGATGTTGATTAGAGTCCGTGGCGGTGAATCAGGCATTAGGGAATATCTGGAGAATGGCCAGAAGCAGGGCCGCGATTTTGACCGCGACACACTGGACGAGCGCGTTATTTTGTCGGGTGATTTAGAGCTGACCGACAGTGTTATAAATGGGATGAACAAGCAGGGTGAAAAATATCTGCATATTACTTTGGCGTTCCGTGAGGATGAAATAACCCGCGAGGCTTTGCAGAATATAACCGATGAATTTAAAGAGTTTGCCTTTTCAGCGTATCAAGATGACGAGTTTAATTTTTATGCTGAGGCACACTTGCCGAAAATTAAAAGCTATAACCACCGTGGAACAGGTGAGTTTATAGAGCGGAAGCCACACGTTCATATTGTGATACCTGAGCAGAATTTGTTAAGCGGTCACAATTTGAACCCACTTGGCAAAGTTGAGCAGCAAACTAAATTCCTTGAGGCATTCCAAGAACATATTAACGCCAAATATGGATTAGCCAGCCCGAAGGATCACCAACGCCTAGAGCTGACCGGCGAACATGAAATGATAAGCCGATATAAAGGCGATGTATTCACCGGGCAAGGTGGAGAGATTAAAAACGAGCTGTTGGCCGCTGTTATAAAAAACAACGTCAACGACTGGCAGCAGTTCCGGGAGCTGGCCGCCGAGTTTGGCGAGGTGAAAGAGCGCCGAGGTGGTGAGTACCTGAATATAAAGCCGGAAGGTGCCGCCAAGGGTGTGAACCTGAAAGAGCCGCTTTTTTCGCGTGAGTTTATCGAGTTGCCAACCGCTCAGAAGGTGCAGAAGTTGGCCGCCGAGCAGGGCGAGGGGTACAGCACACCAGGGCGACCCAAGCCGACCCCGGAGCAGATCAGCGAGCGCCTGAAAGAGTGGCACGAAGTCCGCGCCCGTGAAATTCGTTACCTCAATTCCGGCAACCGGAAAATGTACGCCGAATATAAGGCCGCCGACCAGGAGCGCCGCCGCGAGATTCTGGCCGAACGTGAACAACGATTTAACGCCAAATGGAGAGCAGCAGACCATGAGCAACCAGGACAACACCGAGCAGCTTTTGCCGATCTTGAAAACGATTTGCGAACAGCAGGCCGCCATATCGAATCAGTTAGCCGAGTTAATGGAGGCGCTGAACAAGCAGCCAGAGGGATCATTGATAGACGAGTTAGCCGAGCTGTTAGCGCCGCTGTCCGCCGATCTATCGGAGATCAAGCGCAGCCTGGCCAACAGCGAGAGCAGCGACCAGAGCGAGCCGCCCGCCGACAGTCCGACAGCGTAGCCAGTCAGTACCGCCGCGACTTGGCAGAGCAGCGACAGCAGCAGACCGGGCAACAGGGTGAAATGGTACAGATCAAGCGCGAGCTGGACGCCGCCCGACTACTGGCCGCCACCAGTCAGAGCCACGGCGTACAGCCGGAGCGGTACGAAATCACCAAGGGCAAGGACGGCAGCGACCGGATCAAGTGCGGCACCCGAAACCTGAACGTGTCGGATTTTCTGACCAAGGAGCTAAACCTACCTTGGCAGCAGGCCCGCGAGATTTTGCGCGACACCTACGCCGAGCAGCAGGCCCAGGAGCCGCAGAAACAGCACCGAGTCAGACCCCGCGCCGAGTTGTGGGCCGAGTACCGCGACGAGTGGAAACCGGCACAGCGCGAGGCCAAGGGCGAGGCATGGGAGCAGCAGAAGGAGCGCGACAAGCAGCGCCGGGGCGAGTTGCGGCAGCAGTGGTACACCCGGAAAAACCGCATCGAGGGCGACAAGGGTTTAACCAGGGCACAGCGCCGCGCCGCTTTGTCCGTGGCCCGGATGGAAAAGGCACTTGCTGACAAGGCGCTATCGGAGCAGATCAAGGACGAACGCCAGGCATTGAAAGAGCGGTTCAGCAAGCCACCCGCCGAGCAGTTCCGGGAGTTCCTGACCGAGAAGGCCCAGCAGGGCGACCAGGCCGCCCTTTTGGAGTTGCGCCGCCAGGCTGACAGGCCGAGCCAGGCCGAGCCAGGAACGCCGACCGTGGAAGGGCAGCAGCAGGAGCAGGCCGCGCCGATCCTTCGCCGCTTGAGCTACCAGGTAGACCGCCGGGGTGATGTTCATTACAGCGACGACCGAGGCCGCCGCCTGTTCACCGATGCAGGCCGGGAGGTTCGGACATACCAGACCAACGCCCAGGAGCTGGAAACCGCGCTCAGGCTGGCCGTGCAGAAGTTCGGGCCACGCCTGACGGTCAACGGCACCGACGAATATAAAAAGGCCGTGCTGGACGTGGTGGCCACCAGTGGTATGCGCGTCACCTTTGCCGATCCGGCGATGGAGCAGGCCCGACAGCAGCGGGAGCAAGCCGCCCGCCGTGTTCAACAGTTTGACCAGGAGCGCAACCAGGCCGCCCGCAAGGCCGCCCAGGAGCGCGAACAGCAACGCCAAAAGGAAAGGGAGGAACAGCAACAGGAGAAAGAGAGAGAGCAGCGGAGAAGCCGCAACAGGGGCCGCGATGGTGGCCACGGACTTTAACCAATACAGGAGCGTTACTTTATGAGTGACAGAGACATTAGACGGGCTGAGATCGAGGCCCGATTAGAACACCTCTACAACACCCGCCACATGCTGGAAACCCGCATTGAAATGGGTGAAGGGCATTACACGGATTTAGACGTTGGCCAACTGGAGGACATTAACAACGAAATCACGATGACCGAACAGCTCAGAGATTTTTCATAAGGAGATAGGACGATGGAATTACAAAATCAGTTGAACAAAGAGCGCGATAACTTGGAGCGTCTGGAGCGCGAGAGAACCGAAGCCGAGCAGCAGGGCAACCAGGCAAAAGCCGCCGAGTTGTCCCAAGAGGCCAACCAGACCCGCGAATATATCAAGACGCTGGAACAGCAAAAGGAGATTCTGGAGGAATTTCAGCCGGAGCATGGCGGGCCTGAGCAGACCGGCATGATTCCAGAAAGTGAACAGCGCCAAGAGTTGAACATATCCGACACGATGAAACAGGGGGATACCGAGTTAACCGGCGTTGTAACAGGCCAGCGATCCAGCACGACCTATCAACGAGGCGGCAGACCTACCACGTTCAGAAGTTCTATTTATGACGTGGCCGACCGCATGGGATACAACAAAACCACGACCACAACGACAACATCCGTTTATGTGGATGAACAATCAAAAGAAATGTTAGAGAAGGGCGTTAAGAAAGTAGAGGACTTGGCAAAAGCCCCGCTAGAGCGCGACCCGTTAACCAAACTGCACCGAGATATGGAGCAGCAGCATAAGCAGCAGGAAGCAGAACGCCAAAAGGCAGCCGATGAACTGACCGCCTTTGTACGATCCGGCACCGCCGAGCGTGGCCAGGTGCAGCAGAGCGACCGGCACCAGGAGCAGGCCGCCGACTTGTCCGGCAGCTTTGGCCCAGCCAGCGACTACAAGCCGGAGCCGCAGCAGGAGCAGGCCGCCACCCAGGCGCAGCAACCGCAGCAGGAAGCCGCCCAGGGCGTCGAGATCGACGGCCAGCACTTCCGCCACATGGAGGACGGCGACCGGGTACGGGGTGAGATCGTCAACACCGTGGAGATGGAGGACGGCAGCAAGTTCTATGCAGTGGAGGCGACCGGGGCCGATTGGGAAACCGACCGGGTTCTAGTGCCCGCCACCGAGCAGGAACACGAGATAGGCGACCGAATCAGGGCGACCATGCAGGCCGACGAGGTGAACACCCGTGAGGATGCCAACGACCTGACCAGGTAAAAGAAAGGGCGCTGTAGCGTAAGCCGCAGCGCCCCCCACCGAATCACCAACAGCTAATCCAATGCACGGGTTTTAACTGACAGGAAAGAAGCGATGGTAGACAAGAGTATAACAGCCAATAGGGCAAAATGTCCTACACCAAAACCGCGAGATTGGGCCGCTATCGCTATTTTGTGCCTCATTGGCACCGGAGCAATCAGCGCCCCGCTGATGACCTACGCCGTTCACACCCACCGGGAGAACGTGGCCCGTGGCCATGAGCTGGTAGAGCAATGGCAAGACGCGACCCTATACCGCCGCTTGCACCAAGGGGAGGGCACCGAATGAAAGCCGCCGCCTTCGCCGCCTATTTGGTGTTCAGCGCCTCGCTGATCGTATCCGTGGCCGCCGCGACCGAAGCCGCCGCCAACCGCCAGGCTATTGCCGCCTTCGCCGTCCAGGTGCAGGAGGTGCGCCCATGATCCGCAGACTGTTAGCCGCTGCCGTACTTGCCACCGTGGCGACTGTTACCCAGGCGAATGACTGGCGAGAGCAAGCCCCCGCTGTGCTGCCGTCCGTTGTCACCGTGACAACCACAGACGCCACCACGTCCAGCAGGGTGATGGAGATCCCCGGCGTTCGCGTGAGCTGGGCAACCAAGGCCACCGAATACCTGAACCGCTGGCTGACCGGCTGGCGACCGACACCCACCGGCCAGACCCCGACCTATGACAGCACCGGCTTTGTGGTAGAGATCGAGGGCCGCCCGTATGTGATGACCGCCGCGCACTCCGTGGAGGCCATGAGCCGGGCAGGGTTTGCCGTTATCACCGCAGAGGGTGAGCAACACGCCGCCCAGCTTGTCGGGCATGAGCCGCGCCACAGAGGCGCAGACGTGGCCCTGTTGGCCGTGCCGACCCTGAGCAGGCCCGCGCTATCGTTCGCCGCAGGAGCGGAGCGAGGGGAGCCAGTGGCCGCCGTAGGAGGCCCGGCAGGGTTCAGCGAGAGTATCAGCGCCGGTATTGTGAGCCACCCGCGCCGGTCATGGCTGGCCACGTCCAGGAACAACGACGTTTTGAGGGGAGGGCGTGACCTGATCCAGATAGACGCCAGAATTTACCAGGGCAGCAGTGGCGGCCCGGTTATCAATCAGGCCGGTGAGGTTGTGGGCGTGGTGAGCTTCACCCACCGCGCTACCGGCTTCGGGTTTCTAGTGAACGCCAAGGATGCACAGCAGGCCGCCCAGCGTATCGCTACCCGTTGCAGCGCCGCCAACCCGTGCGACTTGCTGGCCGTGATCGAGTGACCCACCAGGCCCGGCAGCAGGCCGGGCAGGGTTACGCATAATCAGACCCCCCCCCTAGCTTCGTTAAATCACCCCCCCAGCCGGTGGCCCAGGGTTCCGTTAAATCGGCCCCCCCAGGGCTGCCCGGTGTCGCATAACTCCTAGCTTCTGCTACAGGCTCAAAAGGGCCGAAAGTGTCGCATAAACGTGTAGCATAAGATAGAATCATTTTTTTCTATAAAATATTGTGTAAAATGCTACAGGTGGGCTGATGGAAGAACGAGACACAAACACCCCTGACCTGTTCACGGGGCGCATGACCTTCGGGTATGCACGAGTAAGCACAACCAAGCAGGGTTTTGAAGGGCAGATAGACGATCTGGAGGCCGCAGGCTGCAACCAGGTATTTGCCGACAAGGTGACAGGGAGGCACCAGAACCGCCCGGAGCTGCAAAAGATGCTGAACAAGCTAAGGGCCGGTGATGTGGTGATAGTCACCCGGTTGGATCGACTGGCCCGCAGCACCCGCGACCTGTTGGCATTGGTGGAGCAGATACACGAAACCGGGGCAACATTTAAGAGCTTATCGGAGCCGTGGGCAGATACCACCACACCAGCCGGGAAAATGGTAATGACCATTTTTGCAGGTGTTGCCGAGTTTGAGCGGAGCTTGATAGCCGAGAGGACAGAGAAAGGCCGCCAGGAAGCCCGGAAAAAAGGGAAGCACTTAGGGGCACCTAAGAAACTAACCGATGAAAAACGAGCCGCTTTGCTGGAGTTATTGGCAGCGGGTAAGCAGCCCGGAGAGGCCGCCCGAATATTTGGCGTTCATAGAACGACAGTTCACAGGGTTATAAGGGAAGAAGAGAGCAAAAAGCTACGCAGAAACAAAGACTAATCCAATGCACGGGATAAGGCTAACAACTTAAAAGGAAAGAGGAATGAATAACTTTGACGAAATCGAATACAGACGGAAATTGATAGATAGCGGCGTTGATGAAAGCACCGCTTTCGACATTGCCCGCCGCTATGCTGAACACCATAGCCAGGCACCCGCCCAGGGCGTGATCCACACCCCGGCACCGGCAGCACCGGCTAAGGTGGAGAACGCCAAAAAGGCACCCGCTCAAAAGCGCCGTAGCAGTGCCACAAAGAAGGCGACCGCCACCAGTGGCAGCGAGAAGGCCGCCAAGCCCCGCAAGCAGCCCACACGGGCCGATATTGCGCTGATTGATGCGTCAGCGCAGATAATGGAAGCGCCGCCCAGGGGTAACGATATGGCATTTAATCACGGCATTTTGTGCCAAGTTGGCTTGCCTCGCTCTAAGGTTGAAGGCTCCAGCTTCCTGCGTCAGTCTGGTGATGCGTGGATAAGCATTCAGGCCGGTTTGCTGGACGAGGGTAACGGCCCAGTACAGCAGACGGTGCCCTATGGCCCTTTACCACGCCTTGCGCTGGCTTGGGTTTCTACGTATGCCGTTCGCCACAAGACCGCAGAGGTTCCGATAGGTGAGAGCGCCGCCGAGTTCCTGCGAATGATGGGAATGGAGAGCGAGGGCCGCCGCTATTCGACACTTCGGACACAAATGCACGCTTTAGCCTCTTGTCATTTGCAAATGGGGTTTCGTGGGCGCACATGGAACGCGCAGCCAATAGATCACTTTGATGCTTGGGTAAGCGACAAGGAGAGCAAGCAGCGGCCCCTATGGCCGGGCACGCTACGCTTGCACGATTCGTTTTATAACATCCTGATGGAACGCCCTGTGCCGCTGGACAATCGCGCATTGCTTGCACTCAAAGGCTCCGCGCTGGCACTGGATATATATTGCTGGCTGGCCCACCGGCTGCACCGGATCGAGGGCCGCCCGGTTACGTTGCACTGGTATAGCTTGCGGGAGCAATTCGCCCAGGAGTACAAGGGAAAGAACCCAGACAAGGATTTTAAAGATACCTTCATCCCCCAGCTTCAAAAGGTTCTGATGGTCTACCCGGACGCCAAGGTTAAGCAGGTCACAGGTGGCTTACTGCTGATGCCTAGCCCCCCACCAGTGCCCTACAAGGGATGATCGACACATGACCCGGCCACCGCGCCGGGTTTTTTGTGCCCGCTTACAGGTGCTTTTGACGGATGCCTGTTAGCAACCCTGTGGAATCAATAAGTTATCCACGTGAAAT